>NZ_CP029482.1:4800000-6225000 GCF_003151075.1 Pseudomonas sp. 31-12
CCACTCAAGAGCCGCGCCATCCAGCAACGGGCTCAGGCGCTCGCGCACCTCGGCGTGATAGGCGTTGAACCATTGCTTTTCGTCCAGGGTCAGCAGCGACGGTTCGAGGCAGCGGGTGTCGATCGGGCACAGGGTCAGGGTTTCGAATTTCAGGAACTCGCCGAATTCGCTCTTGCCCGCTTCGCGATTCAACACCAGGTTCTCGATCCGCACACCCCAGCGGCCCGGACGGTAAGTGCCCGGTTCAATGGACGTGATCATGCCCGGTTGCATCGCGGTTTGCGGTGCTGCAGCGGCCTGATAGGCAATGACCTGCGGGCCTTCGTGAACGTTGAGGAAATAGCCGACGCCATGCCCGGTGCCGTGTCCGTAATCAACGCTTTCAGCCCAGATCGGCGCTCGGGCAATCGAATCGAGCAGCGGCGAGAGAATGCCACGAGGGAATTGCGCACGGGACAGGGCGATCACGCCTTTGAGCACCCGCGTGCAATCGCGCTTCTGCTCATCCGTCGGCGTACCGACCGGTACCATCCGCGTAATATCGGTAGTGCCGCCCAGGTATTGACCGCCGGAGTCGATCAACAACAAACCATCACCCTCGATCACCGCGTGTTCTTCTTCGGTAGCGTGGTAGTGCGGCATCGCGCCATTGGCGTTGAACGCGGCAATGGTGTTGAAGCTCAGCGACACATAACCCGGGCGTCGGGTACGCGCGGCCGTCAGGTGTTCGTCGATGGTCAGTTCGGTGATGCGTTCACGACCCAACGCCGAGTCCAGCCAGGTGAAGAATTCGCACAGCGCCGCTCCGTCCTGCTCCATGGCCTGACGAATGTGCTCGGCATCGGCCAGGCTCTTCTGTGATTTGGCCAGAGTGGTCGGGTTCAGGCCTTCGACCAGTTTCACGCCGCTGTCCAGGTTTTCCAGCAAACCGGCGGTCACGCGCGCCGGATCGACTTGCAGGCTCGCGCCGCTCGGCACAGCGCGCAGGGCGTCGGCCACGTCGCGGTAATCGCGCAGGGTCACGCCGTCTTTTTCGAGGACCGCCCGCAGCTCGGCATCGACTTTGCTCAGGGCCACGAACAGGGTGGCCTGCTCCTGGCTGATCAAGGCAAAGGAAACGAACACCGGGTTGAACGACACGTCGCCGCCGCGCAGATTGAACAGCCAGGCAATGTCATCGAGAGTGGCGATGAAGTGCCAGTCAGCGCCACGATCTTTCAAGGCTTCACGCAGCTTCGCGAGTTTTTCACCACGGCTGACGGTCGCCTGAGGCGGCAAGTGCTGATAGATCGGCTCGTTCGGCAGCGTCGGACGGTCGCTCCAGACTTCGCTCAACAGGTCGATGTCAGTGCGCAGACGTGCGCCGCGTTCTTCGAGTTTGCCACCCAGCGTACGGGCCGATGCAACGGCCATTACCGCGCCATCCACCGCGACCACGCCGCCTTCAGGGGTCTGCTCCGCCAGCCAGTCCAGCGGGCCAGGCTGGCCCGGTTGCAGCTTGACCAGTTCGATGCCGCTGCCGTTGAGTTCCTTGGTCGCTTGTTCCCAATAACGGCTGTCGGCCCAGACGCCGGCAAAGTCCGGGGTCACGATCAGTGTGCCGACCGAACCATGAAAGCCCGACAGCCACTGCCGTCCTTGCCAATAGCCCGGCAGGTATTCCGACAGGTGAGGATCGGCCGACGGCACCAACAGGGCATGAATGCCCTCCCGGCTCATCAGTTCGCGGGTTTGCGCCAGGCGCTCGGACACCGATCCATTGATCGAAGGCTGCGTACTCATCATCTCTCCTGCTAATCACTTCATCATTATTGTTGAGTGCCGATCAATGCCGGCACTTTCAGGCCTTACTGCCAGAATGCCGGAGCACTGGCGCAGGCTGCTTTGATCAGTTGAACCGCTTGGTCGATATCCTGCTCTGTGGTGAAACGGCCGAGACTCAAGCGAATGGTGCGACCCGCCGAACGCGTGTCATGCCCCAGCGCCAGCAGCACATGGGACGGCGCATTGCTGGCGGAGTTACAGGCCGAGGTCGCGGAAAACGCGATCGAATGGCTCAACGCCGCAGAATTGAACTCGCCTTCGTTGAACGTCAGGCTGAGGGTGTGGGGAATGCGTTGGGTCGAACTGCCATTGAGCCGAACACCGGGGATGCTCAGCAGTTGTTCGAGCAAGCGTTCGCGCAGCCGCACAATCGTGGCTTTTTCGTCCTCGAACGCAGCGGCCGCCAAGGCGAAGGCGACGCCCATGGCGGCGATCTGGTGAGTCGCAAGGGTCCCGGAACGCAAACCGCCTTCGTGACCGCCACCGTGAATCTGCGCCTGCAAACGCTGTTGCGCGCGCGGGCCGACGTACAGGGCACCGATGCCTTTGGGGCCGTAGATCTTGTGCGCCGAAAATGACATCAGGTCGACAGGCAGGCGGGCAAGATCGATCACCACTTTGCCCGCGCCCTGGGCCGCGTCGACATGGAACAGCGCATCACGATCACGCACGATCTGGCCGATGGCCGCGATGTCATTGACCGTGCCCAGCTCGTTGTTGACCAGCATCAGCGACACCAGAAAGGTGTCCTCGCGCATTGCCTCACTGACCGCTTGCGGGGTAATCAGGCCCTCGGCGTCAGGCACCAGGTAAGTCACGGCGACACCGGTGTCCTGCAACTGCTTCGCCGTGTCGAGGATGGCCTTGTGTTCGATCTGGCTGGTAATGAGGTGGCCGCCGGATACGCCGCGAGCCTGGGCTACGCCCTTGAGGGCAAGGTTGTTCGATTCGGTGGCGCCGGAGGTCCAGACGATCTGTTCCGCCTGGGCGCCGACCAGTTCGGCGACCTGGCGTCGAGCCTGCTCGACCGTTTGCCGGGCCTGTTGGCCGAAGGCATGGGAGCTGGACGCCGGGTTGCCGAAGTTTCCGTTGAAACCCAGACACTCGACCATGACCTTGATGACCCGCTCATCCACCGGCGTGGTGGCGGCGTAGTCAAAATACAGAGGACGTTTATTCATAGAAAACTCGCAGAGCATGTTCCGGGATCAGGAGGCTCGTCACTGAACGATCAAGGCGCAGCCTCGTGAGCTGCGCAGACCGTTCAGAACGTTAGAAATACCTGATCGGAGGCCGTTAAAGAAGAACAACTTCATTTAAAAGTGCGTAGGAACGCTCCTGAAGTCGAGCTTAACAGGCATCGGCCAACCGGTTGAAGCGAAGTGTCAGCTAAAGCTCTCGAGCAACAACGGGTACAACGAAGCCACCAACAGCAAAGCCATGCCCCAGTTGAACAGGCGCAACCAGCGACGATCCTTCAACACATTGCGCAACAATGTGCCGCACCCGGCCCAGACGCCGACGCTTGGCAGGTTGATCAAGGCAAAGACCGCAGCAATCACGATCACGTTGGTGAAGTAGCCCTGCATCGGCGTGTAGGTGCTGATGGCACCGATGGCCATGATCCACGCCTTGGGATTGACCCACTGGAACGCGGCGGCGCCGAGGTAGCTGATGGGTTTGCTGTCGCCCTGTTCACTCTCGGAGACGGGGCCGGAATGGGCGATTTTCCACGCCAGGTACAGCAAGTACGCCGCGCCGACGTAACGCAGCACCGTATAGAGCAATGGATAGGTTTGAAACACCGCGCCCAGACCGAAACCGACCGCCACGACGAGCACGAAGAAACCGCAAGTGATGCCCAGCATGTGCGGAATGGTGCGGTGAAAGCCAAAATTCACACCCGAGGCCAGCAACATGGTGTTGTTGGGGCCAGGCGTTATCGAGGTGACAAGGGCAAACAGGGCGAAGCCCAGCAGCAGATCGAGCGAGAGCATGAGCGGCAGTCCAATCAGGGTCAGTCAGGTGTTGACCCTATCGCACGGCTCGGGAGAAACCCATGGACAGTTACGCGAAACTTCGAACGGTACAGTTTTCGATCAGCTTGGACGACCGTGAAGCTGTACAGCACGTTCGGCATTCATTTCGCCTTGTTTGTCGAAGCTGAACGATTTTTGCCGTTGGCCAAGCAATTCGGCTTTTTTCGCATGGTATTCCTCGAAGGACAAACCACGACGATTCAAGGCTTCCAACGCCAATTCCCGACTTTCTTCAGCGGTGTAAGGCCGTAATTCAGGGGAAACATGGCTGGCACATCCGGCGAGAACGGAGACCGCGAGCAGCAAGAAAGTGGCGATTAGAGGTTTCATCTGTGGCGTCCTGGCATCTGGGTTCGGGGCAATGAACACAGGCTACCCGCCCCCTTCGACGGGCAGAAATCAACGCTCTCGATAGTGGCTATCGAATTTGGCTAACGACGTTCAGCCAACCCGCTTCATATCTCCTAATGATCTATAAATATTAATTTAAGGTCTTTTACGGAATAACAACCACCCTTTATAACAACCCCATCGCCTCACTCACTGTTGCCCACGCAACTGTTTGCCAGGCAACAGTCATTCAACAAACAGCCCCCAAAATCGCACAGCGTCAACTGACCGATACGCTGCAAGCCGCGTAAAACGGGGCCTGCAAGGATTGGTACAGCTCTTGCTCAAGTCAGTGACTTCCCACTGCTCGCTGAGCAACTGTTTAAAAGGAACTGATCATGTCGCGTCCATTGAAAGTCGTTGCCCTCTCCGGCGGTACCTGGCGTCCGTCTCGCACGCTGGTGCTGACCCAAGCGCTACTGGCCGAGTTGGCCGAGCAATTGCCGATCGAGAGCAAGCTGATCGAACTGGGCGACATCGCCCGGCCACTGGGCGCTGCGTTGTCCCGCCAGGAATTGAGCGCCGAAATCGAAGCCGAGTTGCAAGCGATCGAGAACGCCGACCTGCTGATCGTCGCCGCGCCGGTTTATCGCGGTTCCTACCCTGGCTTGCTCAAGCACCTGTTCGACCTCATCGACCTCAATGCGCTGATCGACACGCCCGTGTTGCTGGCAGCCACCGGTGGCAGCGAACGGCATTCGCTGGTGCTCGATCATCAATTGCGGCCGCTGTTCAGTTTCTTCCAGGCCCTGACCTTGCCGATTGGTGTCTACGCCACCGAAGCCGATTTCGCCGATTACCAAATAACCAGTGAGCCCTTGAAGGCCCGCATTCGTCTTGCTGCAGAACGCGCCGCGCCGCTGTTTGGCGTGCCCCCCAAAAATCTGCTGAAAATCGCTTAAGGATTTCTTCATGGATGTTTTCTGGTTCCTGCCGACCCACGGCGACGGCCATTACCTGGGCACCACTCAGGGCGCCCGCCCGGTGACCCTCAACTATTTGAAACAAGTGGCGCAAGCCGCTGACAGCCTTGGCTACCACGGCGTGCTGATTCCCACCGGACGTTCCTGCGAAGATTCGTGGGTCATTGCTTCGGCGCTGGTGCCGCTGACCGAACGCCTGCGATATCTGGTGGCGATCCGCCCCGGGATCATCTCGCCAACGGTTTCGGCGCGCATGGCCGCCACGCTGGATCGGCTGTCCAATGGCCGCTTGCTGATCAACGTAGTGACTGGCGGTGACCCGGATGAAAACCGTGGCGACGGCATCTTCCTCGATCACAGCGAGCGCTATGAAGTCACTGACGAATTCCTGAAGATCTGGCGCCGCGTGCTGCAAGGCGAATCGGTGGACTTCGAAGGCAAACACCTGCAAGTGCAGAACGCCAAGGCGTTGTATCCGCCGGTGCAGAAACCGTATCCGCCGCTGTATTTCGGTGGTTCCTCCGAAGCCGCCCATGAACTCGCCGCCGAGCAGGTGGATGTCTACCTGACCTGGGGCGAACCGCCGGCAGCCGTTGCAGAAAAACTCGCCGATGTGCGTGAGCGTGCAGCGCGAAACGGGCGTACGGTGAAGTTCGGGATTCGCTTGCATGTGATCGTGCGCGAGACCGCCGAGGAAGCCTGGAAAGCGGCAGACAAACTGATCGAGCACATCAGCGACGAGACCATCGCCGCTGCACAGAAATCGTTCTCGCGTTTCGATTCCGAAGGCCAGCGACGCATGGCCGCATTGCATGACGGGCGCCGAGACAACCTGGAAATCTCGCCCAACCTCTGGGCCGGCGTCGGCCTGGTGCGTGGCGGTGCCGGGACGGCGCTGGTCGGTGACCCGCAGCAAGTGGCGGCGCGGATCAAGGAGTACGCGGACCTGGGCATCGAGAGTTTCATCTTCTCCGGCTACCCGCACCTCGAAGAGGCTTATCGCTTTGCCGAGCTGGTGTTCCCGCTGTTGCCCGAGCCGTACGCGAGCCTCGCGGGGCGCGGCGTCACCAACCTCACCGGACCTTTTGGCGAAATGATCGCCAATGACGTACTGCCCACCAAAGCCACGGCCTGACAAATCTCTCTGAAGGACAGGAATCTTGTGGCGAGGGAGCTTGCTCCCGCTCGGCTGTGAAGCAGTCGTAAACCGGTTGATGCGGTTTTTTCATACATGCCGCGCCGGCCTGTTCAGGGACTGCTTCGCAGTCCAGCGGGAGCAAGCTCCCTCGCCACAAAAGCTCTGTTCCCCCAGGGAATGTGCTTCGACGTCAAAAGAGGAACCCCGCGTGACTGCCAAGCCGCGAAGCGCCCTGTTGTCCCCGTTGCAGACCGCCCGCCAACTGGCCGCCGGGTTTGCCCTGACTGCTGTCGAGCGCGACGAGCGTGGCGGTACGCCCAAGGCCGAACGTGACGCGCTGCGCCACAGTGGTCTGCTCGCGTTAAGCATTCCTGTCCAGTACGGCGGCCTCGGCGCCAGCTGGAGTGACACCCTGGGCATCGTGCGCGAGTTCGCCAGGGTCGACAGTTCGATCGCCCATGTCTTCGGCTTCCATCACCTGATGCTCGCCACCATTCGCCTGTTCGCCAGGCCCGAGCAATGGCAGCCATGGTTCGAACAGACGGCGCGCAAGAACTGGTTCTGGGGCAACGCCCTCAACCCGCTGGACACCCGCACCGTGGTGAAAAACCTCGGAGGCTGGCGCGAGTTCTCCGGCAAGAAAAGTTTCTGCTCCGGCGCCAGCGACTCGGAAATGCTGATCGCCTCGGCCGTTGATGAAAGCGCTGGCGGCAAGCTGCTTATCGCCGCAATTCCCAGCGGTCGCAGCGGCATTACCTTGCACAACGACTGGAACAACATGGGCCAGCGCCAGACCGACAGCGGCAGCGCGACGTTCGAACGGGTGCGGGTCGAGGAATCGGAACTGCTGCTCGATCCGGGTCCGCTGAGCACACCGTTCGCCTGCCTGCGACCATTGATTGCGCAACTGACCTTCACGCACCTGTTCCTCGGCATTGCCGAAGGGGCTTTTGAAGAAGCGCGGCAATACACGCTCACCGAAACCCGGCCGTGGCACAAATCCAGCGCGCAAGATGTGCGTCAGGATCCTTATGTACTCGGCCATTACGGCGAATTCTGGGTCGCTCTCGAAGGTGTCCGGTTGCTGGTGGAACGCGCCGCCGAGTTGCTCGACAAGGCGTGGGCAAAAGGCCCGAACCTCAGCGCCGAAGAACGCGGACAGCTCGCCACCGTCATCGCCACCGCGAAAGTCGCGGCCACGCGCAATGGCCTGGAAATCTGTAGTCGCTTGTTCGAAGTCACCGGCGCGCGTTCGACCCACGCCTCCCTGCGACTGGACCGCCACTGGCGCAACCTGCGCACGCAAACCCTGCACGACCCGGTGGATTACAAACTCCATGAACTGGGTGACTGGGCGTTGAACCAGTCCCTGCCGATCCCGACATTCTATTCATAGCCTTCTATTCAGGGAGCCTGCCTGATGCAACTTCTGACACTACCGCCCTCGCCCGCCCTGGCCACGTCGATCCGCGCCACCGCGCAGGTGTTCGAAGACCCGAAATCCCAGGCCTTGCTCGCGCACATTCAGCAAGTCGCGCCGAGCGAAGCCAGCGTGCTGATCATCGGTGAAACCGGCACCGGCAAGGAACTGGTGGCACGGCATATCCACAACCTCAGTGCCCGGCGCAACCGGCCGTTCGTGGCGGTGAACTGCGGTGCGTTCTCCGAATCCCTGGTGGAAGCCGAGTTGTTCGGCCATGAGAAAGGAGCTTTTACCGGCGCCTTGAGCGCCAAGGCTGGCTGGTTCGAAGAGGCCGATGGCGGCACCTTGTTCCTCGACGAAATCGGTGATTTGCCGATGGCGATTCAGGTTAAGTTGCTGCGCGTGCTGCAGGAACGCGAAGTGGTGCGCCTCGGTTCGCGCAAGAGCATTCCCATCGACGTGCGGGTGCTGGCGGCGACCAACGTGCAGCTGGAGAAAGCCATCAACGCCGGGCATTTCCGCGAGGATTTGTACTACCGCCTCGACGTGGTCAGCCTGGAATTGAGCCCGTTGCGCGATCGTCCCGGCGACATCCTGCCGCTCACCCGCCACTTCGTCGAAGCCTACAGTCAGCGCCTCCGTTACGGCACCATCACCATCAGCAAAGACGCCGAACTGAAACTGCGCAGCTACAGCTGGCCGGGCAACATCCGCGAACTGGAAAACGTCATTCATCACACCTTGCTGATCTGCCGCAATGGCGTGATCGAACGCGATGACCTGCGCCTGTCGAACATGCGCATCGAGCGTCAGGACGATCACCACGCGGGCTTCGACGATTCCCCGGAAGCCTTGCTCGACCGGGCCTTTCAAAAGCTCTTCGAAGAACAGGCCGGCGCCCTTCACGAGAAAGTCGAAGACGCCTTGTTGCGAGCGGCTTATCGCTTCAGCCATTACAACCAAGTGCACACCGCCGCGTTGCTGGGCTTGAGCCGTAACGTCACACGCACGCGGCTGATCAAGATTGGCGAACTGGCGGTGAACAAGCGCCGGCCCACGCAAAACGTGCAAGGCGAGCGCCTGATGCAATTGTCGATCTAAGCACTTACCTCAAATGCACCAGATTGCAGTGCAACGCGTCGTCGTGGCTACGTTCCAGACTGTGCAGCACCTGGAACGAGCCGAAGGTCACGGTTTTCGCCTGATGCGCGCGAATCAGCTGCCAGAAATCCTGCTCGCCGCTTTCAAAGCTCTGAAACGCGGCTTCCCCCGCCTCGCGAGTTTGCCACTGCAGGTAATTGAGCACCCGCCGGCCGTCGTCGCTGGCCTGGATGCTCGCACTCAAAAACCCGCTGTAGCCTTGGGCCAGGCGCTCGGTCTGCTTTGACAATGCCGACACCAACGCGGGTTGCTGATGGGGTTCGATCTCGAATTCGATCAATTGAGTGAAGCTGCGATTTTTCTCTGGCGCTTGCATGAAGAGTCCCCACTGACGTGAAAGTCGGACCTTGCGATCCGAAGGCCTGCAGGGTAAAACCTCAAGTTAACTAGAGGTCAAGAGGCATTTTTCAAATGATCACCCCGGAGCATCTGCACAAGGAACTCACCGTCGGCCAATTGGCGGCGCGCAGTGGCGTGGCGGTCACGGCGCTGCACTTCTACGAGTCCAAGGGTTTGATCAAGAGCAATCGCAATCAGGGCAACCAGCGGCGTTATCCGCGGGAAGTGTTGCGACGGGTGGCGTTGATCAAAGTGGCCCAGCGGTTGGGGATTCCGTTGGCGGAGATTGGCGAAGCGTTGAAATCACTGCCTGATAACCGCGCGCCGACGGCGGCGGACTGGAAGGTGTTGTCGGCGCAGTGGAGCCGGGATCTGGATGAGCGGATCAATCAACTGACGTTGCTGCGGGACAAGCTTAATGGCTGTATCGGGTGTGGGTGTTTGTCGATGGAGGCGTGTCCGTTGCGTAATTCTGGCGATGTGCTGGGGGATCGGGGGCCGGGGGCGCAGCTGCTTGAATCGAGGACAGATCCACAATAGTGGTGCGGGTCAGGATGAACTGCCGAACCTCATCGGAGTTCAACGCCTTGGCCAGTTTCTGCAAACAGTGGCGCTGCTGCTCGTCGGGCACTCGGCTGCGCAAAAGGCGCTGACCTATAGTTATCCGACCGGAAATCGGCGAAGGAACACCTTCAATTCACAACAACAAGGGAGAACCGTCATGAGCGTCAAACCCATTCCAGAGGGTTATCACAGCATCACGCCTTATCTGGGCATTCAGAAAGCGGCCGAAGCCATCGAGTTTTACAAGAAGGCCTTTGGCGCCACCGAGGTTATGCGACTGGCCATGCCGGATGGCGGGATTGGACATGCCGAGCTGAGGATTGGCGATTGCCCGATCATGCTCGGCACGCCGTGCGATCAGGGGCCATTGAGCAATCCAGACAATTCGCCATCCGTGGGCCTGCATTTGTATGTGAACGATGTGGATAAGTCGTATACACAGGCGATTGCAGCGGGCGGCACGGTGGTGTCCGAGGTCAAGGACCAGTTTTATGGCGACCGCTCGGGGACGTTGAGAGATCCCTATGGGCATCTGTGGTTCCTGGCGACGCGCAAGGAGGATTTGACTCAGGAGCAGATTGAGCAGCGGGCGAAGGAGATGTTTCAGCAGGGTTGAATTCTTCCGTGTCTGGGCGGGCCTCTTCGCGGGCAAGCCCGCTCCCACAGGTTTTTGTGTCGTTCGCAAATGCCAGGAACAACACAAAACCCTGTGGGAGCGTGGCTTTCCCGTGAAGGCGTCATCCCTGACACCGCACATCCCTCGAACACATTTCATGAACAAACGCACCACGCTTCGCGCCTTGCCCCCGGCGCGCAACACTTTCAGGATGCGGGCAACTACAACAAGGACTCGCCCATGTTCGCCGGATTCCTGAAAGACCAACGCCACGTCAATGGCGTGGACATTGCCTACCGCATCGGCGGCAGCGGGCCGGGCCTGCTGTTGCTGCACGGTCACCCGCAGACCCACGTCATCTGGCACAAGATCGCTGAACAACTGGCCGAGCACTTCACTGTGATCGCCGCTGATCTGCGCGGTTACGGCGACAGCGGCAAACCACCGGCCAACGATCACCATACAAACTATTCCAAACGAGAAATGGCCAAGGACAGCGTCGAGCTGATGAAGTCCCTGGGCTTCGACCAGTTCTCGGTGCTGGCCCACGACCGAGGCGCTCGCGTGGCCCATCGCCTGGCGCTGGATCATCCCGACACCGTGCAACGCATGGTGCTGCTGGACATCGCCCCCACCCTGTCGATGTACGCGCAAACCAACGAAGCCTTTGCCCGCGCTTACTGGCACTGGTTCTTCCTGATCCGTCCCGCGCCGCTGCCGGAAACCCTGATCGAAGCCGACCCCGAAGCCTATCTGCGCAGCGTGATGGGCAGCCGCAGCGCCGGGCTCAAGCCGTTCACCCCCGAGGCCTTCGGCGAGTACGTGCGCTGCCTGAAACTGCCGGGCACCGCGCGCGGAATCTGCGAGGACTACCGCGCCAGCGCCAGCATTGACCTGGAACATGATCGCGCCGATATCAAGGCCGGTCATTATCTGCACTTGCCGTTGCTGGTTCTGTGGGGCGCCGAAGGGACGGTCGGGCGCTGTTTCGAGCCGCTCAAGGAGTGGCAACACGTGGCCACCGACGTGCGTGGCAAGGCCTTGCCTGCCGGCCATTACATCGCCGAAGAAGCGCCCGACCTGCTGCTCGCCGAAGTGCTGGGTTTCCTGCGCTGATCGCTGCGTCCCGCTGCTATGCTGGCGGCTCATGCCGCCAGTGTTCGTTCTGCCATGACCACCAAGAAAGACAACGTGCCCCTACCCGAAGACCTGCGTGTACTCCTCACCGTGATCCGCAAGAGCGGTTTCGCCGCCGCAGCCGATGAACTGGGCCTGTCGCCCGCCTACGTCAGCAAGCGCATCCAGATTCTCGAAACCACCCTCGGCACCCGCCTGCTGCATCGCACCAGCCGGCGCATCGCACTGACCGAGGACGGTGAACGGGTCCAGCGCTGGGCGCTGCGCATTCTTGATGATTTCCAGCAACTGCACGACGAACTCTCCGACGCCCACGACAGCCCTCGCGGGCGTCTGCACCTGTGCAGCAGTTTCGGTTTCGGCCGCCATCACGTGGCACCGGCCGTTTCATTGCTGGCCGAACGTTATCCCGACCTGGAGATTCGCCTCGACCTGTTCGACCGCGTGGTGGACATCGTCAATGAAGGCTTCGATCTGGAGATCCGTGTCGGCGACGACATTCCCGGCCAGCACATCGGCCGACGGCTGGTGAGTAATCGACGGGTCGTCTGCGCGGCGCCCGGTTACCTGCAACGTCAGGGCGTGCCACAGACGTTGAGCGAACTGGAGCAGCATCATTGCCTGGTAATCAAGGAGCGCGACAACGCCTTCGGCATCTGGAACCTGGAACGCAACGGGGTTCAAGAAAGCGTGCGGGTCAGCGGACCGCTGTCGTCCAATAACGGCGAGATTGTCTTGCAGTGGGCGCTGGACGGGCGCGGCGTTGTGTTGCGGTCGTTGTGGGATGTGAAACCGTTGCTGGACCAGGGTCGGCTGGTGCAGCTGTTGCCCGAGTACAGCCAGAGCGCCAACGTCTGGGCGGTGTACCCGACGCGGCTGGCGTATTCGGGGAAGTTACGCGCGTGTGTGGAGTTTTTGCAGGAGCATTTCAAGGGATTGTCGGTGTAGCCGAAGCCTCAACTGGGAGTTGTGCCTGGCAGAGATCAACTGTGGGAGCGGGCTTGCTCGCGAAGGCGTCCTGTCAGTCAACATCAGCTTTGACTGACACACCGCCTTCGCGAGCAAGCCCGCTCCCACAATTGGATTTGTGTTTCAGCTCAGCCAAGGGTTGGCAGCCAGGTGAGCACGCTCGAAGGCTTTGATTTGTTCGCTGCGCTGCAGTGTGCTGCCGATGGCGTCGAGGCCCAGCAGCAACGCGGTTTTGCGCAAGGTATCGATCTCGAACGGGATGACCCGACCGTCGTGGAGGCGTATCTCCTGATCTTCCAGATCGACATTGATCAACGCGCTGTCCGGTTCACTGACCACTTGCCCCAGCCGCTGTGACACCGCCTCATCGAGGGTAATCAACAACACCCCGTTACGCTGGCAGTTGTCATAGAAAATCCCGGCAAAGCTACTGCCGATCAGCGCCCGGATCCCCATCTGCTTCAAGCCCCACACCGCATGTTCGCGGCTCGACCCGCAGCCGAAGTTCGGCCCGACCACCATGAAACGTGCGCCCTGCCATGCCGGTTTGTTCAGCACGAACTGGGGATTCAGCGAACCGTCCGGCAAGAACCGCAGGTCAAAAAACAAGCCACGATCCAGCCCTGCGCGGTCGATGCCCTTGAGAAACTGCTTGGGCATGATCACGTCGGTGTCGATATTGGCGGCGAGCATCGGCGCCGCCTTGCCGGTGACCTGAGTGAAAGGTTGCAGGCTCATGCGCGGTCTCCAAAGTGACGGATGTCGGTCAAGCGGCCGGTGATCGCGGCGGCGGCGACCATCGCCGGGCTCATCAGGTGCGTGCGCGCGCCCGCACCCTGGCGGCCTTCGAAATTGCGGTTGGTGCTGGAGGCGCAGCGGTCGCCCGGCGCCAGCACGTCGTCGTTCATCGCCAGGCACATCGAGCAGCCGGACTGGCGCCACTCGAACCCGGCTTCGATAAAGATCGCCGCCAGGCCTTCGGCTTCAGCCTGATTGCGCACTTCGGTGGAGCCCGGCACGATCATCGCCCGCACGTGCCCGGCGACGTGTTTGCCGCGCACCACGCTGGCGGCATCGCGCAGGTCTTCGATGCGCGCATTGGTGCACGAGCCGATAAAGGCGTGGCTGATGACAATGTCGCTGAGCGGCATGCCGGCTTCGAGGCCCATGTAATTCAGGGCGCGGCGCATGTCCTGACGCAGGATCAGGTCGCTGATGTCTTGCGGGTCCGGCACGCGCGCGCCAATCGGGGAGGCCTGGTCCGGGCTGGTGCCCCACGTCACCATCGGTTCCAGGGTGCTGGCGTCGACCCGGACTTCGCGGTCGAAGTGCGCGTCCGCGTCGCTGTGCAAGGCGCGCCATTTCTCCACTGCTTGCTCCCACAACGCGCCTTTGGGTGCGCGAGGTTTGCCCTTGAGGTAGGCGAAGACTTTCTCGTCCGGGGCCATGAATGCGCCTCGCGCACCGGCCTCGACGGCCATGTTGCAGATGGTCATGCGCGCTTCGACGCTCAAGGCATCGATGGTCGAACCGCGAAACTCGATGGCGTACCCGGTGGCACCCGACGCGCCGATCTGGCCGATCAACGCCATGATTACGTCCTTGGACGTCAGCCCCGGCGCCAAAACCCCATCCACCGTCACCCGCATGCTCTTCAAGCGCTTATAGACCAGGGTCTGGGACGCCAGCAGATGCTCGATTTCCGAAGTGCCAATACCGAACCCGAACGCACCGAGGGCGCCATACGTGGTGGTGTGGCTATCGCCCGCAGCGATGACCATGCCCGGCAGAATGAAGCCCTGCTCAGGCGCGATGACGTGTTCGATGCCCTGGCGTTTGTTGAGGATGTCGATCAGTTCGATGCCGAAGTCCCGGCAGTTTTCCGCCAGGTACGACACCTGCCGCGCACCACCGGGGTCCGGCATGGCGGCGATGCGCACCGGGGCGGTGGGGTTGACGTGATCGACCACCGCCAGCGCGGTCCCGGCACGCCAGACTCCGCGCTTGGCCTCGCGCAAACCGCTGAATGCCTGGGGGCTGGTGTATTCGTTGATGACCTGGCGATCGATGTACAACAGGACGTGGCCCTGGTCATCGAGGCGACACACCGTGTGGGAATCGATGTGTTTGTCGTAGAGGGTTCTTGCTGGCGTCATTGAGTGGCTCGCTCAGGCTCGCGGGTGAAAGGCGTCTGAGCTCCATCTTAGGGAGTGGGCCCTGCTCATCAATGGCCGGAGAGTGATCCCGTGAACCATGGTTCGTGTTGGATCGGTTTCCCTGCTACCCCAAGTGAATACAAATCCCCTTGTAGGATTGAGCCTGTGTGGCGAGGGGATTTATCCCCTCGCCACAGAGGCTCACTCTCACAGGGGTTATGTGTGTTGGCAGGAACGCGAAACATTTACTTTCACATTGCCCTTCGGGATTTCTGTCCCTCATCCGTCCTATAGAGATGCAGTCAGTCCGCGTAGGCAAAAGCCACGGGCCGGCCTTTCATGGACCTCATCGCTGGGAAGCCCGCAGCAGAGGCCCTCTCATCGATACAAGATCTTTAATCATGTCGAAGAAATCCCGCTCAAAACTCTGGTTTCTGGTCCATAGCTGGCTGGCCTTGCCGATCTGGTTTTTCGTGCTGATCGTCTGTGTCACCGGCACGCTGGCGGTGGTCAGCCAGGAAATCGTCTGGCTGGCAAACCCGCAAATGCGCGCCAGCCAACCCACGGATGATGCACCGCTACTCAGTTATGACCAGATCATCGCCGCCATCAAGAAGGCGGAACCGAACACGCTGGTCGAAGGTATCAGCCGGCCCGACGAGTCGCACTTCGCGCTCGATGTCGATGTCAGCTACCCCGATGGCCGCTCGGTGAAGGTTTACGTCAACCCGTACAGCGGCGTGATTCAGGGCACCGCCCCCCAATTCAATTTCCAGGCGTTCACCCGTGCGTTGCATGGCTGGTGGCTGGTGCCGTTCACCAATGGCTACAGCTGGGGCTGGTATCTGGTGTCGTTCCTGAGCCTGCCTTTGCTGGCGTCTTTGGTGACCGGGCTGGTGGTCTACAAGCGTTTCTGGAAAGGCTTTTTCCGGCCGACGCTGCGTATTCGTCATGGCGCGCGGATTTTCTGGGGCGACTTTCACCGCCTGAGCGGCATCTGGTCGATCTGGTTCATCGCGGTGATTTCCATCACCAGCACCTGGTTCCTGATTCAGGCGTTCATGTTCGACAACCAGGTCTCGATTTCCACCGCGCCCGTGGCGCTTGTGGTCCCGCGTGAGAGCGTTCCGGTGAGCACCGACGGCTCGCCAGCGTCGATGATCAGTCTCGAAGCCGCGATTGCCCAGGCAAAGGAACGCATTCCCGGCCTGGAAGACAGCTTCGTCAGCATGCCCGCCAATGCCTACAGCTACCTGACGGTCGGCGGTCGCAGCTGGTATCCGTTGATGTTCCAGACCGCCGAAATCAACCCGTACACCGGCGATGTCGCCGCCACCCGCCTGCTGTCGGACCGTTCCGGCCTGGAGTTGGTAACCGAATCCATGCGGCCGCTGCACACCGGTGATTTCGGCGGCATCTGGATCAAATTGATCTGGTTCTTCTTCGGTCTGATCCTGAGCATGATGGTGCTGAGCGGCCTGTTGATCTGGACCAAACGCACCGCCCTGGCCACGGCCAACGCCCTCAAACGCAAAGACAAACGTCCGCGCACCGCCGCCGTCACACGCCGTGAAACCACGGAGGTCAGCCAATGAGCCTGTTCGCCGCTGAGAAACCCTCCTCGAAACTGAGCCGCTTCTGGCACAAATGGCGCTTCCACATCAACGTCCTGCTGTTGCTGGTGCCACTGGGGTTCATGCCCAAATACTTTGCCGACGCGGCGCTGTTTCGCGGTGACACCGGGCTCGGTGAGCGGGAAATCGGTGAAGTGCAGGTCGGGCCCTGGAGCCTGCGCCTCGCCGAACTGCGCAATGAAGCCCCGACCCTCGATGGCCCGGCCGGCCACATGAAGAGCTTCAACGCGGCGTTGTGCGACAGCTGCCGCGACCAGGTCAAGGCGACGTACCTGCGCATAGGCAAACCGCGCAGCTTGCGCGCCGCCGGGGTGATTTTCTTCGGCACGCCGTACCGCATGGGCGCCATGCTGCCGATCCCCGACAAGACCAAAACCGACGCCGAACTGTGGATCACCATGGAAGGCTGGGACGGCGCGATGCATCAAGCATCGATCCCCCTGAGCCAGGCATCCCCCGCCACCCTCGCGTGGCTGAACAAACAAGGAGGCAAACCATGACGCTACGCTCTCTGAACGCGGCTTTGCTTGTGCTCTGCGCCGGTTTCAGCGCCAGCGCCCTGGCCCACAACCCGATGTGCGAATGCAAAGCCATCGACGCCGAACAAATCAAATGCACCGGCGGTTTCTCCGACGGCAGCGGCGCGCCAGGCGTGACGCTGGATGTGATCGGCTACGACGAAACCATCCTGGTGCCGGGCAAGCTCGGCGCCGATTCGACCCTGACCTTCAAAAAGCCCGGTGCCGAATTCTACGTGCTGTTCGACGCCGGCCCCGGCCACGTCGTCGAGATCGACCAAGCGGACATCGAAGCCCCATGAGTACGCCTACTACCCACGTCGTCCGCCCGGCCGGTGCCGGCCATGAAACCCTGTATGTGTTGCTGTTGTGCCTGATGATCCTGGCGGTGGCCGGTTCGGTGGTTGCCTGGCGCCATGAGTCCCAGGAAGTCAGCAGTGTTAACAGCCATCAGCTGGATGCGCGCCGCGACTTGAGCGCATCCGAGCAAGGGATCTACGCCGACCTGCGGGTGACCCTGGACGAAATCCACTTGCTGCGCCAGGAACAGCAGGCGCTGCCGACACCCGCAGCGCTTGCCGATGAAGGCTTTGCACCGTTTGCCCAGGACGCCAGTTCCGTCAGTCGTGGCGGCCATGCCTGGCAGTTGCTCAACGCCAAGGCTTACTTCGGTCAGAGCCAGACACCTGCCGTGGCCGGCTCGTTTCTGATGCGCCTGACTGCCGGCGACGATGCGCCGGACGTCTGGCTCAACCGCGGCAAAGCCCTAGCAGCCCCGACCGATCTCACTGACGCCGCGCTGGAAAGCGCCGGCTGGCAGCAGATCGTCGCGCAATTCGATGCCGGCGTGACCCGCCAGCACCGGCACTGAACCCTCGCCTTCACCCGAGAGAAGACCGCTTTCCCATGCCTAGTTCATCTCAACATTCTTTCCTGCGCCCGCTGCTGGTCGGCCTGCTCGCCTTGCTGCTGACGCCACTGGCCAGCGCCGACGAAACCAAGCGCCTGCGCATCGGTATAACCCTGCACCCTTATTACAGCTACGTGGCCAACATCGTCGGTGACAAGGCCGAGGTGGTGCCGCTGATTCCGGCCGGTTTCAACCCGCACGCCTACGAGCCACGCTCAGAAGACATCAAACGCATCAGCGGGCTCGACGTAATCGTGCTCAACGGCGTCGGTCATGACGACTTCGCCGACCGCATGATCGCCGCCAGCGAAACGCCGAATGTCCCGGTGATCGAAGCCAACGAGAACGTACCGCTGCTGGCCGCCACCGGCGTCGCCGCACGCGGTGCCGGCAAGGTCGTGAACCCGCACACCTTTCTGTCGATCAGCGCCTCGATTGCCCAGGTCAACAACATCGCCCGGGAACTGGGCAAGCTCGACCCGGCCAACGCCAAGACCTACACCCAGAACGCCCGCGCCTATGGCAAACGCCTGCGGCAGATGCGCGCCGACGCCCTGGCGAAACTGACCCAGGCACCGAACGCCGAATTGCGGGTCGCCACGGTTCACGCTGCTTATGACTATCTGTTGCGTGAATTCGGCCTGGAAGTGACCGCTGTTGTCGAACCGGCCCACGGCATCGAGCCGAGCCCGAGCCAGCTGAAAAAGACCATCGATCAACTGCGTGAACTGGACGTGAAAGTGATCTTCTCGGAGATGGATTTCCCGTCCTCCTATGTCGACACCATCCAGCGTGAATCCGGGGTCAAGCTGTACCCGCTGTCGCACATTTCCTATGGCGAATACACCGCCGACAAGTACGAAAAAGAAATGGCCGGCAACCTCAACACGGTGGTTCGGGCGATTCAGGAGTCGGGGCAATGACGGCTAAAGAAACCATCAGCGAATCCCCTGTGGGAGCGAGCTTGCTCGCGAAGGCGTCCGGTCAGTCAACATCATCGCAAAATGACACACCGCAATCGCGAGCAGGCTCACTCCCACAGGGTTCGGGGCCGACGCTGGATTTTGCAGAGGTCAGTCTGACGCTGGGGCGCACGACGATCCTCGACAACGTGACCTTCCAGGTCCAGCCCGGCAGCGTGCATGCGCTGGTGGGCCCGAACGGTGGCGGCAAGAGTTCGCTGATCAAGACCCTGCTCGGGCAGATGCCCCATCAGGGTCGATTGAGCCTGCAATGGCCGGGCACACCCGGAACCATCGGCTACGTGCCTCAGGCACTGGAATTCGATCGCGGATTGCCAATGACCGTCGACGATTTCATGGCCGCGATGTGTCAGCGCCGTCCCGCGTTCCTTGGTTTGAGCAAGCATTACGCAGCCGCGATTGGTGAAGCGCTGGAACGGGTCGGCATGCAGGACAAACGCAAGCGCCGCATGGGCGCGCTGTCCGGCGGTGAGCGTCAGCGCGTGTTGCTCGCTCAAGGGCTGATCCCGGCGCCGCAGTTGCTGGTGCTCGACGAACCGATGTCGGCCCTCGATGAGGCCGGCATCCAGGTGTTCGAACGGCTGCTCGGCGACTGGCGCCAGAGCGGCATCACCGTGCTGTGGATCGAGCATGATCTGGAAGCGGTCGGACGTCTGGCCGATCGCGTCACCGGGCTTAATCGCCGGGTGCTGTTCGATGCCACGCCCAAACAGGCGCTGACCCCGGATCGCTTGCTGACCCTGTTCTCGACCCATCCACGGAGCGCTGCCTGATGAGTTATGAAGCCTTTCGTTTGATGGTCCAGGGCTGGGCGTCCTCGGGTTACCTGCCCGAAGCGTTGGCCTACGGCTTTGTGGTCAACGCGCTGCTCGCCGGCTTGCTGATCGGCCCGGTACTGGGCGGCTTGGGCACGCTGGTGGTGGTCAAACGCTTCGCGTTTTTCTCCGAAGCGGTGGGTCACGCGGCACTGACCGGCGTGGCCATCGGCATCCTGCTCGGCGAACCTTACACCGGGCCTTACGGCAGCCTGTTCGGTTACTGCCTGCTGTTCGGCATCCTGCTTAATTACCTGCGCAACCGCACCGGGCTCGCGCCGGATACGTTGATCGGCGTGTTTCTCTCGGTGTCGCTGGCGCTGGGCGCGAGCCTGCTGCTGATCCTCGCGGGCAAGATCAACGTGCACATCCTCGAAAACGTGCTGTTCGGTTCGGTGCTGACGGTCAACGGTAATGATCTGCTGGTGCTGGCCATCGTCGGCTCACTGGTCATGGCGCTGGCCTTGCCGCTGTACAACCGCATCATGCTCGCCAGTTTCAACCCGCAACTGGCGGCGGTACGCGGTGTGGCGGTGAAGACCCTGGATTATCTGTTTGTGATTCTGGTGACCCTGATCACCGTGGCCGCGGTGAAAGTCATCGGCGCGATCCTGGTCGGTGCGCTGCTGGTGATTCCGGCCGCGGCGGCACGCTTGCTCAGCCAGTCGCTGAAGGGTTTCTTCTGGTGCTCGGTGTTGATCGCCACGGTCAGCACGCTGTGCGGGATCCTCGCGCCAATCGTCTTCGACCTGCCTATTCCGTCCGGTGCCGCGATCATTCTGGTGGCCGGTATCGCCTTCGCCCTCGCCGCCATTGCGCGTGGCGTCGTCCCAAGCCTGAAAGGGAATCTCGGATAAATGTCTTTTTCTCTGCGTCAATTGACCCTGGCCGTCGCCCTGAGCGGGCTGGTCACTACCACCTTTGCGGCGGACACAAAACCACTGCGCGTGCTGGCGTCCTTGCCCATCACTTACGGGTTGGGCGAAGTCCTGCTCAAGGGCACCGACGTCAGTCTTGAGCGTGCCGCGCCGGCAAACCTGCCGGGCAGCCGCCAGACTGCGTACTTCACCGGTCGTGGCGCTCCGGCGCTGGCCAAACTGGCGACCGACGCCGATGCGGTGATCGGTCTGCGTTCGCTGTGGGCGGATGATCCGCTGTACCCGATTTCCCGGCGCAGCAATATTCGTATCGTCGAAGTCGACGCCGCCCGCCCGGTGGACGGCGCCCTGCCCGGCATCGCCGTGCAGCCGGGCAACAAGGTCGACGGGTTGAACAGCCAGCCGTGGTTTTCCAGCAACAACATGGGGCGGATGGCAGATGTGATGGCGGCGGACCTGGTGCGCCTGGCGCCCAAGGCCAAGCCTGCGATCGAGGCCAACCTGGCGGCGTTGAAGCAGCGTTTGCTCAAGCTCAGTGCGGACAGCGAAGCGCGATTGGCCAGCGCCGATAACCTAAGTGTGATGAGCCTGAGCGATCACTTTGGCTACCTGATCGGCGGGCTGAACCTGGAGCTGATCGGCCTCGATGCGCGGCCGGATGCCGAGTGGACACCTGAAGCGCTGAAGCAATTGGGCGCGACGCTGAAAGACAATGACGTGGCGGTGGTGTTGCATCATCGCCAGCCGTCGGAGGCGGTGAAAGCGGTGATTGCCGAGGCTGGCAGTCGGTTGGTGGTGTTGAGTGTCGATGCGGCGGATCCCGTGGCGGAGCTGGAAGGGAATGTGGATCTGGTGATCAAGGGGTTGAGCGGGGTTTAACGTCAGTTAGTCCGCGTTATCGTTCATCGCGGGCAAGCCCGCTCCCACAGGTTCAATGTGCCCTTGCGAACAATACAAATCCTGTGGGAGCGGGCTTGCCCGCGATGACGGCCTGACAGGCGAGACACATCCCGGACATGAAAAAAAGCCCGCTGACTGTTTCCAGTCCAGCGGGCTTCTTTTTGCGCCGTGACTTAGTTCGCCACAGCCGCCTGCTCGTCCATCTTCTGGCGCAAGCTCAGCGGGCGCATATCGGTCCAGGTTTCTTCGATGTAGGCCAGGCATTCCTTTTTCAGGCCGCTCTTGCCCACGGTGCGCCAGCCGGCTGGCAAGGCTTTGTAGTCGGGCCAGATCGAGTATTGCTCTTCGTGGTTGACCACGACCTGAAAGAGGATGTCCTCGCGGTCGAATACTGACGTCATGGTGTGTCTCCATCGCTGTAGGGTGGGCTGCACTGCGTGTGCAGCCGGTCTGTAGAAGGAACGTTCCAGAGGTGGAAAAATTTAGAGGCTTACAGTGGCAGCAGCCATGGCCCGGCCAAAAATCTCCGCTACTCGATCGATTTCCGCAGCGGTAATCACCAGCGGCGGCAGGAAACGCACCACGCCGCCATGACGCCCGCCCAGCTCAAGAATCAACCCGCGCTTGAGGCATTCACGCTGCACCAGTGGTGCCAGGCGCCCAAAGATCGGCGGATGACCCAGTGCATCAGGTGTGCCCGTCGGATCGACCAGTTCAACGCCGAGCATCAAGCCGCGACCGCGAATGTCGCCCAGTTGCGGGAAGTCCCGCTGCAGAATGCGCAGGTGCTCGCTCAATCGCTCGCCCATCGCGGCGGCGTGCTCGCAGACCTTGTGTTCGGTCAGGTAACGCATCACCGCAGAACCCGCGGCCATGGCCATCTGATTGCCGCGGAAGGTCCCGGCATGGGCGCCCGGCAGCCAGGTGTCGAGCCAGTCGCGGTAAACCACGACTGCGAGCGGCAGACTGCCACCGATGGCTTTGGACATCACCACCACGTCTGGAATAATCCCGGCATGCTCGAAGGCGAACATCTTGCCGGTGCGGGCAAAACCGCTCTGGATTTCATCGACGACCAGCGCCACGCCGGCCTGTTCGGTGATACGTCGCAGGCCGCGCAGCCAATCCAGATCGGCCGGGATCACCCCGCCCTCGCCCTGCACTGCTTCGACGATCACGGCCGCCGGCAATTGCACGCCGGCCTCGGGATCATTCAGCAGGTTTTCCAGGTAGCTGAGGTTGACCTTCACCCCTTGCGCGCCGCCGAGTCCGAACGGGCAGCGGTAATCGTAGGGATACGGCATGAACTGCACGCCGTTGCTGAGCAAGGCGCCCAATGGCTTTTTCGGCCCCAGGCTGCCCATCAGGCTCAGCGCGCCCTGGCTCATGCCGTGATAACCGCCCTGAAACGACAACACAGTGCTGCGCCCGGTGGCGGTGCGCACCAGTTTCAGCGCGGCTTCCACCGCGTCGGTGCCGGTCGGGCCACAGAACTGGATCTTCGCTTGCGCGGCCAGGGCCGGTGGCAGCAGACCGAACAGGTCCTGGACGAACTGGTCCTTGACCGGCGTCGTCAGGTCGAGGGTGTGCAGCGGCAACTCATCGGTCAGCACCTGCTGAATCGCTTCGATCACCACCGGATGGTTATGCCCCAGGGCCAAGGTCCCGGCACCAGCCAGGCAGTCGATGAAACGGCGGCCTTCGACATCTTCAACATAAATGCCCTTGGCGCGTTTGAGCGCCAGGGGAATGCGCCGCGGGTAGCTGCGGGCATTCGATTCCTGCTGGTTTTGACGGGCCAGCAGCGGCGATTCGTTGAACTGATAAAGCGTCTCGGCCGGCGCCGGGGTGATCCGGGCCGACTGATCTTCCATAAGGCTGGTAGCGACTGACATCTCTCGACCCCTCAATAAGGTTTTCCTGTTCTGGAAACGCATCAGGGTGCCGAGGATTTAGACCCTCGATCAGCTTTCTATGAGGGCGGTGTCAGCGCTTTGTGCATGGGGATGGCGTGGAGCCCGGCGACGGTGAAGGTTTCGGCGCAAGGCCGGTAGCCCAAATGACGGTAAAAAGCCTCGCTGGTGCGGGTGCTGTTGAGCCGTGCCTGAGCCAGCCCCTGATGGATCAACCAGCCTTCGAGGTCGTGAACCAGCGCCTCTCCGGCACCGCGACGAAACCATTCCGGCTGCACGTAGCAGAACGCGACCTTGCCACTGATTGCCGCCATGGCGACACCGACCGGTTTGTCCTGCAACAGGGCGATGTTCAGGTACAACCGTTGGTCGGCCAGCCAGGGCTGCACGTGTTCGATGGTTTTGTTGTGGGTCCAGGTGGCGACGGTTCGCGGGTCGTTGCGGTGGTCGAGCGCGCAGCCGACGCGAATGGAACGCTCGACGATCCGGCTGATGATGCCGGCGTCGGCGGGGGTTGCCTTGCAGATGTGAATCGATGCATCCATGGCGCTGTTACCTCAATCCATTGAGAAAAAGCTGCCGGGGACGATAGCGCCGTTCGAACCGCACGACTAATGGAGAGAAGTTACTTTTGATGTGCAACACAGAACTTCATGTGGGAGCGGGCTTGCCCGCGATGAGGTCATAACTGCCAACATCCATGTTGACTGTTACACCGTCATCGCGGGCAAGCCCGCTCCCACAGGTTTTTGGGGTGTTGGTTAGAGGGGTTGCAACGGCATGGTCAGCTCAACCCGCAACCCATCCGGGCGGCTGTCGAAATGCAAGGTGCAGCCGCACCGCTGGACAATTGCCTGGACAATCGCCAGGCCCAATCCGCAGCCGGTGCTCTGGCCGTTGCGCCAGAAACGTTGGGTCAGGTGTTGCAGATCGTCTTCAGCAATGCCCGGGCCGTGGTCGCGGACCAGAAAGCGTGCGCGACTGCCGGTGGTTTCCAGGCTCAGCTCCACCGATCCGTCCCCCGGGGTATGGCGCAGGGCGTTGTCCAACAAGTTACGCAATGCGGCGATCGACAGGACCGCGGGCATTTGCACCGGTGCATCGGAGAACTTCGCCGGCATTTTCAGCTTGATGCGCCGACGATCACCGCTGGCCGCATCCTGAATCGCCAGTTTTGCCACTTGCTCGGCGCTGCATTGCACGCCGTCATCGAACGACAGACTGCCCTCGACCCGCGCCAGCAACAGCAATTGTTCCAGCGTGCGGTGCATGCGGTCGGCGCCCTCTTCGGCCCGGGCCAGGGACTGATCCCGGGCCGCGCCGTCGGTCATGCGCGCCACTTGCAGGTGGGTTTTGATCGCCGTCAGCGGGCTGCGCAATTCGTGGGCCGCGTCGCCGGTCAAGCGGCGTTCGCGCTCAATGGTCTTGCCGATGCGCTGGAACAGCTGATTCTGAGTGTCCAGCAACGGTTGAAGCTCGCTGGGCAGCGGCTGGATCTGCAAGGGTTCCAGCGAATCGGCACTGCGGCGCATCAAGGCATCGCGCATCCGGTTCAGCGGTGCCAGCCCCTGACCGATCCCCAACCACAACAGGCACAGGCAGCCAAGCAACGCCACGCCCACCGGCACCGAAGCGGCCAGCAGGATCGACATGTTCAGCGCCTCACGCTCGATCTGCCGGTCAGCGGTGGTGATACGCAAATCACCGCGGGCCAAGGTAAAGCTGCGCCACGGCGCGCCGTCGATCATCTGATCGTGGAAGCCCATTTTCTCGGCTTCGAGAGTTTGTTGCGGGTCAGTGTGACTGCGGGCGAGGATTTCGCCGCGCAACGAGCTGACCTGGCAGGCCATGCCACCCGGAATATTCAATTGCTCAGCGCTGAAGTGGGTGCCCTCGCCCTTGCTCGGCAACGCCGGCAATTGCTCCATCAGGCCGGCGACCATGCGCGCCGACGCCACCAGCCGCTGGTCGAGGGAAAACATCATCTGGTTGCGCAGATCGCTGAGCATCCAGGCTGCGGCCAGGGCCCAGATCAACGCAAAAGCGGCGCCGAGCGTCAGGCTCAGGCGCAAACGCAGGCTCATCACTTTTTCAGTTCCTCGCCGCCATCGGCCGGCCCCAGGCGATAACCCAGGCCGCGCACGGTCTCGACAATGCCATTGCCGAGTTTGCGCCGCAGATGATGGATATGCACGTTGAGGGCGTTGCTTTCCAGCTCATCGTTGAAACCGTAGACGCTGTCCTTCAACTGTTCGGTGGACAGCACCCGGCCACGGTTATGCAACAAGGCCTGCAACAGCGATTGTTCACGACGCGAAAGGTCGACGGACTGACCGCCGAGCATGGTTTCCCGGCTGCTCGGGTCGTAGGTCAGACTGCCATGCTCGATCAGGTTGACGCTACGACCCGCCACTCGTCGCAACAACGTGTGCAGGCGCGCGGCGAGTTCACGCAGATCGAACGGCTTGAGCAGGTAATCGTCGGCGCCGGCCTGCAAGCCATCGACGCGGTCGGTGACCGAGTCCCGCGCAGTAAGAATCAGCACCGGAATCTCCAGGCCACTGTGACGCAACTGCTGCAACAGCTTCAGGCCATCCTCATCGGGAAGGCCAAGGTCGAGCACCATGACGTCGAACTCAGCCACCTTGAGCATTGCTCGTGCAGACGACGCCGTGGCGACGTGCTCGACGGTCAGGCCTTGCGCGGTCAGGCCCGCAACAATGCCGCTGGCGATCAGCTCATCGTCTTCGCAAACCAGTACATGCATGGTGAGCCCCGTAGAAAAAAGGCAATTAAGCCGTTGGCCGATTAAGCGGACATTATGCCGCAAGCGCCATAGCCACAAGGCCGTCGCGGTTAATCATCGGTTAATCGCCGCCTCACATTGTGCACCTCACTTGCACAGGGATAAGGCTTACCCATGCGTCGACTGTTTTTGTTTTTTGTTCTCTTGATCTCGGGTGTGGCCCAGGCAGGGACCAATCCGTTCGATACCAAACCTGAATTCCTGCCAGTGGAAAAGGCCTTTGTCTTTACTTCCGAGCGGCTTGAATCGGGTGAAACACAGCTCTATTGGCAGATTACCGACGGCTATTACCTTTATCAGAAACGCCTGAAATTCGAGGGGTTGCCCCCGGAGCAGCATCCGCCATTACCTGAAGGCGAAGCCCACAGTGATGAGTTCTTCGGCGAACAACAGGTCTATCGCCAAGGCCTGGAGCTGAAGATTCCGGCGGGCGCCACCGGTCAGATCAAGGTGGGCTTCCAGGGCTGTGCCGATGCCGGTTTGTGTTATCCGCCGCAAACCCAGGTCGTGGATCTGGGCGGCAGCGTCGCGGTCACCACCAACGAAGCACCGGATCAAGCCCTGGCCAGCGGCCTGCAACAACGGGCGCTGGGCTGGAGCTTGCTGGTGTTCTTCGGTCTGGGCCTGTTGCTGGCCTTCACCCCTTGCTCGTTGCCGATGTTGCCAATTCTAGCCGGGTTGATCGTCGGCAGTGGTGCCACGCCCAAACGTGGTTTCGCCCTGGCGACCAGCTACGTGGTGAGCATGGCGCTGGTGTATGCGGCGATGGGCGTGCTGGCTGCGTTGCTCGGGGCGAACCTTCAGGCGCTGTTGCAGAACCCGTGGCTGCTGGGCAGTTTCGCGGCGATCTTTGTCCTGCTGGCGTTGCCGATGTTCGGTTTCTTCGAGCTGCAACTGCCGGTGGCGGTGCGTGATCGGCTGGAAAATGTGTCGCGCAACCAGCGTGGCGGCAGTTTGATCGGTGCCGGTGTGCTGGGTGCCTTGTCGGGGTTGCTGGTCGGCCCGTGCATGACCGCGCCCTTGGCCGGCGCTCTGCTCTACATCGCACAAAGCGGCAATGCGCTGCATGGTGGGCTGATTCTGTTCGCCATGGGCATCGGCATTGGTGTGCCGTTGTTGTTGCTGGTGACCGTGGGTAATCGCTTCCTGCCCAAACCCGGCGCCTGGATGAACCTGCTCAAAGGCATCTTCGGTTTCCTGTTCCTCGCCACTGCGCTGTTGATGCTGCGTCCGGTGCTGGATCAATCGCTGTGGATCGGTTTGTGCGGCGCCTTGCTGCTGATCGCCGCCTACAGTGCCTGGAAACAGTCGGAAGGTTTCGGTCGCGTCGCCCATCTGTTCGGCGCCAGTGCGCTGTTGCTCGGGATCTGGGGCGGTCTGCTGCTGATCGGCGCCGCCGGTGGCGGTGATGATTTGCTCAAGCCGTTGCAGGTCTACAGCGCCTCAGCTTCTTCCGGTAATGCCGCTCGCCCGACCGGCCATGAGGCGTTCACCACGATCAACAGTCCGCAAGCGCTGCAACAGGAACTGGACGCCGCCCAGGCCAAAGGCCAATGGGTGTTGCTGGACTACTACGCCGACTGGTGTGTGTCGTGCAAGGTCATGGAAAAACAGGTGTTCGGCAAAGCCAAAGTGATGGAGGCGCTGAGCGATGTGCGCTTGCTACGGCTGGACGTGACCGCCGACAATGCCGCCAGCCGCGAACTGCTCGGCCGTTATAAAGTGCCGGGGCCACCGAGTTTTCTGTGGATCGGCGCGGACGGCCAGGAGCGTCGCAGCCAGCGCATCACCGGCGAGGTTGATGCCGACACCTTCCTGCAACGTTGGACCACCACCCGAGACGCCCGTTAATGCTGACCTTTACCCTCGGCACCTTTGCCATCGCGCTTAACCATTTGCTGCTGATCAGTGCTTTGGCGCTGGCGACATTTGTCGGCTGGCGGGTGGCCAAGCGTGGTGGCGAAAACCCGGAGTCGGCGCTGTTCAGCCTGTTTTTGCTGGGCATGCTGGCGGCGCGGGTCGGTTTTGTGGTCGCCTATTGGGCCCACTATCGCAACGATCCGTGGCAGATCATCGACTTGCGCGATGGCGGTTTCCTCGCCTGGCCCGGGGTGATCGTGCTGCTGCTCACCGCGTTGTACCGCGGCTGGCGTCGCCCCGGTTTGCGCCGCCCGCTGGGTTTCGGCGTGGCGAGCGGATTGGCGTTCTGGCTGCTGGCGACTTTTTCCCTGAGCATTTACGAACAAGGCACGCGCCTGCCGGAGATCGCCCTGCGCAATGCCGCCGGCGAAACCGTGCAACTGGCGGATTACAAGGGCGGGCCACTGGTGATCAACCTCTGGGCCACTTGGTGCCCGCCATGCCGCCGGGAAATGCCGGTGCTGGAAAACGCCCAGCAACAGCGCCCGGACCTGACCTTCCTGTTCGTCAATCAGGCCGAAAGCATGCAAAGCGTCAGCACCTTCCTCGAAACCCAGGGCCTGAGCCTGACCAACGTGCTGTTCGACGGCAGCGGTCGATTGGGTCAGGCCGTGGGTTCCATGGCGTTGCCGACTACGCTGTTCTATAGCCCCGACGGTCGATTGCTGGGCAGCCACCTGGGCGAACTCTCGGATGCCAGCCTGGCCCGCGCCCTGGAAAACTTCGACACCCCTTCTCCTGCCGTACCGGCCACCTCTTCAAGGAAACTGCCATGCCCCGCCTCCGCCACCTGCTGACGCTGACTTTAGGCGCAGCGTTGCTGCACCTGCCGTCGGTGCAGGCCGCCGAAGAATTGCCTGAAGCGATCAAGAAGATCGAAGCCAAGGGCGCCAAAATCGTTGGTCAGTTCGACGCGCCGGACGGTTTGCGCGGTTATGCCGCGCAGTACCAGAACCGCGGCATGGCGCTGTACCTGACCCCGGACGGCAAGCATGTGCTGCTGGGCAATCTGTACGACGCCGAGGGCAATGACCTGAGCAGCGCGCCGTTGCAGAAACTGGTCTACGCACCGATGTCCAAGGAAGTCTGGGGCAAGATGGAAGCCAGCAACTGGATCGGCGACGGCAAAAAAGACGCGCCACGCATCGTCTATCTGTTTAGCGATCCTAACTGCCCTTACTGCAACATGTTCTGGGAACAGGCGCGGCCGTGGGTGAATGCCGGCAAAGTGCAGTTGCGGCACATCATGGTCGGGATCATTCGCGAAGACAGCCCGGGCAAATCCGCCGCGCTGCTGGCCGCCAAGGACCCGAGCAAGGCCCTGGAAGATCACGAAAAATCCGGCAAGGGCAGTTCGCTCAAAGCCTTGAAAGACGTGCCGCCGGCGATTCAGGCGAAACTCGCGGCGAACATGCAGCTGATGGAAGACCTGGAGCTGCAGGCCACCCCGGCGATTTTCTACATGGACGACAAGGGCGAGCTGCAACAACAGCAAGGCGCGCCTTCGCCGGACAAGTTGGTGAAGATTCTCGGGCCCAAGTAGTTTGCTTCAGAGACTTGGTGACCACACCGGCCCCATCGCGAGCAGGCTCGCTCCCACAGGTGATCGCGTATCCCTGTGGGAGCGAGCCTGCTCGCGATGGGGCCAGCAAGATCGACTAATTCCTCTCGGCTAAAAACTTCAACAACGCCTCAGTCACAAACTGCGGATTCTCCAGATTGGAGATATGCCCCGCCTCTGGCACCAACACATACGGGCAACCCATCAACTCGGCCATTTCCTTCGTTTCCGACGGCGGCCGCGGTTTATCCTGATCGCCGCACATCACCAGCGTCGTTTCAGCATTCAACTCGCCCAGACGCGGCAACAAATCATCCCGACCAAACGTAATCCGCCCCATCGGCACCACGCTTTCACGTAGACGCTCCGGCGGTAACGCAGCCAGTTTCGCGCGAAAATCCTGATACAGCGCCGACTGCGGATCGATCCCCGGACGGAAGAAGATCGGCACCACGATATCGAGCAACTGCGGCGCGATGACGCCGGTGTCTTCGATCTGCTTGAACAGCGAGAAATAGTATTGGCGAGTCGGTTCCGGCTCGACGCCGAGGTAGGTGTCCATCAACACCAGGCCGTTGATCCGCGATGGTGCCGACAGCGCCAGTCGAGCGCCCCACATGCCACCGACCGACAGACCGACCAGCGTGACCCGATCAATGTCCAGATGATCGAGTAGCGCCAGGGCTTGACGGGCGATGTCGTCCAGCGATTGGGTGTTTTCGGGAAGTGCGCCGGATTCACCGTGGCCCCACAGGTCCAGGGCTATGACACGGTATTGCCGGGACAGCGCGGCGATCTGCGGCGCCCACATGGTCTGGTCCCAGAGGTAGCTGCCGGCGAGCAATACGGCAGGGCCGGTGCCTTGATCGATGTAGTGAAGAGGTTGTCCGTCAATCGTTACGAAGGGCATTAGCTGTCTCCTTTGTGAAGGGAATTCAACAAAAAAAGCAGAGGCAGCCTGAGCCGGTCCGAAGCGGCAGTCAACGCGCAAATTCGCGCAAATTTCGATGACGCCATCGCGGGCAAGCCCGCTCCCACAGGTATCTAAGGTGTCCACAGATTAGGTGTACACCGTCGATCCTTGTGGGAGCGGGCTTGCCCGCGATGAGGCCCACACAGACGCTGGAGAATCAAAGCCCCTCCAGCTCTGCCATCAGATCATTGAGGCGATCCACCTTCTCCTCGGTGATGTCACTCGCCGCCAACCCGTCGATGTATTCGGCCAATTGCGCCACCGTGCTGCACTCGAACATCGCCCGCAGAGGCACATCACGTTGCAAGGTTTTCTGCACCCGCGACGCAATCTGCGTCGCCAGCAACGAATGCCCGCCCAGCTCAAAGAAGTTGTCCTGAACGCCGACCTGCTCGACCTTCAGCACCTCAGCCCAGATACCCGCCAGCGTCTGCTCCAGCTCAGTTCGCGGTGCCTGATAATCCTGGCTCTGCAACTGCCCGATCTCCAGCGCCGGCAGTGCCTTGCGGTCGAGTTTGCCGTTGGCATTGAGCGGCATCCGCTCCAGCCACAACCAGTGCAGCGGCACCATGTATTCCGGCAGTTCGGCGCGCAGGCGTTGCTTGATGCGCTCCAGGCGTTCGGCCGGGTTCAACGCCGAGTCAGCCGCCACCAGGTAGCCGACCAGATGCTTGCCGTTCACGCCTTCCTGCACGCCGACCGCCGCTTCGCGCACTTGCGGTTGCTCATGCAGACGCGCTTCGATTTCACCCAGCTCGATGCGGTAACCGCGGATCTTCACTTGATGGTCGATACGCCCGACGTATTCCAGCACGCCGTCACTGCGACGTCGGGCGAGGTCGCCGGTGCGATACAGACGATCCCCCGGCGCGCCGAACGGGTTCGGCACAAACACCTGAGCCGTGCGCAGCGGATCGCTGACATAACCGCGCCCGACGCCAGTGCCGGCGACGCACAACTCGCCCACCGCACCCAACGGCACCAGTTCCAGCGCGCCATCGAGCAGGTACAAACGGTTGTTGTCGGTCGGCGTACCGATCGGCAGATAACTGCCACGGGTCGAGGCCATGTCCACGCGGAAGAACGCCACGTCGTCCGAGCATTCCGCCGGGCCATAAGCATTCACCAACCCGATCTCCGGGTAGCGCAACAGCCACTGATGCGCCAGTTCCGGCGGCATTGCTTCACCGGTCGGCAACATCCAGCGCAGGCCGTCGAGGCTCATGCGTTCCTGGGCGAGCATGCCTTGAATCAGCGACGGCACGCTTTCCAGCACCGTGATGCCCTGGGCCGACACGTGCGCCAGCAACCCTTGCGGATCGTGGGCGATGGTGTTCGGCACGATGTCCACCCGCGCCCCGAACAGCGGCGCGGCGAGGAACTGCCACACCGAGATGTCGAAGCTTTGCGAAGCGGTCTGGGCGATCACGTCGGCGTCGCTCAACTTCAGGTACGGCACCTTGCTCAACTGGTTGTTGAGCATGCCGCGTTGCTCGACCATCACGCCTTTGGGCAAACCGGTGGAACCTGAGGTGTAGATCACATAGGCGAGATTGTCCGGGCCGCTGTAGATACCCGGATTCGCCACCGATGCATCGCTCGCCTGCACCGCTTCCCACACCAGCAATTTCGGCCGGTTGGCGCAACTGAATTCATCCAGCAATGCGACCGCCTGTTCACGACAGGCCTCAGTGCAGACCAGCAACGGCGTGCGGCTCAGGTCGATGATCCGGCTCAGACGCTGACTCGGCAGCCCCGGGTCCAGCGGCAGATAACCGGCACCGGCCTTGAAGCTGCCGATGATCATGCCCAGCAGATCGAGGTTACGTTCAGCCAGCAACGCCACTGGTTGATCCAGCCCGACACCCGCCGCGATCAACGCATGACCGAGGCGGTTACTGCGTTGGTTCAGCTCGACATAAGTGTGTTGCTGATCCAGGCAACTGGCGGCAATCCGCTGCGGATGCTGGGCAACCTGCGCTTCGAACAAGGCGACGTAGCTCTGCTCCAGCGGGTAATCATGCTCACTCTGGTTGCAGCCGTGGATCAGGAAGTCCTGCTCCTCGGCGCCCAGCAACGGCAAGTCAGCCATGTCGCCATGGAAGCCTTCCACCAGCGCCAACAACAAACGTTTGAATTCACCGAGCATGCGCTCGACGGTCGATTCGTCGAAATAACGCTGGTCGTAAGACAGGTGCAGCCCCAGGTCATCGCCCGGATAGCAGACCGCCGTCAGCGGGAAGTTGGTGTGGGTGCGGCCCGAATCCGAGGTCGCATTGAGGCTTTGCGCACGGTCCAGCACCGAGACTTCTACCGGGGCATTTTCAAACACAAACAGGCTGTCGAACAGCGGCTGGCCCTTGGGCAGTTCGCTATTTTCCTGAATGCTCACCAGCGGCAGGTATTCGTACTCGCGCAGTTGCATGTTGCTGTCGAGCAAACCGCTCAACCACTGGCGCACGCTGCAACGCTGATCGTCCTCAGGCATCTTCACCCGCAGCGCAATGCTGTTGATGAACAGCCCGACGGTGCGCTGCATCTGCGGCATGTCCACCGGACGCCCGGCCACCGTGACGCCGAACAGCACGTCGCGATCACCGCTCAAACGCCGCAGCACCAAGGCCCACGCAGCCTGGGCGAAGGTGTTGATGGTCAGTTGATGGGCCTGCGCCAGTTCGCGCAGTTGCGCACCGTCGCGAGCATCAAGCCTTGTGTAGCGGTCACCGACGATCATGCCGCCGCTTTCACCGGCATGCTCACGCAGGAACGGCCGGTCGCTCGGGATCGGCGTGGTCCGCTCGAAACCTTGCAGGTTGGTTTTCCACCACTGCCGCGCCTCGGCCAGGCTTTGGCGTTGCAGCCAGCCAATGTAGTCGCGATAACGCGACACAAGCCCAAGCTGTGCGTCGCGGCCTTCGCCGAGGGCGGTGTAGATCTCGAAGAAATCGTTCATCAGCAGCGAGCGGCACCAGGCATCGATGAGGATGTGGTGGTTGCTCATCATGAACCAGTAACGCGCCGCGCCGACCTTGATCAAGCGCAGGTGGAACGGTGCCTGATTGAGCAGATCGAACCCGGCTTCGCGCTCGCTTTTGAGCAGTGCTTGCAGCTTCGGCTCTTGCTCGGCCTCGGCAATCGCCGTCCAGTCGAGGACCTCGATCGGCGTGCTACCGGGTTTGTGGATCACTTGCAGCATGTCTTCGCCGACGTTCCAGCAGAACGATGCGCGCAACGCTTCGTGGCGGGCGATCACCGCTTGCCAGGCCTGGGCGAAACGCTGCGAATCGAGTTCGCTGTTGATCCGGTAGCGATCCTGCATGTAGTAAAGGCCGGTGCCCGGTTCCAGCAAGGTGTGCAACAGCATGCCTTCCTGCATCGGGGTCAGCGGGTAGACGTCTTCGATGGCGGCGGCCGGAATCGGCAGCGCATCCAGTTGTGGCTGAGTCAGTCTGGCCAGCGGGAAGTCCGACGGCGTCAGGCCGCCGGCATCGTCTTGCAGGCAATGCTCGATCAGGCTTTGCAGTTCGCCCAGGTAAGCGTTTGCCAGGTCGGTGATGGTGTGCGGATCGTGGCGTTCGGCGCTGAAGGTCCAGCGCAGCACCAGTTCACCGCCGTAGACCTGACTGTCGACGCTCAGCTCATTGGGCAGCGGCGCATGCGGGTCGTGGGCCGCGCCGACGGGCTCGTCCAGCGGACGGAACAACGCGTCCGCGCCGAAGCTCTGGTCGAACTGACCGAGGTAGTTGAAAGTGATCGGCGCCACCGGCAACGCGGCCAGGGTCTGGCGACTCTGATTATCGGCCAGGTAACGCAGCACGCCATAACCCAAGCCTTTGTGCGGCACGGCGTGCAGTTGTTCCTTGATCGCCTTGATCGAAGCGCCCTGCCCGTCCGCCGGCACCAGGCGTAATGGATAGGCGCTGGTGAACCAGCCGACGGTGCGGGTCAGGTCGATCTCGTCGAACAGGGTTTCGCGGCCATGGCCTTCCAGTTGAATGAGCGCCGATTCCTGTCCGCTCCAGTGGCACAACACTCGGGCCAACGCGGTCAGCAGCAGGTCGTTGACCTGGGTGCGATAGGCACTCGGCGCCTGTTGCAACAACTGGCGAGTCCGCTCGGCATCGAGGCGCACGCTGACGGTTTGTGCATGCCGGTTCTGCCGACCGCCGTCGGGACGATCACACGGCAACTCGGCGTTCGGCCCGGCCAGTTGCGCCTGCCACCAGCTCAGTTCTTCACGCAGGGATTCGCTGCCGGCATAGGCCTGCAAGCGCGCGGACCAATCCTTGAACGCACTGGTTTTCGCCGGCAGTTTGACCGAGTGCTGAGCGTCCAGTTGACGGTAAACGGTTTGCAGATCGTCCAGCAGCACCCGCCACGAAACGCCGTCCACCACCAGGTGGTGAATGGCGATGAATAGCCGTTGTTCGCTCTCAGGACCATCGACCAGCAGCACGCGCATCAACGGCCCCTGCTCGAGGTCGAGGCTGCGCTGGGCATCGGCGAACAGTGCGGTGCATTTGTCCATGGACGAAACACGCACTTGCCACAGCACCGGCACGTCGTCAATCGCCTGATGCTCGGCGCGCCATTGCGCGCCGGTTTGAGTGAAGCGCAGACGCAAGGCATCGTGTTGCTCGATCACCGCCAGCAGCGCTTGCTCCAGGCGATGGGGTTCCAGCGCGACGGTCGGCTCCAGCAGCAACGCCTGGTTCCAGTGCTGACGCTCGGGAATGTCGGTATCGAAGAACCAGTGCTGAATCGGCGTCAAACGCGATTCGCCAGTGAGCAAACCTTGCTCGGCGGTGACCTGCTCGGTGCGGGTCGCCACGGCGGCCAGGGTCTGCACCGTTTGGTGCTGGAACAGGTCACGCGGGCTGAAATGAATGCCCTGCTGCCGCGCACGGCTGACCACCTGGATCGACAAAATCGAATCGCCGCCCAGTTCGAAGAAGTTGTCGTTGAGGCCCACTTGCTCAACGTTCAGCACTTCGCACCAGATGCCGGCCAAGGTCAGTTCCAGCTCGTTGCTCGGCGCGACGTAGTGCTGACGGTTCAGTTCCGGGTCCGGTGCCGGCAAGGCGCGACGGTCGAGTTTGCCGTTGGCGGTCAGCGGCATGCTGGCCAGCAGGATCAGGTGCGTCGGCACCATGTAATCCGGCAGTTGCGATTTGAGGTGATGCTTCAAGGCTTCACGCAGTGCCGCTTGTGGCGCTTCGTCCTGCTCGGCGACCTCGGTCACCAGATAGCCGACCAGTTGTTTGCCGCTCGGTGCGTCGAGGGCCAGGACCACGGCTTCGCGGATCGACTCATGCTCCAGCAGACGGGTTTCGATTTCGCCCAACTCGATGCGGAAACCGCGAATCTTCACTTGATGGTCGATGCGCCCGAGGTATTCCACCAAGCCATCGGCACGCTGGCGCACCAGATCGCCGGTGCGGTACAGACGCCCGCCATCAGCGGTGAACGGATCAGCCACGAATCGCTCGGCGGTCATGCCCGGACGCTGGTGATAACCCTGCGCCAAGCCGGCACCGCCGACGTACAACTCGCCGGTCGCGCCTTGCGGCACCAGGACCAGATCGGCATCAAGGATGTACGCCACGCGAGCACCAATCACGCTGCCGATCGGCACGCTGCCCAGGCCTTCTTCAAGCTGTTCCGGCGCCAGACTCGCCAATGGCATGACCACGGTTTCGGTCGGGCCATAGGCGTTGAAGAACAGGATCGGCTTGAACGCCGCACGGATTCGCGCCAGGTGCTCACCAGTCAGGGCTTCGCCGCCGGTGATGCACATGCGCACCGGCAAGGTTTCGCCCTGGGTTGCCAGCCACTGCGCCAATTGGCTGCCGTAGCTTGGGGTGAAGCCGAGAATGTTGATGTGGTGACGACGGATCAGCCCGCAGATTTCTTCCGCATCCCATTGGCCTTGGGCACGCAAAACCACTTGCGCACCGCTCAACAACGGCACCAGCAAACGCTCGGTCGCAGCGTCGAAGTTGATCGAATAGAAATGCAGCTCACAGTCGTCCGGACGCATGCCGAAGCGCTCAATGACCGCTTGGCAATGCATGGCGATTTCACCGTGGGACACCACCACGCCTTTTGGCTTGCCAGTGGAGCCCGAGGTATAAATCAGGTACGCCTGATGCTGCGGCAGGCTGATAAACGGCAGCTCGGTGGCCGGGTAGTGGGCCAACGCGGCGGCGTCCTCTTCAAGGCACCAGCGGGCGACCGTTGCCGGCAACTCACCGAGTGCGGAGAACATTGCCGCATCGCTGAGCAGCAAACCAATGCCGCTGTCTTCGATCATGTAGTGCAGGCGATCGAGCGGGTATTCCGGGTCCAGCGGCACGTAAGCACCGCCGGCCTTGAGGATCGCCAGCAAGCCGACGACCATTTCCAGCGAACGCTCAAGCGCCAGGCCGACGCGAACCTGCGGGCCGACACCGCGCTCGCGGAGCATCCAGGCCAGGCGATTGGCGCGGCTGTCGAGTTCGGCGTAGCTCAGGGTTTCACCCGCAAAGGTCAGCGCCGGAGCGTCCTTGCGCGCCAGTGCCTGCTCGCTGAACAGGTGATGGATGCACTGGTCGAGGCGATGCTCGCCCGGTTCGACGCCAAGGCTGTCCAGCAGCTTTTGCTGTTCGCCGGCTTCGAGCAACGGCAGTTCGCTGAGGCGCTGTTGCGGATCGGTCAGCAGCGCTTCCAGCAGGTTGCGCCAGTGCCCGGCCATGCGCGCAATGCGCGGTTCATCGAACAAATCGGTGCTGTAGGTCAGGCAGCAACCCAGTCGATGATCGAGGTCGGTGACTTCCAGGTTGAGGTCGAACTTGGTCGCCCGCGCGTCGTTAGCCAGGTACTCGACGGTCATGCCGGCCAGGGTGCGGCTCTGCTGGAATTCCCAGCGCTGCACGTTGCACATCACCTGGAACAGCGGGTTGTACGCGGCGCTGCGCGGAGGCTGCAACGTTTCGACCAAGTGATCGAACGGCAAGTCCTGATGGGACTGGCCTTCGATCACTGTGTGGCGCACCTGCTCGAACAATTCGCCGACGGACATCTGCCCGTCAAGCTGGCAACGCAAGACCTGGGTGTTGAGGAACGCACCGATCAAGCCTTCGCTTTCCGGGCGAATCCGGTTGGCCACCGGCGCGCCGATGCGCAGGTCGGTCTGGCCGCTGTAGCGGTAAAGCAGCACGGCCAACGCGGCGGTCATGGTCATGAACAGGGTCAGACCGTTTTGCGCGTTAAAGGCGCGGACCCGTGCAGCGAGGTCATCGCTCAGGTCGAAGCGGAACAATTCACCCTGATGGCTTTGCACCGGCGGACGCGGACGGTCGGCGGGCAATTCCAGCAGTGGATGTTCGCGCCCCAGTTGCGCGGTCCAGTAGTCGAGCTGGCGCTGGCGCTCGCCGGACTCCAGCCACTGGCGCTGCCAGACGCTGTAATCCAGGTACTGCACCGGCAGCGGTGCCAGCGGCGATTCGCGGTCATCGACGAACGCTTCGTACAGCGCGCTCAGTTCCCGGGCGAAGATGTCCATCGCCCAGCCTTCGGTGACGATGTGGTGCAGGGTCAGGACAAAGTAGTGCTCCTGCTCAGCGGTCTTGACCAGACAGGCGCGTAGCAGCGGACCGGTTTCCAGATCGAACGGCAGGTGTGCTTCATCGTCGGCCAGTTGCTGCACGCGCTGCTCGCGGATGTCAGCGGCCAGTGTCGAAAAATCCTTCCAGTCCATGCGCACGCCCGTCTCGGCATGCACCTGCTGACGGGCCACGCCGTCGACGCTCGGGAACGTGGTGCGCAGGGTTTCGTGCCGCATGATCAGCGCTTGCAGCGCCGCTTCGAAACGCCCGACATCGAGCACACTGCGCAGTCGCGCCATGCCGCCGACGTTGTAGGCCGGGCTGTCCGGCTCCATCTGCCAGAGGAACCACATGCGCTGCTGGGAATAGGACAGCGGCACCGGTAGGCGGCGGTCGACTTTCTCGATCGGCGGCTGCTGGTTGGTTTTACCGCTGGCCTGGATCTTTTGCACCTGATCGGCGAAGGCACCCAGCTCACTGTTTTCGAACAGCGCCCGCAGCGGCAACTCGACGTCGCAGGCCTGACGGGTACGGGAAATGATTTGCGTGGCCAGCAACGAATGGCCGCCGAGGGCGAAGAAATCGTCGCGCAGGCCGATCTGTGCGAGGCCCAACACTTCGCGCCAGATGCCGGCGACTTGTTGCTCCAGCGCCGTGGCCGGCTCGACGTGTTCGCGCACTTGCCATTGCGGTTCGGGCAAGGCACGACGGTCGAGTTTGCCGCTCGGGCTCAGGGGCATTTCGTCCAGACGCATCAGCTGCGCCGGGACCATGTAGTCCGGCAGTTCAGCCGCCAGTGCGGTTTTCAGGCGCGCCGTTTGCGCGTCTTCAGTTTCGCGGGTTTCGGCTGCGGTGTAGTAACCGATCAACTGGCCACCGGCGGCGGTCTCGCGCACCAGCACCACGGCTTGAGCGACGCCATCCTGGGCCAGCAAACGGGCTTCGATTTCTTCGGGCTCGACACGGAAGCCACGCAGTTTGACCTGCTGATCGAGACGACCGAGGTATTCGATCACGCCATCGGCGGTCCAGCGTGCGCGGTCGCCGGTGCGGTACAGACGCGCGCCCTGCTCGCCCAGTGGATCGACGACAAACCGTTCGGCGGTCAGGCCCGGACGGCCCAGATAGCCACGGGCCAGGCCGATGCCGCTGATGCACAATTCGCCCGGCACACCGGCCGGCACCGGATTGAGGTCGCTGTCGAGGACGCGGCACAGCACGTTGCCCAACGGACGGCCAATCGGCGAGCGCTCGCCATCGGCGCTAGTGCAGTGCCAATGGGTGACGTTGATTGCGGTCTCGGTCGGGCCGTAGCGGTTGTGCAGTTGCACGGCGGGCAGTTGTTCCAGCACACGGTTGCGCAGTTCGGCGGGCAAGGCTTCGCCACCGGAGAACACACGGCGCAGGCTGGTGCATTCGGCGGTCAGCGGCTCATCGATGAACAACGAAAGCAGCGGCGGCACGAAGTGCAGCGTGGTCACGCCGTATTGCTGGACCAGCTGCGCGATGCGATGCGGATCGCGGTGCTCGCCGGGGCCGGCGATCAGCAAGCGTGCCCCGGTGATCAGCGGCCAGAAGCACTCCCACACCGACACGTCGAAACTGATCGGGGCTTTTTGCATCAACACGTCGGTGTCGTTCAAACCGTAGGTGTTCTGCATCCATTGCAGGCGCTCGGCGAGCGCCGCGTGGGTGTTGCCGACGCCCTTCGGCTGACCGGTCGAACCCGAGGTGTAAATCACGTAGGCGAGGTTGTCGCCGTGCAGGTGCAGGCCCGGCGGCTGGCTTGGCCAGTTCTCCAGATGCAAGGCGTCCATGGCGATCACGCTGACGCCGTCAGTGTCCGGCAGGCGTTCGAGCAATTGGGTCTGGGTCAGCAGCAATTCGACGCCGCTGTCGCTGAGCATGTAGGCCAGGCGCTCGGCCGGGTAATCCGGGTCCAGCGGCACATAGGCGCCACCGGCCTTGATGATCGCCAGCAGGCCGATCAGCAATTGCGGTGAACGCTCGGCGGCGATGGCCACGCAGACGTCCGGGCCGACGCCTTTGTCGCGCAGGTAATGGGCCAGGCGGTTGGCCTGGGTGTGCAGCTCGGCGAAATCGAGGCTGCCGCCGTCCCACATCAACGCCGTGCGTTCCGGGGTTTGGCGCGCTTGTTCGTTAAGCAGCTCCGGCAGCCATTGGCTGGCCGGCGTGCAGGGTGCAGCGCTCCAGGCAGTTTGTTGGTCGTACTCGCTTGCGGTCATCAGTGGCAGGTCGCCGATGGCGGCGGACGGTTGCTCGCAAATGGCCCGCAGCAGGTGGCTGAAATGCTCGGCCAGACGCTCGATGGACGTCGTATCGAACAGCTCGCTGGCGTAGTCGAAGGACAGGCTCAGGCGCCCCTTCTGGTCTTCTTCGCTGTGCAGTTGCAGGTCGAACTTGGCTTCGCGGCTGTGCCACGGCAGTTCTTCGGCAAGCAACCCAGGCAGGCGACGCAACGCGCTCAAATCCAGTTGCTGGTGGTTGAACATCACCTGGAACAGCCCTTGTTCGCGCGCTTGCGGGAAGGCTTCGAGCAGTTGTTCGAACGGCAGGTCCTGGTGCGCTTGAGCGCCCAGCGCGGCCTGACGGGTTTGCGCCAACAGCTCCACGAATGGCAGCCGCGAATCCACTTCGGCACGCAGCACTTGGGTATTGATGAAGAAGCCGATCAGCCCTTGGGTTTCCAGGCGCGGGCGGTTGGCATTCGGCACGCCGATGCGGATGTCGCGCTGGCCGCTGTAGCGGTGCAACAGGCTCTGGAACGCGGCGAGCAACAGCATGAACGGCGTCGATTCATGCGCCTGGGCAGTCTGGCGAATGGCATCGCTCAAGGTCGCAGCCAGCTTTACGGAATGGCGGGCGGCGCTGTGAACGTGCTGCGCCGAGCGCGGGTGATCGGTGGCCAAGGTCAGGGTCGGATGCTCGTCACCCAACTGTGCTTTCCAATAGGCCAGTTGACGCTCGCCCTCTCCTTGCGCCAGCCATTGACGCTGCCAGCTGCCGTAGTCGGCGTATTGAGTTGGCAGGGCCGGCAGCGTCGCGGTCTGTCCTTGGGACGCGGCGGCATACAGGCGCGAGAACTCGTCGATCAGCACGTTCAGCGACCAGCCATCAGCGATGATGTGGTGCATCGTCACCAGCAGTTGATAGTCCTCATCATCGAGGCGAACCAGTGTCACCCACAGCAGCGGGCCTTTCTCCAGATCGAACTGGGTGCGGGCTTCGTCCTCACGGATTTGCAGCGCGCGGGCTTCACGCTCGGCGATGGGCAGGTCGCTGATGTCGATCAATTGCAGATTGAAGTCGCCCACGGCATCGACCTGTTGCAGTGCCACACCGTCACGCTCGAAGAACCGTGTGCGCAGGGATTCATGACGCTCGATCAATTGCTGGAAACTGGCGCGCAAGGCGTCTTCGTCCAGTTCACCGCGCAGGCGCAAGGCACCGGGAATGTTGTAGGCGTTGCTCTGTGGATCGAGTTGCCAGGTGATCCAGAGGCGGTTTTGCGCCAGGGATTGCGGCATCGGTTCGTGGCGCGACAGCGGGGTGATCGCGCCTTGGGCCAGGCCGCCGTCCTGTTGCAATTGAGCGACGGCGGCGGTGAACGCACCGAGGGTTGGCGCTTCGAAGAGCAGGCGCAGGTTCAGCTCCAGACCCAGTGCTTCACGCAGTCGCGCGACCACTTGAGTGGCGGCGATGGAGTTGCCACCGAGCAGGAAAAAGTGGTCGTCAGCGTTGATCGGCTTGACCTGCAATTGTTCGCACCAGATCTGGCCGATCAAGGCTTGCAGCTCGGAACTCGATTCGGTTTTGGCTTCGCTCTGAACATCTGCCGAAGGGAACCGCGCATAGCTGTCGAGGCTGCCGTCCGCCAGGCGATTGCGGCAGGCCGAACGTTGCAGCTTGCCGCTGGAGGTCTTGGGCAATGCGCCCGGATTGAGCAGCGCCACCACGCTCGGCGCTTCCTGATACGCCTCGGCCACGGCTTGGCGAATCGCTTTGATCAATGCGTCGGGCGGGAGGATTTTCTGCACGCTGCGGCTGATTTCCGCAGCAATGCCGATGCCTTCCTGACCGTCGACAGTGACCGCGAAAGCGGCGACGCGACCTTTGCGCACCACTTCCACTTCGCGTTCGACGGTCTGCTCGATGTCTTGCGGGTAAAGGTTGTGGCCGCGAACGATCAGCATGTCTTTCAGGCGTCCGGTGATGAACAGTTCACCGTCACGCATGAAGCCCAAGTCGCCGGTGCGCAGCCAGGTCCGGTCGTTGTGCTGGACAAAAGTCTTGGCGCTGGCCTCGGGGTTTCGCCAGTAGCCATGAGCGATGCTCGGCCCGGCGGCCCAGACTTCGCCGACCGCGTTGTCCGCGAGTTCATTGAGCGCGACCGGGTCGACAATCAGCACCGCATGATCCGGCTGACTGATGCCGCAACTCATGATCGCGCTGCCTTCGCCCGCCTCTGCACGGTTTTGGGCCAAGGCTTGATCGTCCACGCGCAGGTTGCCGATGCCCTGACCGCGCAGGGTCCCGGCGACGAACAAAGTGGCTTCGGCCAATCCGTAAGACGCCATGAAGCTGTCGGTGGTGAAACCGCACGCCGCGAACTTCTCGCCGAAGCGATCGAGGGTGTCGAGACGGATCGGTTCGGAGCCGGAATACGCCACGCGCCAGCCGCTCAGGTCGAGGCGCTCCAACGCTGATTCGCTGACGCGTTCGCTGCACAGGCGATAGGCGAAATCCGGTCCGCCGCTGATGGTGCCGCCGTATTCGCTGATCGCTTCCAGCCAGCGCAACGGCCGGCCGAGGAAATAGGCCGGCGACATCAACACGCACGGCACGCCGCTGAAAATCGGCTGCAACAGGCCGCCGATCAGGCCCATGTCGTGGTACAGCGGCAGCCAGCTGACGATCACGTCGTCCGGGTTCAGGTCGATACCGAAACCATGACGGATCAGCATTTCATTGGCCACCAGATTACCGTGGCTGACTTGCACCCCTTTGGGCAACGCGGTGGAACCGGAGGTGTATTGCAGGAAGGCGATGTGGTCGTCGGCCAGGTTCGGTTCGCTCCAGCGTTCGGCCAAGGCGCCGTCAAGGGTATCGACGCACAGCAACGGCGGCGCGCCTTCAATGTGTAGCAAGGCGTCGCGCAGGCCGGCACTGGTCAGCAACAGACGCGGCTCGGCATCGCTGATGATCGACAGCAGACGTTCCTGGTGATGACGTTTGGCCGACTCCGGCGGATAAGCCGGCACCGCAATCACCCCCGCGTACAGGCAACCAAAAAACGCCGCGACGTAATCCGGGCCACTCGGGAACAGCAGCACGGCGCGATCACCGAATTCAGCCTCGGCCTGCAACGCACCGGCAATGGTTCGCGCCCGCCGATCCAGCTCGCGATAACTGAGGACCACAGCCTGATCCGGGGTGTCGGCGAGAAAACGCAAGGCCACTCGATCCGGCGTCAGGGCCGCGCGGCGCTGGAGGGCTTGGACCAGATTGCTTGGGAGTTCGAACGCGTCGGTCATGAGGTTTCCTGCCTGAATTCGGCTTGCAAATGGAATCGGTTTTCTTACGTCACACCCACTAAAGGGCATGCAGGACGCGGTCTTCGCCGACTGCGCAAGGCATTGGGAATGCGGTTTTGGTCGGGATTTACCCGGCACCTTTCACCAATGAGAACGGATGGCGTCTTGAAATAATTAGTCGGCAGGCTTGATCGCCAACGGGGCTGGCATGCGACAGCGTGTCGCAGTTCTCACTCTGCACCTTTGAGGAGCATTAGTTATCTTTCTCAATTGACAATCATTATCATTCAGCATAATTTGTCGCTCGATGTGTAGGACGCCCCCCCCCTCGGCCTCCCACCCAACCTATTGGCAGCAAGGTGATTTCCATGACGGAACAAGTATCCACAAGCAGGTGCGATTCACCGCTACTTCAGGCCTTCGTCGACAACCGACTGATTCTGGTGAAAATTGCAGCGCGGATTACCGGCTGCCGGTCGCGTGCTGAAGACGTGGTCCAGGATGCGTTTTTCCGGCTGCAATCGGCGCCGCAAATCACGTCGTCCTTCAAGGCTCAGCTCAGTTATCTGTTCCAGATCGTGCGCAACCTGGCGATCGACCACTATCGCAAGCAGGCGCTGGAGCAGAAGTATTCCGGGCCGGAAGAGGAAGGTCTGAACGTGGTGATTCAGGGCGCTTCGCCGGAAACCTCGCACATCAATTTCTCGACCCTGGAAAACATTGCCGATGCGCTGACGGAGCTGCCGAGCCGCACCCGCTACGCCTTCGAGATGTACCGTCTGCACGGCGTGCCGCAAAAGGACATCGCCAAGGAACTCGGCGTCTCGCCGACCCTGGTGAACTTCATGATTCGCGATGCGCTGGTGCACTGCCGCAAGGTGTCGGGCAATCGTGTGGATACCTTTGCCCGTCGCTAAGATCTGAAATTTGCGTCGCCCCCTTCGCGAGCAAGCCCGCTCCCACATTGGTCCTGCGAACACAGGTCAAATGTGGGAGCGGGCTTGCTCGCGAAGGCTGACTCAAGGTCGGTGCAGACCTTGAGTCTTGCGCATCACGCCAACTTGCACCGATCAAAAAACCGCTCACGCCCCAGCATCATCAACGCCGCGCGCTTGTGCGGAAAGTCGAACTCTTTCTCGCAGTGGTAACCCTGGTTCTGCATGTACCCGATCATCTTCGCGTTATCGGCACGAGGCTCGGCGACCACTCGCTGAGTGCGCGGATCATCGAGAAACAGGAAATGCGTTAGCGCCGATAACCAGCTCGCCACCTTGTGCGGGCCGCGGTGATTTTCTTCACCCACCAGCATGTGGATACCGCGGTCGTAATCGCCAGCGTCATAGAACGGCGCTATGCGATCTTCCTTGGCCCAATAGGCTTCGAAATAGGCAAACGGCTGATCATCGAAACAACCGATCAGCGTCAGGGTGTGCGGGTCGGCGTCGAGTTTGCTCAGGTATTCACGGTGCTGTTCGAGACTGCCCTCCTCCTGCCAGAAACTGGCGACCCGCGGGCTGTTCTGCCAGCGATTGAAACGTGCCACGTCCAGGTCGATGTCCACCGTGCGCAGGGAAATCCAGGCACCGAGCCGTGCATCGAAACGCCGATAGACTTCACCGCTTGGTTTTAGCGGACGCCGTGGATGGCGCTTGCCACCACTGATGACCATTTGCTGCGGATAAATGTCGTTCAGCGCCTGGCTCAACCACGGCGGAGGCAACTGCCAGAACAGCGTGCGTTCGCAGCGGTATTGGCCGGTGGTGTCGGTGGGAATCAGCAAACCGCTCGCCAAGGCGTCGGAGGGTGATTGCGGCAGTTGGAACGTCAGGTGCTGGCACGCCGGATCACGGGCAAACATCCAATAACAGGCTGCCCAGAGCGCCTGACCTTCAGACGTGTCGAAGCGCTCTTCGACGTGCACCGTCAATTCGGGTTCGCGGGTCAGGCGCAGCTCGATCAGCGGCTGCCCTTCCAGGCTGAGGTGCAGGCGATTCTCGGTTTCATCGGCTACAAGACGGCTTGCGTCAGGCAAGGCCAGGGCAGTCAGGTCATTCAGATTGGGCATGGGTCGGGCTCACGATAATCGTCGACAGTTCAACCATGTGACGTGAGCCGGGGCAGGAAATTTAAGCGAAGTCGCGAATGACGCGACCTGCGGCGGTCTTCAGGGTTTGGGTACGGGCACCACCGCGATCTTGTACGGATCGAAAATCTTCAGCATCTGGCCATTGTCCCGCAACCCTTGCAGCAACTTGCCGAACGCCTCGCCGCTGATGGGCGCGGCCGGACGCAGGATCGCGTAATGGTGATACACCTGATCGATGCCTTGCGACACCAGCAGCTGATCGGCCACTTGCTCGTTACGCAGCAGGTAATCGCTCAGGTAGGAGCGCGTCACCAGGGCAATGTCGGCCCGCCCGCGCAGGACCATCAGCAGATTGCTGTCATGGGAATAGGTCAGCGTGGCGTTGTAGTTCTGCGCGAGGAATTTCGGGTCGGCATTGAAGTTGGCGAACTCATAGTGATAGCCACTGAACACGGCCAGACGCTTGCCGGTGAGGTCGGCAAAATAGTTCTGCTGCCGATCCGGTATCCGTTGCGCGACAAAAATCTCGGCGTCTTCCAGCCCCATGTCGACGCTGGTGTGGGGAATGTCCTTCCAGCCCCAGTCCGGGTTCTCGAAAATCGCCATGTCGACACGGCCTTGCTTGAAATCACCGAATCGCCGGGGAATCGAAGTCGGCACCAGAACGAACTGATAGTCGCTCTGCAATTGATTCAAGGCTTCCACCAATTGCGGCAGCAGGCCGGTGTCGGCACCGGATTCGGGGCGCACGGTATAGGGAGGGAAATGTGCGGCACCGACCCGCACCAGTTGCGCAGCCTGGGATGGCAACACCCAGACTGCCACGAGCGACGCCAGCAAAAGCCGCGTGGCCGTCCTAATTGGCGAAGACATCAAAACTACCCACTCCCCAAAAAATACGCATCAATGCATTCAAGCTAGGCGGTTTCGGCCACTTAGCCAGTTTCCTGCCGGATCATGACAACTTATTGCTTTTCTTCGAGTACCAGAATCAAGGCTTCATCGGCCAACTGATCAAGGCTCATGCTGCCGTCGGCACGAAACCAGGTGGTGGTCCAGGACAACGCGCCCGTCAGAAAACGACGCGTAATGAACACATCGCCGCGGATAAAACCGGCGTCCTTGGCTTCCCCCAACACCTGCAACCACAGCGCTTCATAAATATCGCGCAATGCCAGCACCTGCGCCTGCCCGTCTTCGGACAGCGAACGCCATTCATACACCAGCACCGCCATGGCCTCGCCGCTGCCGCCCATGATCGACTGCAATTCGCAACGAATCAGCGCCAGCACCCGCTCGCGTACATTGCCGGCCTCGGCCAGGGCGGCGCGCATCAACGCCGTGTTGTAACGGATGGTCTCTTCCATCACCGCCCGCAGGATCTCGTCCTTGCTTTTGAAATGATGAAAGATGCTGCCCGACTGAATGCCCACGGCACCGGCCAGATCGCGCACCGTAGTGCGTTCATACCCTTTGTTGCGGAACAGGTGAGCCGCCACTTGCAGCAGTTTGCCGCGGGCGCTGTCAGGGTCGGTCAATTGGCCGTTGTCGACCAATTCGCGCATGACCCCCAGGGCTTTTTGCTCGTCCACCCGTTCTCTCCTACAGTCGATCAATCAAATGCACCGCCCACCGCTAAAACAGCGGGGTTGCGCGGGCAATTTAAGCTGGCGACGGCAACCAAGCAAGCGCTCGGGCAGAAGATATTTCAGCCGTTTACAAACCAAGCGCTTGCTTGGTAGTCTCGATGCACTTCTGTCGGAGGTGGTTATGGAATGGGTTGCGCCTGAAACGATTCGCATCGGATGCGCCAGCGCGTTCTGGGGCGATACCTCGACCGCTGCCGCGCAACTGGTGGACGGTGGGCGTCTGGACTATCTGGTCTTCGATTACTTGGCCGAAATCACCATGTCGATCATGGCCGGGGCACGGATGAAAGACCCGCAGGCGGGCTATGCCGGCGACTTCATCGAAGTCCTCAGCCCGTTGCTGGGGCAACTCGCCGAACAAAAAATCCGTGTCATCAGCAACGCCGGCGGGGTCAATCCACAAGCCTGCGCCGCCGCACTGCAAGCAGCGTGCGACAAGGCTGGCGTCTCGCTGAAAATTGCCGTGCTGCTGGGCGACGATCTGCAACCGCAGTTCAAACAGCTGAGCAGTCGCGGCGTCCATGAAATGTTCAGCGGCGCGCCCCTGCCATCGATGTGCGTCTCGACCAACGCCTACCTCGGCGCACCGGGCATTGTCGAAGCCCTTCGCCTGGGTGCCGACATCGTCATTACCGGACGCGTCGTCGACAGCGCGGTGGTCAGTGCCGCGCTGGTGCATGAGTTCGGCTGGTCCTGGCATGACTACGACAAGCTGGCCCAGGCCGCATTGGCCGGGCACATCATCGAATGTGGCGCCCAGTGCACCGGCGGCAATTTCACCGACTGGCGCGACGTGCCCGATTACGAACACATTGGCTTCCCCATCGTTGAAGTCAGCGCCGACAGCCAGTTCATCGTCAGCAAACCCGAGGGCTCCGGCGGCCTGGTCACGCCACTGACCGTCGGCGAACAAATGCTCTATGAAATCGGCAACCCCCAGGCCTACTTGCTGCCTGACGTGGTCTGCGATTTCACCCAGGTCAAACTCGTGCAACAAGGTAAAAATGCGGTCCGGGTGCATGGCGCCAAAGGCTTGCCGCCGACCGATCAGTACAAGGTCAGTGCCACGTACCCGGACGGTTTCCGCTGCACTGCCAGTTGCCTGATCGCCGGGATCGATGCGGTGGCCAAGGCGGAACGGGTCAGCCGGGCGATCATCAACAAGACCTCGGATATTTTCAGCCAGCGCGGCTGGGCGCCCTACAGCGAAGTGAACATCGAACTGCTCGGCAGCGAAGCCACGTACGGCCCCCACGGCCAACGCCAGGACAGCCGTGAAGTGGTGATCAAACTCGCGGTACGCCATCCGAGCAAACAGGCATTGATCGTGTTCTCCCGGGAAATCGCCCAGGCCGCGACCGGCATGGCACCGGGGCTGACCGGGATTGTCGGCGGACGGCCGACGGTGTATCCGCTGATCCGGCTGTTCTCGTTCCTCATCGACAAAACCGCTTGCACGCTGGACATTGATCTCCAGGGCCAGCGCCACCCATGCGCCCTGCCCGCCGTCGATGTGCTCGACCCAAACGACTTGCCGGTTCCATACGACCCGCCGCAACCCACCGGCCGTGCCGATGCCAGTGTGCCCCTGATCAAACTCGCCGTGGCGCGCTCCGGCGACAAGGGCAATCACAGCAACATCGGCGTCATGGCCCGGGAGCCCGAGTTCCTGCCATGGATCGCCGAAGCCCTGACGCCCGAGGTGATGGTCGACTGGATGAGTCATGTCCTCGACCCGGTTCACGGACGTGTCGAGCGCTGGTATTTGCCCGGCACCCACAGCTTCAATTTTCTCCTGGAGAACGCCCTCGGCGGTGGCGGCGTGGCTAGCCTGCGGATCGATCCGCAAGGCAAAGCCTTCGCCCAGCAGTTGCTGGACATCCAGATTCCGGTGCCCCAGCGCATCGCCGACCAGGTCAACTAGAGGACTGTCGCCATGGCGTACGATTCGATTTTCAAAGCCGATCTGTTTGCAGGCCAAACCATCATCGTCACCGGTGGCGGCAGTGGCATCGGCCGCTGCACCGCCCATGAGCTGGCGGCACTCGGCGCCCATGTGTTGCTGATCGGGCGCAAGGCTGACAAGTTGAAAAACGTCGCCGCCGAGATTGCCGAAGACGGTGGCAAGGCGGATTGGGCAACCTGCGATATCCGTGAAGAGGAAGCGGTCACGCATCTGGTCAGCGAATTGATTCGCAAGCACGGCCCGATTCACGGGCTGGTCAACAATGCTGGCGGGCAATACCCGTCGCCGCTGGCCTCGATCAATCAGAAGGGTTTCGAAACCGTGATGCGCACCAACCTGGTGGGCGGCTTCCTGATGGCCCGGGAAGTGTTCAATCAGTCGATGAGCAAACACGGCGGCGCCATCGTCAACATGCTCGCGGACATGTGGGGCGGCATGCCCGGCATGGGTCACTCGGGGGCGGCGCGTTCGGGCATGGACAACCTGACCAAGACCGCCGCTTTTGAATGGGGTTATGCCGGGGTGCGGGTCAACGCGGTGGCGCCGGGCTGGGTGGCGTCGAGCGGCATGGACACCTATGAAGGTGCGTTCAAAGCGGTGATTCCGACCTTGCGCGAGCACGTGCCGCTCAAGCGTATCGGCACAGAATCGGAGGTCAGCGCGGCGATCGTTTTCCTGCTCAGCCCGGCGGCGGGCTTCATCAGCGGCAGCACGCTGCGCATCGACGGTGCGGCGAGCCTTGGCGGGCGGGCGTGGCCGATTCACAAGGCGCAAAACAGTGAGTCGTATAACGGTTTCCATCGCGCGTACTTACCAGAAGTGCTCAGTCCCGATGTGCTTAAGGACAAGGAATAAGCCATGCCGGTGATCCAGTCACAAGTAGACCCGTTCAGCGAACAGTTCGCGCAGAACCGCACTGCGATGCTGGTCGGCATCGAACAGGTCCGTCAGCTTGAACAAAACCTGCTGAACAAGGCGGCCGAAGCCAAACCCAAATTCGACAAGCGCGGCCAATTACTGCCCCGGGAACGCCTCAATCTGCTGCTCGACCCCGGTGCGCCGTTCCTCGAACTGGCGAGCCTGGCCGGCTACAAACTGCACGACGACAAGGACGGCAGCTCGGCCGGTGGTGGCTTGATCGCCGGGATCGGCTACGTGTCCGGTGTGCGCGTGCTGGTGGTGGCGAACAACAGCGCGATCAAGGGCGGGACCATTTCCCCCAGCGGCCTGAAAAAGTCCCTGCGCCTGCAACAGATCGCCATGGAAAACAAACTGCCGGTGATCACCCTCGCCGAGAGCGGCGGCGCCAACCTCAATTACGCGGCGGAGATTTTCGTCGAAGGCGCACGCAGCTTCGCCAATCAGGCGCGGATGTCGGCCCTGGGGTTGCCGCAGATCACCGTGGTTCACGGCTCGGCCACGGCGGGCGGCGCTTATCAGCCGGGGCTCTCCGATTACGTGGTGGTGGTGCGTGGCAAGGCGAAGCTGTTCCTGGCCGGCCCGCCGCTGCTCAAAGCCGCCACCGGCGAAGTCGCCACCGATGAAGAACTGGGCGGCGCCGAGATGCACGCGCAAACCGCCGGCACCGCCGAATACCTCGCCGAGAACGATGCCGATGGCGTGCGCCAGGTGCGCGAGATCGTCAGCCTGCTGTCGTGGAATGCACGGTTACCGGCAGCGCCCGCCCGCTACTGGGAAGACCCGCGCTACCCGATCGACGAGTTGCTCGGGCTGATTCCCGACGACCCGAAAAAACCCTATGACGTGCGCGAAATCATCGCGCGGATTGCTGACGGTTCGAGCTTCCTCGAGTTCAAGGGCGAGTTCGATCAGCAGACCATCTGCGGGCATTTGCACATTCAGGGCCGCGCTTGCGGATTCATCGGCAACAACGGCCCAATCACGCCCAAGGGTGCGAGCAAGGCGGCGCAATTCATTCAGCTGTGTGACCAGAGCCGCACGCCGCTGCTGTTTTTCCACAACACCACCGGGTTCATGGTTGGCACCGAATCGGAACAGCAAGGCGTGATCAAGCATGGCGCGAAGATGATTCAGGCGGTGGCCAACGCCCGGGTGCCCAAGCTGACCATTGTCGTCGGCGGCTCCTATGGCGCCGGCAACTACGCGATGTGCGGCCGCGGCCTCGACCCGCGTTTCATCTTCGCCTGGCCTAACAGCCGCACCGCCGTCATGGGCGGCGCACAGGCGGGCAAGGTGCTGCGCATCGTCACCGAAGCCAAACAGCTCAAGGACGGCCTGGTGCCCGACCCGAAAATGCTCGACATGCTGGAACAGGTCACCGCACAGAAACTCGACAGCCAGTCCACCGCACTGTACGGCAGCGCCAACCTGTGGGACGACGGGCTGATCGATCCGCGGGATACCCGGACCTTGCTCGGTTACTTGCTGGACATCTGTCACGAGGCCGAAGTGCGGCCGCTGCAAACCAACAGTTTTGGCGTCGCGAGATTCTGATCGCGGATCACAGGAGAACAATAAAAATGATCTTCACCCAGGAACACGAAGCACTGCGTCGTACGGTCCGCCAATTCGTCGAGCACGAGATCAATCCGCACGTCGAGGAATGGGAGAAGGCCGGACGCTTTCCGATCCACGAGATCTTCCGCAAGGCCGGCGACCTCGGTTTGCTGGGGATTTCCAAACCGGAAAAATTCGGAGGGATGGGACTCGACTACAGCTATTCGATCGCAGCCGCTGAAGAGTTCGGCACCATTCACTGCGGCGGGATCCCGATGTCCATCGGCGTGCAGACCGACATGTGCACCCCTGCCCTCGCCCGCTTCGGCTCCGATGAACTGCGCGAAGAATTCCTTCGTCCGGCGATTACCGGCGAACAGGTCGGCTGCATCGGCGTCTCCGAAGTCGGTGCCGGCTCGGACGTGGCGGGATTGAAAACCACCGCCCGCAAGGACGGCGACGACTACGTGATCAACGGCAGCAAAATGTGGATCACCAACTCGCCGAGCGCCGACTTCATCTGCCTGCTGGCCAACACCTCTGACGACAAACCGCACGTCAACAAGTCGCTGATCATGGTGCCGATGAACACCCCCGGCATCAGCCTCAGCTCGCATCTGGACAAGCTCGGCATGCGCAGTTCGGAAACCGCCCAGGTGTTTTTCGACAACGTGCGCGTGCCGCAGCGCAACCGCATCGGCCACGAAGGCGCGGGCTTCATGATGCAGATGCTGCAATTCCAGGAGGAGCGTTTGTTCGGCGCGGCGAACATGATCAAGGGCCTGGAATACTGCGTCGACAGCACCATCGAGTACTGCAAGGAGCGCAAGACCTTTGGCAGCGCGCTGATCGACAATCAGGTCATTCACTTTCGCCTGGCCGAACTGCAAACCGAAATCGAATGCTTGCGGGCGCTGGTCTATCAGGCCACCGAGCAGTACATCAAAGGTCAGGACGTCACGCGCCTGGCGTCGATGGCCAAACTCAAGGCCGGGCGCCTGGGCCGTGAAGTCAGCGACAGCTGCCTGCAATATTGGGGCGGCATGGGCTTCATGTGGGACAACCCGGTGGCCCGCGCTTACCGTGACGTGCGGCTGGTGTCGATCGGTGGCGGCGCCGACGAAATCATGCTGGGGATCATCTGCAAACTCATGGGCATCCTGCCGGGGAAAAAGAAATGAGCGCCCTGCCGGTGTGCCAGACCTTGCTGCTCGAATCCCATAACGGCGTGCTGCACATCACCCTCAACCGCCCGGAAAGCCGCAATGCCATGAGCTTGCAGATGGTCGCCGAACTGCGTGCGGTGCTGGCCGCGGTGCGTGATGATCGAGCCGTTCGTGCGCTGGTGATCGGTGGTGCCGGTGGGCATTTTTGTGCCGGCGGCGACATCAAGGACATGGCCAATGCCCGCGCTCAAGGTGCGGACGCCTATCGCGATTTGAACCGGGCGTTCGGCGCGCTGCTGCAAGCAGTGCAACACGCCCCGCAAGTGGTCATCACGGTGCTGCAAGGCGCAGTGCTCGGCGGTGGGTTGGGGCTGGCCTGCGTCAGCGATGTTGCCCTGGCCGATCACAACGCGCAGTTCGGTCTGCCGGAAACCAGCCTCGGTCTGCTGCCCGCGCAGATCGCGCCGTTCGTGGTCCAGCGCATCGGCCTGACCCAGGCACGTCGACTGGCACTGACGGCCGCGCGTTTCGATGGCACCCAGGCGCGGCGCATGGGATTGGTACATTTCGTCGAGCATGACGCGCAAGCCTTGGCCGAGCGCCTCGATGAAATCCTCGCCCATGTGTTGTGCTGCGCACCGGGGGCGAATGCCACAACAAAAAGACTGTTGCTGGCGAGTGCGGGACAGCCTTCGGATGCGTTACTGGATGAGGCGGCCGAGTGGTTCAGCGAAGCGGTGACCGGGGCGGAAGGGGTCGAGGGGACGATGGCGTTCGTGCAAAAACGTAAACCGGGGTGGGCCATTTAGAAGCTTCGCGGGCAAGCCCGCTCCCACATTGAAATGCATTCCAGGTGTGGGAGCGGACGTGCTCGCGAAGAGGCCATCACATTCACCGCAATAACAAGGGAACAACCCATGCCCGGACTCAGCAAAATCCTCATCGCCAACCGCGGTGAAATCGCCTGCCGCATCCAGCGCACCGCCCAATCTCTGGGCTACCGTACCGTTGCCGTGTTCAGCGATGCCGACGCCGACGCCTTGCACGTCCAAATGGCCGACGAAGCGGTCAACATCGGCCCTGCCCCGGTGCAGCAGTCCTACCTGAACATCCCGGCGATCATCGACGCCGCGCGGCGCAGCGGTGCCGACGCGATCCATCCCGGCTATGGCTTCCTCTCGGAAAACGTCGAGTTCGCCCTCGCCTGCCAACACGCCGGCATCACCTTCATTGGCCCGAGCCCCGAAGCGATTGAGTTGATGGGCAGCAAGCGCCTGTCGAAACTCGCCATGCTCGCGGCCGGCGTGCCGTGCATCAAAGGCTATCAAGGCACCGAACAGGACGACGCAACCCTGAGCCGCGAAGCTGAAAGCATCAGTTACCCGCTGATGATCAAGGCCAGCGCCGGCGGTGGCGGGCGCGGCATGCGCCTGGTGCACAGCGCCGACGAGTTGCTGGAACAGCTGCGAACCGCGCGCTCCGAAGCGATGCACGGGTTTGGCAGCGATGAACTGATCCTTGAGCAAGCGCTGATCGATCCGCGTCACATCGAGGTTCAGGTGTTCGGCGACCAGCATGGCAACCTGATCTACCTCGGCGAGCGCGACTGTTCGATCCAGCGCCGCCACCAGAAAGTCATCGAAGAAGCACCCTGCCCGGTGATGACCAGCGAGTTGCGCCAGGCCATGGGTGAAGCGGCGCTCAAGGCCGGGCGTGCGGTGAATTACGTGGGTGCCGGCACTGTGGAATTCTTGCTGGATGCACGCGGGCAGTTCTACTTTCTAGAGATGAACACTCGGCTGCAAGTGGAACACCCGGTGACCGAATTGATCACCGGCCTTGATCTGGTGGCCTGGCAGCTGCATGTCGCCGAAGGCCTGCCGCTGCCTTTGAAACAAGAGGAAGTGCAGCTCAACGGGCATGCCATGGAAGTGCGTTTGTACGCCGAAGATCCGGCCCAGGGCTTTTTGCCGCAAACCGGTCGAATCGAGACGTGGGAGCCTGCCTTGCAGAACGGTGTGCGCATCGATCATGGCTTGATCGAAGGCCAGGACATCAGCCCGTTCTACGATCCGTTGCTGGGCAAAATCATCGCCCACGGCACCACCCGCGAAGAGGCCCGGCGCAAACTGCTGCGGGCCGTGCAGGACAGTGTGCTGCTGGGCGTGCAAAGTAATCAGCGCTTGCTCGCCAGCCTGCTGCAACACCCGCAATTCATCAGCGGCGAATTCAGCACCGGCTTCATCCCGAGCTGTTTCGCCGACCATCCTTGCCTGCATCCGCCGGTGCCGAGCGCCGAAGAGCTGGCCATTGCTGCCGCGCTGTTCTACCACGCTTCGGCGCAAGCCCATCCCGCCCCGCTGGCCGGTTGGCGGAATAACGCCAGCGTGCCTCTGCATTTTCGAATCGGCCTGGAGGATCAGGACTGGCCGGTGGAATTGAACGCAGTGCCTGACGCACCGTACCGTTTGCAAACCGGCGACCGAACCCTCGAATTGAAGGTCATCCAGTGCGACGGGCATTGGGCAACGCTGGTGATCGACGGCATTCGCCAACGTCACGCCTACCGCCTGACGGCCGGGCAACTCTGGCTGTTCACCCGTCCGGGCAGCCTGCGCCTGGTTGATCGGACCCAAGCCTTGGTCAGCAGCCAGGCCAGCGTCAGTTCCGGCACCCTCAAGGCGCCCATGGACGGGGCGATCGTCGACGTGCTCGTCAGCGAGGGCAGCCCGGTCAGCAAAGGTCAGCTGCTGGTGGTGCTTGAAGCGATGAAAATGGAACACCCGCTCAAATCAGGTATCGACGGGGTGCTTAAACGCTTGCAGGTGCGGGTCGGCGATCAGGTCAAAAATCGTCAGATTTTGTTGGAGGTCGAATAAGGCGCTAGGCGGATCCGCCGGCTTTGGCTACGCTCAAGCCCTATCAGGACGCGGATACCAGGAACCCTGCGATGCCTCACTGGCTGGTGATTGATCTGGAAGCCACCACCGATGACGGTGGCTGGCCAGTTACGGAAATGGAAATCATCGAAATCGGTGCCACCCTGGTGGACCGCAAAGGGCGCGAAGTGGATTACTTCCAGTGCTTCATACGGCCATTGCGGCGTCCGCTGCTGACGCCGTTTTGCCGGGAACTGACGCACATCACCCAGGCCAACGTCGACGCCGCGCAGACGCTGAGCGAGGTCTGGCCGTCGTTCGAGCAATGGCTCGGGCAGCATAAATCGAAGCTGGAGGGCTGGGCCAGTTGGGGCGATTACGATCGCAAGCAACTGCTTCAGGAATGGCAGCGGCTGCAACTGACCAGCGTTCTGGCCAGCGTGCCGCACATGAATCTCAAGCAGCGCTTTGCCAAGGCCCGGCGCCTGGAGCGTCCGCTGGGGCTCAACGGCGCGTTGCAACTGGCGGGCATGCAGTTCAACGGCCAACAGCATCGGGCGCTGGAAGATGCGCGCAATACGGCGCGTCTGTTGCCACAGGTTCTCCCGCCGGAGAGGTGACGGCGTTCAAGGCCTTGTGCATACTGGCCGGCCCTTTTTAGCCCTTTTCGAGGAATCGCCCATGTTTAAAGTCAACGAGTACTTCGACGGCACCGTCAAGTCGATCGCCTTTGGCACCGCTGAAGGTCCTGCGACCATTGGCGTCATGGCTCCGGGCGAATACGAATTCGGCACCAGTCAGCGTGAAATCATGCACGTGGTGACCGGCGCCCTGACCGTCAAACTGCCTGACAGCACCGATTGGGAAACCTTCGCCGCCGGCAGCCAGTTCAACGTGCCTGCCAACAGCAAGTTCCAGCTGAAAGTGGCCGTCGACACCGCTTATCTGTGCGAATACCGCGGCTAAACCCCCGGGTTTTCACAGCGACACAAAAATGCCCGGGTCCTTTTGGGACCCGGGCATTTTTTCATCCAGAGTGTTTACTCCAGGATGGTGACTTCCATACCGACTTCAAGTTGGCCGTTGCTATCGTTGACCAGATTCTGGCCGAACATCGCGCCGTCGGCTTCGGAACGGTATTTCTGCAACGTCGCCAGAGGTTCGCGATCATCGCTGCGCAAACCGGTTTGCGGGTCGATGGTGGTCAGAATGCAGCGTGAGCAGGACTTCACCACCCGGAACTCGACATCGCCGATGCGGATACGCCTCCAGCGGTCTTCGGCAAACGCCTCGCTGCCCTCAATCACCAGATTTGGTCGAAAACGCAGCATCTCCAGCGGTCGCCCGACTTTTTGCGACAAGTCTTCCAGGGACGCCTGCCCGATCAGCAGCAGCGGGAAGCCATCGGCGAACGCCACTTGATCGGCATCCCGACCATAGCCCGCTTGCGTGGTGCGCGCGCGATCCAGAGGAATTTGCACCAGGCGCGTCGACTTTCCAATGAACTCGCTGACCCAGGCACCGGCCTCATCACCGGCATCGGGCACCCGCAGACTGTCTTTGAAGATCGTCACGCCGCGCAGTTCAGCGTCGCTGGTTGGCAATGCAATGTCGATGGCTGCGCGTCCGGGAGCACTGAGGGTCAATCCGCCGTCGGCATTCCACAACGCCGACAACTGACTCATTTGCCCCACTGCGCGCTGGGTCAGGAAACGCCCGCTGGCCTCGTCCACCAGCATCCAGCGTCGATCACCATCCAGTCCCAGCTTGTCGAGGCTGACCTGTTGCAGGGTCTCGCCCTTGCCGGATTTCAACGGATAACGGTAAAGCGCGCTCAGACGCAGCATGGCCAGCTCCCTGGTGGGCAAAAAACGCCACCCTATACGAGCTTGATCGCCAAATCAAAGGCTGAAAACCGCTCCGTGTTTACCTTGTGGGAGCGGGCTTGCTCGCGAACGTGGTTAAACATTCAACATTTATGTCGACTGTTCCGCCGCCTTCGCGAGCAAGCCGGCTCCCACAGGTTGACCGTGGGTAACCGTTAAATCGTGATCAGGCCGGCACTTCGTCGAGCATCAGGCGCTGGCGAACCACGTCGACGAGTTTGTCCGGCTGGAACTTGGAGAGGAAGTTGTCGCAGCCGACCTTCTTGACCATCGAATCGTTGAAGCTGCCCGACAGCGACGTGTGCAGCACCACGTAGAGGCCGCGCAGGCGCGGATCGTTACGGATTTCGGTGGTCAGGCGATAGCCGTCCATTTCCGGCATTTCCGCATCGGTAAAGACCATCAGCAGTTTGTCAGTCATCGACACGCCGGTATCGGCCCAGGCCTTGAGCATGTTCAGCGCCTTCAAGCCGTCGCTGGCAATGTGCATCTTCACGCCCAACTGGCCCAGGGTGTCGCGCAATTGCGACAAGGCCACGTTGGAGTCGTCCACCAGCAGCACTTCACGGCCACGGGCGCGTTCCAACACCGGATCGTCGAGTTTCTCGCGCGAGACCTTGGCGTTGTACGGCACGATTTCGGCCAGGACTTTTTCCACGTCGATGATTTCCACCAACTGATCGTCGACCTTGCTGATGGCGGTCAGGTAGTGCTGGCGGCCGGCGCTGGCCGGTGGCGGCAGAATGGCTTCCCAGTTCATGTTGACGATGCGGTCCACGCCGCCCACCAGGAACGCCTGCACCGAGCGGTTGTACTCGGTGACGATGATCGTGCTGGTAGGGCTGGGCACCAACGGACGCATGCCGATGGCCTGGGACAAGTCGATCACCGGCAACGTCTGGCCACGCAGGTTGACCACGCCGCATACAAACGGGTGCCGCTGGGGCATCAGGGTCAGCTTTGGCAGCTGCAACACTTCCTGCACTTTGAAGACGTTGATCGCGAACAATTGCCGACCGGCCAGCCGGAACATGAGAATTTCCAGGCGATTCTCACCCACCAGTTGCGTGCGTTGGTCTACCGTGTCGAGAATGCCGGCCATTAATGACTCCTGGGCTTGTACTGATGAATTCACTAAAGAGGGTTATCGGCTGTTTTCACCAGACCTTGACCCTGGGACAAAATGCCACGATCGGGCATTGATGTCACATTAACATCATGCTTTACTGGCGCTGTGATTTCATCTGCTTCATTCCCTGCGGCGCGACCTCGGTTTGCACGTTAGGTTCCCCTGTGTAAGGGATTCCCCTAGTAACAATCAGGCCCAACCTGATATTCGCAATATCCAATAGCCATTAATGTGACGCCATTCTCATTGCATGAACGGAGTCAGGCTTTTGTGTGCGATCGCAGGTAAGTGGCCATCCACCTTCTCGAGTTCCCCAGCCTGCGCCCAGGCCTGCCGGAGCGCGATCTCATGCCGGCACGGCAGCGTCGAGACGTTGGACATCTTCGTCGACACACACGACATCCCCTCATTTGACATGACGTTGTGGAGATAAGCATGCCGAACGACCCTAAACTGTGGGCTCAGCGCTTTCCGGAGTTCCTCGTCGAGGCGGAAACACTCCTGGCCAAATCGGAGGAGTGCCTTAGCCACCTGCAGTTGATCAGCAATGACAAGGACGCAATCGATTGCATGCTCAGCAACCTCCTCAAACTGGCCAGCAAAGCCGATGCCCTGGCACTGGAAGCGGTGTCTGAATTTTCGCTGCACATCCATGGCTTGTTGAACCACGCTCAAAGCCACATGGAGCTGCATGATCAGGCCTTGGGCGCGCTGAAGGACTGCTTCACGCTGATGGCCTGGCAACTCGAACTGATCGACCAGACCACCGGCCAACTCAGCCTGGATGACAGCGAACAGACTTCGCTGATCGAAGCCTTTGCGTTTCAGGTCGGACAAAGTCATTTTCAATTACCGGTTAATTCCAAACCGTTCACGCTCGTTTCCTATTCGGAGCGCCAGGCTTAATTCGTCCGATAACAATGCCGTGTTGCGTATTCTTATTGCCATGACGCCGCTCAAAAACTTGAGTGCGCTCATGTCGCAATTGAATATTTCATACCTGTAAACGGCAGTTCGATACGAATAACTATTCCCCCCGCCAAAACTTTTTCCATCGTAGAACTATCGTCCAAAACCTTTATTCCTGACCGAATAGACATATATAGCGAACGCGACCGACGGTATCTTAAGTGGTATTATGCCGACCATTAGTTGACGTCAATTAATGGCAAAGTGACTTCAGATGAGATCGGCCGGTTATATCAAGGCTGTAGTTTCAACCCTGGAGGGCACTGCTAATACGAGTCACTAATGATTTTCAGACAGAGACCCGTCAACCACGATGGCCGGTCTGCCCGCAGCGAACATCCATTGGCTCCATCCGCTATGTACGCCAGTCTCAAGTCAATCATCCTATGGCCACCCTCTCAAAAAAACGCGCGACGTTTTACGCTTCTGCTGTGTACCGGCTCGGCACTTGGCAGCTTGCTGGCGTTCAGCCTGTCTGTTCCACTGCCGGTGAGCCTGCTGCTCCTCAATATGGCAGCACTGGCCTGCGTCTGGGTACAACATGGCCTCTCACGTAAATCAATAAAATTTCAGCCACAAGAGCTGGCGGACCGTCTACTGGAAGTACAGGAAAACGAACGTCACCGACTCAGTCGAGAACTGCATGACGACATCGGTCAATTATTGACCGCTGCAAAACTTCAAAGTGAATGGCTCAAACGCCGGATGCCGGAAGACATGCAAGGCCAGTGTTCGGTGCTTTGCGACACGCTGGATGAAACCCTGGCCAAGGTTCGTGATGTCTCGGCCATACTCAATCCAAGGCAGTTGGCCAGTCTCGGGCTGGAGGCCAGTTTGCGTGCTCATCTGCTCAAGACCCTGGCTAATACTTCGGTGCACTGGAGCCTGGAATGCCATCAACGCTTGACCGGCATTCCTGAAGAAATGGCGGTGGCCGCCTTTAGAATCACTCAGGAAGCGGTGACCAATATTCTTCGCCACGCCGAAGCGAATAACCTGTTGATCCGCCTGCAACGCATGCCCCAGGGACTCGCGCTGTTGATCAGCGACGATGGCCTGGGGTTCGCGCCAGCAGCCGACCCCGGTCGAGAGGGACAGCGTGGAATGGCCGGGATGGTGGAACGGATCGATCAGTTGGGCGGTACTCTGGTCGTGACCAGCGAACCGGGCAAAGGCACTCAAATCGAAGCACTCTTTCCCTGGGCGCCCCGTGCGCTCGAACGGGCCAGTACGAATAAGGTTATGCATTGACTTGTAACTTACTTCTGGTGGATGACCACTCGCTTATCAGGGCCGGCGTGCGCGCTCTGGTGCTGGATATTCCCGGCTATGCGGTTATTGGTGAGGCCAATGACGGTTCGCAGTTACTCGAGATGGTCGAGAAACTGGTGCCTGACATTGTTCTGCTGGATATCTCAATGAAAGAGACCAGCGGCCTTGAGGCCTTGCAACGACTCAAACGGGTGCGCCCGCAAAGCAAGGTGCTGATCCTGTCGATGCACACCGATCCTGCACTGATCATGCAGGCGCTTGAGTCCGGTGCTCATGGCTATTTGCTCAAGGACACCACGGCCACCGAGCTGGAACACGCCCTGGATGCCTTGCGCAACAACGAACGCTACCTGAGCCCGGCCATCGCCCACACGGTCATCAACCAGGCACTGATCCGCAACCAGAAACACCAGCCCGAGCCTGCGGACTCGCACAACCTGACGGCCCGTCAGCTGGAAATCCTGCGACTGATCGTTCGCGGCAAATCCACCCGGGAAATCGCCAATGGCCTGGGCCTCAGTATCAAAACCGTTGAAACCCACCGCTCGCAGATCATGAAGCGGTTGCAGATCTACGACGTGGCCGGCCTGGTGCTGTTTGCCGTGCGCGAGCAAATCATCAGTCTGGACGATTAACCGCTCTCGAAGCGCTCAGCAGCGGCGAGTCCGCCGGCAAATGCACGCGCAATGCCGCTGGGCGCGCCGAGAATCGCAGGCTCTCGCCCTCAATAGGTTCGCCATCCAGATTGATGTAGAGGCCTTCGGAGACCTTGATCTCGACCCATGGAAGGCGAGCTCGCACAAACATGTTGTCAATGCCGAAGCCATCGGCCAGCAATGTTTTCAGCGTGCCGACCACTTCCTGCGGCGCGGGCAAGATGCTGATATCCAGCAGGCCATCGTCAGCCAGCGCCTCCGGGCATAGCACATGACCACCGCCCGCCTGCCGACCATTGCCGATACCCAAGGCCAATAGCTCACCGCTCCAATGAAAGTCCGGCCCCTGCAACTCGCCGTAGGCAGCATGCAACTCGCTGAAACGCGATAAGCCAGTGAACAGATAAGCTGCGCCGCCGAGGACTTTTTTCAGGTCTTCCGAGGTGTTCGCCGTGACCTGGCTACCAAAGCCGCCGGTGGCCATGTTCAAAAAGACCTGCCCGCCCACCTCACCCAGGTCGATAGCGTGCGGGGCTGCTTCCAGAAGGTCCAGCGCCAGAGCGGGTTCCAGCGACACACCGGCGGCGCGGGCAAAATCATTGGCGGTGCCCAACGGCATCAACACCAGGCTGGCCTGCGTCGAATGCGAGGCCATGGCTTCGGCGATATCACGCAACGTGCCATCACCGCCGCCGGCAATCAGTTGCGTATAGCCTGCATTCAGCGCCTCTTCCACCAGCCGCTGCGCGTCACCTGCCTCCCAGGTCACTCGGACCGCCAGCTCCCAGCCCTGCTGGCGCTTGTCGTCGACGGCCGCGCGGACCTCCTCGTTGAGTGCCTGCTTGCCATGCAGAATCAACAGCGCTTTGCGCTCACTCATTATTGTCGCTCCCATGTTTGGAATCCGTATGGGAGATGTTGACCTCACCAGCCCCTATAAAAGTCGCATGGATCTGATTTTTTTTGACGCGTGCAGCCTTGAGGTCCTACAGGGCGGGACATTTTCTTACAAGATGTACGGAATCGGCTCAATTGACCAACCTTGGCGATTGGTACACCTTGGTCTCCGCAGCATCAGTCATCAACATTAAACACACAGGGATGTGCAAGCCATGAGTAGACCCTCTTCAAGGGCCATACAAAGCGCAATCAACAAAAGTGTCGGCCACCCCATGGGCATTCAAGCAAGGAGCGTTTCAGCCCATGCAAAGTCATGACATCAGGTTACCGATCAGCCAGGTCGCGCCATTGGCAGACAATCGCGCCAATCACCAGGCTGAATTCAATAACAGCGCAAAGCCCGCCGGAGGAGCTGACATGGAACCTCGCGTCATTGAACTCGAGACACACCTCAAATACATCCGAAGACACATGGAAGAGGTCCGTGGTGATGTGAAATCCATCAAACACCGGCTGGCCTATTCCGCAGGTGGAATAGCCGTAGTCCTGGGGCTGTTGGGCTGGATCGCCAACAGCCGCTTCGATCAGGTCGTTTCACTTCTGGCCCGTTAATCGCTAGCCATGCACGCAAGCCGCTGCACGATCGACCAGGGCTTGCGTGGCAAGGCTGTACCCAGAATCAGCTCAGGACTTCGCTCAGCGGAATGAAGTTAACGTAATCACCTTCGATCAACGTGTGGTCTTCCAGCACTTCAACCAGACCATCGGCCCAGGCAGCACTGCGAAGCACCCCAGAGCTCTGATTCTTGTAGATGATTGCCCGCCCACTCTCCAGGCGCCCACGCAGATACTCTCGGCGATTGCCTGCCTTGGGCCATTCGAACCCGGCCGGCACCTGAAACTTCAACGGTTCAACCTCTTTCACGCCTTGGCGACGCAAGAGATAGGGCCTCGCCAACAAGGCAAATGTAACCAGCGTCGATGCCGGGTTGCCGGGCAAACCAATCACAGGAACGCCGCGAAAGTGCCCGAACGTCAGCGGCTTGCCCGGTTTGATGGCGAGCTTCCACAGGGTCAACTCGCCCTCTTCGCGCAAGGCAATGCCAAGGAAATCGGCCTCTCCTACAGACACGCCGCCAGTAGAAAGGATCAGGTCGACATCTTTCAACTCGCCAAGGCGGGCGCGGGTGGTCGGTAAATCATCTGGAAGAATTCCGGCATCGATCACTTCACAGCCCAAGTGCTGCAACCAACTGCACAGCAACACGCGATTACTGTTGTAAATCTGTCCCGGCCCAAGGGGCTGGCCCGGTTCAATCAACTCATCGCCGGTAGACAGGACCGCAACACGAACCTTGCGAACCACGTCCAGTTCAGCGCATCCCAGCGACGCCGCCAGCCCCTGTTCGATAGGTCCTAGACGTGTTCCAGCCGGCAAAACAAGTTCGCCAACGGTGGTTTCCTGGCCTTGTGGCCGGATGTTTTGACCCGGAGTCATCGTCTCGATAAAACGGACGCGCTCATCCGCCTGGACCTCGGCGTTCTCCTGCATCTCGACGCAATCAGCACCCGCCGGCACTGGCGCACCGGTAAAGATCCGGGCGCAGGTACCTGGCTTCAGCGGTTCGGGAGCCTGGCCGGCAAAAATCCTCTGGCTGACCAGCAATGGTTCTCCCGTCCAGTCAGCAATGCGCAAAGCGTAGCCGTCCATGGCACTGTTCGGCCAGGGCGGCAGATCAAGCGTCGAGACCAGGTCCTCGGCCAGTACACGTCCTTCAAGCTGCGCCAACGGCAAACGTTCACGCTCATGTATCGTTGATGCCTCAGCCATTTCCAGCAAACGCGCCAACGCCACCTCGACCGCCATCAAGCTGCCGGTTTTACCAGGCTTACCCACGGGATTCACAGGGTGCCGCCTGTTTCAGGTGAGTCACAAAATTGCAGGGACGGTGCCGCGAATCCAGCTGTTCAGCGAGGATGCCATCCCAGCCAGTACGCACGGCGTTAGTCGAACCCGGCAAGCAGCAAACCAGCGTGCCATTGGCCAATCCCGCCAGGGCCCGGGACTGAACAGTCGATGTGCCAATGTCCGCGACCGAAATTTGCCGGAACAGCTCGCCAAAACCATCGACTTGTTTGTCCAGCAGACAGCTCACCGCTTCCGGGGTACTGTCGCGCCCCGTGAAACCGGTACCGCCGGTGATCAACACCACCTGCACGACATCGTCGGCAATCCAGCTGGCGACTTGCGCGCGAATTTTGTAGAGATCATCTTTAAGCAAAACCCGAGCGGCCAGGTTGTGACCGGCAGCGCTCAAGCGGTCGACGAAGACCTGGCCTGACGTATCGGTTTCCAGGGTGCGGGTATCGCTGACAGTCAACACCGCGATGTTAAGCGGCGCGAAAGGTACTTCAGCCTTGGCTTTCATAGGCTCGTCCAGTTGTAGGATAAACAGCCCGGTGTTATATCACAGCGCCTCGTTTTTTCGCCGCCCCCATGGAGACTTGCCATGATCTCGAATACTCAATTGCCGCCCTGCTCCATTCTGCTCCTGGCAGGTGGCCGAGGCCAACGCATGGGCGGCCAGGACAAGGGTTTGCTGGAATGGCAGGGCGAGCCGCTGATAGCGCACCTGCATCGTAAGACCCGCGAACTGAGCGATGACCTGATCATCTCCTGCAACAGGAACCTGGAAAAATACGCGCCTTACGCCGACCAACTGGTCCATGACGATGAAGGCGATTTCCCGGGACCCTTGGCCGGTATTCGCGCCGGTCTCAAGGCCGCACGCCACCCCTATCTGCTGGTGTTGCCGTGCGACGTGCCGCGCATCGATGCCGCCCTGCTCCAGAGCATGCGCGAAACTGCCCACCAGCATCCGGACAACCCGCTGATGCTGCGCCATGACGATCACTGGGAACCGTTGCTGTGCATCATCCCCGTGGTGCTCTCGGCGGATTTCGAACAGGCATGGCACGAAGGCGAACGCAGCCCGGGACGCCTCATGCGCAAACTGGGCGTTACGGCCCTGCAATGCCCCGACAACGACCCGCGGCTGGCCAACCTCAACACGCCAGAGCTGTTAAGCACACACCACACTGTGTCAGACTGACACGAGAAGGAACTTGCGCGCGTTGTATACGTCTCAAGCTCAGTAACCAAAAGAATTCATATTCGGAGATACACTCATGACTCAACGGACCCTCGCCACTTTCATGCTCGCACTGGGCCTTGCGACCCTCGCCGGTTGCGCATCGCCTACAGTGATCACCTTGAATGACGGTCGCGAAATCCAGGCCGTCGACGCGCCAAAATACGATGACGAATCGGGTTTCTACGAGTTCGAACAGCTGGACGGCAAACAAACCCGCATCAACAAGGATCAGGTTCGTACCGTTAAAGAGCTGTAATCTTTACGGCACCACCGGATACAGAAAAGCCCGCTTTATAGCGGGCTTTTTCGTGCCTGAAGCATTGTGATCACCATTGCAGGGTGATGGTGCTCTCGAATTCACGTTGCTGGCCGGTGACCGGGTCGACAAATCGCAATCCCTGGGCCAGCAGCTTCAAGGGATTGGCATAGTCATCCTCAACATCCTTGAGCACCTGCGGGTAGAACGGGTCGTTACAGATGCTGGCACCCAAAGCGGTCATGTGCACCCGCAACTGATGTTTTTTGCCGGTCACCGGGTAAAGTCCATAACGCCAGAAATCGCCGTTTTTCTCACGAACCTCGACTGCCGTCTCGGTATTACTGACGCCCGGCCCCTCCTGCATGCGAAAGAATGGCTCGCCATCGACCAGCCGACTTTTATGAACCAGTGGAAAGGTGAGTTCAGGCAATGCGCGAGCGATGGCTTCGTAGCGTTTTTCGATTTGGCGTGTAGGAAATAATGACTGGTAAGCCGAGCGGCTCTCGGGGTTCGCTGAAAATAACACCAGTCCCGCCGTATGCCGGTCAATGCGATGCAAAGGCACCAGATGCGGGTTATCCAGTCGACGGATCAACCGTCGCAACAACGTCTGCTCCACGTATTCGCCAGCAGGCGTCACTGGCAGAAAATGCGGCTTGTCCGCCACCACCAGGTGGTCGTCGGCGTACAGGATCGATTCGACCACCGGGATCGGTTTTTCGTCCGGTACTTCACGGAAGTAATGAATCCGCAGGCCTTCCTTGTAACGCAGGTCAAGGGCAATCGGTTGACCTTGCCCGTCAAGCACGCGACCGCGAGCAATTCTGTCCAGCCATTGTTCACGACCGATGGCGCTGAAGTGTTCGCACAGGCAATCGAGCACGGTCTGCCACGGACCCGGCGGCAAGTAGAGCGTGCTGGCCTGATTGTGTGCAGCAGAAAAAGATGAAGTGGACATTCGAAAGCTCTGACCCTCAATGCAGGGCAGCATTATCCAACAGTGGCCGGAACGAACCTAGAAGAGAATCCTCAAGCCGGAATCTGCGCGCGCGCCGCCGCTTCAGTGAACTCCTTGAGCCAGCGCAACACATCGACCGCTTCCCAGCGACCGGGATCATAAAGCGCATACAGCAAGCCCTGGTAACCCACGACATCGAGCTGGCGGTGATAACCCGCGCGCTGGAACAATGCTTCGATTTCGGCAAAACAGGTATTGAAGTGCAGTTTGTTGAAAGGGGTTTTTCCTTCAAGGACGAGACCATCCAGACGCAGCTCGAGGACCGCCTCGCGCACAACATCGACCGACATCCGGTTCACGCTGTTTTTCAATTGTTCGACATTGACCACGATGTATCCCTCTCACGCCCGGAACTGCCTGCTCAAACCTGAATACCAGAAGAAAACGGCAACATTACGAATAACTGTATGCGCATACAGTATCGAAGAGCATCGGTTAAGCCAAGGGGATAAATCGCAAAGTTCGACAGACGGGACTTAGCTACCAAAAAATCTGTTTAACGCAGGAACGCTACCACCTCATCGGCACTGAATGGCCAGCCCAGCTCCGCACCGGTATCAACCCGCCGCAACACCGGAATACGTAAGCTGTAAGCTTCATACCATGTTTCATCGTCAGCGATATCCACCAGTTCCACCAGCAGACCACGTTCGACAAACTCCATTAGCATGGCTTCGGCCAATTCACAGAGATGGCACCCAACGGTGCCGAACAACTGACATTCAGGAGGCATGAGCGCTCAACCTAAAATATTAAGAGACTATTCTAGGCCCACCCTGAAAAGCCGTCGAGCCGTCGAGTTTCCTGCGCTGAAACACGACCCGCAATCGCAACGGCAAAACCCTGATGCATATCAGTCGCTTCAGAAGCCATTTACACGATGCTCAGGTTTTTTTTACCTCTACGCTTGAATAGCCAGCCCTATCACCGGAGTTATTAGTGTTCGCCAACCTCTTGATCATCCTCGCTTCCTCCTTGGTGGTGATTGCACTGTTCCAGCGCCTGCGTTTGCCACCGGTGCTGGGCTATCTGTGCGTGGGCCTGATGATCGGGCCGACGGCGTTCAACTGGGTGAATGAAAGCGACGAACTACCAGACCTTGCCGAGTTGGGCGTGGTGTTCCTGCTGTTCTCCCTTGGGCTGGAGTTTTCCCTCTCGAAAATGATTGCGTTGCGTAGGGTGGTGTTCGGACTCGGCAGCCTGCAAGTGCTGGGGACGGGGATAGTGCTGGGCGGCTTGTTGATGCTGCTCGGCATGGCGACAACGCCTGCGTTGTTACTCGGTGCCGGTCTTTCACTGTCTTCCACAGCCATTGTCAGCAAAGAGTTGAGCAGCCTCGGCGAGATTTTCAGCAGCCACGGTCAGAATGCCATCGCCGTGCTGCTGTTCCAGGATGTGGTGGCGGTGCTGCTGCTGACCCTGGTGCCGGTGTTCGCCGGCAACAGCGATCAGGCCTGGTACTGGGCATTGCCGATCACATTGGGCAAGACCGTTCTGCTGTTCGTCGGTCTGCTGATGGCCAGCCGCTGGTTGCTGCCCCGCCTGTTTCATGAGGTCGCCGCCGCACGCTCTCCGGAGTTGTTCGTGCTGCTGGCCCTGGTCATCGTTTTGCTGACAGCGTGGCTGACTCACCTGCTCGGTCTCTCCCCTGCCCTGGGTGCATTTCTCGCCGGTATGCTGCTGGGGGAAAGTCATTATCGGCATCAGATCGAAGCGGACATCCGCCCGTTCCGCGACATTTTGCTCGGGTTGTTTTTCGTCAGCATCGGCATGCTGATCAACTTGCAGCTGTTTGCCAGCCACGGCCTGATGATCCTCGGCCTGACACTCGGGTTACTGCTGATCAAGGGCACCGTGGTCGCGCTGTTGGTCAAATGGCGCGGCAGCGACGGCGAGACCGCGTGGCGCAGCGGCCTGGCATTGGCTCAGGGTGGCGAGTTCTGCTTTGCGCTGATGGCACTGATGCAGCAAAACAAAATGATGCCCGCCGACTTTGGAGGTCTTCTGCTGGCCGCGACATTCTGTTCAATGCTGGTAACGCCGTTGTTGCTGCGTGCCGCACCTCACCTTGCGACACGCCTGCATCGCAACCCCAACGAAGAAGTAAAACTGGCAGAAATCAGCGCGCTCAACGCCGATTTGCACAATCACGTCGTGATCTGTGGTTATGGTCGCGTGGGTCAGTCCATCGGCCGCGCGCTGCGCAATGCGTTGCAACCTTACCTGGCACTGGACACCGACCCGGTGCGTGTCCAGGAAGCCGCCGTGGGTGAAAACTGCGTGCATTACGGTGACTCTCGGCGCGGTGAACTGCTGCTGGCGGTAGGCCTGTCGCGTGCCAGGCTGCTGGTGATTGCCGTGGACCAGACTGACATCGCGCTGCTGATTCTCCAGGAGGCGCGCCGATTGAGCTCAACGATTCCGATCCTGGTACGCACTCGGGACGACAGTCAACTGGCCGAGTTGAAAGCGGCCGGCGCCAGCGAAGTCGTGCCCGAACTGCTGGAATCGAGCCTGATGCTCGCCTCCCACGCCCTGATCATGCTGGGTTTACCCGCGCATCAGGTGCAGGAGCGGGCCGACCAGATACGGCATGATCGCTATCGTCTGCTGCACGGTTTTTATCCCGGGAGCGATGATGAAGAAAAGTGAGTCAGTCCTGGCTCACGGCGCCGATCTTGTGCACCGACAAGTCCGCGCCGTAATACTCCTCTTCCTGGCTCAGGCGCAGACCATGCAACGCCTTGATCGCGCCGTACACCACAAAACCACCGAGGAGCGCCACGATCACGCCCAAAGAGGTCCCGATCAACTGGCTGATCAGGCTCACCCCGCCCAGACCACCCAAGGCGCTCTGGCCGAATATGCCGCAGGCGATTCCACCCCAGACACCGCACAAGCCATGCAACGGCCAGACACCCAGCACATCATCGATGCGCCATTTGACTTGAGCAGCGGTGAAGCACCAGACAAACAACGTCCCGGCGATCACGCCTGTGATCAGTGCGCCCACCGGGTGCATCAGGTCGGAACCGGCGCAGATCGCCACCAGCCCGGCCAGCGGGCCGTTATGCAGGAACCCCGGGTCATTGCGCCCCACTATCAGCGCCGCCACAGTGCCGCCGACCATGGCCATCAGCGAGTTCACCGCGACCAATCCGCTGACGCCTTGCAGCGTTTGTGCGCTCATGACGTTGAAGCCGAACCAGCCGACGATCAGGATCCACGAACCCAGTGCCAAAAAGGGAATGCTCGACGGTGCGAACGCCACCAATCGCCCTTCGCGATAACGCCCATGCCTCGGCCCGAGCAACAACACCGCCGCGAGCGCCAGCCATCCGCCCATGGCGTGCACCACGACCGAGCCTGCGAAGTCATGGAAGCTGGCGCCATATTGTTCAAGCAACCAGGCCTGCAGCCCGAAATTGCCGTTCCAGATCATGCCTTCAAAGAACGGATAGATGAACGCCACGATCAGCGCCGTCGCACACAACTGCGGGACGAACCTGGCGCGCTCGGCGATGCCTCCGGAAATGATCGCCGGAATCGCCGCCGCAAAGGTCAGCAGGAAAAAAAACTTCACCAGCCCATAGCCGTGATCGGCGTTGATGACCGCCGCCGGTTGCATGAAGGTGACCCCGTAGGAAATCCAATAGCCTATAAAGAAGTAGGCGAGGGTCGAAATGGCGAAGTCGCTGAGGATCTTCGACAAGGCATTGACCTGATTCTTTTGTCGAACCGTACCGACTTCAAGAAAGGCAAAACCGGCGTGCATGGCCAGAACCATGACCGCACCGATAAGGATGAACAACGTATTGGAGCTATGGACCAGACTGTCCACAGCGCTTTGCAGATTTTCCATGGGGTTGGCAGACCTGAAGGCTAAAAAAGCACCAAAGCGGTTCGCGCAGGAAGTCAGTGCACCAAGTTGCGGCCCGCCGGATCAAGGTGTTGATCGCGATGAACCGCTTTGGCGCACAAGGCCGATACCCTGACGCGCGTATTAATTGTTTGAATCAGGGTTTTCCTGAAATCATGCCCGGCAACAGCGCAACGACGCGGGCTGACGCACCATGACATAGCAAAAGTTGTACCAGTCATTTGTACTGAACCTTCACACAAGGCTCATACTCGAACGCTCAGAAGCCACTTACGGAGATCACCAATGGCCAGCATCAAAGCAAAGACTGCTCAAGAAATCCTCATGAACGATTTTCAAACACTAGTGAGCGACACCGAACGGTTGCTGGAACACACCGCAACCCTGGCCGGCGATCAGGCCGATGAGCTGCGCAGCCAGATCCACGACAGTCTGCTGCGTGCCCGCGAAACCCTGAAGCTCACCGAAGATTCTCTGCGCGAACGCGGTCAGGCTGCCGTTACCGCTGCCGAGGATTACGTGCAGACCAATCCATGGCAATCGGTCGGGATTGCGGCGGGCGTCGGCTTTTTGATTGGCCTGCTGGCCACTCGGCGCTGATATGTCTATCGGTGAATCCAGCTCGTCCGCGACGGGCACAAGCTCCTCATCGCGGCGCCTGGGTGCCGCTTTTCTTGGACTGTTGCACAGCCATGTCGAACTGTTTGGCATCGAGTTGCAGGAACAAAAAGCGCGTACCGTAAGCCTGTTGCTGTTCGCAGGCCTGGCGCTGGTGTTTGCATTGCTGTTGCTGGTGGGATTGTCGACGCTGGTGCTGATCCTGTTTTGGGACACCTACCGTTTGCCAGCAATCATCGGGCTCTGCGTGTTCTACACCTTGGCTGCAATATTCTGTGGGATGCGCCTGAAAGCGGCGATTTTCGATGAGTCCTCCCCCTTCCACGGCACCCTGGAAGAATTGGCCAACGATAGGGAGCGTCTGCTGCCATGAGCCTGCCTGAACTGCCCCATAACAGCTCGCGCACCGAAATGCGCAAGGCATTGATACGCCTGCGCATGGAAATGCATCGCCAGGAAATTCGTCACGAATCCGCGCAGCTGCTGCAACCCTTGAAGCGGGTACGCGGGATGACACAAAACCTGCACGACGGCTTCGGCATCAAGCACGCCCCGCTCTGGGGCATGGCGGCCGTGACGCTGCTCGGTTTTCTGACCGGTAAAGGCGCCAAGAGCGGCGGTACCAGCAGCCTGACTCGGCTGGTTCGCCTGGGCACAACGCTCGGGCCCTTGATCAAGTTGGTCATGCAGGGTTCTTCGCGCAAAGACTGAATAGCCACTATCTGGCTGCATTCTTGCAACACCACCGGGATTAACCTCTTTATCGAGAGGTTCAATCCTGTGTGCCTACCCGGTAAGCGGGTTAATCCAAAAACAAGACCTTACTAAGGAGGCCTCGTGATCGACGGGCAACCGCTCGCCTGCTTTCAGCCATTTATCGATACCGCCACGGGCCGTATTGCGGGTGTGGAAGCGCTGGGTCGACTCCGTCAGTCCGACGGTCAACTGGCCTCGGTAGGACCGCTGTTCGCCGATCCGCGAACCCCCGCCATCGCCCTTCGTCGTCTTGATCGCCAGATACGCGACAACGCTCTGAGCCGTCTGCATGAAGCGCCTGCGGACTGGTTTCTGAGCCTGAACATCTCACCGCGCTGGATCAGCCGTTTACGGCAGGACCAGGCGCTGCCGAGCCTCAAGCAAATGAGCCGGCACAACGTCGATCCGCAACGCGTCGTCTTTGAGATCACTGAACTGGGCGGCAACATCCAGCGCTTGGCCGAGGTCGTGGCCCGTTACCGACAGGCCGGGGCACGGATCGCCATCGATGATTTCGGTGCCGGCTACTCACAACTCGATCGCGTGCTGGCCCTGCAACCGGACATTCTCAAGCTCGACATGCGATTGTTCCAGGCCGCTGCACTGGGCGGCCCCAGTAGCGACGTGGTGAAGGCCCTGGCGCAAATGGCCGAGAAAACCGGTTGCTGGATCATCGCCGAGGGAGTTGAAACAGACGCTCAACTGAATTTCGCCCTGGAATGCGGTTCACGTTACGTGCAGGGGTTTCTGTTCGCCCGGGCGCAGGCAGACTTCTTTGCCACCGACGCCTTTGTCGAACGTTTCGCACAACTGCGCCAGCGTTATGTTCAGCAGAAACTGGGCGAGCGCGGACGACTGATGATCATGCGCCAGCAACTTTGCGAGTTGATGGCCATCCTCCAAGCCTGGGCCCTGGCCCGCGCGCCACTGAGCGCGCTGCCACAGCTGCAGGCATTTCCCTGGCTGTTGCGTTTCTATCAATGCGACCGTCACGGCACCCAATTGACGCCCAATCTGGAGTGGCGCAACAACGGCTGGGAAGCCGATAACCGCTACCTGGGCCATAACTGGTCGTGGCGGCCCTACTTTTATCACCTGCTGGCCGAGGGCTGGGACGAGCGGCGCCTGACACTGTCCACGACCTACCGCGATGCCACCAGTAATCAGTACTGCCTCACCGCCGGGCAATTTTTCGACAACGGCGAGCGACTGCTGCTCATCGACATCGACGCCGCCGGGCTCTAGTTCCGCTTGCAGGCACCGGCATGAACCCGGAAGCTAGAGGCTCAGTCACCTGACGGAGAGTCCAGCCTTGGATTGGCAAACCCTGCTTACCCGCGAACGCCTCGGAAAGCCTCTGCATAGCCCGGAAGAACTCGGCCGCAGCCCTTTTCACAAAGACCACGACCGCATCATTTTCTCGGGTGCCTTTCGCCGCCTCGGACGCAAGACTCAGGTTCATCCGGTCACCAGCAACGATCACATTCACACGCGCCTGACCCACTCGCTGGAAGTCAGCTGCGTGGGCCGGTCGCTGGGCATGCGCGTCGGCGAAACCATTCGCAGCGCCCTGCCCGACTGGTGCGAACCGAGTGACCTGGGGATGGTGGTGCAATCGGCTTGCCTGGCCCATGACATCGGCAATCCGCCCTTCGGGCACTCCGGCGAAGACGCAATCCGACACTGGTTCCAGCAGGCCGCGGGTCGTGGCTGGCTGGACGGCATGAGCGAAGTCGAACGCAACGACTTCCTGAATTTTGAAGGCAACGCCCAAGGCTTCCGGGTACTCACCCAACTTGAATACCATCAGTTCGACGGTGGCACCCGGCTGACCTACGCCACGCTGGGCACTTATCTGAAGTACCCGTGGACGGCAAAGCATGCCGATTCATTGGGCTACAAGAAGCACAAGTTCGGCTGCTATCAAAGCGAACTCCCGCTGCTGGAGCAAATCGCCCTTAAACTCGGCCTGCCGCAACTGGAGGAACAGCGCTGGGCGCGCCATCCGCTGGTGTATCTGATGGAGGCCGCGGACGACATTTGTTACGCGCTGATCGATCTGGAAGATGGCCTGGAGATGGAGCTGCTGGAATACGCCGAGGTCGAGTCTTTGCTGCTCGACCTGGTGGGTGACGATCTGCCGGAAACCTATCGCCAACTGGGCCCTCAGGATTCGCGCCGGCGCAAACTGGCGATCCTGCGAGGCAAGGCCATCGAGCACCTGACCAATGCCGCCGCCCGGGCCTTCGTCGAGCAACAGGACTCGTTGCTGGCAGGCACATTGCCCGGTGATCTGGTGGAGCACATGCATGGTCCGGCCAAGCGCTGCGTGTTGAATGCCAAGGACATGGCACGCAAAAAGATTTTCCAGGACAAGCGCAAGACGCTGCACGAAATCGGCGCTTACACCACCCTCGAAATCCTGCTCAACGCGTTCTGTGGTGCCGCACTGGAACAACACAACGGTCGAACGCCGTCTTTCAAGAGTCGCCGTATCCTCGACCTGTTGGGCAATAATGCGCCCGATCCTCACGGGCCTTTGCACACCTCGTTCCTGAGAATGATCGACTTCATCGCCGGGATGACCGACAGCTATGCCAGCCAAATGGCCCTGGAAATGACCGGTCGTTCAAGCCACGGCTGACAGTGCATCGATCAGCCACGCCATATTTTTTGCATGGCTGATCGATTTTTTGCGTATTTTTCAATTCAATCCCGACGTCAATAGAATTGCCCTACACCTTGTGCAGAGCCGACTGATCGCCTGAGCGGTCTGATCGCGAAATAATCATGCTCCCTCTGCTCCATAGATGAAGCATGAAAAATCTTATGTCTGAACAAGATTGGCGCATCCTGCTGGTGGAAGACCATCCCTTTCAGCTCAGGGCAACCCAATACCTGCTGGAGAGTTATGGCTTCACGCAACTCACCGCAACTGACAGCGCCGAAGCCGCCATGCAGCAAATGCTCAAGGCGTCGCAACCCTTCGACATCCTTCTGTGCGACCAATGCCTGCCCGATCTTCCGGGCCTTGATTTGATCGAATTCGCCAGTCAACGGGGAATGATCAAAAAGGCAATACTGCTGAGCAGTCTGACAACCCTTGAATTGGACGGTCTTGAAAAAATGGCCGGCGAACACGGACTGCCCTTGTTGGGTTACTTGATCAAGCCCCTGAAACAATCAGACTTTAGAAACTTATTGACCTCGGCCCAACTATAAAAAAACACAACAAAGTATTACTACGAAAATATTCAAGCACGTATGTAAAAGCTTTAAACCGATCTTTCCTACCCGCCGAACATACATACAAGAACTGAACGGATCCTCATGCAAAACCTAGTTGATCCGTAGTCCGATTCTTTTTACGCCGTAGGATTTGTCCTATATTGCCCCTATAGGTCCGTCAGTTCATGCCCCCCTCAACTATCTGAGCTAAGGTGCGCGCTTTATCTGAGCGCGTATGGGATTTGATTATGAACTCCGTTTTTATTGTCGACGATCACCCCGTCATCCGTCTTGCCGTCCGAATGTTGCTCGAACATGAGGGTTACAAAGTCGTCGGCGAAACTGATAATGGGGTCGACGCCATGCAGATGGTTCGTGAATGCATGCCCGACCTGGTCATTCTCGACATCAGCATCCCCAAACTGGATGGTCTGGAAGTTCTCTCCCGTTTCAACGCAATGAGTTGCCCCCTGAAAACACTGGTGTTAACGGCCCAGTGCCCGACACTTTTCGGGATCCGCTGCATGCAATCCGGCGCATCTGGGTATGTCTGCAAACAGGAAGACCTGAGTGAACTGGTGAGCGCGATTAAAGCCGTACTATCAGGTTACAACTATTTCCCCAGCCAAGCCTTGAATCCTGTTCGTGCTGACGATGAACGATACGCTGACCTGGAACTGTTCAAATCGGTCAACGACCGAGAGTTAATGGTATTGCAACTTTTCGCGCAGGGCCGCACTAACAAGGAAATTGCCAAAGGTATGTTCCTGAGCAACAAGACTGTCAGCACTTATAAAAAACGTCTCATGCAAAAACTCAAAGCCAAATCGCTTGTTGAACTCATTGATATGGCAAAACGCAACGCGTTAGTGTGAGAGAGACAGGATGCCCAGTCGTTTAAAGGATTATCTGACACTGCTGACCGCGGGCTTATGCCTGAGCACCTCAGTGCACGCGGAACAGACTGCAAGCGAGCATTACACCCTGCTCAGTCGCTCAATGAACGGACACATGGAAGTCCAGCTGGATAAATCACAACAACAGTGGCTTAACAATAAGCGTGAACTGATACTTGGCACTTCCGCCCCCGACTATCCTCCTTTCGACCTGACCATCAGCGGCCGCGACTACGAAGGCTTCACCGCTGATTACGCGGGCATCCTGGGCATGGCCACCGGTTTGCCAGTCAAGGTTCAGCGCTACGCGACCCGGGGAGACGCGATCGAGGCGCTGGAAGAAGGTGTGGTCGACATGCTCGGTACCGCCAATGGTTTTGAAGCCCGCAATGCCGACATCGTACTGTCCACTCCCTATGCCGTGGATCAGCCGGTTCTGGTGACAAGGGTAGGTGAAACCAGATCGCTGAGCGATGGCCTCGCCGGGCTACGGCTGAGCATGGTTTATCACTATTTGCCGCTGGACGAAGTCAAAGCCCTTTACCCGAAAGCGATCATTACCTCCTATCCTTCCTACCAGAATGCAATCAATGCGGTGGCTTTCGACCAGGCCGATGTTTTTCTTGGCGACACCATTTCCACCCATTACATGATCAACAAGGGCTACCTGAACAACATCCGCATGGCCAACTTCGGTAAACACGAAGCCCACGGATTCAGCTTTGCAGTGCATAAGGACAACCCGGATCTGCTCGGGATCATCAACGCCATCCTCAAGGCCACCCCTGCCAGCGAGCGAGAAAACATCGCCAAACGCTGGAGTGCGGGCAGCGACATTCTCCTCACCGATCAGAAACTGCAACTCACTGACCGCGAAGAACGCTGGCTGACTCGACATCCGGTCGTACGCGTCGTGGTCAATGAGGCGTTGGCGCCGCTGACTTTTTTCGACAGCGACGGCAACTTTCGCGGAGTCTCCGCCGACTTGCTCGAGCTGATCAGATTGCGCACCGGTTTGCGTTTCGACATCCATCGCAGCCGCAACGATGACGAGATGATCGAGCAGGTCAACAGCCATCAGGCCGACCTGATTGCCGCACTGCTCCCCAGTGCGCAACGGGAAACGCTGCTGAACTTCAGCCGCCCTTATCTGGAAAACTCGGTTGTCCTGCTGACTCGCAAAGCAGCCAGCAGCCCGTCAAACCTGACACAGCTGACGGGCAAGCGCGTTGCCATCGCCCAAGGCAATCCAATGGCGGATTACCTGCGCCGCGAGTTCCCGCACATCCAGCTGATCGAAACGCCGGACACCTTCAGTGCCGTGGAGTTACTCGCCGAGGGTCAGGCCGAAGGTGCGGTGAGTTCGTTGGTGATCGCCAACTATTTCATCTCATCGCGGATTTTCGAGCACACCCTTCAGATCAGCACCACCATCGGCACCCGGCAAGCCGCGTTCTCCCTGGCGACCGGGCGCGACGCCGAAGAGCTGGCTTCGATCCTCGACAAGGCATTGCTGAGCATCGCACCAGAGGAACTGGGCATTATCAACAGCCGCTGGCGAGGCTATTCATCGGCCTCGCAAAGCACCTGGCGCAACTATCACCGGGTGTTCTTTCAGATCATGCTTGGTATCGGTTTGCTGCTGCTGATTTCCGTGACCTGGAACGCCTACATGCGTCGCCAGATCAATCAGCGGCTGGCCGCGGAGCTCGCCCTGAACGACCAACTTGAATTCATGCGGTCACTGGTCAACGGAACGCCTCATCCCATCTACGTGCGCGATCGTCAGGGTTTGTTGCAAAGCTGCAATGACAGTTACCTGGAGACCTTCAGCGCCAGACGCGAAGACGTGATTGGTAAAAACGTCGTGCAGGGCAGCATGAGCAACTCATTTGAAGCTCAGGAATATCAGGCGGACTACCAGCGCGTCGTGGCCGAAGGTACGCCGCTGATTCTCGACCGGCCAATGCATATCGGTGGCCGCATGCTGACGATTTATCATTGGATACTGCCCTACCGGGATTCCAGCGGTGAAGTGCAAGGCATCATCGGGGGCTGGATCGACATCAGCGAGCGGCGACAACTGTTCGATGACTTGCGTGCCGCGAAAGAGCGTGCGGACGAAGCCAACCGCGCGAAGAGCACCTTTCTGGCGACCATGAGCCATGAAATCCGCACGCCGATGAACGCCATCATCGGCATGCTCGAACTGACCCTCAAACGTATCGATCACAGCCACCCGGATCGCCCGGCCATTGACGTGGCCTATCACTCGGCGAAAGACCTGTTGAACCTGATCGGCGACATTCTAGATATCGCACGAATTGAATCCGGGCGGCTGAGCCTGACCCCGGAGCGCGTCAACCTCAAAGAAACCGTGGCCTCGGTGGTGCGGATCTTCGACGGACTGGCCCGCCAGAAAAACCTTGGCCTGCGGCTGGACTTCAACCCGGCAGAACCGCTCACCGATGTCCTGCTGGACCCGATGCGCTTCAAACAGGTGCTGTCCAACCTCGTCAGCAACGCCATCAAGTTCACCGAACAGGGTCAGGTCCGTATTGTGGTGGAGCTGTATCCATGCGACGAACCCGACCGGGTGCTGCTGCAGTTGCAGGTCCAGGACAGCGGAGTCGGGATCAGTGAACAGGATCAACGCCGCTTGTTCGAGCCTTTCGCCCAGGCCGATCACTCCGCGCAATCCGCCAGAGGCGGTGCGGGGTTGGGCCTGGTGATCAGTCGCAATCTGTGCGAGATGATGGGCGGCAGCCTGCAATTGAGCAGCCAGACCGGTGTCGGCACTCAAGTCCAGGTCTCGCTGAACCTTGCAACGCTGCCAACCGAGCGGGTGACGGAAACCGTTCAACCGCCTACCCCAACCACTGCGGCTGCGCTGAACGTCCTGGTGGTCGACGACCATCCCGCCAATCGCTTGCTCATGTGTCAGCAACTGGAATTCCTGGGGCATCAGTTCAGCGCCGCAGAGGATGGAGAGGCTGGGTTGAGTGCCTGGAAAGACGGGTTGTTCGATCTGGTGATCGTCGATTGCAACATGCCGATCATGAATGGCTACGAACTGGCTCGCTCCATTCGCCAACATGAACAGCAAATGCAGTGTCGGCCTTGTACTGTGCTGGGATTCACCGCCAATGCACAACCCGAAGAAATACAGCGCTGCAAACAAGCCGGAATGGACGACTGCCTGTTCAAACCCCTCAGCCTCACTGCCCTGAGTCAATGGGTTGGAGATATCGCGCCGGTGCTCCGCGACCCGGCCTTCAGCCTTGAAGGGCTGCATCTGTTAACGGGCGGCAACCCGAAGCTGGACCAACGATTGTTGTCCGAACTGCTGAACAGCAACCGTCTGGACCGGCAGGAGTTGCTGGCGTTATCTCCCTCACAGGACCCGCAGTCCTTCATCGACGTGGCCCACAAAATCAAGGGCGCTGCGCGAATTGTCCAGGCAGGCCGATTGATCGACAGCTGCGAAGCACTGGAAAACGCCTGCCATGAAGTGTTCCACCCTGACGAAGTCGTCAAACGCACCAAAGCCATGGAGCGCGCGATGCTCGAACTGGAGCAGGCGTTGGAGCAACAGATTGGTCACAACGACAGAAGCAGAATGATGGAGCCTTAACTATGCTTGGACGCTGAGCAGTGTGTTAAACATCATGGAGAGACCCGCAATGCCCAGCCCACTGCGCCCGGATCAACGCCGGTTTCCCCTGCACATCCATATCAGTGTGATGTTCACCTTCCTGTTATTGCTGACCGGTGTGGTGCTGGGTATTTTCAACTATGGACAAACCACACAGATCATTCTTTCCAGCAGTGAAAAGCTCTTCAACCGCATCGAGCAGGATGTCCGCCTGGACCTGCAAGGCACCTACGAACCGATTCGCCATCTGCTGAGCCTGTTGGCGGACTACCCGGCGACCCGGGCATCGGATCTGGAGCAACGCCTGGCGTTGCTCAAACCCTTCAGCCAGTCGCTCAACGACAACCCCAACCTGGCATCGTTGTACCTTGGCTACGGTAACGGCGACTTTTTCATGGTTCGCCCCCTGCGGACCGCCGCCTTGAGAAGCGGGTTGAAAGCCCCGCAGACAGCGGCGTTTCAAGTCTGGAGCATCGAACATGACGGCAGCAGTGGTCAGATCCGCTCTCAATCCCTGTTTTTTGATCAATCCTTGACGCTTATCAACCGCTTGGACAATCCCGACGAAACCTACGATCCCCGCACCCGCGCCTGGTTCTCCAGCGCCCTCGGCGACGAGGACCAGATCACCACCGAACCGTACGTTTTTTTCTCCACTCGCAACGTCGGCACCACCCTGGCCCGGCGCAGTGGTAAAAACGCGGTGATGGGCGCCGATCTGACGCTGGCGGAACTGTCAGCCACCCTGGCCAAACATGTGGTGACGCCCCATACCGAAATCGTGCTGTTCGATGCCCAGGGCAATGCCATCGCTTACCCCGACACCAGCAAACTGATCATCGATGACCAAACCGCTCACCTGAACAAGGCTGCCGACCTGAGCCCAGGCCTCGGTGCCCTGCTTTCCAATCCACCCGCCGGCAATCGCCTCGACGCCGCCGGTCGGCAATGGATCGTGGCGCGCAGCAGCATGTCGGAGGGTGGCCCCCAGGGACTGCAACTGGCGTTGCTGGTGCCAGAAGACGAATTGCTCGCCGATGCCTACCGCATGCGTTGGCAAGGCGCGCTGATTACCCTTGCGACATTGTTGTTGTGCCTGCCCGTGGGCTGGTTGACCTCAAGGGTCCTGGTCAAGCCGTTGCGCGCACTGGTACAGGAAGCCGATGCGGTGCGCAGTTTCAATTTCAACTTTCCGGTAGGCCGCAGTTCGCCGGTGCTTGAAATTGATCAACTGAGCGTGTCGATGGCGCGCATGAAGGACACCCTCGGCAGTTTTTTCCAGATCACCGATAGCCTGAGCGCCGAGACCCGCTTTGCGCCGTTGCTGCAGCGGGTGTTGTTTGAAACCGTGAAGATCGGGCAAGCCCAGGCCGGCCTGATTTACCTGCGCGAACGTGACAGCGATCGCATGGAGCCCCAAGGCCTGGTCATCAATGACACGTCACAGGCGTTGCCCTCGTTCGGTGTTCAGGGACACGAGTTTCAGGATCCGCAGAGCCCTCAGTGGTTGCAGCAGTTGTCTAATGCCGACAATGTCGTCACCAACCTGGGTTTCGAACAGGCGGGGGATTTGCAGAAAGTAATGCTCGCGCTGGAATGCCCCCGGGTGCACCTGATCGGCATCCGGCTGCACAATCGGCACAACGAAACCGTGGGCCTGTTGGTCCTGTTATTAGCCGACAGCGGTACACAACGTGACCTGGAAAAATTGCGCCCGGACCGCATTGCGTTTCTCCAGGCTGTTTCCGGCGCGGCCGCCGTGAGCATTGAGAGCCAGCGCCTGCAAGCCAAACAGAAACAACTGCTGGACGCCTTCATTCAGCTGCTGGCCGGCGCGATCGATGCCAAGAGTCCCTACACCGGAGGTCACTGCCAGCGAGTGCCGGAGCTGACCCTGATGCTTGCCCAAGCGGCGGCTGCCAGTCAGGCCCCGGCCTTCAGCGATTACCAACCGACCGAAGATGAGTGGGAAGCGCTGCACATTGCGGCCTGGCTGCACGACTGCGGAAAGGTCACGACACCTGAATACGTGGTCGACAAAGCCACCAAGCTTGAAACGCTGAATGACCGCATCCATGAAATTCGCACCCGCTTCGAGGTTCTCAAGCGCGATGCCTGGATCAACTATTGGCAGGCTATCGCGCTGGGCGGTGACGAGCAGCACCTGGCCGAATTACGCAATGCCAACCTGGCCGGGCTGGATGATGATTTCGCCTTCGTCGCCCGCTGCAATCTGGGCGCTGAGGCCATGGCCGAGGCCGATCTGCAACGTCTGCGCAGTATCGCCGAACGCAACTGGACCCGAACCCTGGACGATAGAATCGGTGTGTCCTGGGAAGAAAACCGCCGCCAGGCACAAACTCCGGCACCGACCTTGCCGGTCAGCGAGCCGCTGTTGGCGGACAAGCCCGAGCACCTGCTCGAACGCGCCGAAAGCGAGCTGATCCCGGAAGATAATCCCTGGGGGTTCAAGCTTGATGTGCCGCGCTACAAGTACAACCGGGGCGAGCTCTACAACCTGAGCATCGCCCGGGGCACGCTGACCCGCGAGGAGCGTTACATCATCAATCACCACATGGTGCAGACGATCCTGATGCTCAGCCACTTGCCCTTCCCCGGCCACCTCAACAACGTCGCGGAAATCGCCGGCGGCCATCACGAAAAAATGGATGGCACTGGTTATCCGAAACAGTTGAAGCGCGAAGAAATGAGCCTGCCGGCACGGATGATGGCCATTGCCGATATTTTCGAGGCGCTGACCGCTGCCGACCGCCCCTACAAGAAGGCCAAGACCTTGAGTGAAGCGCTGGGCATCATGGCCACCATGTGCCGCGACGCCCATATCGATCCGGAGTTGTTCGGGCTGTTTATCAACGCCGGCATCTACTTGCAGTATGCCGACCGGTTCCTCGATCCACGACAAATCGATGCGGTCGACCTGTCAAGCCTGCTGGTCAAGGCCGGCTTGAGGGCATGATCAGCAATCGGTCAGGCGCAGGAAAATTGCCGCCAGTTGTTCGATACCGGCCTGATCGTCAGCGGTAAACCGCGCAAGTTTCGGACTGTCGAGGTCCAGCACGCCGATCAGGCGACCGTCCTTGACCAGCGGCACGACCAGCTCGCTGTTCGAGGCACTGTCGCAAGCAATGTGCCCGGGGAACGCGTGAACGTCCTCGACAAGCTGGGTCTGCAAAGTCGCCGCCGCCGTCCCGCACACGCCGCGACCGAACGGAATGCGCACACAGGCAATCTGCCCCTGAAACGGGCCGAGCACCAGTTCTTCATTACGATTGAGATAGAAACCGGCCCAGTTCAGGTCGTCGAGCTGGCTGTACAGGAATGCCGAAAACTGCGCGGCGTTGGCGATGAAGTCACGCTCGTCCGCCAGCAACGACTCTAGCTGCGCCCATAACATGCCGTAACCGTCCAGGCCTTGGCCACTCTTCTGTAAATCGATCATGCTTTGTGCTCCAACAGCTTGAGCCCCACCCAATAGCGGGCAAATTGATACGCGCAACGTCCATTGCGGTTGCCCCGGCCGGTTGCCCAGCGCACGGCGAGGATGTCCAGTTCTTCGTTGCGCTGCCACTCAAGGCCGGATTTTTCGGCCAATTGACCGATCCAGTGCTCGACGACGTCAAGGAAGTGCTCTTGAGTAAACGGATAGAACGACAGCCACAATCCAAAACGGTCCGACAGCGCGATCTTGTCTTCCACCGCCTCGCTGGGATGCAGCTCGCCATCGACCCGTTTCCAGTTTTCGTTATCGCTTTCCTTCTCCGGCACCAGGTGGCGACGGTTGGAGGTGGCGTACAGCAAGACGTTATCCGGCGCCTGCTCAAGCGAGCCGTCGAGCACGCTCTTGAGCACGCGATAGTCGCCTTCGCCCGATTCAAACGACAGGTCATCGCAGAACAAAACAAACCGTTGAGGCAGCCTGGCGATCTGTTCGACCACACGCGGCAGGTCCGCCAAGTGATCGCGCTCGATCTCGATCAACCGCAAGCCGGCCTTGGCGTGCTCGGCCAGCAAGGCGCGCACCAGCGACGATTTGCCGGTGCCGCGCGAGCCCCAGAGCAACGCGTGGTTGGCGGGCATGCCATCGAGGAACTGCTGGGTATTTCGCCCCAGTTGCTCCACTTGCCGGTCGACACCGATCAGGTCGGACAACCGTGTGTCGAGGCTGACCTGCAGCGGCAGCAGAAAACCGCTGCGGCCCTCGCGCTGCCAGCGCGCGGCCAGGCATTGCGTCCAGTCGATGGCTTGCCGAGGTGCAGGCAAGAGCGGTTCGATACGGGCCAGGACGGCATCGGCGCGTTCAAGAAAAGCATTCAATCGGGAATCCACGTCTTCTCCTCAGGCACGTTCACAGTGATGATGGCATTACAGCGACGCAACACAGCGCCTGGCGTCCCTTTAACCCCTTGTCGCACAAGGGCTCGCGCGAACATCGGTATCCATGCATGATCGACTATGCTTGAGCAGCGAAGGGAAACGGAAGTGGTTCAACACCCCATGGATATCAAGTTCACCCACCGGCTGTCGTACAAGCAAGCCCGGCTGACTGTGCTCGTCGGTTTCATTCTGGGCACGCTGCTCAGTCTGCTGCAAATAGGCATCGATTATGCCAGCGAAGACGCCTCCATCAACCGCGAAATCCTGTCTTTGCTGGAAATCAGCCATAACCCCGCGTCCCGTATCGCCTACAACATCGATGCCGAACTCGCCCAGGAACTAACCATGGGCCTGTTGCGCTCACCTGCAATCCTCGGTGCGCAACTGACAGACAACAACGGAACCGTTCTGGCCAGCGTCAAACGCCCGACCCAGCAAAACAACTACCGGATGATCAGCGACTTCCTGTTCGGCGCCAACCGTCAGTTCGAAGACCGCCTCTACCTCGACCAGTTGCCGGATGAATCCCTCGGCACCTTGCGCCTGGAAGTCGATACCTACGCCTTCGGCAGCCGTTTCCTGCGTCGGGCCGAGGTGACGCTGCTCAATGGTTTCGCGCGCAGCCTGATCCTGACCGGCATCCTGTTGGCGCTGTTCTACGTGATGCTGACGAAACCGCTGGTGCGGGTCATCCGCGAACTCAGCGGACGCGATCCGCGCAGCGCTGAACCGACCTGGCTGGAATACCCGAGCGGGCATAAAAACGATGAAATCGGTGTCCTGGTCAAAGTGGCCAACCAGCAATTTGAAAACATCGCCACCGAAATCCAGCAACGACGCAACGCTGAAAACCGCCTGACCGACTACCTCGGGCAACTGGAAAACATCGTCTCGGCCCGTACCGCGGAGCTCAAGGCGATCAATGCCAGGCTGAGTCAATCCAACCAGGAACTGGAAGTTGCGCGAAGCACCGCCCTGGATATGGCCGAAGCACGCTCGGTGTTCCTCGCCAACATGAGCCATGAAATCCGCACGCCACTCAACGGCCTGCTGGGCATGATCGCGCTCTCGCTGGACGGCCCACTCAATGCCGAACAACAGCAACAGCTGTCCATCGCCCATGACTCGGGCAAAGTCCTGGTGGAGTTGCTAAACGATATTCTCGACCTGTCGAAATTCGATGCCGGCCAACTCGAACTCGAACACATTCCGTTCGACCTCGGATCGCTGATCGAAGACACCGCCAACCTGCTGTCGCAGAACGCCGCACCCAGCGTCGAGTTGACCTGCCTGATCGATCCGCACTTTCCGGCGTTGGTACTGGGGGATCCGACTCGCGTCCGGCAGATCGTCAGCAACCTGCTGTCCAACGCCCTCAAGTTCACCCGGTTCGGTCGCGTCGATGTGCGCCTTTCAACGTTTGAGGATGGCGTCAGAATCGAAGTCTGCGACACCGGCATCGGGATTGCCCAGGATGCCCAGGTCAAAATCTTCCAGCCCTTCACCCAGGCCGGGGCCGGCATTACCCGGCAGTTTGGCGGCACCGGGCTGGGGCTGGCGCTGACTTATAATCTGTGCGAAGCCATGCAGGGGCGGCTGACCATCAGCTCGGAAGCGGGTTTTGGCAGCCAGTTCTGCGCCGACCTGCCGTTACCCTGCCACACCCGGGCCATGCCCCTGCAGCCTCTATCCGGCAAGATCATCGCGATCACTGCCGCCAACAGTGGTCTGGCGGAACTGTTGAAAAACCTGTTGCCCGGCTGGGGCCTCGATTATCAACAACGCGCCATCGATGACTCGTTGATCGGCCTCGACCCGGATGTGCTGATCACCGACTGCCCCGAATGCCTGTTCGGCCTGCGCCCGACCTTCGACGCCCCTATCCTGCTGGTGACCGCCTATGGCAGCTTCATGCCCAGCGAAGAAGCGAGCGCCCTGGCGCCCCTGCAACAACAGGCGCGGCCTCTGGCCCGCAATGCGCTTTACCAGACCTTGCGCCGGGTGTTGCAGCCGGAAAGCAACCTGATCAACGGAGCCCGGGTCGAAGCCCTTACCCCGCAACGGCGCGGACGCGTCTTGCTGGTGGAGGACAACCCGGTCAATCAATTGGTGGCCAAGGGCATGCTCGGCAAACTCGGTTGCGAGGTGATCGTCGCCGCTCACGGTGCCGAAGCCCTGGATCAGCTCGAGCACAACGAATTCGATCTGGTGCTGATGGATTGCAACATGCCGGTGATGGATGGCTACGAGGCCAGTCGGCAGATCCGCCGCAGCGGGCGCTGGCCACAATTGCCCATCGTGGCTTTGACCGCCAACGCCATGTCCGAGGAACGCGAACGCTGTCGTGTGGCGGGCATGAGCGACTACCTGGCCAAGCCTTTCCGCCGCGAAGAACTGGCTGCCCTGCTCGACCTGTGGATACCGACTACGACAGTGCCTTGATTTGTCCCAACAGGTGATCGAGGCCTTCACGCAGATCATTCAGGCGATCCAGATCGACGCCGCTGTCGCACAACAACCGGGCCTTGAGCGGCCCGACCTGATCACGCAAGGCCTTGCCGGCAGGCGAAAGACTCAGGTGCACCTCTCGCTCATCGCGCGCCGAACGCTGGCGCTGCACCAGTTGCAGTTGCTCAAGACGCTTGAGCAACGGCGTCAGGGTGCCGGAATCCAGCGCCAGGCGTTCGCCCAGCGCCTTGACCGTCGGCTGCTCCGGCGCCGCTTCCAGCCATTCCCACAACACCAGCATTGCCAGGTATTGCGGATAGGTCAGGCCAAGCTGATCGAGCATCGGCTTGTAGGCACGAATCACCGCTCGCGAGGCCGCATACAGTTTGAAGCAAAGCTGGCTGTCGAGCTTCAGGGAATCGACGGACAAGGTGTTCATTTGAGTAGGGCTTCGATCTCGCCGCTCAGGTCCTGCGGCTTGGTCGCCGGAGCGAAGCGCTTGACCAACTGACCGTCCTTGCCGATCAGGAACTTGGTGAAGTTCCACTTGATACCCTGGGAGCCCAGCACGCCCGGTGCACGCTTCTTCAACTGCACGAACAGCGGATGGGCGTCGGCGCCGTTGACGTCAATCTTCTTGAACAGCGGGAAGCTGACACCGAAGTTCAACTCGCAGAACTCGGAAATCGCCCCTTCGTTACCCGGTTCCTGCTTGCCGAACTGATTGCAGGGAAAGCCGAGCACCACCAGGCCTTGATCCTTGTAGGTCTGCCACAATTCTTCGAGGCCTTTGTATTGCGGGGTGAAACCGCATTTGCTGGCGGTGTTGACCACCAGCACGGCTTTGCCGGCGAAATCGGCCAGGGTTTTCTGTTCACCTTTGATGGTGGTCACCGGGATGGTCAGCAGGTTGTCGCTCATGGGGTCAGGCTCGATAGGAAGGAACGAGCACCAAACATAGCGAGCAATTGAATTGTGTGCAATTTAAATTATTCGACGCCGATCACCGTGGACGCCGGGCTTGCCCGCGCTGGCGTCCTTCAGGCCGCCAGCGCGAGCAAGCCCGGCTCCCACAAGGCTCGTCTTACTCGCGTGGCACCAGGTCCAGGCACACCGAGTTGATGCAATAGCGCAGGCCGGTCGGCGGCGGGCCATCCGGGAACACGTGCCCCAGGTGCGCGTCGCATTTGGCGCAGACCACCTCAGTACGGATCATGCCGTGGCTGACATCACGGATCTCGACCATCGCGCTGTCGCCGATCGGCGCGTAGAAGCTCGGCCAGCCGCAGCCGGAGTCGAATTTGGTCTTGGAGTCGAACAGCGGCTCGCCGCAGCAGATGCAGTTGTAGACGCCGTCGGTCTTGGTGTCGTTGTATTTGCCGGAGAACGGCCGTTCGGTGCCCTTGAGACGGCAAACGTTGTACTGCTCTGGATCGAGCATCGCCTTCCATTCTTCCAGGGTTTTATCCAACTTTTCCATCGTCACACCTCAGCAGCTGAAAAAGCCCGATCTGTACCTTTTCCACGGATCGGGCGGCACGTATGATTGCGCCTCGTCAAACGCCAGTCTGGCAGCCAGACCACGCGCATTCAAACGGATTTATGAGTGCTGCCTCTCAAGGCGTCAGGCCTGTGTGAATACGCAGGATTCCCAGCACGGTCGTTCATACGCCGCCTGGATCGTTCATTTTCGGGAACACATCGCCATGCAGGTCAGCAAATCGAACAAGCTCGCCAACGTCTGCTACGACATTCGCGGCCCAGTGCTAAAGCACGCCAAACGCCTGGAAGAGGAAGGTCATCGCATCCTCAAGCTGAACATCGGCAACCCGGCGCCCTTTGGTTTCGAAGCGCCGGACGAAATCCTCCAGGACGTGATCCGCAACCTGCCGACCGCTCAAGGCTATAGCGACTCCAAAGGCCTGTTCAGCGCGCGCAAGGCCGTCATGCAGTACTACCAGCAAAAGCAGGTGGAAGGCGTCGGCATTGAAGACATCTACCTGGGTAACGGCGTTTCCGAGCTGATCGTGATGTCGATGCAGGCCCTGCTGAACAATGGCGACGAAGTACTGGTGCCAGCGCCGGACTATCCGCTGTGGACCGCTGCCGTGAGCCTGTCCGGCGGCAACCCGGTGCACTACCTGTGCGACGAGCAGGCCAACTGGTGGCCGGACCTGGCCGACATCAAGGCCAAGATCACCCCGAACACCAAGGCCCTGGTGATCATCAACCCGAACAACCCGACTGGCGCCGTGTATTCGAAAGAAGTGCTGCTGGGCATGCTGGAGCTGGCTCGCCAGCACAACCTGGTGGTGTTCTCTGACGAGATCTACGACAAGATCCTGTACGACGACGCCGTGCACATCTGCACCGCGTCCCTGGCGCCGGACTTGCTGTGCCTGACCTTCAACGGTCTGTCCAAGTCCTATCGCGTCGCTGGTTTCCGTTCCGGCTGGATCGCCATTTCCGGCCCAAAACACCACGCCCAGAGCTACATCGAAGGCATCGACATGCTGGCCAACATGCGCCTGTGTGCCAACGTGCCGAGCCAGCACGCGATCCAGACCGCACTCGGCGGCTATCAGAGCATCAATGACCTGGTGCTGCCGCAAGGTCGCTTGCTGGAACAACGCAATCGCACCTGGGAACTGCTCAACGACATTCCAGGCGTGAGCTGCGTCAAGCCGATGGGTGCGCTGTATGCGTTCCCGCGGATCGACCCGAAAGTCTGCCCGATCCACAACGACGAGAAGTTCGTGCTCGACCTGCTGCTCTCCGAGAAGCTGCTGGTGGTGCAAGGTACGGCCTTCAACTGGCCTTGGCCGGATCACTTCCGTGTCGTGACCTTGCCACGGGTGGATGACCTGGACATGGCCATCGGCCGGATCGGCAACTTCCTCAAATCCTATCGCCAGTAAGCTGAACTTCACCGTGCGACGCGCGCGTCTGTCGCACGGTGATTAATTCAGCAACACATCTTTGCACCCCGCCAGACATCGCTGCCGCCATCGCTGACTGATGCCACGTTTCGTGACCGCGTCTAACAAAGACGGGGGCTGTGACGCGAATTGGCTGTCAAACGCGTCCGGCGTCCCCGTCGGAAATGCCCTGCAAGCAGCTAGACTGTTGCCGTAGGACACAGTTTGAAATAGTCACTCGGTTGAATAGCCCGGTGCAGCACCTTATATACCCCGCAGTACGCTACATCTTTAGCATGAGGAGATTTCTACAACCATGATGCGCATCCTGCTGTTTTTGGCCACTAACCTGGCGGTCGTGCTGATTGCCAGCATCACCCTGAGCCTTTTCGGCTTCAACGGGTTCATGGCGGCCAACGGGGTTGATCTCAACCTCAATCAGCTGCTGATTTTCTGTGCGGTCTTTGGTTTCGCCGGTTCGCTGTTCTCGCTGTTCATCTCCAAATGGATGGCGAAGATGAGCACCAGCACCCAAATCATCAGCCAGCCGCGCACACGTCACGAGCAATGGCTGCTGCAAACCGTCGAGCAACTGTCCCGCGAAGCCGGGATCAAGATGCCCGAAGTCGGGATTTTCCCGGCCTACGAGGCCAACGCGTTCGCCACGGGCTGGAACAAGAACGACGCATTGGTCGCGGTCAGCCAGGGTCTGCTCGAGCGTTTTTCGCCGGATGAAGTGAAGGCCGTCCTGGCTCACGAAATCGGTCACGTGGCCAATGGCGACATGGTCACCCTGGCGTTGATCCAGGGCGTAGTGAACACCTTCGTGATGTTCTTCGCGCGGATCATCGGCAACTTTGTCGACAAGGTGATCTTCAAGAACGAAGAAGGCCAGGGCATCGCCTACTACGTGGCGACCATCGTCGCCGAACTGGTCCTGGGCATTCTGGCCAGCTCCATCGTCATGTGGTTCTCGCGCAAACGCGAGTTCCGCGCAGACGAAGCCGGTGCACGTCTGGCAGGTACCAGCGCGATGATTGGCGCCTTGCAACGCCTTCGTGCAGAACAGGGTCTGCCGGTGCACATGCCGGATACGCTGAATGCCTTTGGCATCAACGGTGGCATCAAGCAAGGGTTCGCTCGTATGTTCATGAGCCACCCGCCGCTGGAAGAGCGTATTGACGCGTTGCGTCGTCGGGGCTGATAGCGCTCGCACTACGCAGTAAAAGAAAAGGCCCGCAGTGAATGCGGGCCTTTTTTTGTCTGCCGATTGATGCGGTGTTCATTCAGGCCCCATCGCGAGCAGGCTCCCACAGGTAACCGAATGATCCGAATAGACGCGATCTCCTGTGGGAGCGGGCTTGCTCGCGAAGGGTTCAGCAAACTCAACGCATCTTAATGGCTGGAAACCCGATACACCCGCTCTTCAAGCCGCGTGACGCCACTCTCGACAAACTTCCAGCTCTCGCCCAGCACGTCCTGGTCTTCCAGTATCTTCAGTGCCCAGGTCGCCCCGAACAACCGTTGCACTTCGTCGTCCAGCACCGCAAACGGCGGGCCGTCCATTTGCGCCTGGTCGTAATCCAGGGTAATCAAAATCCCCAGCGAATCCTTCGGCATAATCCGCTTCAGATGTTCGGCGTATTGCTCGCGCATGGTTGGCGGCAAGGCGATCAAGGCAGCGCGGTCGTACAGCGCACTGCAATCGGCGACATCGCCGGCAGTCAACGCGAAGAAATCACCGCACCAGATTTCGATCGAACCTGCTCGATAGACCGTAAAAGGGCCCTGGTCGCTGACGTCCGGATCAAACTGATGCTCGTGGAAAAAGTCTTCCACGGCCTTTTCCGACAGCTCGATGCCCAACACCTCGTGACCGCATTTCGCCAGCCACAGCAGGTCCAGGCTTTTCCCACATAACGGCACCAGTACACGCGCGCCCTCCTCCAGGCCCAACTGCGGCCAGTACCGTTGCAGATATGGATTCACTTCCGGCAGGTGAAAACCGATCTGATTCGACGTCCACCGCTTGTGCCAAAACTCCGGCTGCATAATTAATCCCGAAAATTCGATCAAAAGACCCTAAAACTTATATTAGATTTAGATCAATGATCTGACTGAAGATGCTGCCATCTTACCCCTCAGGAGCTCATTCATGTTCCCCAGCCTTTACATATCCCATGGCTCGCCCATGTTGGCACTGGAACCGGGTGCCAGCGGGCCCGCCCTCGCGCGGCTCGCTGCAGAAATGCCGAAACCGAAAGCCATCGTGATTGTCTCTGCGCACTGGGAAAGTAACGACTTGCTGGTCAGCGGCAATCCCCGTCCTGAGACGTGGCATGACTTCGGTGGCTTTCCCAAGGCTTTGTTCGAGGTGCAATATCCGGCGCCGGGCGATCCGCAACTGGCGGCGGAAGTTGTCGAACATTTGAAAGCCGACGGCCTGCCTGCACGCATTGATGCCGAGCGGCCCTTCGATCACGGAGTCTGGGTGCCGTTGTCATTGATGTATCCGCAGGCGGACATCCCGGTGGTGCAAGTCTCGCTACCCACCCGTGGCGGCCCTGTCCTGCAAACCCGGGTCGGCCATGCCCTCGCCAGCTTGCGCGAACACGGCGTGTTGTTGATCGGGTCTGGCAGCATCACCCACAACCTGCGTGAACTGGACTGGCACGCCGGCCCGGAAAGCGTCGAACCGTGGGCCAAGACGTTTCGCGACTGGATGATCGAAAAACTCGCGGCCAACGATGAACTCGCGCTGCACGATTATCGCCAGCAGGCGCCGAATGCGGTGCGCAACCATCCCAGCGATGAGCATTTGCTGCCGTTGTACTTTGCTCGCGGGGCTGGCGGTGAGTTCAGCGTTGCCCATCAGGGTTTCACCATGGGTGCGCTGGGGATGGATATCTACCGTTTTGGCTGACAGATCTCAGGCCAGGCACAAACAGCAGGCCAAAAAAAATCCCCGAACCAGTCGGGGATTTTTTATGTTCGATCAATCAGCCCGAAAGCGGATCAATCTTCGCGGTAGCGACGCAGCTTCAACTGCTTACCGGCAACGCGAGTGTCCTTCAGCTTGGTCAGCAGACGCTCCAGACCATCTTCCGGCAGCTCGACGAGGCTGAAGCTGTCACGCACCTGGATGCGACCGATTGCTTCGCGAGCCAAGCCACCTTCGTTGAGGATGGCGCCCAGCAGGTTCTTGGCAGCGATACCATCACGCGCACCCAGCGCGGTACGGCAACGAGCACGACCTTCAGCCAATGGAACCGGAGCACGACGCTCACGATCACCACGGTCCGGACGGTCACCGGTACGCTCTGGACGATCGCCACGCGGTGCGTTGTTCGGCACCAGTGGACGTTCTTTCTCGATTGCAGCCAGAGTCAGCGCTTGAGCGTTGGTTGCCTTGCGCAGCAGAGCAGCGGCCAGTGCACGCGGGGTGCAGCCGATGTCGGCAGTCAGGCGATCCAGCAGTTCACCGTGAGTCGACTCGGCATCACCAACCAGCGGCGACAGGCTGTTGGTCAGTTTCTTGATGCGGGCATCGAGAACAGCCTGGGCGTCCGGCAGGCGAACTTCAGCAACTTTCTGACCGGTTACACGCTCGATCACTTGCAGCATGCGGCGCTCACGCGGAGTCACCAGCAGCAGTGCACGACCTTCGCGACCGGCACGGCCAGTACGGCCGATACGGTGAACGTAGGACTCAGGATCGTAAGGCATGTCAACGTTGAACACGTGAGTGATGCGCGGAACGTCCAGGCCACGGGCAGCAACGTCAGTCGCCACAACGATGTCCAGACGGCCATCCTTGAGGGATTCGATTACGCGCTCACGCTGGTTCTGAGCAATGTCACCGTTCAGCGCAGCGGCTTTGTAGCCTTTGGCTTCCAGGGCACTGGCCAGGTCCAGGGTCGCTTGCTTGGTACGCACGAACATGATCAGGGCGTCGAAGTCTTCCACTTCCAGCAGGCTCAATACAGCCGAGGTCTTCTGGTCAGCGTGAACCAACAGGTGAGCCTGTTCGATCGCGGTAACGGTCTGAGTCTTGGTCTGGATCTTCACGTGTTGCGGATCGCGCAGATGGCGTTCAGCAATGGCACGGATCGACTGAGGCAGGGTGGCCGAGAACAATACGGTCTGACGGGTTGGCGGCAGAGCCTTGAAGATAACTTCGAGGTCGTCCATGAAACCCAGTTTGAGCATTTCGTCCGCTTCGTCGAGAACCAGGTGGTTCACGGTCGACAGGACTTTTTCGTCACGACGCAGGTGGTCGCACAGACGGCCCGGCGTGGCGACAACGATCTGTGCGCCATTACGGATTGCTTTCAGTTGTGGGCCCATCGGGGCGCCGCCGTAAACGGCCACAACGGTAACGCCCGGCATTTGCTTGGCGTAGGTTTCGAAAGCGGTTGCTACTTGCAGCGCCAACTCACGGGTTGGCGCCAGGATCAGGGCTTGCGGCTCGCGCTTGGCAGGATCGATGCGGTGCAGGATTGGCAGAGCGAACGCGGCGGTTTTACCGGTACCGGTTTGCGCCTGGCCAATCATGTCGTGGCCGGCCATGATGATCGGGATCGATTGCTGCTGAATAGCCGAAGGCTCTTCGTAGCCAGTCGCGATGACGGCTGCAAGAATATTCGGATTAAGATTAAAAGCGGCGAAGCCGCCGGTTTCCTGGGTCATGGGTCTGCCTCTAAGTGCATCCGCAAAGACCCATGCTCCAAAGCTGCGCATGCCGTGTAAGACTCAAGAGTCGCCCTGGCTGCTTTGTCGGCGGGGATTTGCGAAAACGAATGAATGAAAAAGATTCGTCAAGGGAGAGTCCGCTGTGCGGACGTGCAGCCGAAGCTGACTTCGGGAAATTGCGCTACCTAAACGCGGCCCGGTTAAAGGCCGGCGCGCACTATACCGGAATTCGCTCAAAAAGGGAGCATTATTTGTCGGAAAACTGACGTATACACCGTTGTGTCACAGGCTTTGCGGATAATCGTGCAACGGTCTATTTTTCAAAGGCCCGGCCCCGCTGGCGATGGCGCTAAAACGGTTCACCGATGTGACGCAGACCCGCGGTCTGACACTCCCCTTCCCGCCCGAGGAAATGCTCCATGAATCAGCCCGCCCCCAGTCGTGTCACCCGTGAAAAACACGGCCATGTCCTGTTGATCGGCCTGGATCGGGTGGCCAAGCGCAACGCGTTCGACCTCGACCTGCTCAACGCGCTGAGCCTGGCCTATGGCGAGTTCGAGGCGGACAGCGAAGCGCGGGTGGCAGTGGTGTTCGCTCATGGTGAGCATTTCACCGCCGGACTCGACCTGATCAATGCCAGCGCGGCCCTGGCCGACGGCTGGCAAGCGCCGCCCGGCGGTTGCGATCCGTGGGGGGTGTTTGCAGGGCCCCGGGTGAGCAAACCGGTGATTGTCGCCGCGCAAGGCTACTGCCTGACCATCGGCATCGAGCTGATGCTGGCCGCCGACATCAACCTCTGCGCCAGCAATACCCGATTCGCCCAGAAGGAAGTGCAGCGCGGGATCTTCCCCTTCGGTGGCGCCACGTTGCGTCTGCACCAAGTCGCCGGCTGGGGCAATGCCATGCGCTGGCTGCTGACCGGCGATGAATTCGATGCGCATGAAGCGTTGCACCTGGGGTTGGTGCAGGAAGTCATGGCCAGCGAGGATCTGCTGCCGAGGGCGATTGAATTGGCTGAACGGATTGCCCGGCAGGCGCCGCTGGGGGTTCAGGCGACGCTGATGTCGGCCCGGCAGGCGCGCTATGAAGGGGAAACGGCGGCGGCGCAGGGATTGCCGCCGTTGGTGAAGAAGTTACTGGCGAGTGAGGATGCCCGGGAAGGTGTGCGGTCGATGGTCGAGAAGCGACCGGGGGTCTTCAAGGGCTACTGACAGATTTGCTTTTGTGGCGAGGGAGCTTGCTCCCGCTGGGCTGCGAAGCGGCCCCAAAATCTTCGCAATCAATGCAAATCTTGTGAGTGCTGCGCACTCAAGCGGGAGCAAGCTCCCTCGCCACAAGGCCTCATTGCATCAGGTTGCCGGTCGAATCGCCTTGATCAACGACTGCAACGAATACCCCAACCGCGGCGCCAGCTCTTTGGCCCGGGCGGTCAATCCTTCCAGATCCAGCTCCTGATCCAGCTCCGAAGGCACGATCAAAATCACGTTGCCCTCCTTCACCGGCAACTCCCAGTAATGCCGGTGATAGAGCCCACGCAACAACGCAGCGCCCAACGGCTTACCGTCATCGGTGGCCCACTGATTGATCACCAGCCAGCCGCCCGGATTCAAGCGTTTCTGACAGTTTTCCAGGAAGTTCCAGGCCAGATGCCCGACACCCGGACCGACATCGGTATAAAGGTCGACGAAAATCAGGTCCGCCGGCTCGGCGGTATCGAGCAACTCCAGCGCATCGCCGACGCGGATATACAGTCGCGGGTCGTCATCCAGCCCAAGGTATTCGATGGCCAGACGCGGTACGTCGGGGCGCAGCTCGATGGCCTCGACATCTTCTAGCGGCAGGAACTTGAGGCACGCTTGGGTCAGCGTGCCGGCGCCGAGCCCGAGGAAAAGCGCGCTTTCCGGCTGTTCGTGGCACAGCGCACCAATCAGCATCGCGCGGGTGTAATCGTACTCGAGCCAGCTTGGGTCCGCCGTGAACACGCAACTCTGCTCGATGGCATCACCGAACTCGAGAAAACGGTAATCGGCCACTTCCAGCACGCGAATCACGCCGAATTCATCCTGTACCTCGGCGAGCAGATGCTCGACGCGCTCCTCAGTCATTTCGTCTCCTGATCGTCGCCAGGCCCGGCAACGCGATAAACCGCAACATGAAGCGGCAAAGGCGCGATTGTCCGCGAAGCAAGCGGAACAGGTCACGCACTAATTTGCTGATAACATGAACGCCCGAGCGTAAAACAACCGAGACCGTGATGAGCCAACCCTGGAGCCCTGACAGCTGGCGCGCCCTGCCGATCCAGCAACAACCCCACTACCCCGACGCGGCGCATTTGCTGCAGGTCGAGCAAACCCTGGCGAGTTATCCGCCCCTGGTGTTTGCCGGTGAGGCCCGGGAGTTGCGCCGTCAGTTTGCCCAGGTCACCCAGGGCCGTGCGTTTCTGTTGCAAGGTGGCGACTGCGCCGAAAGCTTTGCCGAGTTCTCCGCCGCAAAAATTCGCGACACCTTTAAAGTCCTGCTGCAAATGGCGATCGTCATGACCTTCGCCGCCGGTTGCCCGGTGGTCAAGGTCGGGCGCATGGCCGGCCAGTTCGCCAAGCCGCGCTCGGCCAACGACGAAACCATCGATGGCGTGACCCTGCCCGCCTACCGTGGCGACATCGTCAACGGCATCGGTTTCGACGAAAAAAGCCGCGTGCCGGACCCGGAGCGTCTGCTTCAGTCCTATCACCAGTCCACCGCCACCCTGAACCTGCTGCGTGCGTTCGCTCAGGGCGGTTTCGCCGACCTGCATCAGGTACACAAGTGGAACCTGGATTTCATCGCCAACTCCGCACTGGCCGAGAAATACAGCCACCTGGCCGATCGCATCGATGAAACCCTGGCATTCATGCGCGCCTGCGGCATGGACAGTTCGCCGCAATTGCGCGAAACCAGTTTCTTCACCGCCCACGAGGCGCTGCTGCTCAATTATGAAGAAGCCTTCGTGCGCCGCGACAGCCTGACCAACGATTACTACGATTGCTCGGCGCACATGCTGTGGATCGGCGATCGCACCCGTCAGCTCGACGGCGCCCACGTTGAATTCCTGCGCGGTGTGAACAACCCGATCGGGGTCAAGGTCGGCCCGAGCATGAACCCCGAAGACCTGATTCGCCTGATCGACGTGCTCAACCCGGACAATGACCCGGGCCGCTTGAACCTGATCGCACGCATGGGCGCGAACAAGGTCGGCGATCACTTGCCGGCGTTGATCCGCGCGGTGCAGCGTGAAGGCAAGCAAGTGCTCTGGAGCTCCGACCCGATGCACGGCAACACCATCAAGGCCAGCAGCGGCTACAAGACCCGCGACTTCGCGCAGATCCTCGGTGAGGTGAAGCAGTTCTTCCAGGTTCACGAAGCGGAAGGCAGCTACGCCGGCGGTATCCACATCGAGATGACCGGGCAGAATGTGACCGAGTGCATTGGTGGCGCGCGGCCGATTACAGAAGACGGGTTGTCGGACCGGTATCACACCCATTGCGACCCGCGAATGAATGCGGATCAGTCGTTGGAGTTGGCGTTTCTGATTGCCGAGACGCTGAAGCAAGTCCGGCGGTGAATCGCGTCGCTCCCACAGAGATTGCGCTGAACCTGTGGGAGCGAGCCTGCTCGCGATGGCGCCAGTTCAAACAACACTGAGTTGTGCCAATGCCACCCGCAACCGCGCCGCACTCGCCCGCGGGCAATTCAGCTGAACCTGCGCAAGCCCCAGCCAGTCCGCCATCTGCCGCAGATTGACCGCCAACGCCAGCATCCCCTCGTCATCCAGCCCCGGCTCTTCCTCATGCACAGCGTGCACAGCCAGCCGGCCCAATGCTCGCTCGGCGCGCAAATCCACCCGCGCGGCGATCCGTTCATTGTGCAAAAACGGCAGCACGTAATAGCCGTACACCCGCTTGTCCTGCGGCGTGTAGATCTCCAGTCGATAACGGAAATCGAACAACCGCTCGGTCCGGCTGCGCTCCCAGATCAGCGAATCAAACGGCGACAACAGCGCACTGGACTCGACCTTGCGCGGCACTTTCGGCTCGGGCAGGCAATAGGCTGGTTGCCGCCAGCCCTGCACCTCGCAGGTCAGCAATTCACCCGCCTCCACCAGTTCCGCCAGCCGCAGCCGGCTGTCTGCCGGGTTCAGGCGGAAATAATCGCGCAGGTCCTTTTCCGTGCCGACACCCAATGCCGTCGCAGCATGCAGCAACAGCCCGCGCTGGGCCTCGGCCTCACTGAGTAACGGCTGTTGCAGGATGGCCGAAGGAATCACCCGTTCCGGCAGATCGTAAAGCCGCTCGAATCCACGGCGCCCGGCAACCGTCACTTCACCGGCGGCGAACAGCCATTCCAGCGCATGTTTTTCAGCGCTCCAGTCCCACCATGGCCCGGCCCGCTCCTGACGAGTCGACAGACTTCCAGCCCCCAGTGCGCCAAGCTGCTGCACCGAGGCCAGCACCCGGCGAATCGTGTCCTGCTGCTCGCGACCGAAACGTGCCAGTTGCTGATAGATATCTTCGCCGCGCGTCGCACGCTGCATGCGCCAACGCATCAAGGGGTACATCGACAAGGGCAGCAACGACGCTTCATGGCCCCAATATTCGAACAACGTGCGCCGACGGCCCTGGCTCCAGGCGGCCTGATCAAGCAAATCGGGAGAGTAGTTTCCGAGGCGGGAAAACAAGGGAAGGTAGTGCGAACGCACCAACGCATTGACCGAATCGATCTGCAGGATGCCCAGGCGTTCGATCAGCCGGTTGAGCTGAACCGGTTTGATCGCCGCTGGCGGTTGCCGCCCGTTGAACCCTTGGGCGGCCAGCGCCAGACGTCGAGCCTGTTTGTTGGAAAAGGACAGCGTTGCGGGCATGAATACCTCCGTGTCTGCTCGCAACCTACCTCACCAAAGAGGGGTTTGTGTAGCGATGGCATCATCATTTATGCATCGGATCATCCCAGAACGGCCGGACCGATTCATGTTCCACATCTGCACGACTCACGCCGATGTCCTTCAGTGCTTCGTCGCTCAAGCTTGCCAGCAGTTCACGTTCACGGTGAAGTTCGTACCAGCGACTAAACTTGTGCAACAGATCGGATACCGCGTGGATTGAGAATTTTTCTTCCGTTACATGCTCGTTATGACCTTTCATCTTGCTGCCCTCCTTTAGGGATGGCTCAAGTCTCGCCTCAGCGCTAAGATCAATCCAACGAATGTTTCTGATGGTAACCATCTCGGAGATTGATGGATGTCGGCGTACCCTAGTATCGATACTGACGTGCTGCGCACCTTTGTCGCCATCGCCGACCAGGGCGGATTTACCCGCGCCGGTGAAATGGTCAACCGCACGCAGTCAGCGGTGAGCATGCAGATGAAGCGTCTGGAAGAAGACGTATTGCAGCGCCAGTTGTTCGAGCGGGATGGACGCCAGGTCAAGCTGACCGCCGAAGGCCAGGTCTTGCTGGGTTACGCGCGGCGCATCCTCAAACTTCACAGCGAAGTCTTCAATACGTTGCGTGAGCCGCACATGGTCGGCACCGTGCGCATCGGCACGCCCGACGATTACGTCATGCGCTTCCTGCCGGGGATCCTGTCGCGCTTCGCCCAGTTTTACCCGCTGATCCAGATCGAAGTTCACTGCGAATCAACCAAGCAATTGTTGCAACGCCAGGACCTGGACTTGTCCATCGTCACCCGCGAGCCCGGTACTGAAATCGGCCAATTGCTGCGCAAGGAACGTTTCGTCTGGGCCGAAGCACAATGCTTCAGCGCCCACGAGCAGACGCCGCTGCCCCTGGCGATGTTCAACAGTGATTGTTTCTGCAGGCTATGGGCATGCAATGCGCTGGACGCGATGGGCCGCGATTACCGCATTGCCTACAACAGTTCCAGCCTGTCGGCGTTGATGGCCGTGGTCAGTGCGGGCCTTGCAGTGACCGCGCAACTGGAAAGCCTGATCACGCCGGACATGCGCATCCTGGGAGAAGCCGAAGACCTGCCGCTGTTGCCGGAAGCCTGCATCATGCTGGTGCGCAACCTGCACAATCCGTCACCGATCACCGAGTGCCTGGCCGAGCACATCGTCGAAGGCTTCAAACTTTAAACGCGAGCATCACCGCGCACAGCACCAGGAAGCCGCAGAACAGCCCGCGCAATAGCCGCTCCGGCATGGCGTGGGCGATCTTCACGCCCCAACTGATGCTCATCAATCCGCCGACGGCCAACGGCAAACCGATCATCCAGTCCACTTGATGATGCATCGCGTACGTCACCAGTGTGACGCCGGTGCTGGGCAGCGCCAGAGCCAGCGACAAGCCTTGGGCCACCACCTGGGTGGTGCCGAACACGCTGGTCAATACCGGCGTCGCCACCACTGCCCCACCGACTCCAAACAACCCGCCCATGGTGCCGGACGCCGCACCGAGCACACCCAGCCATGGCCAGGAATAACGCATTTGTGCAGAGGCCGGCGCGTTGGCGGTGAACATGCGCACCAGGTTATAGGCCGACAGGACAATCAAGAACGCGACAAAGCCCACGCGCATGGTTTGCGCGTCGATGCCTACCGCCCAGATCGACCCGATCCACGCGAAGCAAAACCCCATTGCCGCCAATGGCAACGCGTGACGCATTTCGATGCGATTGCGCTGGTGATAACGCCACAGCGCCAGCATCACGTTGGGCACAACCATGACCAACGCCGTGCCTTGGGCTATTTGCTGATCGAGACCGAACAGCACGCCCAGCAACGGAATCGCGATCAAGCCACCGCCAATGCCGAATAGCCCGCCAAGGGTTCCTAAGGCTGCGCCGAAGACCAGATACATCACGAACTCAATCACAAGCGAATTTCCTTTTGTCAGGGCATTCATCCTACGCAGTCGGCGCTGGCGGGGAAACGCACAGCAACGCACAATGGCTGTGCCAACTTCGCATAAGCGCAGATACACCATGAACCCCAATCAATTGACTGAACAGCTCGGCCTGTTCCTCGATGTGCTGGAAACCGGGAGCTTTTCCGCTGCGTCCCGCCGCCATCCGTTGACGCCTTCGGCCGTGGCGCGGCGCATCGACAGCCTGGAAAATGCAGTCGGCAGCCAGCTGTTCATTCGCAGCACCCACGCGGTGCGCGCGACGCCTGCCGGCTTGGCGTTTGCCGAACGTGCGCGGCGCATCGTTGCGGAATTGCGCCTGGCTCGGGCTGAAGCCGTGTCCCTGAGCAGTGCACCGGAAGGCTTGATCCGCATCGATGCGCCCGCGGCGTTCGGCCGTCGGCACCTGGCACCGGTGATTGCCGACTTCTTGATGCTCTACCCCGGCCTGGACGTGCAGTTGCACTTGATCGACAGTTTTGTCGACATGCAAGGGCTGAACCTGGGCAAGGTTGACCTGGTGCTGCGCGCCGGGCAAATGGCCGACACGAGGCTGGTGGCCACGCCGCTGGCGAGTATGGTACGCATTGCCTGCGCCAGTCCCGAGTACCTCAAACGTCGCGGCGTCCCGACCGAGCCGGCGCAGTTGATCGAGCATGACGGTCTCGACTGGGACGGTCTGGCCCCGCCCTTCGCCTGGCGCTTCGAACGCGATGGGCACATGCACTTGCATCGCCCGGCGCGCATCCGCATGAGCGCCAACAATGCCGAGGCGCTGGTGTGTGGTGCATTGGCCGGGTTGGGCATCGCGCACTTGCCGACCTGGCTGGCCAGCGAGTACCTGTTGCGCGGCGAATTGCTGCCGCTGTTTTGTGAAAACGGCCTGCCACCTCCCGAATCCACCGGCATCTATGCGTTGCGTCTTGAGCAGCAACCCAATTCCCGCAGTCGCTTGTTGCTGGAATATCTGAAAACCCGCTTCAGCCCGATTCCGCCGTGGGACCTGGCGCTACAAAACACCCTGGACCGGCACTAGTCCAGAATTGTCTGGTGCATTAAAGATTCGTCCGCTAGATTCATGACGATTACTGATCAAGGCTTTGAAATGACCACCGAACGCAACACCCCGGATAACTGCGACCAGCTGCTGCTGGACAATCAGGCTTGCTTCGCCCTGCATTCCACCTCGCTGCTGATGACCAAGGTGTACAAGCCGCTGCTGCAAGCGCTGGGCCTGACCTATCCGCAGTATCTGGCGATGATGGTGTTGTGGGAGCGGGACGGGTTGACCGTAGGCGAAATCAGCACGCGACTGCTGACAGACCCCGGCTCACTGACGCCTTTGCTCAAACGCCTGGAGGTCGAGGGTTTGCTCAGTCGCACCCGCAGCCGTGAAGATGAACGGGTGGTGATTGTCGAGCTGACCGAACAAGGGCGCGCGTTGCGGGAGAAGGCGCGCGGCATTCCCCAATGCATCCTTGGTGCTAGCGGAATGACACTTGAGAGACTGCAGAAACTTCAAGCGGAGTTGCAAGAACTGCGCAGCAATCTGCAAGACAGCCTCTAACCTTCAAACCACCCCAGATCCCCTGTGGGAGCGGGCTTGATCGCGAAAGCGGTGTTGCCAGTCGACAAAAATGTTGCCTGATGCATCGCTTTCGCGAGCAAGCCCGCTCCCACATTTGTTTTGTGGTGTCCCTGTCGATCTCGCGTCCTCTTTCAAAAAAATTCTCCGCTGAAAAATCCTGCCGCGACCGCTCTAACTCGACACATCCAATCCGCTGCCCTCTCCAATCCAAAACTTTTTCAAAAATTTATCTTGCGCACTAAATATTGGCGCGATACATTCACTTCGCACTTACTTAGCGCGCAAACATTTAGCGCAAACCAATCAAACCCGAACGAGGCTTACACCATGCAAACTCTCTACACCGCAATCGCAACCTCCACTGGCGGCCGTGACGGTCGTGCGGTTTCCAGTGACAACATCCTCGACGTCAAACTCGCTACCCCCAAAGAACTCGGTGGTGCCGGTGGCGCTGCGACCAACCCTGAGCAACTGTTCGCTGCCGGCTACTCCGCTTGCTTCATCGGCGCGCTGAAGTTCGTCGCCAGCCAGACTAAACGCAGCATCCCGAACGACGCATCGATCACCGCCCATGTCGGCATCGGCCAGATCCCTGGCGGCTTCGGTCTGGACATCGATCTGCACATCAGCCTGCCGGGTCTTGAACAAGCCGACGCGCAAAGTCTGGTCGACGCAGCACACCAGGTCTGCCCGTACTCGAACGCGACCCGTGGCAACGTCGATGTGCGCCTGCACGTGACCGTCTAACTGCTGGCTACCAGGCCCAAACAGGAAACGAACATGAACACTTTCAGCAAAGTCTTGACCGGCACCCTTCTCGCTTTGTCCATCAGCAACGTGTTTGCAGGCGATGGGGTTGAACACAACACCCAGGCGTTCCTCGATGTCCTGAATGCCGGCACCGGCAAACCAATGGAACAACTCACCCCCAAAGAAGCCCGCGCGGTGCTGGTGGGTGCGCAAGCCTCGGTGAAACTGACACTGCCAAAAGCCGATGTCAGCGAGAAGACCATTCAAGTCGATGGCCAACCGCTCAGCCTGACCATCGTCCGGCCGGCCGGGGTCAAAGGCGAGCTGCCAGTGTTCATGTTCTTCCACGGCGGTGGCTGGGTGCTGGGGGACTTTCCGACCCACGAACGCCTGGTTCGCGACCTGGTGACGGGTTCGGGTGCGGTGGCGGTGTTCGTCAATTACACCCCGTCGCCGGAAGCGCATTACCCGGTGGCGATCAACCAGGCTTATGCCGCGACGAAATGGGTGGCCGAGCACGGTAAAGAGATCAACGTCGACGGCAAGCGCCTGGCCGTGGCCGGCAACAGCGTCGGTGGCAACATGGCGGCCGTGGTTGCGTTGATGGCCAAAGACAAGGGCACCCCGGCGATCAAGTTCCAGGTGCTGCTGTGGCCGGTGACGGACGCCAACTTCGAAACCGCGTCCTACAACCAGTTTGCCGAGGGGCACTTCCTCACCAAAAACATGATGAAGTGGTTCTGGGACAATTACACCGCCGACGCCAAGCAGCGTAACGAGATCTACGCCTCACCGCTGCGGGCAACCACCGCGCAACTGAAGGGCTTGCCACCTGCCCTGGTGCAGACAGCCGGTGCCGACGTGTTGCGCGATGAAGGTGAAGCTTATGCGCGCAAACTGGACGAGGCTGGCGTGCCGGTCACAGCGGTTCGCTACAACGGCATGATTCACGACTACGGTTTGTTGAATGTGGTGAGCCAGGTTCCAGCAGTACGCTCGGCGATGCAGCAGGCGTCGGAAGAACTGAAACAACACCTGAAGAAATAACACAGGTCAAAATGCGGGAGCGGCGGTGCGACGATTCGACTTGCTCGCTCCCACAGTGTTCATGGTTGAGCCTGAAACTGCGCCCACAAAAAAGCCCGACTCAATGGTCGGGCTTTTTCATTCCTCAAGCGGTGCTTATTTAGCACGGCCTTTGTAGGAACCGCCTTCGCGGGTATCGATCTCGATCATATCGCCGATTTCGATGAAGTCAGCAACCGACAGCTCGGTACCGTTCTTCAGTTTGGCAGGCTTCATCACCTTGCCGGAAGTGTCACCGCGAGCGGAACCTTCGGTGTAGTCAACCTGACGCACGATGGTGGTCGGCAGTTCTACGGAAACCAGACGCTCTTCGAAGAAGATCGCTTCGCAAACATCGGTCATGCCTTCTTCAACGAAAGGCAGAACGGCTTCGATGTCTTCAGCGTTCAGCTCGTACATGGTGTAGTCGGTGGTGTCCATGAACGTGTAGGTGTCGCCGCTGATGAAGGACAGGGTCGCTTCTTTGCGGTCGAGGATTACGTCGTCCAGTTTGTCGTCGGCGCTGTAAACGATCTCGGTCTTGTAACCGGTCAGCAGGTTTTTCAGCTTGGTCTTCATGATCGCGCTGTTACGACCGGATTTGGTGAATTCAGCTTTCTGAACCAGCCAAGGATCGTTTTCGAGACGGATCACGGTACCGGGTTTCAGTTCTTTACCAGTTTTCATTGCGAATATCCGAATTTGGATGGGATTTACAAAAATCTAGGCCGCGTATCATATCCAATTTACATAAAACTGTACCAGCGCTGCGGCAAGATCAGCCTGCAAGGCTTGTTCCAGACACCACGTCTCGGCGTGTTTTTGCAGCTCCGGCCAGTGTTTGCAGGTCGCTAACCAATGGTCGGACATATCATGACCCGCATTCCACGCACGCCAAAGACCGCTGATCGCCTCGCTGGCGGGCCCGGACAGGCCTTGGGTGTACAGAGCCAGGAAGGCGTCGAGCTTGTCCAGATGGATATCTTCGTCCTGCTGATAGATGTGCCAGAGCAGCGGCCGCCCTGCCCATTGCGCGCGAACAAAGGAATCTTCGCCGCGCACGGCGTTGAAATCGCAGCACCACAGCAAATGATCGTATTGATCCTGTCGGACGAACGGCAGGACTTGCACGGTCAATTCACCGCGCACGTGCACCGCGCCTGCCGCCAGTTGATCGACACCCAGCCAGCATTCGACATCCCCGAGAATCCGGCTTTCGGGCACCAGCAGATGCGTGGGAATCGAATCGGCGGCCAGCACGTCCAGCCAACTGGCCAATCCGCTGTTTTCGTAGGCAAACAGTGAGATCAGTTGAGCGTTCGGTGCGCGATCGATCCCCAGGCCTTGCAGGAATTCGCGCTGGGCTTCGGGGTTTTGCTGAAACTGCTGGCGACGTTCAAGCAATCCGTTTTCGCGCAGCAAGCCACCCGTGCCTTTCTGGAACCCCGGAAAGAAGAAGTACTTCTGCACGCTCTTGTACTTCACCGATGGCAAACCGTGACAGCCGATCACCCAGTCTTCGGCGCTCAGGTAGTCGAGGTTCATCCACAGCGGCGGCTTTTCCCGCGAGGCCATGGCGTCCATGTAGGCGCTCGGCAACTGGCAGGCGAACGCGGCGATCACCACATCAGCCGCTTCAGCGGGTTGCCATTCGGTGGGCCACTGACACACCTCCACACCCTGCTGCCATTGCTGCGTGGCGCTGATGTCGATTTCCGGACAGATGCGTTCGAAGGCCCGCAGGTCATCGACCCACAAGCGCACCTCCACGGCATGCTCGGCCACCAGTTGTCGGGCCAGGCGCCAGGTCACACCGATGTCGCCAAAGTTGTCGACCACGGTGCAAAAAATATCCCAGCGGGTTTTCACTTGAGGCATTTCAGGCATTCCAGGCTCCCGTTGGCAAAGGCGCCGATTGTCCGCATAAATTACCTCGCGCAGAAGAGCCGACGGCGATTAATCTTCGTGCGACAATCGCCACTCGCCCGCGACCACCCGCCAGGAGGCAGCCATGCCCTACCGTCCCAACCCGCGCCGTCCGTTGCCGATTCAGCTCAATGCGCTGCAATTGACCGGCAGCATTGCCCTCGGTCTGTGGCTTGGATTCCTCGCAATCGCGCTGACTTGCTGGCTCGCCTCGCGCCTGCTGTTCAGCGAGCAACTCGCGCCAGTCGCCGCCGCGGTAGAGCAACTGGCCAAGCCGCCGGTGGTAGTGCAACCGGTGCCGGACATCCCGCCGCAGAGCCCACTGTTCGAACAGTATGAAGAGAACCTGCGCAAGAACGAGCAGCAGCAACGCATGGATCAGGCCCGCAGCAGCGGCCGCAATCTGTCCAATCCGAAATGCCAGTTGTGGCTGCAACAGGACAAGACCGCGCCGAGCGAAAAAAGCCGCGCCAACGTTCTGCAATTCTGCGACTGACCATGAAGCTCTCTATGCACAAGCCAGCCGTCCACCGACTGATTATCGACAAGCTTCGGGTCGATCTCGACATCGCCGAGCGTGCCGCGCAAACCGCTTACGAAACCGCGACCCACGAAGAAAACATCGCCGAAAACAAGTACGACACCCTAGGCCTGGAGGCGTCTTATCTGGCTGCCGGACAGGCCAAACGCGTGGAAGAAATCAGGCAGTCACTGACGTTGTGCCAGAACCTGACCTTGCGTCCTTATGACGAACAACGCGGGATCGAAGTCGGCGCCCTGCTCGGCCTGGAAGACGAAAAGGGGCGTGAGCAATGGCTGTTCCTGGCCCCTGACGCGGCGGGCCTGAAAGTCGATATGGTCGGGCAAATGATCACTGTCATCACCCCTCGCTCGCCGCTGGGCAAAAGCCTGCTGGGCAAGTTCGAAGGGGACGAAGTGGAGATTCTGGTGGCGGGCGCTCGGCAACAGTTTGCTGTCACCGAGGTGATCTAAACAGGGTTAGTGGACCGGCAGTTCGACGCCGTCGAACAGCTCTTCCAGTTCCTGTTTGTTGTGGCACTGAATGGCCTTGGCCATGACTTCTCGGGTCAGGTGCGGCGCGAACTTCTCGATGAAATCGCACATGAAACCACGCAGGAAAGTGCCGCGACGGAAACCGATTTTAGTGATGCTGGATTCGAACAAGTCGCTGGCGTCGAGCATCACGAGGTCGCTGTCGAGTTTGGCGTCGACGGCCATTTTCGCCACGATGCCCACGCCCAGGCCCAGGCGAACGTAAGTCTTGATCACGTCGGCGTCGGCGGCGGTGAACACCACTTTCGGTGTCAGGCCGCGATGGCTGAAGGCTTCGTCGAGTTTTGAACGACCGGTAAAACCGAACACGTACGTCACGATCGGGTATTCGGCCAGGGCTTCCAGGGACAGCTTCGACAGCTTGGTCAGCGGGTGGCCCTGAGGCACGACCACGCAACGGTTCCAGCGGTAGCACGGCATCATCACCAGGTCACCGAACAGTTCCAGCGCTTCGGTGGCGATGGCGAAATCCACGGTGCCGTCTGCGGCCATTTCGGCGATTTGCATCGGCGAACCCTGATGCATGTGCAGGGCAACGTCCGGGTATTGCTTGATGAAATTGCTGATCACTGGTGGCAACGCATAACGTGCCTGAGTGTGCGTGGTGGCGATCGACAGGGTGCCTTTCTTCTCGTTGGAGAATTCCTGGGCGATCTGCTTGATGCTTTCAACCTTGCGCAGGATCTCGCCGGCGGTGGTGATGATGCGCTCGCCGGCCGGAGTGACGCGGGTCAGGTGCTTGCCGCTGCGGGCAAAAACCTCGACGCCCAATTCGTCTTCCAGCAGACGGATCTGCTTGCTGATGCCCGGTTGCGAGGTGTAAAGGCTTTGGGCTGTAGCGGAAACGTTGAGGTCGTGGTGCGCCACTTCCCAGATGTAGCGCAGTTGTTGAAGCTTCATATGAATCCCTCAAAGCAAGGTAGACGCCACGGGCATCAGCGACGGTATATAACTATATTAATGGCTTGAAGAATAAATCTAGAACTTTTTTGTCAAATTGCCACTATTCGCTTTCTAGCGATCCCCTTGGCGACGACGTTCAACGAGTGGCACCAGATAAACCGGCACCCGAGACAGTTGCAACACCCGCGCAGCGGTCCTGCCCAGAGGCGTTTCCGCGCCAGCACCATGGCTATGACTACCTACGATCAACAAATCCACGGAGAGTTTCTGCGCCTGGTCGAGAATCACCTGCGATGGGTCACCCTGCAGCACTCGCACCGCTTTGATCCGCTCCAGATCCTGCTCCCCTTCATCCCCCAACTCTTCACGAAAGCTGTCGAGCACCCGCTGCTCAATATTGGCGATCACCGTGCTCAGGCCCTGACTGTGAAACTCGTTCAAGGCCTGCTCATCGAGGTAACTCTGCAGCACTGATTCGGCAAACAACCCCATGGGCTCAACGGCGTGTACCACATACAAGTCGGCATTGAATGTCCGCGCCAGCGCCAAGGCATGCTGCATCACCAACGGTGCATACAGACCGAGGTCAGTGGCATACAGCATCGAATGAATCATATGACCTCCTCGCGTGCCAACATGGCGGAGATTTGATTCAGCTTAGCAGTGCCTTGGCGAGTACGACGGCCCGCGTAACGCGTTGAACCGCGGGCTTAAACCTTTTGCTCGTTGCTTATGCCGTGGGGCACGTGGCCGGTGGCGACCACCTCGCGGGCCAGCTCGCAATGACCGGCCTGATCGTCGAAAAACACGTCGGCGGCAAACGCTTCGAGGAATGCCGACTTGGTCAGGCCACCCAGAAACAGCGACTCGTCCAGACGAATGTCCCATTCGCGCAACGTGCGGATCACCCGTTCATGGGCCGGCGCCGACCGTGCCGTCACCAGGGCGGTGCGGATCGGACAGGCGTCATCAGGAAACTCGCGCTGCAACAGATTGAGGGCGGCGAGAAAACCTTTGAACGGCCCACCGCGCAAAGGCTCGCGAGCCGATTCGCGCTCGCTGGCCTGAAACGCTTCCAGGCCGCCGGACTGATAGATCCGCTCGGACTCGTCGGAAAACAGCACCGCATCACCGTCGAAGGCGATGCGCAATTCATCGCTGGCCGCACGGCTGGCACCGCCCGACAGAATGGTCGCTGCAGCGAACCCGGCATCCAGCGCGCTGCGCACGTCTTCGGCGTGGGTGGAGAGAAACAGGTCGCAGCCAAAGGCCTTGAGGTACGGATAGGGACTGCGACCGCCGACAAACGCCGCGCGGGAAATCGCCAGGCCATAGTGATCAATCGAGTTGAATACGCGCAGGCCGGTGTCCGCGCTGTTGCGCGACACCAGGATCACCTCGACCCGGGCGCGTCCAAGACTGGCATTAAGGTTCAGGAGTTTTTGCACCAACGGAAACGCATCCCCGGGCTCGAGGATTTCGTCTTCGTGTTCAATCTGATATTGCCGGTAGGCCTCGACGCCGCTCGACAGATAGACCTTGTGACTTTCGCTCAGGTCGAACAGCGCTCGCGACGAAATCGCCAGCACCAGTTTGTCGTCAATCGTCTTTGCCATGCCCTTCCCCCTCAGGTTGATCGACTCACGTGTTGCGTCGATCGATAAAGCTCAAGCTGCGATACAAGGCTTCGATTCGCGGCAATTCGCATCCCGCCGTTTTTGCCGCCGCCAGCGGTCGCGCATAAATCGCCTGGAGTTCCAGCGGTCGTTTGTGCAGGAAATCGTGGTACATGCTCGGCCAATAGTCGGGCATTTTCTCGGTCATCATGAACAAAAAGTCCGCGTAACCGGCCGGCATTTCGTGACCGCAAGCCTTGGCGCCCTGAACCACTTCGGCCATCAAGGCCTTGATCAGTTCCCGGCTGTCGGCATCGGCCATCAACGGCGTGGTGCCCGCGCCAAGCAGTACCGACAGTCCGTTGTAAGGGATATTCCAGACCAGTTTCTGCCAGCGCGCCTGATGCAGGTTCGCCATGGCCTGTGAGTCGATGCCGGCACTGCGGAACAACCCGGCGCCCTCCTCGACTATCGCCATGCGCGCCTGTTCATCGGTGGCGGGGCCACTGTGGTAGCCGACATTCACCGCGCCAAGGGCCTGATGAGTGATCGCCCCCGGACCGGTGCGATGGACGCAAATCAGGCAGAGCCCGCCGAGCAGGTGCAGCGTATCCGGGAGCAAGGCTCGCAGACTGTCTTCGACATCCAGGCCATTTTGCAGGAGCAAGACTTTGGCATTCGGCGCGGCGGCTTGAAGGATAGCGGGCGCCAGGTCTGCGTTGCTGGTGGTTTTCGCACCGACCAGCAACCAGTCGCAAGGCGGCATGTCTTCGGCCGACGAATAGGCCTGGACCGGATTCAATGTCAGCGCACCGTGTACCGCGCTGTCGACTTGCAACCCGCGTTCGGCGACCGCTGCAAATTCACTGCGCAACAAAAAGTGAACATCGAAACCGGCACGCGCCAGCATCACCCCGTAGAAACCGCCGATCGCGCCGGTTCCGATAATACCGATTGTCGGTTTGGCAACTGCCTCCATCATGGCAACTCCTCTGCATCACGACTGAGCGCCCGGCGCACGGCTTCATTGAGCCCGGTGCTGGTCAGGCGCGACTGTACTGGCCCGAAAAACTCGCCGTCGCGCACCACAAACAGCGCCGGCAAATGGAAAACCTGATAACGCTCGACCAACCCGCCATTGTCCCCGGCATCGATCCAGCACAGCCGGTCGATCGCCAGTTCGAGTCGCGGCAATTGCTCCCGGGCAAACCGGCAACTGGCGCAGCCGACACTGGTAAAAATCACCAGCGACACACCGCTCATCGCCAGCAGCCGTTGGTCGGCGTCGAAATCGGTCAGTTCCGATTCGACCACTATACTGGGGGAAACAATGTCAGATGGCCGACACATGGAGTCCGTGTTCATGGGACGTTTTTTACCTCACCCTGACGATGTGCCCGTCGAATTAACGTTGCTCAAGCATGAGTGCATTTCGCGGCAACGGCTGCACACTATCAGCCTCGGCGGCATGGCTTGCAATTACCACCGCGCCTGGCGCCACGGTACGGCGCTGGAAGTGCGCATGCCAACCCTGAATCCCGATTTGCGCTACCTGGGTTATGTAGCCTGGTGCCTGCGACGCAAGCATGGGTATCTGGTGGGCATTGCGTTCGTCGACGAACAGATGCTGTTCAGTGCGCGAATGGGCGAACAGGTCTGCCAGATCGAGCGTTATTGCCGCCTGCGTGACGCACACGATGACCTGCAGGATATTCAGGCCCTGGCCCTCGACTGGGTCCAGCAGCATGCCGACGAGTTCTCCCACGACACGGTTCGCAAGGCATTTGCACAGCCAGCATTGGGTTAGGCGACGCTCTCAATTAGTGAGAAAGCCCCTAAAACCGGTGTCTGCCCATTGTCGAGCAGGCGCTTAACGCGCTAAGGTTCGGCTCCCCGACGCGCTTAATTTGCTGTGCTCCGCCGCGCGGGTTCGCTGGCGGCCGGCACCCGTGACCTGACGAGTAAACGATGGCTGATTTACCGATCAACGACCTAAACGTCGCCTCCAACGAGACCCTGATCACTCCCGATCAGCTCAAGCGTGATATCCCTCTGAGCGACGCTGCCCTGCGCACCGTCACCAAGGGTCGCGAAGTCATTCGCAACATTCTTGATGGCACCGACCACCGCCTGTTCGTCGTGATCGGGCCTTGCTCGATCCACGACATCAAGGCAGCCCACGAATACGCCGAGCGCCTGAAAGTGCTCGCCGCAGAAGTGTCCGATACCCTGTATCTGGTCATGCGCGTGTATTTCGAGAAGCCACGCACCACCGTCGGCTGGAAAGGCTTGATCAACGACCCGTACCTGGACGACTCCTTCAAGATTCAGGACGGTCTGCACATCGGTCGTCAGTTGCTGCTGGACCTGGCCGAGATGGGCCTGCCGACCGCCACTGAAGCCCTTGATCCGATCTCCCCGCAATACTTGCAGGACCTGATCAGCTGGTCGGCCATCGGCGCGCGCACCACCGAATCCCAGACTCACCGTGAAATGGCGTCCGGCCTGTCTTCGGCCGTCGGCTTCAAGAACGGCACCGATGGCGGCCTGACGGTGGCGATCAACGCCCTGCAGTCGGTTTCCAGCCCGCACCGTTTCCTGGGTATCAACCAGGAAGGTGGCGTGTCGATCGTTACCACCAAGGGCAATGCCTACGGTCACGTGGTACTGCGCGGCGGCAACGGCAAGCCGAACTATGATTCGGTCAGCGTCGCACTCTGCGAGCAAGCGCTGAACAAGGCGAAGATCAAGCCGAACATCATGGTCGATTGCAGCCACGCCAACTCCAACAAGGACCCGGCCCTGCAACCGCTGGTGATGGAGAACGTCGCCAACCAGATCCTCGAAGGCAACCAGTCGATCATCGGCCTGATGGTCGAAAGTCACCTGAACTGGGGCTGCCAGGCCATCCCGAAAGACCTCGCCGACCTGCAATACGGCGTGTCGATCACCGATGCCTGCATCGATTGGTCTGCGACCGAAAACACCTTGCGCAGCATGCACGCCAAGCTCAAGGATGTGCTGCCGAAGCGCGCTCGCACCTGATCACGTTTCGCCGCACACAAAAACGCCGGGCTTAACCCGGCGTTTTTTTGTGTTCGTATTTTGCGTTTTGCGGTTACTGGCTCAGCTTGGCGGCATGCCGCTGGTGACGCTCCATGTAGCGCTCGACGTAAGAGCACGATGGAATGACGGTGTAACCCATTTCTTCAGCGTACTGCAGCGCCTGCTCGGTCAATGCCGCCGCGATGCCGCGACCACGCAACGCGTTAGGCACGAAGGTGCGATAGATATCCAGAGTCTGTTTCCCAAGATCCATATAGGTCAGGTAGGCACGATGACCGTCCACACTGGTCTCGAACTGATGACCAGCCTGGTCATGGTGGATGGACAACGCCTCGCTCATCACTACTCCTCGCGGGTCTTGAATTCTGACCCCTACCTTACCGATGTTTTTCCGGCGAAGGAACATCTACGCCACCCCGTGCCTGAATGGACACCGAGAAGAACTGCACCGATCTCGCGCAACCGGACACCCTCAAATAGTAGGCACCATTGGCAGAAATGCTCAAGATACGCTCGTCATCGGACTCAGGTGGCGGGTGCTGCTCCGGGTGACGCAGGGACGGCTCGACCGGAGATATCCGCGGGTCGATAGCCTGAACATTGCCGGATGTTGAGACTTAAGACGAACGCGCGCTCTTAAAGTCACCATCAAGATGGATAAAGATTATGAGAGCCGCTACGCAAAATCCGAACAAAAGTATGGACGAATCCATATAGGCAGACTTTAGCCAAGAATGAGAAAAACAGCGCTGAGTGCACGGAACTTTTTTTCGGCGGATCGCTCATCTCGGGCCTCCCAGCTGGATATTTTTTAAACAATGCAGTTAAAAGTTGCTCGAAAAAGAATCAACGCCTACAATTTTTTTTGCTTCTTGCTACACGTCAGTTTACTTACTAGAAGTAATGGGTAGTATGTACGCCGGCTATTTCCTCACTCTGAGGAGACAGCTACTTAATAGAAAGTCCTTGAAGGGGAACACGATGAACAACGTTCTGAAATTCTCTGCTCTGGCTCTGGCCGCAGTTCTGGCTACCGGTTGCAGCAGCGTATCGAAAGAAACCGAAGCACGTCTGACTGCTACTGAAGACGCAGCTGCTCGCTCCCAGGCTCGTGCAGACGAAGCTTACCGTAAAGCTGATGAAGCTCTGGCTGCTGCTCAAAAAGCACAACAGACTGCTGACGAAGCTAACGAGCGTGCTCTGCGCATGCTGGAAAAAGCTAGCCGCAAGTAATAGTCCTTCGGGATTGTTATCAAGCCGACCCATTTATGGGTCGGCTTTTTTATTGCCTGATATTTCCTGCCGGCAATAAAAAACCCACCGGCGCGGCCTGCGTCGGCGGGTTCTTTTCAAGCCTTACTGCAGCGGGTCAATCGGTGCAGTTGTCACCATCGGCGCGGAAGTGTTTGGTACTCCGATTTCCACCGGCAGGCCATCTTCAGCGGCAACCACGTCGCGGACCACGTCCCAGTTCATGCGCAGGTTATTGGTGATGTCCTCGCGCTTGAGCATCGCGTTGATCACAGCGGTGTGCTTGTCGACCACAGAAGGGTTGCCCTTGTCGTCCAGCGGCGTGTGCGCTTCCAGGTACACCTTGCCGCCACTGACGCCGAACTTGTACGGATCGCTGAGGATGCGTACCGAGGTACCGACCGGCACCATGCCCGCCATTTCCAGCACGTTGTTGTTGAACATGCGGAAGCAGCCGTGGCTGGTGCGCATGCCGATGCCGAACTTCTTGTTCGAGCCGTGGATCAGGTAGCCCGGCGTACCCAGGGTGAACTTGAACGGCCCCAGCGGGTTATCCGGGCCGGCCGGCACGACGTTCGGCAGCGGATCGCCATCAGCGGCGTGCTCGGCCTTGATCGACGCTGGAGGGGTCCAGGTCGGGTTCGGCGTCTTGGCAATGATGCTGGTGTGGGCAATCGGCGAGCCCCAGCCTTCACGACCGATACCCAGCGGGAAGGTGTAGACCACGTTCCGGCCTTTCGGGAAGTAGTAGAGGCGGTATTCAGCCAGGTTGATGACGATGCCTTCACGCGGGCCCGGCGGCAGGATGAAGCGCGTCGGCAGGACGATCTCGGTACCAGCGCCCGGCAACCATGGATCGACGCCAGGGTTGGCCGCGACCATTTCCGAATAGCCCAGATCGTAAGTGGTGCCGAGGTCGGCGAAGGTGTCTTCGTACTTGGCCTTGATTACTTGCACCTGGCCGACGATGTCTTCACCGGGCGGTGGCAGGGGCAGCTCCAGTGCGGCTACGGGGCCCGCCATACAAAGGGCGGCAAGAGACAGGCAGCGGGTAACGGCAGGAAAACGCGGCAACATCCGGAAAATCCTTCGCATGATCGACAAGGGTATAAAAACGCGATTGTACACCGGCATCCGGAATTTCGGGGAGTTGGCCGATAGCAAGCTATCTTTGCCGCTTTACAGCTCGAACCGCAACTCTGGCCAGATCGGCGAGGTGCCGCGTTTCTGCGATTCGAGGATGGCCCGGCACAGCGAACACAGGCGCTGGTCCTGGAATACCCGACGGTCGACACTCGACCAGCGCGGTTGCGCGGGCAGCAGACTGCCGCACAAGGTTCGGTCGGCCGAGCCGCCCAGCTCCAGCTGACGAGTCACCAGATGCACCCGCACTTCCTGGCAGGCGAACAGATCCAGCTGTTCGTCAGGCTCGATCAGTTGGTAGGCAAAAAGGGACCAGGCAGGACGCGGCATCGGGGGCTCCAAATCGGGGGCGCCACCTTAGCCGAAACACCGCCGCTAGAAAAGCGTCAAAGCAGCGGTTTCAGTGTCGGCCAGACATTTTCCAGCAACTTGTCCTGAGCGCCCGCAGCCGGGTGCAATCCGTCGGCCTGCATCAGGTCTGGATGACCGCCCACGCCGTCGAGAAAAAACGGTACCAGCGGAATGTTTTTCTCGTTGGCTAGGCTTCTATACGCCTCGAAATTTGCCGGCCTTGCTACGTCTGTCGGATTTAAGAGATGGATAATCGTTCCAGCGCTAATTCCACATTGACATCACCGCCGAACGCCAGCGAGACTCGCTGCATAACCTCACCAATGATAAGGAAATCCAGTAATGAAAAAGCGTTCCTTTTTGGTACCAATGGCAACTCTGGCAGCAGCCGTAGCTACGGAGCAGGCTTCGGCTTTAGTCACCCACGAGGCTGTCGAGCCCAGCACCGACACCACAATCTCACTCCAATCGGCTACTCAGAGCGAAAACATTTCGGCTCGCGGCGGCAATGATCTATTTGCGTTTGTCCTGAAACGTGGAGATCAAGGTCAGTTCATGGCTTACCACAGCTCTCATAGCTCCCACGCTTCGCACAGCTCACATAGCTCCCACCACTCGGGCTCCTGAAATGGAATTTACGGCTAGGCTCGCGTTTGATGAGCGGCTTTATGACGGACAGGTTTTGCAAAAAGCCACTTACCGCTCGATGAATTCACTGACAGCTGATATCACATGCGCCGATGGGAAATTTATCTGCGCCTTATCCTCGAATATCGGCATAGATGAGCCTGCGTTTCTGTCTGCTGTTCAAGAATTCAAGAAGGATGTCCTCGACTACCAGCTGCGTCACAAGCTGAACGTTGAGACCCTACCGATCAGGAATCTGATCCTTGGGCTGGCCTTCTCAAAAACCGGGCTAATCAGTGAGTAAATTCCATAAGCTGGAATTTTATGTAGAGCAACGCCCCTACGAATTGCTGCCTTTCAAATTTGATCGCCTGAATGACGACGAGTACGTCATCACCAATATGGCAGGCGAGTATCACGTCATACCAATACCAATGCTCGAACCGCTGATCAGCAAAACGCTTGCGATCTCATCAGAGCTGATCCCTGCGCTCCGGTCGAAGCAGTTCATCCGATTCGCCAATGAGCAGGCGCCACTTCAGCTTCTGGCACTCAAAATTCGCACACGCTTGTCCCGACTAGCCCAGTTCACCAATCTGCACATCTTTGTCGTGACCCTTCGCTGCGACCATAGCTGCCCGTATTGCCAGGTATCAAGGCAATCGGAGAGTAAAGGGGAATTCGACATGACGAGAGAGATGGCTGAAAAGTCGCTTGATTTCGTTTTCAGATCCCCCAACCCAGCCATCAAAATAGAATTCCAGGGGGGTGAGCCACTGCTGAACTTTGAGATGGTGGAGTACGTCGTTCTTGAGGCTAAAAAACGCAATCTCAAAGAAGGTCGCGATCTTCAGTTCGTCATCGCAACCACGCTGTCGCTTCTGACTGATGACGTGCTCGACTTCTGCAAGCAGCACAACATCGTACTTTCTTCCTCTCTCGACGGGCCAATGGACCTTCATAATGCGAATCGCCCAAGACCCGGACGAGACAGTCATCAGCGTTTCGAAGAAGGCCTGAAAAAGGCCCGCGCAGCTCTTGGCTACGACCAAGTGTCGGCTCTAATGACGACTACTGATAAGAGCCTTCCGCTAGCCCGTGACATCATCGATGAGTATTTGCGTCTGGGTTTTGACGGAATTTTCCTCCGCACTCTTTCTCCATACGGCTTCGCAATCAAGACCAAAAAATTCATGTCGTATGACACTGAGCGCTGGTTGGAATTTTACAAGGAAGGTCTTGATTACATCATTGAACTGAACAAGTCCGGCATACGATTTGTCGAGCAATACTCCTCTCTCGTACTGACAAAAATGCTGACCTCTGGGGATCCTGGCTTTGTTGATTTGATGAACCCCGCTGGCGCAGGTATAGCCGCCATCGTGTTCAATTACGATGGAGCCGTCTATGCCTCAGATGAAAGCCGGATGCTTGCCGAGATGGGCGATCATACGTTCAGACTGGGCAACGTTCTTGAGCATTCCTATGAGGAAATCATTCTTTCCGATCAGCTTCTGGACGCACTGGAAAATTCCTTCACCTTGAGCGCCCCTATGTGCTCCGACTGTGCGTTTGAGCCTTACTGTGGTGCCGAACCCGTCTACCACCACGCCATGCACAAGGATCTGGTAGCGAGAAAACCTGAATCCTCGTTCTGCAAGCGCAACATGGCGATTTTTAAGCATCTCATTGAACTGATGGGAAGCGACGAACATACGAAACGGATTTTTATGGGGTGGGCCAATCGATGCTGAAGCTCAGCGGGAAGGTTATCCGTATCCACGCGGTCAATGTTTACAAGGACCTCACCCTGATCAAGGTTTCCACCAATCGGAACCTGCCTGAAATCCTGCGACGGGAAATGGCGTATCTGATTTCCGATCATGAGATACCCACAGGTTTCGCCCACTATCTACTGACTGAGCAATATCAGAAGCTGGCGGAGGGACTGCCTGCCGGCTCTGACTACTCCATCCTGGCGAATGAATTCAGTTACATCGGTGACAATGACGTTATCCGGCTTTCAGCTGATCGCCAGAGTATTCGAGTGTTGTTTAGGGCTACGTCACCCAACAACAGCATCCTGTTGACCGAGCAGTGCAATAACTACTGCCTTATGTGTTCTCAACCGCCTAAAGCTGCTGATGATTCATGGATACTCGATGAGGTCGAGAGCTTGATTCCGTTGATCCCGAAAGAGACCCGGGAGCTGGGGTTTACGGGAGGTGAGCCTACGACGGACAAAGAGCGTTTTCTTAAGATCATTCGCCTGACAAAGAGCTATCTGCCAAGAACCGCGATTCACATCCTTTCTAACGGTCGAAGCTTCAAAGATCCAACGTTCGCAAAAAAATATGCCGCAATTCAATTGCCTGACGCGATGATCGGAATCCCCGTCTACTCAGACGATCCGACACTGCATGATTACATCGTCCAGGCTCAAGGAGCGTTCGATGAAACCATTCAGGGCATTCTTAACCTCAAGCGCCTGGGTCAGAGGGTCGAGATCCGAGTGGTCATACACAAGCTCTCTGTGCAGCGACTTCCTGAGTTGTGTGAGTTCATCGCCCGCAATCTTCTTTTTGTCGATCAAGTGGCACTGATGGGCCTTGAAATGATGGGCTTCACCAGAGCCAATCTAGACGAGCTATGGATTGATCCAATTGAGTACAAAGACACGCTTAGCAGGTCCGTTAGCATTCTGGCCAAGTACGGCATGAACATTTCGGTCTACAACCATCAGCTTTGCTTGGTGAATCCCGACATCCTGCCCTACTACCGCAAATCGATCAGTGATTGGAAAAACGAGTTCGCACCCGAATGCCAGAGCTGTAAAAAACAGACTGAGTGCGGCGGCTTCTTCGCCTCGGGTGTCAAATTCGGCTACAGCAAACAGCTATCTCCTTTCTGACCCTCTCACGTAGAAATCTGCATTTTCAGTCACAAGCGTTCTATGTTCGACGATCAGCGTCCGAATTGATCCTCTTGGCAATTATTTCAAAGCAGCGGTTTCAGTGTCGGCCAGACATTTTCCAGCAACTTGTCCTGAGCGACCGCAGCCGGGTGCAATCCGTCGGCCTGCATCAGGTCTGGATGACCGCCCACGCCGTCGAGAAAAAACGGTACCAGCGGGATGTTTTTCTCGTTGGCGAGTGTGCTGTAGACCTTCGCAAAGGCCTCGGTATAGCGAACGCCATAGTTGGGTGGCAGCTGCATGCCAAGCAAAAGCACCTTGGCGCCACTGTTCCTGGAGCTGTCGATCATCGACGCAAGGTTTTGTTGCAAATTAGCTGGGGGCATTCCGCGCAGGCCGTCGTTGCCGCCCAACTCAAGGATTACCAGCTCCGGCTTATGCTCTGCAAGCAGCGCGGGCAGGCGCGCCTGGCCTCCGGCGCTGGTGTCGCCGCTGATGGAGGCGTTGACCACCTTATCGTCGAAACCTTCACGCTTGAGCCGTTGCTCAAGCAACGACACCCACCCCAAGCGGGTATCCAGGCCGAAACCGGCGCTGATACTATCGCCAACGATCAGGACTGTTCCCGCCGCTGCGTTCTGGGCCATGCACATCAAGGCCAGGCCAGCACTCAAAAACCACACTCGCATCGGATTCTCCATGGGCGCAAGCATTCTCACCGCGAAGAACCTCAGCAAAGTGGTTCCCAGCGCGGAAGGTGAACTGACTATCCTGCACGAACTCAGCCTGGAACTGAACAAGGGTGACAGCCTGGCCATCGTCGGCGCTTCCGGTTCCGGCAAATCCACCCTCCTCGGCCTGCTCGCCGGCCTCGACCTGCCGAGCAGCGGTGAAGTCACCCTCGCCGGCCAGGGCCTGAGCAATCTCGATGAAGACCAGCGCGCGCGCATTCGGGCCGAGCATGTGGGTTTTGTGTTTCAGTCCTTTCAACTGCTCGACAGCCTCAACGCTTTGGAAAACGTCATGCTGCCGCTGGAGCTCGATGGCCGCAAAGACGCTCGTGAACGGGCCACTCAATTGCTCCAGCGGGTTGGCCTGGGCCAGCGCCTGACCCACTCGCCGCGCCAGCTCTCCGGTGGTGAACAGCAGCGCGTAGCGATTGCCCGTGCGTTTGCCGCCGAACCGGACGTGCTGTTCGCCGACGAACCCACTGGCAATCTCGACAGCCATACCGGCGAGCGCATCAGTGACCTGCTGTTCGAACTCAACCAGGAACGCGGTACGACCCTGGTGCTGGTGACCCACGACGAACGCCTGGCACATCGCTGCCGGCGCCTGATCCGCCTTGAAGCCGGCCTGCTGGTCGCCCCTCTGGAGCCGTGATGGCACGCCTGCCGCTGTTGCGCCTGTTCAGCCTTGCCATCCGGCAACTCCTGCGCGACGCCCGCGCCGGTGAGTTGCGCGTGTTGTTCTTCGCCCTGGTGGTCGCCGTGGCGGCGAGTACCGCCATCGGCTACTTCGGTGCCCGCCTGAATGGCGCCATGATGCTGCGCGCCACCGAGTTTCTCGGTGCTGACTTGTTGCTCGAAGGCAGTTCACCGGCACGCCCCGAACAGATCAGAAGTGGGACGGAGTTGGGACTCGAACACGCTCAAGTGGTGGAGTTCTCCAGTGTCATCGCCACCGACAACGGCATTCAACTGTCCAGCATCAAGGCGGCCGACGATGTGTATCCACTGCGTGGCGAACTGAAAAGCGCCCCGGCGCCCTTTGCACCGGAGGAAGCCGGTGGCGGACCGAAACCCGGTGAAGCCTGGGTTGAAGCGCGACTGCTGACCGCGCTGGACCTGAAGATCGGCGACAGCATCGATGTCGGCCTGCGCACCCTGAAACTGGCGCGGGTCCTGACCTACGAACCGGACCGTGCCGGCAATTTCTACAGCCTGACGCCGCGGGTGCTGATCAACCTCAGCGACCTCGCCGCGACCGGCGTGGTGCAACCCGGCAGCCGGGTCAGTTACCGTGAACTCTGGCGTGGTAAAGCCGAGGCGCTGGAAACCTACCGTCAACTGATCAAGCCCGGCCTCGCCGCCAACCAGCGTATACAGGATGCCCGCGACGGCAACCGGCAGATCGGCGGCGCGCTGGGCAAGGCCGAGCGTTACTTGAACATGGCCAGTCTGGTGGCGGTTCTGTTGTCCGGCGTGGCCGTGGCGCTGTCGGCGACGCGCTTCGCCACCCGCCGCTTCGACGCCAGTGCCTTGCTGCGCTGCCTGGGTCTGTCGCGCCGGGAAACCATGGTGCTGTTCGGTTTGCAGCTGACGGTACTCGGCCTGCTCGCCAGCCTTGGCGGCGCCCTCCTCGGCTGGCTCGCACAGCTTGGATTATTCGCGCTGCTGCATGATTTGTTGCCGACCGATGTGCCACCGGGCGGTCTGTTTCCCGCCATCGCCGGGATCGGCACCGGGCTGGTGGCCTTGGCCGGTTTTGCCCTGCCGCCGCTGGCGGCACTCGGTCGAGTGCCACCGCTGCGGGTTCTGCGTCGGGACATGCTGCCGATTCCGTCCAGCACCTGGATGGTCTACGGCGCCGCGTTGGGCGCCCTCGGCCTGATCATGTGGCGCCTGAGCCTCGACCTGCTGCTGACCTTCGCCCTGCTCGGCGGCGGCGTGATCGCGGCGGTCATACTCGGCGGCCTGCTGTTGCTGCTGCTCAAAAGCCTGCGTCGGATGCTGGCGCGCGCCTCGTTGCCCTGGCGCCTTGGGCTGGGCCAATTGCTGCGCCATCCTCTGGCGGCAGCGGGACAAGCCCTGGCCTTCGGTCTGATCCTGTTGTCCATGGCGCTGATCGCATTGTTGCGCGGTGAGTTGCTCGACACTTGGCAGAACCAATTGCCGAAAAACGCGCCGAACTATTTCGCTCTGAACATTCTGCCCGCCGACAAACAAGCCTTCACCGATCGCCTGATCGAACTCTCGGCCCAATCGGCGCCGCTGTACCCCGTAGTGCCCGGACGACTGATCAGCATCAACGGCGAGCCGGTGCAGGAGATCGTCAGCAAGGATTCGGCGGGTGACCGGGCGATCCAGCGCGACCTGAGCCTGACCTGGGCGGCGGATCTGCCGGCGGGCAACAAACTGACGGCGGGCAACTGGTGGAGCGAACAGCCAGCTGATGAGATTCCTGGCGTATCGGTGGAGGGCAAGGTTGCCGAAAGCCTGAAGCTCAAGCTTGGCGATCACATGGTCTTTACCGTCGGCGGGGCCAATCGCGAAGCGAAAGTCACCAGTCTGCGGGAGATCAACTGGGACAACTTCCAGCCGAACTTCTTCATGATTTTCCAGCCTGGGACGTTGAAGGATTTGCCGGCGACCTACCTGACCAGTTTCTATCTGGCGGCGGGTCACGATCAGCAGATTGTCGACCTGTCCCGGTCGTTCCCGGCGGTGACCATCCTGCAAGTCGAAGCCTTGTTGGAGCAGCTGCGCAGCATCCTCGCTCAAGTCACTTTGGCGGTGGAATATGTGCTGTTGTTTGTCTTGGCGGCGGGGATGGCGGTGTTGTTCTCGGGCTTGCAGGCGACCCTCGATGAACGCATTCGCCAAGGAGCGCTACTGCGCGCACTGGGGGCCGAACGGCAGTTGCTGGTCAAGGCACGGCGGATCGAGTTCGGCTTGCTCGGCGCGGTCAGCGGGTTGTTGGCGGCGTTGGGTTCGGAGTTGGTGAGCCTGGTGCTTTACCGCTACGCCTTCGACCTGCCGTGGCATCCGCATCCGTGGCTTTTGGTGTTGCCTTTGATTGGCGCGGTGCTGATCGGCGGCGCCGGCGTGTTCGGTACCCGTCGTGCGCTGAACGCCAGCCCGCTGACAGTGTTGCGCGAGGGTTGATAGACTCAAGGCCTTTCCCTCACAAGAAGTTGCCATGAGCCGTTATCGCCCTCCCCGCACCGCTGGCACCGCGCTGATCACCCCCGAAGGTGAAGCGCGGATGCGGGCCGAGTTCCATGAGCTCTGGCATGTCCGTCGGCCTCAGGTGACGCAATCGGTCAGCGAGGCGGCGGCACAGGGTGATCGCTCGGAAAACGCCGAGTACACCTACGGCAAAAAGATGCTGCGCGAAATCGACAGTCGCGTGCGCTTTCTCACCAAGCGGCTCGAAGCGCTGAAAGTTGTCAGCGAAAAACCCAGCGACCCGAACAAGGTTTACTTCGGCGCCTGGGTCACCATCGAAGATGAAGACGGCAAAGAATCACGCTACCGCATCGTCGGGCCGGATGAGCTGGATTTGAAACTGGGACTGATCAGCATCGACTCGCCGCTCGCCCGGGCGCTCATTGGCAAGGCGCTGGACGCCGAGGTTCGGGTCCAGACACCGACCGGTGAGCAGTGCGTGTATATCGTGGCGATCGAGTATCTCTAAAGCCTCAGCGGCGCGTAATCAAACCTTGCCGGGCAACCCGGGTCAGTTGCTTGATCACTTCCGGCGCGTCTTCAACGCTGGGCGATTGAATGACGGCCAGATCAAAACTGTCGCTGGCAAATCGCGCCAGTGATTCACCGTCTTCGACAAACTGGATCAGGAACGCTGCGGGGCCGCCGGTACGACGTGGCCAGCCATCGAGATAACGCAGGAGCGTCGGCTGATGTTTTCCGCCAAGCAGGATTTTTGGATTGCGCTGGGTGAGGTGTGCCGTGATCGGCGCGGGGCGTACAACGGGGCTTAGTGCATTCATTGGGTCGTGTCTCTGCCTCAAAAGTCTGCATGGCAGGTGAGAGGCAACACCGAACCAGCGCTTTAGCGGTATTTCGAAGCCTGTTTCAAGCTTCTATCGGCAACTGGATAAGTCACCTGGCGCCCCGCAAGTAGCTGTTTAAATCGGCGCATGAGCAGCATCCTAGAGAAGCTGACCGGACAGTGTCAAGAATGACGCGCAACAAAAAAGGCCCGCGCAATGCGGGCCTTTTCGTTGAGCCAGAGCGGTCAGTCAGCGATCGCGCGGTCTACCGACAGTTTGCCGGCACCTTCGATCAGTACCGCAATGCTGCCGCCGAGCAAGGCCAGGGCGAATTCATAACCGTTATTGGACATGAACAGACCGTGGCTGATGTGTACGGTGAAAATGGCGACCAGCGAAAGGAAGGCCAGCCCCAGTGCTGCCGGGCGTGCCAGCAGACCGATGATCAGTGCCAGACCGCCGAAGAACTCGGTACCACCGGACAGAATCGCCATCAGGTGACCCGGTGCCAGACCCAGGCTTTCCATGTACTGCGCGGTGCCGGCAATGCCGTAACCACCGAACATGCCAAAGAGTTTCTGCGCGCCGTGAGCAGCGAAGATAATGCCGACGAAGATCCGCAGAACGGTCAAGCCGTAGCCAGCGCGGGTAAACAGTACCTTGTTGATCAGTGAGCTCATGCTGTGTCATCCATTGTGATTGTGTGTTGGTTGGCCGCTATACTAATCGATAAAACCAATGTTAAAAGCGCAATTTTTGCGACATAACAATCAGTTTAGTCGATCATTTGCGTGAGGCTACTTTCTGCCCCTGGGGCTCCAACGACTCCCTTTCACGATCGAACGCCAGGTAATACTTGTTCACGCTATTAACATAGCTGACGGCGCCCATTCCCACCTGCTCCATGGCAATGCGTTCGACCTGGAAGAACCACTGATTGGGATTCAAGCCTCGCCGCCGGGCTTCGGCGCGCATGCCCTGCACTCGTTCCGGCCCCATGTTGTAGGCCGCCAGCACGAACGCCATGCGCTCGCGTTCGTTGAGTTTGGGGCTTGCAAAGAACTTGCGACGGATCATCGCCAAGTACTTGGCACCGGCCTGCACATTGGCGTCGAGGTTCTGAATGTTGTTGACCCCGACGCGCTGGGCTGCGGACGGGGTGATCTGCATCAGCCCGGTGGGGCCGCTGCCGCTACGGGCGTTGGGTTGCAACGCCGACTCCTTGAAAGCCAGTGCCGCCAGGTTCAGCCAGTCCATGCCTTGGGCATCGGCGTGCTTTTGCAGCACCGGGCGAAGTTTCTCCAGACGCTGCCGATCAGCCTTGGCCAAGGGATAGTGCACTTGATACAGACGGCGATAGATGCGCAGAAACGCTGCGTCCTGGTCCGACGGTTTCTTGTAGGTGGTCAGGAAACGATCGATGCTTGCGCGCAACATCGAGGCATCGCGGCGCACGAACCAGAACTCTTCGCCCGGGTCGCTGATCGCCAGCTGCTTGTCGAAGCGCAACTTGGGCAGGATCTTGCCCCAGCGCTCGGCAATCGGCTGCTCGACGATGGTCAAGTGAAAGATCCCGCCCTGGACCATCTCCAGGACGTCTTCGACGGCCAGACTGGGATCGACCCATTCGATTTTCACCGGCGCCAGTTTGTGCAAGGCAAGTTTTGAATTGATCTGACTGACCGCGTCCCCGGCCGCACTGCCGGTGGGCAGTGCCAGGGTTTTACCCGAGAGTTGTTCGACGCGGGTGTAGCGGCGCTCACCTTTGATCCCCACCAGCACCAAGGGGATGTTGCTGGCAATCGGTTCGCTGCTGCTGACCGCATGCCCCGGTTGCAAGTCGAGCAACTCCCCCGGCGCGACCAGGTCACCCTCCCCGCGCTGCAAGGCACCGAGCAGTTGATCCTTGGCCTTGGGAATGATCTTGAGGGTGATTTCCTGTCCGTCACGGGCGTGACCGTTGAGGTATTGCTCGAAGGCGCGCAGGCGGTGGTATTCGACGCCGATGGCCTGGCCCTGGACTTCGCCAGAGCTGTTGCGGCTCTGGTTGACCAGCACCCGCAACACACGACTGCTGCGAATCTCCGCCAGGTCACGGACCTTGGCCGCCGGCACGGCTTGCAGCGGGCCGGCCAGACGTGCGACCGCCGGCATCGGCAGCAACAACGAACAGCACAGCAGTAGCAACATCGAGGGACGTGTCATCCACTCTCCGGAAAGAATACTGGGCCGACCTCACGAATTTTCATGACATCGAACGACAGAAACAGAGCGCCTTTGAGCGCTGACAAAGTGCGAAAGACTGGCACAGTGATGGCACCTTGACCACCCCGGCGTGTCTTGCGGCATCAAGAGACAGCTTTAACTCGTTGTAGTTCTTGGCTTTTCTTATAAATCTACAGCTCTGATATGCTTTCCGGCCTTTGGTCCGAGGTAGCACCATGCAACTCATCGATATCGGCGTCAACCTGACCAACCCCAGTTTTGGTGATAAACACCAGGCCGTACTCGATCGCGCGTATGCCGCGGGGGTCTGCCAACTCGTCCTGACCGGCACCAGTGTCGAAGGCAGCGAACAGGCGCTGGAACTGTGCCGGCAGCTGGACGAATCGGCGCAGCGGCTGTTCGCCACCGCAGGCATTCACCCACATTCGGCCAGTGACTGGAACGCTGACAGCGCCCGGCAACTGCGCAGTTTGCTCAAGGAACCCAACGTGGTGGCCGTGGGTGAATGCGGGCTGGATTTCAATCGCGATTTCTCGCCACGCCCCCAGCAGGAAAAAGTCCTTGAGGAGCACCTGGCGCTGGCGGTCGATCTGCAGTTGCCGGTGTTCCTCCACGAGCGCGATGCCAGTCAGCGACTGCTGGAAATCCTCCGTGATTACCGCGACCAGCTGCCGGCCGCGGTGGTGCATTGCTTCACAGGGGAAAAGAAGGCGCTGTTCAGTTACCTCGATCTGGATTTGCACATTGGCATCACCGGCTGGATCTGCGACGAGCGCCGGGGCACGCACCTGCATCCGTTGGTGAAGGAGATCAAGCGCGGGCGCTTGATGCTGGAGAGCGATGCGCCGTACCTTCTGCCGCGCAGCTTGCGGCCCAAGCCGAAGAACGGTCGCAACGAACCGGCGTATTTGACTGAAGTGCTGCGCGAAGTGGCGTTGCATCGAGGCGAAACGGAAGAGGATCTGGCTGCCCACACCACCGCCTGCGCTCGCGCGTTCTACGGCCTGCCCTCCATCCCCCAGTAACCACAAATCCCCTGTGGGAGCGGGCTTGCTCGCGAAAGCGACGAATCAGTCGACATCTACATTGACTGTTCCACCGCCTTCGCGAGCAAGCCCACACACATTGGATGTGGGTGTGGTCCTTTGATCCACATCAAGTCCAGAATCCCTGCATAGCGGCACAATGCTGGCACCTTGCCAATGCTGTTTCCGCTATCAGAGAAAACCTCCATGGGTGCCTGGCTTAGCAATATCTCGCTGAAATACAAATTCTGGGCGGTCAATGCGGTCGCCTTTTTCACCACCCTCTTGCTGGTGCTGTACGCCGTGCAGCTTGAACAACAGGCTCGCAGCCACGCGGCTCAAGCGTCGGCTCAGGCGCAGGCTCGCTTGCTCAATGCCTGGCCTGACGGGCAACCGCTGCCCAAGGCCGAAAACCTGCTGACTTTCAGTCGCGGCCAGGCGCCGTTGCTGAACGAGCAGCCGGTGCTGGAACTGGCCGATGCCCATGGCTGGGTCGAAATCAATTCAATGCCGCTGTTCGGCGACAACCCGTTGATGGGCGCCGAGGTGCTTTCTCGTCCCGACGGTCAGCAGGTCGCGGTGATCGCTCATGGACCGAGCCTGAGCCAGGTATTCGGCGAACGCTTCACCCATTACGCGGTGGCGGTGTTCATCCTGATGCTGGCGATGCTGGGCGCTTCGCAGTTGTTGATCCGCTTCCTGCTGAGTCAGCTCAACACCCTGAAAGACGTGATGCTTCACGTCGAGAAAACCGGAGACCTGTCAGCTCGCGTGCCGCTGGCCTGCAAAGACGAAGTCGGGCAGATGGCCAATGCCTTCAATGCGATGCAGGCCGGTTACCAGCGGGTGGTCAACACTGTCGCCAGCACTGCCCGGCAACTGGATGATGGCGCGGCGCGACTGGCCTCGAGCATGAACGAGGTGCGTCACGGCATGCTTGGCCAGCAAAGCGAAACCGATCAGGCCGCCACGGCGATCAACGAAATGACCGCCACCGTCTATCACATCGCCCAGCACGCCGGCGCCACCCGCGACCTTTCGCAAACCGCCGACACCTTGGCCGGCAGCGGGCAGGAAGTGGTCAGTCGGGTGCAGAAGTCCATCGCCGGGTTGTCCAGCGGCGTGCAGCAGACGGCCGAGATGATTCAGCGTCTGGCCGAGGACAGTCAGAAAATCAACGGCGTGGTCGGCGTGATTCACAGCATTGCCGAGCAGACCAATCTGCTGGCGCTGAATGCCGCGATTGAAGCAGCACGGGCGGGCGAAATGGGTCGCGGTTTTGCGGTGGTCGCCGATGAAGTGCGCAACCTGGCCAAGCGTGTGCAAACCTCGACCGACGAGATCACCATCATGGTCTCGGCGTTGCAGGCAGGGACCCGCGACGCGGTGGACTTCATGCAGGAAAGCTCGTTCAAGGCCGACGACTGCGTACAACAGGCCCAGGAAGCAGGCACAGCGTTGGCGCATATCACCAGCGCAGTGGCGCAGATGCGCGAAAGCAATACGCAGATTGCGGTGGCGGCCGAGCAGCAGAGTCAGGTGGCGGAAGAGATGAACCGGGCGGTGGTGAGTATTCGGGACGTGACCGAGAACACGGTTCAGCAGACGGTGGATTCGGCAGCCACCAGTAATGAATTGGCGGCGTTGGCTGGGGAATTGAACAAGGCGATCGGGCAGCTCAAGCTTTGAGGGCCCCATCGCGGGCAAGCCCGCTCCCACAGGATTAGCGCTATTTCAACATTTGCGCATTACCTGTGGGAGCGGGCTTGCTCCGGGCGGCGTTCCGACGATAGCGTCAGCCCGGTCAACATCAATCCCGACCATGGCCGCTATCACTTCGATAGCCAACCTTGATTCGCCGCCCTCATAAGCCAAGCCTATTCTTCAATCATGTGTTCAACATGGATCGAGGATCAGCATCATGGGCAAACGTCATCCCAACCTACCCGCCTGGCAATGGCGAGCCTACCCGGGCAATCACCAGCACCCGACCAATCTGGTGTTGCACCTGATTGCCGTGCCGCTGTTCATCGTGGCGTTTCTGTTGATTGTTTCCGGCGTGTTCGGCCTGAACTTCGCGAACTTCGCCATCGGTGTCATAGGCGTGATCGCCGCGCTGGGCTTGCAGCGCCACGGCCACAGCCTGGAGGCGCAAGCCTCCGAGCCGTTCAGTGATCGTAAAGATGCGCTGTCGCGCTTGCTGGTCGAGCAGTTCCTGACCTTCCCGCGATTCTTCCTCAGCGGCGGCTGGTGGCGCGCCTGGCGTGAGCGCCACCGTCGTCACTGATCAGGCGAAAATCGTCACCGTTTGCCGGCTCATGGCGATCAACTGGCCGTCCGCGCGCCACAGTTTCGCGGCCGCATGACCATAGCCGTCGGCGCCATGCTCGATTTCAACCAGGTATTTACACCAGTCCAGCGTGCTTAACTCAAGCAACGGCTGGACGAATTCGATGGTCCAGGTGAGTGTGCTGCCCATCGCGGGTTTGCTCAGGTGCGGCAACAGGGCCGGTGGCCAGGCGTCCACCAGCGCCAGAATATGCGACTCGCTGACCGCCTCTTCCTTCACATCCCCGCGCAAACGCACCCAGCCGCCCATCTCGCGGGATTTGTTGCCGGTGAACGGCAGACCGCCGACACTCCAGCGCATCGCCAGATGCTGCATGAATTCCGGGAGCACGCCTTTGATGTACGGCAGTTCCTGGCACTGCTCCCAATGTTTCATTTCAGGTGCGGGCTCGGCCGCAACCGCGACTTCGGAAGGTCGCGAGGCACCGAAGCTGCCCTGGATCAACGTCACCACTTGCCCCTTCTGCATCGCCCGGCCCAGCACCTGGCTGACGGCTTTGCCTTCGCGCAGCACATCAACCTCAAAACTGACCGGCACTTCGGGTTCAACCGGCCCGACAAAGGTGATCGCCAGCGAACGCACCGGCCGATCCGCCGGGACTTTTGCGCGCATGGCTTCGTATTGCAACGCGGCCACCAGGCCACCGAAACTGGCACGCCCTTGCGCCCATTCGGCCGGGATAGACAGCTCCAGCGGCTGGCTGCGGACGGCGTCGAGCAGATCGGAAAAGCGCATGAAAACCTCGGAGCGGAAAAGGATGGAGGGATGTTAACCAGACGGCGAGGACGGCACAGCGCTTATTCCGGCCAAAGAAACTGACAGATAGGCCGTGCAGGGCTGGAACACATGATTCCATGTTCAACCCCCATCCCTGTGGGAGCGAGCTTGCTCGCGATAGGGCCGTGACATTCAACATTGATGTTGGCTGTCATGCCGTCATCGCGAGCAAGCTCGCTCCCACAGTGATTTGCGGTGGTTTCAGGATTTGAAGCAGGCAGAGCTGAGTTTGTCGAGGACGCGGTCGGCGCGTTCTTCGGCCTTGGCCATGGTGGTTTTCCAGACGGCGACACAAGGTTGCAGATCGGATTCCTGTTCAGCCTTGGCCAGCCATTGAAAACAGTCATGCCATTCACCCAGGGCACCTTGCGCAGACTTCAAGCGCTGCATCGCCGCTTCAGGTAATCGATCCAGTTCGGGATAGGCGTCGATGCCATAGCGCACGCGCTTGATCAGCAAGCGCAAGCGATGGCGATCGTGGGCAGGATCGTGCAAAGCCTGATCGAGTTTTTTCCATTGTTTGGCCAGACGCTTTTCGACGCGTTTGCGCAAGCCCTTGAGCAAACCCTGACGCTGGGAGGCACGGAGAAAACGCGGAAAGGCGTCGAGGATCATCAACAACTGCGTCACCTCGGGGCTTGCTGCCACCGCCGGATACGCCGCAGCCATCTGCGCCATGCGTCGTTGCGCCGCCTCGGGTTGATCGTGCTTGAGCAGGTACGCCCCGAGCACCTCGCGATCACGCAACGGCGTGGTCAGGTCGCCCACCCGGGATGCCGCCGTTTCCAGCTGCTCGACGCCGGGAAGCCCACGCAACGGCCGCAACAGACTGCGCAAACGGCGAACCGTGGTGCGCAGGTCGTGCAAGGCTTCCGGGTCGGTGCGCGCACTCAAACGCGCCTGGCACGCCAGCAGTCGAACTTCCAGACCCAGAACATGAGCCACCAACCGATTAACCAAGGCAGACATCGTTTGCTCCCTGAAGCGAATTTCCTTGAGCCTAGATCATGTCTCAACGACCAGCGCGTGACTCACGAATATAGAAGCGCGCCTTCTCGGCCTTCTTGGTGCAGCCTTCAAAGCCTTCGAATTGCTGCTGGGTCTTGGCCGCGGTCAACAGCGACAGGGCCTTGGAGTAGCTGACGGTGCCGGCGAAACCTTCGGCCTTGGCCAGGTCCAGTTCATGCCACGCAGCATCGAGGTTGCTACCGCAGCTGTCACGGTAAGCGGTTTTGCCAGCACAACCGGCGAGTGCCAGGGCAATCAAGGGCACACAGATCCAGGCTTTCATCACTCACACCTCAAGAATAGGTAAACAGTCGTGCAGGTAAGACGGTCTGGCACGTGAAAAGTGCCTTGGCCCGCCGCGCAAACTTTATCGCTCGCGAGAATACCCATGTGCCGCCATGGAGTGTCGAAAAAACGACGTGTTCGCCCCACCGAGCGACCTTAGCGATTGAAGCGCGCCCCATGATAGGTGCATTGTTGAACCTTGTCAGACGAGGGCGATTCATGAAAAAGCGTGTCGCACTGGTGCTGGGCTCAGGCGGGGCCCGGGGCTATGCCCATATCGGTGTCATTGAAGAAATCGAACGGCGCGGCTACGACATCGCCTGCATCGCGGGCTGCTCGATGGGCGCCGTGGTCGGCGGGATCTACGCCGCCGGCAAACTTGACGATTATCGCGACTGGATCGAAAGCCTGGACTACCTCGACGTCTTGCGTCTGGTGGACGTCAGTTTTCGCTTGGGCGCGATTCGCGGGGAGAAGGTGTTCGGGCAGATCCGCAAGATCGTCGGCGAGATCAACATCGAAGACCTGCGCATCCCTTACACAGCCGTGGCCACCGACCTGACCAACCAGCAGGAAATCTGGTTCCAGGAAGGTTGTTTGCACCAGGCCATGCGCGCCTCGGCGGCAATTCCCAGCCTGTTCACCCCGGTGATGCAGGGCAATCGCATGCTGGTGGATGGCGGCATTCTCAACCCTTTGCCGATCGTGCCCGTGGTGTCGAGCCATTGCGACCTGATCATCGCGGTCAACCTCAACTCCACCAACCAGCGCCACTATCAACTGCCGGTGATTCAGCGGCCGCCTGCGTTCAAGACCCGGTTCGACAGCCTGATCAACTCTCTGGGTTCAAAATTGCCGTTCCGGCGCAAACAGGCGGAACAATTGCTCCTGCTGGAAAAGGAAGCCTTGATGGCCGAAGCGGCCGATATCAACCCCTGGATCGAATCCGCCGAACCCGAAGCCCAGCAACCGGCGGCCGCTCCTGAACGCGAAGGCGCACCGAAGTCGGCCACAGGCTCGTTCATCATCGACAACGTCGGGCCGGCGTCCTTGCTGGACCTGATCAACCAGAGTTTCGAGGTGATGCAGACGTCGTTGGCGCAGTACAAGATTGCCGGGTATCCGCCGGACATCCTGATCAACGTGCCGAAACGGGTGTGTCGGTTTTTCGAGTTTTACAAGGCGCCGGAGTTGATCGCTCTGGGGCGGGAGATTGCGCGGGATACGCTGGATCGGTATGAGAGTGAGCAGAATCGGGATTCTTGAAGTTCTTGAGCGAATCTGAGGGCCTCATCGCGGGCAAGCCCGGCTCCCACAGGTTTTGAGGTGATCACACAATTTGTGAACAACTCTGATCCTGTGGGAGCCGGGCTTGCCCGCGATGAGGCCCGATCATTTAGCAAACAGCTAAAGACCGCCCTCACTCAACAACCGATAACCGACTCCCGCCTCGGTCACGATGAACCTCGGCTGAGTCGGATCATCCGCCAGCTTCTGCCGCAAATGCCCCACCACAATCCGCAGATAGTGACTGTCCTCGGTATGGGTCGGCCCCCAGATATCTTTCAGCAATTGCTGCTGTGTAATCACTCGCCCGGGGTGCCGGGCCAGTTGCGCCAGCACCGCATACTCCTTGCGGGTCAACGCGACTTCAGTGCCGTCGAGCAATACCCGGCGATAGGCCAGGTCGACGGTCAACGGGCCGAACGTCAACGCCGCTTGCTGAGCCTCGCCAACCGGCGCCTGACGCAACAAGGCCCGCACCCGGGCAAGGAATTCCTGAATACCGAACGGTTTGGTCACGTAGTCGTTGGCCCCGCCATCGAGCGCTTCAACCTTCTGCCCTTCACTGGCACGCACCGACAGCACCAGCACCGGCACTGTCGACCATTCGCGAAACTCGCGCAGCACTTGCTGGCCGTCCATGTCTGGCAGGCCGAGGTCGAGCACCAGCAAGTCGGGTTTGTTCAACGCTGCCTGGGCCAGGCCTTCGTTGCCGGTGCCGGCCTCGAGCACTTTGTAGCCTTGGGAAGCGAGGCTGATACGCAGGAATTTGCGGATTTGCGGTTCGTCGTCGATGACCAAAATGGTTGCGGTCTGGCTCATGGTTTCCGGTCGCGGCATGGAGATGTCCAAAGGGTATCAGGCTTCACTTTCAAAACCCGGTTGTTCCTGCAATGGCAAGTGCAGCGTGATGCAGGTGCCGCGCCCTTCGATGCCGTCGGCGACGCTGATCCGACCGCCGTGGGCACCGACCATACCCTGACAAATCGCCAACCCCAACCCCGTGCCCTGCCCGCCCCGATCACCGCGGGCGGCGGTGTAGAACATGTCGAAAATCTTCGCCCGCTCCTCCTCCGGAATTCCCGGCCCTTCGTCGCAGACCGAGAAAAACAGTTCGCTGTCGTCGGCCCCGGCGCGCAATTGCAGTCGACCGTGGGGCGGAGAAAAGCGCGCGGCGTTTTCCAGCACGTTGACCAGCGCCTGCTCGATCAGCGCGGCATGCACGTACAGCAGCGGTAATTCGGCCGGCACTTCGGTGCTGACCTGCAATGGCGACAGCACCGCGCGCAGACGGTTGAGCGAGCTGCCGACGATGTCGGCCGGCGACACCCAGTCCCGCGCCAGCTTCAACGCGCCGTGACCGAGGCGGGTCATGTCCAGCAGGTTTTGAATGTAACGGTCGAGGCGCTCGGCTTCATCGCGGGTGCCTTCGAGCAGTTCGCGGCGATCCTCCAGCGGGATGGCTTCACCGAGGGCCAACAGGCTGTCGATGCTGCCGCGCATGGAGGTCAGCGGCGTGCGCAAATCGTGGGACACCGACGCCAGCAAGGCGCTGCGCAGTTGCTCAGTTTCACCGTGCAGGCGCGCCGCTTCCAGGTCCTCGGCCAGTTGCGCGCGGGCCAAGGCCTGCGCCAGCGGCTGACTCAACGCCGTCAACAAACGCCGACGCTGACCGCTCAAGGTCTGGCCTTCCTTGGCACACACGCCAAGCAACGCCAACGGTCCGTCTTCCACCGACAACGGCCACCACCACCAACGCCCGAACGGCAGCGTGCCGGTGCCCGCGCCCGCCGGCTGGTCGTGTTGCCAGGCCCAATCGGCGGCGGCGCGTTCGGCTTCGGAAAACTCCAGCGGGCCACCGGTCTCGACCTTCCAGCCGCCTTGGCCGTCGTGATTGAGCAGGCACAGTTGCAGATCGCTCCAGCCGTTGAGGTGCTGGGCTGCGGCGCTGACCACGGCCTGGCGATCGGTGGCGGCGGTGAGTTTGCGCGACAAATCGAGCAGTTCGGTGGTCTCTTCCTGGGTGTCGCGCAGCGCCTGCAATTGCCGCCGTTGCCGCGCCGCGAGGTTACCGGTGAGGGCTGCCATCAGCAGGAAGAACAGCAAGGTCAGCACGTCTTCTTCGCGCTGGATACTGAAGGAGAAATTCGGCGGAATGAACAGAAAGTCATAGGTCAGGAACGACAGCGCCGCACAGGCCAGCGCCGGGCCGAGGCTGCTGCGCACCGCCACCAGCAACACGGCGGCGAGGAACACCAGCGAGATATTCGGCAGCGGCAAGACACTCGCCACTGCCCAGGCCAAGGCCGTGGCCAAAACGGTTGCTACCACCGCCAACGCGTAATCGAACCAGACCAGCGAATGCGCCGAACGCTGACGCGGCTGATCCTGTTCCTGATCGCTGTCGAGGACGTTGATTTCCAGCCCGCGCGCATCGCGCAGCAAGCGTGACGCCAGACCGCCACCAAACAACCGCCGACGCAAACGCTGGCGCGACTGACCGACCAACACCAGACTCGCGCGGCGTTCGGCGGCGTGCTGGATCAGGGTTTTCGCCACCTCGCCGGCACGCAGCAACACCACTTCGCCGCCAAGACGTTCGGCCAGTTGCTGGGCACTTTGCAGGCGCAGGCGCGATTGCTCGTCGCGCACGCTGCCGTTGTCCACGTGCACCAGGCTCCACGGCAAATGACGACGTTGGGCGACGCGACTGGCGTGACGCACCAGGCGCTCGGCCTGGGCATCACCATCAATGCCGACCAGCAGCCGACCGCGCACGGCGGGCGCCGCTTGGCCGAGCTGGCGATAACCCTGGGTCAGGTCATCGTCAACCTGCGCAGCGGCGGTTTGCATCGCCAGTTCGCGCAGGGCGGTGAGGTTGGTCTGAGTGAAAAAGGCATCGATAGCCGCGCGCGCTTGCTCCGGCACATAGACCTTGCCGTCGCGCAGACGCTCAAGCAGTTCGCGCGGCGGCAGGTCGATCAGCAGCAGTTCGTAGGCTTCTTGCAGCACCCAGTCCGGCAGGGTTTCGCGAACCTGCACGCCGGTGATCCCGCGCACTTGATCGTTAAGGCTTTCGAGGTGCTGGACGTTAACCGTGGTGAAGACGTCGATGCCGGCGGCGAGCAGTTCCTGGATGTCTTGCCAGCGTTTGGCGTGACGGCTGCCAGGAGCGTTGGTGTGAGCCAGTTCGTCCACCAACACCAATTTCGGCTTGGCCGCGAGCAGGCCGTCGAGGTCCATTTCTTCGAGCATCACGCCACGGTATTCCGAACGCACCAACGGCTGTTGCGGCAAGCCGCCGAGCAGCGCTTCGGTCTCGGCGCGGCCGTGGGTTTCGACCACGCCGGCGATGACTTTCACGCCTTGGCGCAATTGGGTGTGGGCCGCTTGCAGCATGGCGTAGGTCTTGCCGACACCGGGCGCGGCACCGAGAAAAACCTTGAGCCGGCCACGGCCATCGCGGGGCAGGTCTGCTAACAGCGCGTCGGCGCGGCCGGAGTCACTCATGCTTGAAGCTCACTTTATTCAGATGTTGATGTGGTGATTATTCTGCCGCCATCGCTAGCAGGCTAGCTCCCACATTGAAATACAAACCCCTGTGGGAGCTAGCCTGCTAGCGATTGGCCGCACCACCGATTTACAGGTTATCCAGCGCCATGTTCAACGCCAGCACATTAACCACTGGCGGGCCAACGAGCGGCTGTTCGATATGCGCATCCATCAATTGCTGAAGCGTAGACGCCGGCAGATTACGCGCTGCCGCAACACGCGCCAGTTGATAGGCAATCGCCGCTGGTGGCAAGTGCGGATCGAGGCCGCTGCCAGAAGTGGTGAGCATGGCCAATGGCACTGGCCCCTGACCGGGCACCAGCAGTTTGCTGGCATCGTCAATCACGCGAGTCGCGAGCGCCGGGTTGCTTGGTGAAAGGTTGCTGGCGCTGCTCGATACGGTGGCAAACGCACCGGCGGAAGGCCGCGGGTGGAACCAGGCATCGCCAACAAAATCCTGGGCAATCAGCGACGAGCCACGGACCTTGCCGTCGGCGTCACGCACCAGACTGCCATTGGCTTGATCCGGGAACGCGACCTGGGCAACACCGGTGACGACCAAGGGGTAAGCGACGCCGGTGATCAGGGTCATCAGCACGAGCAGGCTCAGGGCCGGACGTATCATTGTGGACATTTCAGAATCCTCGAAATTGGAGAAGTAGTGGGGTGTCAGGGAAATCCACCCCTCACCCCAGCCCTCTCCCCATGGGGGAGAGGGGAAAGGGAGCCGATCTTTGTGCTGTTCAAAATCTGAGTTCGACTCGGTTTTTCAGGTCGATGTAGCTCCAAGAACACCTCGATCAGTCACCTCTACCCCTTGGGGAGAGGGTTAGGGTGAGGGGTCGATTTCAGCCTCAAACCAGATGCAACGCCGTCAACAGCATGTCGATGGCCTTGATGCCCACGAACGGCACCAGTAATCCGCCCAGTCCGTAGATCAGCAGATTGCGGCGTAGCAACGCCGCCGCACTCACGGCCTGCACCCGCACCCCACGCAGCGCCAGCGGAATCAGCACCACAATGATCAAGGCGTTGAACACGATCGCCGACAGAATCGCGCTCTGCGGACTGGCCAGATGCATGACGTTCAGCACACCCAATTGCGGGTAGATAGAGGCGAACAACGCCGGCAGGATCGCGAAGTATTTGGCCACGTCGTTGGCGATGGAAAACGTCGTCAGCGCACCACGGGTCACCAGCAATTCCTTACCGATCTGCACCACGTCCAGCAACTTGGTCGGGTCGCTGTCGAGGTCGACCATGTTCGCCGCCTCGCGCGCCGCTTGCGTGCCATCGTTCATCGCCATGCCGACGTCAGCCTGGGCCAGGGCCGGGGCGTCGTTGGCGCCGTCGCCGCACATGGCAACCAGGCGGCCGTCGTTCTGTTCGTGGCGAATACGCGCCAGCTTTTTCTCTGGCGTGGCTTCGGCCAGCACGTCATCGACGCCTGCTTCGGCGGCAATCGCCGCAGCGGTCAGCGGATTGTCGCCAGTCACCATGACCGTGCGGATCCCCAGTTTGCGCAGCTCGGCGAAACGCTCGCGGATGCCGGGCTTGACCACGTCCTTGAGGTGAATCACGCCGAGCAATTTACCCTCGGCACACACCAGCAAGGGTGTGCCGCCGCTCTGGGCGATCTTGTCGATTTCCCGGGACAGGGCCGGGGCCAGATCGGCGCGTTTCAGGCCGACGAACGCCAGCAGCGAATCGACCGCGCCTTTGCGATACACGCGACCTTGATAGTCAACACCGGACAAGCGGGTTTCGGCGCTGAACGGCACAGCGGTCAACACGTCAGCGGAAGGCTCAGGTTGCGGGTGAATCCCACGCAGGTATTCGACGATGGACTTGCCTTCGGCGGTGTCATCGGCCAGCGACGCGAACAACGCACCTTCGGCCAGCTCCTTGGCGGTCACGCCAGGCGCTGCATAAACAGCGGTGCAGCGACGGTTACCGAAAGTGATGGTGCCGGTCTTGTCCAGCAGCAGGACGTGTACGTCCCCCGCCGCTTCCACGGCGCGACCGGATTTGGCAATGACGTTCAGACGCACCAGACGGTCCATCCCGGCGATACCGATGGCGGACAGCAAGCCGCCAATGGTGGTCGGAATCAGCGTGACCAACAACGCCACCAGGAACACCAGCGGCAGGCTGCCGTTGGCGAAGTGGGCGAACGGTTGCAGGGTGACGACCACCAGCAGGAAGATCAGGGTCAGGCCGATCAGCAGGATGTCGAGCGCCACTTCGTTCGGGGTTTTCTGGCGTTTGGCGCCTTCGACCAGGGCGATCATGCGGTCCAGTGTCGATTCGCCCGGGTTGGCGGTGATCTTCACCAACAGCCAGTCAGAGACCAGGCGGGTGTTGCCAGTGACGGCCGAACGGTCGCCGCCGGACTCACGAATCACTGGCGCGGATTCGCCGGTGATCGCCGCTTCGTTGACGGCTGCAATACCTTCGATGACCTCGCCGTCGCCGGGGATCATTTCCCCGGCTTCGACACGCACCACATCGCCCTTGCGCAGGCTGGTGGCGGGCACCACTTGAAAGGTACCGTTGCTGGTTTTGCGGCGGGCGCTCAAGCCTTCGCTGCCGGCCTTGAGGCTGTCGGCACGGGCCTTGCCGCGACCTTCGGCCAGGGCTTCGGCGAAGTTGGCAAAGAGCACGGTGAACCACAACCACAGCGCGATTTGCGCAGCGACGAAGGTCGGCACGGTGCTGTCGGGAATGAAGCACAGCACGGTGGTCAGGATCGCGGTCAGTTCGACCACCAGCATCACTGGCGCACGCTGCAATTGCCGTGGGTCGAGCTTGACGAAAGCTTGCACCAGCGCCGGGCGCCACAGGGCCGAGATCGCGGTTTTTGGCTGTTCCGTCGCCTTGACGGCCGCCGGTTTATTTACAGGCATATTCATCATTGACTCCTTAGAAGCCCATGCTCAGGTGTTCAGCGATAGGACCCAGCGCCAACGCCGGCAGGAAGGTCAAACCACCCACCAACAAGATGGTCACGGTCAGCAGGACCACGAACATCGGACCATGGGTCGGAAAGCTGTTCTGGCCGATTGGTGCGGTTTTCTTCATCGCAAGGCTGCCGGCCAACGCCAACACCGGAAGGATGTAACCGAAGCGACCGATCAACATGCCCAGTCCCAGCATCAGGTTGTGGAACGCTGTGTTAGCACCGAAGCCGCCGAAGGCCGAACCGTTGTTGGCACCGGCCGAGGTGTAGGCGTACAGCAACTGGCTGAAACCGTGGGCACCGGGGTTGCTCACCGCCGCTACCGGACCGGGCAGGCTCGCGGCAATCGCGCCAAGCACCAGCACGCCGAGCGGCATCACCAGCAAGGTCACCACCAGCAACTGGACTTCCCTGGCTTGCAGTTTCTTGCCGAGGTATTCCGGCGTGCGGCCGATCATCAGGCCGGCTAGGAACACCGCGATCAACACGTTAAGCAACATGCCGTAGAGCCCGGCACCGACGCCGCCGAAGATCACTTCGCCAACCATCATGTTGACCAATGCGACCATGCCACTGAGCGGGTTGAGACTGTCGTGCATGCCGTTGACCGAACCATTGGACGCCGCCGTGGTGGTCACCGACCACAGCACGGTGGCGGTGGTGCCGAAGCGCGCTTCCTTGCCTTCCAGCGGTGCGGTCTGTTCGACGGCGACATTGTTCAGGGTCGGATTGGGTTGGTATTCAGCCCACAACGAGGTCGCGCCGCCGATCAGGAACAGCGCCAGCATGCAGGCGATGATCGCGCGACTCTGACGCAGGTCTTTCACGTAGTGGCCGAAGGTGAACACCAGCGCGGCCGGGATCAGAATGATCGAGCCAACTTCAAACAAGTTGCTCCACGCCGTCGGGTTCTCGAACGGGTGCGCCGAGTTGACGCCGAAGAAGCCACCGCCGTTGGTGCCCAGTTGTTTGATCGCAATCTGGCTGGCAGCCGGACCGAGCGGGATCACCTGATCGACGCCTTGCATCGTCACGGCATTCACGTACTGCGCGAAGGTTTGCGGCACACCCTGCCAGACCAGGTACAGCGCCAGCAGCAGGCACAGCGGCAACAGGCCGTAGAGGGTGGCGCGGGTCATGTCGACCCAGAAGTTGCCCAGGGTCTTGGTCGATTTGCGACCGATACCGCGACACAGCGCAACCAATACCGCCAGGCCGGTGGCGGCGCTGACGAAGTTCTGCACGGTGAGGCCGACCATCTGGCTCAGGTAGCTCAGGGACGCTTCACCGCTGTAAGACTGCCAGTTGGTGTTGGTCATGAAACTGACGGCGGTGTTGAACGCTTGGGTCCACTCCAGACCCGGCAGGTTTTGCGGGTTGAGTGGCAAGTGCGCCTGGAACAACAGGATCACGAACAACAGCAAAAAGCCCGCGAGGTTGAAGGCGAGCAAGGCCAGGGCGTACTTCTGCCAGCTCTGTTCGGCCTGCGGATCAACGCCGGCCACCCGATAACAACCACGTTCCACCGGTCCGAGGATCGGCGAAAGCCAGGTGCGCTGGCCTTCCATGACCTTGTAGTAAAACCGCCCAAGGAACGGTGCCGGGATCAGCACCACGGCAAAGAAGGCCAGGATCAGCCAATAGTCATAACTGTGCATAGCCGCTCCTAGTTCCGGTCCGCGCGCAACAGCGCAACCAACAGATAAATGAACAGCCCCACTGCCAATAGCAGTGACACCCCGTCCAGAACGCTCATGGAAGTTCTCCGTGTTACGGCGTATTGCCGCGTGTGGAGTCATTGTCGGCAGGGAGGCTGTAAAGGAACGAGACCAAGGGTGTTGGCTGTGCATAAAGAAAGCGTAAAGAGTGGGTTTATGCGGGCGTTACAGCAGATTTTTGCAGCGCCTGTCCGGGCCTCATCGCGGGCAAGCCCGGCTCCCACAGGTTCAGTGGTGGAGTCGGATTCGGAGATTGACTCAGATCCCTGTGGGAGCGTGGCTTGCCCGCGATGGCGGCAGGCCAGACAACATCGCACCCAACTGGCGCAACAAAATGCGTACCTCCAGTGCCGAACATCCCCGATACGACACCTTTTTACGCTTTACGACTGCCATCACAACACTGGCACGCCCACTGCAAACGCCCTCCCCGAAGCTGTCCAAACCGTTCAGGGAGCAAACGCATGAACACACAACTCAAACCCACGCTGGGCACACTGCACCTGTGGGGCATTGCGGTCGGGCTGGTGATTTCCGGTGAGTATTTCGGCTGGAGTTACGGCTGGGGCGTGGCCGGGACACTCGGGTTCCTGGTGACCTCGTTCATGGTCGCCACGATGTACACCTGCTTTATCTTCAGTTTCACCGAGCTGACGACGGCGATTCCCCATGCCGGCGGCCCTTTTGCCTACAGCCGTCGCGCCTTTGGTGAGAAAGGCGGATTGATCGCCGGGCTGGCGACGCTGATCGAGTTCGTCTTCGCCCCGCCGGCGATTGCCTTGGCTATCGGTGCTTACCTGAATGTGCAATTCCCCGCCCTCGACCCGAAACACGCAGCGGTCGGCGCCTACATCGTGTTCATGGGCCTGAACATTCTCGGCGTGAAACTGGCCGCGACCTTCGAGTTGGTTGTCTGCGTATTGGCCGTGGCGGAACTTCTGGTGTTCATGGGCGTGGTCGCGCCGGCCTTCAGCTTCAGCAACTTTGCCCTGAATGGCTGGGCCGGCTCCGATGTGTTCGGGGCACCAGCGATTGCCGGGATGTTCGCGGCGATTCCATTCGCCATCTGGTTCTTTCTCGCCATCGAGGGCGCAGCGATGGCGGCCGAAGAAGCCAAGGACCCGAAACGTACGATCCCGAAGGCCTACATCAGCGGCATTCTGACCCTGGTATTGCTGGCCATGGGAGTGATGTTCTTCGCCGGCGGCGTCGGCGACTGGCGCACCCTGTCGAACATCAACGACCCGCTGCCACAGGCCATGAAAACCGTGGTCGGCGAAAGCTCGGGCTGGTTGCACATGCTGGTGTGGATCGGCCTGTTCGGCCTGGTGGCGAGTTTCCACGGAATCATCCTCGGCTACTCGCGGCAGTTCTTCGCCCTCGCCCGCGCCGGTTACCTGCCGGCCTCGCTGGCCAAACTGTCGCGCTTCCAGACCCCGCACCGGGCCATCATTGCCGGCGGTGTCATTGGTATCGCAGCGATCTACAGCGACGGCCTGATCAACCTCGGAGGCATGACGCTGACTGCGGCGATGATCACCATGGCGGTGTTCGGCGCAATCGTGATGTACATCATGAGCATGCTCAGCCTGTTCAAGCTGCGTAAGACCGAGCCGAACCTGGAGCGCACCTTCCGCGCACCGTGTTATCCGTTGGTGCCGATGATTGCGTTGGTGCTGGCGGTGGTGTGCCTGGTGGCGATGGCCTGGTTCAACACCTTGATCGGGTTGATCTTCGTTGGCTTTATGGCGGTGGGTTTCGTGTACTTCATGCTCACGGCGCAATTGCGTGCCGATGCGCCGGCAGACGCGATGTTGACCGGCCTGTAATCAGCCAAGTGCGGCAGTCATATCAGGCATAGAATTGAACCACTGCGAAATGAAATCGCTCAAAGTGGTATGCACGATCGATTGGCGAAACCCGCCAATCGGCCTGCCCTCAAGGAGAGCCCTATGCCCTGGTATGCCTGGTTGATTCTGGTCGTTGCAATCGGCTCGATCGTTGGTGGTTTGATGATGCTGCGTGATACCGCCAACAAGGTCGAACTGACCGAAGAGCAACGTAAACGCGTCGCTGAGCGCAACGCGGAAGCGGACGCCAAGGATGCGCAGGACCGCTAAACCAAAAACCCTGTCATTCTGATCGAATGACAGGGTTTGGCGTTTCTACTTTTCCCAGTCTGCCTTGGCAATATGCAGGCCATGCAACCCTTTGTACGCCGCACGTTCGGGCTGGCTCCAGCCCTCGAGCAACGCATCCTCCAACCGATAAATCTCCACCCCCAGCGGGCGACAGACGCTCAGCGGATCCTGCGCATCCGGTCCCCACATCGCCAGCGAGAGATCCCCTCCCGGACAGGTCGACAGCGCACACAGCAAATCGATCTCGGCAAAGAACTCCAGGTAATCGCCCTTCTGCGCCGGACAGGCTTTCATGAAATACATGTCGTCATGGTTCAGGCCGGTGCACTGAAAAATGTTCAGCACGTCATGCACGTCGAACTCAGTCAGGCCATGGGGCAACACGGCGCGTGTCAGGTTGGAGTGGCAGTGATGATGAAAATCCTCGCCGGTGAGCATTTTATTCACATAGGGATCGCAGCGAGTGCCGAGCAAATCGTGCAAACGACCGCCATGTTCGTCAATGCCGTAACCGGCCAGGCTGTCGTCGGTGATGGTCACCAGCGGCCGCAAGAAAGGCAGGTTCGACCAGAGCCGGTCATGGGTGCTGACATGGGCGCCCTGCAACTGCCGGGTGCGCGCCGCCCACAGACGCTCGCGCGGATCGTTGGCATTCCAGACATTGAAATCGCCGACTTGCGGGCCGACCGGCGTGGTCACGCGAAACACATGCCCGGCCGGCACGTTCCAAGCGCGCCCGGTACGGATCGGCACCTCAAATGACTCGATCAGCGTCCGGCCGTCCTTGTTGTCGCGGATCCGTTCATAGAAGGCTTTGTCCACCTGCAAGGCCGAGCCTTTGCTGACTTGATAGGCCGCGGGATAGTCTTTGTACATGGCACAAATCCTCAATCAGTGATGGGGGGTTGGGGCAAGCATTTGCAACAGAAGGTGTTCGGAGTCATCGAGATAAACCCTCATGGCGTCTGCAGCGGCGCGCTTGTCGCCCTCGACGAGGAAGTCATGGATCTGCCGGTCGCGAGCCAGCCAGGGCGCCTGGAAACGTGATTCATCCGGAGCGTTGCAGAACGCCAGGCGCAGTTGCGCGACAACGTTGGTGAAAAACTCATCGAACAAAGGGCTGCGCAGCAACCCGACGATGTGTTGATGAAACGCCAGACTGTGGGAGCCAACGGCGCGCCAGTCCTCGCGTTCCCGGGCCAGCTCGGTGGCCTCCAGCGCCTCGAGCATCCGGCCGGACTGATCGTCGCTTGGCGGTTGGCTCACGCTGATGGCCTGCAACTCCAGAGTGCGCCGAACCTTGAACAGATCCCGTACGTCATCGATGCCCAGCCTGCGCACCATCACGCCCTTGTTGCGCACGTAACGGGTCAGACCGTCCTGGCCCAGACGGTGCAACGCTTCACGAATGGTGTTGCGGGAAGCGTTGTAGGCCGACACCAGATCGTTCTCTACCAGCGCCATGCCAGGCAGCAGGCGACCGCCAATGATGTCGGCGCGTAACTCCAATGTGATGTGATCGGCCAGGGACAGTCCGCTGTGCATGCTTATCGCCTCGTGATTGTTCAACAATCGTCAGCTGACAAGTAATCACTATTCGTGCCAGTTGATTCGATGCGGCAGGACGAAGTTGGACGCATCTGCATGCCTTTTAGAAGTAGAAGTACAGTCACCATCCCATTTTCATTGGTTAAGATGGCGCATTGTTGCGGAGATTCCAGATGCGTTACTCGCAGGACCATAAAGCCCAGACCCATCAACGCATCATCAACGAAGCCTCAGCGCGATTTCGCCGTGACGGTATTGGCGCGACCGGCTTGCAACCTCTGATGAAAGCATTGGGCTTGACCCACGGCGGTTTCTACTCGCATTTCAAGTCCAAGGACGAACTGGTGGAAAAAGCCCTGCAGGCTGCCGCCGATCAGTGCGACGCTACCTGTGCCGAGCTTTTCGCTCAGGATCGCCCGCTGGAAACGTTCATCGATACCTATCTGTCCGAATGGCACCAGACTTCACCTGATGAGGGTTGCCCTCTTCCGACGATGTCCTCGGAGCTGGGTTTGCGCGGACAACCCAGCCCGACCTCAGACGTGGTGCTCAATTCAAGGCTTGAACAAGTGCAAGGCACGCTTGAAGGCGAAGATGCCGCCGACCGCAGCATCTTCATCATGTCCGCACTGGTCGGGGCGTTGTTGCTGTCGCGCAGTGTCGAGAACCCGGAGCTGGCGCAGCGGATTCTCGACGTGACACGCGAGTTTCTCAAACAACCCCTGGTCTAATCCTGCCAGCGCTTGAACAATACGCTGGCATTGACCCCACCGAACCCGAAACCATTGGACAGCGCGTACTCGATGGCCATCGGCCGCGCCTGACCGTGGACGATGTCCACACCTTGCGCCGCCGGATCCGGGTTTTCGAAATTGAGAGTGGGTGGCACGATCTGATCGCGGATCGCCAACAGCGTGAAGATTGCCTCGATACCGCCCGCTGCGCCAAGCAAATGCCCGGTCGCCGACTTGGTCGACGTCACCGCGATCTTGTTGTCCGAGCCAAACAACGACTTGATCGCCGCCAGCTCTCCAAGGTCGCCCACCGGAGTGGAGGTGGCATGAGCGTTGAGATGCTGCACCTCTGCAGCCGAAATGCCTGCCTGGGCCAACGCCAACAATATTGCCCGACGCGCACCGCTGCCGTCTTCGGGGCCCGCAGTCAGGTGAAAGGCGTCCGCAGTGGTGCCGTAACCGACCAGTTCGGCCAAGGGTTGAGCACCGCGAGCCAGCGCATGCTCCAATGATTCAATCACCAGAAGGCCCGCGCCCTCTCCCATCACGAAGCCGTCACGGCCACTGTCGAACGGCCTTGAGGCGCGCTCCGGAGTGTCGTTGTAACCGCTGGACAACGCGCGAGCCGCAGCGAACCCGGCAAGACTGACGCGATCGATCGCGGCTTCCGCGCCACCGCACACGGCGATGTCCGCCTCACCACATCGAATCAGCCGCGCGGCGTCTCCAATCGCCTGCACCCCGGCCGCACACGCCGTCACCGGAGCCCCCAACGGGCCCTTGAATCCATGCTGGATCGACACATGGCCGGCCGCCAGGTTGACCAGAAATGAAGGAATGGTGAACGGCGACAAACGTCGCGGGCCACGACTGTCGGTAGTCCGAACCGCATCGGCAATCGCACCGAAACCACCGACGCCCGAGCCGATGATCGTGGCCGTGCGCTCCTGGGCATTGGCATCCTGAGCTTGCCAGCCGGCCTGCTCCAACGCCTGGCGCGCAGCTTCCATGGCAAACAGGATGAAGCGGTCCATCTTCTTCTGCTCTTTGGGCGGCGTCGCGCGATCCGGGTCGAAACCTGCTTCGGGATCCTCCGACAACGTCTGCACTGCCCCACCGACCTTGGCCGGCAGATCAGCGACCACCTCGTCAGGCAACTGACGCAAACCTGAACGCCCCGCCAACAGGCGCTCCCACACTGCCTCAACGCCGCTACCCAGCGGAGAAACCAGCCCCATACCTGTTACCACTACTCGACGATCACTCATACCGCAATTACCTCAAACCGATTGAAGGCGTCTTACTTATAGCGCGCGGCTGCCGTACTTTTGGAAAGATTAGGCGCCATGACCAGGCGGGCCTTCACAAAGTCGTCCCAGTCAGAGGCGTTCGGTAACGAGGGAATGGTGACCAGCTCACCCTGATCCAGACCCGACAACGCCGCGTCGACCATCTCCCCTGCTTCCATCACCATATCCGCCGGAATCTGAGTCGCATCGATACCGGAGCGCTCCCAGATTTCAGTGCGTGTTACCCCTGGCAACACTGCTTGAACCTTGACACCTGTACCGTCCAGTTCTGCGTTCAACGACTGGGTCAGGCTTAACACATAAGCCTTGCTCGCGCTGTAAGTGGCATTAAAGCGCTCGGGAAACAACGCCACCACCGATGCGATATTAATGATCGTCCCCCGACCTGCCTTGGCAAAACTGGCAGCCGCTGCCGATGCCAATCGAGTGACCGCGGTGACGTTCAGTTGAATCAGTTTTTCCATCTGGTCCATATCGGAATTGGCCAACAAACCATCAGCCGCCACACCGGCATTGTTCAGCAACAGGCTGATACTCGAATCACTACGAAGACGCTGCTCGAGCTTCAGCACATCATTCTTCTGTGTCAGATCCGCCTTGAACACCTCGACCTGAACGCCATGCTCGGCGCGCAACGTGGTCGCCGCCGCTTCCAGCCGCACTTGATCACGAGCGACCAACAACAAATCAAAACCACGCGCCGCCAACCGCTCAGCGTAGATTGCGCCGATACCGGAAGAAGCACCGGTGACGAGGGCGGTTCCTTGGGACGGGGTGGAAGTCATGGCTGTGCTCCTGGGAGTGCTTGAGGGAAAGACAAGCGCCTGAATCTCAGAACGCTTTGGCGGTTATTTGTTTATTATAGGCATAATCCAATTACAATATGATATCCGTAATTTTTATTGTGGGAACCGAAGGTTCTAACACGCGCCATGAGCCCCACATCGAAAACACACTGCCGAGGCCCGATGCTGAACTCCCGGTCCCGTTCTGGAGCTAGCCCTCATGGAGCAGCCCAAGGGCAAAACCGAGGGGCCGATATCGCCTTGAATGAGATCAACAAGCTATACGCTATCGAGCGAGATTTAAAAGAATTCGACGATGAACATCGCCACGCAGGACAGCAAAAATAGCCTGTCCATGCTGGCGCAGTGCAACTCGGCTGGAGAAAACCCAGTCCCAAGTAACCACGCAGAACGCGCGGAGTAGCAACACGCTAATAGGCGCGACGGCCAGCGCCCAACTGAATAGTTGGGTCGAGACTGTCGAAGCCAACAACCAACAACCCCATGCGTGGCTCCCCCACACACTTGAGTGTTTGCCACAAGCCTTGGCAATAGAGGACGTCGAATCCTTGCGGCCATGGAACTGCTGACCCCGTTTGCATAGCCAAGTGCGACGCCTATCTTTGATGAGGTGGAGTTTATGGAGCGCTGGCGAGGGAAGGCACAGGCTCGCTAACCACGGTCGGCAATTGCAACTGGCGGTGTCAGCTATCTAGACTTGCAATCCACCATATCGTTGCGATAAAGCGTCCCAATCGGGGTTTTAGCAATGGATGCCAGCGAGCTATTAGGATTAGCACTCTGGAGCACTTCGGCTACGCCCGGCCGAAGTAGCCAGTAGCGAGAACGCATAGGCATCGGATCGCTATTGGAGACGAAGAAGGTGATACCGATCCCGGCAGGGACTTCAATCAGGTCGGCGTCAAAGCTCTCTACACCCATGTTCAGAGTATTGCACCAAGGGTTGGTTTCCAACGGATCGTAAACCAGATGATCGCGCAGGCTGGCCTTGAACGCTGCAAGGTCTGTCTGATTTTTTAGCATCTTGGAATCAATTCGCTCTTGAAAAGTCGTCAACACGCCGGGCAGGAATAGCAGACTGGTAATGACGATCAACACCAGCGGGACGTAGCGCTTGAAGTAAAGCAGCACCAGCATACTAAGCAGTAGCTGGGCGCTCATCAGACGGAAGTCATGCCAGAAGCCTGCGTGGAAGAAGACGATGCAGGCAGCAAGAATGCCGCCCAGGTTGAGAAAGTGGAAAACGCCTTCCTGGCAGGTTAACCATTGGAAACGCTTGATACCCACCAATGCAAATACCGCCAACCCTAGGACAAACAGAAGCTGCAGGGTGAAGGCGATTTCTGCCGGCGTTTTCAATGGGCTGAAAAATCCAGCCAGATTTTCAACGATTCGATTCAGATAGGCATTCAATGGATGCCCAATTGCCAGAATGCCCTGCCCGCCTAACAGATAGGGAGCACGTACTTGCTCGAACAAGATCATCAACGCCAGCCCCACCACTACCGTCACTATCAGGGACAGCAGAAACATCTTGCGAGTGGGCGCTAACATCAACAGCAGACAGGGTAGTAAGACAATCACCCACGAAGGTCGCAAAAGCGAAATAAAGGCGATGAAGACCAGCACACCCACCTTCAAAGCAAGTGAAGCGTGCTCACCCCGCCGCCAGAGCGGAATACACAATGCTGCCAGCATCACCGCCAGCGCATAGTGCAGCGTTTCCAGCATGCTCAGAGGGTAGTGCAACAAGCCTGGCCAGAATGTCAGCATGATCAGCGCCAGCATTCCCAACTGGCGTCCGTTCAGGCGTGCTGTCCAGCAGAAGCCAGCCAGCGCCAGCGTCAATGCGGTTAAATTAAACAGTGGAAAACTATATGGCTCCCACCCAAACAAGCTTCCCGGTATTGCATAGATAAGATAGAGCCAGGGACCCCAGGCATAAAAGTGGAACGCTTCCAGCGGCGCGGGCTGCTCCCACAGGGTGTAGTAACCGCCTTCCAGTCCAGCGCGGATAGCAGTGGCAACCTGGTGCCAGTGCATAATTTCATCGCTCCAGCTTGGCAGGACGTTCTGCCACTGTCCCCGGCTGGCGATCAATGTGGCGATAATCGTCATCACCGCCGGAATCAGGCTGACACTGATGATGGCGAGCAGGCGTATGTAGCGTGCCGTAGATACCGATAGGTCAGTTTCAAGGTGGGGGCTGGCGTACTGCACGAATGGGATCCTAGTATGATTGCGTAGACGGTTAAATGTACTTGAAATCCGCGGTGCTACTGAGTTGTCGGCGCCCAAGCCGCTGTACTACTTCCTTTAGCACGGGAGGCGAGGTAAATAGTCGGTGTATTTACTACGAGTAATACTCGCCATCATGGCGTACAGGTCAGCGAGACGTCCATAATATACAAGAGCTTTCTACGCATCATCAATGGCCGCAATCAGTTTTGACCAGCCACAAAAATTAAGCCTGATATGCGTATCGTTGTCAGCGTCTGAAAGGCGCAATGATGAGGAATTCATGCCAGGTATCCCCACGCTATGAAACTCGCACTTCTGATGTTAATTGCCACACCGATTTGTACGCCACAATCAGTGAAATCCCACAATACCAACGCAAGCTGGACTTGCCAGACTTTAACTTGATCAGCCCACCTCTGCACCTGATAAAGAGTCGAACTATTCGTTGCTCCCCAAGCGACCTCCCTTAGTATGCCATCGCAAGCCTATGCTCCGAAGATGCGGCCCATCGAACAGACCTAGACACCTCCCGACAAGCACCACGAGAGATTATAGATACCTCTCATATCGCACATACTAGTATATTTATACGTCATTTTTTTTCGTCTCAAATGGCTTTCGAGCCACAACCAATCTTGATCCGCCTATTGGAAAATTAACACCGATACTAATCAGCGCTAATTCAAGATTCAGCGCCCACTCGAAAATCTTGTTAATGACAGGATTTATGCGCAGTTCTGCCACCTCATCAACTTTCGCGCCTGTTTTATCATTTTTCATAACTCGAGACAAATACATTGCCGGTAATAATGTGCTTACAAAAGACGTGCTTCTAATTACTTCGAACCCAGCTTGAGCCACTTTAACATGCAACTCATCAGCTTCATATCTTCGGGCATGACAGGCATGCACATCAACCGAACTCCAAAGCCAACGATGTTGAGGAACTGTAATAAATAGCGTTCCATCAGGCTTAAGTGCCTTGAAGATCTGACGCAATACCAGTTCGTCTTCTTCGATATGCTCCAGCACATCGAAGGCACCGATGACATCTGGCGACACTTCAAAATTAATATGTCTGGCGTCCATCTGGGTGAATTCCACATCCGGAAGGCGCTTGCGAGCATAGAACAATCCTTCATTCAAAAACTCACTACCAGAGAGCTGGGCATCAGGGAACGAATTGGAAACTTCGGAAATAACAAACCCAGTCCCACATCCAATTTCATGATACAAATTGAACCCTGGACTGTATTTTTTTAACGCCCAAATAATAATTTTGTTTCTAGCGCGAAACCAAAAATTATTGGCCTCCAACGTTTCCAACTCACTGTAAAAATCTTTTCTAAAGGAAGCTTTCATTTCGAACCACCTTGAAAAACATAATACTTACAGACAAAGAAACCGAATATTGCAACCAGTACTATTGATATCGCCTGCACCACCTGATGAGGATAATGAAGAAAGTCTACAAACGTAAATAGCAGCAGAAAATTCAACAAATAACCGACCAGATGCATTTGAAGGTAACGGAAAAGTGTTCCTCGATTATCTTCCTGCGAAAAAGTCCATTTAAAATTAGCAAAAAAACTAAAAACGACACCTGTTAAATACATGAGTGTCATTGAAAATTTCGCGCCCCCCCCCAAGTAAACGATAAATAAGTACCCACAATAAATCAAACAATTACTCATCACACCGACAATGCCGTAGCGTATTAACTGACCGATAGCTGGACTGATTAAAATTTTCACTTTACTCCATCAACCTTACTACAACTGGTATAAAATCGGCATGAGTCGCATATCACCGCTGAATCAGTCAAACAAATTGGATCGACATTAGACATTAAAACGTCTTCCGCCCGACGACATACAAAGGCCGCTTCTTGGTTTCATCGAACGTTTTACCAACGTAGATACCAACAATGCCCTGAATGGAAATTATGACGCCACCAATGAAGAACATCGAGACCATCAGGCTGCTCCAGCCTGGAACGACGGTACCGTGAAGCACGGTAGAACCTAAAAGATACGCCCCGTAAAAAAATGATAGAAAGGCCATGGAAAAACCAAGTTTTACTGCTAATCGAAGGGGTTTGTCCGAGTATGCGATTATTGTTTCCATCGCTAAATCCCACAGCTTTGAAAACGTATAAGTACTCTTCCCCTGGAGTCGCTCAGCATGTTCAACCTCAATACCTGTGGTGCTAAAGCCCATCCAGTGAACCAAGGCACCAAAAAAACGTAGTTGCTCTCGCATCTGACAGAGATTATCAACAACCTCACGAGAAATGATACGAAAGTTTCCACTATCGCCATCATAATCAAAATCCGCCAAATAGCTAAACACTTTATAAAACAACCAGGAAGTTGCTCGTTTAAGTGGGGAGTCGCGTCGCTTACCCCGCAAGGCCAGAACAACATCGTACCCCTCCTTCGCCTTGGCATATAAACGTGGAATTTCTTCCGGGCGATCCTGGAGATCACAATCCATTACGACGACCCACTCCCCTCGACAACAATCAAGACCGGCAGTAATTCCATAGTGCTGACCAAAATTACGACTTAGTTGAATACCAAGCACCCGTGGATCTGCCTTTGCGAGGCGCTCTATTATTTGCCATGAGCGATCACCACCACAGTCTTCGACCAATAAGATTTCAAAATCTAGCGATATCTCTTCAAGCGATGTCTTTAATCGAAAATAAAGTTCGTCAAGCGAGGTCTCGGCTTTGTAAACCGGAACAATGACTGAAATATAAGGTTCAGCTATTTTTAGTGGCATCGTATTTCACGCTTCATATATTTTCAACAATAATGAGATTAAGTCTTTACCAAAACTGCATATAAGAAAAAAGTAATTCCTGCCTATAATAAAATATTCCAAATGCTGTATGCGCGAAAAACATTACCAGACAGAGGACATACTTTATCTTATCGATCCTCTTGATAGTAAACTTCTTTGCATTTTCAAGCAAAAAAACTAAAGAGAACAAAAACGTCAAATACAGCCCAATCTGTCCACTCCACCAAAAATTTCCGGCATACAGCCTATATCCACTTTCAGCGAAAAAATACGTCAGAACAAGCCCCATCAAAAGACAGGCACTGGACAAAATCAAAGCTTTTTCTTTTACAAATTCCTTTGAATAGCACAGGAACACAATAAGCGGGAATGCAATAGACAGGAAGAATTTCACAGTCAAAAAACTTGAATAATGACCCATACTCTCAAAGGGTAGCAAAACAACATGACTTTCATCATTACCAGTCCCCAATGAAAGACCTTGATAATAATAAGTATGAAAGAACTGAAGGCCTAACACCAAGAAAACCGGAAGAAAAAAAGCACTATATATATATCTGCGCGACAGTATGGACTTTAACTTACAAGCAACAATTAAAAACATCAGAAAGGCTGGCAATATTATGATAAGAAAATTCGGCTTCGAAACACCGCAGACAAATAATGATAAGGCAAAAGCAATGCCATTTGGCAAATCACTCTCTGACGTACTGGTCGCTGCTTTCAATACATAGCAGAATGCAATTAGAGACAAGGGCTTTAAGAGTAACATGGTGGGACTGTGGTACACAGTGATCCCAACATACCCAAAATACAAATGACCATCAATAAAATAAATAACTTGAAGCGGCGTAACGACGAGCAGACAGATCGAAAACAGTACAGCTATTAGCGGAGAGCTGCATTTGGCCAATAGTCTATAGTTCAAAATTGCCAAAAAATAGATGGCGAACACCACAACTATTGTTGACGACTTTACATAATCAATGGAAAATATGTTTTTTACCAGGATGACCAATATGTGATATAGCGGGTGCGGAAGAAGCAATTTTCCATGTTTTTCTATTTCGCCCGCCCACTTCAGATGGGCGATATAGTCTCCGCCAACCAATGACAACTTACTTATCAATGGCGTAAACATGACTACGCTAATTACTAGCAAGGCGATATAAGCAGCTAAATCAAACATGTGACGCGATCGCATGTTTAAGTCAGCTTCGCTTTTAATCACCATATGCTTATCCCTGTCCATACTGAGGGGTTTGACTGGCTTCGATATAATCATAATAATTACTCCCCTCTGCGTAGTTATTTCAGTTGAGATTACAAGACTCTAAAATTATTGAACGCGCCATATTTGAGCGACTTTCAGGGTGACTGCCAATTTACCGGCAGCGTTGCTCTCACAGGGCGCCTTCCCGATACACACCTGACGTCGAACAGGCCGAAATTGCAGCGGTTCAAAAATGACGCGCCCCCCCTATCATCTCGGGAGCAATTCAAGCTTCACCTTCTGAAATGCGGCCAGCCAAAACTGTTACTCTGCATTACAAGCACCTCAATCCACGGATCGCCGCTAATACAGGAGTATCAGTCGCGCCCGCGAGTATACCTGCTGGGGACGAGTGTCGTCTTCTGCTGGTGGCGCCGGCATGAGAATTGAGAAGTAATGCATTCGCCCCTTTCTGCGCGTTACCGAATCACTGCCTGTAAATCACAAATGCAGGTAAATAATCTGCACTAGGGCCGGGGTTTCTTGAGGTTATCAAAATCAAGATGTGTAGTGGTCTAATGAAACCGGACACCCATTTAGGCGAGAATGCTCGCCAGATCGAGGTGCCAGATGACCAAACAACGCCGTTCCTTTTCCGCTGAATTCAAACGCGAGGCTGCTGACCTCGTACTCAAGAAAAACTACGGCTACATCGAAGCCAGCCGTTCACTCGGCGTCGGCGAATCGGCCCTGCGCCGTTGGGTTGACCAGGTTCAGAAGGAGCGCCAAGGCATCACCCCGCAGAGTAAAGCGCTGACACCAGAACAGCAGAAATCCAGGAACTGGAAGCCCGGATCGCCCGCCTTGAACGGGAAAAATCCATATTAAAAAAGGCTACCGCGCTCTTGATGTCGGAAGATCACGAGCGTACGCGCTGATCAATCAGCTAAGCGTCCATGAGCCGATTGATTGGCTGCGCAAAGTGTTTGATATCAACCGCTCAAGCTACTACGCCCACCGCCTCAAACGGCGAACGCCTGATGTCGAACGGCTTCGGTTGCGCAGCCGGGTGAGCGAGTTGTTTTCACAAAGTCGCAGTGCTGCTGGCAGTCGTAGCCTTCTCTCGATGATGCGTGATGATGGTGAGCAACTCGGTCGGTTCAAAGTGCGCAGCTTGATGCGCGAGCTTCATCTCGTCAGTAAACAACCTGGCTCTCATGCCTATAAACGAGCGACGGTTGAACGGTTGGATATCCCGAACATCTTGAATCGGGAGTTCGATGTTCCGGCACCCAACCATGTGTGGTGCGGCGACATCACCTACATCTGGGCCCAAGGGAAATGGCATTACCTGGCTGTCGTGCTGGATCTTTGCACACGCCGGGTAGTGGGCTGGGCGTTGTCGGAAAAGCCGGACGCCGATTTGGTTATCAAGGCGCTGGATATGGCTTACGAGCAACGAGGAAAACCTCAGGGCCTGCTGTTTCACTCGGATCAAGGGTCGCAGTATGCGAGTCGTTTATTTCGCCAGCGGCTGTGGCGTTATCGCATGCGCTAGAGCATGAGCCGGCGGGAAAATTGCTGGGACAACGCGCCAATGGAACGCGTGTTCCGCAGCTTGAAAACAGAATGGATACCGACCACGGGCTACAGAACGGCTCAAGAAGCCCAGCGCGATATCAGCCATTTCTTGATCCATCGGTACAATTGGATTCGACCCCATCAATTCAATGATGGGCTGGCGCCAGCTCGGGCCGAAGAAAAACTTAACGTCGTGTCCGGGATTAGTTGACCACTACAGTTCGTCCATGTCACAGACGCCGTCGATGCTTGCGCCCTGTCAGCCGTCATCCTCGGATACCATCCGGGACTTGGGGTAACAGTTTTCTCTTGGAGAATATTCTGCGTTTCAGCATTCGACGAGACTCCGACACCTACTGGCGGCATAACCTATTCGGCCCTTGGTGACGGAGTTACTCGTCACTTACTACGGCTTCGGCTGACTTTTGCACGTTCATCCCGTCGCCTCTCGACGCTCGGTAGCACACTGGCAAACGTGCAGATCTCCCAGGGTAATTCGCGCGACCTTTCTGCTTATGCCTGTCGGGTTTACGTCGTAGCGTTCCGTGCAAGTATTGGGCTTTGATGATGCATGCCATCTCACCCCGCTACGTAGCCTAATCCGCTTCCTGTTCGTCAGGCCAGCATTTTGCCTCGGGCTTCCTTCAGATTCGCAGTCACCCGCGACACCCTTGCCTCTGGCTAACACTCCCCCTTGCCGGGTGTGTAGAGGACTTTCACCTCCAAGTTACCAGCGTGGCCACCACAGCCAAACTGGTTGCGCTTACGCGCAACGCGCCATGCCTGGCGCACATGCAAAAAGGCCGGTCAATGACCGGCCCCTAGCGTTGAGTTACAAGATTAGTTCACTTGAAGCTTTTCGCGGTTCTTGTCCAGAATCGCTTTCCCTATCCCTTTCACTTCCAGCAGTTCGTCTACGGACGAAAATGGACCATTACTGTCACGATAAGCAACAATCGCCTTGGCCTTGGCTTCCCCGATACCGGAGAGCTCACGCTGCAGGGTGGGTGCATCAGCGCCATTGAGATCGACTTTTCCAGTTTGCGCTTGAGGGGAAACTTCCAGCACCAAAGGTGCGTTGCCTGTCTCAGGCTTCACCGCAGGCGCAGCTATTGCAGCAATAGAGGCGCTGGTGAGCAGGGCAAAAACCAGGGAGTAGAAATAGCCAGTACGCATAATTGAAGCTCCATGACATCGATTAGGAAAGCAGCTTTTCCGAAGCTGCTCTCCAAACTTAGGCGATGTAATGGAGCTGTCAAAAGTGTGTCTGTTGCAGGATGTGAAACAATCAGGGTTCGAGGCGACGTTGTTGGTAGATCCAGTCGACGATCTCACCGTCAGGGGTGTAGCCGCTGACGGTGTCGCGCAGGAGTTGGCGGACGCGGGAGTAGTCATCCTGCTCAACTGCCGCCAACAGCTCAACCAGCCTTGCCTTGAGCACATCCCAGGAAAGGTAGTCCTCGCTGGCAGTCATGATCATTGGGTGGAGAGTCGCCGCAACGTTATCGCCAATCAGTAACTCTTCGTAAAGTTTTTCACCAGGACGAAGCCCCGTGAACTCGATGGCAATATCACCATGGGGATTCTTTTCCGATCGCACACTCAGACCAGAAAGGTGAATCATCTTTTCTGCCAGCTCTACAATCTTCACCGGCTCGCCCATATCCAGAACGAAAACGTCGCCGCCCTGCCCCATTGAACCTGCCTGAATCACGAGTTGGGCGGCCTCAGGGATAGTCATGAAATAGCGGGTGATCTTCGGATGAGTGACCGTGAGGGGACCACCCAACTGGATTTGTTTGTGGAACAACGGTATGACCGACCCAGAGGATCCCAGCACGTTCCCGAAACGCACCATCGTGAAACGGGTTTTATTGACCCGGGATACATTCGACGCATCGGCGAACAAGACAGGAGCCAGTTCGCGGCTCAGGGCCTGGAGCGTCATTTCAGCCAAACGCTTTGTACTGCCCATTACGTTGGTGGGCCTGACAGCCTTGTCCGTGGAAATAAGTACAAAGTTGGCAACACCAGCTTGCAACGCAGCTTGCGCGGTGTTCAGCGTACCGATGACATTATTGAGTACGCCTTCGGCAATATTGTGTTCAACCATCGGAACGTGCTTATAGGCCGCGGCGTGATAAACCGTATCGACGCGCCACGTCTTCATTACGTCCAACAGTTTGTCCTGGTTGCGCACAGAGCCAAGGATCGACACCAACTTTACAGGCAACGATTCGCGCGCAATCCGCTGCTCCAACTCCGACATGATGCTGTACAGGTTGAACTCACTGTGTTCAAACAGCATAAGTGTGGTGGGTCGCAAGGCGAGGATTTGCCGGCACAGTTCAGAGCCGATCGAACCACCGGCACCGGTAACCAAAACCACTTGCGCCTTGATGCAGTGTTCAAGCAGATCGCCCTGTGCCGGTACTGCATCACGGCCAAGCAGGTCGCCGATGTCCACCTCTTGAATATCATCGACTTTCACACGGCCGCTCGCCAGGTCCATAAAACCGGGAACACTTCGGACGTGCAATGGGAATCCTTCCAGGTACCCCAGAATCTCACGACGTCTTCCGCGATTGGCCGAGGGTATGGCCAGGAGAATTTCCTGGGCGCCAGTCGCATCGATCATCCGCTGAATATGCTTGGGCTTGTAAACCTGTAATCCTGAAATAACCCTGTCGGCAATACTGCTGTCGTCGTCGATAAAGGCGACCGGACGCATTGCCCGCCCCATGCGTAGTGCCGCAACGAGCTGGTTGCCGGCCGCCCCAGCGCCATAAATGGCAACCTTGGGCAATCCATTGTCCCTGTTCGTAAAAGGTACGTGCTGCGCAGCGGTAAACCAGTCACCGAGAAAATATTGACGCATTGCCAGCCGCAGCCCGCCGACCATCAGCAGACTTAGCCACCAATAATTGAAAACAATTGAGCGGGGCACAACATTCTGATGATTGCTATACCAATAGACCACAACGCCGAGGATGAGCGCCGACAGACTCACAGCCTTCACGATTTCAATCAGCGCATCGTTACCAAAGTAACGTAGAACCGCGCGATACAGACCGAAACGAACGAAGAGCGGAATCGCGATGACAGGAGCACACAGGAACAACCACGTGTGGTCTCTGAGCGGATTTATGAACTCGTCAATTCCAAGGCGAACGACAAAAGCCATCCAAAGCGCAATCCAGACCAACACTACATCGGTCCCAACCTGCATCAGCCTTTTTTGCCGCCGAGGAAGCTGGAGTAGCCATTGGCGAAGCATTTCAATATCCTTTTCAAAAAATCAAGCGACAAGCTTAAAGCTCAAGAGGTTTTATCTCAATTGACTTCAAGGTCTTATCTCCCTGCGCCCCCTGAAGACTGTGCTGGGAGGAAGAACCGAATCAACCTTCGCGTTGACCTGCCTTGAACCGCAAGGCCAAGAGAATCAATGGTACGTAGGCTATCAACAAACCGAAAAAACCGTCGAGACTGCCCACGGCCACCAGAATGGCTATCGGTAACAGCCAGATCAGATTTATACCGGCGACAGACAGGGTGATGGGCAGGTGACCACCAAACTGACGTGATGCATATTGATAGGCATGGCTGCGATGAGCCACGTGCACCTGTTCACCCTTGACCAGTCGGACAACAAGGGTGCAGGTCGCATCGACGATGAATACACCCAATAGAATGAGCCACCCCCATAATAATGCTGGGTTAACCCACGCTGCTTGCAACGACAAGACACCCAGCGTAATCCCTAGGAACCCACTACCTGCATCGCCCATGAAAATACGTGCGGGGGGGAAATTCCAATACAGAAAACCAGCCACTGCCAGGGCCAACGCTATCGGACCCCACACAAATTCGATGTACCCGGAAACAACATAAAGTAGCGCCCCGCCCAAGCACGCAAATATCGCTTCCATACTTGCCAATCCATCGATCCCGTCCATGAAGTTATAGAGGTTCAACAACCAAACAAGATAAAAACTTCCAAACACGTATCCAGCCCACGCCAAATTCACCGACATACCGAATAGCGGAATCGGCGCCAATCCGCCCACAAGAACCAATCCCGTGATCGCGGCGATAAAATGCCCCAATAACCGCCAACGTACCGTAATATGACTGAAATCGTCGAGAAAACCGATGACAGTGACTGCGACCCCTGGCACCGCGATCGCCCATATCAGGGACCAATGAACCTGCCCGGTCAGTGCAAGCAGAACTGCGCTTAATATAAATGAGATTACAAATGCCACGCCGCCGCCCCTAGGGGTAGGCAGCACATGAGAACTTCGTGCATTTGGTATATCTATAAGATTATTGGAGAGCATATATCGACGCAGTAGAGCGGTGCCAGTGAGTGCACCGACAAACGCCAACGATAAAATCCAATATAAGCTTGTCATCAACAACACTCCAAAAATTCTTTAGCCGTTCTATTCAAGGCATCTTGTACGGAAACTGGCGGATTCCAACCCAATAAAGTTTGGGTTTTACTGATATCAACCTGCAGTGATCCGCACAAACGCTGAGACAATGCTCGGCGCCCCAAAGCAACCGCACAGAAAACCAAAAATCGCTCAGGCACGGGAATTAAACGACTCTTGACACCTAGAGCCTCGGCAGTGCGACTCAGTAACTCAGTCGTAGACAAGTCAACGCCATCACTAACTAAAAATATTTGACCAGCGGCATTAGGATGCGTAAGGCAAACCAAAATCAAACTGATCAAATTTTCGAGCGAAACCAGGCTGCGCTTATTATAAATAGCGCCAAAAGGCAGAGGTATGCCTTTCTTGAGCCACCCCATCATATTTCGAAAATTAGCCTTGACACCCGGACCATAAATCAAGGTAGGACGAACAATTACAACTTCCATCCCAGTTTCCTGCGAAAGAGCAAGTAACGCCTCTTCCGCTTCCTTCTTGGAAATACCATACGGGTCGGAGGGAGCCGGATTATCGTCAGCAGTAAAAGAACGACCAGGATGCGTCTCCTCACCATTCACTTTAATAGAACTGATAAAGACAAAACGTTTAACTCCGGCTTGTGCCGCTTGCCGGGCAAGATTGACTGTGCCCTCTACATTAATCTTGCGAAACTCGGATAACGCATCCGCGGCGACCTCTTTCATCACATGCACCCGTGCAGCAGCATGAACGATAACCGCGACGCCCCTTAAACAATCCTGCCATTCGGTTGATGATGAGATATCAGGGATACAGAATGATTGGGAGTTTCCTACAGGCGTAGCAGCTTTTGAACGCACGACGGAAACTGGTAAACAACTCGATTGCTTATTCAAGGCGCTGACCAATGCGGATCCCACAAAGCCGGTTGCCCCGGTGACCAAGACTCGCTGAGGTGCGTGTTCTATATCAATAGTCAATTTGAGAAATCCCTGCGCTCGTTGATCAATAAATCAGAACAGTTGCTCGCCGCAAAATCGTTGAGAGCACGATCCCTGCAAGCAGCACCCATTGCCGACATTAATGGAATGTTATTCAACGCTGAGAGATTCGTCTTTTCAAGTGCAACAGTATCTCTGACAGGAACCAAAACTCCTGTTCCGCCATCGACTATTGCATCAGACAAGCCATTGATATCGGTAGCAATCGTGGACGCCCCCATTGCAGCGGCCCCCATAACGACTGTAGAAAATCCTTCCCGACAATTGGAGAGACATAAAAAATTATTCACAACATCGGAGAATGCCGAGACAAGTTCTTTAATATCTTTGTCAGGCGTAATTCTACCAAAAAATAAAAGAACTTTACTCGACTCAGGAATGTCCATATCGCCTCGCGACACACTTCGTGTTTCCGAGGAGTAGCGGGACCGATCAAACCGATTCAAATCGATGCCCAACCCAAGGCGCGCGATAGTACAGCGAAAAACTACCAAACCCACAATATCATTCCAGTCCCCAGTAGCCAGACATGGGGACATTTGCTCAAGCATGGTCTTGATAGCCAGCTCTACACCCTTGGGTTCCTTCCATATGTAAAGGTCCATGGTTCTGCCGCAGACTCTTCAAGTGTCCGAATTTCATTTTCTCTACCGACAGCTTAAAATTTTGGAGGTGTTCCAGGACCCCGCGTGTTTGCAGTTCCTTGAAAGGCGACCTGATGGTTTTTTGGTTTTTGGCATTTTCTCGTGAGCTTGGGGTTGCAACAATGGCTAATGAGCTTGGATAGTAGCAAAGTAGCATAGTGAAAAAACGTGCGGCAGCTAAACGGTGGGGCAAAAAAACGTCTCAGTGTGTCATTATGTGCCGCAAAATTCGTCGCCTGCCGGGTAACGATGCGCGGGCTCGAGCCGCTAAGCCTAATCCTACAGCAGATTGGCGACGATCGAGTTATCGCTTCGGTTTGTGTGTTCACCATCACCATTCCCTCTAAAACCCAGGCATACATTGCAGCCGGGAAGCCGATTTTGATGGCTGTCGACGGTGATACCGCAGATTTGGTGCGCGCTGCTGGTTGTGGGGTTGTTAGCGAGTCGGATAGTCCGCAGGCACTTGTGGCTGAGATCCTGGCGTTGATGGAGATCTCAGTTGAGGGACGCACCACCATGACTGAGAATGGGGCTGCGTTCTATCGAAAAGAACTGTCATTTCTAGTCGGTGCCGAGTGGTTTGGCGAGCATTTCAAGCGCTTGGCGAAATGATTTGGACGCTTTTTTCTCCAACGATAATCTGTTTTTCAAGGACCTCCGATGTCAAAACGCTTATTCGATATTGTAGCCTCCGTGGCCGGGTTGATTGTCTTGTCTCCCGTGATCGTGTTAGTCGCATACTTGATTCGCAAGCGATTGGGATCTCCGATTTTGTTTCGACAGGTTAGGCCAGGTCTCGGTGGTAAACCCTTTGAAATGGTCAAGTTTCGCACGATGCGGGATGCGTTGGACGCCAACGGTAACCCCTTGCCCGATTCGGAGCGAATGACAGATTTTGGTAGATTTCTTCGATCCAGTAGCTTGGATGAACTGCCTGAATTGTGGAACGTCTTAAAGGGAGATATGAGTCTGGTTGGGCCTCGCCCACTGTTGATGGAGTACTTACCTCTGTACGATATAATACAGGTTCGCAGACATGACGCACGCCCTGGCGTCACTGGGTGGGCTCAGATAAATGGCCGCAACGCACTGTCCTGGGAGGAGAAGTTCAAACTGGATGTGTGGTATGTAGATAATCAGTCCCTTTGGCTCGACCTCAAGATCATCTTCCTCACTGTCAAAAAAGTTTTGATCAGGGATGGGATCAGTGCTGAAGGGGAAGCCACAATGACCAAGTTCACCGGGTCAAAAAAATGAAGAGACTGGCAATTCTCGGTGCGAGTGGTCATGGCAAGGTTGTCGCCGACACGGCTGAATGTTGTGGATGGCGAGGCATCGAGTTCTTTGATGATGCATGGCCTGAGGTTTCATCCATCGGGATTTGGCCGGTAGTTGGAACAACCCACGACTTGCTCCACCGGGTGCAAGAGTTCGACGGTGTCCTGGTAGCTATTGGCAACAACAGTGTCCGCCGCGGCAAAATTGACGAACTGAAGGCATCAGGCGCACAAATTCCTACGTTGGTCCACCCTTCTTCGATCATAAGCCGATACGCTAAGATTGGGGCTGGAACCGTGGTGTTTGCATCGGCAGTGGTCAATGCCTATGCGACAGTCGGTGAAGGGGCGATTCTGAACACGGGCTGCAGCGTTGATCATGACTGCATTCTTGGTTTGTGCGTGCATATCAGTCCAGGTGCCCGCTTGGCAGGCTCTGTCAACGTAGGCGACGGAAGCTGGATAGGTATCGGCGCCTGCGTCAGGCAGATGCTCAGGATAGGCTCCAACGTGATGGTTGGTGCCGGTGCCGTTGTGGTCTGCGATATCTCTGATAGCAGGACTGTAGCTGGAGTCCCCGCTCGAGCGATTGTCAAATCCTGAGTGTTTAAGCATCGGATAAATGTGAATGATTAGCCGTTCGAACGTTCGACGGTTCTTTTTAAATTATGGATGGCAGGTAAAAACCGTGTTGAATACCCCATTTTCTCCTTGGCCTTCGTTCACTGAGGAAGAGGCCAATGCCGTTCGCGATGTGGTTCTTTCCAATAAAGTTAACTATTGGACCGGGCAAGAGTGTCGCGAATTTGAGAAGGAGTTTGCCACTTGGGCAAGCACGGAATATGCCATCGCCTTGGCGAACGGTACCGTTGCACTTGATCTTGCTTTAAATGCTCTGGGAATTGGGCGTGGAGACGAAGTCATCGTCACCCCCCGAACTTTTCTGGCGTCAGTTTCCAGCATCGTCAATGCCGGCGCGATTCCGGTCTTTGCCGAGGTCGACCGCGACTCCCAGAACATTACCGCGCAGAAAATCCAGGCTGTACTGACTCCCCGTACCCGGGGTGTAATCTGCGTGCACCTGGCTGGGTGGCCATGCGATATGGACCCGATCATGGAGCTTGCGGCTCTCCATGACCTCAAGGTAATCGAAGACTGCGCCCAGGCACATGGTGCTACGTATAAGGGGCGTCCGGTGGGTTCCATTGGTCATATAGGTGCTTGGTCATTTTGCCAAGATAAGATTATGACCACCGGGGGTGAGGGCGGGATGGTTACGACGAATGATCGAAGTCTCTGGTCGAAAATGTGGTCATTCAAGGATCATGGCAAGAGCTGGGAAGCCATTTACGAACGCGAGCATCCATCAGGCTTTCGTTGGTTGCATGAAAGTTTCGGTACGAACTGGCGGATGATAGAAGTGCAAGGAGTCATAGGACGGATTCAGCTTCGTCGCATGGCTGAGTGGCGTGCCAGCCGAGTCAATTATGCGGAACGTATTTGGTCGCTTGCTCGTGAGCTTAAAGGTTTGCGTGCTCCAGTGGTTCCTGAAGACTACGTTCATGCTGCTTATAAATGTTATGTGTTCATAGAGCCACAGCAGTTGAAGGCAGACTGGGACCGCGACCGCATTCTGTCCGCGATTTCCGCGCTTGGAGTTCCATGTTTTTCTGGTTCTTGCTCTGAGGTGTACCTAGAGAAAGCGTTTGATAATACCGGCTGGCGCCCAGAGGCACGACTGGCTGTGGCGAAAGAGTTGGGAGAGACAAGCCTGATGTTCATGGTGCATCCGACGCTGACTGAAGCCGAAATTGATAAGACCTGCGATGTGATTAGCAGCGTAATGCAGCAAGCCAGCAAGCCCTAGCGCTACTTCGGCCCTGGAACATCTGCGGGATCTCCCGGGCCAGCTTCTTGCTGGTTCGGGAGTTGCGATAAATTGTCTTGTCTCCCTAAACCCAGTCCCGATCCCGCACATGCGCAACGGAAGTTTATCGAGGCGCAAAATGCACAGGGCAACGCCAACAGCTAACTGATCAGCAACCGGATTAAACTGGTGCGTTACACCGAAGCCGGTTACTTGCCGATCGACAGCAATGCGGCTGAGCGTGCGATCCGATCCTTCGTTATCGGATGCAAAGGGCCAAGAGCCCTATTCGTGGCTGCGCCATGCACTTGAACACCTGCCAGAGGCACCTCGGTTGAAGATTACGAAGCCTTGATGCCTTGAAACTGTTCGCTCACATCGCCTCGCTAAGCACGCCGCGTATTTTTGGATAGGTGGGGTTCATGGAGAATTTACGGTCCGCCCTTCGCAATTCACTTTAATAGAACTGATAGAGACAAAACGCTTAACTCCGGCTTGCTTAGCTTGTCGAGCAAGATTGAATACCCCTCGACATTAAACTAACCAAGACTCGCTGAGTCTGCGCGATCTATAAATCAATAGTCAATTTGAAAAGCCTTTGTACTCATTGATTAACAGATCAGAACAAATGTTCGCGCCAAAATCGCTACACGCGCGATCCCGGGCAGCAGTCCCCATTGCCGACATCAACGGAGCATTGTTCAATGTAGATAGAATTGCCGTTTCAAGTGCCACAGAATCTCTGACTGGAACTAACACGCCTGTTTTGCCATCGACTATTGCATCAGACAAACCATAGATATCGGTACCAATCGTAGGCGTTCCCATAGCAGCGGCTTCGATAACGACCGTACCAAACCCTTCCCGATAACTAGGCAGACATAACAAATCGGCGAGAGCCATGTATTTCTCTGGCTCATCGGAATAACCAACTATCTTTATATTTTTCCGCACGCTCACATCTGTAACCTGCTCGACAATATTCTTGCCGGATGATTCGAACGGCCCAACAAACACAAGAAATATATTGCTGTCCTTATTCACGATCTCGGCGAACGCCGAGACAAGTTCTTTAATACCTTTTTCAGGCGTAATTCTACCAACAAATAAAAGAATTTTACCCAACTCAGGAATGTGCAGATCGTCTCGCAACATACTTAGTTGTTCCGAGGTGTAGCGGGACGGATCAAACCGATTTAAGTCGATACCTGCAATAGAGCCAGCACCTATAACCGAGATCTTCTCTCTCTTGATTATCCCGCTGGAAACAAGAAAATTCTTCTGACTTTCACTATCAGCATAACAATGAGTGTTCAACAAACCGATAATGCGGTCGCACAACTTCAATATTGATCGTTTGACGCCACTCATGGTGGCCCAGGGCTGCCCCGTGAACGTATGCAATCGAATCTTCGTGCCCGAAAAAACGCCTGCTATCGCACAAAGCAATCCGGCTTTGGGAGTAGTTGAGTGAATAATATCAAATTTGTTTTTTCTGAAAGTGCGAATCAGAGCGACAAGACTTAGAAAATCCTTGATGAGATTTATCTCTCGCTCAATATTTACAGGTACATAGGTGAGGCTTTTATTTTTCGTAAGCTCATCACTCATTTCGTCGCGACTGGTAATGACCGTAACCGCCATACCGGCAGCGCTCAACGCTTTGATCTGAGCTTGTAGGTGGGCGACCACAAAGAGCGGAACTGTCGAAACTCGAGCAATCTTTAATTCATTAGCTTGCAATGAAAATCCCCCTTAAATGACTTGACGCCGACCATACCTATGTAAACCCAGCGAATTCGAATATTTACAGTCTGTAAGACATGCCCAAAATATAGCTCACATTCTGAGGCAATCAGCCTCGTAAAACAATTAATATGCCCCTGATCAGTCTGCCGGTTTCTCCACGAAAAGCTCGCCAATGGTAGCCGGCACTTCTCTTTCAGGGACAAAACTAAGGATTTCGCGCAGCTTGGTGGATGGATAAGAGGTCCTGGCCACTAGCGCGTCAATCCGTGCTTGAGTTACAGGCAATCGCAAAAACCCACTGGCAATACTGGCCATCAGACGCAAAGGAGCTTCGGGAAGACTCCATTTAGGTCGCGAAACACGCTGCGCATCAGCCATTCCATTTATCAGATCGGATAAAGCACAATCATTGGAAAGGTTAAATATTTCACCTTTTGCCCTGCTGTCGAACCCGCAAAGCATCAAGGCAGAGACAACATCATCAACGTGTATATAAGTGGCCACCGAGTCTTTTTTGGCGGAACCGATGTAAAAAAACAATCCTTTCCGAACAATTCGACCCAACTGCCTAAGTGAGTTATTGGACATACTTTGGCCAAACACATTGGAGGGTCGCAAAATAGTGTAACTAAAAAACTGATTGCTTCTATCTTTGATTACGCGCGAGTCCCCAATAGTTTTTGTTTCTTCGTAAACACCTTGCGGATTTTCTAGCGTAAGTTCATTTACGACCCGAGCCGCTCCTCGTGCGGGCCCATAAGCCCCTACACTGCTCAATTGAACAAAATGTATGGGGTGTTCTTTAGCTGCCAATCGATTTGCAGCTGCGACCAATCGCTCCGTGGCATCCACATGAAGAGAGCGCATCAGCTTTTCTTCATGGATCTCACCTGCGCAATTAAAAACAACATCACACCCGTAGAGCAAGGAATCAAAATCGGTATCGGGGCTCGTTAAATCAGCACACACAACTTCTACGTTATTAAATTCACACTCGAAGGCGGTACGAGTCACCAATCTAATTTTATGGCCAGATCCACAAAGACGCAAAAGCAGCGAGCTCCCAATGAATCCTTTGGCACCTGTCAGCAATATCAAAATTTCTCTCCTTGTTTTATGGGGATAGATCGTTCTTGAGCGTAAAAACGTCGCTGACCATTCGCAAAGTTATTGCTGATCGCACGAATCACATACGCCAACTCTAAAGGATAGTAAATCCAAGAGTACACCCCAAATCTATCATTATAAGCCACATCAAACATCGCAATATGAAGACAGGAAAGCAAAGCGCAAACATAAAAAATATAAGCCTCTCGTTTATTGAGCTCCCCTCCAAGCCACTTCAGAACCACCAGCAAAACTATTGCAACCGACGAAAACACCCAAAAATCCCATCTAAATCCAGTAATATAATCAACACCATCAAGATCACTATAATTAACAGCTAAGCCATAACTAGACGACAAATCAAACAATACGGCGACCAACAAAACAAACAGTTTTAGATATGAAGCCAAGGAGACACTTAGCCATAAAACCACTAGACCAGAAACACCAACTTTAAACACCACTCGTCGAAATAAAATAACTGGAAAATAGACAATGGATGATTTATGAAAAAGAGCCGCAAGCAGTGTATAAATCGCACCTCGATTCCAGTATCCTCTAACACTGCAATATATCGATAAATTTATAAAGCACATGGCGAAGCCTTGTCGAATGACATTAGCAGTCAACGACAAGAAAAACGGGTAAAACAAAACAGCCGCAAAAATAAACAACGACCAACGCGACTGCGCACCAAACACTGCTTTGATCAAAAAATAATACGACCACAAAAACACAAACGTAATTAAATAGAAAAAACTCTGGTAGTCGAGTGACAAATAACCAAAAAGTCGCACAATACCAATAAATCCCGGTTCGAAGGTTTGAAAGGGATTTTCCAGGCCAGAATTCAAATCATTGAAAAAATTTATATAAACCGCCGTATCACCTTCCATATCAAATGGCCGATTTGATACGTCGTACGAAACCACCGCAATTGCAAAAAACACAGCAAAGAGTTCAATCGCTCGATTGACATCTACAACACTGCGGTTCCGTACTAGGGTTTGGAACACTGCAAACAAGAATAGAAAAGCGCTAACCAGATAAAACGGCGCACCGTAAAGATTTAGACTTAACATTCTATCGCCTCAGTCACTCCCGAGCCACAATGCACATCCATCACCTTACCTGTTTCTCTGGCCCGACACGTTTTCGGACGTTTACTGTCTCAACAATTTTCTGTAAACGAAAACAGTGTAGATTTCGAAACAAAAATATCAAACTTTTGGCGGTGCATTTATGAGTTGACCTTGCCATCGCTAAAAAAGTTACGAGAAAATTAGAGTAAAGATCACTCCTTAATCTCGGCTGCGAATTAAAATAGCCATACAAATCATTAAGATATATTGTATAAGACTTTATCTTCCCGGCAGTTGTAGACAAGTATGATCCTGCTGAAGGATTACATCTATATCTTACCAACGGTGCATTGATATAAGCAGCCTGTTTATCGGGAAGTAAAGAATCTATTACGAAAAACCATTCCATAAATTCACGATCGATCACCGCCCGTCTCGAAGTCCGTCGATAGGCGTAGGAACTGTGAACGGCAATAGCTCCCCAACGAGCCATCTCTTCTAGTGAGATTAAAGACACCATCTCCGTATCCGCGTTTGGATATCGCGTTTCAGACGAATACGAATTATCATCTGAAAAATAAACAGCCTTGTGAAACACTACATTCACATCAGCGTTATCTTTAAAAACATCGTATTGCCGTTGTAGCTTCCCTGGCAGCATGACGTCATCACCATCAAAGTGATAAACAACATCGCCAGATGCCATTTTATGCACGCCATGATAATTTAACGCCGCGCCAACATTTTTATCTCTGAGCAGGAGTTTGAGTCTACCTGGATTTCTATCAGAATAGGCGCGAAGCCTTTCCTGGGTGCGATCAGTCGAACAATCGTCCGAAACTATAACTTCACAGTCAAAGTTGATTTCTTGAGAAAGTATGCTATCCAAACACTCTTCTATATAATCTTCCTGATTATAGCAGGATACCACTACGCTCCCGGTCAACATCAAACACCCCTCCGTCTGTAAATCATAAACCCAATAATCGAAACCACAAAATACACGATATTCATTATCAAATTAGCAAGAAATACGCCCTCAACCCCCAATCCGCTATGCAGCGAAAAGAGGCTCAATCCACAAAAAATAAAACCTTGAGTCAATTCACTTATCAGATAAATTCTCAGCGCAGCCTTAGCTACCACAACAAAACTTATCACATAAGTTGAAATACGAAAAAAATCAGCCAACAACTGATATTTTATTAAACCTTCAAGGTCTACAAATTCAGCGGAAAGCAGTAATGGTATAAGGTATTGTCTCAAAGCATAAAAAACGACCGCTCCCGATATAAAAATCGCCATTACAAGCTTCATAAATTTTAAAACCAAAGGTGTAATATGAGAAACTTCAGCTTTCTCCGACACCATTGGCATGAAATACACGGCAAGAAATATGGTAAAAAACCCCATATAGGCGCTTGATAGCTTGATGGAGGCCTGCCAAATACCAGCAGCAACAAACCCAACGTTCTCAATGATTTGTTCGCGAATTATTATTTCTATCAGTGGGACACTGACCGCACCGACCATCGCCATCAAAGTGAACGACAGTAGCCGCTTAAAACCTTCGGACTCGTACTTGAAACCTATAGGAAACTTAAAAAAGATAGACCGTCGATAGAAATACAATGCCGGGATAGTGTAGAACGAGAAAAAAAACACCATCGATAGCGCTGCACCGATAAGGTGAAGATTCCTGATCAGAATCCAGCTCACAGGCAGTACAAGCACATTCCCTACAATTTGAATGATCGCATACGTCTTGGTGTCCCGTAGCCCATTTGTCACTCCCGTCACCAAATTTGTGAACGCAAATCCAAATTGAGCGACAGAAAGAAATATAATAATCCAGTAATTATCCGGAGTTTTAAATATATACTCCGATAAAAATCTGGAAAAAACACACCCAAATAAGCAAATAAGTATGCAAAACATCAAAGAATAAGCCTTTGACACTGCAACCATGTCCATCAGTTTTTTCGGCTGCTTTTTATATTGAGCAACATATTTAATCAGACCGTTAACTATCCCTCCCCCCGCAAGTAAAGACAGCAGCGTGGCTGCGCTCATGAAGTGGCCAAGTTGGCCCATGCCCCCGGCACCGAGGTAAACCGCGATGAGTTTAATAAAGGCGAAACCCACCCCGATCTTAGAAACCTGAGCAATGGTAGTAAAAGCGGCGCTGATGAGCGCACGCTTTTTGTCAGAAGCACCGAATGCAACCTTACTGGAAGGTTGCATTTACCGCACCAATCACAGCCGTAGTGACTCGCTCCATTTCCGCCTCTTGCATGCCATACCAGATTGGCAGGCGAATAAGGCGCTCACTCTCTATAGTGGTATTAACGTCGGTGCCATGGAAACGACCAAGCCGCAATCCGGCAGGTGCAGAATGAAGTGGGATGTAATGAAAAACAGCACCAATGCCCTGTTTTTTCAGAATATCCAAAATCTTGCTGCGAACGTTGATATCCTGGACTTTTATATAAAACATATGCGCATTGGCAGCGCAATCACCCGGAATTTTTGGCAGTTCAACGCGACCGTCTTTAAAAACTTTTTGCAATGCATTGAAGTAATAATCCCAAACATCATGCCGAGCTTTATTGATTTGATCAGCTTTTTCCAACTGTCCAAAAAGATAAGCGGCCTGAAGCTCTCCTGGAAGATAGCTACTTCCAACATCAACCCAAGTATATTTGTCAATCATCCCGCGAAAAAACAGGCTGCGGTTAGTGCCCTTTTCGCGAATGATCTCTGCTCGAACGACAAATTGCTCATCATTGATAATCAGCAATCCGCCCTCGCCACCGCTGGTGTAGTTTTTTGTTTCGTGAAAACTATAAGCGGCCATATGGCCAATGGTGCCTAATGCCTTACCTTTGTAGGTCGACATCATGGCTTGAGCAGCGTCTTCGATTACAAACAAATTATGTCGCTTTGCAATGGACATAATTGTATCCATTTCGCATGCAACACCAGCATAATGAACAGGAACAATGGCCTTCGTCTTATCAGTTACTGCGGCTTCGATAAGCGATTCATCAATGTTCATCGTGTCAGCACGGACATCGACAAATACTATCTTCGCGCCACGCAATACAAAGGCGTTAGCGGTGCTGACGAATGTATAGCTGGGCATTATGACTTCATCGCCAGGCTGTATATCAATCAGCAATGCAGCCATCTCCAGCGCCTGAGTACAGGACGGTGTCAGCAGTGCTTTCTTGCAGTTCAGCTTTTCCTCGAACCAACTCTGGCAACGTAGCGTGAACTCCCCATCACCCGACATCTTCCCGCTTCGCATAGCAGAGATGACGTGCTGGTCTTCATTGCCGGTGTAAGGTGGTTTATTGAATGGAATTGTCATTTTAACTCACCCAAAAATTTTTTTTCTAAATCCAGAAGATCCTGTTTGCGCTCTTTCACACGAACAGCGGGTACACCCACGTAGATCCCCCACGGATCTGTACTTTTAGTCACGAGCGCCATAGCACCGATTGAACAGCCTTCTTTAATTGTGGTTCCTGGCATTATCGTAGCGCCGGCCCCGACTATTACATGACGTTCAAGCTGAACCTTCGCGAATTTCTCATCTTTATATTTCTTAGGAATCAACGAATTAGTCAGCGTCGCACCGCTGTAGTCATCCGACTGAGCGAATATTTTTACACCGTAGGCCAATGTACAAAAGTCCGCAAACTCAATCCCAGGTTCACCTCCTGCCACGAGGCACATTGGCGTAATATGATTATATTTGCCAAATATCACCCGCCCCGACACCACACAGAAATCGTCGATCCTTGTGTAATCACCAAGCTCTATCAACTCAGGGTTATAAATACTTGCTTTATCACTAATTCTGACTTCTTTTCCAAGTTTCCGAAAACCTAGTTTTTCCAGCTGTGCCGTGCTCAAGTACGCCATAGATCACCCGAAAGGAATCAACTTAAACTTTCAAAAAATCACTGCCCATTATGCTCTTCTACCAAGCTAAGCAGGTATTGGCCATAGCTATTCTTTTTCAACTCGTTAGCCGTTACAGCTAGCTGAGCAGCGCTTAACCACTTATTCTTGAACGCAATTTCTTCCAGGCAAGCGATTTTGAAACCTTGTCGTTTTTCTATCGTTTCAACGAAATGAGAAGCTTCGAGCAAACTTTCATGGGTACCTGTATCCAACCATGCAAATCCTCGCCCGAGAAGTTCAACATGCAAATCACCGCGCTCCAGATACGCTTGGTTGATCGATGTGATCTCCAACTCACCGCGCGCGGAAGGTTTAACTTGTTTAGCTAACTCGACAACATCGTTATCATAAAAATACAAGCCAGTTACCGCAAAATTCGACTTAGGCTTCAGTGGCTTCTCTTCAATCGAGATCGCTTTTTTATACTCATCAAACTGAACCACACCGAATCGTTCCGGATCTTTCACTTGGTAACCGAATACTGTGGCTCCACTTTTCCGTTTCGAGACGGCCTGTAGCATCGTCGTAAAACCTTGCCCATAAAAAATATTATCACCAAGCACCAAACACACAGGCTCCTTGCCAATAAACTCTTCACCAATAAGAAACGCCTGCGCCAGACCATCAGGCTGCGGTTGTACCGCATAGCTCAGGCTGACACCAAACTGAGCACCATCGGCAAGCAGACGCTTGAAGCCAGCCAGATCTTCTGGCGTGGTGATGATGAGAATGTCTCGAATACCCGCCAGCATGAGTACAGAAAGCGGGTAAAAAATCATGGGTTTGTCGTAAATGGGCAACAGCTGCTTGGATACCCCTTTTGTCAGTGGGTACAAACGAGTTCCCGAGCCGCCCGCCAGAATGATGCCTTTCATTTTTACCCTCTCGCCTGATCCTAGGCGCCTCACAGCCATGGTTAAAATATCGATTTACCGGGCGTGATTATACATTTTTTAGACCTTTTTTGTCAGGAAACCGATGTTAAACAGCCTCCCTGACGAACTCTTCACCCACAAAAAACGTCAAAACCAACGAAACTACAGGGCCAATTCGCTGCATATAGAAACCCCGCATCACGATTAACAAATAGAGAAGAGCAGACTATATTCCACCCCCTCCATTTATTTATAACGCTCTTATTTGTTATCTTGATCCCGCAAAAGGGAATGTCGAATCAGCGCGATTACCACTCCCGACATCAACCCCAAGATCAGCCCGACCAAGATAATAAGAGGGATTTTTGGCTTCACAGGCGAACCGGAAACCTCTACAGAGCCGTCCATCCTGAATGTTTTGGCAGTCTGAAACCGTCCCGACAATTGCATATAAAAATTATAGTCAGTTTCCAGAGCACGCAACTTCTCAATGAAAGGGTCTTCGGACTTCCTGGATTTTAAATTCTCAATTTCAGCTTCAAGCGCTTTCGTACCGCGCATATAGGTAAGTTCATCATCCATTTTCCCCGCAATATTCAGCGAGGATTTTGAGCCACCACTAACAATAGGGGGCTTTTCCAAACCAATAGCTTTTGCGACAACCAAAGCCTCATTCAGTTTGACAAGGGAATCTTCACTTTCCTTGCGCCCTACTTCCCGACGAGAAACAATTTCTTGATTAAGGTTTCGGGCTTCCACACTAAATTCACTGGAGATATTTTTATTTATCTCCTGCAGCGCTAATTCTTGTGCCCTCTCGGTATATTGCCCCACCCACTTTGCAGCTTGACTGGAATCAGCGTCGAGAATGGCAATCGAATATCGGTCCGCCGCATCCTTGCCCACAACTGAAATCAACAAATTCTTAGACAATTTTTCATACAGCAATCCTTTGGGATCGCTATCTTTTCCTAATGCAGGAAGGTAGGTATCTTTGAAAAACTCCCGACGAAGAGACTCAGCTTGCAGATTTTTAAGAAAGACAAGATAAACATCTTTAACAGCTAAGGGCGGTTTTTTACGACCGTAATTAAGATCCTCTATATCATTCTGCGTAGGCGGCATAATGAAGGCTTTTGCTTCATAGATGGGCTCGGAAAGAAATGCATAAGTTGCAGCAATAATTGTTCCCAGCAAAGCCATACATAGAATTATAATCTTTTGTCGCCAAAACGTAGAAACGAGGGCATGCACATCGAGCCCTTCAGCAACAGAATCCTTGGAATCAATCTGCATATCCTGGAACCCTTGAAATAGAATAAATTACAATCTTTCGAAAAACAAACCAGCCAGGGCTTGTGATGCAGCCGACCGACACCTTACCGATGACAGGTAAAGCGCGGCTATGTTAGCACTTCAACGGAAGTCGACAGATTCCTCAGCAACAGACCTAAAACGCTATCCTTGAATTTTATCCCGGTCATTTGTTCAATAATCCTCTGAGCATAGGTCTATTCCGCGTTCCCAACTGGCCAATACTGAGAGAGATTTTACGTCGAACGCTGCGCATTCGCTGCGACATGCTTTATGCCTTGTTAGAACGGTCTGTGTAATTCTGATCAATCCATTGCTGGTAGCTGCCGCTTTTGACGTGTGCCACCCATTCAGTATTAGCCAAATACCATTCGACGGTTTTGCGCATACCGGTTTCGAAGTTTTCTTCCGGCGTCCAACCCAATTCACGCTGTATTTTACTCGCATCAATTGCGTACCGCTGGTCGTGGCCTGGGCGATCCTGGACATTGATGATCAAGCTTGAATGCGGGAGATATGTCGAGTCAGGACGTAACTCATCAAGCAATGCACAGAGAGCATGCACTACTTCAATGTTTTGCTTTTCGTTGTGGCCACCGATGTTGTAAGTCTCGCCGATAACGCCCTCGGTCACGACTTGGTACAACGCGCGAGCATGATCTTCGACGTAGAGCCAATCACGAACTTGATCACCTTTGCCGTAAATCGGCAGTGGCTTGCCTTCCAACGCATTCAGAATGATTAGCGGAATCAACTTCTCAGGGAAATGATAGGGACCATAGTTGTTGGAACAGTTGGTAACCAAGATCGGCAGGCCGTAAGTGCGACTCCAAGCGCGAACCAGGTGATCGGAGCTGGCCTTGCTCGCAGAATACGGCGAGCTTGGCTGATACGGAGTGGTTTCGGTGAAGAGCTCTTCCGGACCTTCGAGGTCGCCGTAGACTTCGTCAGTCGAAATATGGTGAAAACGGAAATTGGCCTTGCCCTCCTCACCCAGAGCATCCCAGTAGTGGCGCACAGCTTCCAAGAGGGTGTAAGTGCCAATGATATTGGTCTGGATAAACTCAGAAGGACCAGAGATCGAGCGATCAACATGAGACTCTGCGGCCAGGTGCATGACGGCATCAGGTTGGTGTTCACGTAGCACGCGGTCAATCTGATCACGATCACAGATGTCGACACGCTCAAACATATAACGCGAGCTCTGGCTAACTTCGGCCAAAGACTCAAGATTGCCGGCGTAAGTCAGCTTGTCGACGTTAACGACAGAGTCGGTGGTGTTGTAGATGATATGACGGATGACTGCCGAGCCGATAAATCCGGCGCCGCCGGTAACTAGAATTTTCAAACGAAACCATACCTTAGAATTGCTGACAGGGCTGCCAACCGAGCACCGTCAAATCCATAAATGCAAAAGCCATCAAGCTCGCCGAAGCTTCTGATAGAGCCAGCCTGAACCGATTCGGAAACATCCCCTGTCGGTCAAACGCAGCATTCTACAGCTTAATGAACGTTTTACTAACGGATATGGACAAGCTGCTACGCAATTCCAACGCGCGTCATACGTCAGAATCATTCAGACAAGACGCTTACGCGAGGATCTGAACGACCGCCCTAGTAACCAGCTCAGAACCGGCCCGATCGTCATACCGATCAATAGCGCAATAACAACAACCAAGGACACACGAAGCTGCGGCCCCTCCCAACCAAGAAACAGAAGGGAAACTGATTGCTGATTCTCTAGAACAAACGCCAGAATCGCCAAAACGAGCAACAACACAAACAAGACGAGCAGTACGCGCTTCATATTACGCATAAGCAACTCCTTGAATTACGGCAACCGTCAAAGCGCATCCTCCTCGTCCTCGTCCTCGTTCACACGATCGCGCAGTTCTTTACCTGGCTTGAAATGCGGCACAAACTTGCCATCCAGGCTAACCGACTGACCGGTCTTAGGATTACGCCCCACCCGCGGCGCACGGTAGTGCAAAGAGAAACTGCCAAAACCACGGATCTCGATACGATCGCCGGTGGCCAGGCATTGAGACATCTGCTCGAGCATGGTCTTGATGGCCAGCTCCACATCCTTGGATGAGAGCAGCCCTTGATGGGTGACAATTCGTTCGATCAACTCCGACTTCGTCATATTTTTCCCTTCTTTTTCAAGCAGCTAGGAAAAGCGCTTCAAAGGTTTTAGCATGCCCGAAGGAATTTGAACAGCCCAGGGTTTCACATATCTTTACCAACAATCCCCTTCCTCATTTCAGCAAACCTCAACACCAATCAGCCTCATCGACAGATAACCAGCATGGTGCGCGTCAGGTATCCCGCAGGATTAAAGCCAAAAGGGAATTCATCCTCATCCTTGGCGTCATCAGACCTTGCGATAACCTTATATCCCGCCGCCTTACACTCTTTATCCGCTCGCTTACGACACTTCTCCCATCCAGAACCCAATCCTGAACAATCTATCTCTACGCCACTGACTCCGCGCACAGCATGGGTCTTGGCATTCGTGCCACAACCCGTCAGTGCCAATACTGCCATTGCGACAATGAGCTTGTTCATTCACTTCCTTATGGCAGGCGCCCTGCCCGGCTTTCGTTCGCTTGAGCTAAAGACTAGCTGCAAATAAGCGATTGATCCGATTAAAGAAAGAGACAGTTCAGAAGGGTCATTGGTTTCAACTGCTGACAACCCGGCATGATCCCATCGACAGGCTCACCAAATCCCAGGCACAAAAAAGGGCGACCGAAGTCGCCCTTTTTCTATGGTCTGACAGAACTTAGTTCTGTTTTTCCATTTGTGCACGCAACAGGTCGCCCAGAGTGGTAGGACCAGCAGCGATGCTATCCGAAGGCTTGTCTTTCAAGCTTTGGATGGCTTCTTTCTCTTCAGCATCGTCTTTCGACTTGATGGAGAGCTGGATTACACGGCTCTTGCGGTCAACGCTGATGATCTTGGCTTCTACTTCCTGGCCTTCTTTCAGAACGTTGCGCGCGTCTTCAACGCGGTCACGGCTGATTTCGGAGGCTTTCAGAGTCGCTTCGATATCGTCGGCCAGAGTGATGATGGCGCCTTTAGCGTCAACTTCTTTCACGATGCCTTTAACGATTGCGCCTTTGTCGTTCTCTTGAACGTACTCGGAGAACGGATCGCTTTCCAGTTGCTTGATACCCAGGGAGATGCGCTCGCGCTCTGGGTCAACCGACAGGATAACGGTGTCCAGCTCGTCGCCCTTCTTGAAGCGGCGAACGGCTTCTTCGCCCACTTCGTTCCAGGAGATGTCGGACAGGTGAACCAGACCGTCGATGCCGCCGTCCAGACCAATGAAGATACCGAAATCGGTGATCGACTTGATGGTGCCGGAGATTTTATCGCCCTTGTTGAACTGGCCAGAGAAATCTTCCCATGGGTTAGATTTGCACTGCTTGATGCCGAGGGAGATACGACGACGCTCTTCGTCGATGTCCAGAACCATAACTTCCACTTCGTCGCCGACTTGTACGACTTTCGAAGGGTGGATGTTCTTGTTGGTCCAGTCCATTTCGGAAACGTGTACCAGGCCTTCAACGCCTTCTTCCAGCTCAGCGAAGCAGCCGTAGTCGGTCAGGTTGGTTACACGAGCGGTAACGCGGGTGCTTTCTGGGTAACGGGCTTTGATAGCAACCCATGGATCTTCGCCCAGCTGCTTCAGGCCCAGGGAAACACGATTGCGTTCGCGATCGTACTTCAGAACCTTGACATCGATCTCGTCGCCAACGTTGACGATTTCGGAAGGATGCTTGATACGCTTCCAAGCCATGTCGGTAATGTGCAGCAGGCCATCGACGCCACCCAGATCGACGAATGCGCCGTAATCGGTGAGGTTCTTGACGATACCTTTGACTTGTTGGCCTTCCTGCAGGGATTCCAGCAGAGCTTCACGCTCGGCGGAGTTCTCGGCTTCGAGGACGCTACGACGGGAAACGACAACGTTGTTGCGTTTCTGGTCAAGCTTGATGACCTTGAATTCCAGCTCTTTGCCTTCCAGGTGCGTGGTGTCGCGCACTGGACGGACGTCAACCAGAGAACCTGGCAGGAACGCACGGATGCCGTTAACGTCGACAGTGAAGCCGCCTTTAACCTTACCGTTGATAACGCCCTTGACCACTTCTTCGGCTGCGAAGGCTGCTTCCAGAACAATCCAGCATTCAGCGCGCTTGGCTTTTTCACGGGACAGCTTGGTTTCGCCAAAGCCGTCTTCAACCGAGTCCAGAGCAACGTGAACTTCGTCACCGACGTTGATAGTCAGTTCGCCAGCATCGTTGTAGAACTGCTCAAGCGGGATGAGTGCTTCAGACTTCAGGCCAGCGTGAACGGTTACCCAGCGAGCTTGGTAATCGATATCAACGATAACACCGGTGATGATGGAGCCTGCCTGAAGGTTCAGGGTTTTTAGGCTTTCTTCAAAGAGTTCCGCAAAGCTTTCGCTCATTTTAATTCCTGTGAATGAGGGCGAAGGATACGCCCATCTCCACACCCCAGACGGTGTGGGTTAGTTTCATTTAGAAGAAGCGCCACAGGACTATGACTGGTCCCCTGCGGCCTTCTTGGTCACCCGGCGATATCGCGAATGGCGATCTCGCTCATGATGCGTTCCAGCACCTGATCGATGGATAATTCCGTGGAATCCAGCTGTATGGCGTCAGCCGCCGGCTTGAGCGGGGCTACCGCTCGCTGGGTGTCACGCTCATCGCGTGCACGGATCTCATCTAGCAGACTCGACAGACTAACACCATCGACTTTGCCCTTCAACTGCAAGTATCGACGGCGCGCACGCTCCTCGGCACTGGCAGTGAGGAATATCTTCAGCGGCGCGTCCGGAAAAACCACCGTGCCCATGTCCCGGCCATCGGCCACCAGACCCGGTGCTTCCTGAAAGGCACGCTGGCGCTGCAGCAGCGCCTCACGCACGGCGGGCAATGCAGCGACCTGGGAAGCACCCGAACCGACACTCTCGGTACGGATGACATCGCTGACTTCGTCACCCTCCAGAATAATGCGTTGCAGCTGACCGTCGGTCGCCGCGATGAACTGCACATCCAGATGAGCGGCAAGTTTTTTCAGCAGCTCTTCATTGGTCAAGTCAACGCCGTGGTTATGCGCAGCGAACGCCAACAGACGGTAGAGCGCACCGGAGTCCAGCAGATTCCAGCCCAGACGCTTGGCCAGTATCCCGGCGACCGTGCCTTTGCCAGAGCCGCTTGGCCCATCGATGGTGATGACCGGCGCGATGTTTTTCACGACTGAGCCTCTTGTGCAACACGGATGCCGACCTGCGCACACAGCGCGAGGAAGTTCGGAAATGAGGTTGCGACGTTGGCACAGTCATGGATGCGAATCGGTGCCGTAGCGCGCAGCGAAGCCACGCTGAAGGCCATGGCAATGCGGTGATCGCCGTGCCCGTGCACTTCGCCGCCGCCGATCAGGCCGCCGTCGATGATGATGCCGTCCGGGGTCGGCTCGCATTTGACGCCAAGTGCCAGCAAGCCATCGGCCATGACCTGGATACGATCCGACTCTTTAACCCGCAGCTCTTCGGCGCCACGCAGAATGGTGCGCCCTTCTGCACAGGCTGCGGCCACGAACAGCACCGGGAATTCGTCAATGGCCAGCGGAACCAGCGCTTCAGGAATCTCGATACCTTTGAGTTTAGCTGCACGCACGCGCAGGTCAGCTACCGGTTCGCCGCCGACTTCACGCTGGTTCTCCAGAGTGATATCAGCGCCCATCAGGCGCAGGATGTCGATCACGCCGGTACGGGTCGGGTTGATGCCGACGTGCTCAAGCACCAGCTCCGAACCTTCGGCGATCGACGCAGCGACCAGGAAGAATGCGGACGAGGAGATATCGCCCGGCACTTCAATATGGGTAGCGGTCAACTTGTGGCCTGATTCGACCGAAGCGGTAGCACCGTTGACACTGACCGGGTAGCCGAAGCCACGCAGCATACGCTCGGTGTGATCGCGGGTCGGAGCCGGCTCGGTGACCGTGGTCTTGCCTTCGGCGTACAGGCCGGCCAGCAGCAGGCAGGATTTAACCTGGGCACTGGCCATTGGCATGGTGTAAGTCAGGCCTTTGAGCTTGTTGCCACCACGAATGGTCATCGGTGGACGACCTTCGGCGGCGGTCTCGATCACCGCACCCATTTCACGCAGCGGATTGGCCACGCGATTCATCGGGCGCTTGGACAGCGAAGCATCGCCTGTCAGCGTGCTGTCGAAGTCCTGCGCAGCCAGCAGGCCCGACAGCAGACGCATCGAGGTGCCGGAGTTGCCCAGATAGATCGGGCCTGGCGCAGGCTTCAAGCCATGCAGGCCGACGCCGTGAATGGTCACGCGACCGTGGTGCGGACCTTCAATCACGACGCCCATGTCGCGGAAGGCTTGCAAGGTCGCCAGGGCGTCTTCGCCCTCAAGGAAACCTTCCACTTCGGTGACGCCGTCGGCCAGGGAGCCGAGCATGATCGAACGGTGGGAAATCGATTTATCGCCCGGTACACGAATCCGCCCAGTCAGGCGGCCACCAGGTTGTGCCAGGAAAATCAGGTCGTTGGAGTTCATAGCGTCCACATAAGCCCGGCGGGCCAGGATTTTACTGAAATGTTCGCGGGCAACCCGGGCGCGTGTGAACACGCCCAGCAATTGATGCCCATCCCCTGCATCGACCGCGTCGCGCAAGGCGTCGAGGTCGCTGCGAAATGTATCGAGTGTGCGCAAGACAGCTTCGCGGTTGGCGAGGAAGATGTCGTGCCACATGACCGGGTCACTTCCCGCGATTCTTGTGAAATCGCGGAAACCGCCGGCAGCGTAACGGAAGATCTCTAGGTTTTCATTGCGTTTGGCCAGTGAATCGACCAGACCGAACGCCAACAAGTGCGGCAAATGGCTGGTCGCCGCCAACACTTCGTCGTGACGCTCGACCTGCATGTGCTCGACATCGGCGCCCAATTCGCGCCACAAACGGTCGACCACGGCCAGCGCGGCCGGATCGGTTTGATCCAGCGGCGTCAAAATCACTTTATGGCGACGGAACAGTTCGGCATTGGAGGCTTCCACCCCACTCTGCTCGGAACCGGCAATCGGATGCCCCGGCACGAAACGCGCCGGCATGCCGTCAAACGCTTCGGTCGCGGCACGCACGACATTGCCTTTGGCGCTGCCGACGTCGGTCAGAATCGCCTGCCCAAGGTCCATGCCCGCCAAACGGCCGAGCATTTTTTCCATGGCGAGGATCGGTACGGCGAGCTGAATCACATCCGCACCCTGGCAAGCAACGGCCAGGTCTTCTTCGCAACGATCCACCACGCCCAATTCAACCGCGAGTTTGCGCGACTGCGGGTCGAGATCGACTCCGACCACTTCGCGACACAGGCCACTTTCGCGCAAACCCTTGGCAAACGAACCGCCGATCAACCCCAGACCGACCACCACCAGGCGACCGATCATAGGGGCAGCAGATTGCAGTGCAGTGACATCAACCACGAGCCAGAACCTTGGTCAGCGCCTCGAGGAAGCGGCTGTTTTCAGTTGGCAAACCGATGGTGATGCGCAGGTGGTTCGGCATGCCGTAGTTGGCGACCGGACGCACGATCACGCCTTCGCGCAGCAACCCCTGGAAGATCGGCGCAGCCACTTGCCCCATATCGACGCAGATGAAGTTGCCTTTGGACGGAATCCAGCTCAGCCCCAACTCACGGAAACCCGCTTCCAGTTGCTGCATGCCAGACTCGTTGAGGCGACGGCTTTCAGCCAGGTAATCGGCGTCTTGCAGCGCAGCGCACGCAGCGGCCAGGGCCAGGCTGTTGACGTTGAACGGCTGACGCACGCGGTTCAGCACATCGGCAACCACGGCGGTGGACAAGCCGTAACCGACCCGCAACGCCGCCAGGCCATAAGCCTTGGAGAACGTGCGCGAAACCAGCAGATTCGGGTACGCCGCCAGGAAGTCCAGGCCATCCGGCAAGTCGCTGCCTTCGGCGTATTCGATGTAGGCCTCGTCCAGCACCACCAGTACGTGTTCCGGAACGTCCTGCAGGAATTCGTCCAGCGCCTCGACATCGAACCAGGTCCCGGTCGGGTTGTTCGGGTTGGCGATGAACACCACGCGGGTGTCGGCATCGATCGCAGCCAGCATGGCGGGCAGATCATGGCCCCAGTCTTTGGCCGGGATCACTTTGGCCGTAGCGCCAACGGCTTGTGTGACGATCGGATAGACCGCAAACGCATGCTCACTGAACACCGCGTTCAGGCCTGGCGCCAGATAGGCACGCGCGACCAGCTCCAGAATGTCGTTGGAACCGTTGCCCAGCGTCACCTGATTCAGATCGACACGGCACTGTTCAGCCAGCAGGGTCTTGAGCGCAAAACCGTTGCCGTCCGGATAGCGGGTCAGCTCGGCCAGTTCGTTGCGAATGGCCGCCAGCGCCTTTGGACTGGCGCCCAACGGGTTTTCATTGCTGGCCAGCTTGATGATCTTCGCTGGATCGATATTCAGCTCGCGCGCCAGTTCGTCCACGGGTTTGCCCGGAACGTAAGGCGAAAGTTGTTGCACGCCCGGCTGTGCCAGAGCGAGGAAGTCACCACTCATTTGCTACCCCTTAGAGAACTGCTTTCGGGTAGGAACCCAGCACTTTGAGTGCTACTGCTTCCTGACTGATCTTTTCCAATACGCCCTTGATCAACGGATCACGGTGGTGGCCGACGAAGTCGATGAAGAACACGTAGGTCCATTTACCGCTGCGCGAAGGACGCGTCTCGATCCGCGTCAGGTCGATGCCGTTGTCGTGGAACGGCACCAGCAACTCATGAAGCGCACCCGGCTTGTTGCTCATGGAGACGATGATCGAGGTCTTGTCGTCGCCAGTCGGCGGTACTTCCTGGTTGCCGATCATCAGGAATCGCGTGGAGTTGTCCGGGCGATCCTCGATTTTCTCGGCCAGACGGGTCAAGCCGTACAAGCCTGCCGCCATGTCGCCGGCAATCGCCGCCGAGTTCCACTCGCCCTTGACCCGCTTGGCCGCTTCGGCGTTGCTGGAAACCGCCACGCGCTCTACGTTCGGGTAGTGTGCGTCCAGCCACTTGCGGCACTGGGCCAGCGACTGGGCGTGGGAGTAGATGCGGCTGATGCTGTCAGTCTTGGTATTTTCACCGACCAGCAAGTGATGGTGAATCCGCAACTCGACTTCGCCACAGATGACCATGTCGTGTTCGAGGAAGCTGTCGAGGGTGTGGTTGACCGCACCTTCGGTGGAGTTTTCCACCGGGACCACGCCAAAATTCACCGCACCGGCCGCCACTTCACGGAACACTTCATCGATCGCTGCCATCGGCTTGCTGATCACGGCGTGACCGAAGTGCTTCATGGCGGCGGCCTGGGTGAAGGTGCCTTCAGGGCCGAGGTAAGCCACTTTCAGCGGCTGCTCGAGGGCCAGACACGAGGACATGATCTCGCGAAACAATCGCGCCATCTCTTCGTTGCCCAGCGGCCCCTGATTGCGCTCCATCACGCGCTTGAGCACCTGAGCCTCACGCTCAGGACGATAGAACACCGGCACTTCGCCTTCGGCCAGCGAGGCCATCTTTACTCGCGCAACTTCCTGGGCGCAGCGTGCACGCTCGCTGATCAGCTCCAGGACTTTGGTGTCCAGGGCATCAATGCGAACGCGCAGTGCCTTGAGTTCTTGCTCAGACATTAACCGTGTTCCTTCTCGAACTCTGCCATGTACGAAACCAGTGCGTTGACCGCAACGATATCGACGGCGTTATAGATGGAGGCACGCATGCCGCCCACGGAGCGGTGACCCTTGAGGTTCAACAGGCCACGCTCGTCGGCACCGGCCAGGAATGGCTTGTCGAGACGGTCGTCAGCCAGGCGGAACGGCACGTTCATCCACGAGCGGTCGGACCTGTTGATCGGGTTGCTGTACAAGCCGCTGGCATCAATGAAGTCGTACAGCGTGCGCTGCTTCACTTCGTTGAGCTTGCCGATGGCTTCAACACCACCCTGCTCTTTCAGCCACTCGAATACCAGACCCGACAAGTACCAGGCCAGGGTTGGCGGAGTGTTGTACATCGAGCCGTTGTCGGCCGCGACCTTGTAGTTGAGCATGGTCGGGCACAGGGAACGGGCATGACCCAACAGGTCTTCGCGAATGATGTTCACGACGATGCCGCTCGGGCCAATGTTTTTCTGGGCACCGGCGTAGATCATGCCGAACCGTGAAACATCGATTGGACGCGAGAGGATGTCCGAAGACATGTCGGCCACCAGCGGAACGTCGCCGGTTTCCGGGACCCAGTTGAATTCCAGGCCGCCAATGGTTTCGTTCGGTGCGTAGTGAACATAGGCCGCGTCTTTCGACAGGCTCCACTCGTTCTGACCAGGAATTGCGAAATAGTCGTAAGGCTTGGCAGTAGCGGCAACGTTGACGCGGCCGTAGCGCGAGGCTTCTTCGATGGCTTTCTGCGACCAGATACCGGTGTCGATATAGTCAGCCGTGCCGTTTTCCGGCAACAGGTTCAGCGGAATCTGGGCAAATTGCTGGCTGGCGCCACCTTGCAGAAACAGCACTTTATAGTTCGAAGGGATATTCAGCAGATCACGCAGATCCTGCTCGGCCTTGGTGGCGATGGACACGAACTCATCACTGCGATGGCTCATTTCCATGACCGAGAGGCCCTTGCCGTGCCAATCAAGGAGTTCACCCTGGGCGCGCTGCAGGACAGCTTCGGGAAGTGCCGCAGGACCGGCACAGAAGTTATAGGCTCTCTTGCTCACATCCAATCTCGCTCTGATTTGGTGGGTCACGCAAACGTATCAGTCGACACCAGACCCAATGTGGGAGCAGGCTTGCTCGCGAAAGCGGTGTAACAGGCGACATCTGTGCTGAATGTCAGTCCGTCTTCGCGAGCAAGCCCGCTCCCACAAGGGATCTCCATGGGCGTCGATATTTCATCAGGGACAAATAACAAGGGGGCGAATTTTCATCCGCCCCCTGTTTGTCCACTTACTCTTGTGGCTCTTCGTCAGCAGCGGCGTCGAGTTGCTGATCTTCAACCACGTCGTCGATCACGACTTCGCCGTCGAACACCGCACCCTCTTCACCTTCAAGCTCTTCGCCTTCGACTTCCGATGGCTCCTGAACCCGCTCCAGACCTACCAGCGTTTCATCGCTGGCCAGTTTGATCAGGGTCACGCCCTGGGTGTTACGACCCAGGCTGGAGACTTCGTCGACTCGGGTACGAACCAGGGTGCCCTGGTCGGAGATCAGCATGATCTCCTCGCCGTCGAGCACCTGGACCGCGCCGACCAGACGGCCGTTACGGTCGTTGCTGACCATGGCGATAACGCCCTGACCGCCACGCTTGTACTCAGGGAACTCGGTGATCGCCGTGCGCTTGCCGAAACCACGGGCCGAAGCGGTGAGGATCTGGCTGCCTTCTTCAGGGATCAGCATGGAAATCAGCTTCTGGCCTTCCGGCAGACGCATCCCGCGCACACCACGAGCGGTACGGCCCATCGCGCGAACGTCGGTTTCCTTGAAGCGAGTGACCTTGCCGCCGTCAGAGAACAGCATGACTTCGCGGCTGCCATCTGTAATGGAAGCTGAAATCAGTACGTCACCTTCGTCCAGCTCCAGCGCGATCAGGCCGACGCTGCGTTGACGGCTGAAGGATTCCAGCGGGGTCTTCTTCACGGTGCCTTTGGCGGTAGCCATGAAGATGAAGTGACCTTCGGTGTACTCTTCGACCGGCAACATGGTGGTGATGTATTCATCACTGTCCAGCGGCAGCAGGTTGACCAGCGGACGGCCACGGGCCGCACGGGACGCTTCCGGAATTTCGTAGGTTTTCAGCCAGTACACTTTGCCTTTGCTGGAGAACAGCAGCAGCGTGGTGTGGCTGTTGGCGACCAGCAGGTGAGCGATGTAGTCCTCATCCTTCACGCCAGTCGCCGATTTGCCTTTACCGCCACGACGCTGAGCCTGGTACGCAGCCAAAGGCTGGGTCTTGGCGTAGCCACCGTGGGAGATGGTCACGACGCGCTCTTCTTCCGGGATCATGTCACCCAGGGTCAGGTCGAGACGGGCATCGAGAATCTCGGTGCGGCGCACGTCGCCGTACTCGGCGCGGATCACTTCCAGCTCTTCGCGGATCACTTCCATCAGGCGCGTGGCGCTGCTGAGGATGCGGATCAGCTCGCCGATCTGGTTGAGGATCTCTTGATACTCGGCCAGCAGCTTTTCATGTTCCAGACCGGTCAGACGGTGCAGACGCAGTTCCAGAATGGCTTGTGCCTGTTCCGGCGACAGGAAGTACTTGCCTTCGCGCAGACCGTATTGCGGGTCCAGGGTCTCTGGACGGCACGAATCAGCACCGGCACGTTCAACCATCGCGACCACGGCGGAGGATTCCCACGCGGTCTTGATCAGCGCTTCCTTGGCTTCCGACGGCGTCGGCGAAGCCTTGATCAGGGCGATGACCGGGTCGATGTTCGACAGGGCAACCGCTTGACCTTCCAGGATGTGACCACGTTCGCGGGCTTTACGCAGTTCGAACACGGTACGACGGGTAACCACTTCGCGACGGTGACGAACGAAGGCTTCCAGCAGGTCCTTGAGGTTCAGGATCCGTGGACGGCCGTCGATCAGCGCAACGATGTTGATACCGAACACGGCTTGCAGCTGGGTCTGGGCGTAGAGGTTGTTGAGGATCACCTCAGGCACTTCGCCGCGACGCAGTTCGATCACGACGCGCATACCGTCCTTGTCGGACTCGTCGCGCAGTTCGGTGATGCCTTCGAGCTTCTTCTCTTTTACCAGCTCGGCGATCTTCTCGATCAGACGGGCCTTGTTCAGCTGGTAAGGGAGTTCGGTGATGACGATCTGCTGACGGCCACCGACCTTGTCGATGTCTTCGATCATCGAGCGGGCGCGCATGTAAATGCGCCCGCGACCAGTGCGATAGGCTTCGATGATGCCGGCGCGACCGTTGATGATCGCGGCGGTCGGGAAGTCCGGACCGGGGATGTATTGCATCAGCTCATCGATGGTCAACTCTGGGTTGTCGATGAGCGCCAGGCAACCGTCGATGACTTCGCCGAGGTTGTGCGGCGGAATGTTGGTCGCCATGCCCACGGCGATACCGCTGGAGCCGTTGACCAACAGGTTGGGAATTCGGGTCGGCATGACCGCCGGGATCATTTCGGTGCCGTCGTAGTTCGGCACCCAGTCCACGGTTTCTTTGTGCAGGTCAGCCAGCAGTTCGTGCGCCAGCTTGGTCATGCGCACTTCGGTGTATCGCATGGCGGCGGCGTTGTCGCCGTCCACGGAACCGAAGTTGCCCTGACCGTCTACCAGCAGGTAGCGCAGCGAAAATGGCTGCGCCATCCGAACGATGGTGTCGTACACCGCGGTATCACCGTGCGGGTGATACTTACCGATTACGTCACCGACAACACGGGCAGATTTCTTGTACGGCTTGTTGAAGTCGTTGCCCAGCTCGCTCATCGCGAACAGCACACGCCGGTGCACGGGCTTCAAGCCATCGCGCGCATCCGGCAGGGCGCGCCCGACGATTACGCTCATCGCGTAGTCGAGGTAGGACTGCTTCAGCTCGTCTTCGATATTGACCGGGAGGATTTCTTTGGCCAGTTCGCCCATGAGAAGCTCGATTCCTTTTTCTGGTGAAACTTCGTCACATCCATATGGGACGAACGAAGCTCGCCGCTGCAGGCTGAGTGCCATGCACCGACTTACGACAAATCAACAAGTTGAACCATGGATTTGCGCAGTAAAGACAACCCCGTGGGACTGCCTCGGAAAACGCCGGATGTTATCACAAGAGCCGCCACGCACCTATCCCCCAGACGCGCATGGAGTGTAGTTAGTTGACTGGTGGCAGGCTGAAAGGGGACGAGAGAGGCTTAGAGCCGCTCCGAATGCAGAATCGACAGCTGAATTGCGGATGTTTATTGACTTTTAGGGTCCTCATCGCCAGCAGGCTGGCTCCCACAGGATCGGTGTCGATCATAAATCCTGTGGGAGCCAGCCTGCTGGCGATGTCGATTTACAAGGCGCCGGACGCTCTCAATGCAGACGCTTGCGGCACATCAACTGCGCCATTTTCGCGGTGTCGGGGCGTTCGACGATGCCTTTTTCGGTAACGATCGCATCGATCAGGTCCGCCGGGGTCACGTCGAATACCGGGTTGAACGCATCAACCTCCGCCCCCACCCGCTTGCCGCCGACTTCCAGCAATTCGCGACCCTCACGCTCTTCGATAGGAATCTCGTCGCCGCTGGCCAGGTTCATGTCGATGGTCGAACTCGGTGCCACCACCATGAAGCGCACGCCGTGGTGCATGGCGTTGACCGCCAGCTGATACGTGCCGATCTTGTTGGCCACGTCACCATTGGCGGTGATCCGGTCGGCGCCGACGATCACCCAGGTCACGCCCTTGGTTTTCATGATGTGCGCGGCGGCCGAGTCGGCGTTGACGGTCACGGGAATGCCTTCATTGGCCAATTCCCACGCGGTCAATCGCGAACCTTGCAGCCACGGGCGGGTTTCATCGGCGTAGACGCGTTCGACCATACCTTCGATAAAGGCCCCGCGAATCACCCCCAACGCCGTGCCGAAGCCGCCAGTGGCCAGTGCGCCAGTATTGCAGTGGGTCAGGATTGCCTGGGCATTGCCCTGGTGTTTGCGGATCAGGTCCACACCGAGTTGCGCCATGGTCAGGTTCGCTTCGCGATCGCTTTCATGAATGGCGATGGCTTCCGCTTCAAGCACCGACAACGGATCGGCGTGATGCTTCAAGCGCTCTAGCCGATCACGCATGCGACCCAAGGCCCAGAACAGATTGACTGCGGTCGGACGGGAGTCGGCGAGCAGCGCGAAATCTTCTTCCAGCGCCGCCTGCCAGTCGCCCCCCTCCGCAAACCTTGTACGGGCTGCCAACACCACGCCATACGCGGCGCTGATGCCGATGGCCGGCGCACCACGCACCACCATCGAGCGAATGGCCTCGGCCACGCCCGCGGCGCCGGTGTAGGCGATCCACGTTTCCTCGAACGGCAAAATACGCTGATCCAGCAGGTACAGGGCGCCATCACGCCAATCGATGGCCTTCACCTTCTCCGCAGCCAACAGTCGATCGCGCATCCCACACCCCGCACTCATGAACAAAAGCCGCCGATTATAGCGATCCCCCCGCGAAGACGCTCGGGTATACTTCGCCATCCTTTACAAAAGCACTGGAACCGACCCTCGATGCCGAACACTGCCGCTGCGCTCGACCTGTTATTGCTGCCGACCTGGCTGGTACCCGTCGAACCCGCTGGTGTTGTCCTCAAAGAGCACGGCCTGGGCATCCGCGACGGTCGTATCGTGTTTATCGGCCCAAGGTCGGCTGCGCTGAAGCTTAACGCAACCGAAGTGCGCGAGTTACCGGACATGTTGCTCAGCCCCGGCTTGATCAATGCCCATGGGCATGCGGCGATGACACTGTTCCGGGGCCTGGCCGACGACCTGCCACTGATGACCTGGCTGGAAAACCACATCTGGCCCGCCGAGGCCAAGTGGGTCGACGAAGACTTTGTACGCGATGGCACTGACCTGGCCATCGCCGAGCAGATAAAAGGTGGCATCACCTGCTTCTCTGACATGTATTTCTTCCCGAAGGTTGCCAGCGAACGCGTGCATAACAGTGGCATTCGTGCACAAATCGCCATTCCGATCCTCGACTTCCCGATTCCAGGGGCCAGCTCGGCGGACGAGGCCATTCGTCAGGGCGTCGAACTGTTCGGCGATCTCAAGCACCACGAGCGCATTAAAGTCACCTTCGGCCCTCATGCGCCTTACACCGTGGGCGACGAAAATCTGGAGAAAATCCGGGTGATCGCCGAAGAGCTGGACGCCTCGATTCACATGCACGTCCATGAAACCGCATTCGAAGTACAGCAAGCGGTCGAGCAGCGTGGTGAACGCCCGCTGGCTCGACTCGGGCGCCTGGGCTTGCTCGGCCCGCGTTTCCAGGCCGTGCACATGACCCAGATCAGCGATGAAGACTTGGTGCTGCTGGTAGAAAGCAACACCAATGTGATTCATTGCCCGGAGTCCAACCTCAAGCTGGCGAGCGGTTTCTGCCCGGTCGAGCGCCTGTGGCAGGCCGGCGTCAATGTCGCGATCGGAACCGATGGCGCGGCCAGCAACAATGACCTCGATTTGCTTGGCGAAACCCGCACTGCCGCGTTGCTGGCCAAGGCTGTCGCCGGCTCCGCTACCGCGCTGGACGCCCATCGTGCGCTGCGCATGGCCACACTCAACGGCGCCCGTGCGCTGGGGATCGAGACTGAAGTCGGCTCGCTGGAAGTCGGCAAAGCCGCGGACATCGTCGCGTTCGACCTTTCAGGCCTGGCTCAGCAACCGGTCTACGATCCGGTTTCGCAGCTTATATACGCCACCGGCCGGGACTGCGTGAAACACCTGTGGGTCGCCGGCAAGCAACTGCTCGACGACCGTCGCCTGACCCGCCTGGACGAAGAGCAGCTCTGCGCCACCGCCAAGGCCTGGGGCCAGCGCATCAGTGGCCACACCGAATTGTAAGCACCCCGGCCTGAACATCGGGGCAACAGGATTTTTCAAGTTTTAGAGGACTTAAACCATGAGTAACGTCGACTACGCCGAAATCGCCAAATTCGAAGCCCTGGCCCATCGTTGGTGGGACCGCGAAAGCGAGTTCAAACCGCTGCACGACATCAACCCGCTGCGGGTCAACTGGATTGACGAACGGGTCAATCTGGCCGGCAAGAAAGTCCTCGATGTGGGCTGCGGTGGCGGCATCCTCAGCGAAGCCATGGCCCAGCGCGGCGCTACCGTCATGGGTATCGACATGGGCGAAGCGCCGCTGGCGGTCGCGCAATTGCATCAGCTGGAATCCGGCGTGAGCGTCGAATACCGGCAGATCACCGCCGAAGCGCTGGCCGAAGAAATGCCCGAGCAGTTCGACGTGGTCACCTGCCTGGAAATGCTGGAGCACGTGCCGGATCCATCCTCGGTGATCCGCGCCTGCTTCAAAATGGTCAAACCGGGCGGCCAGGTGTTCTTCTCCACCATCAACCGCAATCCGAAGGCGTACTTGTTCGCCATCGTCGGCGCCGAATACATCATGAAGCTACTGCCGCGCGGCACCCACGACTTCAAGAAATTCATCCGCCCTTCCGAGCTGGGCGCCTGGAGCCGCATGGCTGGCCTGACCGTCAAGGACATCATCGGGTTGACGTACAACCCGCTGACCAAGCACTACAAACTGGCGGCCGATGTCGACGTCAATTACATGATCCAGACCCTGCGCGAGGAGTAAGCCGATGCGTATCAGAGCAGTCCTTTTCGACATGGACGGCACCCTGCTCGACACAGCGCCGGACTTCATTGCCATCTGTCAGGCGATGCGCGCTGATCGCGGCTTGCCGCCGGTTAATGACAAACACATCCGCGACGAGATTTCCGGCGGCGCCAAGGCGATGGTCGCCGTGACCTTCTCCATGGACCCGGAATCCCCGGGCTTTGAAGAGCTGCGCCTGGAGTTCCTTGAGCGTTATCTCAAGGATTGCGCGGTCCACAGCAAACTGTTCGACGGCATGGGCGAATTGCTGGCCGACATCGAGAAGGCCAACCTCATCTGGGGTGTGGTGACCAACAAACCTGTGCGCTTCGCCGAGCCGATCATGCAACGGCTGGGGTTGGCTGAGCGCTCGGCGCTGCTGATCTGCCCGGATCATGTAAAGAACAGCAAGCCGGACCCGGAGCCGTTGATACTGGCGTGCAAGATGCTCGAGCTGGACCCGGCCAGCGTGCTGTTTGTGGGCGATGATCTGCGCGATATCGAGTCTGGCCGCGATGCCGGCACCAAAACGGCTGCCGTGACCTACGGGTACATTCACCCGGACGACAACCCTCGGCACTGGGGGGCGGATGTGGTGGTTGATCATCCGCTGGAGTTGCGCAAGGTGTTGGATAGCGCCCTCTGTAGCTGCTGAGTACCGCAGATTTAGTGGCGAGGGAGCTTGCTCCCGCTGGGGTGCGAAGCGCCCCCTCCACCTACAACCGCATTCTGTCAGGCACACCGTATCTGCTGAAATTACGACTGCTTCGCAGTCGAGCGGGAGCAAGCTCCCTCGCCACAGGTTCGGTCTCCGCCTTATTGTTGAATTGTTGTGAGGTTTCTTATGTTTGATTATTCCGCCCGCCCTGAATTGCTCAAGGACCGGGTCATCCTGGTCACCGGCGCAGGGCGCGGCATTGGCGCTGCGGCGGCGAAAACCTACGCCGCCTATGGTGCAACCGTACTGCTGCTGGGCAAGACCGAAGCCAACCTGACTCAGGTCTATGACGAAATCGAAGCCGCCGGGCACCCGCAACCCGCCGTGATCCCGTTCAACCTGGAAACCGCGCTGCCTCACCAGTACGACGAGTTGGCCGCGATGATCGAAACCGAGTTCGGCCACCTCGACGGTTTGCTGCACAACGCATCGATCATTGGACCGCGTACACCGATCGAGCAACTGTCCGGCGAAAACTTCATGCGCGTCATGCAAGTCAACGTCAACGCCATGTTCATGCTCACCAGCACCCTGCTCCCGCTGCTGAAGCTGTCCCAGGACGCTTCGGTGGTGTTCACCTCCAGCAGCGTCGGTCGCAAGGGCCGCGCGTACTGGGGCGCTTATGGGGTGTCCAAGTTCGCCACCGAAGGCCTGATGCAAACCCTGGCCGACGAAGTCGACACCGTCGCGCCGGTGCGGTCCAACAGCATCAACCCGGGCGCCACCCGCACCAGCATGCGTGCCCAGGCTTACCCAGGCGAAAATCCGCTGAACAATCCGACGCCCGAGGAGATCATGCCGGTCTACCTCTATTTGATGGGTCCGGACAGCACCGGCATCAACGGCCAGGCTTTCAACGCCCAATAACAACCGCATGTCGCTTTTCGTGTCGTGCCGAATTCCCGGCGCGGCACTTAAAGCGCCTCGCAAATACAGCGACCTTAGTCAAATCACCGTCGCTTGCCAATTCAAAAAACTCGTTTAGATCTCCCAAGATATTGATTTTGAACGTTTATTATTTAAAGGAACTCATTGGCATGACTTTCGCTCTAAATTTGCTCAGACACGCCGTGTGAAAGCAATCGGGCAGACACCTCAGTCGATAGGTTACTAATATTCGGCAAAGCGGACTAAACTTGCGCCAAATGTCCTACGGGACTGATGGACCAGTATGGCGCGCAGCCCAAAGCCGCTCTCACCCAGCCTGTAAGACAGCCTTACTGCTTAGGGGCTCACGCCATATGAAATCACCATCCCAGACCAACGCAATTGACTTCGACAGCGCCAAATTGCAACGCCTGGGCTTTGGTCAGCAACCTCCCATTCTGGAGCGGCCATTCAGCCTTGCACAATTGCGCCAGCAACTTGGCCAACAGCTGCAAACCAGTCTTGAACCACAACGCATTCTCGGACTTTTCTTCCGAGAAATTCAGCGCCTGGTGCCGCTGGATGCGCTGACTTATCAGCACCCGGCCAGCGATTTGCGTCTGGAGCTCGGCCAGCGCGGCCATCATTCCGTCAGCTATAGCCTCAGTCATGAAGGCGAGAACCTCGGCGAACTGGTGTTCCGCCGTAATCAGCGATTCAGCGAGTACGAACAGGGCAACCTGGAATCGTTGCTGTCCACTCTGCTGTTCCCGATGCGTAACGCCCTGCTCTACCGGGCCGCGACGCAAAGTGCATTGCGCGACCCCTTGACCGACACCGGCAATCGCATCGCCATGGATCAGACCTTGCAGCGTGAAATCGAGATGTCGCGACGTCACTTGATGCCGTTGTCGCTGCTGATGCTGGACATCGATCACTTCAAGAACGTTAACGATAACTACGGTCACAGTGCGGGCGATGACGTACTCAAGGCTGTCGCCGCCGCGATCAAGAACCAGCTGCGCAATGTGGACATGGTGTTCCGGTTTGGCGGCGAGGAGTTTCTGATCCTGCTGTCCAACACCAGCCGGGAAGCCGCTGCCATGGTCGGTGAACGACTGCGGTTTGCGGCGCAGGCGCAGAATTACAAGGCCGACGGCAATATGGTCGAGCTGACGGTCAGCCTGGGTTGTTCGACCCTGCTGCCCGGTGAGTCTGCCGAGAGCTTGTTGCGCAGGGCCGATAGCGCGCTGTATGTCGCCAAGCGCGAAGGGCGTAACCGGCTGGCCATGGCGGGTTAAAACTTTTAGCTGCGCCACATAACCAATGTGGGAGCGGGCTTGCTCGCGAATACTGACTGACATTCAACGATGATGTTGACTGACAATCCGCATTCGCGAGCAAGCCCGCTCCCACATTTTTTTGGCTGGAATTGCCTATGGATCAGCTTTCGGCCAATGCCATGCGCTCACGCGCGACCGGAGCCTTTTCCGAGTGCTCCAACTGCATACAACGCTCCAGAAACAGGTGCATGTAGTCGTAGCTCTTGCACACAGCCTCGCGCAATTCCACTTGCAGGGATTTGCTCGGGTTCATGCCCGCCAGCGTGCAGATGATTTCCAGCGCTTCCCAGGGATGGGCATCGTCGTACTGGGCATGCATCTTCAACCATTTCATGGCCCGCTTGCGCTCTTCCTCCGGGAACGCTGCCGCGTAGACACCATTGGAACAGACCAGCGCCGACCACTCCCCGGTCGCGCCTTCAATGGCGTAGTTGGTTGCGGCGATAGCGACGATCAACGAATCCGCCGAACTGGTGTGCCAGCACCAGTGGCTCAACGCGTGCAATTCGGGAGCAACGTGTTGCGCTTGCAGATCTTCCAGGCTGACACCATGGGCTCGACTCCAGTTTACCCAGTAATCGGCATGGTTCAGTTCGACACGAATATTGCGCATCAACCAACGACGCGCCATGTCTTCACCTGGGTGGCGAGCAAAACGAGTCTTGGTCAGGTTTTGTGCCATGTATAACGCGAACTGTTCAACGACCGGCCAGCCACCAATAAGGTACTGACGCATGGTTTTTGCGCTGAGTTTATTGTCTCGCATGCGCTGATACAGTTCGTGTTCGACAACCCGGCGCTTACTCTCGCTGCAATCCTTGATGAGCTGTTGTGCCCATACCGGGTAACTTGCGGCTTCCATGAGTGGTCCGGTTCGGTTGAATGTGTCGATCACTGTCGGGCTCCTTTTGATTGTGATTGTTAGGATCAGCAAGAGATTTCAACGGAACGTGCCAGGCGCCTTGAATAACAAAGGTTGAGGCCTGGCAGGACGACTTTGCAAACTATCGCAGGTAAACAGATGCGGGCGTTCAATGACATACCCTTGAGCGAAATCGACCCCGATCTCCAGCAATGCCTGCTCGATCTGGGGTGTTTCTACAAACTCGGCAATCGTGCGCTTACCCATGACATGGCCGATGTGATTGATCACTTCTACCATGGCGCGGTTAATCGGGTCGTCCAGCATATCCTTTACGAAACTTCCATCGATCTTCAAGAAGTCTACAGGTAAATGTTTCAAGTAGGCGAACGAGGACATCCCGGCGCAGAAGTCATCCAATGAAAAGTGGCAACCTAAACCTTTGAGTTCATTGATAAATCTAATTGCACTTCCCAAATTTGAAATTGCGCTGGTTTCTGTAATTTCAAAACAAATCATTTCAGGTGGAATGGACCAAGTAACAAACTGTTCCCTCAGGAAGTCCAGAAACGCGTCATCTCCTATAGTAGTGCCTGACAGATTAATCGCACACATGGCCAAAGGACCTTCGCGCTCTTCGGCTATACATTGAGCAATGATCTTGAAGACGTTCTGCACTACCCAACGATCAAGTGCGGTCATCAGGCCATAACGTTCGGCAGCCGGAATAAAACTGTCGGGCAATATCATGCGCCCGGCTTCATCATGTAGACGCAACAGGATTTCTATATGTCCGCCGCCGCGTTCAGTATGGCCAAGGGGAGCAATTTCCTGGGAGTAGAGGCAAAAGCGGTCTTCCTCCAGCGCCATGTGCAGGCGCTGTACCCACGCCATCTCACCGAAACGCAGGGACAGTTCCGAATCATCGGCGTTGTACACCTGAACCCGGTTACGGCCCTTTTCCTTGGCCATGTAACAGGCCATATCGGCAGCACGCAGCGAAGCTTCGAGGGTGGTCGGGGTTTGCGCGATATGCACCATCCCGATGCTCACCGTGGTGACGAAAGGCCGGCCTTTCCAGACAAAGTGCAGGTTTTGCACGGTATGGCGCAGGCTCTCGGCAATTTTCTCGGCGACGTCCGGCGGACAGTTTTCCAGCAGAATCCCGAACTCGTCACCGCCCAGCCGGGCCAGGGTGTCGCCTTCGCGCAGGCCCGATTGCAACAGCGCGCAGATATGCCGCAGCAGTTCGTCACCCGCCGCATGGCCACAGGTGTCGTTGACCAGTTTGAACTGGTCCAGATCGAGGAACATCAAGGCGTGGCGCCCGGCGTATCGCGTCAGGTTGTGCAGCGCCTGCTCCAGGCGATATTCGAACTCGCGACGATTGGCCAGCCCGGTCAAGGCGTCATGGGTCGCCTGCCAGGACAGGTTGGCGATGTACTGCCGCTCCTGAGTCATGTCATGCAACACCAGCACCGCGCCACTGACCTTGTCGGCGTTGCGGATTGGCGCCCCGACCAGGGTGACCGAGACGGTGCTGCCATCCAGGCGCTGGATCAGCTTGGAATGCTCGCTGCCGCCGCTGAGCTGACCGCTCAAGATGTGCTCGATCAAGGTAAAACCATCGGCCTGAGCGTTGTCATCCAGCAGATTGAACAAGGCCGCCAGCGGCAAGCCGATGGCCTGCTCGCCTTTCCAGTGGGTCAACGCTTCGGCCGCCGGGTTCATATAGGCGATTGCACCGTCGACATCCGTGGTGATCACCCCGTCACCAATCGATTGCAGGGTGATCTGCGCCCGGTCTTTCTCCAGCTGCAAGGCCTCGGCAAAGGCATGGCGCTGCTTGAGAAGCTTGTGTGTGCGCATCAAGGCCAATGCAATCAGGCCCAGGGCCGTGGCCAGGTTCGTCACCAGCAGCAGGCGCAGAATCAAGCGCGAGCCCTCGCCCAAGGCATCGCTGAAGGCTTTGGCGGCAGGCGTCACACCATCGTTGATCGCAAATATCTGCTCCTTCCAGCGCTTGATGTCGGCGTCCGACGCCTGATTTTCGGTAATGCGCTGGTGCATCTCTTGCGCGACGTCATCGAGTTGCACCAGGTACGCGTCACCCACCGTCCAGCGGTCGATGGCTTTTTCCAGGTAACTGAAATGCCTGAAATTGAGGTACAGCCAGATTACGCTGGAGACGTCGTCGGGGTGATTGCCACCCTTGAGAATCGCCACCCGTGCGGCTTCGATATTCGGTGGCTGGTGATCCAGCGCCACGCGCAACTCGTGGCCACCCTGCGGTACGGCAATGGCGTTCTGGTACTTGAGGAAAATGGCCCCATCGCGACTGTCCGCGTAGAGATTGAGGTAATAGATGGCGTCTTTCTGGCCCTTCGACCACAGGCTCTCCCCGGCCACATAGCCGCGGACTGCCGAAAGCACATAGAGACTGACCCCGCCCAACAGCGCTTGAAATAGCACTACGGCAATAAATGGCCAGACGATGCCCAACAACCTGGGGGTTCCGAGAGTCCGCTTTTGCTTCATGAGGTCCCTTGCATTAGCACTGCCAGATCATCATCCAACGTGATCGCTACAGCTAGACTAGGGTGCGTATTCGATCCCGGCAAGCCAGTGGCCATATTTTGCGTACTCTTGCCGTCAACCTGGCGCGAACTGTCACTAATGCTGCTGCAAATGGCCATAAAGCTTGGCGTATAAACCACCTTCGGCAATCAGCTGCTGATGGTCGCCATCCTCGGCAATTTGCCCGCCGTCGAACACCAGCACCCGATCGGCCTGTTTAACCGCCGACAACCGATGCGCAATGATCAGCGTGGTGCGGTTGCTCAGGAACCGCGCCAGCGCCTGGTGCAGGTTGTATTCGGTGGCCGCGTCCAGCGCCGAGGTGGCCTCATCGAGGATCACGACCTTGGGTTCGGCCAGCACCATTCGCGCAATCGCCAGCCGTTGCCGCTGGCCACCGGACAACCGCACGCCAGAGCGTCCGACGATGCTGTCCAGACCATCAGGCAACTCTCGAACAGTTTGGTTCAGCTGGGCAATTTCCAGGGCCTGCCAGCAGGCTTCGTCGCTGCGCACACGGCCCATCGTCAGGTTGGCGCGCACAGTGTCGTTGAACAGCGCGGGGTGTTGCAGGACCACGGCGACGTTTTCGCGCACGGTCTCCAGGCCGATCTCTTGCTGGGTCGAGCCACCGAAGCGGATGGTCCCGGCAAGGGGCGTGTACAACCCCAACAGCAACTGCACCAAGGTGCTTTTACCGCCACCGCTGGCACCGACGATTGCCACTTTTTCACCGGGGGCGATGGACAGATCCATCTGGTTCAACACCAACTCATCGCCGTATCCGAAACTCAGGCCCTGGACTTCGATGCCCACGGTGTCCCGTCCCTGAAACGGATCGACACCGCCGGGGTATTGCGGCTCATCGGCACGGGCCAGCAGCTCGTTGATTCGCGACAGCGCACCACCGGCGGCGTAATAGGCGTACTGCAAATTGAGCAGCTGCTCCACCGGACCGATCATGAACCACAGGTAACTGAACACCGCCAGCATCTGGCCGATGGACAAGTCGGAGAACAACACGGTGAGCATCGCCGCGGCACGAAAAATATCGATGCCGAACTGGAACAGCAAACCACTGGCGCGGTTCGACGCATCGGTCTTCCACTGCGAGTTCACCGCATAATCGCGCACTTCCCGGGCCCGCTGCCCCAGGCGCCCGAGGAAAAAGCCCTGACGGTTGCCGGCGCGCACTTCCTGAATCGAGTCGAGGGTTTCGGTCAGGGCCTGGGTGAACCGCGAGGTGCTGTCGTTCTCGAGCTTCTTCAGGTGCTTGACCCGCTTGCCCAGTTGCACCGTGGCGTAGATCACCAGCGGGTTGAACAACATGATCAGCAATGCCAGCTTCCAGTGCATCCAGATCAGAATGCTCGCGGTACCGACCAGCGTCAGCATCGCCACCAGGAATCGGCTGAGGGTCTCGCCGACAAACTTGTCCAGCGTGTCCAGGTCCGTGACCAGATGCGTGGTCACCGTGCCGCTGCCCAGGCTTTCGTATTCGCCCAGGGAAATGCGCTTGAGCCGTTCGATCAGCCGGATGCGGATGCGATACACGATGTCTTTGGCCAGCGCCGCGAACAACTTCGCCTGCACCACGTTGAACAGCAAGGCGCCACAGCGCAGCAACAAAGTCACCAGCAGCATCAGGCCGATGTAGCCTGCCGCTTTCTGCCAGCCTTGCGGCAACGCGTGGTTCATGATTTTCAGCGCAGAATCGCCGTGCCCCAACAGCACTTCGTCCACCAGCAATGGCAGCAGCAGAGGAATCGGCACGCTGCACAGAGTGGCCAGTACCGCTACGCCATTGGCGATCCACAGGGATTTTTTATGGTGAAGGGCAAGCCGCCGGATTTCAGCCCAACTCAGCCGATCGACACGCTTGGGAGCGGGCGTGTCATCGGGCAGGTCATGCACAGGCCGCGCGCTCCAGCCAACGGCCGAGCAATGGCGACAATTCACTCAAGGGTTGATAGCCATTGGTCAACAGCGCCAGTTGCCCGTTACGTTCAGCCAGCAACGTAGGGAAGCCGGCAATGCCGAGGTCCTGGACCCAGGTGAAATCAGCCGCGGTGGCGGCGTGCTGATCGGCACGGTCGAACGCGGCCGCAAATTCGATGCGCGGCAGGCCGGCCTGCTCGGCCAACTCAACCAGGACACTGGCGTGAGTGACGTCTCGACCTTCGGCGTAGAACGCGTGTTGAATCAACCCGAGCAGTTTCCACGCGCAATCCGGTGCCAGGTTGCGCGCCGTCACCAGCGCCCGGCAGGCAGGCTCGGTGTCGTAGACAAAGCCGTCAGGCAACGCGCCTTCGGTCTTGAACGGTTGGCCGGTGGCTTGGGTGACGGCCTGCCAATGCTCAAGGATGTAGCGCCGGGTGGTCGGCTCCAAGGCGGAGCCGCTGCCGGTGCGCAAGCCGCCCACCACCAGATGCACGTCCACCCCTGCCGCCTGCGCCTGCTCGACCAACGCGTTGGCGACGGGAGCAAAGCCCCAGCACCAGGAACACATCGGGTCCATCACGTAGAGCAGGCGTTGGGCAGACATGGTTCAAGCCTCTGAGGGAGTTTGCTTGTAGTTGTAGCCGATCGGGTGAGGCAGGTTGCGCGCCTTGGCCAGTTCGATCTGCTTCTGCCGATCAATGGCGCTGCGACGGGTCTTCTCGCTCAGCGTATCCCAGCAATGCGGGCAACTGATGCCAGCCACGTAATGCTCGGACGCGCGGTCTTCGACGCTTACCGGCGTACGACAGGCATGACATTGATCGTAGTCGCCTTCGCTGAGGTCATGACGCACGGTCACGCGGTTGTCGAACACGAAGCAGTCGCCCTGCCACTTGGTTTCTTCCTGCGGCACCTCTTCGAGGTACTTCAGAATGCCGCCCTTGAGGTGATAGACCTCGTCAAAACCCTGGCTGAGCATGTAGCTCGAAGCCTTCTCACAACGAATGCCGCCGGTGCAGAACATCGCGACTTTCTTGTGCACGGCCGGGTCGAAGTGGGCTTTGATGTAGTCAGGGAACTCGCGAAAACTAGTGGTTTTCGGGTCGATGGCGCCTTCGAAGGTGCCGATCGAGACCTCGTAGTCGTTGCGGGTGTCGATCAACAGCACTTCAGGATCGCTGATCAGCGCATTCCAGTTCTGTGGATCGACGTAGGTGCCGACCTTTTTGTTCGGGTCCACGCCTTCGACGCCGAGGGTGACGATTTCTTTCTTGAGTTTGACCTTGGTGCGGTAGAACGGCTGGTCGTCGCAGTACGACTCTTTGTGGTCGATGTCGTCCATGCGCGGATCGTTCTTGAGCCAGGCCATCAGCCCGTCAATGCCTTCGCGGCTGCCGGACACAGTGCCGTTGATGCCTTCTTCGGCGATCAGCAGCGTGCCTTTGATGCCGTTGTCGACCATGGCTTGCAGCAATGGCTCACGCAGGGCGACGTAATCTTCCAGAGTGACGAACTTATACAGTGCCGCCACGACAATCTGTTGTGTCATGGGTGATTCTCCAGGTGGCTACCCTCGTAAGGGGTGAACCGGATTCAAAAAAAACGCGCCGGGTGAGCGGCGCGTTGCGGATTCTAGCAAAAAAGGTGTGGGTTCAGGACTGCGAGATGCCTTTGTGGCGAGGGAGCTTGCTCCCGCTCGGCTGCGAAGCAGTCGTAATGCTGGCAACTGCACTCTTTCAGACAGAACGCTGTTGCAGGCTCCGGGACTGCTTCGCAGTCCAGCGGGAGCAAGCTCCCTCGCCACAACAGCCCATCAGTCCTTCAGCCCATCACATCAATGCTTGCTGCCGCCAGCACAGGTCGGTGAGGCCGGGGCCGCGTCGATCTGTGCCCATTCTTCAGGCGTGTAGGTATGCAGCGCCAACGCATGGAACTCGCCCATCAGCTCGCCGAGCGTGCCGTAGACTTTCTGGTGACGCTTGACGCGGTTGAGCCCTTCGAACTGCTGGCTGACCACCACGGCCTTGTAATGGGTTTGCAACCCACGACTGTGCATATGGCTTTCATCCAGCACTTGCAGATGCTCGGGCTGTAACAGGCCCAGCGTCGATTCGATGCGTTGTTGCATGGTCATACCCGACTCCGCTTAAGGCTTTTTCTTGGCTGGAGCGGCGGCGCCCTTAGGCTCCAGCTCGGCAGTCATGTCAGCCAGCAGTTTGTTGACCACAGGCACCGCGCTTTCCAGTTTGGCTTGAGTCATCTGGGCCGATTGCTGAGTCAGCTGCGGCATTTTTTCCAGGACTTTCTTGCCCAGTGGCGACTTGTAGAACGCAACCAGGTCTTTCAGCTCGGATTCGCTGAAGTTGGTGGTGTAGAGCTTGACCATGTCCGGCTTGAGCTTGTTCCAGCCAATGGCTTGGTCCAGCGCGGCATTGGCTTTGGCCTGGTAAGTTTCCAGCAAGGCTTTTTTCGATTCAGGGGCTTTGGTCTGTTCAAAACGCTGAGCGAACATTTGCTGCACTTGCATGTACACCGGAGTGCCCAATTTGTCAGCGTGCGCCAGGGTCAGGAAAGCTTCGGCACTGGCGTTGTGGCTGGCGGTATCGGCAAAAACAGGGCCGCTGGCGCAAACCAGTGCAACCGCGGTACAGATGGCACGAAGACGAGTCATCGAGTTTCCTTTTCTAGCAGGCGAGGTAAAACCCCAAGGGCGTCCATTCTGCGCCTAAAAAAGTGTGTCACTCAACCCCAAGCCTTGTCGGGCCTGAATTAGAGGGGTTGAACGGTCAAAAACCAGACTGATGGAACCACGGCCGGCGATCACGGCCTAAACTGCGCTATCGACCTACAGGAGTGTGCAAGATGAGCCGTATCGAAACCGACAGCCTTGGCCAGGTGGAAGTCCCGGATGAGGCCTACTGGGGCGCTCAGACGCAACGCTCGCTGATCAATTTCGCCATTGGCAACGAACGCATGCCGCTGGCCGTGCTGCACGCACTGGCCCTGATCAAAAAAGCCGCGGCGCGGGTCAATGACCGCAACGGCGACCTGCCCGCCGACATCGCCCGCCTGATCGAACAGGCCGCCGACGAAGTGCTCGACGGCAGCCACGACGACCAGTTCCCGCTGGTGGTCTGGCAGACCGGCAGCGGCACCCAGAGCAACATGAACGTCAACGAAGTGATCGCTGGTCGCGCCAACGAACTGGCCGGTAATCCTCGCGGCGGCAAGACCCCGGTTCACCCCAACGATCACGTCAACCGCTCCCAAAGCTCCAACGACTGCTTCCCGACCGCCATGCACATTGCCGCCGCCCAAGCGGTGCAGCAGCATTTGCTGCCGGCGATCAGTGAACTCTCCGGTGGCTTGGCCGAGTTGTCGGCGCGGCACATGAAACTGGTCAAGACCGGCCGCACCCACATGATGGACGCCACGCCGATCACCTTCGGCCAGGAACTATCGGCATTCATCGCGCAACTGGATTACGCCGAACGGGCGATCCGCAGTGCGCTGCCGGCAGTCTGTGAACTGGCCCAGGGCGGCACCGCCGTCGGCACCGGGCTGAATTCGCCCCACGGTTTTGGTGAAGCGATCGCCGCAGAGCTGGCCGCCCTCTCCGGCCTGCCGTTTGTCACCGCGCCGAACAAGTTCGCCGCACTGGCCGGCCATGAGCCGCTGACCACCCTCTCGGGTGCGCTGAAAACCCTCGCCGTGACCCTGATGAAAATCGCTAACGACCTGCGCCTGCTGGGTTCCGGGCCACGCGCCGGTTTTGCCGAAGTGAAACTGCCGGCCAACGAGCCGGGCAGCTCGATCATGCCGGGCAAGGTCAATCCGACCCAGTGTGAAGCGCTGTCGATGCTGGCATGTCAGGTCTTGGGCAACGACGTTGCCATCGGTTTTGCGGCGAGTCAGGGGCACTTGCAGCTGAACGTGTTCAAACCGGTGATCATCCACAACCTGCTGCAATCGATCCGCCTGCTGGGCGATGGCTGCAGCAACTTCCAGCAGCATTGCATCACCGGGCTTGAACCCGATGCAGCGAAAATGGCTGAGCACCTGGAGCGTGGGTTGATGCTGGTGACGGCGCTGAATCCGCATATCGGCTACGACAAATCGGCGGAGATTGCCAAGAAGGCTTACAGCGAAGGGCTGACCTTGCGTGAGGCAGCGTTGCAGTTGGGGTATCTGACGGATGAAGAGTTTGATGCGTGGGTAAGGCCGGAGAATATGCTTGAGGCCGGTGCCAAGGGCTGAATCCAGTAGTGACTGTTAGTCCGCCATCGCAGGCAAGCCAGCTCCCACAGGTTTTGTGTCGTTCACGGAAATTGTGACCGGTGCAAAACCTGTGGGAGCTGGCCTGCCTGCGATGAACGATGACACGGTTTAACTGGCAGCCATCTTCATCCGCCGCGCCTTGAGCCCGGCAATCAACGACGGCCCAAGGGCCACCAACGCCGACCCCACCACTACCAACACCGCCCCGCCATACCCCAGACTATTGATCGTCTCTGCATGCACATATTCCGGCCATGCCCACGCCGCCACGGCCACCGCGCCAAACGTCACCAACGGCGTAATCGCCAGCGTTGCACTGACCCGCGAAGCTTCCCAATGGGCCAGCGCTTCGGCAAATGCACCGTAGGCAATCAAGGTGTTCATGCAGCACGCCAGCAGCAACCAGCCTTGCAGCGGGCTCAATTGCAATGCCTCCAGCGGATGCACCCACGGCGTCAGCAATAAGGCGCAGAACAGGTAGATCACCATCATCACCTGCAACGAATTCCACACCGTCAGCAATTGCTTCTGCCCCAAGGCATAGAAGGTCCAGACTGTGGACGCCAGTAGCACCAGCAACACGCCGGCGGTGTAATCGGTCAACGAGGTTAACAACTCGGCCAGGCGTTGATTAAAGAACAGCGCGAAACCGATCAGCAGCACCAGCAGGCCAGTCCCCTGCCCCACACTGAACCGTTCCTTGAACACAAACAGACTGGCGATCAGCAACATGATCGGGCCCATCTGCACCACCAGTTGCGCGGTGCCGGGGCTAAGCAGGTTCAAGCCCATCAGGTACAGCACGTAGTTGCCAACCAGGCCGAGCACCGCCATCAACACCAGCCAGCCGCCGCGCGGGCCGAGGACTTTGCGGCTGGGCAGGCGTTTGGTCGCTGCCAGATAAATGAACAGGCAACCACCGGACACCGTCAGGCGAAACCAGGTCACCGTCACCGGGTCCATCACCAGCAGGACTTGTTTGAGTTTGATCGGCAGGATTCCCCACAGAACCGCGGTCAACAAGGCCAGGAACAGACCGTAAACCCAGCGACCGGATGAAATGTGCATGCGAACCCCAAAGCCAGATAGCAAGAAACACCATTCTAGGCGCAGAGCCGGGTGCGACACAGGGACAGTTGGCGACGGGCCGCGAATAAAACTGTGCAGGTCGCACCATTAATCTGGCGAAGTGCCGTCGATCAGTTGGTCAGGCACCGCAAGTGGTTCATGCATAAGCTCATTGGATCCGCCAACCGGAACATCCTTCAGGAGATTGCCATGTACGGCATGCGCGCCCAAGACAACGCCCCCGCCACGCACTTTCGCTGCGACCGGGTGTGTCGGGTGAATGGGGAACTGTATTTCAGCACCCGGGAAAACACGCTGGAGGGACCGTTTGAGAACCCGAAGGTGGTGGCGCGGGAGATTCAGGCCTACATCGAGCGGATGCAGAGGTTGGGCACCAGACGTTAGACCGAGGCGTCTGCATCGCGGGCAAGCCCGCTCCCACAGGTTTTGTGGCGTAAGCAACATTTGCAATCGCCGCCAATCACTGTGGGAGCGGGCTTGCCCGCGATGGCTATTTCACAATCGCTACAAATCCTGAGGCATTTAACGCACAGCCTCAAACAACCCGGTAGCCCCCATCCCGCCACCCACGCACATGGTAACCACGCCATACCGCAAATTACGCCGCTGCAACTCCCGCACAATGTGCCCGACCTGACGCGAACCCGTCATGCCGAACGGGTGGCCGATGGAAATCGAACCGCCATTGACGTTGTACTTGTCGTTATCGATTTCCAGGCGGTTGCGGCTGTACAGGCACTGCGAAGCAAACGCTTCGTTGAGTTCCCACAGATCAATGTCGGCCACCTGCAGACCCTTGGACTTGAGCAATTTCGGCACCGAGAACACCGGACCGATGCCCATCTCGTCCGGCGCGCACCCTGCCACCGCAAAACCACGGAAGAACGCCTTGGGCTTGAGCCCCAGTTCCAGGGCTTTTTCAAGGCTCATGACCAGGGTCATCGAAGCGCCATCGGACAATTGCGAAGAGTTGCCCGCCGTCACCGAACCGTCCTCGGCAAACACCGGTTTCAACCCGGCCAGGCTTTCCAGGGTAGTGTCCGGGCGGTTGCAGTCGTCGCGATCGACGATCCCGTCGAGGATCTGGATCTGACCGGTGGCCTTGTCTTCAACCCGGTACTTCACCGCCATCGGCACGATTTCATCATCGAACAAACCGTCGGTCTGAGCCTTGGCCGTGCGTTGCTGACTTTGCAGCGCGTACAGATCCTGCTCTTCGCGGCTGACTCCGTATCGGCGCGCAACGATTTCGGCGGTCTGGCCCATGGGGAAATAGATGCCCGGTATCTGCTCTTTCAATAGCGGGTTGATCAAGTTGTCGGTGTTGACGCTTTTCATGGTCAGACTGATGGATTCGACGCCACCGGCCACGATGATTTCGCTGCAGCCCGACGCGATCTGATTGGCGGCGATGGCGATGGCCTGCAAGCCCGAGGAGCAGAAACGGTTGAGGGTCATGCCCGCAGTGCCGATGCCCAGCCGCGACAACACCGCGACATTGCGACCGATGTTGTACCCCTGGGCGCCTTCGTTGGAGCCCGCACCGACGATGCAATCCTCAACGCTGGCCGGGTCGATCCCGGTTCGCGCCAACAGGGCATCGACACAATGCGCCGCCATGTCATCCGGACGGGTCTGGTTGAACTTGCCGCGAAAGGATTTGGCCAGGCCGGTCCGCACGCTATCGACGATCACCACTTCACGCATGGCATACCTCATTGTTGTTGTCGGTTGAGAGTGGACCGAGCATAAGTCCACCTCATAACCAACCGCGACAATCATTCACCCCGCGTATGCGTAACCATCGGCTCACGACTTGCGTTTTTTGGCCTTCTTGTCGTGCTTGTCTGATTTATCGAACGCTTCTTCCAGCGCCTGGTTGATGGTGCGCAGGACCTTGACCCGGGCCCAGCGCTTGTCATTGGCCTCGACCAAGGTCCACGGCGAGATTTCGGTGCTGGTGCGGTCCACCATGTCGCCGACGGCCGCGCGGTAGGCATCCCATTTATCCCGGTTGCGCCAGTCGTCTTCGGTGATTTTGAAACGCTTGAAGGGAATGTCTTCCCGCGCCTCGAAACGCTCCAGCTGAGTCTCCTTGTCGATAGCCAGCCAGAACTTGACGACGATGACGCCCGATTCGGAAATCTGCTCTTCGAAATCGTTGATCTCGCTGTAGGCCCGCAGCCAGTCCGCAGGTGGACAGAAGCCTTCAACGCGCTCGACCAATACCCGGCCATACCACGAGCGGTCGAATACGGTGAACTTGCCCTTGGCCGGAATGTGCCGCCAGAAGCGCCACAAATACGGCTGCGCCCGTTCCTCCTCAGTGGGTGCGGCAATCGGCACGATGTCGTATTGGCGTGGATCGAGCGCCGCGGCAACTCGCCGAATCGCACCGCCCTTGCCCGCTGCATCATTGCCTTCAAACACCGCGATCAAGGCGTGTTGACGCATGCGTTTGTCGCGCATCAAACCCGAGAATCGCGCCTGTTCGGTAATCAGTTGTTCTTCGTAATCGTCCTTTTCCAGGCGCTGGCTCAGGTCCAGGCTGTCGAGCAGGTTGAGCTGATCGACATGGATCGGCAGCGGCGCAGCGTTGACCTTGGAGGGATGGATTCTGGATCGCTTCAAGGCACTTTGCAGGCCTTCGAGCAGGATCTTGCCCACCGCCAGACTGCGGTAATGCGCATCCACGCCTTCAATCACATGCCAGGGCGCGTAGTCACGGCTGGTACGGCGCAATACGCGCTCGCCGTACTTCACGAACTTGTCGTAGGTCTGCGATTGTTGCCAGTCCAGCGGACTGATGCGCCAGCTGTGCAAGGGGTCGTCGGCGAGTGCCTTGAGGCGCGCTTTCATTTGTTTCTTGGAGAGGTGAAACCAGAATTTGAAAATCAGCGCGCCTTCGTCGCAGAGCATTTTTTCAAAGCGCTCCGACTGGTTGATCGCCTGATCCAGCACCGCGTCCTTGAACAGACCATGGACCCGGCCCTGGAGCATCTGGCTGTACCAGTTGCCGAAGAAGATCCCCATGCGGCCCTTGGCCGGGAGCATCCGCCAGTACCGCCAGGCCGGGGGTCGCGCCAGCTCTTCATCGGTCTGCTGATCGAAGGTGCGGACCTCGATCAGGCGCGGGTCCATCCACTCGTTGAGCAACTTGACCGTCTCGCCCTTGCCGGCGCCTTCGATGCCGTTGATCAGGATGATCACCGGAAAGCGCTTTTGCTGCTGAAGTTCGAACTGCGCTTCGAGCAACGCTTCACGCAGCGCCGGTTCTTCAGCTTCGTAGGTTTCTTTGTCGATGGCGTGACCGATTTCAGCAGATTCGAACATGAATGGCTCCCTTTCCAGATTGAGCAAGACTAGCGGATTGAGTTGTTTTGCGTGGGAGAATCCATTTCTTCACCGCAACCACTGTTCCCTACAGGATTTTCTGCGAGTCGGCGGTCGTGCAAGCATCGCCACGTCGATCAGCTAGAATGGCCGCCTTGCCGTTGCCGAGCCTGCCATGAAACCTGTATTGCCTCACGCCCAACTCGACTGGGACGACCAGGGTCGCCCGTATTCGCGAGTGTTCGACGACGTCTACTTTTCGGACAAGTCAGGCCTTGAAGAAACCCGCTACGTATTCCTCGAACAAAACGGTTTGCGTGAACGCTTTGCCGAGTTGCCGGATGGCGGTCGGCTGGTCATTGGCGAAACAGGTTTTGGCACCGGACTCAACTTCCTCTGCGCCTGGCAGTTGTTCGAACAGCACGCTGTGGCCGGTGCGCGGCTGCATTTTGTCAGCGTGGAAAAGTACCCGCTGAGCCAGCCAGACTTGCAGCGAGCCTTGGCGTTGTGGCCGGAGCTCAAGCCGTTTGCCGATCAATTGCTGGCGCAGTACGTGGCGATCCATCAAGGCTTCCAGCGACTGATTCTGGACAACGGTCGCGTCACTCTGACCTTGTTGATCGGCGATGCGCTGGAACAACTGCCGCAACTGGACGCACAGATTGACGCTTGGTTTCTCGACGGTTTCGCCCCGGCGAAAAACCCCGACATGTGGACCGCCGAACTGTTTGCCGAACTGGCGCGGCTGGCGGCGCCCGGCTCGACCATCAGCACCTTCACCAGCACAGGTTGGGTACGCCGTCTGCTGAACGCGGCGGGCTTCAAGATGAAGCGCACGCCGGGCATCGGCCATAAATGGGAAATCCTGCGCGGCGTGTTTCTTGGCTGGCCTGAAGAAACACCTGCGCCTGTCGTGGCGAAACCCTGGTTTGCGCGTCCGGCCCCGCTCTCTGGCGAGCGTCGAGCCTTGGTGATCGGCGCCGGTCTGGCCGGTTGCGCCACGGCCGCCAGTCTCGCCATGCGGGGTTGGCAGGTGAGTCTGCTGGAACGACAAGACGGTATCGCGCAGGAAGCTTCGGGCAATCCGCAAGGCGTGTTGTACCTCAAGCTGTCGGCCCATGGCACTGCATTGTCACAGCTGATTGTCAGTGGTTTCGGCCACACCCGACGCCTGCTGGAGCACTTGCAGCGCGGCGTCGACTGGAATGATTGCGGCGTGCTGCAACTGGCCTTCAACGCCAAGGAAGCCGAACGTCAGGCACAACTGGCGGCGGCATTTCCCGAGGACTTGCTGCACACCCTCGATCGGGAACACGCCGAGATTCGCGCCGGTATCGCACTGCAATTCGGTGGCCTGTTTTACCCAGAAGGCGGTTGGGTGCATCCGCCAGCCCTGTGCTCATGGCAAGCAGCGCATCCCAATATCCGCATCCTGACCCATCACGATGTCCTGGAACTGCGTCGCGTGGAGGGTCAATGGCAAGCGTGGGATGGCGACCGGTTGCTGGCCGACGCACCGGTGGTGGTGCTGGCCGGCGCTGCCGAGATCAAGCGTTTCGACTTCAGCAGCGATCTGCCGCTCAAACGTATTCGCGGACAGATCACTCGCCTGCCGCAGACTCCTGCAAGCCAGAGCCTGAGCACCGTGGTGTGTGCCGAAGGGTATGTCGCGCCGGCCCGTCTGGGTGAGCACACCTTGGGCGCAAGTTTCGATTTCAACAACGACGACCTGACGCCCACCGCGGCCGAGCATGCCGGTAACCTGCAGATGCTCGAAGAAATCTCGGTGGACCTGGTCGCTCGACTCGGCGCAGACGCCTTGCGGCCCGAGGCACTTGAAGGTCGCGCGGCGTTTCGCTGCACCAGCCCTGATTACCTGCCGATTGTCGGCCCCTTGGCTGACAGCCGGGCATTCGCCGACGCCTACATCGCCTTGAGCAAGGACGCCCGGCAAACGCCGGACATCCCTTGTCCATGGCTGGACGGTCTGTACGTCAACAGCGGCCACGGTTCGCGAGGACTGATCACCGCGCCGTTGTCAGGCGAGTTGCTGGCAGCCTGGCTCGACAACGAACCGCTGCCATTGCCCAGAGCCGTGGCCGAGGCGTGTCATCCCAACCGTTTCAGGCTGCGTCGTTTGATACGCGGCAAGGCCTGAGGCGTTCAATCCAGTGCAAAGCAAGTCCTTGCTTCGTCAGCCTTCATGGCCGCCTCGGTGAGACGCTTCAACAAATCGGTCTCGGCCTTATTCAGCTCATCGGCGATGCCATCGACCACTGAGCGGTATTGCACGCCAAGCGTTGCCTGGCTTTCAAAGGCCGTCGCCATCCGCACGTGGAAAGGCGCAACCAGGTCGGTGAATTGCTTTTGATGACGTTGTCGCAAAAATTCGACCCAGAACGATCGGCTACTCAGGTCATCGAGCAATTCATGCGAAAGCTCCGCGGCTAAGACCTTGTTGATTGCCGTATTCAGGTTTCCCGGCGTCACGCCTCCAAGCGCTGCATAGCGCATATGCCTGGGCTGGCCGACAAGATTGAGTTTTTCAGCCAGACCGGTGCGGTAGGCCAGTTCGACTTCCACCGGATCAAGCTTGATTTTGGCATTTACAACATGTTCTTCAGCGAGCTTCGCAAGATAATCCTGGCGGAACAGGCGACGCGCCAGACTTAATAACCGGGCGGCCTCATCATGGGAATTCCCCGCCTGCCGAACCAACGTATCAAGCTCGACTGCTACCTCAAGATTTCCGAAAATCGTCGCTGCGGCATCATCGCAATTGCCTTTTACCGCCATCGTCAGCAATCGAGCGCGCAACTCAGAATCCCTCTCAGCCGCCTGAATGACGTCCCAGACCCGCCGGGTCATGTCCTCGCGCACAAAGCGGCTATCCGCCGTGTCTCCGACGGCTGCCAGCAATTCAAAGAACTCTTTCGAATCGGGTTCGTTCTTCAGTGCCAACCATGCACGGTTACGACTGGCATAGTTGCCTTCGAGCGGAGTGGGCATCCACAGGTCTCGAGCCCTTAGCTCAGTGAGCACCGCGGTTTCATCTTCCAGCAGGCCCATGCCAGTGCCCATATTGTCACGGTAAGCCTTCAGCTTGGTCAGACTCGCCTCGGAGACAGGGTTATTCGTTAGATTCATCGTTCGCGCGAATCGTCGAGGGGCCTGGAACAACCAATCTGGCAACTCGCGAATCTGGTTACCTTTCAGGTCCACCAACTCAAGATACGGCGGACGGTAAAGACCGACAGGCAGTTCGGTTGCATGAGTATCGCGCAACAGCAGCGTTTGCAGATCAAGCATTTTGCTGACATCGATTGTGGCCCCCAAACGATTGCCGCTGAGCCCCAGCGTGCGCAGATTGCGCATGTCCGCCAGTTTGCGCAATGTGTGCTCGGTCAGCTGTATCTGATTACCGTCCAACCGCAAGTGCTCGAGCCTGGGCATATGCGACAACACCTCAGGCAATCGTGTGAGTTGATTGCGCTCCAGTTCCAGCGTGACCAGCCCTTTGAACGGTTTGAGGAAATACACCAGCTCGTCTCCGGCCTGCATATCCTTGATTGAAAGGCTGCGCACATGTGCGACATCCTGTTCTGTCAGTGTCGGCAACGGGCCCACCGGGCTGCGCTCCAGTGTGAGCGCTGTAACGGGCTGATCTTGAGGCCAACGCGGATGCGAGATCCGACGCCAGCAGTTTTCGATGGTATTGGCCACCTGACGACGACTCACACGGATATCGTTGAGTTGGCCCGGCACCGTCTTCATTTGCACTTCATCGTCACGCCAGGTGTGCAGCACGCCGCGTAGTTTCTTCAGTTGTTGCTCCAGTTCCCTTATTCGATTCACCCGCTCCATTTGGGTATTTCCGGCATCATCGAGAAACGACGAAACCTGGGCATCCGTGAACAGCGGATAGAGTTTTTTGACTTTACGAATCAGGCCCCTTGCATAAGGGTTCGTAATGGGAGGATCTGCCTGGACACAGGCAGAAAGGTATTTCGGCGTCTCGCTGTGTTCCCCCCGTAGCACCCGCCCGGTCAGCGCCGGATCGCCGATGGCAACCCTCAGCAGCCGTGAGCGCAGTGTGGGGATATCCAATGATTCGTTGTTCGTGAAACCCATGCGGTTGCGTTGGGTGGCAGGCAATACGTCAAGTATCGACTCAAGCAGCGTGTCGCTCGTCACGGTGGAGGACTCATTGCCGTTGTTGTGGGTGACCTGATAGCCAGCGGTCTTCTTGACGATGACCCCGCGCGTCGGCGCGTCAGTTTCGCCCACACTGTCCAGCAAGGTACCGGTCACTGAGCCCTGTCGTACTTCAAGTCGATAGCCGTCGTCCCAGCCTCGCACCCGATTCATCAGCCCGAGCGCCAGTTTGTCGGTGTCGGCACTGGCCAGTAGCGGACGGTGCAACCCCATGAGTGCCCGGTCCTGCCGTATTGCTGACTGTGCCTCGCTGACCTGCCGGGCGAGATCCACGCCGGGGATCTTGCGGTCATGCAGAAAGCTGCGATCTCTGCCAGAGGCGTTTTCAAGCAACTCCTGACACATGCGAGTGGGAAGATCAGTGGCGTGTTCGCGCAGTGTCGCAACGTCACCGGAAGCCGTGCCGTCATAGGATGTATAGAGCCATTCATAGAGCGGCTGCCGATTGCTCCTGAGGCTTGTCGCGATCTCCTCGGCCAACAGCGACGCTTTCGAGCCCGTTGTCGTGCGACCGATGATGCCTTCGACTTCACTTGGGTAAAGCCCATCGATGACGGTATCGAGCAGTTGTCCCGCATCCAGTTGCGCCTGGCTGATGGGCACGCTGTTGACGCCATCATCATCGTGCGGGGCGGTCTCGGGGAAGCGGGACACGACCAGGTTTTCGTCGTCGCTCACTTCAATGAAGCGCTCTGCCGGCCAGCCTTGCAACCTGGGCAAGGTATGCAGTTGCTCCTGGACAAACGCTGTGTTCGCGGTCTCTGCCCGCTCCATCGCTGTGACCATCCTGGTGATGCGCTGGTCTATCTTGAAGCGCTCGACACAGTCATTCAGACGCTGCGGTAACTTGAAATTGCGTTCATGCAAATGGTGCAACTTGTCAGGCGTCATGCCGGTGATTTCGGCAATCGCGTCAAGGTCACTGCCGAGCTCGCTCAACCGTTGATCCGTGCGTACCAATGAATAAGCACCGTCGCGCCACTCGTGCGCGTATTCATAGACATGCCGCCAGCCACCCTCAACGTTTCGTTCGACGGCAGGCTGAAATGCGTCATTGCGTAAGGGATGCTTGATGGTCCAGGCCGCCCCCTCAGCATTGCGGGTGACTTGATAGCGAGCCCCGTCCATGACGATCGAAGTCTGCCCGGCATGCCGGTACAACCCTTGCGAATCTGGCTGCACGTCGCCAGCCAGTGTGGTGGATTGTTTGTAAGGTTCGAGGTCGGTCCTCCATAGTCTTGCTTTGCCATCAGGGCGATTCACCGCCTCGAAACCGTCGAAGAATGCCGCCTGTTCTTTCACGCCTCTGCTGACGGCTTGCGAGATGATTTTGCTGCCCGCCGCAAACGCCGCCATTTGTGCGACGTTTTCGACAACATTCAGCAAGTGCGTCAACGCCTTGGTTCGTTCACCGCGCGTCCAGTCAGCCACACCTTCGTACACCTCGCTGACGATGTCGACCACGGCCGTCACCAGCATCAATTGGCCGATCACGGGTACGAAAAAAGCGGCCGCGTTCAACAGCAGAAGGCCTCCATCCTGCAACATCTGAATGGTTTTTTCCCGTTGCTGCTCATCGACATCTTCGGTCGGGATCGCCAGAATTCGCGCATCTTGCTGGGTCTTGCTGACGAATGAACCGAAGAAAAAATCGGCGAGGCACGTATCGGCGGGAGCGGCAACGAGGGTGCCTAATGTCCTGTTTTTGTCGAATTGGGCAAAAAAACCGGTTTTATCGTGACCGTACAGGTACTGCCCGACGAAAAACTTCCTGTAGCTTGTACTTTGCAATTTGAGCGTGAGATAGACCTTGAAGTCCTCCAGCGAGGCGTATTCATACACGGGTCGCCGGGGTTCATTCGGCATGTAAACCACGCATCGGGCCTTAGACTCGGTATCGATGGATACCCTGGTAAAGACCAGCACCCCGCAGATGCAGGCGTCATGAATCGTCAAACCCTGCCAAAGCACCGGCCCGCCATCAAACGATGCGTCGCTGGTTTGCGCCGCCGGGACATCCTGTTCGACCACACTCAGCAGCATCGTATAAGCCGCGTGGGTGATGTCCTTTTTCAGGTAGGCCATGTGAAGGGCGACTTGCATGTCCAGCACCTTCAACCGCCGGATATCGGCAGTGGAGGCACGATCATCGACAGGCAAACCTTTTTCGGGCCTGGCCGGCAATCCCAACGCGTCGCTGACATGGCGCTGATAGCGGGCACCGAGGTCGAGATCGCGGCACAGTGCAGCGAATTTCGCAGGGGTTATTTCCGGGCTTGGCTTAGAAATCTTGTTGATGTGTATCGATGAGTCCTTGAAAACACCCTGGCTCAGGGTTTCTTCCTGGGTGAAGTTTTCCATGGCCATGTGCAGCAGGTTGCGTGAGGGTGTGTGTGTTTGATTCTGATAGCCGATCGGCAGCAGTCCTGTCGACACGTACCTTATATGGGTGACCTCCAGCGTGTCCCGCTCGACGTCGAAATCGATTGTCCATCTGCGCTTGAGGAGATCGGTCAGTTGCCCTTTGCAAAACTCGTCCAACGGCTTGAGCGCCTCAAGCGCCGCTGTGGCCTTGCCTTGAACGACGAAGGATTGCTCGAACGCGGCTCTCAAAGCTTGCACCACGGTCAGATCTGCAGTAGCCAACCATTCAGGAATAGACGCTTGCAGCACTTGCGCCTTGTCCAGATCTGCGGTGTGCTCCAGCAGCGCCTCAAGACGTTGCGCGGGTGTTATTGGCACGGCCGCCGTAGCGGCTTTTGAGGGTGTGGCTGACATGAGCAATATCCTTATTGCGGTAAGAGATGCTCAGTCTATGAAGTGCAACAGGCAATTGATAATTCGAATACTGGGTCGAATCGCCTTGTTTCCAAGCAGCTACTCGTATGCATCACATCAATAATTACCGCCCTTGCAACGCACACCTGTGCTGCACCCGCCATTTGTCCGGCAACCCCAGCTTATAACTTATCGTTCTAAAACTCCTATTACCGTGCGGAGTCAGTTTCTGAGTACCCGCCGTTTTGGCGCGTACCGATTGACCCTCCCCAACGGAAAAACCGGTAAGGACTTTATGTGCGGATTAGCTGGCGAGTTACGCTTTGATCAACAACCTGCGGACCTTGCAGCCGTTGAACGAATCACCCATCACTTGGCGCCTCGCGGCCCTGACGCGTGGGGCTTTCACAGCCAGGGGCCAATTGCCCTGGGCCACCGTCGCCTGAAAATCATGGACTTGTCGGACGGCTCGGCGCAGCCGATGGTCGACAACCAATTGGGCTTGTCCCTGGCCTTCAACGGCGCGATCTACAACTTCCCGGAGCTGCGCACCGAGCTTGAAAACCTCGGTTATGCCTTCTATTCCGGTGGCGACACCGAAGTGCTGCTCAAGGGCTACCACGCCTGGGGCGAAGCGCTGCTGCCGAAACTCAATGGCATGTTCGCCTTCGCCATTTGGGAGCGCGACGCCAAGCGCCTGTTCATCGCCCGTGACCGTCTCGGCGTGAAGCCGCTGTACCTGTCGCGCACCGGCCAGCGCCTGCGTTTTGCCTCGGCGTTGCCAGCGCTGCTCAAGGGCGGCGACATCAACCCGATCCTCGATCCGGTGGCGCTCAATCACTACCTGAATTTCCATGCGGTGGTTCCCGCTCCGCGCACCCTGCTGGCCGGCATTGAAAAACTGCCGCCCGCGACCTGGATGCGCGTAGAAGCGGATGGCACCACCGAACAGAAAACATGGTGGACCCTGCCCTACGGCCCACACGCCGACGAGATGAATCTGACGCTCGAAGACTGGCGTGACCGTGTACTCGACAGCACCCGCGACGCGGTGGCGATTCGTCAACGTGCAGCCGTGGACGTCGGCGTGCTGCTTTCGGGCGGTGTCGATTCGAGCATGCTCGTGGGCTTGTTGCGTGAAGTCGGCGTGGAAAACCTGTCGACCTTCTCCATCGGTTTCCAGGATGCCGGCGGCGAACGGGGCGACGAGTTCCAGTATTCGGACTTGATCGCCAAGCACTACAACACCCAGCACCATCAATTGCGCATCAATGAGAGTGAGATCATCGAGCAACTGCCCGCAGCGTTCCGCGCCATGAGCGAGCCGATGGTCAGCCATGACTGCATCGCCTTTTATCTGCTGTCCAGGGAAGTGGCCAAACATTGCAAAGTGGTGCAGAGCGGCCAGGGCGCGGATGAGTTGTTTGCCGGTTATCACTGGTATCCGCAAGTCGATGGCGCTGCCGATCCGTACGCGGCCTATCGCGATGCATTTTTCGACCGCAGCTACGAGGATTACGCCGCCACCGTGCAACCGAAATGGCTGACGGCCAATGACGCCGCCGGTGACTTCGTGAAGGAACATTTCGCACAGCCCGGCGCCGATGCGGCGGTGGACAAAGCCCTGCGTCTGGACAGCACGATCATGTTGGTGGACGACCCGGTCAAACGCGTCGACAACATGACCATGGCCTGGGGCCTGGAAGCGCGTACGCCGTTTCTCGACTATCGCCTGGTGGAATTGTCAGCCCGGGTCCCGGGCAAATTCAAACTGCCGGATGGCGGCAAGCAAGTGTTGAAAGAAGCCGCGCGACTGGTGATTCCGAGTGAAGTGATCGACCGTAAGAAAGGTTACTTTCCGGTGCCGGGCCTGAAGCATTTGCAAGGCGATACGCTGAACTGGGTGCGCGAACTGCTGCTCGATCCAAGCCAGGATCGCGGCCTGTTCAACCCGGCCATGCTCGACCGCCTGCTGACCGATCCGCAAGGCCAGTTGACCCCGTTGCGCGGCTCCAAGCTGTGGCAATTGGCGGCCCTGAACCTGTGGCTCAGTGAACAAGGAATCTGATCGATGAAACCTCACGCCACGGCGTATAGCCAACGCTTGTTGCGCGGTCAGGCGCCCTCGTACGAACGCTTGCAGGCGCGGCTGGCCGAAGACGGCAGTGAACTGGGCGCCGCGCCGATTGCCGTGCATTGCGGCTGGGGCCGGTTGCTGATCGGTCATACCTTTCCGGATGCGGCGAGCCTGGCCCAGGAGCTGCTCAACGAGCAGACCGGTGAACGCGACATCGCCTTATACGTCGCTGCGCCCCAGCAAGTGCTGGGGCTGGAACCGGCGCAGCTGTTTCTTGACCCCTCCGACACCTTGCGCCTGTGGTTCAGCGATTACCGTCAGTCGACCCGGGTGTTTCGCGGCTTTCGTATTCGCCGGGCCCAAAGCGAGACGGACTGGCAGGCAATCAATCAGCTGTATCAGGCGCGCGGCATGTTGCCGATCGATGCGAATCTGCTGACGCCGCGACATCAGGGCGGCCCGGTGTATTGGCTGGCGGAAGATGAAGACAGCGGCGCCGTCATCGGCAGCGTCATGGGCCTCAACCATCACAAGGCGTTCAACGACCCGGAGAACGGCAGCAGCCTGTGGTGCCTGGCCGTCGATCCGCACTGCTCCCGACCCGGCGTCGGTGAAGTGCTGGTGCGGCATTTGATCGAGCACTTCATGAGCCGAGGGCTGAGTTACCTCGACCTGTCGGTGTTGCACGACAACCGGCAGGCGAAAAGTCTTTACGCCAAGCTCGGCTTTCGCAACCTGTCGACCTTTGCCATCAAGCGCAAAAACGGCATCAATCAGCCGCTGTTCCTTGGCCCCGGCCCGGAAGCCGATTTCAACCCGTATGCGCGGATCATTGTCGAGGAAGCCCATCGACGCGGGATTGATGTGCACGTCGATGACGCCGACGCCGGGATGTTCACCCTCAGCCATGGTGGACGCCGGGTGCGTTGCCGCGAATCCCTGAGCGACCTGACCAGCGCCATCAGCATGAGCCTGTGCCAAGACAAAAGCCTGACGCACAAAGTGCTCAAAGCCGCTGGTCTGAACCTGCCCTCGCAGCAACTGGCCGGCAACGCTGATGACAATCTGGCGTTTCTCGACGAGCACGAGCGGGTGGTGGTCAAGCCACTGGATGGAGAACAGGGCCAAGGCGTTGCGGTGGATTTGCGGACGATCGAAGAGGTCCAGCAAGCCATCGAAGCCGCTCGCCAGTTCGACAGTCGCGTGCTGCTGGAAAGCTTTCACGAGGGTCTCGATCTGCGGATTGTGGTGATCGGTTTCGAGGTGGTCGCCGCGGCGATCCGTCGCCCCGCCGAAGTGGTGGGCGATGGTCAGCATTCCATCGGCGCACTGATCGAAGCGCAAAGCCGACGTCGGCAGGCCGCCACCAGCGGCGAAAGCAAAATCCCGCTGGACCATGAGACCGAACGCACGCTTCAGGCGGCGGGTTATGACTACAACAGTATTTTGCCGGCCGGTGAGCATCTGTTCGTACGGCGCACGGCGAACCTTCATACCGGTGGCGTTCTGGAGGATGTCACGGCGATCTTGCATCCGACCCTGGTTGATGCCGCCGTACGGGCTGCGCGGGCGCTGGATATTCCCATGGTCGGGCTCGACCTGATGGTGCCTGCCGCGGATCAACCGGAGTATGTGTTTATCGAAGCCAACGAACGCGCCGGGCTGGCCAACCATGAACCTCAGCCGACGGCCGAGCGTTTTGTGGACTTGTTGTTTCCGCATAGTCAGCCGGCTGTTTCCTAGTCATGTGTCGTCTGGGCAGACGCCATCGCTAGCAGGCTAGCTCCCACATTTGACCGCATTCCAACTGTGGGAGCTAGCCTGCTAGCGATGGCGGCCTGACAGGCAACAAAAATTCTTCCTCATCGAAACCATCGATGCGCTCAACTCATCAGGAGTTTCCATGACCAGCAAAATCCCCGAACCAGACCTCAACTACCTGCAAAAAGTCCTGCTGGAAATGCTCGCCATTCCCAGCCCGACCGGGTTTACCGACACCATCGTGCGTTACGTCGCCGAACGCTTGGAAGAGCTGGGTATTCCCTTCGAAATGACCCGGCGCGGCACGATCCGCGCCACGCTCAAGGGCAAGAAAAACAGCCCGGACCGTGCCGTTTCCGCTCACCTCGACACCATCGGCGCCGCCGTTCGCGCCGTGAAAGACAACGGCCGCCTGACCCTCGCCCCCGTCGGTTGCTGGTCCAGCCGTTTTGCCGAGGGCAGCCGCGTCAGCCTGTTCACCGACAACGGGGTGATTCGCGGCAGCGTGCTGCCTCTGATGGCGTCCGGGCACGCGTTCAACACCGCCGTGGATGAAATGCCGATCAGCTGGGATCACGTCGAATTGCGTCTGGACGCTTACTGCGCCACCCGCGCCGACTGCGATTCCCTGGGGATCAGCGTGGGCGATTTCGTCGCCTTCGACCCGTTGCCGGAGTTCACTGAAAGCGGCCATATCAGCGCTCGTCACCTCGATGACAAGGCCGGCGTTGCGGCGCTGTTGGCGGCGATGAAAGCGATCATCGACAGCGGTGAGGAGTTGATGATCGACTGTCACCCACTGTTCACCATCACCGAGGAAACCGGCAGCGGCGCGGCGGCGGCCTTGCCCTGGGACGTCAGCGAATTCGTCGGCATCGACATCGCGCCGGTCGCGCCCGGCCAGCATTCCAGCGAACACGCGGTAAGCGTAGCGATGCAGGATTCCGGCGGGCCTTACGACTATCACCTGTCGCGGCACTTGCTCAGATTGGCCAGTGAGAACGAGTTGCCAGTGCGCCGCGACCTGTTTCGCTATTACTTCAGCGATGCGCATTCGGCGGTCACCGCCGGGCACGACATCCGCACCGCCCTGCTCGCGTTCGGTTGCGACGCGACTCACGGTTATGAACGTACGCACATCGACAGCCTGGCTGCGCTGAGTCGCCTGCTCGGTGCCTACATTCTGAGCCCGCCGGTATTTGCCAGTGATGCTCAGCCGGCGAAGGGTTCGCTGGACCGGTTCAGTCATCAGATCGAGCATGACACGCAGATGGAAAGCGATACGCGGGTGCCGTCGGTGGATAGTCTGGTGGGGCAGCGAACAGACAGCTGATCCGGCATTTTCGTCGCCTGATCAACCGCCATTGCGAGCAAGCTCGCTCCCACAGGTTTTGCGTCAATCTGGACATAGTGATCAATACAAAAACTGTGGGAGCGTGGCTTGCCCGCGATGGCGGTTGATCAGGCAACACATGAGCTCCGGGCTAGCCGCAACCGATCATTCGCCGTAGCATCGCGCCATTGTTTAGCCGAGGTGCCTATGCTGATTCCCTACGACCAACTTGAAGTCGACACCCTCACCCGCCTGATCGAGGATTTCGTGACCCGCGACGGTACGGACAACGGTGACGACACGCCGTTGGAAACCCGTGTTCTGCGCGTTCGCCAGGCTTTGACCAAGGGTCAGGCGCTGATTGTTTTCGATCCAGACAGCGAGCAATGCCAGTTGATGCTCAAGCACGATGTGCCCAAGCACCTGTTCGACTGAGGCGCTCAGCGTCCTTTGGTTTTGGCCAGTTTGATCTGGATGCGCTCGTAGACCTCGGCCCGATGCACATTGACGTTCTGTGGCGCTTCGACACCGAAGCGCACACTGCCTCCGTTGACAGCGATGATGCGCACTGAAATGTTGTCACCGATGGAAATCATCTCGCCCACAACGCGACTGAGTACAAGCATGGCATTCATCCTTCAGGGTTACCGGCCCTTGAAGATGCCCGTCGCACCGCCGCTCTTCAATGCAACGACGGCAATTCAGTCTTGCCCTACAGCACAGGACCATCCCCCCTTACGGAAGCGTCTTACAAATCCTTTGATGTCGCTTCAAGAAGCGGAGAAACGCGGGCCGAATAGAATGACGCTGGCCCCGATCACGCACAGTGCCACGCCCAACCAGTCCGACCCCAGGGGACGAATCCGCTCGACCACCGCCAGCCAGCCGATCGAGGCGACGATATAAATGCCGCCATAGGCGGCATAGGCGCGACCGGCGTAAGTCGCCTCGACACGGGTCAGTAGCAGCGCGAATAACGTCAGGCTGAGCAGTGCCGGCATCACCCACCAAATGCTTTTACCTTGGCGCAGCCACATCCAGAACGCGAAGCAGCCGCCGATTTCGAACAGCGCCGCGAGGAAAAACCACAAGTAATTGAGCATGCAGACGTCTCGTGAGAATGGCCGGTTGCGGCCACCCTAACGACGGTGTTGCGCATGGGCAAGTTCAGCCTGCGTTTTGTTTGGCCTTGGCGCGCATTTTGTCGGCCATGGTGGTCATTTCGTTGTAGAGCAATTGCGGGTTTTTCTGCTTTAGAGCCCAGGCCATACGGCCCTGTTCGTGTGGCAGGATCATGAATTCACCGGCGGCGACGTGCTCGTAGATGTAATCGGCAATGTCGGTCGCGGTGATCGGCGAACTTTCCAGCAATTTGCCGACCTGGGCTTTCATGGCCGGGGTCGGGCCACGGAAGGAGTCCAGCAAGTTGGTCTGGAAGAACGACGGGCAAACCACGTGCACGCCCACTTCCTGTTGCGCCAGTTCGACCAGCAGGCTTTCGGACAATGCCACCACGCCGGCCTTGGCCACGTTGTAATTGCTCATGGCCGGGCCTTTCATCAGGGCCGCCATCGAAGCGATGTTGATGATCTTGCCTTTGCTTTTTTCCAGCAGCGGCAGGAAGGCCTTGCAGCCCTTGACCACGCCCATCAGGTTGATCGCGATCTGCCAGTCCCAGTCTTCCAGGGACAGTTCACTGAAGAACCCGCCCGACGCCACGCCGGCGTTGTTGACGATGACATCGATGCCACCCAGTTTCTCTTCACAGGCCTGGGCGAAGGCCGTCAGCTGGCTGTAATCACGCACATCGCAACGCTGGATAAAACCGTCGCCGCCCACTTCACGAACCTGTTTCAGGGTTTCTTGCAAACCGGGCTCGCTGACATCCGACAAGGCCAGCTGCCAGCCTTCACGCGCCCAGCGCAGCGCGATTTCGCGACCCAGGCCTGAGCCCGCGCCAGTGATCATCATGCGATTTTGCATAGCAAACAGCCTTGTTGTTCCGGGGAAGATGCCCTGAGTGTAGCGAAGGACATTGCGCGACCCACGCTCCATCAGATTGCTGAATGGTCCGAGCAAACCGCTGGAGGGTGTGAATCAACTAACGCCGCCAAAAACGAAATAAGGCTTTCTTCGAAAAACATTAAAAAAACTTGGAATTTTCCGACACCCGCAACAGTCGGATTTTGTAAGCAGCTCGGGTTTATTGCAGTCCAGCTGACAGTTAAAAGCTAAAGTCATTCCAGAACACTTCCAACAAGGAAATAGACATGGGCACAATTCTTATCGTAATTCTGATTCTCCTGCTGGTAGGTGGTTTGCCGGTCTTTCCACACTCAAGAAGTTGGGGTTATGGCCCGTCGGGTATCATCGGCGTGGTGTTGGTGGTGCTGTTGATTCTGCTGTTACTTGGCAAGATATAAAGTTTTAACAGGCAAAAAAAGAGGCCCTCGAAGGGCCTCTTTTTATTGCGCCGAAAACTAGTCCGGCTTGCCGTCAACGACACCGGCGGTGTTGTCGATCAGGCTCTTGGTGGCTGTCTGGATGAACGACTCGAGTTTCTGCTTGAGGGCCGCTTCGTCAGCCGACGCCGGAATCACTTCGCCTTTCGAATTGGCGCCCAATTCGTACTGATACAGCTTGGGCGGCATTTCTTTCGGCAGCACCAGCACGCGATCCGCCGTCAGCAACGCGACGGTCTGATCGCTGCCCGAAGGCTTGATCACGCCAAAGCCCTTGTCGCCTTCCGGCAAATTCAGCAAGTCACGACCCCAGCACTGGTGAATCACGTCGCCGCCGATGCGACCCATGATGGTCGGCACGATATCGATCTGTGTGCCCACGGTGTGGTCAACCTGGCCGAACTTGTCCTGCACGCCCGGCCCGATCAGCAGCATCGGTACGTTGAAGCGGCCCAGGTCCATTTCGGTGATCTGCTGCTCGTTGCCAAAACCGTGGTCGCCGACCACTACGAACAGGGTTTCCTTGAAGTACGGCTCTTTACGCGCCTGCTCGAAGAATTGACCCAGCGCCCAGTCGGAGTAGCGCATGGCGGTCAAATGTTCGTTGAGGCTGCCACGGTCAGTCACGCGCTCGACCGGCAAAGGCGTCGGCAAGGCGTACGGCGTGTGGTTGGACAGGGTTTGCAGCAAGGCATAGAACGGTTTTTTGTCTTTGCCATCGCGAGCTTTCAACTCTTCCAGACCACGGTTGAACATGTCCTGGTCGGACACACCCCAGGTTGGGTCGGAGAACACCGGGTTAACGAAGTCGTTACGTCCGATGAAGTTGGTCATGCCCTGGTTGCTGAAAAAGCCCGACTGATTGTCCCAAGCGAAATCGCCGTTGTAGACGTACACATCGTCATAGTCACGGGCGCTGAGCAACTGCGGCAGGCCAGACAGTTTGTGGCTGCCTTCCGGGGTCTGCATCAGGTATTCGAAACCCGGCAGGTTCGGGAAGCAGGCCATGGTGGCGAACATGCCCTGGTGGGTGTGAGTGCCGTTGGAGAAGAAGCGGTCGAACAGCAGGCCTTCTTTCGCCAGCTTGTCGAAGTACGGCGTGACGTTACCCGGACGACCCAAGGCGCCCACCGAATGACCGGCGAAGCTTTCCATCAGGATCACAACCACGTTCTTGATCGGCAGGGTTTTGTCAGCCGCCGGGGAGTAGTTACGACGCACGGCCGCGGTTTCGCCATCCACCAGTTTGTCGCTCGGTGTCAGCAACATATCGCGGACGGTCTGCTGAGCCACTGGCTGATCCAGTGTGGCTTTCCAGATGTTGTCGCGGTCTTCGGACATCCGGCTCTTGGCCGCCGCGATCAGCGACAGCGTGCCGTTGAGGCCCAACTGGTTGGCGAAGTTCGAGTCGGTGGTGTAGACGTCACCCCAACGCAATGGCGGGCCTTGACGCAGGGTGCCACGAGCCGCGACCACGCAGACCAGCAGGCAAACCACGAATACGACGCCTCGTGCATACCACGGGGCAACCTGACGCGTGCCGATGCTGCCGCCGCTGAACGGACCACGAGGACGGGTCGCCCGGTCGGCGCCCTTGAACGCCAGGGTCAGGATCAACGTGCCGAAAGCCCAGGCCAGCAGGTAGCGAACCACAGGAAAACCGTACCAGAGCATGCTCATCACGGTTTTCGGGTCTTCCTTCACGTACTGGAAGACCAGGCCGTTAAGGCGCTGGTGGAACTCGCGATAGAAATCCATCTCCATCAGGCCGAGGAACAGCGCGATGCTCGAGGCTATGGTCAGCCAGAAACGGAAGAACCCGCGAGCGGCCATGGCCCGGGAGCTGAACAGCGCCAGAATCAGCGGAATGCTGAGGTAGACCACCAGGCGCAGGTCGAAACGCAGGCCATTGGCGAAGGCCTCGAAAAAGGTCGAGGCCGGTGTATCGAGGATCATTTCGCGGTTATAGACCAGCAGCGCGACGCGCAGCAGGCTGAACATGACCATCATGACCAAGGCACACAGCAGCGTGTAGGCCAGATGCGATTTGACGGTCGGTTGCAGCAGGCGACTAGAAGCTCGCTGCTGACTCAGGGCGTCCGGGTTTGCCATGTCGTTTTAGGACCCATTGGAAGTTGAAGTTTCAAAAGTGAAGCGGCGCCCTGCCCTCTGTTGGCCAGTTCTCGACCCCGGGGCTTGCGCGGTGCGCAAATGTTGCACGATCACCCGCAGCATTGCCATGAATTAGTGCCCGCAATGCTGACGCGGGCGAATTGTCTTGGAGGCCTTGTGAAAATTTCGTGCAACGTATATCCGGAAACAAAATAACCGCAAAAACAAACGCCCCGAAAGGTCGGGGCGTTTGATGAAACAACGCGTGCTTATTTCTCGGCGCGTTCCTTCAGGGCCTTCAGCGTGTTGAACGGTGCATCAACCACGAACTTGTTGGCGACCATCGACGGGATGCTGCCGCCTGGCTCGGTGTGCACCTGATAGGTCACTTCAATCTGGTCACCCTTGGGGACGAACTTCCAGAAACCGTCAATTTTGGTGACACGGACGAAGCCCTTTTCCTCAGGAATGTACTTCGGCACGCCTTCGAGTTTGCGGGTCAGGCTGCCGTCGGCGCCTTCGGTGGTGGTGATATGCAGCACCGAATCACGCGGGGTCACCGGCCATGGGGTATTGAATTGGCTGTAGGTCCAGCTCTGATCGCCTTCGTGCTTGAGCAGCTTCTGGGCCTTGCACTCGTGAATCCAGGCGCAGGCGCCAGAGACGTCTTCCTGCAGCGCGCGCAATTTGGCCATGGTGGTCTTCATCAGGGTCACGCCCTGGTAGGCCTTGTAGTCGGAACCGGCCACTTCACTCAGGGACACCTTGATGCCGTCTTGATTCTTGGCGACTTTCCAGTCCTCGGCCTGGGCGGCCGTGGTGGTCAGCAACACTGTCAAACCACACAGCACAGCCATACGATGCAGCGAACCCATAGTCTTACTCCTTATTGTTGAAGTTCCGTTCGTAGAACACATCATGCAGCCGTCATTTGCTCCCACCATCCGAGCAGCTTGATCGCTTCGTCGCTGCTGCTTCCGCAGACTTCGACGTCGGCTTCAAACGCCGAACACACGGCAGGACGTTTCGGATCGCCGAAAATGCTGCACAGGTTATCGACAGACAGTTGTACGCAACGTTCGCCAGCGGCTTTGCCATTAGGCATTCCGGGAATCGGTGAACTGATGGAAGGGGCAATGCAACAGGCGCCACAGCCTTCACGGCATTTCATGACGACAAGCTCCTCGCGACGGGTGATGTGTTAATGGACGGCGCACAGAGTAACCGCTAAAACAGTTGTTTAAAATTACCTGGACCGGGGTTTTTGCGCTCAAACGAATGTGACTGACCAGTCTCCGACAAAGCGTCTGGGTCGCGGGTCACGAATCAGAGCAGATTTACTGCTTGAACTCGAAATCCAGCGCTGCGCCTTCGACGTCCCGACGTTCCTCATTGCGCAGTTGCAACTGCATTTCGTTGCTGAGCAGCCGGCCGTTGAGCTGAAACTGACTGTTCTTGTCACCGAACATTTGCGGCAACACGGCGTCGCGTCGCGGCAATGGGACCGTCCCGACCGGTTTCAGCTCTTCGACCATGTCTTTAGGCAGGCTCAAGTCCAGATCGGCGGACGGGAGTTGGGTCTTCGCCACTTCACGGGCCGATTTGGACTTGGAGGCAATCGGCGGTCGTTTTTTCAGCGCTGCCGGTTTCTTTTTGACCGGGGCGGCGTTCTTTTTCACCGCAGCAGCTTTCTTGACGGTCGCCGGTTTTTTCGAGGTTGCGCTGGCTGCCGGTTTTTCCTGGGTCGAAGCCGCCATGACGCCTTGGGCATGAACGGTCATGAAGAGACAGATCGATAGGCAGACGGCAGGAAAAATCGGTTTCATGGAACCAACGACGCTAACGACAGAGGGCCATATGCTCGCCTGTTGTACGCAACATGACAAGCACGTGTACGAAACGACCGGCGTTCTTGTCAGAAACCGCTGGCCGTCTCCTGGCAAAGCTGCGTGGCCAACATCCCCAACGTCATCAATGCCCGCTCGGCTTCACGATTCCAGGGCGTGCCACAGTTCAGGCGAATGCAGTGATTGAACTGCTCGGTGTTACTGAAAATCAGCCCCGGTGCGATGCTGATGCCCTGCTGCAACGCACGCACATGCAGCTCCTGAGTGTTGACCCGTCCTGGCAGGCTGACCCACAGAATGAAGCCGCCCGTGGGTCGGGTCATTTGCGTGCCTTCCGGAAAGTACTGCTGCACCGCCAGCTGGAAGGCGCTGAGGTTCTTGCGGTATTCCTGACGGATGTAGCGCAAGTGACGGTCGTAACCGCCATTCTCAAGGTACGCGGCGATGCCCATTTGCGTGACGCTGCACGCCGAATGCGTGCTGAACGTCTGCAAACGCTGAATCTCTTGCTGATATTTGCCGGCGATCATCCAGCCAATCCGCACGCCCGGTGACAGGGTCTTGGAGAAGCTCGAGCAATAGATCACTCGATCCAGCCGGTCGTAGGCCTTGAGCGATTTGGTCCGACCTTGCTCGAACATCAACTCGCCGTAGATATCGTCTTCAACGATCTGGATATCGAAATCCGAGGCCAGGCGCAGCAGTTGCTTCTGCCGCTCTTCGGGCATGGTGCCGCCCAGTGGATTACTCAGACGCGTGGTCAGCACCAGCGCCTTGATCGACCACTGGTTGGCCGCCAGTTGCAGGGCTTCGAGGCTCATGCCGGTCGCCGGGTCGCTCGGGATCTCGATGACTTTGAGGCCCAGCAGGTCGGCCAGTTGCAACAAACCATAATAAGTCGGTGACTCGGCGGCGATCAGGTCGCCCGGCCGGGTCAGTACGCGCAGTGACATCTGCAACGCATCGACGCAGCCGTGGGTGATCACCACTTCGGAAGGATCAACCACCACGCCGGCATCACGCATGCGGATCGCCACCTGCCGGCGCAACGGTTCAAAACCGGGGCTGAACATGTAACTGAAGGCACGCGGGCTATGGAAACGGGTGACTTTGGCCAATTGCTGGTGCAAAGCGCGGACCGGCAAATAATCGACGCTCGGCACTGCCGCGCCCAAGGGAAAAACCCCCTCGCGACGGGATTCGACCAGCACTTGCTGAATGATGCTGCTGCGAGTGACCAGACCGGGCCGCTCGACCCGGGCGATGTCCGGCGTTGGCGCTGTCAGGGCTGGTGTCTGGTGCACGTAATAGCCCGACTGCGGCCGGGCGCGGATCAGCCCCTGATCCTCGAGATTGGCGTAAGCCTGCAAAACGGTCGCATGGCTGACGTTGAGCTGCGAGCTCATCTTGCGCACCGAAGGCACGCGTTCCCCCGGTTGATAGACACCACGGCGGATGTCTTCGGCCAGTTGCTGAGCAATACGTTGGTAGAGCAAAAGATTGGTCATGACGCAGCACTCGATTTCACGGGCATTTTATTCTTGTGTGAAACAATACCGGAACAGTTTAGAAGTGTACTGGGACAGTTGCCACAATAGTCGACCGTACAGTGCAGTGTCAGCAAAAACTGTACTGTTTTGAGAGGCATTTGGCAGGCGCAAAAAAACCCGGCGCTGTCGGGCAGGCCGGGTTTTCCAGAAACGCAGCCCTTAGCGGGCGGCGCCGAGCTGGCCTTTTTCGTCGGAGAACACAATTTCCACCCGACGGTTCTGCGCGCGACCACGCTCGGAAGCGTTCACGTCCACCGGGTACTCATCGCCGTAGCCTTCGACCTTGATGCGTTTATCGTCGATACCCAGGTCCATCAGCACGTCCGCCACCGATTGCGCACGGTCACGGGACAGCTTGAGGTTGTCCTGTTTGCCGCCGGTGCTGTCGGTGTAGCCCTCGATGCGGACCACACGCTTGGGATTGAGCTGCAAGAATTGCACGATCTTCAGCACCACTCGGTTCGCCGAATTCTTCAGCTCCGCCTCGCCGGTGTCGAACAGCACATCGCCCAGGGTCATCACCAGACCACGGTCGGTCTGCGTGGTGGCCAGGGCAACGATCTGTTCTTCGAGCCATTTGCCCTGCTGCTGCACACTGAGCAACTTGGACTCTCGCAGGGCCAGTTGCAGGCGCTGACGTTCCAGTTCGAGCTTCGCCGCGCGCTCTTCGTTGAGCACCTGATTGGTGTGCTCACGGGCGATTTCGCTGTAGCGCTGGCTCAGGTAGGCGTAATGCACCACGTCCGAGCCGCTCCCCCAATAGCTGGAAAGACGATCGGCGCGGGCCAGGGATTCACCGGCACGGATCACGTCCTTGGGCGCGATTCGCAGCACGTTGGAGTCTTCCTTGACCTTCTGGAAGTCACTTCCGGCCTGCTGCAATGCGCTCTCGCTGTGTTGGCCGGCGCAACCGTAAAGGCTCGCGCAAACGGCCAGGATCAAACCGCCGAGTGCTTTGGACTTGAGGCTCATTGGGCATCTCCCAGTTGCTTGCGCAGGCGAGTGATGCGGGTATTGAGCACGTTCAGTTGCTCCTCGCTCTTGAGAGTCAGCACCTTGGCTTCGGCCAGGCGCGCGTCCAGTTCGGCCTGTTCGGCCCGCATGCGCGCATGCCTGTAGGACTGATCTGTCATGTCGCCTTGGGCACGGGAAAACTTGTCTTCGGCCAGTTTGAGCTCTGGCACGTCGTCGACAGTGGCCCCCACGGCTTTGGCTTGTACGAGCGCCTGTTCGGTCAGGCGTATTTGTTCATTCGGCGCCGGATCGGCTGCACAACCCGCCAGAGCCAGAACGGCCAGGGCAGCGAAAAGAGGTCGAATACTCACTAAAAATCCCTACTGTTTTGGGGTACTGACGGGTTGTTGCGGTGGTTGCTGTTGCTGCTGCGCTTTCCAGCGTTCGATATTGCGTTGCAGCACGGCCTCCGTCAGTCCGGACGCGGGCAATTCTGTCATCTTTTTGGCCAGCTGTCCGCGCAACCACGGATCGTTGCAGGCGGAGTTATGGGAAACCGCGAGGAACAGGCCGGGTTTGTCGATCGGGTTCGGGCGAGCGACCAGGTCGTTGGCCATGCTCAGGGTTTGCGCGGCGGCCATGCCCGAGTAGCGTCCGGCGAGAACAAATTCCACCTCGCCCAACAGCAATTTCTGAAAGGCCTGGGTCAGGTTCGGAGTACGCACGAGGGTCAATTGCTGCTCGGCGAAAGTGTCGAATGCCTGGGTCATTCGGGACTTTTCCGACACGGCACCTGGATGACCGTGAAGATCTTGCGCCTGGTCGTAGACCAATGCCGAGTCTTTGCGGGTCCAGACCAGGTAATCGTTTTCCAGAAGCGGCGGGTGGATGAAATCCAGGCTTTCCAACTCGCCGACCGTCAACGGCGCGTCGGCCAGCATGTCCATGCGCCCGCTGCGCACTTCGTCCAGCGCCTGGGCACGTTTGCCGGCGTAAAGCAGTTCGACCTTGATACCCAGCTCCCCCGCCACGTGCTGCAATAAATCAGCACCGGCGCCGATCAAGTGCTTGGGGTTTTGTGGGTCTTGCCACAGGTACGGTGGCGCGTCCGGGCTGCCGGTCACCACCAGGCGCTCGCACTTGCCTGCGGCCACGGCCAGCGCCGGTAACAGCGCCACCCCCAGCAGTAATGACCAGCCACATACGCGACGCAGATCCATGGCAACACTCTCCCACTCAAATCCGGAACAAAAAAAAGCCCGACCAAAAGGCCGGGCTCTTTATAAGTCAAGCGACTGGATTAGACCAGCTTCTCGAACTCGGGGATGGCTTCGAACAGGTCTGCCACCAGGCCGTAATCGGCCACCTGGAAGATCGGCGCTTCTTCGTCCTTGTTGATCGCAACGATCACTTTGGAGTCTTTCATGCCGGCCAGGTGCTGGATCGCGCCGGAGATACCGACGGCGATGTACAGCTGTGGAGCAACGATCTTGCCGGTCTGACCGACCTGCATGTCGTTGGGTACAAAACCTGCGTCGACCGCGGCGCGGGAAGCACCAACGGCAGCGCCCAGCTTGTCGGCCAAGGCGTACAGGTGTTTGAAGTTGTCACCGTTCTGCATGCCGCGGCCGCCGGAAACGACGATCTTGGCAGCGGTCAGTTCCGGACGATCGGACTTGGCCAGTTCTTCACCAACAAAGCTCGAAGTGCCAGCGTCGTGAGCAGCAGCCACCGCTTCAACAGCAGCGGAACCACCTTCAGCGGCAACCGGGTCGAAACCGGTAGCACGTACGGTGATCACTTTGACCGCAGCGTTCGATTGAACGGTTGCGATCGCGTTACCGGCGTAGATCGGGCGCTTGAAGGTGTCAGCGCTTTCGACCGAGATGATCTCGGAGATCTGGTCAACGTCCAGCGACGCGGCAACGCGCGGCAGGATGTTTTTGCCGTTGGAAGTGGCGGCAGCCAGGATGTGGCTGTAACCCTTGCCCAACTCTGCAACCAGCGGTGCAACGTTTTCCGGCAACTGATGCGCGTAAGCGGCATTGTCAGCGATCAGGACTTTGCTCACGCCAGCGATTTTCGCAGCAGCTTCAGCCACGGCACCAACGCCCTGGCCAGCTACCAGAACGTGGATGTCACCGCCGATTTTGGCAGCAGCAGCCACGGTGTTCAGTGTGGCCGGGGCCACTACTTTGTTGTCGTGTTCAGCAATAACCAAGATAGTCATTTAGATTACCTTCGCTTCGTTTTTCAGTTTCTCGACCAGTTCAGCCACCGACTTGACCTTGATACCCGCGCTGCGTGCAGCAGGCGCTTCGACTTTCACGGTCTTGTTGGTGGAGGCGGTGGAAACGCCCAAAGCGTCCGGAGTCAGCACTTCGAGAGGCTTCTTCTTGGCTTTCATGATGTTCGGCAGGGACGCGTAGCGCGGCTCGTTCAAACGCAGGTCGGTGGTGACGATGGCCGGCAGTTTCAGGGAAACCGTCTGCGCGCCGCCGTCGATTTCGCGGGTCACGGCAACGCTGTCGCCGGACACTTCGACTTTCGAAGCGAACGTGCCCTGACCGTAGCCGCTCAATGCAGCGAGCATCTGGCCAGTCTGGTTGTTGTCGCTGTCGATGGCTTGTTTGCCGAGGATCACCAGCTGAGGCTGTTCCTTGTCGACAACGGCTTTCAACAGCTTGGCAACGGCCAGGGAAGTCAGATCTTCGGCGGATTCGACGAGGATAGCGCGGTCAGCACCCAGAGCCAGCGCGGTGCGCAGTTGCTCTTGAGCGGTGGACGGGCCGATGGAGACGACGACGATTTCAGTCGCAACACCTTTCTCTTTCAGGCGTACGGCTTCTTCCACTGCGATTTCGCAGAACGGGTTCATCGACATCTTGACGTTGGCGAGGTCGACGCCGGAATTGTCCGCCTTGACGCGAACCTTGACGTTGTAATCCACAACGCGTTTGACAGCTACAAGAACCTTCATGGATTCCTCGTTACTCTCCGGTGAAAAGAAAGTCGCCTAGGCGAACCTGGCGGTTTGATGCTCATCGGCGCAAGGGCACCTCTAAAAACGCTGGCAGGTGTATCGGGTGAACCTTGCTCACGAGGCGGATGACCGTTCGTCAGTGGTGACCGACGAGTCATTCATTATCGCGGCGTGTAAACTGCGCGCCAAACCTGCGCAGCCAATCACCTTGTACTGCCATCGCCCTGTCTTTAGAGGTGCTCTTGATACCAACAGTCAGCCTACGGCGAGCGCAAAACCGACCGTATCTTGACCGGAACGCCTATTCCGGTCAATACGGCAAAATAGCCGTTCATAAGCCGCGTGACTTTGATTTCTCTGGCTTTGAGCCAATTCAAACAAACGTTTGTATTGGACGCTAGGAGTGGTGTAGATATAATGCGCCACCCAGAGAGAAAGGTGGTCAATCGATTGTCCTGTTCCGCGCGTTGCGCAGGAATTCATGGATGCGACACCAAACCTCCAATTAGAAAAAAAACTGTTGAGCCTTGAGTAGGAGATAGCCTGTGGAACGCGAATACATGGAATTCGACGTGGTCATCGTCGGTGCCGGCCCCGCGGGTCTTTCCGCCGCCTGCCGCTTGAAGCAGAAGGCTGCTGAAGCCGGCAAGGAAATCAGCGTCTGCGTGGTCGAAAAAGGCTCCGAGGTCGGTGCACATATCCTGTCCGGTGCGATCTTTGAACCCCGCGCCCTGAACGAATTGTTCCCGGACTGGAAAGAACTCGGCGCGCCGCTGAATACGCCAGTGACCCGCGACGACATCTTCGTTTTGAAAAACGCCGACAGCGCGCAAAAAATCCCTGACTTCTTTGTGCCCAAGACCATGCACAACGATGGCAACTACATCATCTCCCTGGGCAACCTGTGCCGCTGGCTGGCTCAGCAGGCCGAAAACCTCGGCGTAGAAATCTACCCGGGCTTCGCCGCTCAGGAGGCGCTGTTCGACGAGAACGGCGTGGTTCGCGGGATCATCACTGGCGACCTGGGTGTTGACCGCGAAGGCAATCCGAAAGAAGGCCTGTACACCCCGGGCATGGAACTGCGCGGCAAGTACACGCTGTTCGCCGAAGGTTGCCGCGGCCACATCGGCAAGCAGTTGATCAAGCGCTTCAACCTCGACAGCGAAGCCGACGCCCAGCACTACGGCATCGGTCTGAAAGAAATCTGGGAAGTCGATCCGGCCAAGCACCAGCCAGGCCTGGTGGTCCACACCGCCGGTTGGCCGATGGACATCATGGGCACCGAGAACACCGGTGGCTCGTTCCTCTATCACCTGGAAAACAATCAGGTGGTCGTCGGTCTGATCGTCGATCTTTCCTACAGCAACACCTACCTGTCGCCGTTCGACGAGTTCCAGCGCCTCAAGCATCACCCGGTGCTCAAGCAGTACCTAGAAGGCGGCAAGCGCATCAGCTACGGCGCACGTGCGATCTGCAAAGGCGGCCTGAACTCGCTGCCGAAAATGGTGTTCAAGGGCGGCGCGCTGATCGGTTGCGACCTCGGCACCCTGAACTTCGCCAAGATCAAGGGCAGCCACACCGCGATGAAGTCCGGCATGCTTGCCGCTGAATCCGTGGCCGAGGCGCTGTTCGCCGAGAAGGACGGCACCGAAGAGCTGACCACTTACGTAGAAGCGTTCAAGAAGAGCTGGCTCTACGACGAACTGTTCGCCAGCCGTAACTTCGGCCCGGCGATCCACAAGTTCGGCGCCATCGTCGGCGGTGGTTTCAACTGGCTCGACCAGAACATCTTCGGCGGCAAACTGCCGTTCACCTTGCACGACAACAAGCCGGACTACGCCTGCCTCAAGCTCGCGGCCGACTGCAAGAAGATCGACTACCCGAAACCGGACGGCAAGATCAGCTTCGACAAACTCAGCTCGGTGTTTATCTCCGGTACCAACCACGAAGAAGAACAGCCGTGCCACCTGAAGCTGACCGACCCGAGCATTCCGATCGCCAAGAACTTGCCGCTGTACGATGAACCTGCCCAGCGTTACTGCCCGGCCGGCGTCTACGAAGTGGTGACCAAGGAAGACGGCGAGAAGCGCTTCCAGATCAACGCCCAGAACTGCGTTCACTGCAAGACCTGCGACATCAAGGACCCTGCACAGAACATCACGTGGGTGGCACCGGAAGGTGCCGGCGGCCCGACTTACCCGAATATGTAAGCCGTACGCCTGAACATCAAGGCTCCCGGAATGGGGGCCTTTTTGTTGCCCGCAATTCAAGCCCCAACCCAAAACCAATGTGGGATTGTCGGTGAATCAGGCCGCGCGCTCGTCTCCTGGATTTCGCTCAAAGTAGCGCTTGTACTCACGACTGAACTGCGACGTGCTCTGATACCCGACCCGATGCGCCACCTGCGCCACACCCAACCCCTCGGCGAGCAACAACTGCTGCGCCTTGAGCAAGCGCAAACGCTTCAAATACTGCACCGGCGACAACAACGTGCTGCGCTTGAAATGCTCATGGAACGTTGACGCACTCATGTTTGCGCAACTGGCCAGGGTTTCCACATTCAACGGCTCGGTGAAATGCCCGTGCAGATGGTTGAGCGAAGCGGCAATCCGCGCGAATTGCCCCTGCTGCTCCACCAGCGCCCGCAACACATCGGCTTGAGGACCGCGCAACGCGACGAACAACAATTCCCGCAATCGCGCCTGCCCCATGATCTGGCATTCCAGCGGATCGTGCAGGCAACGCAACAGTCGCTCCACGCAACCACGCATCGCATCGTCAAGCACCGCCGAAGTCATGGATTCCAGTGTTTGCGCAGGCACCGTTCGCCCCGGCACCAATCCCATGGCCAACACCAACTCACCGAGCAACACCCGGTCAATGGCAATGGAAACCCCGAGCATCGGCCCGTCCGGCGCTGAAAACGTTTCGCACTCAAACGGCACCGGCAATGCCTGAATCAGATAATGCCCGGCGCCGTACTCCAGCGTACGCGGGCCCAGATACGCCAGTTTGCTGCCTTGGGCGATGATCACCAGGCTCGGCTCATAGATCTGCGGACCACGAGCCACATCACAACTGGCACGCAAAACCTGCACACCCGGCAACGCCGTAGCGGCGAAACCATCGCGAGTGGTCAGAGGCTCAATCAGCGAAACCAGCGTGGCATTGGCGTCGAGATGACGGGTTAACAACATGGGCGCTCTTCACAAAAAAGTCGGGAAAAAAGGGATGAAAGCATCATCGCAGGTCTGATCGCCCATTTGATCAAACGAACGCTGATGCCGGAGGAATAGGCATGACACCCGGAGGAATCGCCATGGCCGGTGGCAGGCACGGCGCCCAAAATGCGCCTCCTCACCTGTCACTGCTATTGCGAGGTTCATCATGTACACCGCCATCGGATACGCCGCCCAGTCGGCCACCACTCCCCTCGCCCCCGTGAAATTCGAACGCCGCAACCCAAGGGCCGACGACGTGGCGATCGATATTCTCTACTGCGGCGTCTGCCATTCCGACATCCACCAGGCACGCAACGAGTGGGGCATTGCCGTTTACCCGCTGATGCCCGGCCACGAGATCGTAGGCAAAGTGACCGCCGTCGGTGCGAATGTCACCCAGCACAAAATCGGCGATCTGGTTGGCGTCGGTTGCATGGTCGACTCCTGCCGCAGCTGTGAAGCCTGCCAGTCCAACCTCGAGCAGTATTGCCTCGAAGGTCCGACCATGACCTACGCTACTCCGGACCGGGTCGATGGCAGCAACACCATGGGCGGCTACTCCGACAGCATCGTGGTCAGCGAGCACTTCGTTGTGCGCATCCCGGAAAAACTCGACCCGGCCAGCGCTGCGCCAATACTTTGCGCGGGCATCACCACCTACTCGCCGCTCAAGCACTACGGCGTGAAGGCCGGCGACAAGGTCGGGATTCTGGGCATGGGCGGCCTCGGCCACATGGGCATCAAGTTCGCCAAGGCGATGGGCGCGGAAGTGACGCTGTTCACCCGCTCGGCGAGCAAGGCTGAAGAAGGACGTCGTCAAGGCGCGGACCACGTGATCGTGTCCACCGATGCCGAACAGATGAAGGCCGCGGCGGGTCATTTCGACTTCCTGCTGGACACCATTCCGGTGCAGCACGACCTCAATCCCTACCTCGATACCTTGCGTTTCGACGGTGTGCACATTCTGGTAGGGCTGATCGAACCGGTCGACCCACCGATCCACGCCGGCAAACTGGTGATGAGCCGTCGCGTACTGGCCGGCTCGCTGATTGGCGGCATTGCCGAAACCCAGGAAGTCCTGGATTTCTGTGCCGAACACAACATCACCTGCGACATCGAAATGCTCGACATCCGCCAGATCAACGAGGCTTACGCTCGCATGATCGCTGGTGACGTGAAGTACCGTTTTGTCATCGACATGGCGACGCTGAAGGTCTAATCAGACCTTCGCGCCAAGCTCCGCAGACAGCCGGGCTGTGACCCCTTTGATCAGGGGAATCAGCTCGGCCATTTTTTCCAGCGGCATGTACGGCACGGTGCTGGCGATGCTGATGCCGGCGACGATGCGCTTGCTGGCATCGCGGATCGGCGCCGCGACACAGCGGATCGACGGTTCGTTATCTTCCAGATCGAAGGCGTAACCGCCGGCCACGTACTCGATCATGCGCTGCTGAAATTGCTCCCAGGACTGCTCCGGGTGCAGCGGCCAGAACTGATTTTTCCCACCTGCCGGCAGGCTGACTTCGTACAGCCTCTGCCATTCTTCCTGTGTGTCATCGAGCATCAGCGCCTTGCCGATCCCGGTGCGCGCCAACGGCATGCGATGGCCGACCCGCGAACGCATTTCCGGGCCATTGCGCCCCGGATTCTTGTGCAGGTACAGCACTTCGTCGCCCTCACGAATTGCCAGGTGAATGGTGTCGCCGGTCAGCGCCGACAACTCATCCAGATAGGGTCCGGCCAGGGTCACCAACGGCAACTCTTCACGCGCCTGAAAACCCAGCTCGATCAGCTTCGGCCCCAGCAGATAACCGACTTGCGGAACGACGCGCAGGTAACGCTCGTCCACCAGGCAACTGGCCAGACGATGGGTGGTGCTGCGCGTCGTGCCGATCAGCCGGGCGATTTCCTTGAGATCGCGGGCGCCACTGGCCACGGCCTGAACCACACCCAGGCCACGAAGCAGTGTCTGGGTGCCGGTTGGCGCGGCGTCCTTGGCGATTTTTGGGGCATCTTCCTGCATATCCAGCCTTTACCGTTGAGCGAGTGAACGGGCGGCATTATGGTCGCCCGATGGCTGCGACTACAACTTGATACGCTCGACCTTGCCGACCAGCAAGATGTAGGAAAGCGCGCCAATCAATGCCAGAACCGAAATGTAGGTGATCGCGGGGGCAAACGAATCACCAGTCGCCAGGAAACCGATGACGATCGGCGTGGTAATCGCCGACAGGTTGCCAATGAAGTTGAACACCCCGCCGGTCAACCCGAGCAACCGCGCCGGAGCCAGCGTCGACACCAGCGACCAGGTGATCGAAGCCAGCCCGTTACCGAAGAACGCCAACGCGAGGAAGGCAATCACCAACGGCGTCGATTCAACAAAGTTGGCGCCGATGATCGAGGTGGAAATCAGCAAGCCACCAATGATCGGCAATTTGCGCGCGAAGCCCACGGTGTAGCCGCGACGGATCAGGAAATCGGAGAAGAACCCGGAACACAGCACGCCGATGAAGGCCGCAAGAAATGGCAGCGACGCCAACAGGCCGGACTTGATGAAGTCCATGCCGCGGTATTTCACCAGGTAGGTCGGGAACCATGTCAGGAAAAACCACAGCGTCGAGTTGAGGCAGAACTGCCCGAGGTAGATGCCCCACAATTTGCGTTTGGTCAGCACGATGCCGAGGTCGGTCCAGCTGAATTTGGCCTTGACCTTGGCTTGCTCGGCCTGGATATCCACCAGCCCGCCGCCTTCGCGAATGAGCTCGATTTCGGCGTCGTTGGCGCCTTTGAAATCCCGAGGCTCGCGATACACCGCATACCAGATCACCGCCCAGAGAATGCCCACCGCACCGGTGCTGACAAACACCATGTGCCAGCCAAACTCATGCTGCAGCCAGGCGAGTACCGGCGTCAGGAATGCCAGCCCCACGAACTGCCCGGAAGTGTAGAAACCGATCGCTGTGGCGCGTTCGCGTTCCGGGAACCAGGTGGTGACCACCCGGCTGTTGATCGGATACGCCGGCGCTTCCAGGGCACCGACCGCCATGCGCAAGACGAACAGCGCGATGAAGCTGGCCGCGAAACCGAGCATCACCGTGGCGATCGACCACAGCAGCAAGGCGACGCTGTAGAGGATGCGTGGCGGCACGCGATCGACCAGCCAGCCGCCGGGGATTTGCATCGCGGCGTAGGTCCAGCCGAACGCCGAGAAAATCAGCCCGACGTGGATCGGGTCGATACCCAGTTCGCTGGTCAGCGCGGGGGCGGCGATGGACAGGTTGCTGCGGTCGAGGTAGTTGATAACCACCGTGATGAACAGCAGCACCATGATGAAAAAACGCTTGCGGCTGGGCGCCACCAACGACGCCTGCCCGGTAAGGGTTTGCGGTTGCATGGGGAATGCCTCTTCTTATGTTTATTGAGGTCGATGTGAAACTGGATTGATGCAGATCTCCCTGTCCATGGAGATCAAACTGTGGGAGCCAGCCTGCTGGCGATAGCGGTGTGTCCGTCACCCTAAATGCCGGGTGTGCCGGCCAAATCGCCAGCAGGCTGGCTCCCACAGGGATTAGCGGTGGGTCAGGGAAAACTCACCACTCGGCAAAACTGCCATCGGCATGGCGCCAGATCGGGTTACGCCAGCGGTGGCCGACGGCGGCGCGTTCGATCACGTATTCCTCGTTAATCTCAATGCCCAGGCCCGGGCCATTCGGGATTTTCACGAAGCCTTTGTCGTAGTCGAACACTCGCGGATCTTTCACGTAATCGAGCAGGTCGTTGCTCTCGTTGTAGTGGATGCCCAGGCTCTGCTCCTGAATGAACGCGTTGTAACAAACCGCGTCCAGTTGCAGGCACGCCGCCAGTGCAATCGGGCCCAACGGGCAATGCAGCGCCAGCGCCACGTCGTAGGCTTCGGCCATGTTGGCAATCTTGCGGGTTTCGGTGATGCCGCCGGCGTGGGACGCGTCCGGCTGGATGATGTCGACGTAACCTTCGCTGAGCACGCGCTTGAAATCCCAGCGCGAGAACAAGCGCTCGCCGAGGGCAATCGGGGTGCTGGTCAGCGGCGCCAGTTCCTTCAATGCTTCATAGTTTTCGCTGAGCACTGGCTCTTCGATGAACATCAGTTTGTACGGATCAAGTTCCTTCATCAGCACCTTGGCCATCGGCTTGTGCACCCGGCCATGGAAGTCCACACCGATGCCGACGTTCGGGCCTACCGCATCACGTACGGCGGCAACGTTGGCCAGGGCCAGGTCGACTTTCTCGAAGGAATCGAGGAACTGCAGCTCTTCGGTGCCGTTCATTTTCACCGCGGTGAAACCACGCTCGACCGCTTCTTTCGCCGCGCGAGCGGTGTCCGCCGGGCGGTCGCCACCGATCCACGAGTAGACGCGAATCTTGTCGCGCACCTGGCCGCCCAGCAGGTCGCTGACCGACACGCCCAGGGCCTTGCCCTTGATGTCCCACAACGCCTGGTCGATACCGGCCAGCGCACTCATGTGGATCGCGCCGCCCCGGTAGAAGCCGCCACGGTAAAGCACCGTCCAGATGTCTTCAATGTTGCGTGGGTCTTTACCGATCAGGTAATCGGACAGTTCTTCAACGGCTGCGGCGACCGTGTGCGCGCGGCCTTCGACCACGGGCTCGCCCCAACCGGTGACGCCCTCGTCGGTTTCGACCTTGAGGAAGCACCAGCGCGGCGGAACGATGAAGGTGGTGAGTTTGGTGATTTTCATCTCTGCTCTCTTTTGTAAATGCAGCTCTTATAGATGCAGCGCGCTCGGCGCCAGAAAGTCTTAACGCAGAGCGTTCCATGCAGCGACATAGGCCTTGGCGTTTACCGCCACGTCCTCAGGCGTCATGCCCGGTTTGAACAACCCGGAACCCAGTCCGAATCCCTTGACGCCGGCGTCGATAAACACCTGCATGTTGTCCGGCGTGATCCCGCCGACCGGCGCCAGAATCGTTTCCGCAGGCAGTACCGCGAGCCAGGCTTTGACGACTGCCGGCCCCATCTGCTCGGCCGGGAACATTTTCAGCACATCCGCCCCTTCGGCCAGTGCGGCAAAGGCTTCAGTCGGCGTCGCAACACCCGGCGACAGAAACAGCCCCGCCGCTTTTGCTGCGCGCAGCACCTTGGGATCGCTGTGCGGCATGACGATCACCTGGCCGCCCGCCGCTTTCACTTGTTCGACCTGCTCCGGTGTCAGCACCGTGCCCGCACCAATCAGGCAATCGGCGGGCAAGGTACTGCGCAGGATGCGAATGCTTTCGTACGGCTCGGGGGAATTGAGCGGCACTTCGATGACGCGAAATCCGGCGGCGTAAAGGACTTCGCCGATGGCGGCCGCTTCTTGCGGGCGCAGGCCACGCAGGATCGCGATCAGACCGTTTTGCGCCAGTGCTTGCTTGAGCATGTCAGACCTCCAGTCAGGTTTAACGGGGTGGGTGTGCAGCAATCAGTCCGGCGGCGACCGCCAACTGCCACAACCCGCGTTCGGTGGCTTGTTCGGCCAGCGCCACGCGGGCAAAACCGCAGGCGTCGAGGGCCCGGCTGTAGCGAGCACAGAGTTGGGAATTACCAATGAGAATGATCGACGGCAGATGAACGCTGTTGCGTCGGCGCCGCTGAACGTTGGCCAGCGCTGACAGCTCATGGCCGATCAGCAGGCCCGACAAATAGTCCGGTTGCGCGGTCGCGCTAAGTTCACCGGTCAACCCGAGGCTGCGGGCACTGAACATGGTCGACAGCGGCCCGATCTCGCCCTCCGCCGACAGCGCCACTTGCACACCGCGATCAAACGCCTGGCCATCGAAGGACGCGCCCTTTTGCTGGGTGCGCCCCAGAATGCTGTGTTCGCTGAGCACGGCAAAGATCTCGCCGGTCATGAAGGTGTCGAAATGCACGATGCAACCGCCGGCCACTTCCACCCATTTCGAATGACTGCCCGGCAGGCCGATCAACAGATCACGGCCCTGCTCGATCGGCAGATTCTGCAGGACACCGAGCACTTGGGTTTCTTCGCCGCGCATCACGTTCGGCAAACGCGAACGCTGAATCACGCCCGGCACGATGTGCACATCGACACCGCGAAGACTGCGAATGGTTTGTAGGGAAGTTCCGAGATTGGCGACGTTTGCCGGCGTGTCGCAGTAGGCCGCTTCGCGCCAGCCCTGTGCGCTGCCGACCATGCCACAGGCAATCACCGGCAGATCCGGCTGCGCGTCGAGCCAGTCACCGCACGCCTCGTCGAAGGCCAGTTCAAAACCGTCGGCGCATTCCTGGTCGTTGATGATTCGCGGCGTCCGGGGCAACTGCATGATCCCGGATGACAGCGAACGCTGTTCCAGCACCTGGCCACCCGCGGCGAGTTTGTAAGCACGTAATGAGGTCGTCCCCCAATCGAGCGCGATCAATTGCGCCAGCATCGCTTCACCTGTTTTGTTTATTGGCAGTGAGTGAGCTGGACTATAAACCCGGAGGCGGAGAGATCTCAATATATAAATAACACTCCCATATTATGGGATTTACAAGTGTGACAAGATTTTCTCCGCCAACGCCTTAAAATGCCCGGCCATCGGAACGGCACCCAGCCCTCAAGGAAGAAAAATGAAGATTGCTTTAAAGGCGCTGCTGTTCTGCAGTGCTCTCTGGTCCACCGCAGCATTCAGCGCATCGAAAGAATTGAAGGTGGGCGATATCTGGGCCTACAAAACCCGGCCGGGCGAGGATGGATCGACACTGACGATCCTGAAAATCGAGAATTATCCAAAGCTGGGTAAGGTTGTTCACATCAGGGTGGATGGCTTTCGGATGATCAATCCGGTGACAGGTAGCGAGTTCAATGAAATGCCACACCTACCCTTCCAGGCAAAAGCCTTGGAACGCAGCATCACCCATCGCATGGGGGAAACCGCAGATATTCCGGAATTCAGTCAAGGTTATGCGACATGGAAAGCGGCCCTTGATGAGGGTAAGGCCGGGGCTTTCAAGATTACCGTTCGACAAGTCCTCGGAGGATTGATCAATAGTTATTGGGAAGCCAGTGACTGAGTCATTGAGAAACTGTTTTCCCGGCAAACAAACTCGAATCACATGGTTTGTTTACTGGTGAGAAATAGCCTTCAACAGCTCTGCGGTTGGCACATGCATGACTTTAGAGAAGTACGTATTGTACGTAGTGGTATGAACTCGATACACACACGAAATAAAGTCACGTTTCTTCAATAGCGGAATAAGCGCCGCTCCTTCCAAATAATCTTCTCCTCCTTTTCCGCTTTCCGACTCACTAAAAATAACATTCGCTCGATAGAGCAACGGTGCCGGCTCATTCACTTTTTCTACCAAGCCAAAACCGGAACGCTTTATATGGTGTGCCTCGGTAAAATCCAAATCATCTTCTAAAGAACAGACCAACCCCTCACCTATTCGCGACTTAAACAACCCAAGAAGTTCCACATCGGAAGTGAAAAAAACCTGGTAAATCCCAGTATTCCGAAGTTCGCTTACACTGGAATACTCAAGGGTTGCGATAGGTCTTCCGTGATTGAGAGAACACGATGCACTCATCAAGATCATTAAAAACAAAAAAAACTTATGCATCCAGAATCACTCCCTGAAGTAGTTCAAAATCGACTCGTTGAATATTTGTCGGGCAGACTTGCCTCCAGGTAATGTCTGCACAAACATTCTGTCTGCATCGGCATGATTGATATCTACCCTCCCCATGACATTGGGTCCCTGTATTATTTCCCACTGCTCACCAAAGTCCGCGACCAGATCCGATACATTCCAGTCTAGCGCTGCCGCCCGAATATTAACCCAGTAGTCAGCCTTGGGAGTGGGCTCTCGCCTATAGATACTTGAGATGCCGTAGACGATTTTCCCTTCACCTACCGGGTCCAGTGTAATCAGCATTTTTACTTTGAAGCCTTTGTCTGTCAGCACGCTGGAAAGGTGGGCACCATTCCACCCACCGAGACTATGACCAATGATGTAAATCGCGGTAGAGCAATTAGGTATTCGACTCAGCACATTGCGTTCAAGATCATCATTACTAATAAAGGAATTATAACTTAGCGCCCACGAAGGACAGCGCTTCAAAATTTCCAGTTGCTTTGCATCGTCAACAGCAATCCTACGCACGTAATCGATATTATTATTAGGCCCTGTGCCGTAGTAACTTTCCTGATCGCCTGCACCACCAATAAAAAATACAACCACGTCTCGTAAGGTGACAGGAACTTGCTTAACAGCCTGATCCGTTTTACAGGTCAATGTATGCGTTTTTACTTCTCTTTTTGGTAACTCTTGTTTCACCGCTGCTGCTTCACCAGCCATGCCAATCACTCCACAAACAGTTTAATGGTCTCGGCCAAATGAGAACTAACGGTGTGAGTAAACCCGGACGCATCCGTCACACCATGCTCTTCGCTTCCGTCACCACGCTGAATGGTGTAGGGGTGATAAGGCATTGGCTCACCGGTCGCATCATTCACCACTTGTAGTCTGTCGGTGAAATGCACCGGCATGGGTAGCAACCCACTAAACGATGCTCCGCCTCCGCTTTGCCCAATGATAACGGTCCCGGAACCGCCGATGACTACGTTGCCATGCCCGCCCGTGCTGTCGAGGGTTGCAGCATTGAGTCCATTGATGAAAACCGTACCCGAAACTGCGCCGGTAATTGGGCTGCCACACGCAGATTTGTCTGTCATGCGAGCAGCGGCCAGGCCATCGAAAAAAACATCGGGCGATCCGGAAACAATTGGATTGGTGCCATGTCCGGGCAATGGGCACGAAGTAGGATCGGTAACGCGCGCAGCAGGTTTTCCACTCAAGTCAAAGCTCCTTGCTTTTTGAGTTTTAAAGCGATGGTGGCAAACATCCAGGGCACAAAACAGATGCACCAACAGCGTTCAACCAAACCGGATAGTAGATGGCGGTGACGAATGTCGAAATGAAAATGCCATCGGCATTGCAGGTGTCATCCGTGAGCGCGCAAAGGCGCACAGGATGACGGACTAGACCCGTGGCGACAACTGGATTCAGCGCAAGAAAACAACGTTTATCAACTCCCCTCGGCAAACTCGCGCAACACCTTCCCATCCATCCGATACCGAACCCACTCTTCCTGTGGCTGCGCCCCCAGCGACTTGTAAAATTCGATCGCCGGTTTGTTCCAGTCCAGCACGCTCCACTCGAAGCGTCCGCAGTCATTGGCGCAGGCGATTTTGGCGAGGTGGCGCAGCAAGGTTTTACCGGCGCCGCCACCGCGCTGTTGGGGGGTGATGTAGAGGTCTTCGAGGTACAGGCAGTTGCTGCCGAGCCAGGTGGAATAGCTGAAGAAGAACACCGCGAAGCCGATCGGCAAGCCGTCGCGCAGGCAGATCAGGCCGTGGGCGGTGGCGCCTTCACTGAACAGGCTGCGTTCGATGTCGGCAACGCTGGCGATGACTTCGTGGCGGGCACGTTCGTAGTCGGCCAGTTCAGTGATGAACCCGAGGATTTGCGGTGCATCGCTGGGGGTCGCCGGGCGGATCTCGATCGTCATGGACGTGCCTTTGTCGAAAGTTGAAAACGCCATACTAAGTCGGCGCTCGTTACATGGGAAATCTTACGGAGGGTAGCTTTTGTGGCGAGGGGGCTTGCCCCCGTTGGGTTGCGCAACCGCCCCAGTACGGTCATCGTAATCTTCCAGGCAGGCAGCGTTGAGGATATCAGGACTGCTGCGCAGTCCAACGGGGGCAAGCCCCCTCGCCACAAAAGCTCCCTCGCCACATATTCGCGCTCACTTAACAGGATGTTTATGACCACTGATGCTTTTACACCGCTGCAAACGCTCGCCACTGAGCTGCTACCCCACGCGTTGGAACCCTCGGAAGATGGCGCTCACGATCTGTCCCATCTGCAACGGGTGTGGCTCAACGTGCGCACGCTTCAGGCTGAAGAAGGTGGCGATCTTGAAGTGATGCTGGCGGCGGTGCTTTTGCATGATTGCGTGGCGGTTGAGAAGAATTCGCCGTTGCGTTCGCAGGCTTCACGCCTGGCAGTAGAAAAGGCGTCTGCCGTGTTGGCCGACATGGGTTGGCAAAGCGCAAAAATCAGTGCGGTCTCCCACGCCATTGAAGCCCACAGCTTCTCCGCCAACATCACCCCGACCTCGCTCGAAGCGAAGATCATGCAGGACGCCGACCGCCTCGACTCCCTCGGCATGCTCGGCGTCGCGCGCACGTTTTACATTGCAGGGCGCATGGGCAGCGCGTTGTACGACCCGCAAGACCCGGAAGCGAGGGCGCGGGACTACGATGACAAACGCTTTTGCCTTGATCACTTTCAGACCAAGCTGCTGCACCTGGCGGACGGTTTCCAGACGATGACCGGCCAGCGACTGGCGCGCATCAGGCATGAGCGCTTGAAAGGTTTCATGGAACTGTTCAAGGAAGAAATCGGCATACCCTGAGCGCATTACTCCGGCCGGCGCTAACCCTGGCATCGATAACCTCGGACCTAACAATGTCGATGTGCGTGGTAGATAGAGGGATAGCGCCTTTATCGGGTCAAGGAACCGCTTCATGTCTACCGCACCGCCCCATGTCTCAAGCAGGTTGTTCGGCCTGTTTTGCCTCGCCAGTTATTTGCTGTCGTTGTCCTACGGTTCGACGTTTCTGTTGTCGCTGTTGATCGGCTCCCGTGGCGGTAACGAACACGATGCCGGCAGTGTGATTTCGGCAGCGATGCTCAGTACGTTTGCGGCGGTGATTGTCTCCGGGCACCTGTCTGATCTGCTCGGCGCGGCGCGTTCGATTGCGCTGTTTGGCGTGCTGCTGGTGGCAGCCAGCCTGGGCTTCGCGGTGACGCCGGGTTTCGGCAATCTGTTGTTGTTTTTCGGACTGCTGCTGGGGCTGGGTTGGGGCGTGTTCTACACCTTGGGGCCGATTATTGTCGCGAGTCTGGTAACGCCCGCCCAACGCGCAAAATACTTCGCCCTGCTGTCCGGCAGCATGATGACCGGGATCGGCAGCGGTCCGCTGTTGGGCCGCGCGGCCAGTGCGCTGGGCTATCCGGTGACCGCCGCGTTTTACCTCGCGGCGCTGGCCAGTCTGATCGGCGTGGTGCTGTTTTGGCGGCTTGATGCTCAGTTGAAAAAAGCGCCCTCACCTGCCACCTCCGTCGCGCGCATTTCCTGGCGAGCAACTGTTCAGGTGCTGTCGTCCAAAGCAGTGTTCCCGATCATCATGGTCGGCCTCGGCGGGTGCGTATTCGGTGGCCTGTCGAGCTTTCAAACCAGCTACGCAGCGTCTCGCTCCCTGGATTACTCACTGTTCTTTTTCGGCTTCATGGGCGCGGCAATCAGCAGCCGAATGTTGATTGCCGCTTTTGTGGTCAAGCGCGATCCGTTCCGCGCGTCCTGCCTGCTGTCGGGGCTGATGATGGGCTCGATTGTGTTGTTCGGTTTTGTGGTCGACAGCGGATTCAGCTACGTGCTGGCGGCGATGATGCTCGGGGTCGGTTATGGGCTGACGTATTCGGTGATCAATGGCCTGGCGGCGAACGAAGCGCCGCACGGCACCACGTCGCAATCGTTGCTGCTGTTCAGCCTGTCGTACTTCATCGGCGTGTTCGGTTTTCCGTTGCTGGCCGGAAAGATCATCGTCGAGCACGGAATGACGACACTTCTGCTCACAGTTCTCGCCGTAGGGCTGCTGAACTGGCTGATCACCGTGGGCCGCTTGATCTGGCGCCGGGTCGTCAGCGCCAGATCGCTTCAGCAGGCCTGAACCGTTCGTCGTTCATCAGGCACCAATCCAAATCGGGGGCGGACCAACATCAGGTAAGGACTCTAATTGAATGGAGACGACACCATGATCACGTCCCGCTTGACTGCCCTCGCACTTGCCACGCTGTTGTCCTCTGCCGCGTTCGCGGCGACCCCCGCCCCCGGGACCGGCCCGACTAACCCGGTCGAAAGTCCAAAGTCCCCGACCACTCAAGGCTCGCCCGGCATGAACACCAATGGCTCGGGCGTCGACAGCGTGCCTGCGTCCACGGGCACCGACCCACGGATTCAAGGCAACGATGCGGGCCGTCAAGGGGGAATGAACCAGCCGGACACCCAGACACCCGATAACGCCGGCACCGGCATCGGCTCGAAAACCACCACCGGTGGCTCGGGTTCCGAAGGCGGTGCCAGCCAATAGTTCGCCCATGCGAGTTGCACCTATCCACATCCATGAAGAGGTAACCATGAACGTCGATAAAAACCTTGAGAAAGAAGTCCTGACCCGTCTGCTGCACGCCCATCCAGGTGGCTTGGGCAAGGAGGTCCTGGACAATTACCGGGGGGAGAAAGTCGTGGCCAGCGCCCTCGCCACGCTGCAGGATCGCGGGCTGATCCAGCACGGGCATGTGACCTGCAACGACGCCGGCGAGCACTCGCTGCAACTGCCGATCAAACTCAGCGCCGCTGGGGTTGAGGCGGCGCGAAAGCTGGACGTTTAACACGATGAATCAGGTCGCAGTCGTGCGCGGCTGCGACCGCTTGAGGAAGGCTGGTTAAGGCTGACTCATGTATTGAATTTAATGACTCCATCGCGAGCAGGCTCGCTCCCACATTGGATTTGTGTCGTTCACAGATCCAGTGTGGGAGCGAGCCTGCTCGCGATGGCGGTAGATCAGGCGCCAAAAGTCTTGCGGATCAACTCATCCACTTCGGCAGTACCCGGCGAAGTCGCCGGCCCCCACCGAGTGACCGCCAGCGCCGCAGCCGCATTCGCCCGCCACGCCGCTTCACCCGCCGACAACCCTTGCACCAACCCGGCCAGAAACACCCCGGCATGGGCATCCCCGGCACCATTACTGTCCACCGCCTCAACCTTGAAACCGGGCACATGCTGACGTTCGCCGTTCTGAAAGATCCAGCACCCTTGCGGCCCATCGCGGACCACCATCAACACCTTGGACGGCAGATGATCAGTCAGCCTGTCCAGCGCCTCGGCAATGTCCGACGCCCCGGTAAACCGCAACGCCTCGACACTGTTGCTGGTCCACACATCAATGCGCGGCAACAACATCTGCATCAACGGTGCATCCGGCGAATCCACCAATGGGCCCGGGTCGAACACCACGTTGACCGCGTTCGGCAAACCCGACACCCAGTCCACCAGCGCCTGTGCCTTGCCGGCATGCAGCAAGCTGTAGCCGCTGACATAAACGTAGTCGCCCGCCTCGACCGGCACGTCCGCCAGGTCCTCGGCGGTCAATTCGCCCTCGGCGCCGATGTAGGAAATGAAACTGCGCTCGGCCGACGCATCGGTCACCGCAACGCACAGCCCCGTGTCCCGTTCGGCCTTGTGTGCCATGCCAACCTGAATGCCTTCAGCCTTCATCGCCTCACGGGCCAGATCGCCGAAACGACCGGTGCCATGACGACCGAGGTAGACCACCGGCAAACCGTTCCGCTGGGCGGCGGCCATCACGTTAAACCCGCCACCGGCTTCGAAACTGGCGGACTGCGCCAGCACGTCACCGCCCGGTTGAGGCAGTTTGTCCACGGCCATGACCAGGTCGATGATGACCTGGCCGGTGTGCAATAACCTAGGCATGAGCGTTCTCGGCCAGCGCAGCGCGACGATCCCTCGCCCCACCGAGCACAAAATAAATCCCGCCGGCCACCAGGAACGTGACGATCCAGCCGAGGCCGTTATGGCCCAGCCACGAGTCAGACAGGAAACCGCGGAACCAGACGTTCTGTTCGGTGGTGCCAATGGTGGTGAAGCTGAAACCCAGCACGATCGCCAGCGCCCACGCACCAAACGCGCGCCACTCGATGCCGCCGTTGTACCAGTAGGCGCTGCTCCGGCTGACGTCCAGCAGGTCTTGGGGGCTGTAGTAATGACGGTGGATCAGGTCAACGACGAAGATCCCGACCCACGCCGTAATCGGCACCGCCAGCAGCGAAATGAAGGTAATGAACGGGCCGTAGAAACTGTCGGCGATCAGCATGAAGTAGATCGAACCGGCGAAGATCGCGACGATGTCGACCACCACGGCGTACACGCGTTTGACCTTGAGGCCGAGGGTCAGCGTGGTCAGACCGGCGGAATACACCGACAGGTTGTTCGACAGCAGCAACCCACCGAACGCGGTGATCAGGTACGGCACAGCCATCCAGGTTGGCAACATGTCGCGGATAGCGATGATCGGGTCAGTGGCCGACGCCAGATCGTTGTTGCCCACCGACAGCAGGCCACCGAGGGTGATCAGCAGCACCAGCGGAATCCCCGCACCGAACGCCGCCGACGCCACCAGGCGCACGGCTTTGACGCTGCGGTGCTGGTAGCGAGACATGTCGGCGCCGGCGTTGGCCCAGCCGATCCCGGTGCCTGCAGCCATGGTGCCGACGCCGATGATCATCGCGCTCAATGGCGCAGGCGTGGCGTTGAATACCGCGCTCCAGTCAATGGTGGCGCAAAGGAAGCCGCCGACCAGAATGTTCAGCGCACCGAACACGTAAGTCGCCCACTTCTGGATGACCAGCAAGGTGGCATGACCGAGGCCGGAGACCGACAAGGTCAGAAGCACGAAAATCGCGATGAAGATCAGGGTCAGTACCGGCGCGCTTTTGGCTTCCACCGGCGAACCGAACAGGATCGAGCACAACGACAGCAACACGAAGGCCGCGGTGGTGGTGTTGACGGTTTCCCAGCCCAGCCGCGACATCAGCGAGACCAGAGTCGGGCCGATGTTGCCGCGCACGCCGAAGATCGCGCGCGACAATGTCAGGCTCGGTGCGCGACCACGACGACCGGCGATGGAGATGATCCCGACCACGGCGAAAGAACCCGCAGCGCCGAGGATCGCGACGATGATCGCCTGCCAGATCGCCAACCCGCGAAACGCCACCAGCGTGGCGCCCAGCGGCAGCCCGAGGATGGAAATGTTGGCCGCGAACCAGACCCAGAACAGTTGCAGCGGATGACCGTTGCACTCGGCTTCCGGCACCGGTTCGATGCCGCGGGTTTCCAGTTGCCCGGCGCTTTGCCCGGCGTTCGATGAACTCATGAAAAATGCTCCTGTTGCCTTTTTTGTGGTTGTGGGCAATGACGGAAGACGAAAACAACAGCCCGGCTGTCCTGGCCAAGTCCGTGCGATCCATTGCGGGGTTATCAATTCAAATACGCGGCGCGCCTATCGCGAGCAGGCTCGCTCCCACAGGTACCGTTGGGTTTGCACTATCCCTGTGGGAGCGGGCTTGCTCGCGAAGAGGCCAGTCCAGTCAGCGCAAGGCTAAAAGCCCTTTTACCAAAGGCTCCAGCTCCAGATCATTAACGGTTTTGACCTGTTCGATCATCGCCACCGGCCAACTCCCAAGCCCCAGACAGGCTCCAAGCATCGCGCCGAGAATAGCTGCGATGGTGTCGGTGTCACCGCCCAGGCTCGCGGCCATGCACAGCGCTTCGAACGCGTTCATTTCACCGACGGCGACTTGTTGTGCCAGGGCAAACGACACGATCACCGACTCCTGCGACGCCACCGACGTGCCAATCACGTCGTACAGCAAATCCGCCAGCAACGCTTTGTCACTGTCGACGCTGATGGTCCGCGCCCAACTGATGCGCGAGGCAATCCGTCCGCCCGCGACCCAGTGGCCGTGGCTTTCAGCTTGCTGGGCGATTTGCTGGCCGAAGTTCAAGGCCTCGCCCAGGTCCATGCCGTTGATGCCGGCCGAAACCACCGCCGCCACCGCTGCCGCGCTGGAGATGCCCAGCGTGGTGTTGTGAGTAACCTGGCAGGCTTGTACCACGGCCCTGATGAAACGCTCAGGGTTGGCGACATCCGCTGCGAGGCCCACGGGCGTGATGCGCATCGCCGCGCCATTGGTGGTGCCGTAGCGCCCTGCTTCTTCCGGCGAGTGGCCGGCGAGGATCATCTCGATCGCGCGTTTGGTCGAAGGCCCGAGCAAGTCTTGGGAGCCCTTGGCCTGCATCCCGGCTTCCCATTCGATCAGCCGTTGAGCAAGCACGGCCGGTTCGATCCAGCCCTCACCGTCCACCAACAACTGACCGACGAGAATCGCCTGTTCGGTGTCGTCGGTGATCGAGCCCTTGGGCATGTTGGCGGCGATCGGTTGATCGGGGCCGGCGTCTTGCAGATCGGTGATATGGCCGAAGCGCGCCTTGATTTCCGCGCGGCTCAAGGACTGCGTCGGCATACCGAGCGCATCGCCCAAGGCCAGTCCGTAGAACGCGCCGAGCGCACGGTCGAACGCGGTCATTTTGATTCTCCAAACTGCAGGTGCAGGCGAAAGTGCACCGGGTCGAGCAAGCTTTCGACCTGTTCCATGAAACGGTTTTGCCGGTCGTAGGTGGTGCGCAAGGCTTTGAGGAAAACCGTGCCGACTGGGCGCCCGAGCAACTCGGCGTCTTCGGCGCTCAAGGGTTCTGCGCCGATCCATTGATCACCGCGTTCGCCGATATAGCCGTAGGCGGCCAGGGTGATGGTCAGGGAATGGTCGATCAGGCCGACACGCGGCAGGCTTTCCAGGCCTCCGGTGGCGGGCATCAATGAGCGTTCGAGGGAAACCAGCTTGCCGTCGTTGGAACGGCGACGCCGGTCAAGGGTGATGAACTGGTCGGTGCCGAAACGTGACATCAGGTCCGGCCGCGTGACGGCCTCCAGACGCAGCACTTCGGTATTGATCAGCGCCCCGCTGTCGGCCAGCGCCTGCGCCCAGCCGCTGCGTTGGTCGAGCACCACACCGTCAAAAGTGACGATGGAGCCCACGCCGCTTTGGGTCGCGATGTAGTTGCGTCGTTTCAACTCGGCAAGGGCCTCGCGCAGCGTGCCGCGGCTGACTTTGAATTCTTGAGCCAACTGATGCTCGCCCGGCAACAGAAAGCCGTCCTCCATGAGGCCGCTTTCGATGCGCCGGATGAGTTCGTCGACCACCCGTTGTTTCTTGTCAAATCGTACCTGTCTAATCATGTACAAAGTGATAACCGAAACGGGCTGGGGTGGGCAAGGATTATTTAAAGGAGGTGACAGGAGGAGTAACCACTGTGGCGAGGGAGCTTGCTCCCGCTCGAGTGCGCAGCACTCGCAAAATCCTGGATCAAAACAGAGATTTTGGGGCCGCTACGCAGCCCAGCGGGAGCAAGCTCCCTCGCCACAAAAGCGGGGTTAGCGTTGTTTGAGGCGGTCGATGACGACGGCCAACAGCAAGATCGAACCGCGAATCACATACTGATAAAACGTATCGATGTTCTTCAGGTTCATCGCATTCTCGATAATTGCCAGAATCAACACCCCGGCGATCACATGCCGGATCATGCCGATCCCGCCGCTCAGCGACACCCCGCCCAGCACGCAAGCCGAAATCACCGTCAGCTCGAAACCCTGGCCAATCATCGGCTGCCCGGAGGTCATGCGCGACGCCAGAATCACCCCGGCCAACGCACCGATCACACCGTGCACGGCAAAGATGAGGATCTTGGTCCGGTCAACGTTGACCCCGGCCAGCAACGCCGCTTCCTGGTTGCCGCCAATGGCCATGGTGTTGCGCCCGTAGGTGGTGTAATTCAACAACCAGCCGAAAAACAGGAAGCAGACGATGGTGATCAGGATCGGCACCGGCACGCCAAACAACTGGCCGTTACCGAAGACGAAGAACGACTCCTGCGACACGCCGACCGCTTTGCCATTGGCAAAAATGTAAGCCAGGCCACGAACGATCTGCATGGTCGCCAGCGTGGTGATCAACGCGTTGACCCGCAGCTTGGCGATCACGATGCCGTTGATCAGCCCGACGATCAGCCCCATCACCAGCGCCGCACTCACGCCGAGAAACACGCTGTCGGTGTCGCGCATCACCACCGCCGCGACCACGCCGGCACAGGCAATCACCGAGCCCACCGACAAGTCGAAATGCCCGGACGCCAGGCAATACAGCATGGTGCAGGCGGCAATCCCGGTCGTCGAAATCGCCAGGCCCAGACCGCGCATGTTCAGCGGCGAGAGGAAGTTGTCGATCAGCAGCGTGCACAGCACGAAGATCCCGGCCGCCGCCATCAGCATGACCCAGTCATCGAGAAAGCGCCGCAAGTCGAGGGGTTTGCGCTGGGTCGGCAGAGCGTTGTTTTGGATTGTCATAGTCACCTCTCAGTTCGCCACGCCGTCAGCGCGTTGGCGCGGCAAAGCCAGTTGCAGCAGGTTGGATTCATTGGCCTCTGCGCGAGACAACTCGCCGCGCATCGCGCCTTCGCAGAGCACCAGGATGCGGTCGGAAATGCCCATCACTTCCATCAGGTCGCTGGACACCACGATCACCGCAATGCCGCTGGCGGCCAGGTTGTGGATGATCTGGTAAATCTCGGCCTTCGCCCCGATGTCGATGCCGCGAGTAGGCTCGTCCAGCAGCAGGACTTTCATCGGCATCGACAGCCAGCGACCGAGAATGGCCTTCTGCTGATTGCCGCCGGACAGGTACATGATTTTCTGCTCGGCACTGGGCGTCTTCACTTTCAGCGCCTTGATCTGCTTGTCGGCGTTGCCCTTTTCCCACAGACCGCGCAACAGGCAACCGAACGTGGAATGGGCGCCGCGGGCGCTGATGTTGATGTTCTCGGCGACACTGGCGAGCGGCAGGATGCCCTCTTTCTTGCGGTCCTCGGGGCACAGCAGAATGCCGGCCGCGATCGCGTCGCGAGGGGAACGCAATTTCACCTCATGACCGCGAAGCTCCAGGCGTCCGGCGGTGTTGCGCGTCAGCCCGCTGAGCATCCGGAACAGCTCGGTACGACCGGCGCCGACCAGGCCGAACAGCCCGAGGATCTCGCCTTTGTGCACCTCGAAACTCACCGGCTCACGCAAGCCAGGCCCGAGCAAACCGTCAACCTTGAGCGCGACGGCACCACGCTGGCGACTGCGGTAATCGTAAATGTCCTGAATGTCGCGCCCGACCATGCACGTCACCAGTTGGTCGTGGGTCAGTTCACTCATGTCCTCGAAGGTGCGCACGTAGCGACCGTCCTTGAACACCGTCACCGCGTTGCAGATGCGGAACACTTCTTCCATGCGATGGGACACGTAAAGCACCACTTTCCCTTCGTCGCGCAGGCGCCCGATGATCGCCATCAATCGATCGATCTCCCGCGCCGACAGGCTGCTGGTCGGTTCGTCAAACGCGATCACATGCGCACCACGGGACAACGCCTTGGCGATTTCCACCAGTTGCCGCTGCCCGAGGGACAGGCGCCCGACTTTCTCCTGCGGATCGATTTCGTCGGCCAGGCCTTTGAGGCAGGCCAGCGCTTGTTGCCGCAGCGCACCTCGATTGATCAAACCGAAACTGGCCGGCAGATGACCGAGGAACAGGTTCTCCGCGACGGTCATTTCCGGCACCAAGTGCAGCTCCTGGTGGATCACCGCGACGCGGCTGGCGATGCTGTCGGCGGTGGACTTGAAGACCATCGTCTGTTCGCCGATCTGCAGGTCGCCGCTGCTCGGCGTGTAGGCACCGCCGAGGATTTTCAGCAGGGTCGATTTGCCGGCGCCGTTCTCGCCCATCAAGGCGTGAACCTGCCCCGGATGAGCGACGAAGCTGATGCCATCCAGCGCCTTCACCCCGGGAAAGGTCTTGCCGATCCCGTTGAAGCGCAGGCTACCGCCGACGCTGTGCTCATGTGTCTGTACTTGCGCGTGCATAAAACCACCTCATCACACAGATCAGGCGGCCCCGTCGCCAGGGCCGCCGATGAAATCAACCAGCCCTCAGTTCCACAGGCCGATCTTTTCCAGTTCCTGCTTGAAGTTCTCGCGAGTGATCAGCGTCACGTCGTCCATCGCGGTGTACTTCGGTGGTTCTTTGCCGGTGGTGACCCACTCGAACATCATGCTGGCGGTGTTGTAGCCTTCGATGTGCGGGCTTGGCAGCATCGAACCGAAGAAACCGCTGTTGGCTTTCTTCAGTTCGCCGATCGCGTCGGTGCCGTTGATGCCGATGCCGATCACGTTGGCCGCGGCAAAACCGGCGCTTTCGGTGGCGCGCACGCCGCCCAGCACGGTGTTGTCATTCATACCGCCGATGATCAGGTTCTTCGCCGCGCCCGGCAGTTTCACCAGGGCCGAGTTGGTGGCGTCCATGCTGCCCGGCACGTCGAGGGTTTTCAGGGCCGAGAACAGGATGTGGTCTTTCGGCATCCCGGCGTCTTCGAGGGCTTTGACTGAGCCGTCGGTGCGCTTCTTGCCAGTGTCGAGTTCATTGAAGGTGTTGATCACCGCGTAGGTGTCTTTCCAGTCCCAGCCGCGTTTTTTCGCTTCGGTGGCCATTGCCGCGCCCTGCTTTTGCCCGACTTCGAACGCCGCCATGCCGAGGTACGGAACGTCTTCCATGAACTTGCCATTGGCATCGACGAAGCGGTCATCGACGGCGATGACTTTCAAGCCATTGAGCTTGGCCTTGGCCATGATGGCCGGGCCGAGGGAGACATCCGGCGGGCAGATCACGAAGCCCTTGGCGCCGTTGGCAGCGAGGCTGTCGATGGCCGAGAGGGTTTTCTCGCCGTCAGGCACGGCGATCTTGATCACGGTGAAGCCCTTCTCTTTCCCGGCCTTTTCGGCGAATGCCCATTCGGTCTGGAACCAGGGCTCTTCCGCCTGCTTGACCAAGAAGCCGATTTTCACTTCCTCGGCCGCCAGCAGCGTACTGCTCAGGCTGACCGCAGTGACCGCCAGAGCGGCACAGCACAGGGAACGGATCCCACGACGACGATTCATAAGCTGACTCCTTGTTATTTTTTTTGAGCGTTATTTGAAAACGGTGCAGCAAATAGTCATATCGTATGATGATTGGCTTTCAGACGGAGTTCCGCGCCTGAAAGCCGTTTTGCTTAGTCGTGATACATGACCGAGCGACCACCATCGATGGTGATGCATGAGGCATTGATGAACGGCGCTTCATCACTGGCCAGGAAAACGGCAGTCATCGCCACTTCCATCGGTTGCCCGATACGCCGTGGTGGGTGCAGGTCGTAGGCCCGTTGACGTTCGGCCTGGGGGTCGGCAAAACCGTTCCAGTAATCGACGTTCAGTTGGGTTTCGATGTAGCCCGGCGCGATTGCATTCACGCGAATGCCCTTTGGCGCGTATTCAATGCCCAGCGCGCGGGTCAGTCCGAGCAAGCCGTGCTTGGCCACCGGGTACGGGAAGCAGCCCGGAATAATGTGAGTGGAATGGGTCGAGGCGATGTTGATGATGCTGCCGATGCCCTGCTCGATCATTTGCGGCAGCACCGCTTTGCAGCCGTACCACGCGCCGTCGAGGTCGATGGCGAAGCAGCGATGCCAGTCTTCTTCGGTCATTTCCAGTGGATCCCGGAACACGTTGATCCCGGCGCAGTTGACCAATACGTCGATCCGGCCGTGAAGCTCGACTGCCAACCTGGCCATCGCGTGCAGATCTTGTTGCCGGGAGACGTCGGCCTTGATCGCGCAGACATCGAAGCCTTTATCCCGCCAGTGCGCCGCGACTTTCTCGACTTTCTCGGCCTGGACATCACTGATAATCAGCTTGGCGTGTTGCGACGCAAAGGTGGCGACGATCGCCTCGCCAATGCCCTGCGCAGCGCCGGTCAGCAACACCACCTTGTTTTTCAGGCGCTCGCCCTTGGGCGGTTCGGGCACGGGTGGCAAGGAAAGAGGTTCAGCCATGGATCAACCCCCCTTTTGCAGGCACGACAAAAACCGGGCATCTGTCGATGTCCGGTCAAAATTCTTTTGGGAAAATCGCTGCATCACTTCACCTGTTTTGTTTTTTTAAGTGTGAGTGCGTGTAACTGATGGCCGACTATAAACCCGACCACCAAATAATCTCAATATATAATTTTACATCCCATATTTTGGGATTTATCCAGCAAAGCGATTGCAGGGTTTACCGGGCACATCGACGCGAATCGACAGCAGCGCGCCGTCCAGCGGATGGTTGAGCGGGCTCGCGGCGCTGGTGATGCAAAGGGTTTTCATGTCTTCGCCGCCAAACACGCAACTGGTCGGACGGCTGACCGGCAGTTCGATCACGCGGTCGACATGACCATCCGGGGTTAGCCTGATCAGGCAGCTGCCGTCCCATCGGGCGTTCCAGATGAAGCCCTCGGCATCCATCGCCGAGCCATCCGGGCCACCTCGCTCATGGGGACCGAACCAGACGTATGCGGTGTCCAGATTGCCGTCGGTGTGAACGAAATAGCGGTACAAGGTTTGGTCCATGCTGTCGGCGAAAAACAGCGTGGTCTCGTCTTCGCTCCACAGTAACGTGTTAGGAATGCCCAGCCCGCGAAGCAGCGGCGTGACACGGGCGTCGCGGTCGATGCGAAACAGGCCGCCGGATCGACGCACGATGGGCAAGTCTTCGCCGTTTTCTCCGATGTTGTTTTGCATGGTGCCGAGCCAGAGCCGGCCCTGTGCATCGCAGCGGGCTTCGTTGGCGCGGTTGCCGGGTTGCGGATCGGCGACGCAGAGCAAGGTCAGGCGCGGTTCGAGTCCTGGCGATTCAAGGTCCAGGCGATAGACGCCGCTACTCAACGTCACCAGCGCATCGCCGCTCTCGCAGGGGATGAACGCGGAGACGTGTTCCGGCATTTCCCAGATCTGCACGTTGGCGCCGATCAGCCGCAGAGCTTGCTTGCCGGCGATGTCCACCCAGTACAGCGCTTGGGTCGGCGCGTCCCAGAACGGACCTTCACCGAGTTGCGCACGGTGCCCGGTAACCGCATTCCACGTCATGAAACCTCCTGCTTATTGCTTTATGTGGGAGTGAGCCTGCTTGCGATAACGGTGTGTCAGGCACCTTGTCGCTGAATGCTAAACCGCTTTCGCGAGCAAGCCCGCTCCCACAGGATTCTTTATTGTCAGCTGGCTTTTTTGTCGGCCATGACTTGCGGATAGAAGCGTTTGATCGCCAGGTCCGCGTTATCGATCAGGGTCATGCAGGCCCAGACACCCCGCGCGGCATCCCGGGCGGCGATGGCATCGGCCATGTCTTTGTGAATCGGCAGCGTGCGGCGCAGTTCGTCCGGGTCGGCGGCAGACACTTCAAAAGAAACAGCCAACAGCGCACCGAGGGCCGGGACCATTTGTTCGATGAACTGGTTGTGGCTGGCGGCGAGTATGCACTCGTGAAAGATCTGGTCGGCGTGGTTGTAATCGATGCCGCTGTCCACCGCCCTCTCCAGCGCGTTGTAAGCCTGCAATATTGCCTGAACCTGTTCGACCGTCGCGCGCTCGCACGCCCAGCGCACGGCCATCGGTTCGATGGTGCGACGCAGATCGAGCAAGTCGTCGACGAAGTTTTCCGGCAAGCCGCTGCGTGACAGCCAACCCACGACTTGCGGATCAAAAAGATTCCAGCGCCGCACCGGCAACACCCGCGTGCCGACCTTCGGCCCGACTTCGAGCATGCCTTTGGCGACCAAGGTCTTGATGGCTTCGCGAATGACCGTGCGACTGACACCGAGTTGCTCACCCAGGTCGGCTTCGACCTTGATGGTTTCGCCGGGCCTGACCTGGCCTGCAGCTATCCAGCAACCCAGCCAATCGACGGTCGACGCATGAAAACTGCTGGACATGGGCACCTCGATGCAGGAACGGCACAAAGCCGTTCGCGATGGATGCCCACGCTAATCATCATACGATTGGGTGTCAAATTGATTTTTGAATGTCTGCGCGCAAAAACCAATGTGTGTTACGGCTCGAGGCCGATGGGGAAGAACTCGCCGTCGCTCCACACGCCCAGCCAGCGTTGCCCGTCGATCTCACGGGTCACGGCCAGTTCCACCAACTGGTAGAAGACGTTGCGGTGGATCAGCGCTTCGAGGTTGGTGCGCACATGCACGTAAGGCGCAGGCTCTTGCGTGACCGGATCGATGACTACGCGAATCGGGTGTTCAGTGCCGGCGTCCGCGGTCTCGTCGACGTTGGTGGTGAAGCGCAAGACCTGAGCTTCGCCCTCGCCCTCCACGTCCACGGCAATCGCCACAAACGGCGCATCATCGACCTTGATGCCCACTTTCTCGACAGGAGTAATCAGGAAATAATCATCGCCATCGCGGCGAATGATGGTGGAGAACAGCTTGACCATCGGCTTGCGTCCGATTGGCGTCCCCAGATAAAACCAGGTGCCGTCACGGGCGATGCGCATGTCGATGTCGCCACAGAAGTCAGGGTTCCACAGGTGGACCGGCGGCAAGCCTTTGGTTTTGGGGATTTGCCCCAACAAGTCGTTGGCTTTTTGCGGGCCACTCATGGCGTTCTCCTTGGATTACTGGTCGCTGAGCCCGATCAGGCTGCGCGCGTATTGCTCCAGCGGCGGGCCAATCAGGTCTTGTGGCTTGTTGTCGTGGAACGTCAGTAAACCGCCACGACTCTTGATACGTGCAGTATCAATCAAATACTGGGTGCTGGTCTCGATCAACATGATCTGAATCACGCCGCTGTCGATGCCGAGGCGATCGACGTATTCCTGATCGAGCCATTCGTCCGAGTTACCGATACGGTCATCTGCCTTGGCGAATCGCGTGTAAAGCAGGTAATGGGCACCGGCAGCGCGGGCTTCACCCATGGCTTGGTCGAGGCCCTCGGGGGTGCGGGCGCGGCGGACCATCGGGAAATATTCGATAAAGCCATTGAAGGCTTCTTCAGCGACCACGTTCGGTCGCGGATAGGCACTGCCCGGCGGCGCGAAGGCACCTTGGGCGATGTAGATGAACGAGTCCGGCTGGATGCGCAGGTTATTCGCCCGACGACTGTCGCTGTGATCCAGCAGCCCTGCATCGCTCATGTGGTAGCGAGCTCCTTCAGCCATATCGCTGACATTCATGCAGCCACCAAGCGCCAAAACGGCCAGCAGCAAAACCAGGCTACGCATCCTACCCTCCAGAGGCCGGTGACGGAAAACCGGCGAATGGCCATGGGATGCAGCTTCCGCGCCAGCTCGGCCTTCCAGACCTTTCAGATGGATTATGCGGACTTGTGGCGAGGGAGCTTGCTCCCGTCCGGCTGCGCAGCAGTCGCAATTACTCAGGACTGCGGTGCCTTTGATAATTCGGGGCCGCTTCGCACCCCAGCGGGAGCAAGCTCCCTCGCCACAGGCCCGATCAGCCGCCAATAATCTTCATGACAGTCGCACCACCGGAGAACGCCACTTCCTGCTTGTCGCCCAAGGCTTTCACCAAGAGTCGCTGCAACGCCGGCAATGCCTGATGGCGCGGTTTGTCCAACAGATCGCCGACATAGTGGCGATTGCTCGATGATAAACAGCCATGCAACCAGCCGGTGGATGACAGGCGCAGACGCGAGCAGGTCCGGCAGAAGGGAACGCTTTCATTGGCAATCACACCAAAATGCCCCATCCCCGGGATTGCGTAGCGCACAGCTGTGGCGTCTACGGGCGCATCAGCTTGCAGGTATTCGTAGCGCTCGCCGATCAGACTCAACAACTGCTGAAGACTGACGAACTGCTGCAGGAAGGCGTTGTTGTCACTGGCCAGGTGGCCCATGCGCATCAGCTCGATGAAACGCAGCTCATAGCCACGCTCAAGGCAGTAATCGAGCAACGGCATCACCTGGTCAAGGTTCTGCCCGCGCAGAGGCACCATGTTGACCTTGATTTTCAGGCCGGCAGCCTTGGCCTGGTCCATACCGTCGAGCACGGTCGCCAGATCGCCGCCACGGGCAATGCTGCGGAACGCGCCGGCGTCCAGGGTATCGAGGGAAACGTTGATGCGACGGATGCCGGCGTCCACCAGCAACGGCAGCTTTTTCGCCAGCAGCTGGCCATTGGTGGTCAGGCTGATGTCTTCCAGGCCCATCTTGCCGACGGCGGTCATGAAGGCTTCGAGTTTAGGACTGACCAGCGGCTCACCACCGGTGATGCGCAAGCGCTCGATGCCCGCCGCTTCGATCAGATACGCCACGCCGCGCGCCATGGCCTCGGCCGACAATTCATCCTGCGCAGCCACCAGCCGCTTGCCGTTGGGCACGCAATAGGTACACGCGTAATTGCAGGCTGAAGTCAGACTGATCCGCAAATTGCGAAAACGCCTGCCTTGACGATCAACGATCATGGAGCACTCCGGCGAAAGGAATTCGAACCCGTAAAACTTGACTCACAAATCAAGTTTTAGCAAGTCCCATGCCTGAGTATATTCCTGAGGTACTGCGCCATATAGCGAAATCATGGCGCAATAAGGCAACTGAATGGTTCAGCTGCTCGGGGTGTCGGTATCGCGCTTGCGCTTGTTGCCCATGCGCACGCCGATATCCATCAGGAACTGGAAGAAACCTTCCTGATCTTCCAGCACATTGCTCCAGAACGGCGAGTGATACAGCGCCACGGCACCATGCACCAGCGCCCAGGACGCGCAGTAATGGAAGTAAGGCGGTACGTCTTCGAGCTTGCCTTCGCTGATCCGGCCTTTGATCAGCAGGGTCAGGCGTTCGAAATTGGAGGCGCGGATCTTGTGCAGTTCCTCGACCATTTCCGGCACCTGATTGCCTTTGACCACCTTCTCTTCCAGGCGATCGAACAACCGATAGCGCTGCGGATCGCGCATGCGGAATTCGAAGTAGGCCCGGGACAGCGCTTCCTTGTCCTTGTCCACATCCGCAGAATGCAACAGCTCGTTCAGATCACGCTCGTAGTCGAGCATCAGGCGCAGATAGATCTCCGCCTTGGATTTGAAATGCTTGTAGATCGTGCCTTTGCCGATACCGACGGCATCAGCAATCATCTCGACGGTGACACTGTCTTCACCTTGGTCGAGGAACAGCTTGAGCGCGGTATCGAGAATTTCTTGCTCGCGGCGACGAAACTCACGGACCTTACGAGGTTCTTTATGCATAAGAAAAGGTCTGTTGGGGTCAAAATTCGAAGCCGCGTATTATGCCTAACTTACGCAAAAATGCACGGATCATCCGACCATATCTGTGTTTCTTGATGATTTCACACAGGGCCGCCCTTTGATGAGAACTCTTCCGAAGCGCCCGTATTCCAAAATTGTTTAAAAACCGGGGCCGGTAAACTGGACTCGGCGCAATACTGATCAATACTTGAACTGTCGGCGGGACATCTCCCCCAAGTGTCGCGTCGATATAGGTACCAACGGACCGCGTGCCTTTGTTTTACTCCTAATGGTCTTAACCCGGATTCACCCCCCAGAACCCGGGTTTTTTTTGCCTGCGATTCAGCCTTTCACATGCGCCAGCGGGAACAGCCGCTTGAAGTTTTCAGTGGTCTGCTCGGCAAATCGCTCATAGGACTCACCCCGCAACATTGCCAGAAATTCCGCAACCTCGCGTACGTACTGCGGCAGGTTGGGTTTGCCGCGATAAGGGATCGGCGCGAGATACGGCGAGTCGGTTTCCACCAGCAATCGATCAGCCGGCACTTTGCTGGCCACGTCACGCAACGCATCGGCATTGCGAAAAGTGACAATACCGGACAGGGAAATGTAATAGCCCATGTCCAGTGCAGCCTTGGCCATGTCCCAGTCTTCCGTGAAGCAATGCAGCACGCCCGCTTGAGGCAACGCCGCCTCGCGCAGCAAGCTCAACGTATCGGCGCGGGCGCCTCGGGTGTGGATGATCACCGGCTTGCCCGTTTGTTGAGCAGCCTGCAGGTGCAAGCGAAACGATTCCTGCTGCAACTCGGCCGCTTCCGGCTCGTAGTGATAATCCAGGCCGGTCTCACCAATCGCCACCACACGGGGATGATTGAGCTCACGCAACAACCAATCCAGCGCCGGCGCGGCTCCCGGTTGCACATCCAGCGGATGCACGCCCACGGAACAGTCGACGTCGTCGTAACGTTCAGCCAGGGCTTTGACGTCCGCGGCATTCTCGACGCTGACGCCGATACACAAAAAGTGTCCTACCCCGCGCTGCCGGGCCGCATCAAGCGCGGCATCCAGAGAGCCGTCGTGGGCGGCGAGGTCAAGACGATCGAGGTGACAATGGGAATCTACGAGCATAAAAGGGCTGCAACTTACATCGTATGAGTGGGACGGTCGGACTTCAGGGTTCCGGCCAGATGGGTTTCGATTCGACTGCGCGCCGTGTTGTCGCCGTCGTTGAATTGTACGCCGACCCCCGCGGCCCGGTTGCCCTGGGCGCCTTTGGGGGAAATCCAGGCAACCTTGCCGGCGACCGGAATCTTCTCGGCCTCATCCATCAGGTTAAGCAGCATGAACACCTCGTCGCCCAACTTGTAGCTTTTGTTGGTCGGGATAAACAGGCCACCGTTCTTGATGAATGGCATGTAGGCCGCGTAAAGCACGGACTTGTCCTTGATGGTCAGGGACAAAATGCCGTTGCGCGGTCCCGGATTGATGGCTTCATTCATGCTGACCTCCATTGCTGATGATCAGAGTCTAGGCGCAGTCGATCACTTCTGGGTAGGCAAGGATGCCCATTGCACCAGCAACGCTTCGAGCAACAGCGCCGGATTGAGGTTGGCTTTGCTCATGACCTTCTGACGCTGGGCGAGGATCCAGTCCTGGATATTCAAGACTTTATCCTGAGCGGTTTTCTGCGCCAGGTATTGAATGACCTTGCGCATGTCCGTCAACCCCAGGCCTTCTTCGTCCTGGGTCAATTGATAGCGCAGGATCAGACTCGACCAGTCGCAGAACCAGTCGAACAGCAACAACTGCGGGACGGTTTTCCATTCTTCGGCCAGTTGCGTCGGCGATTGCTGTTGCTTAAGCAACTTTTTCACACCTTCGACCACCAGCGCTCGCTGCTCGCGCACGCCCTGGGTCTGCAACTTGACCGCGGCCAACGGAGAGCCGGCGGCCAGGGTCAGCAGTTCGACACGCTCTTCTTCCGAGCTGTCCGGCAGGGCCTTGGCCAGCCAGGCCAGACTCATCGCCTCGCTCGGCAACGGGCAAGCCTGCTGCACGCAGCGGCTCTTGATGGTCGGCAGCAGACGACTGGTCTGGTGACTGACCAATAGCAACACGGTGTCGCCGGAGGGTTCTTCAAGACTTTTGAGCAAGGCGTTCGCGGCGTTGACGTTCATCGCCTCGACCGGCTCGATCAACACCACTTTGCGCCCGCCCATCTGCGCGGTCTGCACCACAAAGCTGACCAGATCACGCACCTGATCGACCTTGATCGCCTTGTCGGCCTCTTCGGGTTCCAGAATGTAATTGTCGGGGTGGCTGCCGGCCTTGAGCAGCAGGCAGGATTTGCATTCACCGCAGGCATCCTGCGCGGTCGGACGCTGGCACAGCAGGCTGGCCATCAACCGTTCGGCCAGCGCACGCTTGCCGATCCCGGCCGGGCCATGCAACAGATAGGCGTGCGCATGTTGCTTGCGACCGGCCAACTGCTGCCAGAGGCTGTCCTGCCACGGATAGGCTTCAGCCACGGGTTAACTCCAGCAGACGTGGCAGCAAGGCGTCCAGCGACTGCTGGACCTGCGCCAGCGGCTGAGCGGCATCGACCAGGACATATCGCGCCGGATCAGCTTCAGCACGCTTGAGGAACGCACTGCGTACGGCATCGAAAAAGGTTCGGCCTTCGAGTTCGAAACGATCCAGTCGACCACGGGCGCTGGCACGGGCCAGACCCACTTCCACCGGCAGATCGAAGATCAGCGTCAGGTCCGGGCGCAAATCGCCCTGGACAAACGTTTCCAGAGTCGCGATGCGCTCCAGGGACAAACCACGACCGCCACCCTGATAGGCATAGGTCGAATCGGTAAAACGATCACACAAAACCACCGCACCACGGGCCAGCGCCGGGCGGATCACCTCGGCCAGGTGCTGGGCGCGCGCTGCGAACACCAGCAACAACTCGGTGTCGGGATTCATGACTTCATCAACCGGCGCCAGCAGCACTTCGCGAATCCGCTCGGCCAACGGCGTACCACCCGGCTCGCGGGTCAGCACTACCTCGATACCGGCGGCGCGCAGGCGCTCTGCCAGGTATTCGCGGTTGGTGCTCTTGCCGGCGCCTTCCGGGCCTTCCAGGGTAATAAACAAGCCAGTCACAGGCAGTCCTTAATCAGAGTCATTGCGGGCTTTGCGCAGCCGGTGCGTCCAGCTCGGGCACAGGTTCGGGTTCAGGCTCCGGAGCGGGTGCGGCAGCAGGCTCTTGCGGCGCTACGGACGGTACAGCCTCGGGATCGGGGTTGGGCGAAGCGGCCGGAATCGGCGCCTCGGCGTCCGGCGCTTCACCATTCAGGGTTTCTGGCGCCGAGACAGGTGCCGGGCTGGAGCGATAATCGGCACGACGCTTGAGCTGGAACTCCCGCACCGCATTATTGTGGGCATCCAGATCATCGGAAAAAACGTGGCTGCCATCACCGCGAGCGACGAAGTAGAGGCTGTTGCCCGCCACCGGGTTCAACGCGGCATGAATCGCTTCGCGGCCGACCATGGCGATCGGGGTCGGCGGCAGGCCTGAAATCATGTAGGTGTTGTACGGCGTGGGTTCCTTGAGATGGGCACGGGTCAATTTGCCGCTGTAGCGATCACCGAGGCCATAGATCACCGTCGGATCGGTCTGCAGCATCATGCCCATCGCCATGCGCCGCACAAACACGCCGGCAATCTGCCCGCGCTCTTGGGGCACACCGGTTTCCTTTTCCACCAGCGAGGCCATGATCAGCGCCTGATAGGGTTCGGTATACGGCACATCAGCGGAGCGCTGCTCCCATTCCTTGGCCAGGACTTCATCGAGGCGGTCGTAGGCCTTTTTCAGCAGTTCGACATCGGTCATGCCGCGCACGAAGCGGTAGGTGTCGGGGAAGAACCGGCCCTCGGGAAAGATCCCGGTGTGGCCCAGCTTGGTCATCACTTCGCTATCGCTCAAGCCGTTCAGGGTCTGCTCGAGCTTCTCATCCTTGGCCAATGCCGCCCGGACCTGATGAAAATTCCAGCCTTCGACCAGGGTCAGGCTGTACTGAACGATATCCCCACGCTTCCACAGGTCGATCAGACCTTCGACAGTCATGCCGGGCTGCATGCGGTATTCGCCCTTGTGCAAAGGTTGTCCGGCCAGGTTGAAACGCCAATACACACGCAGCCAGAAAGCGTCCTTGATGACGCCGTCGGCTTCGAGTCGATAGAAAGTGCGGGTCGGTGTCGTGCCCTTGGGCACTTCCAGCAGTTCTTCCTGAGTGATGTTCAGCGGCTGATTCAGCGCCGTATGAATCTTCCAGGCGGAGGCGCCCAGACACAGCCCCGCCAGAACCAATCCGGTTTCCAGCAGTAGCAAGAATTTACGTCTCACGTATCAAGCATCCAGTAGCGCGCGGGCAATGGTTTGGAGTTTACGGGTGAGCGGCCCAACCGACCAGCTCAGCGCTGCATAGGCGCGCACCGGCCAAACGCCATACACGCTGTTGCAGACAAAGACTTCATCAGCCCATTGCAGCTGATCGAGGCTGATGTCGGTGATTTGCGTGGGGATCCCCAACGACTCGGCTTGAAACAATAATTCGGCACGCATCACACCGGCCACGCCGCAGCGCTTCAAATCAGCCGTGATCAACACGCCATCGCGGATCAGGAACAGGTTGCTGAACACGCCTTCGATCACCCGCCCCGTCCTGTCGAGCATCAAGCCCTCGGCGTGCTCGGCATCTTGCCATTCGCCGCGGGCAATGACTTGCTCCAGACGATTGAGGTGTTTGAGGCCGGCAAGCAGTGGCTGCCTGGACAGTCGTGTCGCACAAGGAAACAGGCGAACGCCCTGCTCGCCATGAACGGCAGGATAGGCAGCGGGAGGATTGCCTTGCAGAATACGCCGGGCCTGAGCCGAAGGATCGGGAGCGTAACCGCGCAGACTGTCGCCGCGGGTGAGGATGAGCTTGAGCACGCCCTCACCCAATTCGGTGGCATAGGCCAGCAGCTCACTGCGGATCAACTCGTGATCGGCAGTGATCGCCAGCCGTGAACAACCATCGGCCAGACGCGCCAGATGTCGGTCCAGCAGCAACGGCTGCCCGCCACGCACGGCAATGGTCTCGAACAGACCATCACCGTAAGCCAGGCCGCGATCTTTCAGCGACAACGCGTCAGCCGGCTGACCGTCGACCCAGCTGTCCATCAGTCAACGAACCGGCGGAACACCAGCGAGCCGTTGGTACCGCCAAACCCGAAGGAGTTGGACAGCACCACATCGATATCCATGTTGCGCGCGGTGTGCGGCACGAAATCGAGGTCGCAGCCTTCATCCGGCTCATCAAGGTTGATGGTCGGTGGCGCCACCTGGCTGTTGATCGCCAGCACGCTGAAGATTGCCTCGACTGCGCCTGCTGCCCCCAGCAAGTGACCGGTCATAGACTTGGTCGAACTGACGGCCAGTTTGTAGGCGTGATCGCCGAACACCGACTTGATCGCACAGGCTTCGGCGAGGTCGCCGGCTGAAGTCGAAGTGCCGTGGGCGTTGATGTACTGAACCTGGTCGCCATTGATTTTCGCGTCGCGCAAGGCATTGGTGATGCAACGGGCGGCACCGGCACCATCGGCGGGAGGCGAAGTCATGTGATAGGCATCGCCACTGGTGCCGAAACCGATCAGCTCGGCGTAGATGGTCGCGCCGCGTGCCTTGGCGTGTTCCAGTTCTTCGAGAACCAGGGCACCGGCACCGTCGGACAGGACGAAGCCATCACGGCCCTTGTCCCATGGACGGCTGGCGCGGGTCGGCTCGTCGTTGCGGGTCGACAGCGCACGGGAAGCACCGAAGCCCCCCATGCCCAGACCGCAAGCCGCCATCTCGGCGCCGCCGGCAATCATCACGTCGGCTTCGTCGTACATGATGTTGCGGGCCGCCATGCCAATGCAGTGCGTACCGGTGGTACAGGCGGTGGCGATGGCGTAGTTAGGTCCCTGTGCACCCAGGTGGATGGACAGAAAACCGGAAATCATATTGATGATCGAGCCAGGCACGAAAAACGGAGAAATCCGTCGTGGGCCGGAATCATGCAGGGTGCGGCTGGTTTCTTCGATATTGGTCAGACCGCCAATACCCGAGCCCATGGCCACGCCGATGCGCTCACGGTTGGCGTCGGTGACTTCCAAACCGGAGTTACGAACTGCCTGAAAACCTGCAGCCAGACCGTATTGAATGAACAGGTCGAGCTTGCGAGCTTCCTTGACCGACAGGTATTCCTCGACATTGAAGCCCTTTACCGAGCCGCCAAAACGGGTGGAATAGGCAGAAAGGTCGGTGTGTTCGATCAGACCAATGCCACTGCGGCCAGCCAGAATGCCCTGCCAACTGCTCGGCACATCCGTGCCCAGTGGCGACAACATACCCATACCGGTGACTACGACGCGTCTACGCGACACAGCACTCTCCTTTTTCAAATGACGACTTTGCATCAGGCCTAAAGAAAAAACCGCACGCCGTGATGGCAGTGCGGTTTTTCCATGACAGCAAGCAACGATTACAAACTATTACGCCTGGTGGCTAGTAACGTAGTCGATTGCAGCTTGTACAGTAGTGATCTTCTCAGCTTCTTCGTCAGGGATTTCGGTCTCGAATTCCTCTTCCAGAGCCATCACCAGCTCAACGGTGTCAAGGGAGTCGGCACCCAGGTCTTCAACGAAGGAAGCAGTGTTGACCACTTCTTCTTCTTTAACGCCCAGTTGCTCAGCAACGATTTTCTTGACGCGCTCTTCGATGGTGCTCATACCTTGTTTTCACTCCTAATGGACAAATTCAGGCAGCTGGCCAGTGGGTAAGTGTATAGAAAGGCTTTTCAGTTTTTCAACTGAAAGCTTCACTCCTCAAACCCTGGGGCCCTCTGCCTATAAATAGATTGCAGCTTTATAACGGATTTTAGACAGCTCGTATGACATTTTTTTGAAGCAATCCGTCACATTTAACTCATGTACATCCCGCCGTTCACCGGGATTGTAGCCCCAGTAACGTAAGCCGCACCGTCGGATGCAAGAAAAGCGACCACAGACGCGATCTCTTGTGCTTGTCCCAGACGGCCCAGCGGAATCTGCGTCTGCAAGGCTTCACGCTGTGCCTCGGGCAGTTCGCGGGTCATATCGGTGTCGATGAACCCAGGGGCCACCGAGTTTACCGTAATCGAACGCGAACCGACTTCACGCGCCAGTGCACGGCTGAAACCTTCCAGACCGGCCTTGGCGGCTGCGTAGTTTACTTGGCCTGCGTTGCCCATGGCACCCACAACAGAGCCAATACTGATAATTCGTCCCCAACGGGCTTTGGTCATACCACGCAAAACACCCTTGGACAGGCGGAACAGACTGTTCAGGTTGGTATCGACGACGTCATGCCATTCGTCATCTTTCATGCGCATCATCAGATTATCGCGGGTGATACCGGCATTGTTGACCAGGATCGCCGGCGCTCCGAACTGCGAAGTGATACTCGCCAACACCGCTGCGACGGACTCGTCGCTGGTGACATTGAGTTCCAGACCAGTGCCTTGAATACCATTTTCTTTCAGGGTAGCAGCGATGCGTTCGGCACCCGATGCAGAGGTCGCAGTGCCCACAACGATGGCGCCCTGACGACCCAGCTCCAGGGCGATGGCCTGGCCGATACCGCGGCTCGCACCGGTGACCAGTGCAACTTTACCTTGCAGACTCATGCAAGTTTCTCCTGATTCAGGCCAGCGCTGCACGGGCGGCAGCGAAAGCGTCTGGGGTATTGAGGTTGGATGTCGACACGCCTTCGGCGCAACGCTTGTTCAGGCCGGCCAGCACTTTGCCAGGACCGCATTCGACCAACTGGGTCGCACCCTTGGTGGCCAGCGCCTGGACCGATTCGACCCAGCGCACAGGTTTGTAGAGTTGTTCAAGCAGATCGCGCTTGAGGGTTTCCAGATCGGCCGGCACCGCAGCGCTGACGTTCTGTACAACCGGGATCTGTGGCGCTTGCCAGTCGATCGCAGCGATCGACTCGGCGAAACGCTCGGCCGCCGGGCGCATCAGCTCGCAGTGGGACGGCACGCTGACAGGCAGCGGCATGGCGCGTTTGGCACCACGGGCCTTGCAGCCTTCGATGGCGCGTTCGACCGCGGCCTTGGCACCGGCGATCACCACCTGGCCCGGGGAGTTGAAGTTGACCGCGCTGACCACTTCGCCTTGCGCCGCTTCGGCACAGGCTGCGAGCACGTCAGCATCGTCCAGACCGAGGATCGCGGCCATGCCGCCCTGCCCGGCCGGAACGGCTTCCTGCATCAACTGACCACGACGCTCAACCAGCCTGACGGCATCGCCCAGGCTCAGGCTGCCAGCAGCGACCAGCGCGCTGTACTCGCCCAGGCTGTGACCGGCAACGTAAGCCGGACGCGCACCGCCTTCCGCCAGCCACAAACGCCACAGGGCGATCGAGGCGGTCAGAATGGCCGGCTGGGTTTTATCGGTTTGATTGAGTTGCTCTTCCGGCCCTTGCTGGGTCAGTGCCCACAGGTCGTAACCCAGAGCATCGGAAGCTTCTTTGAATGTTTCGAGGACAACCGGATGTTGCGCGCCCAACTCGGCCAGCATGCCGAGGGACTGCGAACCCTGTCCTGGAAAGACGAATGCGAGGGAAGCAGACATGTAACAAGCCCCTAATGATCTTGTCGTCGGAGAATTTGACGTCCCGCTTGGGGGACGCAAGAAACTGACAGTTGGATGGCCAATTAAACTGAGCGGTCACATTTAAGCATTGTCCGACGAAAACGCCTAAAGCAACAAATCCTCCAGACGACCGTGAATGCGTTCCGGCAGGTTTTCCTGGATCTCGATCAGGGCACGTTGTATCGCACTCTGGAAACCCTGAACGCCAGCAGAACCGTGGCTTTTCACGACAATCCCCTGCAAACCCAGGAAGCTTGCGCCGTTATGTCGCGCCGGGGCCAGATCGGCTTGAAGACGCTTCATCAGCGGCAGCGCGAGCGCGCCGACCATTTTCGAAGCGAGGTTTTTCTTGAACAGGGCCTCGATGCGCCCGGCAATCATGGTCGCCAGGCCTTCGCTGGACTTGAGCAAGATATTGCCGACGAAGCCGTCACACACCACCACGTCCGCCTCGCCGCGGTACAGACCGTCACCCTCGACAAAGCCGATGTAGTTGATGCCGCGAGCGCCTTGCAACAAGGTCGCCGCCAGCTTGACCTGCTGATTGCCCTTGATGTCTTCGGTGCCGATGTTCAGCAAGGCCACCCGTGGACGGACGATGCCAAGGGTTTCTGCCGCCACCGAGCCCATTACCGCAAATTGCAACAAGTGCTCGGCACTGCAATCAACGTTGGCGCCAAGGTCGAGCAACTGGCAATAACCCTTCTGCGTTGGAATCGCCGCCACCATCGCCGGCCGATCGATGCCCGGCAACGTCTTGAGCACAAACCGCGACAACGCCATCAGCGCACCGGTATTACCGGCACTGACACACGCCTGAACCTTGCCGTCGCGCAACAGCTCGAGGGCCACGCGCATCGACGAGTCAGGTTTGCCACGCAGGGCCTGGGCAGGCTTTTCGTCCATGGTGATGACTTCGGACGCCGGAGCAATCGACAGGCGCGAGCGATCCACAGCCGATTGGCCAGAGAGCAATTCTTCAAGAAGGGAGGGTTGACCGACGAGGGTCAGGTGTAACGAGGGTGTAGCAGACAGACAAGCAAGGCTGGCCTGAACAATGCTGCGGGGACCGAAGTCCCCGCCCATTGCGTCAATCGCGATGACTTGAGCAGACAAGGATTACTCGTCAGCGCCCTTGTCGATCACTTTACGGCCACGGTATACGCCTTCTGGCGATACGTGGTGACGCAGGTGAACTTCACCGGTGGTTTTTTCTACAGACAGGGTGCTAGCCTCGAGAGCGTCGTGCGAACGGCGCATGTCACGGGCAGAGCGGGATTTTTTGTTCTGCTGAACAGCCATAATTGATTAACTCCTAAACGTTTGGGTCACGCTTTAACTGCGCCAATACACTGAACGGGTTGGACCGCGTTACCTCGTCCTCGCTCGGTTCGGGCTCATCGAGACCCGCCGGCTGCTGGCATTCTTCCGGATGATGAGCAGGCACAATGGGCAAGGCGAGCAGAAGCTCCTCCTCGATCAGTGACTGCAGATCCAATGGATCTTCGCCCAGTTCCAGCACGTCATAACCTTTCGGCAACGACTGGGTATTCGCACCCTCCTTCACCACAGCATAACTGCATTCGCTATGGATCGGCAGGGTGACCAGCTCAAGACAACGCTGGCAAACCATTTTGACTTCGGTGTCGATAAAGCTGTGGATTACCACAGACTTACGTTCATCTCGTTCAAAAACGAATTTAGCCTGCACCGTACCGACAGTGTCGGAAAGCGGGTCGCAGAGTCTCTCCAAATCGGCCAGCAGCAGTTCACCTTGAAGGGTGGTGCCACGGTCAGCCAATTTGCGCGGGTCAACGTGAGGTGGAATCGGGTCATTCAACATAGGCGCAGCATTATAGGGATGCACCCGGCCATGTCAAAGGAAATTCAGCCCTGTCCGTCACTTGGAAGCCCCGCTAGAATTCGCGCCTGCCTTTCGGAGATGCGCATGCTGCCTTTATTACTCGCTTCAAGCTCGGTTTATCGCCGGGAATTGCTGGCCCGCTTGCAGTTGCCATTCATCTGCAGCTCGCCGGACATTGATGAAAGCCATCGTCCGGGCGAATCGGCCGTCGAGCTGGTAAAGCGCCTCGCCAAAGAAAAAGCGCGGGCACTTGCCGGCAGCCATCCCGCCCACCTGATCATCGGCTCCGATCAGGTCGCAGTCCTCGGCGAGCGGATCATCGGCAAACCCCACACCTTCGAGAAGGCCCGCGAACAACTGCTGGCGTCGAGCGGTGCCAGCGTAACCTTCCTGACGGGCCTGGCGCTGCTTAACAGCCAGACCGGCGACTGCCAGGTCGACTGCGTGCCCTTCACCGTGCACATGCGCACCCTCGATCAGGCACGCATCGAACGTTACCTGCGCGCCGAACAGCCCTACGACTGCGCCGGCAGCTTCAAGGCCGAAGGCTTGGGGGTGAGCCTGTTCCAAAGCACCGAAGGCCCTGACGCCACCAGCCTGATCGGCCTGCCGCTGATTCGCCTGATCGACATGCTGCTGGTCGAAGGCGTGCAAATCCCCTGAACACAAAAAACCGGCCAATCGGGCCGGTTTTTTATGCAGCCAGAGAATCAGCGCATCGACGGACCGTGAAAGCCCATCCACATCGCCAGCTGCTCAGCCACGCTGGCACCGAGCTTTTTCGAGAAGCGATCGAACGGCGATTCCTGAACGGTGAAGTCCACCAGCTCTTTTTCGCCAATCACATCACGCGCCACCGAACTGGCATTCCCCAGGCCATCGATCAGACCCAGCGGCAAAGCCTGCTCACCGTTCCAGACCAATCCGGAGAACAGCTCTGGATGCTCCTTGTCCTTCAGACGGTCGCCACGGCCCTTTTTCACGCTGTTGATGAACTGCTGGTGCGTGGTATCCAGAACACCTTGCCAGAACTGAGTCTCCTCAGGCTTCTGCGGCTGGAACGGGTCGAGGAACGACTTGTGCTCGCCCGACGTATAGGTCCGACGCTCGACACCGAGCTTCTCCATGGTGCCGACAAAGCCATAACCGGCCGCCGTCACACCAATAGAGCCGACCAGGCTCGCCTTGTCGGCGTAAATCTGATCCGCCGCGCTGGCGATATAGTAAGCACCGGAAGCGCCCAGATCGGAAATAACCGCGTACACCTTGGTATCCGGATGCAAGCCGCGCAAACGGACGATCTCGTCGTACACGTAACCCGACTGCACCGGACTGCCGCCCGGGCTGTTGATGCGCAGGATCACGCCCTTGACCTTCTCGTCCTCGAAGGCGGCACGCAGGCTGCCGACGATGTTGTCGGCGCTGGCCGGCTCCTTGTCGGCGATCATGCCGGTCACGTCGATCAACGCCGTGTAGTGGGAACCGCGGGTAGCGCTTTTTTCCATGTCCATCAGCGGCGTGAACAGAATCAACGCGCCAAACAGGTAAACAAAGGTCAGCAGCTTGAAGAAAATCCCCCAGCGACGAGACCGGCGCTGCTCCTGGACACTGGCCAGCAGAGTCTTTTCCAGCAGCTTCCAGCTTTTTTCGTCACCGCTCTCTGCGCTCGACTTGGCGGGCGCTTTCCATTCGTCGGTCATGACATCTACCCCAGCAAAAACCTGTTAAGCCCGCTGACCCAGCCAGGCATGCAATTCTGAAAAACGATCGATGGACAGTCGCGGCTCAAACAGCTTCAGCGCGTCGATCGACTGCGCGCCGTAACTGACCGCCACCGAGTCCATACCAGCGTTACGCGCCATCTGCAGGTCGAAGGACGAGTCGCCAACCATCAGCGCCTGCTCCGGACGAACCTCGCAATGGGCAAGAATCTGCTCAAGCATCAGCGGATGGGGCTTGCTGGCGGTTTCGTCGGCGGCGCGGGTGATATCGAAATAATCCTCCCAGCCGTGTGCTTTCAACACCCGATCCAGCCCGCGACGGGCCTTGCCTGTGGCCACAGCCAGATGATAACCCTCGGCGCGAAACGCCTCCATCGACTCGAGCACACCCTCGAACAACGGCGAAGGCACGGCTTCCGCAGCGATGTAGTGATCTGCGTAATGCTGACGGAACGCCACCAACTCGGCATCACCAATGTCCGGGTATAACGTGCGAATAGCCTCAGGCAAACCCAGACCGATAATGCCTTTGACCGCAAAATCGTCACGCAACTGAAACCCGGATCGCTCGGAGGCGACATGCATCGCCTCGACAATCCGACCAATGGAATCAGCGAGCGTGCCGTCCCAATCGAAAATCAGCAGCTTGTAATCAGAGGGGTGCACTCAGGCGCTCCACGGTCTTGGCCCACATTTCGTCCACTGGCGCCTGCAGCTTCAGCTCACCACCATCCGGCAGCGGCACAGTCAGCAGGTAGGCGTGCAGGAACAGGCGCTTGCCGCCCAGGTCGCGGATTTCCTTGCTGAAGGCTTCATCGCCATACTTGGTGTCGCCAGCGATGCAATGCCCGGCGTGCAAGGTGTGGACACGGATCTGGTGGGTGCGGCCGGTAATCGGCCTGGCTTCAACCATGGTGGCAAAGTCGCCAAAACGACGCAGGACCTTGAACACGGTCACGGACTCCTTGCCCTCCTCCTCGTCGACCTCGACCATGCGCTCGCCGGAGCGCAGATTGCTCTTGCCGAGCGACGCCCGGACTTGCTTGATCGAGGCCGCCCAATTACCGCGAACAAGCGCCATGTAGCGCTTGTCGACGCCATCACCGCGCAATGCCGTGTGCAAGTGACGCAGCATGCTGCGCTTCTTGGCGATCATTAGCAGGCCGGAGGTGTCACGGTCGAGACGGTGAACCAGTTCGAGCTCCTTGCAATCGGGACGCAACTGACGAAAGGCTTCGATCACCCCGTAAGTCAAGCCGCTGCCGCCGTGAACCGCGATGCCGCAAGGCTTGTTGATCACGATCAACGCCTTGTCCTCGAAGACAATCGAGGCTTCGAGGCGCTGCAGCAGGCCCTGAGCCAGCGGCACAGGTTCGTCGCGCTCGGGCACGCGAACTGGCGGCACGCGCACGATATCGCCCGCCTGCAGCTTGTATTCGGGCTTGATCCGACCTTTGTTCACCCGCACTTCGCCCTTGCGCAAAATGCGGTAAATCAAGGTCTTGGGCACGCCTTTGAGCCGAGCGAGAAGGAAGTTATCAATACGTTGGCCGGCATATTCCGGCGAGACCTCCAGCAGTTGTACGGCTGGGGTCGAAGGGGCAGTAGTCGTCATGCCGCGGATGATAACAATTTTTTATGGAATTGAAGCACTTAATCATTGCTGCTATAGTCGCGAACGCCGCCAAAAGCGGCCTGGACAGCGGACTAACGGTCAAAAACCGGCCCTGACCAACGCAATTCACCAGGACGAGAGGCCGTCCTACGGGGCTTTCGCTACGTAACGGTGGAGTTTGCAGCTGTAACGAGCGCAGGTGACATGAGGCCTGAATCAAGCCGCGAAGCAGAGTTTTCACTCGCCTTGCGAGCCAATATTCACGGCCAGTTCACAAAGTGCAGTCAGCTATGGACGACCCCGAGCGAACACTTCGGAAACAACGCCTAAATTAGCCATGATGCGTGACCTCCCCCTTCGGAGCTCACGGTAAATGCCAACCCGCTGCGGATTCTGCGCGCGGCAGCACCCGAATTATCAGGGATACGTGTAGGGTGGAGATGCACAACCGCTGGACTGTGTAGCAATAGGCTTTATCAAGACGCTTCATCTCGTCCACAGCCGCTGGTTGATTCCTCCTCCTGACTGAGTGCTTAAGTAGCCACAGCAAGCAGGACGCGTACGTCGCGATAACGGCCCAATTGGCCGGACATCGCTGGACACGGGAATGGCCAACCACTCCCGACGCACCTGACACCGACCATGAGAAGTCGTGTGTGCCGAACGCCGTTTCCGGCAGCCCGGAAACCGACGGTACTACATGAAAAGAATGCTGATTAACGCAACTCAACCCGAAGAGTTGCGTGTTGCACTGGTAGATGGCCAACGCCTCTACGACCTGGACATCGAATCCGGTGCACGCGAGCAGAAAAAGGCCAACATCTATAAAGGCCGGATTACTCGCATCGAACCAAGCCTTGAGGCTGCCTTTGTCGATTTCGGCTCTGAGCGCCACGGCTTCCTGCCCCTCAAAGAAATCTCCCGCGAATACTTCAAGAAAGCCCCCGAAGGCCGGGTCAACATCAAGGACGTCCTGAGCGAAGGCCAGGAAGTCATCGTTCAGGTCGAAAAAGAAGAACGTGGCAACAAGGGCGCAGCCCTGACTACCTTCATCAGCCTGGCCGGTCGTTACCTGGTGCTGATGCCGAACAACCCGCGTGCCGGCGGCATCTCCCGTCGCATCGAAGGTGAAGAGCGCAACGAACTGCGTGAAGCCCTGAACGGTCTGGTTGCCCCGGCTGATATGGGTCTGATCGTTCGCACTGCCGGCCTGGGCCGCAGCAGCGAAGAAATGCAGTGGGACCTCGATTACCTGCTGCAACTCTGGACCGCCATCAAAGAAGCCTCGCTGGATCGCTCCGCGCCATTCCTGATCTACCAGGAAAGCAACGTGATCATCCGCGCCATCCGCGATTACCTGCGCCAGGACATCGGCGAAGTGTTGATCGACAGCGTTGAAGCCCAGGACGAAGCCCTGACCTTCATTCGCCAGGTAATGCCGCAGTACGCCAGCAAGATCAAGCTGTACGAAGACAGCGTTCCGCTGTTCAACCGTTTCCAGATCGAAAGCCAGATCGAGACCGCTTTCCAGCGCGTCGTCGAGCTGCCTTCCGGCGGTTCCATCGTTATCGATCCGACCGAAGCCCTGGTGTCTATCGACATCAACTCGGCGCGCGCCACCAAAGGCAGCGACATCGAAGAAACCGCCCTGCAGACCAACCTTGAAGCCGCCGAAGAAATCGCCCGTCAGTTGCGCTTGCGCGACATCGGCGGCCTGATCGTCATCGACTTCATCGACATGACCCCTGCCAAGAACCAGCGCGCCGTGGAAGAGAAAGTCCGCGAATGCCTGGAAGCCGACCGCGCTCGCGTGCAAGTCGGTCGCATCTCGCGCTTCGGCCTGCTGGAAATGTCCCGTCAGCGCCTGCGTCCATCCCTGGGCGAAAGCAGCGGCATCGTTTGCCCGCGTTGCAACGGCACCGGCATCATCCGTGACGTTGAATCGCTGTCCCTGGCGATCCTGCGCCTGATCGAAGAAGAAGCCCTGAAAGACCGTACCGCCGAAGTTCGTGCACAAGTGCCGATTCCGGTCGCTGCGTTCCTGCTCAACGAAAAACGCAACTCGATTACCAAGATCGAACTGCGCACCCGTGCCCGCATCGTCATTCTGCCGAACGATCACCTCGAAACGCCGCACTTCGAAGTTCAGCGTCTGCGCGATGACAGCCCGGAAGCCGCTGTCGGCCAGTCCAGCTACGAAATCGCTGCTGCCGCTGCCGAAGTCGAAGAAGTCCAGCCAGCCGCTGCGACCCGCACCCTGGTTCGCCAGGAAGCCGCGGTCAAGACCGCGCCGGCCCGCGCCAACGCTCCGGTTCCGACCGAAGTCGTCGCCGCTCCGGTTGCCGCGCCATCCGTTGCGCCCGAGCCAAGCCTGTTCAAAGGCCTGGTGAAATCGCTGGTCAGCCTGTTCGCAACCAAAGAAGAGCCTGCTGCCCCGGTTGTGGTTGAAAAACCAGCGACCACCGAGCGTCCGGCCCGCAACGAAGAGCGTCGCAACGGTCGTCAGCAGAGCCGCAACCGTAACGGTCGCCGCGACGAAGAGCGCAAGCCTCGTGAGGAACGTGCACCGCGTGAAGAACGCGCACCACGTGAGCCACGCGAAGAGCGTCAACCACGCGAAGCCCGCGAAGAAACTCCAGCAGTAGCCCGCGAAGAACGTGCTCCACGTGAAGAGCGCGCCCCACGCGCCCCTCGCGAAGAACGTGCACCGCGCGCGCCTCGCGAAGACCGCAAGCCACGTGGCGAGCGTGAAGAACGAGTGCGTGAACTGCGCGAACCTCTGGACGCTACCGCTCCGGCCGCTGCGGCGACCGCTGAAGAGCGTCCGGCTCGCCAGCCACGTGAAGAACGCGCTCCGCGCCCACCGCGTGAAGAACGTCAGCCACGTACCGAGCAAGCCGCTGCTGCCGTTGCCGAAGAAGAACTGGTGACCAATGAAGAGCAACTGCAGGAAGACGGTCAGGAAGGCGCCGAAGGCGATCGTCCACGCCGCCGCTCCCGTGGCCAGCGTCGTCGTAGCAACCGTCGCGAGCGTCAACGCGATGCCAACGGCAATGTGATCGAAGGTTCGGAAGAATCCGAATCCGCCGAAGGCAGCGAAGCGGGCGACAGCAACGAAGCGCCAAGCACCTCTGATCTGGCCGCCGGCCTGGCTGTTACCGCAGCCGTTGCCAGCACCGTGATCAGCGCGCCTGCTGAAGCACAAGCCAATGAGCAAGCCGAACGCGCAACGGCCGCCACCCTGGAATCGGCTCCGGTCGAAGCGCCAGTGGTCGAAGCGACGACTCCGGTCGAAGCCACTGCCGCTCCGGAAATCGAAGTGGCGCCGGTTCGTGAAGCGCAGCCTGAAGTTGAAGCTGCTGCTGAGCCAGTGGCTACCGCAGAGCCGGCCGTCGAAACAGTGACCGAAACCGTGACCGAAGCAGTCCGCGAAGTTCGTGAAGAACAAACCGCGTTCAACTGGGTTGCCGAGCCGGTAGCTGTTGAAGTACCTGCACCGGTGGCTGAAGCTGTGGTCTCCGAGCCAGTGGTTGTGGCTGCCGAGCCTGCTCCAGTTGTTGAAGCACCGGCGCCGGTTGTTGCCGAAGTGGCTGCACCGGTCGTTGAAGCGGCGCCTGTCAGCGCCCTGACCGAAAATGGCCGTGCGCCGAACGACCCGCGTGAAGTGCGTCGTCGCAAGCGTGAAGCCGAGCGTCTGCAGAAGGAAGCCGAACTGGCTGCCGCTGCTGCTCCGGTTGAAGCGTCTGTCGCTGCCGAGCCTGCACCGGTTGTGGCTGAAGTGATCGAAGCGGCACCTGCTGCCGAATCGGTCATCGAAGAAGCACCACGCTCCGTTCAGGAAGCGGTAGAGCAACACGAACAAGCCCTGGAAAAAGAACACGAGCCTAAACCACTCGTCTGATTCCATCGGCCACTAAAAAGCCCCGCCTGGTGATCCAGGCGGGGCTTTTTTTATGTTAGTGTCTCGTCCTGAATAAGGTTTACACCTTCTGACTTCTTATCAGGAAGGTGCAATGGATACGGGTCCAAAACGCAGTCAGCGAGATTACACGCTGACTTTTAAATTGTCGGTTGTCGATCAGGTCGAAAAAGGCGAGTTGAGTTATAAAGAAGCTCAACGGCGTTATGGGATTCAGGGTCGGTCGACGGTGTTGGTCTGGTTACGTAAACATGGTCGACAGGATTGGAGCCAAGGCGCATCCATTCGCTCCCAGAGGACTCGACCGATGGACGAGCCAACTTTGCCACCGACTCCCGAGCAGAGAATCAAAGAGCTTGAGGAACAGTTGGCCCTGGCAAATCAGAAAGCCAAATTCTTCGAAGACGTGGTTGATGTTCTGAAGAACGACTACGGCGTATCTGTCGTAAAAAAGCGGCCCGGCAAGTCGTTGCGCAAACCCAAACCCTGAGTGTCAGCAGGGCTTGCCAGTTTATGGGGATCAGTCGCCAAGCCTATTACAAGCGAGATCGCGTTTGTCGGGCTCGAGTCGAGCAAGATCAGAAACTCATCACGTTTGTGCAATCAATCCGGGTGCGCCAGCCCTGCATTGGCGCCCGCAAACTGCACTCATTGATGCACGCGGAGCGCGAGAAACAGGAGCTACATGTAGGCCGGGATCGCTTGTTTGAGGTTCTAAGAGAGCACCGCCAGTTGGTTCGTAGAAAACGGGCTTATCACAAGACGACTGACAGCCATCATCACTTTCACTGCCATCCCAATTTACTAAAGCCAGGCCCGCAGCAAGTCGTCGCTACCGGCCCGGAACAGGTCTGGGTAGCCGATATCACTTATCTCTCCACCAAGCGTGATGATCCGGTCTACCTGAGCCTGGTCACGGATGCGTTCTCGAGAAAAATTGTCGGTTACCACGTGCACGGTAGCCTGCATGCCGACTCGGTGGCTCAAGCCTTGCGCATGGCGTTGAAGACGCGTCGAACCCGCCAGAAACTGGTTCATCACTCGGATCGAGGGGTGCAGTACTGCTCAGCGTTGTATCAAAAGCTCCATGCCAGGCATGGCATCACGTGCTCGATGACCGATGGCTACGACTGCTACCAAAACGCCATGGCAGAGCGGGTCAACGGCATCTTGAAAACAGAACTCTTGCTCCATCGACCGACAGACTTGGCGCAAGCGGAGCAGATGGTGCGGGAGGCGATCTTGATCTACAACCAAGAGCGCCCGCACCTGTCCTTAAAATACAAAACGCCCGATGCGGTGCATCGGGCGTTAGGGTGAAATAGGTGTAAACCTATTTCAGGACTAGACATAGTTTCACCGCGATCAATGTGGGGGCGGGCTTGCTCGCGAAAGAGGTTTAAATTCAACATTGATGCAAGCTGACACAACGCATTCGCGAGCAAGCCCGCTCCCACAGGGGATTCGTGCAAAGGCTACTGGAAGATCAATTTTTCTGGCACATCCACATCCCACAACACCCCGGGATCATCCACCGCCACTTTAACCACCCGGCCCTGCGCAAACAGCGGCTTGGCCCCATGATCACCCGATAACGCCATCAACCCCGGCCCAAAACTGCGACCGAATCCGACGGGATGCCCGTACTCTCCCGCATGCACCGGCACACTGACGCAATCCTCGGCAATCCCCGCCACCACCCGATCAACACTCGACGGCAAGATAAACGGCATATCTCCCAGCACTATCAACCAACCATCAAGCTGCGGACACGCCGCCACCCCGGCCGCAATGCTGTCGCCCATCCCGGTCGACTCGATCTCCACAATCTCAAAACCATACGCCTGAGCCATGCGCATCACTTGCGGGCGATCTCCAGCAGTCACCAGCACGCGCTTCCCAAGACTGGGCGGCACATTCACCAGCACCTGTTCGATCACCGAACGAACAGCGCCATCGCGACCGGTACAGTCCGCCAGCAACTTGTCCTTGTCATCCCCCGCCACCTGCCTGAAACGGCTGCCCTGCCCCGCCGCCAGCACGATGACGCCGATGGACTCGCTCATACCACCTCCCGCAACGGCTTCTTCTGCTTGAGTTCGACGCCGTTCTTGATTGCCACAATCTCGGCCAGCAGCGACAAGGCGATTTCCGCCGGACTGTGGCTGCCGATGTGCAAACCGATCGGGCCGTGCAGCCGCTCGATGGCCTGTGGTGACAAGCCTAGCTGAGCCAGGTTTTCCCGACGCTTCAGGCTGTTGACTCGTGAGCCCAGCGCACCAACATAAAACGCCTTGGAGTCGAGGGCGGTCAGCAGCGCCATGTCATCCAGGCGCGGATCGTGGGTCAGGGCGACAATCGCCGTGCGCTCGTCGGTCTGGATGGTCAGTACTGCTTCATCCGGCATGCCCGAGACGAAACGCCCGTGCTGCTCTTCCCAACCGTAGACAAATTCACTGCGCGGATCGCAGATCAGCACCTCGAAATCCAGCAGCCGCGCCATCTCGGCAACATACCGGGACAACTGCCCCGCACCGATCAGCAACAGCCGCCAACGTGGACCGTAGATGGCGCGCAACGTATTGCCATCAAAACTCAATACATCGGTTTTGTTCGCCGCCTGCAAAACCACTTCACCGGTCGCGATATCCAGCGAGCGAGCGACGATCTCATGGTCCTCGCAGCGTGCCAGCAGCTCGGCGACCCAACCTGGATCGCCGACCCGCTCTTCGGTCAGGCGCAACGTGCCGCCGCACGGCAAACCAAACCGTGCGGCTTCCTCACGGGTGACGCCGTAGGTGATCAACTGCACTGGCGGCCCGTCAGGTGGAATCCGCCCATCGTGCAACCGGGCAATCAAATCATCCTCGACACACCCACCGGACACCGAGCCGATCACCACGCCATCTTCTCGCAACGCCAGCATCGCGCCCGGCGCCCGGGGCGCAGTGCCCCAGGTCTGGACCACGCTGTACAACACCACCCGCTGACCGGCGCGGCGCCATTCCAGCACGCTGCGCAGGACGTTCAGATCTGCGCTGTCCATCAGGCCTGCGCCTTTTGCCAACCCTGCAACTGATAGCGAACCGGCAAGCTACGGATACGCTGGCCAGTGGCGGCGAAGATCGCGTTGCACAGCGCTGGCGCAATTGGCGGTACGCCTGGCTCACCGACACCGCCCAACGGCACAACGCCCGGTGGTGTGACCAGATGCACCGCCACTTCCTTCGGCGCAAGCGACATGCGCGCCACTTCGTACATGTGGAAGTTGTCCTGCTGCACCTTACCGTCCTTGAAGCTGATTTCACCCACCACCGCATTGCCCAGGCCCATGACGCAGGCGCCTTCGAACTGGGCACGGATCCGCTCGGGGTTGATCTGCGGACCGCAATCCACGGCAATGTCGGCCTTGTGCACGATCAACGTGCCGTCGTCTTTGACTTCGACCTCGATCACCGCCGCCACGTAGGTGACGAAGCTGTAATGCACCGCCAGGCCCAGGCCTCGGCCCTTGGGCAACTCACGGCCCCAACCGGCAGCCTTGGCGGCAGTTTCCAGCACGGTGCGCATCCGCCCGGTGTCGATCGGATAACGCTCGGGGGATTCGCCGTAGTTCCACTCTTCACTCAAGGTGCGCGGATCGATCTGACGGTCCGGACCGAGCAATTTGATCTGGTACTTCAGTGGATCCTGCTTGGCCTTGTGCGCCAGTTCATCGACAAAGCTCTGGATCGCAAACCCATGAGGAATGTTCGACACCGAGCGATACCAGCCGACCCGCGTATGAATCGCCGCTTCCGGGTTTTCCAGGCGCACGTTGGGGATCGCGTAGGCCATGTTGGTGAAGCCCATGCCCAACTCGAACGCCGCCTCGTGGTTCATGCCCGGGGCGAACAGCGCGGTGATGCTAGGGGCGACGGTGCGGTGCAACCAGCCAGATGGGAGGCCGTCCTTGTCCAGGCTGGCCTTCAGGTACTCGGCCGACACGGTGTGGAAGTAGGAACAGTGGATGTCGTCTTCACGGGTCCATTGCACCCGCACCGCTTTGCCGGGGAATTCCTTGGCGAGGATCGCCGCTTCGATGATGAAGTCCGGCTTGGACTTGCGACCGAAACCGCCGCCCAGCAAGGTGACATTGAACGTGACCTTATCGAACGCAATACCGAGGCGTTCGCCAATCCGTTCGCGGGTGACTTGTGGCGCCTGACTCGGTGCCCAGGCCTCGCACACACCGTCCTTGAAGCGGGCGATGGCGACCATCGGCTCCATCGGCGCCTGCGTCAGGTGCGGCAGGTAATACGAGGCTTCGAGGGTGCTGTTGGCGCCTTTCATGGCGTCGTCGATGTTGCCGGTATTGCGCACCACTTTGCCGGGTTTGAGGGACGCGGCTTCCAGTTCTTTGCGGTAGGCGATCGAGTCGTAACTGGCATTGGGGCCATCATCCCACTCGATTTTCAGCGCTTCACGACCCTTGATCGCGGCCCAGGTATTGCTGGCCACCACGGCCACGCCACCCAATGGCTGGAACTCGGACGGCAGCGGACGGCCTTCGATCTGAATGACCTTGATCACGCCTGGGACTTTCAGCGCGGCGCTGGAGTCGACGGATTTGACCGTGCCGCCATAAACCGCCGGACGCGCAATCACGGCGTAGAGCATGCCGTCGAAATGCACATCGGCCCCGTAAATGGCGCGGCCGTTGACGATGTCGGCACCGTCGATCGCCTTCGTGCCTTCCTTGCCGATGTAGCGAAACTCCGACGGCTGCTTGAGCCGCAGGCTGTCACGGGCCGGCACTGCCAGCGCACCCGCAGCGGCGGCCAGGGCGCCATAGCCCAGTTCGCGACCGGTCGGTTGGTGCACCACTTTATGCAACTGCGCATGGCACTCGCTGACTGGCACCTTCCACTGTTCAGCCGCCGCTTGTTCAAGCATGGTTCGCGCAGCCGCACCGCAACGACGCATCGGCTCGTACCAGTGACGCATGCTGCGCGAACCGTCGGTGTCCTGATTGCCGAAGCGGACTTCGTCGCCGGGCGCCTGTTGCACTTTCATCATGGCCCAGTCGGCGTCCAGTTCATCGGCCACCACCATGGTCAGGCTGGTGCGTACGCCCTGGCCCATTTCCGAACGGTTGCAGACCACCGTTACCATGCCGTCAGCGGCGATGCTGATGTAAACCTTCGGATCATCAATCCAGCCATTGGGCATGCCGTCGGCGCCGAACTTTTTCTCTTTTTCTTCGGCGAAAGCGTCTTGCCAGCCCCAGCTCGCCACTAAAACTAACGCACTGGTCGCACCGACCCCTTTCAGGAAGCCGCGGCGGCTGAGGTTGCTCAGCGCAAAGTCATTCGGTAACCGGCTCATGCCTTGGCCTCCTTCAGGTGAGTGGATGCCTGGTGGATGGCGGTCTTGATGCGGTTATAGGTGCCGCAACGGCAAATATTGCCGACCATCGCCTCTTCGATCTGGGCGTCGCTGGGATTCGGGTTGGTCTTGAGCAGCGCGGTCGCCGACATGATCTGCCCGCCCTGGCAGAAACCGCATTGCGCCACGGCGGCGTCGAGCCAGGCTTGTTGCACGACTTGCCCGACCGGATCGGCGTGCAGGTTGTCGATAGTGGTGACGTTCTGGCCGACCACCGAGCCGATCGGCGTGATGCAACTGCGCGCCGGAGCGCCTTCGATATGAATGGTGCAGGCGCCACACAGGCCCATGCCGCAGCCGAATTTGGTGCCGTTGTAACCGGCCACGTCACGGATTGCCCAGAGCAGCGGCATATCCTCGGTGACATCGAGTTGATGGTCTTGACCATTGAGCTTCAGGGTAATCATGGGCACGCCCGCATATTTCTGGAGGTTATGGGGTCGAGCAATCTGCCGCGCGGGGTTCGCGGTTGGCTTCACGCAGATCGGCTCAGGCTAATGAGGCTCTCTTACACGGACGGAAACGTCTGCATCGGGCCTTTGGTGGAGCAAATGCTTGCATCGTTAGGTGGCTAAGTTAACCCAGCATTAACAAAAAAGCCCTGCACAGTTGAAGATGTGCAGGGCTTTGAGATCGGCCAATAAAGCGTAGCTTCAATACCGATTCGGCTCCATTTCCAGGTCTACTTTGAAACGTTCGGAAATGTCTTTCTGGATGTGCTGCGCCAGGTTCAGCAATTGCAGGCCGGTGGCACTGCCGTAGTTGACCAGTACCAGCGCCTGCAACTTATGCACGCCGGCATCGCCGTCACGAAAGCCTTTCCAGCCGGCCCGCTCGATCAACCAGCCCGCCGCCAGTTTCATCTGCCCATCGGGTTGCGCGTAGGCCACCAGGTCCGGGTATTGGCTTTTCAGCTGTGCGACCAGCGCGGCCGGCACCAGAGGGTTCTTGAAGAAGCTGCCGGCATTGCCGAGTACCGCCGGGTCCGGGAGCTTTTCGTTGCGAATGCCGCAAATCGCCTGGCTGACATCGGTGGCGGTCGGGTGATCGATACCTTGCTCGGTCAGGCGCTGGCGAACCGGGCCGTATTCCAGGTGCAGGTGTGCGGCGCGGTCCAGAGTGAAACGCACGCGCAGGATCAACCAGCGCCCCGGTTCCTGTTTGAACAGGCTGTCACGGTAGGCGAAGTTGCATTCTTCCAGGGTGAAATCCCGCAGCTCGCCGGTCTGGCGATCCAGCGCGGTCAGGCCGGCGAACACGTCCTTGATCTCGACGCCATAGGCGCCGATGTTCTGCATCGGTGCCGCGCCCACGGTGCCGGGAATCAGGCTGAGGTTCTCCAGCCCCGACAACCCCTGCGCCAGGGTGTGCTGCACGAAAGGATGCCAAGGCTCGCCGGCCTCCGCTTCGATCACGACCTTGCTGCCGTCATCGCTCAGGATCCGAATCCCGCGAGTGGCCATGCGCAGCACCAGCGCCTGGATATCAGCCGTCAGCAGCAAGTTGCTGCCGCCACCGATCACCAGCAATGGCACGTCATGGGCCGACGCATATGCCAGGGCTTCTCGCACATCGGCGTCGCTGTGGGCCTCGGCAAACAACCGGGCCTGAACGTCGACACCAAAGCTATTGAACGGCTTGAGCGAAACCCGGGGTTGAACCTGCAAACTCATAACCGTCCCTTCAATTCGATCACCAGCCGATCGCTGGCGCGCTCGATCAAGTCCAGTACTTGCTCGAAACCCTGGTCGCCGTCGTAATACGGGTCCGGCACTTCATCGACGTCCGACTCGTAGCGACGCAGGAACAAGTCCAGCTCGGCCTTGCCCTTGGCCGGTTGCAGAGCCTTGAGGTTGCGCAGGTTGCTGTTGTCCATCGCCAGAATCAGGTCGTAAGTGGCGAAATCGGCGCGGGTCACTTGCTGGGCGCGCTGGGCGGACAGGTCATATCCACGCAGCTTCGCGGCGGCCTGACTGCGTTTGTCCGGGGCCTTGCCGACATGCCAGTCGCCGGTCCCGGCGGAGGCGACCTCGATGTGATCGGCCAGCCCCGCTTCGCGCAATTTATGCCGCAGCACGCCTTCGGCCGTCGGAGAACGGCAGATGTTGCCCAGGCAGACGAACAGAACGCGCATCAGGCCTCCAGCAGGCGACGAACGCGCTCAAGGTCTTCGACGGTGTCGACACCGGTGGGCGGTGCGATCAGTGCGTCGGCGACGTGAATCCGCACGCCATGCCACAAAGCACGCAGCTGCTCCAGGGATTCGGTATTTTCCAGCCAGCACGGGCCCCAGCTGACGAAGTCATGAAGGAAACCGGCGCGGTAGGCATAAATGCCAATGTGGCGGCGGTACGGCACGCCTTCCGGCATTTGCTCGCGGCTTTTGGCAAACGCGTCCCGGGCCCACGGCAAGGTAGCGCGACTGAAGGTCAGCGCCAGGCCATTGAGGTCGCTGACGACCTTGACCACGTTGGGGTTGAACAGGGTTTCGACGTCTTCGATCGGCTCGGCCAGGGTGGCCATGCGCGCTTCGGTGTGGGCGGCCAGGTTGGCCGCGACCTGATCGATCACGCTCGGCGGGATCAGCGGTTCGTCGCCCTGGACGTTGACCACGATGGCATCGGCGGCCAGGCCCAGTTTTGCGGCGACTTCCGCCAGCCGATCGGTGCCGGAATTGTGATCTTCGCGAGTCAGCACCACTTCGGCGCCAAACGAATTGCACGCCTCAACGATGCGCGCATCATCAGTGGCGACCACGACACGCTCGGCACTGCTTTTGCTCGCCTGTTCCCAGACGTGCTGGATCATCGGCTTGCCGGCGATCAGCAGCAGCGGTTTGCCTGGCAGACGGGTGGAGGCATAACGCGATGGAATGACAACAGTAAAGGCTGTGGTCATTTATCCAGACGCTCGTCGGTGGTCAGGGTGCGGGCTTCGGTTTCGAGCATCACCGGGATGCCGTCGCGAATCGGGTAAGCCAGGCCGGCGCCCTTGCTGATCAGCTCGGTCTTGTCGGCGCTGAGCTTGAGCGGGCCTTTGGTGACCGGGCAAGCGAGGATATCGAGCAATTTGGTGTCCATGAGCATTCCCTGGATTAGAACGGAGTTAAGGCAAAAGACGAGCCGGCAACAGGCGCATCAGCTGCGTATCGAACCAGGCCACGAAGGCCGGCGATGGCGCAGCATCGACCGCCAGGTACCACCAATCGGCGGCGGCGAAGGCACGGCACTTCACCGCGTCCTTTTCAGTCATTACCAACGGCAATGACGGAGTGAAATTCAAGGCCTGCACGCTGTATTCGGCGTGGTCGGCAAACGCATGCGGCACTGGCTGCCAGTGTAGCGTTTCAAGGGTCGTGAAGAAACGCTGCGGATTGCCGATCCCGGCCACGGCGTGCACCGCTTGGCCTGCGGGGAAGTGGTCGAGGGGACGACGTTCATCGCTTTGCAGGTTGATCAGTTCGGTGGGTTGCAACTGGAAGGCAAAACCGTCTTCACGATCATCGACCGCGCCGTTGTACAGCACCGCGTCGACGCTTTGCAGGCGTTCGATCGGTTCACGCAAGGGGCCGGCCGGCAGGCAACGCTTGTTGCCCAGGCCTCGAGCGGCGTCGATCAACACCAGTTCCAGGTCGCGGGCCAGTCGGTAATGCTGCATGCCGTCATCGGACAGAATCAGGTCAAGTGGCTCGCTCGCCAGCAGCGCTTTGACGGCGCTGCTGCGATCCGGGTCAATCATCAACGGCACGCCGGTGCGCTGGACGATCAATAGCGGTTCGTCGCCGGCAATGTCAGCGCTCTGATCGGGCTCGACGCGCCACGGCAACTGCGGCGGTTTGGCGCCGTAACCCCGGCTGACCACGCCGACCCGCAAGCCGCTGCGCTGGCAGTGCTGGATCATCCACAGGATCAGCGGTGTCTTGCCGGTGCCGCCGACGGTGATGTTGCCGACCACGATCAGCGGCACAGGTGGCTGGTAGATCTCGCCCTCGCCCGCCAGAAAGCGCTTGCGCTTGTTCATGACCACGCGTCGATACAGCCACTCCAGTGGCTGCAACAGCTTCAGGGCCGGATGACCTTGGTACCACGCGGCGAGCAAGCGATCAGACATGGCCATCAGGGCGCGGGCGGTGCCGCTTCGACCGTGGTCATGCGCAAGTGGCTGAAACCCAGCTTGCCAGCGGCGTCCATGGCGGTGATGACCGACTGATGCTGGGTCTTGCCATCAGCGCTGATAGACAGCGGCAAATTGGTGTCGCCATTGGATTCTTTCTGCAACGCGTCCATCAACGTGGCCAGGTCGTTCTTCGGCAATACCTGATTGTTCACCGAGAACGCGCCTTCGGCACTGATGGCCACGTCCAGGTGTTTGACCTGCTGGTCTTCTGCGGGAGAACCGCTGACCGCTTCTGGCAGATCGACGCGCAACTGGGTTTCACGGGTAAACGTAGTGGTGACCACGAAAAACAGCAGCAGGATAAACACCACGTCGATCAGCGACGCGAGGTTGATGTCTACCGTTTCCCGCGGTTTGCGGCGGAATTTCACGCTTTGCCCTCGGCCAGGTCCACATCACGGTCGCCCTGCACCACTTCGACCAGTTTGATCGCTTCCTGCTCCATGCCCACCACCAGCTCATCGATCCGGCGTTGCAGGAATCGGTGAAAAAACACTGCCGGGATACCGACCATCAGGCCGGCGGCCGTGGTGATCAGCGCCTTGGAGATACCGCCCGCCAACACCGCGGCATTGGTGCCCATGCCCGTGCCCATGAACGCGCTGAAAATATCGATCATGCCCAGCACCGTACCCAGCAAGCCCAACAACGGGGCCATCGCGGCGATGGTGCCCAGCGCATTGATGTAGCGCTCGAGTTCATGAATCACCCGCGCGGCGGCTTCTTCGATGCACTCTTTCATGATCTCGCGACCATGCTTGGAGTTGGCAAGGCCCGCCGCCAGGATTTCGCCCAACGGTGAGTTGGCGCGCAGCTCCTTGAGTTTTTCTTTATTGAGCTGCTTGTCCTTGATCCACACCCAGACCTGCCCGAGCAAATGCTCCGGGGTCACACGGCTGGCTCGCAGGGTCCAGAGACGCTCGGCGACAATCGCCATGGCCGCGATGGAACTCAAAATGATCGGCAGCATCATCCAGCCGCCGGATTTGACCAATTCCCACACAGTGACAGTCCCCTCGAAAAAGTGCGCCACTCTAACATAGGGGCCGGATGCACCGAAGACTGTGATGTCGCATCCGGTCGGGCTTTCATAACTTGCGGTTATGGGCCGGACAGTGGCGGATTACGCCAGAAATGCCGTTCCAGACGCATCGTCCATGGCGGCTTGAACCGTCCCAGTTGCAGACGAATGGCGCCATGCGCGGCGCTGTCGTAGATCGCCATCCCGCGCTTTTGATAACGCGCCATGACCGTGGGATGCGGGTGACCAAAGGAATTGCCCTGGCCGCGGGAAATCAGCACAGCCCTGGGTTGCAACGCGGTGAGCAGCGCCATCGAAGAGGAACTGCGGCTGCCGTGGTGCGGCGATTGCAGCCAATCGGTCGGCACGGCGAGCGGACTGTCGAGCAACGCCCGTTCGGCAGCGGTGTCGATGTCGCCGGTCAACAGCAATCGCTCGCCATTGGCTTCGATCTGCAAAACACAGGATTTTTGATTGCTGTCGTGGGCGGATGTCCATTGCCAGAGCTCGAAGTTCACACCGTCCCAGCGCCATTGCCGGCCGCTTTCACAGCCCTCGGCGTGCAATTCGGCTGGCAGCGCTTCGGGATCGCCGCTCAGGACCCGCGCCACCGGCAATCCATTGGCGACCGCGCGTGCACCGCCGGCATGATCGGCGTCGGCGTGACTGATGAGCATCAGGTCGATCCCGGATACGCCCAGTTTGCGCAATGTCGGTAGGACCACCCGGTCGCCGAGGTCAAAATCTCCGAAACGCGGCCCAGTGTCATACAACACCGTGTGATGACGGGTTCGCACCAGGATGGCCAGGCCCTGGCCGACGTCCAGCTGCCAGACGTCGACGACGCCATCGGGAAGCATCGGGCGAGGTGGAAAAACCAGCAACAGCAGCAGCGGCCAGCCCAACGGGCGCAACGGCACACCGGCCGGCAGTAATAGTAGAAAGGCGCCCAGCATGCCGAGCGCCCAAATCCACAGCGGCACCGCGACCGGCACCCAGGCAGGCAGTCGTCCGGCCATCAATGCCAACCCCTTGAACAACAGATCGACCAGACCGCCCGCCAACCACAGCAATCCCTCGCCCACATAAGGGATGGGCAATAGCAACGTCCCGAGCAAGGCTGGCGGCAATACCACCAGACTGACCCACGGCACTGCCAGCAGATTGGCCACCGGCCCACTGACGCTGATCGGCAACCCAAGGATAAACAGCAACGGGCACAGTCCGATCGCAATCAGCCATTGCGCCCGGGTCCAGGTTTGCCACCAGCGCCAGGGGCCCAGCCGCCCACCAAAGGTGAAGATCAACACCGCCACCGCCGCGAAGGACAACCAGAACCCCGGCTGCAGGCTCGCCAGCGGGTCGAGCACTAAAACGCCGTTGAGCGCCAGCAACAGCGGCCACCAGGCGCCGAGGTGACGAAACCGCAGCCGCCACAACAGCACCAGACCGATCATCACGCAGGCCCGGCGCACCGGCACCTCGAAACCGGCCAGCAACCCGTAACCCAGCGCGGCAGCAAACGCCAGTCCGCAGGCCCATGGCAACCAGGGCAAACGGCTCGGCCACAGACCATAGCGGGCCAGCCCGGCGATCAGCAGATACACCAGCCCCGCCAGCAGCCCGATGTGCTGCCCGGAAATCACCAATAGATGCACGGTGCCGGTGTCTTGCAGCACCTGCCAATCCTCTCGGCTCAGCCCGCCGCCGTCGCCCAACACCAACGCCGTCAGTGCCCCGGTCCGGCCTTGAGCATCGACGGCTTGCAAGCGTTGGCGAATGCTGTCGCGCCAGGCCCATTGGGCGGAGGCAAGCCGCTGGCCATCCTTGACCGTCCCGGTAGCGCCGATGCGTTGCGCCAACAGCCAGGCGTCGTAGTCGAAGGCATGCGGGTTGAGCAGCCCGGCAGGACGCTTCAATTTGACCGCCAGTCGCCAGCGTTCGCCGCTGTTGACGAGCGGTCCGTCATACCAGGCAAGACGCAGATGCCGGGGCAGCCGCGTGCTTCGGGACTGACTGTCGGTCAGCTCGAAGCGCACCACACCTTCGGCATTCTGCGGCAGGCCCGTCACCCGACCTTCGACCCAACGAGTCTCTCCGTCGAGCTTCAGCGGCAGGCGATCATCCAGCGCCCACTGCGCACTCGCACACGCCCAACTGAAGCCGAACAGGAAGAACGCCAACGGGTAAGTCCGAAACGGCAGCAGCATCAAACCCACAACCGGCAGCAACATCCATAACCAGACCGGCGGTAAAACGGGTAAAAACCGCAGGGCCAGCAGACCCAACGCCAGCGCCATCATCCCTGTGCGCATACGCCCGTCCTTGAGAGTCCCACCCTAGGCATAGCTGCCCGAACGCACATGCACGGTTATTAATTGTCACAAAGTCTGAATGGGCGGTTCATGGAATCCAGACATACTTGCCGCCTTAACCGACCGAGAAGCCTTATGCCCCGGCGCTTATTCAAACGTTACATGCCAGACCCGACCAGCATCAGGGAACACAAATCCTTACGCTTTCTCGGCACCCTGCTGCATGACCCGAACCTCTGGCACCTCAACCGTCATTCCGTCGCACGGGCCATGGCGGTGGGTCTGTTCGCGGCTTTCCTGCCCATTCCGTTGCAAATGCTGGTCGCGGCCATTCTTGCGATTGTGGTGCGGGGCAACATGCCCATTGCCGTCAGCCTGGTCTGGCTGACCAACCCGATTACCATGCCGGCAGTGTTCTTTTGCACCTATCAGACGGGGGCGTGGTTGATGGACGTGCCGGCCAGGCATTTGCCGGACGAACTGACCTGGGAATGGATCAGCGGCGAGCTGTCTACTCTGTGGCAGCCATTTCTGTTGGGATCGGTGGTGACGGGTCTGGTGCTGGGCGCCCTCGCCTATTGCCTGGTGATGATGTATTGGCGCTGGTGGGTCAGTCGGCAGTGGAAACGGCGTAAGCAACGCCGGATGCAGTAGATGCAAAACGGCCTCCATTTTTGGAGGCCGTTTTTTTGTGGTGTCTGGGCTGATGCCTTCGCGGTCTTACTTTATGTACGCATCCCGCGCCCACTGACCAGCAGCCGCGCACAGCCGATGTACAACACCACGGTCGCCACCAGCATGAAGGTAATCGCCACGCTGATCCTGATGTCCGAAACGCCAAGAATGCCGTAGCGGAAGGCGTTGACCATGTGCAGCACCGGGTTCGCCAGGGACACGGTCTGCCAGAACGGCGGCAGCAAGCTGATCGAGTAGAACACCCCCCCCAGGTACGTCAGCGGTGTTAGCACGAAAGTCGGGATGATCGAGATGTCATCGAAGTTGCGTGCAAACACGGCGTTGATGAAGCCCAGCAGCGAGAAGATCGTCGCCGTCAGCACCACCACCAGAATGGTCACGCCCAGGTGATGCACCTGCAACTCGGTGAAGAACAGTGACAGCAGGGTCACGATGAGCCCGACCATCAAGCCGCGCAGCACGCCGCCCAAGGTGTAACCGATCAAAATCGTATGGGGTGACACCGGCGACACCATCAATTCCTCGATGGAACGCTGGAACTTGCTGCCGAAGAAACTCGACACCACGTTGCCGTAGGAGTTGGTGATCACCGACATCATGATCAGGCCCGGCACGATGTATTCCATATAGGTGAAGCCACCCATGTCACCGATCTGCCGGCCGATCAGGTTACCGAAGATCACGAAGTACAGGACCATGGTGATTGCCGGCGGCAGCAGGGTCTGCGGCCAGATCCGGGTAAAGCGCTTCACCTCGCGGTAAACGATAGTGTTGAGGGCAACGAGGTTGGGTTGCAGCTCGGAACTCATACCGCCACCTTCGACAGATTTTTCTCCACCAGGGACACGAACAACTCCTCAAGGCGATTGGTTTTGTTACGCAGGCTCAGCACTTCGATGTTCTGCTGCGCCAACTGGGTGAACAGCGCGGTGATGCCCATGGCCTTGTCGACCTGAACTTCGAGGGTATGGCTGTCGAGCAGCTTGGTCGGGTAACCGAGCAACTGCGGCGCAACGCTCAGCGTGTTCTTGAGGTCGAGCAGGAAGGTTTCCACATGCAGCTGGCCGAGCAGCTGTTTCATGCTGGTGTTCTCGACAATGGTGCCGTGGTCGATGATCCCGATGTTGCGGCACAACTGCTCAGCCTCTTCCAGGTAGTGGGTGGTGAGGATGATGGTGATGCCTTTCTGGTTCAGCTCGGTGAGGAAGGTCCACATCGAGCGACGCAGTTCGATGTCCACGCCCGCGGTCGGTTCGTCGAGGATCAGCAGGCGCGGCTCGTGAACCAGTGCGCGGGCGATCATCAAGCGCCGCTTCATGCCGCCGGACAGCGAACGCGACGGCACATCGCGCTTGTCCCACAGCCCGAGCTGGGTCAGATACTGTTCGGCGCGCTCCTTGGCGATCTTCGGCGGGATGCCGTAGTAACCGGCCTGGGTCACGACGATGTCGAAGGTTTTTTCGAACTGGTTGAAGTTGAATTCCTGGGGCACCACGCCGATGGAGCGCTTGAGCTGCGCAGGATTCTTGTCCAGGTCGTGACCGAAGATATTCACGGTGCCGCTGGTCTTGTTCACCAGGGTCGAGAGAATGCCGATGGTCGTGGATTTGCCGGCACCGTTAGGGCCGAGCAAGGCGAAAAAGTCACCTTCGGCGACGTCCAGATCGATACCACTCAAGGCCTGGAAACCGTTGCCGTAGGTTTTGGTTAACTGCCGGATGGACAGAGCGGAACTCATATCGGATTTACGCACCAAGAAGGGAAGAAAGGGATAACTATGGGCGGGCGGCGAGCAATACAACCGCGGCGCACGAGCGCAATGGTGCTTGTCGCCGCCACACAAGTACAGTCAAGTGTGTCGATAGTGAGTATTAAGTCAACGCGGTCATAACGGCTTTTTTATACGCCGGACGCTGTTTCAGTCGTGCGTACCAGGCTTCAAGATGAGGGTGCGGCGCACGCTCGATCGGCATCTCGAACCAGGCATAAATGAAACTGCCAAGAGGGATGTCGCCCATGCCGATCTGGTCGCCGGAAAGGTACGGCTTGGCCGCCAACGCCTGGTCGGCCGTCGCCAGCAGGTCATCGCATTCCTTGATCGCTGCGTTGATGGCGGGCCAGTCCTGCTTGTCTTCGGGCGTGCGCAACACGCCCCAGAACACGGTGCGGAACGGGCCGGCAAAACTTGAGGTGGTCCAGTCCATCCACTTGTCAGCAGCAGCGCGGGCTTTCAAATCCACCGGATACCAGGCCGTGCCATCGGCGTGGCTGGCCATCAGGTAACGCACGATCGCGTTCGATTCCCAGAGCACGAAGCCGTCGTCTTCGATCACCGGCACGCGGCCGTTTGGATTCATCGCCCGGTACTGCGGCGTATCGACCACACCAAAGGCGCCGCCCGCATCGATGGCTTCATAGGCCAGGCCCAGTTCCTCGGCGGCCCACAATGGCTTTCTGACATTCGACGAATTTTTCCGACCCCAGATCTTCAGCATGACCGCCTCTTTATGGATGAATGCGCAGGCAGCATACGCCGGATCAGGCGCGGCTCAAATCGCTCTGCATATCACCCAGCAACGCTGGCAGTGTGTCGCTGAAGAGATGTGGATAGCACTTTTCCAGGTGCTCGAAAAAGAACGTTTCAGGCACGTCGGCGAACTGGCCGTGGTCGACCAGGTACTCCATCAGCTGCTCGCCGTCACGGTTGAAGGGATGAAAAACACTGTCGTTGACGCCGTCGAACTCCAGCGGCGCCACATTGAACAATTCACAGAGTTTCTGGTTGAAGGCCGGCGTCGCCTTGACCCAGCGACCGTTCAGATACAGCTCCGTATAGCCGTGCATGGCGAACACGTCGCTCCTGAGCAATTCGAGCAACCGCGGGGTCGACAGATGGTTGCGCACGTCCGCCAGACCGATGCGAGCCGGGATCCCGCAATGTCGCGCGGCACCGGCCAGAAGCGTGGCCTTGGGCACGCAATAACTCTCCCCGGCCGCCAATGCATAGCTGCCGCGCAACGTATCCGGGTCGCGACTGAAGGTGTAGGGGTTGTAGCGCACGGCTTCGCGCACCGCGTAATAGAGGTTGATCGCCTGCTCAAGCGGATCGCGACTGGCGCCCCGATGTTTTTCGGCGAACTCCACCACGCAGGGATGGTCACTATCGATGAAGCGGCCGGGACTCAGATACTCGTGCATGAGAACAATCTCCTGGGGAAGCCACGAGTCTAGCGACACCCTCAGCACAGAGATAACGACGTTTCGGCCAAACATGGGCGCATAGCCGCGTAGGAACCGAACGATTTCCCGGGCGTGGTGCCAACCCAACCTACAAAACTCATCGGTGGTTTCCCACGAATTCAATCACCTCGCTCCGACCACCCTGTTTTGCGGATGCCGTCTAAGCTCTGAAGGTTGGTTTTGCCTTGGTTCACGGAGGATTAAATATGCTGCTGTTGTGGATACTGGTTCTGGTTATCGGGATAGCTTATCTAGCCCACCGTCGCGTCGCCCCCCTGCCTGCCCTGTGCATCGTCGCCGTCTATGTTGTCGCGATGGGTGCCTTCAGCCGCGCGCCCGGCTGGCTGCTGCTGGTGCTCTGGGTGTTGATCGCAGCCGTCGCGGCGCCGTTGTTGCTGCCCGATCTGCGTCGCAAATACTTCAGCGCGCCGCTGTTCAGCTGGTTCCAGAAAACCCTGCCGCCGATGTCGCAAACCGAACGCGATGCGATCGACGCCGGGACCGTATGGTGGGACGGCGAACTGTTCAGCGGCCGCCCGGACTGGAACAAGCTGCTTTCCTACCCGAAAGTGCAGCTGAGTGAAGAGGAACAGGCCTTTATCGACGGTCCGACCGAAGAACTCTGCGCCATGGTCACCGACTGGCAGATCGGGCAAGACATGGACCTGCCGCCCGAAGCCTGGACCCACATCAAGGAAAACGGCTTCTTTGCGCTGATCATTCCCAAGGAGTTCGGCGGCAAGGGCTTCTCGGCCTATGCCCACTCCCAGGTGGCGATGAAACTGGCGACCCGCAGTGGCGACCTCGCCTCCACCGTGATGGTCCCCAACTCGCTTGGCCCCGCCGAACTGCTGCTGCATTACGGCACCGACGAACAACGTAACCATTACCTGCCACGGCTGGCCCGTGGTGACGACATCCCGTGCTTCGCACTGACCGGTCCGCTGGCGGGCTCCGATGCCGGCGCCATGCCTGACACCGGGGTGATCTGCAAAGGTGAATGGGAAGGCAAGGAAACCCTCGGTCTGCGTCTGAACTGGGAAAAGCGTTACATCACGCTGGGCCCGGTGGCCACCCTCCTCGGCCTGGCCTTCAAGGCCTATGACCCGGACCATTTGCTCGGTGACAAGGAAGACCTGGGCATCAGCCTGGCGCTGATCCCGACCGACACCGCCGGTGTTGAAATCGGCCGCCGTCACCTGCCGCTGGGTGCCGCCTTCATGAATGGTCCGAACTCCGGCAAGGACGTCTTCGTGCCGCTGGACTTCCTCATCGGAGGCCAGGAAATGCTCGGCAAGGGCTGGATGATGCTGATGAACTGCCTGTCGGTCGGGCGTTCGATTTCCCTGCCGGCGGTCGGCACCGGCGCGGCCAAGTTCACCAGTCTGGTGACCGGTCAGTACGCGCAGGTGCGTGAACAATTCAACGTGCCACTGTCGGCGTTCGAAGGTATCCAGGAAGCCATGGCGCGCATCGGCGGCAATGCCTGGATGATGGACGCCGCCCGGATGCTCACCGCCAACGCGGTGGACCTGGGCGAGAAACCGTCGGTGCTGTCGGCGATTCTCAAGTACCACCTCACCGAACGCGGCCGCGAGTGCATCAGCCACGCCATGGATGTTCACGGCGGCAAGGCGATCATCATGGGGCCGAACAATTACCTCGGTCGCAGCTGGAATGGCGCTCCCATCTTCATCACCGTGGAAGGCGCGAACATTCTTTCGCGCAACCTGATGATCTTCGGTCAGGGCGCCATTCGCTGCCATCCGTTCGTGCTCAAGGAAATGGCCCTCGCCGGCCGTGAAGACAAGGATCAGGCACTCACCGAGTTCGATGGGCTGTTGCTCAAGCACATCGGTTTCGCTGTGAGCAACGCGGCCAGCACGCTGGTGCTGAACCTCGGCTTCGGGCATTTCGAACACGCGCCCGGGAACAAGCTAAGTCAGGGTTACTTCCGCGCGCTTAATCGTCAGGCCGCTGCGTTCGCCATGCTCGCCGACCTCAGCATGATGCTGCTGGGCGGTGAACTGAAACGTCGCGAACGTCTGTCGGCGCGTCTTGGGGATGTGCTCAGCAACATGTACCTCGCTTCCGCCGCGCTCAAGCGTTATCACGATCTCGATTCGCCGGAACACATGGCGCCACTATTTACCTGGGCCATGGAAGAGAGCCTTGGCCAGTCGGAACGTGCGCTGGATGAATTGCTGAGCAACTTCCCGAACAAGGTGCTGGGTTGCCTGTTGCGGGTGATCGTGTTCCCGTTCGGCCGTCGTCACAAAGGCCCATCGGACAAACTCGGTGCCGAAGTCGCCGCAGTGATTGGCCGTGCCAAAGGCGATCCGACGCTCGAAGAACTGCTCGGCGGTTGCTACCGTCCGCAATCGGCGGACGACGCGGTCGGTGCCCTGCAACATGCCTGCAACCTTTTGAACGCGGCGCAGCCGTTGCAGAAAAAACTGCACGTGGCGCTCAAAAGTGGTCAGGTCAAACCGACGGCCGGCGAACACGTCATCGATGCCGCGATGGAGGCCGGCGTGTTGCAAGCAGTGGAAGCGCAGACCCTGCGTGAAGCCGAAACGGCGCGGCGCAAGGTGATCGATGTCGATGATTTCGACAAAGACGAACTCGCGCTGGCCGACGGAAAGGTCCGCTGATCCTGTAAAAAGGGGCGTGGGGGCTTTATACTCCCGCGCCCGTTTTGCTCTTGAGGACTTATCTCGTGTCCAACGTCGTTGCCGATCATCTTGTCTTGCTCGACCACCTGCGCAGCATCCTGGTCGCCGTAGGTGAGGCCGAACAGGTTCCCGAAGAAAGCCATGCCTTGTTCCTGGAGCGCTTCGACGAACTGCGTGCATTGCTGCCGGTCGACCCGATCGAAAGCCAATACCTGGGCCAGGACATTCTCTGTCAGGTCATCACTCGCTACCCGCAAATTGCCCACCTGGTCCCGCGCGACCTGCTGTGGTACTTCGCCGGCGACTGCCTGCATTACATGCCCGATGATGAAATCGACTTGTACCAGGCACTGGAAGAGCGTCGTTTCGAAGCTGAACAGAACGATGAACCGTTCGACTGGAACCAGGAAAAACAGCTGCTGGCGATGTCGAACGACGAGCCGAAGCACTGATTCTCGGGCGGAAATGCTAAAGGCCCGCATGGTTATCCATGCGGGCCTTTTTTATGTCATTTCCGAGTGGTGCGGTGTTCGAGCAGCCGCCATCGCGAGCAATCCGCTCCCACAGGTTTTTGTGGTGAAACTGCAATCCCAGGCATCACAAAAATCACTGTGGGAGCGGGCTTGCCCGCGAAGGCGTCCGTCAAAGCAACCCATCACTCTCAGGCAACTCATACTCCGCCGCGACCTTCCCCGCCTTCCCCGGCTTGCTCAGGGTCGGCTCCTTCTCCAGACACTCCACCAGATAATCAATAAACACCCGCAACTTCGGCGGCAAATAACGCGTCGGCGAATGCAGCAACCAGGCGCCGCCATGGTAGGACGCAAGGAACGTCCAGTCCGGCAACACCTGCACGATCAACCCCTGCTCCAGCGCATAACGCGCGGTGAAGTACGGCAGGCTGCCAATCCCGATGTGCTGCAACACCGCGCCCAGTCGCACGCCCGTGTGATTCGCCGCATACCGGCCGCGGACACCGACCGTCACAGCCTTGCTGCCTTTCTTGAATTTCCAGCGCGCGTCGCTCGGGGTTTCACCCAAGTAGATGCAACTGTGGTTGAGCAAGTCATGGGGGTGCGTCGGCGTGCCATGTTCGGCCAGGTACTGCGGCGTAGCGCAGAGCAAATGGTCAATGGTCAGCAACTGCCGCCCGACCAGTCCAGCGGGTGGTCGATCGGTAATACGGATCGCCAGATCAACGTTGTCGTCGATCAGATCCACCTGCCGATCCTCCAGCAACAACTCCACATCCACTTTGGGGTAACGGCGCAGAAATTCCGGCATATGCGGGTGAATCACAAATCGACCGACCGCCTTGGGCACGCTGACCCGCACCAATCCTTCCGCTTCATGGGTGAACTGCCCGCTGATTTCCATCACGGACTTGGCCGCGCTGACCATCTCCTGGCAACGCTTGAACACCTCTTCGCCACCGTCGCTCAAGCGCAGTTTGCGCGTGGTTCGCTGCAGCAATCGCGTGGCCAGCGCCTTTTCCAGACGGGAGATGCTGCGACTCACCGCCGAAGGTGAAGACCCTAGCTGACGAGCCGCCTCGGAAAAGCTGCCGGTCTCGACAACCTTGACGAAAATCGCCATTTCACCGAGCAGAGGCAGTGGAAGATTTATGCTCACAGCGCAACAGTCCTTTGATGTTTGAACGGATTATCACGCAATTCCACGCTTCATATAATAAAAAAAGAAACTTTAATGAGGACATGGAATATGACGCTTCGCCTCTTTTTCCATAGTGATGACCTCAAGGCCAATGTGGAAGTCCTGGATTGCACGCCCCAGGAGAACGAGTTTGCCGTGGTGCTGCGCGCCACGCTGTTTCACCCCCAGGGTGGCGGTCAGCCTTGCGATACCGGCTGGATCGGCGAAAGCCAGGTCCTGCGCGTGATGCAGGACCCGGACCGGATCATTCATTTTGTCGACCAACCGGTGAAGCTTGGCATGACCCAGATTCGGGTTGACGAGCCACGTCGCCAGTTCAATTCGCGCATGCATTCGGCCGGGCACCTGATCGGCCATTTTGTCCAGGCGCTGGGTTGGATGCCGATCAAGGCCCATCACTGGCCGGGCGAAGGACGCGTGCAATTCAAACCGGCAGAGTCGGCAAAAGAGGTGGACGCCGAGATGATTCAGCAGGCCATCGAGCAATGGATTGCCCAGGATCTGCCGCGCCTGACGTCGATGCGCGAAGGCGCCCGGGAAATTGGTTTCGGTGAGCTGCCCGCCTACGGCTGCGGCGGCACCCATGTACGTAGCCTGAAGGATTTGGCCACGGTCACGATCGCTTCCCTTTCACTGAAAAAGGGAACGCTGTCAGTCCACTACAGCGTGGATTGAGCATTTGGGCGATGGCGTCCTCGTCATCGCCTGACGCCCGGGGGAGCCTGCATTCGCGGGTTCTGTTGACTATCTATAGATGGACCTAAGACATGATGCTTGACGTCGAGCGTCTCGATGAGACGTGCATAAAAAAACTGGCCAACGAAGAAGTCCTCGCCATCCGCGTCAAAGGCCTGTTGCCCCAGCCGCTGGCGATTCAGATTGGCGACAAGATCCTCGCTCCGGGCTTCGAAGGCTATATCAATGCGCCGAGTATCGGTCGCATCGGCATGGCGTTTTATGAGGCGGAAAACCAGCCGTTGCTGATCGAAGATTATTTCGAGCATGCCTCGCGCAACATCACGGAATTGCGTAATCGCTGCGCACCCTACTCGTCCCCGGTCGACACCTTGCGCTGCATGCTCGATGAGTCCTGGCCGGCGGGCGCGCATCTGGAAAATCTCTACGGTCGCAAGATGTATGTCGGGCTGTCCCGCGTGGTGAAACCGGGTGTGTGCTTCCTCGCCCATCACGACATTTTCGCCAAGGACGCCCCGGACAGTTACCAGGCCAGAAGTCTGGAAGCGCAGTTCGCCTGCAACGTTTACCTGAACATGCCGAGCGAGGGCGGCGCGCTGCAGATGTGGGACCACGACATTTCTCCGGATCAATTCGACGAAATGCGTGGCGACAGTTATGGCATCGACCCGGCCCTGCTGGGCACTCCGACCCTGGAGATTCGTCCTGAGCCGGGGGATTTCATCATGTTCAATTCGCGCTGCATGCACTCGGTGACGCCGGGCGTGGCAGATCCGCGATTGAGCCTTTCGTTCTTTGTCGGCTATCGCGGCAATGCTTCACCCCTTACTTTTTGGAGTTGAAATGCTTTCGAATTACCTGGGCGAGTTCCTGGCGCTGGCGACCATTCACTTTCTGGCTGTAGTCGCACCCGGACCGGACTTCGCGGTCACCATTCGTCAGAGCGTGCGTTTCGGCCGATTGGTCGGGATCTGCACGGCACTGGGCATTGGTGCGGGGATTTCCGTGCACGTGCTTTACACCCTGCTCGGGGTCGGCGCATTGATGCACACGACGCCCTGGTTGTTGACGGTGGCCAAGGTGGTGGGCGGCGCTTACATTTTGTACCTCGGTGTCAGCCTGCTGCGCAGTAAACCCAAGTCCGTGCTTGAGGGTGACAAAGTCAGCGATGAGCCGGTCGTCGAGCAAACGTTGCTCAAGGCATTCACCACCGGTTTTCTGACCAACGCGACCAACCCCAAGGCGACGCTGTTTTTCCTGGCGATTTTCACCACGATCATCAGCGCCACCACACCGCTGAAGGTCCAGGCGCTGTACGGGGTGTGGATGTGTTTTGTGAACGCGCTGTGGTTCGTGATCGTCGCGCTGTTCTTTTCCAGCGCCCGGGTGCGATTGCTGTTCATGCGCATGGGGCATTGGTTCGAACGCACCATGGGGGTGATTCTGATCCTGTTCGCCGGACGCTTGATTCTCTCGATGTAAAACCATCTGAAATACAAAAGGCCCGCTCAGTCCGACTGACGGGCCTTTTTCGTTTCTGCGCCGCTTTTGCATTTCTGTGCGACAGATCCCACTTCAGGACTCCCGTAACACTCCGTTACAGTGTTAGGTTGGAAACGTTTCTGTCTCATCGATCAGAAACTTCTCACCAACTGCCTGCAAAGGAATGCCCACAGCAATGAATTTCTCACTCAAGCACCTGGCTGCGTCAACCCTGATTCTGGCCAGCCTTTCGTCGTTCACCCTGACAGCGCAAGCCAACATCACCCCGAAACAGAGCGCGGCGATCCTCAAGACCTTCAGCGATGCATCGGTCAAGGATTTCAGGCAATTCCTGGGAGGCCTGGCCAAGAGCGACCTCGGCAAAACTGACAATCTCGGCCCGGCCATCAGCGCCTTCCTCGGCAACAAGACCCTTTCTGCAGAGCAGCAAAACGAAATCCATCGCCTGCTTGGCCTCTATGCGCGGGTGAAATACGGCAGCGCTGCCACCGAGACCCTGCGCGAACTGGTGGCCATCCCGACTTTCCGCGTCGATGGCGTTGACCAGCATGACAATCCCGAATTCATCAAGATCGCCGAGAAGATCAAGGGCCTGGCCCAGGCGTTCAACCTGAACTTCCGCAACATCGACAACCGCGTTTATGAAATCTCCCTTGAAGGCAGCAGCGATGAGGTCGTGGGCATTCACGCGCATGCCGACGTCGTGCCCGTGACGCCGGAGAACTGGGTCCTGAAAGACGGCACCAAACTCGATCCGTTCAAAGTCACCCTGATCGGTGACCGCATGTATGGCCGGGGTACCGAGGATGACAAGAACGGCATCGTTGTCGCGCTGTATGCGATGAAGATCATCAAGGAAGAGAAGCTGCCGCTGGCGCGCAATTTCAAGCTGCTGGTCGACACCACCGAAGAAACCACCGGCGACGCCATCCCTTACTACTTCGAACACAACCCGACACCCAACTACAACCTGGCGCTGGATGGCGGCTACCCGGTGGTGATCGCCGAGAAAGGCTACGGCACCGTGATGGCGAACTTTGCCAAGCGTAAGGCCGAGGGCACGGGCGCTGAAATCATCTCGATGACCGGCGGCATGGCCACCAACCAGATTCCGTCGACATCGGTCGCCACCCTTTTGACAGAGAAACCTGCTGAATTGGCCGCCAACCTGCAGAAGGCCGGCGCCGATTACGCCAAACGCAATGGCGGCAACTTCGACGTCACCGCCAAGGTCGATGGCAAAGACGTCAAACTGACGGTCACCGGCGTTTCTGCACACTCCTCCGAGCCCGAGTCCGGCGTCAATCCGGTGGCCAGGATGCTGGAGTTCATCAACAGCCAGGACGGCAAGGTCGCGCTCAAGCATAACCACATCACCGACGCCGCCCGTTATGCCTCGGATAACTGGGGCCTGGATTACCAGGGTGGGAAATTGGGGGTTGGCTTTTCCGACGCCTTCATGGGACCGCTGACCGCTTCCCTGACCTATGTCGCCATGGATGACAAAACCTTCAAGCTCGCGGTCAACCTGCGGGTGCCAAAGGGCAAGTCCCCGAAAACCCTCAAGAGCGAAATTGCCGACAAGCTTGGCGCCTGGAGCAAGAAGACCGACGTTGCGGTGGCCTTCGACTACTCGATCGCCGAACCGATGTACCGCAATCCTGAAGGTGAATGGGTCAAGGCCTTGCTCGCCGTAGCCAGCGAAAACCTGGGCATGGAACACAAGTACGGCACCTCCGCCGGTGCCACCTCGGTCCACGAACTGCCCAATGGCGTGCAATTCGGCCTGGCTCGACCTGAGGTCAAGTACACCGGCCACACCGACAACGAGTTCAAGACGGTCGACCAGTTCCTGCTGGACCTGCAGATCGTGACGGAAATGATGGGGCGCATCGGGCAGTTGCCGAAGCTCTGATCGCTTGTCGGACCCGCTGTTATGGCGGGTCCGACGTGTTGATCGTGTTGATTCCAGCATCCATAAAAAAGGACCTTGAGGTCCTTTTTTATGGATCACGCACAAACAAAAACGCCGCTCATTGCTGAGCGGCGTTTTCGTTAAATATGGAGCGGGAAACGAGACTCGAACTCGCGACCCCGACCTTGGCAAGGTCGTGCTCTACCAACTGAGCTATTCCCGCAAATGGCGTCCCCTAGGGGACTCGAACCCCTGTTACCGCCGTGAAAGGGCGGTGTCCTAGGCCACTAGACGAAGGGGACACGCTAACTGAAACACATGGTGTGTATTTCAGTGCCCAAATCCGCATCCGAAGATGTCGGCTCTGGCTTCACTCAGCTTTGCCCGAAAGCAACGCTGCTTAAAATTGGAGCGGGAAACGAGACTCGAACTCGCGACCCCGACCTTGGCAAGGTCGTGCTCTACCAACTGAGCTATTCCCGCATTGGCGTCCCCTAGGGGACTCGAACCCCTGTTACCGCCGTGAAAGGGCGGTGTCCTAGGCCACTAGACGAAGGGGACACACGTACAACATTCACTTCCTACCGCGTTTCGCTGTGTGCTTTACGCTGTAAGTGGCGCGCATTCTATGGATGGATTGAGGGGTCGTCAACCCCCAGATATAAATTTATTTAAATCAATGACTTCGCCCCGCTTTCAGCCGGGATTCCGGGTTTTCCTTCTCCTGACCTTTAGCGACTATATTCTGGCAACCACCAAGACGTTATAGTCCGCCGCCGAAGATGATGGCAATGTGATCCACCTTTGCCAGCATTTATATAAGTCGAACCACGGCCGATATAAAGACAGCCACAACCGATTCAACTCGTCGAGCGGCCCTATGCGCCCAAATGCCAAGCCACTACACTCGATCGCGAACCCTATAAAGAGGTCTTACCGGTGACACCACTCATGATCACCCTGCTAGTCGTAGCCGGGATCGCACTATTGATCGCCATTGGCTACATGAACCATGTGGTGGAAAACAACAAGCTGGAAAAGGCCCGTACCAAGGTTGAACTCAACGACCGCCTGCGTCGCTGCGGCGAAATCACCGAGACCTTTCCCGGCCAGCTGATGACACCGGCGCTCAAACTGCTGTTGACCCGTCTGGAACTCAACGTCTGCCAGCGTCTGCTCAACCTCGATAAAACCAGCGCCAACCTCAGGGCGCGGATTACCGAACTGGAAGCCCTGGCCGCGCAAGGCGAATCGATCCCGGTCAACAACCCGCCGGCACCGATCCAGACCGAAGCCAAGGCCAAGGACGTGCGTTTCCTGCTCGAAGCCCTGCACGGCCAAATCACCCGCGCCGCGCAGGACGGTTTTCTGCCAACCAACGAAGCCAAGCGCTGGATCCGCGAAGTGCGCCACATTCTGGTGCTGCTGCACATCGAGTTCTTCAACAACCTCGGCCAGCACTGCCTGCAACAAAACCAGCCAGGCCAGGCCCGCCTCGCCTTCGAACGCGGCGTGCAATACTTGCGTAAACAGCAGGAACCCCAGATCTACGCCGAACAGCTCGAATACCTGGAAAAACTCCTGGCTCGCGCCAACGCCATGGTGATGGACAACATCGCCGCCGTTGAAAGCGAGACCAACCAGTTGAACGCCGGCCTCAAAGAAGTCGAGGCGGATGCGGACTGGAAGAAGAAAGTGATCTACGACTGATCAGACGAAGTAAAAAGAAGCCACCGCGAGGTGGTTTTTTTTTGCGGTGGGTGTGGTGGGTGAGTAATGCCGGAAGATTGGTTGGCTGTCAGGTCGCGATCGCTGGCAGGCCAGCTCCCACAGGGATTTGGTGTGCATCGGCTAGATGCCTGGTCGGCTGTCAGGCCGCCATCGCTGGCAAGCCAGCTCCCACAGGAATCGGCGTGTACCGCTCGCTTCTCACCACTCATTAGGCCGAGCGTTAGCTCGCCTGCTTTTGATCTTGATCTGCCCGCCCCTTTCGGGAGGCTGAGTGGAGGTGTTCATCCGGGGAGTGGCGCGCAGCGCCGTTCGACGCAGTCGAACACGCTGCATGTAGGTCGTCGCGAAGCAGACCGGAGGGCAGTGTCCCCGGATGGATACCGGAGCGAAGGTACGCCGAGCCCAGGCGAGGGGCCGGACGCTTGGGGCGAGCCTTTTTGGGTACTTTTTTGGCGTTTGAAAAAAGTGCCTCGCCGTAAGGGCGAAACCGCCAGCCGCCGTTACCGCAGGAATGGATATGTACACCAGCAAGAGACTGGTCGGCTATCAGGCCGCCATCGCGAGCAGGCTCACTCCCACATTAGATCTGTGCACATTCGCCGGGAGACAGATCAGAGCCGAAAGTGCCCAACCATCCCCTTCAACTCAACCCCCAACTGCGCCAGCTCAATACTCGACGCCGCATTCCCCTGCATCGCCAACGAAGACTGATCCGCACTCGCGCGGATACTCGTCACACTGCGATTAATCTCCTCAGCCACCGAACTCTGCTCCTCGGCAGCCGCCGCAATCTGCTGGTTCATCTGCTGAATCAACGACACCGCCGCCGCAATGCTCCCCAACGCACTCTCGGTTTGCAACGCGTCACTCACCGCCAGCTTCACCAACTCACCACTGTTCTGAATCTGCTGCACCGATGACTGCGCCGCCGAACGCAAGGCGCTCACCAGACGCTCAATTTCCTCGGTCGATTGCTGAGTGCGCTTGGCCAACGCCCGAACCTCATCCGCCACGACCGCGAACCCCCTGCCCTGCTCGCCGGCCCGGGCAGCCTCGATCGCCGCATTGAGCGCCAACAGATTGGTTTGCTCGGCGACGCTCTTGATCACACTGAGCACCGTGCCGATGTTCTGGATTTCCGCACTCAAGCTTTCGATGCTCGAACTGGCTGACGTCGCCGAGTCCGCCAACTGCTCGATCCGCGCCATGCTCTGACGCACCACCTGCTGGCCACTTTCAACCTTACCGTCCGCGGTTTGCGCAGCCTGAGCGGCTTCCTCCGCGTTACGCGCCACGTCATGCACCGTCGCCGTCATCTGATTCATCGCCGTGGCGACCTGCTCGGTTTCTTCCTTCTGGCTACTGACCTCCAGATTGGTCTGTTCGGTCACCGCCGACAGCGATTGCGCCGAACTCGCCAACTGCTCGATACCGGCCTGCAAACCGCTGACGATGGTGCTCAGCCCCGCCCCCATCTGTTGCATGGCCTGCATCAACTGGCCGATTTCGTCTCGGCGCGTCACTTCGACCGTCGCACTCAAATCACCTGCGGCAATCTGCTGCGCAACACGAATCACACTGCGCAGCGGCGCCACGATCAACCGGGTAATCACCCATGCCGCAATCAACCCGACCAGCAACGCCAGGGCCGAGGAGCCGATGATCAGCAGCGAGTTCTTTTTCAGTTCGGCCTGCATCGACTGGTCTTCGGCGACATACGCCTGATCGACCCGCTCCACCACCTGTGCAGCTCGCTGGTGCAGTTGCTCGTAGACGGTTTTTTCCTCGGCCAACAGGCCGGTGTACTCAGTCAGTTTCTCGCTGAAACTGTTGATGTGGCCCGCCACTTCATTGAGGACGGTCTGATAGCCCTCATCCTTGACCGTGGTTTTCAACTGCTCGGCCTGAACCTGCGCCTGATCGGCCTGCTCGATCTTGCCCTGGCCGGCGCTGTCGTCGCCCTTGCGGCTCTGGTCCAGACGCACACGCGCTTCGTTCATGGCCTGCAGCATCAACCGCGACACCTGGCTGACCTGATTGGCCTGCTCGATGAACTGCCCACCGTCCTTGCCTTCGGACTCCTTCAAGGTATAGGCGCCGTCATCGGCAAGCCCGGCTTGCAGGACATCCAGGTTATTGGCCACGCTGGACACCGACCAACTGGCCATTTCCAGGGCCAGGTCCTTGGCCTGACTCAGCGAGACGAATTCGTCGAAGGCCTTGCGATAGGCCATCAGGGACTGCTCGACGTCATTCATCACCGGTACATTGGCCGCTGAAGCAGCCTTGAGCTGCGTCGCCAAAGCGATCAGGCCATCAACGCCCTGGCGCAGGGCATCGGCGGTTTTCGGATTGCCGTGCAAGGCGTAATCCTGCTCAAGCAGTCGCACCTTGAGCAAACCGCTGTTGAGCGACGACATCTGCTTGAGCCCGTCGAAGCGATGACTGATGGTTTGCAGGGACCAAACGCCAATGGCTGCCACCAGAGCCGTCAGCAGCAGCACCAATACAAACCCGACACCCATTTTTTTTGCCATACCGAGGTTGGCAAAACGTCCTTGCACGGCCGAAATCATTGCACTTAGTCCCCTGACATAGTCTGTTGACGCAGATTCGCAATGGGCATACGCCAGCACAAGTCTCTGGCGTCGGAATAATGGCAAAAAGCTACGCCCACGTCGTTTTCAGAACGTTTTAGGTCGATTCGCAGCGGTTGCCTGAAAAAATGCCCGGGCTCGGGGATCGCAGGCATAAGCCACGTTGATGCGCTGCCAGTCATTGGCCTGGCCGTCAGGACTGAAGGCCGTGGCAGAAGACAGCAGCACACCGAAGCGCCTGGCCTGTTTGCGCACCTGAGCGTAGTCGGACATGCGCGATCGCGCCCAGATGAACAGTCCACCGGCTGGCTTGCCGAAAACCTCCCAATCGGCGTCTTCGAGCACTTGCAAGGCCGCCTCTCGGTCCGTATTCAAACGCTGGCGCTGACGCTGGACCAGTTTGCGATAAGCACCGCTGGCCAACAGACAAGCCAGCACCGACTCGCAGAACCTTGAGGCGCCCATGCTGCTGATCATCTTGACCTCGGCCAGTCGCGAAACAACCTCCTCACTGGCCACGACAAAGCCGACCCGCAATGAACTGCTGAGGGTTTTCGAGTAGCTGCCAATGTAGATCACGTTGTCATCGATACCCAACGCAGCGAGGCGAGTCCCGGGGCCGCCGTGCAAATCCGCATAGACGTCATCCTCAATCACCAGCACGCCATGGGTTTTGGTCAGATGCAAAACCTGCTGCGCCACCGCGGGCGTCAGGCAGCTGCCCGTCGGGTTGTGGTAGAGGCTGTTGATGAATAGCGCGCGGGGCCTGTGCTTCACCAGCAACGCTTCAAGCCGTGCCGTGTCAGGCCCGCGCGGGGTGCGCGGCACCTCGATCATGGTCACGCCGTGCAGCCTGAGCAGGTCGAACAGCAACGGATACCCCGGACTTTCCACCACCGCGCAATCACCCGGCTTGAGCAAGGTGCGCACGATCAGGTCGAGCCCCTGACTGGCACCTGCTGTGGTCAGAATACGGTTTTCGTCCACGTCGACACTGAGCTGTCCAAGGCGTTTGAGGATTTGCAGACGCAAGGCAGGCAGGCCCCGTGATGGGCTGTAGTTGAACAACCCGGCCATGTCGGTACGGCTGACCTGACGAATCGCGTAGCTCAGGTCGTCCGTTTCGCGCCAGCTTTCGGGCAACCCGCCACAACCCAGTCTGAGTTCTCTCGAGAGACCGCCCTGTTTCACGTCCGCCCCTTCGAACCAGAAACAATCCTGTTGCCCCTGAACGGCCAGCGCCGGCGTGGCGACGATGAATCCGGCGCCATGACGCGAGGCCAGTACACCTTGAGTCACCAGCCGCTCACAGGCTTCGACGACGCAGGACTGACTAAGCAGATTGACCCGCGCGATGTGCCGCGAAGAAGGTAAACGCGTCCCTGGCAGCACCTCGCTCTGACGGAGCCAGACGGCCAACGCATCGACGATTTGCTGTACGACCGGCACCAATGCCTGTCGATCGATTCTCAATTCCATGAGCAAGCAAACTCCTGTCCATTTGCGGGAAACAGTTAATCACAGGTCTGCTTGATCGGATGTGCGACAACGCCGCCAAAACCCTCGGTTCTAACCATTTGAAACACAATGTTCATCCCTTTCTCGGAACCATGAAAAAGCCCGCACGAATGCGGGCTTTTTCCTACGCTACAACCTTGTTTATCAGAACGCCGTAACACCACCGTCCACGGCCAGGGAGTGACCTGTGGTAAACGCCGCGCCATCGCTGCACAGATACAGCACCGCGCTGGCGATTTCATCGACCTTGCCGATGCGGCCGACCGGGTGCATGGCGTTGGCGAACTCGCCCTTCTTCGGGTCCGCTTCATAGGCACGACGGAACATGTCGGTGTCGATCACCGCCGGGCAGACCGCGTTCACACGAATCTTCTTCTTGGCGTATTCGATGGCCGCCGACTTGGTCAGGCCGATCACCGCATGTTTCGACGCCGCGTATATGCTCATCTTCGGCGCCGCACCGAGGCCCGCCACCGACGCGGTGTTGACGATCGCACCGCCGCCCTGGGCCAGCAACAACGGCAACTGGTACTTCATGCACAACCAGACGCCTTTGACGTTGACGCCCATGATCGCGTCGAACTCATCGATCGTGCCTTCTGCCAGTTTGCCTTTTTCGATCTCGATGCCGGCGTTGTTGAAGGCATAGTCGAGACGACCGTAGGTATTCACCACTTCGTCCATCAGATTTTTTACATCGCTTTCCAGCGTGACGTTGCAGCGCACGAAGGTCGCTTCGCCACCTGCTGTACGAATCAGCGCCACGGTGCCTTCGCCCCCGGCCGTGTCCATGTCGGCCACCACCACTTTCAACCCTTCAGCGGCGAATGCCTGGGCGGTCGCGCGGCCGATACCGTTGGCAGCGCCGGTCACCACAGCGACCTGGCCGGAAAACGTCATGCTCATTGTTATGCCCTCAAAGAGAAGAATGCGGGGGATCGCGTGTTTCCAGTCTAGCCACGGGGTGTATGACACGGCAGCACTATCAGAAGCCCGGTTGTTTGCCCATGAGTTGCAGTGATAGAGCGGCGGCACTGACTATCACTGCACTGGATCGATGTGCATTCGCCGCATCAGCCAAACTTGCGGCATCGATCATGAAGGGCTATCAACAAAGCTTCATTCATCTTGAGTGCCTGTCATGACTTCCCAGACCAATCGCCAGTTCCTGCTTGCCAAACGTCCGGTGGGCGCGGCTACCCGCGAGACCTTTACCTATCAAGAAGTGCCAGTCGGCGAACCGGCTGCGGGTCAGATCCTGGTCAAAAACGAATACCTGTCCCTGGACCCGGCCATGCGTGGCTGGATGAACGAGGGCAAGTCCTACATTCCTCCGGTCGGTATCGGCGAAGTCATGCGCGCATTGGGTGTAGGCAAAGTCGTTGCCTCGAACAATCCCGGCTTCGCGGTCGGGGACTACGTCAACGGTGCACTGGGCGTGCAGGATTATTTCCTCGGCGAGCCACGAGGTTTCTACAAGGTCGATCCGACACTGGCACCGCTGCCGCGTTACCTGTCCGCACTGGGCATGACCGGGATGACCGCCTACTTCGCGCTGCTCGATGTCGGCGCACCGAAAGAAGGTGACACTGTGGTGCTGTCCGGCGCCGCCGGTGCAGTGGGAAGCATTGCCGGGCAGATCGCCAAGATAAAAGGCTGCCGTGTGATCGGCATCGCGGGCGGCGCGGACAAGTGCAAGTTCCTGATCGATGAACTGGGGTTTGACGGCGTCATCGACTACAAGAACGAAGACGTGCATGCGGGCCTGAAGCGTGAATGCCCGAAAGGCGTCGACGTGTATTTCGATAACGTCGGCGGCGATATTCTCGACGCGGTGCTGGGTCGCCTGGCCATGAAAGCGCGCGTGGTGATTTGTGGCGCGATCAGCCAGTACAACAACAAGGAAGCGGTCAAGGGCCCGGCCAACTACCTGTCGTTGCTGGTCAACCGCGCGCGGATGGAAGGTTTCGTGGTGATGGACTACGCCGCGCAGTTCGCCGCCGCCGGACAGGAAATGGCAGGTTGGATGGCCAAGGGGCAGCTCAAGAGCAAGGAAGATATTGTTGAAGGGCTGGAGACGTTCCCGGAGACGCTGATGAAGTTGTTCAGCGGCGAGAATTTCGGGAAGTTGGTTCTGAAGGTTTAACCCGATATTTCAACGCACCACAAACCAATGTGGGAGCGGGCTTGCTCGCGAAGAGGAGTGTCAGTCGACATTAATATTGACTGATACACCGCCTTCGTGAGCAAGCCCGCTCCCACATTTGATCTTCAGCGTTTGGTCAGGCGAGTTCGGCGACTACGGCAGCCAACGCCTTGGCCGGATCCGCCGCCTGGCTGATCGGACGACCAATCACCAGGTAATCGGAACCGGCATCCAGCGCCTGACGCGGCGTCAGGATACGGCGCTGATCGTCCTGGGCGCTGCCCGCCGGGCGAATCCCCGGGGTCACCAGTTGCAGCGACGGGTGCGCCGATTTCAGGGCCTGGGCTTCCAGGGCCGAGCACACCAGACCGTCCATCCCGGCTTTTTCCGCCAGTGCGGCCAGGCGCAGCACCTGCTCCTGTGGCTCGATGTCCAGGCCGATACCCGCCAGATCTTCACGCTCCATGCTGGTCAGCACGGTCACGCCGATCAACAGCGGTTTAGGGCCGGTACGCTGATCGAGCACTTCACGGCAGGCGGCCATCATGCGCAGACCGCCGGAGCAGTGCACATTGACCATCCACACGCCCATCTCCGCCGCCGCTTTAACCGCCATGGCGGTGGTGTTCGGGATGTCGTGGAACTTGAGGTCCAGGAACACTTCGAAACCCTTGTCACGCAGGGTGCCGACGATTTCCGAGGCGCAGCTGGTGAACAGTTCCTTGCCTACTTTGACCCGACACAGCTTCGGGTCCAACTGGTCGGCCAGCTTCAGTGCGGCGTCACGGGTAGGGAAATCCAGGGCGACGATGATAGGAGTCTGGCAGACGGACATGTGCGGGCTCTCAGGCAGGACGAAATCGGCGCGCATTGTAGCGGAACCAGCGCCACTGCGGGACCCGATGATCGGTAAATCGTCCCGAAGACTCAAGCAAGCCTAGCCCCTGCAGCGATTGTGTCGAGTTCGATACACACACGACACGCCCACAACATCCTTGCTCGCTACCCTCGGCAGCCGCAACACGTCCTTACAGCACTTCCCGCCTCCGGGCCGGACGCCTATGCTGGAACCACAACCTCGCAGCCCATCTTTGTGGTTGGCAGCCTACCTGGCAGATGAACACACGCATGCACAGCACTCCAGCACCTCTGAATGACGATCAAAAAGCGCCCGCTGACGACAAACGCTGGAGCATTCGCGCCCTGATCGTTGACGATGACGTCCCGATCCGCGAACTGATGATCGACTACCTGGCCCGGTTCAATATTCACGCCAGCGGCGTCACCGACGGCGCCGCCATGCGCCTGGCACTGCAAGCGGAGCATTTCGACGTGGTGGTGCTCGACCTGATGCTGCCCGGTGAAGACGGGTTGTCGCTGTGCCGCTGGCTGCGCGCCGAGTCTGACATTCCGATCCTGATGCTCACCGCGCGCTGCGAACCCACTGACCGCATTATCGGCCTGGAACTGGGCGCCGATGACTACATGGCCAAGCCCTTCGAACCGCGAGAACTGGTCGCGCGGATTCAGACCATTCTGCGTAGAGTGCGCGACGACCGTACTGAACAGCGTGCGAATATTCGCTTCGACAACTGGCGCCTGAACAGCGTGCTGCGTCAGCTGATTGCCGCTGATGGCCTGGTGGTGCCGTTGTCGAACGCTGAATTCCGCCTGCTCTGGGTGTTCATCGAACGTCCGCGTCGGGTGCTCAGCCGCGAACAACTGCTGGATGCCGCCCGTGGTCGTTCGATTGAAGCGTTTGATCGCAGCATCGACTTGCTGGTCTCGCGCCTGCGCCAGAAGCTCGGCGATGACCCAAAAGCCCCGCAGCTGATCAAGACCGTTCGCGGTGAGGGTTATCTGTTCGACGCGAGGGACATCGGCTGATGCGGGCGCGCTTCGATACGCTGTTCGGCCGCCTGTTTGGCGTGCTGTTGCTGGCGATCATCCTGGCGCACCTGTTGGCGTTTGCCTGGTTTCACCATTACGGCCCTCCGCCGCCTCCGCCGCCACCGGCGTTTTCCCAAGGCATCGACGGTCAGCGTCCGCCGATGGACCCGCGCTTCGAAAACCGACCGCCACGGCCCTGGTTCGGCGGACCGTTGGTGCCGCTGACGTTCCAGTTTGTCTCGCTGATCATTGCCGCCTGGTACGGTGCCAAACTGCTGAGTCGACCGATCCAGCGCTTGAGCGACGCCGCTGAGCGCTTGAGCGAAAACCTCGACAGCCCGCCGCTGGATGAATCCGGCCCACGGGAAGCTCGGCAAGCGGCCTACACCTTCAATCTGATGCAGAAACGCATTATCGAGCAGGTGCAGCAGCGCTCGCGGATGCTCGGCGCAGTGTCCCACGACCTGCGCACGCCGCTCTCACGTCTCAAGTTGCGTCTGGAACAGATCGACGACGACAAGCTGCAGGGCCAGATGCGCCAGGATCTGGACGACATGATCAGCATGCTCGACGCCACCCTCACCTATTTGCACGAACAGCGCACCAGCGAAGCCGAACAATGGATGGACGTGCAGGCGCTGGTGGAATCGTTGAGCGAAAACGCCCAGGATCAGGGTGCCGATGTCCAGACCAGCGGCCACTGCGCACCGTTGCAAGTGCAGCCGATGGCCTTGCGCTCATGCATCAATAATCTGCTGGACAATGCCCTGCGCTATGCCGGGCATGCGCGGATTACTCTGGAAGACAACCGCGAGCAACTGGTGATCCGCGTCATCGACCACGGCCCCGGTATTGCGGCGGATAAGCGTGAAGCGGTGTTCGAGCCGTTCTTTCGGCTGGAAGGTTCGCGCAATCGCAACTCGGGCGGCGTCGGCCTGGGCATGACCATTGCCCGCGAAGCGGCGGACCGGCTGGGTGGTCAGTTGAGCCTGGAAGAAACACCCGGCGACGGTCTCACCGCCGTCATCCACCTACCCCGCACCTGAGCCCCCCCCAAAATCCCTTGTGGGAGCGAGCCTGCTCGCGATAGCGGTGTATCAGTCGCCATTGATGTTGACTGACACACCGCTATCGCGAGCAGGCTCGCTCCCACAGGGTTTGCGGCGCTTTTGATTCCTGCGCATGTGTACCACTCGGTACAAACCCCACACACCCACGACACCTTGCCCCTTGACGCTGCATAAGCCGGTGCACCCGCCGGCTTTCCATCCCAGGGAGTGAGCCCAATGATTGGTAGCGTCAGCAATTACACGAGCTTTACCAGCACCAGCAGCACCTCAACCAACAGCGCCCGCAGCCAGCAATTCCAGAAAGAACTGTTCGCCAAGCTCGACAGCAACAGCGACGGCGCGGTGGATCAGGACGAGCTCAAAAGCGCTCTGTCGCAGAAAACCGATGAGGGTCTTCTGGTCAGCCTGAGCAAAAACTTTGGCGACCTTGACAGCGACGACAGCGGCAGCCTGAGCAGCGAGGAAATGGCGGCAATGGCACCACCGCCACCGCCGCCACAGCAGGTGTCCAGCGAAGAATTGTTCAGCCAGTTGGATGCGGACAGCGACGGCAGCGTGACCGCCACCGAATTGAGCAGCGCGTTGCAGGCCAGCAACAACACCTCATCAACCAGCACCGACACCAGCGCCGCATTGCTCAAGGTGCTGGACAGTGACAGCAGTGGCGCGGTCAGCAGCGATGAACTGCAAGCGGCGTTGCAAGCGGGTCGCGAGAAAACCAGCGACAGCTCCACCACGCAGTTCAACGTCAATGAAGCGCTGAACAAAATGATCGCCAACCTGAGCAAGCAGTATTCGCTTGATAACGTGGCGAGCGTGGGCAAGTACCTGAACGTATCGACCTGAGTCAAAAGCTTCGCGGGCAAGCCCGCTCCCACAGGATTCAGTGGTGTTCACGCTTTCGTGTGTTACATCCAGATCCCTGTGGGAGCGAGCTTGCTCGCGAAGAGGCCATCAGCCACGACATACGATTAAGGCTGGCGATCCTCTACCCGCGCATGACTCTTGCTCCAGTCCGTCAACAGACTGTACGCAACCGCCAGCAACGTCGGCCCGATAAACAAGCCGATAAACCCAAACGCAATCAAACCGCCAAACACGCCCAGCAACACGATCACCAACGGCAAATTCCCGCCCCGGCTGATCAGATATGGCTTCAGCACGTTGTCGACGCCGCTGATGATAAACGTGCCCCAGCACCCGAGGAACACCGCCATCCCGTACTCGCCGTTCCAGGCCAGCCACGCCGTGGCCGGAATCCACACTAACGGTGGCCCCATCGGAATCAGGCTGAGCATGAAAGTCACGATGCCTAACACCAGCGCTCCGGGCACGCCGGCAATCAGGAACCCGATCAACGCCAGGACTGCCTGCGCCGCCGCCGTGCCGATCACCCCGTTCACCACCCGCTGCACGGTGCCCGCCACCAGATCAATGTAATAGCCGGCGCGATCGCCAATCAGCCGCTGCAGCAAGCCATGGACAAACGCCGCCAACCGCGGCCCGTCGCGGTAGAAAAAGAACACGAACACAATGCTCAACGTCAGCTCGAGAATCCCGCCGCCAATCTGTGCACTGCGCGCCAGCAGCCAGTTGCCGACCTGGCCCAGATAAGGTTTGACCGCGACCATCATCGCCGCGCCTTGCTGATCGATGCTGTTCCAGATCACCACCAACCGCTCGCCCACCAAAGGCACACCCCCCAGCCAGGTCGGTGCCTCCGGCAAACCGTCCATCTGCACATCCTTGATCAGCGCCGTGGCGTCACGCACGTGGTCCGCAAGGTTGAACCCGAGCCAGACCAGTGGCACCGCCACCAGCAACATCCAGCCGAGTGTCAGCACCAGCGCGGCCAGGGATTCCCGGCCATTGAGCCAGCGGGTCAGCAACCGCATCAGCGGCCAACTGGCGAACGCCAGCACCGCGCCCCAGAACAAGGCCGACCAGAACGGCGCCATCACCCAGAGGCTCGCGCCAAACAGCACCAGGAGCAGAATCTGCACCAACAGCCGATCGTTATTGAGCATGTAGGTTCTCGAAAAAATCAGTCCACAAAGAACAGGCGAACGCGCCAACCGCGTTCGCCTGATGAAGCTTATCGCAACAGTTCGATGTGCAGGCCAGGGCTTTCGACGCTGCCGGCTTCCATTCGCGCAGCGCGCACGCCCTGCCCGATCAGCGCCTGGCGCCAGGCTTCGGCATTCGGCCCGGAAACACTGACCCGCAACGTGGTATCCAGGTTCAACCCGCGGGAAAGCAACCGCAGCCAGGTGGCATCAGGATCGGCGCTCAATGTGGGGAAATCGAGTACACCGGTACTTTTCAGCTCTCGCAGCAAGGTCGCCGACGTCGGCAGCAAATCGCCCAGCGGCGCCGCGGCGTCGAATTGTTCGACGTGCAGGTAAGCTTTGCGATTGCCGCGAGTGATGCTGTAAAGCGCGACGAGCGTGTTGTCCTGTGGCGCCGCCAGTCGCAGCAGCAAATACGCCTGTTGATCATCGGCGCCATAGAGCTTGGCGTTGGTGAACACTTCGTTGGCCCACAGGCTGCTTTCGCCGCAATCGCGCGCCTGGCACCAGAACAGCAACTCGGCGCCCTGCTTCTGCAAGGCTTCACGCGCCGCAGTGAAGGCATCGTTGGAGGAGTGTTCCGGCGGCAACTCGTAGGTTACCGAGGTGGTTTGCCCGCGCGCGCTGACCTGCCCATCGAAGCGCAACTGGCCACTGATTTTACGGATCGAACCCAGCGGATAAATCCGCTCGAGTTCCACCGCCGGGCGATAGTCGACGATCTGCGCATCGGCCATGCGCGGCACGATCGGCAAGTCCTGACTGCCCGGGACATCGGCGGCAAATAACATGGGGCTGAAACAACACAGCGCCAGCACACTGAATGAACGCATGGATAGACTCATCGGATCAGCATGGCCTGGGCACCTTTGACGACACTGGCATCATCGATGCGCTCGGGCACCAGCAAACCGCGCTGGACCGCCGGACGCGCTTCCATGGTCGCCATCCAGCGTTGCAAGGCCGGCAAACCGTCCACCTCGACACCGGACCACTCATGGCCCCGCACCCAAGGATAGGTGGCGATGTCGGCAATGCTGTACTCACCCGCCAAGAACTCCACGGCTTGCAGGCGCGTATCGAGCACCTCATAGAGGCGGCGGGTTTCATGTTGATAGCGGTCGATGGCGCCCTGGAGCTTTTCCGGAAAGTAGCGGAAAAACACGTTGGCCTGGCCCTGCATCGGGCCGATCCCACCCATCTGGAACATCAGCCATTGCAGGACGACCGAGCGCCCCTTCGGGTCCTTGGGCAGCAGTTTGCCGCTCAGCTCAGCGAGGTAAATCAGGATAGCGCCGGATTCGAACACGGCAAAATCGCCGTTGGCGCGGTCGACAATCGCCGGAATCCGGCCATTGGGATTGATCTTGAGGAAGTCCGGTGACTTCTGTTCCTTTTTGTCGAAACTCAAGGCGTGCACCGTGTAGGGCAGGCCGAGTTCCTCGAGCACGATAGAGACCTTGTGGCCATTCGGGGTCGCAGCGGTGTAGAGATCTATCATGGTTGTCTCCCATTTCAACCCGCCCAGCCTCGACAGTTGCCCGGCGCAAGTCAAGGAACGGCGAAGAACCTATTGAAACAGTCTGCGACAAGGTCGGCGCCGGGTTCGTCATTCAGGTGCAAATGATGGCCGCCGGGCAGCTGTTCACGGCTAAAGGGTAGACGCTCCAGCAACTCGGGATGTTTGGCGAGCATGCCGTCCGCTGCAACCACCAACAACGCAGGACAACTGACCCGCTGGACGAAGGCCATCGCCTGTTCGGTGGTAAGACGCAGCGGCGACGGCAGCGTGAGACGGTTGTCGGTGCGCCAGGTGTAACCGCCCGGCACCGGCATCAAACCCCGTTGGGCCAACAGCTCGGCCGCTTCGCGACTGACCGCCACCAAACCTTTCATGCGAGCCTCGATGGCACGGTCCAGGGTGTTGTAGACCGGTTTGCGTTTTTCCCGCAAATCCAGCTGCGCTTGCAGGGCCATGCCCATGCGTTCGGCGGCATTTTCGCCTTTGTCCGTAGGAGGAATGATGCCGTCGATCAACGCCAGATGCGTGACGCGTTCCGGCATCGACCCGGCGATGATCAACGAAGCGATCGCGCCCATGGAGTGCCCCATCAGTGCAAAACGCTTCAGGCCCAACTGTTCGGCCACTTGCAGCACGTCGTGGGCGTAATCCCACATCGCGTAACCGGCACCGGTCGGGCGATGCCCGGAGTGACCGTGACCGGCCATGTCCAGCGCGATGATGCGCAGGCCTTTGAGCTTCGGTGCCAACCGGGCAAAGCTGTTGGCGTTGTCCAGCCAGCCGTGCAAGGCGATCACCGGCAGGCCGTCTTCGGGGCCGAACAAATGCGCGGCCAGTTCGATGTGCGGCAGGCTCAGGCGAACTTCTTCGACGACGTGGCTCATGCGCAATCCTGCTGGCGACGACCTTCCCAGCGGCTAAACAGGTTTTTCAGCAGCGCGGCGGTGTCTTGCGGACGTTCGAGGGGAAACATGTGGCCGCCGGGCATGGTCAGGGACTCACCCAACGGCATGCGCCCGACGGAGCTTGCGTGATGACGCATCACCACCCGGCTCTTGTGCCCACGCACCACCGCCAGCGGCACTTTCAACTGCCGTGCCTGGCCTGGACTGGTGTGCGGGACGCCACGGTAGATGCTGATTTCCGTGGCCGGGTCGAAACGCAGGCGCAGCTTGTCGCCGACTTTTTGCAAACCGTGTTGCAGGTATGCGTCGAAGCATTCCGGATCGAAGCTGCGGAACAGGGTTTTACCCGCGAAATACAGTCGCGCCGCTTCCAGATCGGCGAACTCTTCCCGGCGTCCCAGCGTGCGACCGGCCGGGGTCAGACGGTCGATGAAACCGAAGCGCTTGGCAGCACGGATCACCCATTGATCGGCACGGGTCAACACCGGCGAATCGAGCATCACCACACCGCGATACAGTTCAGGGCAACGCAACGCCGCGTGCAGGTGCAACACACCGCCGAAGGAGTGACCGACGCCCCAGACCGGTTCCGGTTGCTGTTTGAGGTGATGGATCAGTTCGTCCACCAGGTTGCGCCAATTGTCGTCCGCCGGGAAACGCGGATCGTGGGCGTGCTGTTCCAGATGCGTCACCTGATACTCGGGCGCCAGCGCCGCGAACAACTTGCCGTAGGTGCCCGACGGAAATCCATTGGCGTGGGCGAAAAATATCTGTTGCGACATACCGGCAAATCCATGAGCGAGAACAGGGGTTGATTGTCCGTAAGACGCGAGCCTGCGGCAATGACTGTAAGTGCCAGGAATGATGACAGTCCGGTCAAGGGAATGGCGTGTCAGATGAATCCCCCCTCACCCCAGCCCTCTCCCCACGGGGGAGAGGGGGAAAGGGAGCAGATCTGCGTTGGCTTCCAGACCTGAGTTCGACTCAATATTTCAGGTCGATGTAGCTCCAGAAACAACTCGGTCAGTCCCCTCGCCCCTTGGGGAGAGGGTTAGGGTGAGGGGGGGAATGAATTGAAGAAACACACTCTCAGCGAGCCGGTGGATTCTCGCCCAATGGCACAACCGCCATGGTCAACCGCGACACGCAACTGGCCTTGCCCTCATCGCTGGTCAAGCGAATGTCCCAGACATGGGTCGTGCGCCCAATGTGAATCGGCTTGGCCACCGCCGTCACTCGCCCGCTGCGCAGACCTCGCAAGTGGTTGGCGTTGATTTCCAGACCCACGCAATAGAACTTGCTCGCATCGATGCACAGGTAACTGGCCATGGAACCGACCGTTTCAGCCAGCACCACCGAGGCGCCGCCGTGCAGTAAACCGTATGGCTGATGCGTGCGGTGGTCGATGACCATGCTCGCGGTCAGGGATTCCTCATCAAAGGCTTCGAAGCGAATATCCAGCACTTCGCCGATGGTGTTTTTCTGGATTGCGTTCAACTGCTCGACGTTGGGAGTGGTACGCCACAAACTCATCGTTGCTTTCCTTTGTTGGTTTTATTCGTCGCTCAATCCTGCCACAGCACCGCCTCGCTGCGCTCGCTCCATTCTTCGAAGCGAGCGCCGTACGCCGCTTCGATCACGTTGCGCTTGATCTTCAGGGTCGGCGTCAGGAAGCCGTTTTCCACCGCCCAACTGTCCTTGACCACCACCAACCGACGCAAGCGCTCGTGTTTGTCGAGCCCGCCATTGACCTCCTCCAGCAGTTTTTCCAGGCTTGAATGCAGCCCCGCCCGCGCCGTTCCGCTGGCATCCTGCTGACCGACAGCGGACAGCACGCACAACCCCAGCGGCGCACTCAAACCATCGCCGACCACGCACACCTGTTCGATCCGCGAATGCACCGCCAGCCGGTTTTCGATCGGCGCCGGGGCGACGTATTTGCCTTTGCTGGTCTTGAAGATTTCTTTCAGCCGCCCGGTCAGGCGCAGGTAGCCTTCGGTATCTTGCTCGCCCTTGTCACCGGTGCGCAGGAAGCCGTCCTCGGTGATGGTTTCTGCGGTTTTCTCAGGGTCCTTGAAATAACCAAGCATGGTCGCGCCGCTGCGCACCATGACTTCGCCGGAGTCGGCGATCCGCACTTCAACTTCCGGGCAAGGCTTGCCGATCCAGCCGGGTTTATCGTCCCCGGGGCGGCCGATGTGGGAGTAACCGCAGCTCTCGGTCATGCCGTAGACCTCCAGCACGTCCAGCCCCAATTTGCGATACCACAGCAACAAGGTCTGCGGCACGGGTGCGGCGCCGGACAACGCCACGCGCAACGCATCCAGCCCCAACCCGGCGAGCACTTTGTGCCCGACCCGCTTGCCGATGAAGGGCAGCCCGAGCAGGAAGTCGAGGCGTTTTGCCGGGATCTTGCTGTACACGCCCATCTGGAACTTGGTCCAGATCCGCGGCACGCCAAACAACGCGGTCGGCCGCGCGCGCTGCAAATCGGTGAGGAAGGTGTCGAGGCTCTCGGCAAAGAACACGGTTTGCCCGGTGTAGATCGACGCCAACTCGACAAACATCCGCTCGGCAACGTGGCACAGCGGCAGGTAGGACAGCAATCGGTCCGACTCATTGAGGCCAAACAGTTGAGTGCCGCGCGTGGTGGCGAACCCAAGATTGCCGAAGCTGTGCATCACGCCTTTGGGCAGCCCGGTGGTGCCGGAGGTGTAAATGATGGTCGCCAACTGATCGGCGGCGGGTTTGGGGTCATCCTGGATCGGGGAACTGCGCTGCAGGTCGGCCCAGCTGAAATCAAAGGTGCCAGGGGGATGCAGTGGCAGGCTGATGGTCGGCAGGTCGGCGCTGACCCCGCGGGACATGCCCGGCCAGTCATCGAGTTTACCGATGAACGCCAGCGCCGCTTCTGAGTGTTGAAGCACTTGCGCCACGGATTCGGCCGTGAGGTTCGGGTACAGCGGCACTGAAACGTGGCCGGCCATCCAGATTGCCAGGTCGGCGATGATCCAGTGGGCACAGTTTTTCGAGATCAGGGCGATGTGGCTGCCTTGGGGCAGTTCGCGGGCCCGCAGCCAGTGCGCGGCGCAGCGAGCCTGATGGCCGACGTCGGCCCAGGTCAGGGTCTCGACTTGTCCGCCGCCGGTAGGCTGGACCAGATACCGCTGGCGGGGATGACGGGCTTCACGCTCGTAAAAGACGTCCAGCGGCAAACGAAAAGCAGCAGACATGCGACTCGCTCCTTTATTTTTGGTCTGGAGCAAGCGTAGTCAACCAAGCGGTTGCTTGGTTGACTATTTCACACAAAAAAACAGGGGCGCAGCAGAACCTGTGGGAGCGGGCTTGCTCGCGAAAGCGGTGTGTCAGGCAACATTGATAGCGACTGACACTCCCTCTTCGCGAGCAAGCCCGCTCCCACACTTGATCAGTGTCGCTCACATGTTTCGGGCACCCACCATCCCCCCTCGGAAACACCAGGGTTACGGGTGTTTGATGCCTTTGAGTTTCATCGCACCGGCCAGCGGCAAGTCACCTTCGAGTTCTGCAAGGCCGGCCGTTTTCACCGCTTCCGGATCTTGCACATGCCCGTTCTGCAGGTAACCCAGCAAATTGCCCACCAGCGGGTTATGACTGACCAGCAGCGCGTGATCGACAGACACCAACTGCTCGGCCACCGCTTGCGGACGATTGTCGGGGGTCAACCATTCAACGGTGCGGATCTCTGGCTGGAAGCCCAGCGCTTCGCGTACCAGCTGCGCGGTCTCCTGCGCTCGCAGGAAAGGACTGGCATAAATCGCGGTAATCGGCTGGCCGATCAACTCGGCGGCGGTGCGCAGCACTTCTTCACGACCGTGGGCGGTCAATGCCCGCTCGGAATCAGGACGACTGCCGTGTGGCTCGGCTTCACCATGACGCAATACCCAGAGTTTCATAGTTTCGGCTCCTCATCTCGGGCCGGATGTGGCGCTGGCGGCACGGCGTGCGGCGCTTCGCCTTCCGGAGTACGCGGCGTCGGCCAGTCGGCGAACGGCCAGGGTTTCTGGTCGCTGTGGAAGGTGCCGAAACGACCGATCTGCGCCAGGAACTGGCTCAGGCTGTCGCCGAAGTTCATCAGGCTGGCGCTCGGGGCGCCATAAATCAAACGATAGATCAGTTGCACCAGCACCACCGCGCCGAGGATGAACTGCGCCACTTGCCAGACCAGCAAGAAGACGATCATCCATAACACCCGCAGCAGAATGGACTCGTAGGTGGGCTCTTTCGGATCGTTCATGTGCATCTCCCTGGAAAGCGTGATCAGTTGAAACCGCTGGTGGAAATGAAGTCGACATCGGTTTTGGGTTCGCCGCGCATCAACAGTTCAATCACTTGATTGAGCGTGCGCCCTTCGAACAGGATCGCGTGCAACCCGGCGACCAGCGGCATGTAGACGCCCACTTCCTGAGCCTTGGCCTTGAGCACCTTGAGCGTGTTCACGCCTTCGGCGACTTCGCCCAGGCGGGTGACCGCATCTTCAAGGCTCAACCCCTGGCCGAGGGCAAACCCGACCTGGTAGTTGCGGCTTTTCGGCGACGAGCACGTGACGATCAAGTCGCCCACGCCGGCCAGCCCCAGGAACGTCATCGGGTTGGCGCCCTGATTCACCGCGAAGCGGGTCATTTCCGCCAACGCGCGAGTGATCAGCATGCTCTTGGTGTTTTCGCCCATGCCCAGCGCCACCGCCATGCCGGCGATGATCGCGTACACATTTTTCAGTGCCCCGCCCAACTCCACGCCAAAACGGTCGGCGCTGGCGTAAACGCGGAAGGTGCGACCATGCAGCGCTTCCTGGACTCGTTGGCAGAGTTCTTCGTCTTCGCTGGCGACCACCGTGGCGGTCAGCGCGTGTTCGGCGATTTCACGGGCCAGGTTCGGCCCGGACAGCACGCCGATGCGCGCTTGCGGGGCGATTTCCTCGAGGATCTCGCTCATCAGCTTGAAGGTGTGGGCTTCGATGCCTTTGGTCAGGCTGACCAGCAATTTGCCGTTCAAACGGTCGGCGTGCGGGACCAGTACCGAGCGCAGCGCGCTGGACGGCAGCGCGACAAAGCACAGGTCGCAGGCGTCCAGGGTCGCTTGCAAGTCGGTCACCGGTTCGACTGCCGGAAGAATCTTGATGCCTTTGAGGTAACGCGGGTTCTCGCGATTGACCCGAATGGACTCGGCCTGTTCGGGATCACGCATCCACTGCCGGACCTGATGCCCGTTCTCGGCCAACAGATTAGCCACGGCGGTACCAAAACTTCCGCCCCCCAGGACCGCAATTGGGCGCTGTTCAGTCATATGCAATCCGTTAATCCATACCAGTGGCGATGTCGGCATTATACGGAGCGTCCCAGTGGCGGCCAGCCCCCGCATCAATTACCGATACTTGTAGGAAGAAGACCAATAAATCCTAGGAAAATGCCGGCATCGTGAATGGAAAAGTCGACCAGCTCGGTTAACATGCGCGCCAACTCATCGTTATCAAGGACGTTTCGTGTCGTTTGGCTCCCCTTCACCCCGCTCGCCGCTGGTTCTGGCACTGATTTTCAGCTCGCCATTGCTGGCCGACGACTTGTTCCTCGACAACGAAACGCTGCCGCAAGTGCTCACGGCCACCCGCCTGAAGCAGTCGCCGGCCGCCGTCCCGGGGAGCATGACGGTGATCGACAGCGAGCTGATCAACGCCAGCGGCGCGCGGGACATCAGCGAATTGCTGCGGCTGGTGCCGGGCATGATGGTCGGCAATATCAGCGGCAATCAGGCGACGGTGAATTACCACGGCACCAACGCCACAGAAGCGCGGCGCATGCAGGTGCTGATCGACGGCCGTTCGGTATACCGCGCCGGCCTGGCCACGGTGGACTGGAGTGATATTCCGGTGGCCATGGAAGACATCGAGCGCATCGAGGTTTTCCGCGGCCCCAACACCGTCAGCTATGGCGCCAATGCGCTGATGGCGGTGGTCAACATCATCACCCGCAACCCGGCCGACAGCCACGGCACGCGGATGAAAGTCACTCGTGGCCAGCGCGGCATCAACGACTTTTATGCCAGCCAGGGCACGGGGTGGGACGGCGGCGACCTGCGCCTGTCGTTGTCCGGCCAGGAAGACGACGGCTTCGACACCGATCGCAACGGCGCCGATTATCGCGACAGCCGCCGTCTGAACCGCTTCAACCTGGCCGTCAGCCAGACGCTGAACGAAAACCAGAGCATCGACTGGCAGTTGAACGCCAAGGACGGGACCAACCAGCGGCCTTATACCTACCGCCCGGTATTCTCCGGGATTACCGCGGCCGGGAACAATTCCGACGTCGTCGCCAAGGACTACGCCGGTTCGTTGCGCTGGAACCTGGATATCAATCCCGATCACAGCCTTTATATCCAAGGTTCGGCCCAGCACTGGGACCGCCAGCAGACCTGGCGCGCCTGCGATGCCGAGGTTTCGTTCAGCCCGGAACTGACCGAACTCTGGCAGCTCAACCCGAACTACACCGAACGCCTGGCGCGCAACATGGAACGCTTTACCGGGCCCGGCGCACCGGCCGGCACGGCGGCGGAACAAGCGCTGGGCAATCAAGTGCTGGCGCAATGGCGCAACGGCGCCCGACAAACCCTCTGTGGCGACATCGACCAGAGCGCACGGGAGTCGCGCTACGACCTTGAACTGCAAGACACCCTCAGCCTGTCCGACAGTCTGCGACTGGTCAGTGGCATGAACTATCGTTACGACCGGGCAGATTCCGAAACCTACTTCAATGGCACGCTCGACGACACCACCTGGCGGGCATTCGGCCAACTCGAGTGGCGCGCCACCGAGCACTGGTTGCTGCAGGGTGGAGCCATGTTCGAAGACACGCAATTGACCGGCAGTTCGTTGACCCCGCGGGTGGCGGTCAATTACCTGATCAACCCGCGCCACGGCCTGCGCGCGGTGTACTCGGAAGCGATCCGTTCCCCGGACATGTTCGAGAACAACGTCAACTGGAGTTACCAGGTGACCAACCTGCGACCCAGTGCCTACGGCCAGACCAGCGCCCGTTATTTCGTCAAGACCCGCGGCCCCGGCGACCTCGAACAGGAACGCATGCGCTCGCGCGAGCTGGGCTACAACGGCTACTTCGCGGAGCTTGGGCTGACGGTCGATGTGAAGCTGTTCTACGACGAAATCAGCGGCATGATCAGCGAGCCGCTGCGCAACAATCAGTACATCGCCAGCAATTCCAACAGCTCGCGTTTCAAGGGCACGGAAACCCAGCTGGACTGGCGCCTGAGCAGCGCCGACCGGCTGCGCCTGACTTACGCCTACGTCGATGCCGAGGCGAGCAATCCGCAAGATGAGCAACTGACGGCGCGCAACAGCGGTTCCGCCGGCTGGCTGCGCAATTGGGGTCACGGCTGGAACAGCGCCCTCTTCTATTACGGGGACGACGCCCTCAACGGCTACCGCTTCGAACGCGTCGATACGCGCATCGCCAAACGCATCGGCCTGGGCAAGGCCAGCCTGGAACTGGCCGGTGTGCTCCAGCAGCGCCTCGACCATCAACCCACCACCTTCGTCGACAACAACTACGACGAGCGTCGGGTGCTCTACTTCAGCGCGGAGCTGACGTTTTAAATGCTGCATCGCCGGTCGCGGAAGTCGCCAAGCCTTGGCCGCCTGCTGGCAGGGTTGTGCCTGACGTTTGCCGGCCTGTTCGGCAGCCTGTCGGCACAAGCCGTCGACATTCTGCTGACCGGCACCGAAGACAGTCCCGGCGTGCAATCCTTTGTGCAGGCGCTGAGCGGCATGCGCCCTGCCGACAGCGTGCGTTTCCAGGCACTGGACAGCTTGCCGACGCCGGGCAAACTATCCGCCGATACCCGTTTGATCCTGCTCGATCTGCCGAGCCTCGACTGGCGCCTGCAGGAGACTCAAGGTCCGCCGACGTTGGTGCTGCGCATCAGTCGCCTGCAAGCCCACCAACGTTTCGGCGCTGACTTTCCAACGAACCTCAGCCTGCTCTGGAGCGATCCACCGCTGGATCGGCAATTGCGCCTGATCCGGCTCATCCTGCCCGAGGCCCGACGCATCGGCGTGCTGTACGACAGTCACAGCGAATTCCTGCTCACGGAATTGCGTCTGTCGGCACAAGCGTTGGGCCTTGAAGTGATCGCCGAGCGATGGGACAACACCAACGACAGCCGCCCCTTACAGGATTTGCTGAAGAACTGCGATGTGCTGCTGGGCCTCGACGACTCCGATTTGTACAACCCCAAAACCGCAAAAAACCTGCTGTTGAGCAGCTACTCGCGACAACTTGCGCTGGTCGGCCCCAACGCCGCGTTCGTCAAGGCCGGCAGCCTGGCCAGCACCTACAGCGATCAGAACGATTGGCTGGAAGTGCTCGACGCATTGCTCAATCGCCCGCCCACAGCCTGGCCGCGTGCGTTGTATCCGCAACACTTCAAAGTGTTAAGTAATCCGCAGGTGGCTCGTTCATTGGGTATTGAACAGGTGACTGAAGCGTTTGTCGCAGCACAGTTGACCGAAGGAGAACGCCGCCCATGACCTTCCGTCGCGGATGGGACATCAATACCCGCACGCAGATCATCAGCCTCGGCCCCGCCCTGTTGCTGACCTTGCTGCTGATCAGTTTCTTCACCTTCGTGCGGATCCAGGACTTGCGTCAGGAGCTCAACCACACCGGCCAGCTGATCGCCAACCAACTGGCGCCCGCGACGGAATACGGGGTGATCTCGGGCAACAACGAGGTGCTCGAAAGCTTGCTCAAGGCCACGCTGGCCACGCCAAACGTGCGCTTTCTCGAAGTCCAGGACAGCGCCAACCGGATTCTGGTGTACGTCGAGCAACCGTCGGAAACCCACGCTCGCTCGCATCAGGTCGAAGTGTTCCAGGCACCGGTGCGGCTGCAACGGATCGCCCTGAACAATGATTTTTTCCAGGGCAGCAAAGCCGATAACACGGCGCCGCCCGAAGACTATCTGGGCCGGGTGATCGTCGGTTTGTCCAATGACGCCTTCAGCCAGCGCCAGCAGGAAATCCTGTTCAAGGCCGGGATCCTCGCCTTGTTCGCCCTGCTGTTCACCTTTCTGGTGGCCCGTCGCCTGGCCGGCAGCCTGTCGCAGCCGATCCGCGACATCGGCCACGCCGTGAAGGCGATTCAGGACGGCGACTACAAAACGCCGCTGCCTATCGTCGACGACACCGAATTGGGCGCGTTGTCGCAGCACATCAACAACCTCGCCCAAGGCCTTGAGCAGGCCAGCCGTGAGCAGCATCAGGCCATGGCGCAATTGATCCAGACCCGCGAAGAAGCGGAAAAGGCCAACAACGCCAAATCCGACTTCCTGGCGATGATGAGCCATGAACTGCGCACGCCGATGAATGGCGTGCTGGGCATGCTGCAACTGCTGGAAACCACCGATATGACCGAGGAGCAGATCGAGTATGCGGCGCTGGCTTCGGAGTCCACCGAACACCTGCTCAAAGTCATCAACGACATTCTCGACTTCTCGCGCATCGAGCGTTCGGAACTGGAGCTTGAACACATTCCGTTCAATCTCGCAGACTTGATCAGCAGCTGCGCCCAGTCGTTCCAGCACAGCGCGGCGCAACGCCGGCTCGATCTGGCCTTGGCGATTCCCGAGGACATGCGCGCGTTGCAGGTTCAGGGCGACCCGACGCGGATCCGGCAAATTCTGGTCAACCTGGTGGGCAACGCGCTGAAGTTCACCGAGCAAGGCCGCGTCAGCATCGAGCCACAATGGCAGTCACTGGATCACGAACTGCTGTGGTTCACCTGCACCGTGCGCGACAGCGGGATTGGCATCTCGGCCGAAAGCCTGGAATTGATGTTCAATGCGTTCCAGCAAGCCGACAGTTCTATTTCAAGGCGTTACGGCGGCACCGGGCTGGGATTGCCGATTGCCCGCACACTGGCCGAACGCATGGGCGGCACCTTGCGCGCGCAGAGTGAAGAAGGCCGCGGCTCGGTGTTCACACTGGAAATCCCGCTGGCCCTGTATAAGCAGTCGCTGCCGGAATTGAAGCCACGGACCCAGGCTGGCGACGGCCATGGCGAAGGGCGCAATGTGCTGCTGGTGGAGGACAACCCGGTCAACCAGACGGTCATCGAAGCAATGTTGCGCAGCCTGGGCTTTACTGTCAGCGTCGCGACCGATGGCGCACAGGCGGTACGAAGTGCCGAGAGCCTGATTTTCGAAGCGATTCTGATGGATTGCCGACTGCCGATCATCGACGGCTACGAAGCCACCCGCCAGATCCGCCGGTTGCCCGGTTGTGCAGACTTGCCGATCATCGCCCTGACTGCCAATGCCTTGCAGGGTGATCGTGAGGCATGTTTATCCGCCGGAATGAACGATTACTTGGCCAAGCCGTTCAAACGCACTGATCTGCAGCAAATTCTGCAGCGCTGGGTGCAGTAGTGCAGGCCTTTCGACCATCTGCGACTGGCGTGAAAGGCGAAAGTGCGGCAGTCTTAGGCACCCGAACAGGCCCGAAAAGGGGCTTGAATAATAATTTCAGTGCACAAGTGTACATTCATGTCCTTGGTGCTGTGACTTTCACCACAACGCAATAGTCTATGAGTAGGCTGCTGATTCGAGGCATGAACGCCTCGGTCGGCCGGGAAGATTTGCCCCACCCTGCCGCATGGGACTATTGAGGAGCTCGCATGACCCAACAAAACGCCTTTACTCGGGAAGACCTGCTGCGCTGCAGTCGCGGTGAGCTGTTCGGCCCAGGTAACGCACAACTGCCCGCCCCGAACATGCTGATGGTGGATCGCATCACCCATATCAGTGCCGAGGGTGGCAAGTACGGCAAAGGTGAATTGGTCGCCGAGCTGGATATCACTCCTGACCTGTGGTTTTTCGCCTGCCACTTCGAAGGTGATCCGGTGATGCCAGGCTGCCTGGGCCTCGACGCCATGTGGCAACTGGTCGGTTTCTTCCTCGGCTGGCAAGGTCTGCCGGGCCGCGGCCGTGCGCTGGGTTCGGGCGAAGTGAAATTCTTTGGCCAGGTCCTGCCGACCGCCAAGAAAGTCACCTATAACATTCAGATCAAGCGCGTGCTCAAGGGCAAGCTGAACCTGGCCATCGCCGATGGTTCGGTCAGTGTCGACGGCCGCGAGATCTACACCGCCGAAGGCCTTCGGGTCGGCGTTTTTACCTCCACTGACAACTTCTAAGGGTTATCCGCATGCGCCGCGTCGTTATCACTGGTCTGGGCATCGTATCTTGCCTGGGCAATGACAAAGAGACCGTCTCCGCTAACCTGCGTGCAAGCCGCCCTGGCATCCGGTTCAACCCGGAATATGCCGAAATGGGTCTGCGTAGCCAGGTTTCCGGCTCCATTGACCTTCCCCTCGAAGAGCTGATCGATCGCAAGATCTATCGCTTCGTCGGCCACGCGGCGGCGTACGCCTACCTGGCCATGAAAGATGCCATCGCAGACTCCGGCCTGACCGATGAGCAAGTCTCCAACCCGCGTACCGGCCTGATCGCCGGTTCCGGTGGTGCCTCCACGCTGAACCAGATGGAAGCGCTGGACATCCTGCGCGAGAAAGGCGTGAAGCGCGTTGGCCCATACCGTGTAACGCGGACCATGAGCAGCACCGTTTCCGCTTGCCTGGCCACGCCGTTCAAGATCAAGGGCCTGAACTACTCCATCGCGTCTGCCTGCGCCACCAGTGCTCACTGCATCGGTAACGCCATGGAACAGATCCAGATGGGCAAGCAGGACGTCGTGTTCGCCGGCGGTGGTGAAGAAGAGCATTGGAGCCAGTCGTTCCTGTTCGACGCCATGGGCGCACTGTCCAGCCAGTACAACGAAACCCCGGAAAAAGCTTCCCGTGCCTACGACGCCAAGCGTGACGGTTTCGTCATCGCCGGCGGTGGCGGCATGGTCGTGGTCGAAGAGCTGGAACATGCTCTGGCCCGCGGCGCGAAGATTTACGCGGAAATCGTTGGCTACGGCGCGACCTCCGACGGCTACGACATGGTCGCTCCAAGCGGCGAAGGCGCTATCCGCTGCATGCAGATGGCCATGTCCACCGTTGATACTCCGATCGACTACCTGAACACCCACGGCACTTCGACTCCGGTCGGCGACGTCGCGGAAATGAAAGGTGTGCGTGAAGTGTTCGGCGACAAAGCCCCGGCCATCAGCTCCACCAAGAGCCTGTCGGGTCACTCCCTGGGCGCCGCCGGCGTTCACGAAGCGATCTACTGCATGCTGATGATGGAAGGCAACTTCATGGCGGGCTCCGCCAACATCGACGAACTGGACCCGGAAGTGGCCGACATGCCGATCCTGACCAAGACTCGCGAAGACGCCACCATCAACACCGTGATGAGCAACAGCTTCGGCTTCGGTGGCACCAACGCCACCCTGGTACTGAAGCGCTGGGCCGGCAAGTAATTCCCCGCCGTCTCGCAGCACACAAAAACGCCCCGACTGGTTCGGGGCGTTTTTTTGTGCCTGAAAAAATGTGGAACGCCGCGATTCCTGTGGGAGTGAGCCTGCTCGCGATAGCGGACTTCCAGGCAATAGATGTATCGGCTGAAACACCGTCATCGCCAGCAGGCTAGCTCCCACAGGGTCGGCGTTAAACCTGCATTTTCCTGGTCGCGAACATGAAGCTTTTGTCATGAAACTCAACGCCCTGCGGCCGAATGCCGCGTGTTTGGCGGGCTGCAGGACTTTTGTCGATTTCGCAAAAATTCGTCACCGAACTCAGTCGTTTACTTAGCAGGCTAACCAAACATATAACAGAGTCCTGCACACGCCTTGCTGCAGATAACAGAGATTGGAGCTAGCAGATGACTGTAAAAGTAACTGAACGCGACGATTCACATAAATCCCATGAAGGCATCGCCGCCGGTATCCGGATCTGGGATGTACATCAACAAGACATGCTGGTGGGGATGTTTCATTCCGAAACCGACGCCCACAGCTACAAGGCCGAACTAGAAAAACAGGAGCAGCAACGAGCGCTCCGATCCGCATAAGCAACTACAGCATTGAAAACGACAAACCCCGCCATGAGCGGGGTTTGTCGTTGTTGCAGCCGTTAAAGGCTTACCACATCAGATCGTCAGGGATCTGATAGGCCGCGTACGGATCGTCCTCGGCAGCGACTTCTTCCTTCTTGACGTTCATCTGCACGATGCGTTGTGGATCGCGTTCCTGGATCTTCAGGGCGGCCTCACGGGGGATCACTTCGTAACCGCCAGCGTGGTGCACGATCGCCAGGAAGCCATTGCTCAACTGGTTACGCATCAGCGTGTTGACGGAGATGCGCTTGACCTTCTTGTCGTCAACGAAGTTGTAGTAGTCCTCGGTGGTCAGCTTCGGCAGGCGCGAGACTTCGATCAATTGCTTGATCTGCGCCGCACGTGCCTTGGCCTCGACTTTCTCCTGCTGCTGGCGGTTCAGCTCCTGATCGCGCTTGACCTTCTCGGCCATGGCTTCCTGAGCTGCACGTTGCTGCGAGTCATCGAGTTCAATCTGGCCTTTATGGGCCAGGCGTTGCTGCTTCTGCTTCTCTTTGCCGACCTGTTTGGCCTGCTTTTGGTTGACCAGCCCTGCTTTGAGCAACTGGTCGCGAAGGGAAATGCTCATGGTGCTTATTTCTCACTTAGGCCACTGCTCAACCGCAGCTGGGCAAATTCTTTTCCTGACGTTTGGCTTCGCCCCACAAGGCGTCCAACTCTTCGAGGGTGCAATCTTCCATGGGACGGTGGGTGTCGCGCAATGCCTGTTCGATAAAACGAAAGCGTCTTTCGAACTTGCTGTTGGCGCCACGCAATGCGGTTTCCGGATCGACTTTCAAATGACGCGCCAGATTGACCACGGAAAACAGCAGGTCACCGACTTCATCGGCAATTGCTGCCGAGTCGTTGTCGGCCATGGCTTCTAGCACTTCATCAAGTTCTTCGCGGACCTTGTCCAGCACCGGCAAGGCGTCCGGCCAGTCGAAACCGACCTGCCCTGCGCGCTTCTGCAACTTCGCTGAACGAGACAACGCCGGCAGCGCTGCGGGCACGTCATCAAGCAATGACAACTGTTCGGGTGCGGCTGATTTCTCGGCGCGCTCTTGCGCCTTGATTTCTTCCCAGCGTTGCTTGACCTGTTCTTCACTCAGACGCGGAACATCCAGCGGCGCGTACAGATCACCGGTGGGAAACACGTGAGGATGACGACGGATCAGCTTGCGGGTGATGCTGTCGATCACGCCGGCGAATTCAAAACGCCCTTCTTCCCGGGCCAGCTGGCTGTAATAAACCACCTGGAACAGCAAATCGCCCAGCTCACCCTGCAAGTGATCGAAGTCACCGCGCTCGATGGCGTCAGCGACTTCGTAGGCTTCCTCGAGGGTGTGCGGGACGATGGTCGCGTAGGTTTGCTTGATATCCCACGGACAGCCGAACTGCGGGTCGCGCAGACGGCTCATCAGGTGCAGCAAGTCTTCAAGGCTGTACATCATTCATGTCTCATCACAAAACCTGTGGGAGCTGGCCTGCCAGCGATGGCATCACCTCGACCCTAATGAAAGACCGAGGTGCCTGTATCGCTGGCAGGCCAGCTCCCACACGTGGGCATCTTCAAGGCGTCCGGTTACGCCGGGTTTCGATGATGTTCGGCAACTGGGAAATCCGCCCCAGCAACCGCCCCAGTGCATCCAGCCCCGGAATCTCGATGGTCAGGGACATCAACGCGGTGTTGTCCTCTTTGTTCGAGCGGGTGTTGACCGCCAGCACGTTGATCCGCTCGTTGAGCAGCACTTGCGAGACGTCACGCAGCAGACCGGAGCGGTCGTAGGCGCGGATGATGATGTCCACCGGATAGGTGAGCACCGGCACCGGGCCCCAGCTGACCTGGATGATCCGCTCCGGCTCGCGCCCGCCCAGTTGCAGCACCGAGGCGCAGTCCTGACGGTGAATGCTCACGCCGCGGCCCTGGGTGATGTAGCCGACGATGGCATCGCCCGGCAACGGCTGGCAGCAACCGGCCATTTGCGTCATGAGATTGCCGACGCCCTGGATCTGAATGTCGCCACGCTTGCCCGGTTTGTAGCCAGTGGCTTTGCGCGGAATCAATTCCAGCTGCTCGTTGCCGCGTTCCGGCTCGACCAGTTGCTGCGCCAGGTTCACCAGTTGCGCCAGGCGCAAATCACCGGCGCCCAACGCGGCGTACATGTCCTCGGCGGTCTTCATGTTGGCCTTGTCGGCCAGCTTGTCGAAGTCCACCGCCGGCAGACCGAGGCGACTCAACTCACGTTCGAGCAACGTTTTACCGGCCGCGACGTTCTGATCGCGCGCCTGCAGCTTGAACCAGTGAACGATCTTCGCCCGCGCCCGCGAGGTGGTGATGTAACCCAGGTTCGGGTTCAGCCAGTCGCGGCTCGGAGTACCGTGCTTGCTGGTGATGATCTCGACTTGCTCACCGGTTTGCAGGCTGTAGTTGAGCGGTACGATGCGTCCGTTGATCTTCGCGCCACGGCAGTTATGACCGATTTCGGTGTGCACGCGGTAGGCGAAGTCCAGCGGCGTCGCGCCCTTCGGCAAGTCGATGGCGTGACCGTCCGGGGTGAAGATGTAGACCCGATCCGGCTCGATATCGACCCGCAGTTGTTCGGCCAGACCGCCGATATCGCCCAGCTCTTCATGCCACTCGAGCACCTGACGCAACCAGGAGATTTTCTCTTCGTAGTGGTTGGAACCGGATTTGACGTCGGTGCCCTTGTACTTCCAGTGCGCGCACACGCCCAGTTCGGCTTCTTCGTGCATGGCGTGGGTGCGGATCTGCACTTCCAGCACCTTGCCCTCGGGGCCGATCACCGCGGTGTGCAGCGAACGGTAGCCGTTCTCTTTCGGGTTGGCGATGTAGTCGTCGAACTCTTTCGGGATATGCCGCCACAAGGTGTGGACGATGCCGAGCGCGGTGTAGCAATCGCGCATTTCCGGCACCAGCACGCGCACGGCGCGCACGTCGTAGATCTGGCTGAATTCCAGCCCCTTGCGCTGCATTTTGCGCCAGATCGAATAGATGTGTTTGGCCCGACCGCTGATGTCGGCGTCGACGCCGGTGGCCTGCAATTCGACTTTCAGCTGGTTCATCACATCGGCGATGAAGCGCTCGCGATCCAGCCGTCGCTCGTGGAGCAACTTGGCGATCTGCTTGTACTGATCGGGCTCGAGGTAACGGAAGGACAAGTCCTCCAGTTCCCACTTGATATGACCGATACCGAGACGGTGAGCCAGCGGCGCGTAGATGTCGAAGACTTCACGGGCAACGCGGTTGCGCTTCTCGTCGTCGGCGGTTTTCACCGCACGGATCGCGCAGGTGCGTTCGGCCAGTTTGATCAGCGCGACGCGAACGTCGTCGACCATGGCCACGAGCATTTTGCGCAGGTTCTCGACCTGCCCCTGAGTGCCCAGCACCAACGATTGACGGGGGCTCAGGCTGGCGCTGATCGCCGCCATGCGCAACACGCCGTCGATGAGTTTGGCGACCACCGGACCAAAGCGCTGGCTGACCGCCGGCAGTTCGATCTGGCCTTCGCGCACGCCGCGGTACAGGACCGCCGCGACCAACGAATCCTGATCCAGTTTGAGGTCGGCGAGAATCTCGGCGATCTCAAGGCCCGTGCGGAAACTCGAGGTCCCTTCGGACCATAGATTCTTCGCCGCATTGGCTTGTTGTTCAGACGCGCGAGCGAACTCGCACGCTTCCTTCAAGGCTTCGCGATCCAGTGCCAGATCGACACTGACCGCATGATCGAGCCAAGCCTCGAGATTGATACTGCCGTCGGTGTTGATCGGCTGGTGTGCTCTCACCTGTACCATCTTGCTTACCTTCCCTACGACGCAGATTCAATGCGTCAATTCGCTGACCTTCATTGCCCGATTGCCCTCACGGGGCTATGCGAGAGCAGCACGGGCGGCCAGTCGGACCAGACGAGCCGTCCTAGCTCGCTTCAAATAACGCCATGGCCTCGACATGTGCCGTCTGAGGAAACATATCGAGAATCCCGGCACGTTTTAACCGGTAGCCCTGCTTGATCAATTCGGCCGTATCGCGCGCCAGCGTTGCCGGGTTGCACGATACGTACACCAATCGTTTGGCGCCCAGGGACGCCAGCTTGCGCACGACCTCGAAAGCACCGTCACGCGGTGGGTCCAAGAGTACCGCACAAAAGCCTTCGCGCGCCCATTCGGCATCGGACAAAGGCTGGGATAAATCGGCCTGAAAAAACTTTGCGTTATGCAGATTATTGCTAGCCGCATTGTCGGCGGCCCGCTCGACCATCGCCTGCACGCCTTCCACCGCCACCACTTCGCGAACGGCTTTGGCCAGGGGCAAGGCAAAGTTACCCAACCCACAGAATAGATCGAGAACCCGCTCATCCGAGGTCGGCTTCAACCAGTCCAGCGCCTGGGCAATCATCGCTTCGTTGACCCCGGCATTGACCTGGATGAAATCCCCCGGCCGGTAGGCCAGGTTCAAATCCCACTGCTCCAGGCGATAACCCAGCGACTGATCGGCCTCGACCGGTTGCGGGTCGCCGTCTCCATGCAGCCACAACTGAGCGTCATGGAATGCGCAGAAATCCTTGAGGATTGTCAGGTCGGCTTCGGACAACGGCGCCATGTGCCGCAGCAAAACGGCCAGCGACGATCCGGCGAACAATTCCACATGCCCCAGCGCCTGAGGTTTGCTCAAGCGTCGAAGCATTTCCGGCAAGCGGGTCATGATCGGCTGCAACGGCTGGACCAGCACCGTGCATTCGTTGATGGCCACGATGTCCTGACTGCCTGCCGCGCGGAATCCGACTTCGAGTTTCTTCGCTTTCATGTCCCAACGCACCGCCACTCGGGCGCGACGGCGGTAACCGAATTCCGGACCGCTCAACGGCGCCGCCCACTCTTGGGGTTCGACACCGGCGACCTTGGACAGTTGCTCGGCGAGCATGCGCTGTTTGAGGGCGAGTTGTTCGGTGTGCGGCAGATGCTGCACGCTGCAACCGCCGCAGCGACCGGCATGCGGACACGGTGCCGGGCGACGCAATTCGCTGGCCTGGAACACCCGTTCGGTGCGCGCCTCGACCACTTTGCCGTGAGCGCCCAACACGCGCGCCTCGATTTCTTCACCGGCCAATGCGCCGATGACGAACCAGGTGCGACCTTCGAAAAACGCGATACCGCGACCGTCATTGGCCAGGCGCTCAATGTTCAAGCGCTGCTTTTTGCCGGTCGGAATTTGCGGGGCCTTGCTGCCACCGGTGGGTTGGAAGCGCAGGCCTCTCTCTTGCTTGGCCATCAGTTGGGCGCGTCGAAAATGCCGGTCGACAAGTAACGGTCGCCACGGTCGCAGATGATCGCGACGATCACCGCGTTTTCAACTTCCCGGGACAGGCGCAGCATCGCTGCCACGGCACCGCCCGAGGACACACCGCAGAAGATGCCTTCTTCGCGAGCCAGACGACGGGTCACGTCTTCGGCTTCGCTTTGCGCCATGTCGACGATCCGGTCCACGCGATCGGCCTGGTAGATCTTCGGCAGGTATTCCTGCGGCCAGCGACGGATGCCCGGAATCGCCGAACCTTCCATCGGTTGCAGGCCGATGATCTGCACGTTGTCGTTCTGCTCTTTCAAGTAGCGCGACACGCCCATGATGGTGCCGGTGGTGCCCATCGAACTGACGAAGTGAGTGATGGAGCCTTCGGTCTGGCGCCAGATTTCCGGACCGGTGGTGGTGTAGTGCGCCTCGGGGTTATCACCGTTGGCGAACTGATCCAGCACCTTGCCGCGGCCTTCGGCTTCCATTCGCTGAGCGAGGTCGCGCGCGCCTTCCATGCCTTCTTCCTGGGTCACCAGGATCAGCTCGGCGCCATAGGCCGTCATCGCGGCTTTACGTTCGGCGCTGGAGTTGTCCGGCATGATCAGGATCATCTTGTAACCCTTGATCGCGGCAGCCATGGCCAGCGCGATACCGGTGTTACCCGAGGTCGCTTCGATCAGCGTATCGCCGGCGTGGATCTGCCCGCGCAATTCAGCGCGGGTAATCATCGACAGCGCCGGTCGGTCCTTGACCGAACCCGCCGGGTTATTCCCTTCGAGCTTAAGCAAAAGGGTATTGCTGGTGGCGCCAGGCAGACGCTGCAAACGGACCAGCGGAGTGTTGCCGACGCAATCGGCGATGGTTGGGTACTGCAAGGTCATGGCGTATTCGCAATCCAGACTGCGGGGGCGCCTATCATACCGGCAAACGTTCGCAGGCCATATCACGCAAAGTGCGGTGCTTATGGCTTATGGGAATAAGCAACGATGATCAGGTTGCTCGGCTAGGGAATTGTCGCACCGGTGGTGCGACTTTTTCGGGATGGTGACCCGACCGGCCTAATCGCGGGCAAGCCCGCTCCCACAGGGTTCTGTATTGGTTAAACGGTTTGTGGCTTACACGCGGTCATTGTGGGAGCGGCGGTGCGACGATTCGACTTGCCCGCGAAGGCGTCATCACTGACGCCATCACTCTCAGCCACTAACCGAATATTTAGCCGCAGCCCACGCCCAGTGTTCTGCGCCCAAAGACTCCCGCCCTGACGCTTCACCGCATTCCTCGCGATGCTCAATCCCAACCCGAACCCGCCATCCCCCGGCCGTGAACCGTCGAGTCGAATGAACGGGCAGAAGATCCGCTCCAGATCCGCCTCAGCCACTCCTCCACCCTCATCCTCCAGCCACAAATGCCAGAAGTCGCCGTCACGTTGCCCGCCGAAACGCACGATGCCGCCACTGGGTGAATGACGAATGGCATTGCGCAGAATGTTTTCCAGCGCCTGGGCCAAGGTGTTGAGATTGCCCCGGACCCAGCACGATGAATCCACCGCACACTGCAACTGGCTCGCCGGCCAGGCGCTTTCATAGCAGGCGTTTTCCGTGAGCATTTCCCACAGCGCCTGGACCTGAATCGCTTCGTCGGGCAACGGCGCGCGCTCGGTGTCGAGCCAGGCCAATTGCAGCGTGTCTTCAACCAAACGCTGCATGCCATCGACTTCTCGCCCGATGCGCTCGCGCAATTGCGCCAGCCCTTGCTCGCTTTCGCTGGCGACCCGCAGACGGCTCAGCGGCGTTCGCAGTTCGTGGGACAAGTCGCGCAGCAATTGCTGTTGCAGGGCCACGGTGCTCTGCAGTCGCTCGGCCATGTGATCGAACGCCCGGCCCAGTTCACCGAGTTCATCTGTTCGATTGGTGGTGTGTCTCGACAGACGCACGTTCAACTGATCGGCGCGCCAGGCGTTGGCCTGTTCGCGTAAATGGTTCAGCGGCACGACCAGCAATCGATAAAGACCGACGCACAATAAAAGGGTGAACAGGCCGGGGATCACGCCGTTGGTGATCACGCGCCAGAACACCCGGTATTGGCCGGGCATGAAGCGCTGGGGCAGTTCGATGACCAGACTGCCGGCGGTCGGATCACCGGGAAACGGCACCCGCAGCCACGGCTGGCGTTTCTTGTGTATGGGCCAATCCAGGCCGCGCAGAAAGGTCAGGCGCTCGATCTCCTTGTCCGTCAGCGCCTGGCTGCTCAACGACTGTAAATCACCGCCAATGACACCGGCCCAGCCTGTTTCCCGCTGTCGCATGGTGTGCAGCCAGCCATCCACACCCGCGCGCTGGCCCCGGCGCCACGCCTGTTCGGCTTCGGCGGCATAACCCGTCAGCGTGCCTCGAGCTTCATCCGACAGGAACTGGTTTCGCTGCTCCATGTAGCGACCCCAGGACCAGCTCAGCCAGATCATCAACAGACAGAAGGCCACCAACAGACACGCCAGTTTCCAGAACAGCGAGTGCCGGCCCGGCAGGTCAGACCATTTCATCGGCCGCACTCAACACGTAACCCTTGCCCCAGACCGTGCGCACTTCGCGCTCGGTGTAGCCGATGCCTTTGAGTTTGCGACGGATCTGGCTGATGTGCATATCGAGGCTGCGATCATGGGCCGCGAAACCGCGTTGCAGCACGTGCTGATAAAGGAAAGCTTTGCTCAGCACTTCATCGCCATTGCGATTCAGTGTGTCGAGCAATCGATACTCGCTGCGGGTCAGGCCGGCGGCGTGTTCGCCATAGAAAACGTCGCAGAGTTCGTCATCGAAACGCAGGCTGTCGACCGGGGCCGCGACCGCTGCCGGCTCCGGCCGACGGTCGAGTGCCACACGACGCAGGATCGCTTCGATGCGCACCCGCAACTCGGCCATGCTGAAGGGTTTGGGCAGGTAATCATCGGCCCCGAGGCGAAAACCGCTGATGCGATCCGCCTCGGCGCCCAGCGCCGACATCAGCACCACCGGGGTCGAATGGCTCTGGCGCAATTGCGTCAGCACGTTCAACCCGTTCAGGCCTGGCAGCAAAATATCCATCAACACCACGTCAAAGGGCCGCTGACGGGCAATGTCCAGGCCTTCCTGTCCGTTCTGGCACCAGGTCACCTGAAAACCGCAACGACCCAGATGCTCGTGCACGTAGGCGCCGAGGACGAGGTCGTCTTCAATGGACAGGATGCGCGGGTGGCCAACAGAGATGGGAGTCATGAGTATCTGCAAATAATTCTCAGTTGGCGATTATTCAAGATTGCCTGCCGATGGGCAACCCAAGGTTTGCCCATGGCGCAAAAGCGCCGATCCGGCCGACGAATGACGACATCAATTTTACGAAGATTGCCTGCCTGCAAATCGCTACACTGGCCCGATGGCGCGTGCCGGATGTACGTGCAGGTCAATCAATAGCTGGATGCAGGAGAGATGCGTGCTCAAGAAACTGGGAATTAAAGGCCGCGTGCTGTTGCTGACCCTGTTGCCGACCACCCTGATGGCGCTGGTCCTGGGCGGCTATTTCACCTGGACGCAGCAATCGGACCTGCAAACCCAATTGATGCAGCGCGGCGAGATGATCGCCGAACAGCTCGCGCCCTTGGTCGCCCCGGCCATGGGCCACAAAGACAATGAGTTGCTGGAGCGCATCGCCACCCAGTCGCTGGAAACGCCGGACGTACGCGCCGTGACCTTCCTCGCCCCCGACCGCACGCCCGTGGCCCACGCCGGCCCGACCATGCTCAACCCCGCGCCGATGGGCAGTGGCTCGCAGATGCTGCGCCGCAGTGGCAACGATGCGACGCGTTATCTGCTGCCGGTATTCGGCAAGCACCGCAACCTCGCGGGCGATTTGATACCTGATGAAGCCGAGCGTCTGCTGGGCTGGGTCGAGCTCGAACTGTCCCACAGCGGCATGCTGCTGCGCGGTTACCGCAGCCTGTTCGCCAGCCTGCTGCTGATCGGCGCGGGCCTGGCCGGTGCGGCACTGCTCGCCTTGCGCATGGGCCGGACCATCAATCGGCCGATCAGCCAGATCAAACTGGCGGTGGCGCAACTCAAGGACGGTCACCTGGAAACCCGCCTGCCGCCCCTTGGCAGTCAGGAACTGGATGAGCTCGCGTCCGGCATCAACCGCATGGCCGGCACCCTGCAAAACGCTCAGGAAGAATTGCAGAACAGCGTCGACCAGGCCACCGAAGACGTGCGCCAGAACCTGGAAACCATCGAGATCCAGAACATCGAGCTGGACCTGGCGCGCAAGGAAGCCCTGGAAGCAAGCCGGATCAAATCCGAGTTCCTGGCCAACATGAGCCATGAAATCCGCACACCGCTCAACGGCATTCTCGGTTTCACGCACCTGTTGCAAAAAAGCGAGCTGACCCCGCGCCAGCTCGACTATCTGGGCACCATCGAGAAGTCTGCCGACAGCCTGTTGGGGATCATCAACGAGATCCTCGACTTCTCGAAAATCGAGGCCGGCAAACTGGTGCTCGACAATATTCCGTTCAACCTGCGCGACCTGCTGCAAGACACCCTGACCATCCTCGCCCCGGCGGCCCATGCCAAACAGCTTGAGCTGGTGAGCCTGGTGTATCGTGACACGCCGTTGTCGCTGGTCGGCGATCCGCTGCGACTCAAGCAGATCCTCACGAACCTGGTGAGCAACGCGATCAAGTTCACCCGCGAAGGCACCATCGTCGCCCGGGCCATGCTCGAAGAAGAGCACGAAGACAGCGTGCAACTGCGCATCAGCATTCAGGACACCGGCATCGGGCTGTCGAACCAGGACGTGCGCGCGTTGTTCCAGGCGTTCAGCCAGGCCGACAACTCGCTGTCCCGCCAGCCTGGGGGCACCGGCCTTGGGCTGGTGATTTCCAAGCGCCTGATCGAGCAGATGGGTGGCGAGATCGGCGTCGACAGTACGCCGGGCGAAGGCTCGGAATTCTGGATCAGCCTGAGCCTGCCCAAGACCCGCGACGACGCCGAAGACCTGCCCGGCCCACCGCTGCTCGGGCGCCGCGTGGCGGTGCTGGAAAATCATGAACTGGCCCGTCAGGCCTTGCAGCATCAGCTGGAAGATTGCGGTCTGGTCGTGACACCGTTCAATACCCTGGAAAGCCTGGCCAATGGCGTGACCGGCGCGCATCAGACCGATCAGGCAATCGATCTCGCGGTGCTCGGCATCACCAGCAACGATATGCCGCCGGAGCGCCTCAACCAACACATCTGGGACCTCGAACACCTGGGCTGCAAAGTGTTGGTGCTGTGCCCGACCACCGAGCAGACGCTGTTCCACCTCTCGGTGCCCAACCCGCACAGTCAGTTGCAGGCCAAACCGGCCTGTACCCGCAAGTTGCGCCGGGCGTTGTCCGATCTGGTCAACCCGCGCCAGCAGCGCAGCGAACCCGGCGAGCCGGTATCGAGCCGCGCGCCGAAAATGCTGTGCGTCGACGACAATCCGGCCAACCTGCTGCTGGTGCAAACCCTGCTCGAAGACATGGGCGCCAAAGTGCTCGCGGTCGAAAGCGGTTACGCGGCCGTCAAAGCGGTGCAAAGCGAAACGTTTGACCTGGTCTTGATGGACGTGCAGATGCCCGGCATGGACGGGCGTCAAAGCACCGAGGCGATTCGCCAGTGGGAAAGCGAGCGGCATTGCACGCCGCTGCCGATCGTCGCCCTCACCGCCCACGCCATGGCCAACGAAAAACGCGCGCTGCTGCAAAGCGGCATGGACGACTACCTGACCAAACCGATCAGCGAACGGCAACTGGCCCAGGTGGTGTTGAAGTGGACCGGCCTGGCGTTGCGCAATCACGGGCCGGAGCGTTCCAGCGACAGCCATGGCGGCGCCCATGAATTGCAGGTGCTCGACCACGACGAAGGCTTACGCCTGGCCGCTGGCAAAGCCGATCTTGCCGCGGACATGCTGGCGATGTTGCTGGCCTCCCTGGAAGCCGACCGCGAGGCGATTCGCATGGCCCGGGAAACCAATGACCACAACGCCCTGATCGAACGCGTCCACCGCTTGCACGGCGCGACCCGTTATTGCGGCGTCCCGCAACTGCGTGCCGCCTGCCAGCGCAGCGAAACCCTGCTCAAGCAACAGGACCCGAAAGCCCCCGGCGCACTGGAAGAACTCGACCGGGCGATCAATCGCCTGGCTGCCCACGCCCGGATCAACGCTTGATGCAGCGCAATGGCACCGAACACCCTCGGCGCTAAGCTCATGGGCCCTGTGGCGAGGGGATTTATCCCCTCGCCACAGGGCTTCGCCAGCGGCTACATAAAAGCGTGAATCAGTTATCCAGGAGGACCGCATGCGCACGATTCTTTTCAGCAGCCAGACCTACGACCGCGACAGTTTCCTCGGCGCCGAGCTGCCCGCCGGTATCGAGTTGCACTTTCAATCGGCGCGGCTGAGTCTCGATACCGTGGCGTTGGCGGAGTATCACGAAGTGGTCTGCGCTTTCATCAATGATGACTTGAGCGCCCCGGTGCTGGAACGTCTGGCTGCGGGCGGCACACGCTTGATCGCCCTGCGTTCGGCCGGCTACAACCATGTCGACCTGGCGGTGGCGAAGCTGCTGGGACTTTCGATTGTGCGGGTCCCGGCCTACTCGCCGCACGCGGTGGCCGAGCACGCGGTGGCCTTGATCCTGGCGCTCAACCGGCGCCTGCACCGCGCCTACAACCGCACCCGCGAAGGGGATTTCAGTCTGCACGGTCTGACCGGTTTCGACCTGGTGGGCAAGACTGTCGGCGTGGTCGGCACCGGACAGATCGGCGCGACTTTCGCGAAAATCATGAACGGGTTCGGCTGCCGGTTGCTGGCCTTCGACCCCTACCCTAACCCGCAAGTCGAAGCCCTCGGCGCTCGTTACCTGAGCTTGCCCGAGCTGCTCGCCGAATCACAGATCATCAGCCTGCACTGCCCGCTCAACGAGCAGAGCAAACACTTGATCAACCGCGAGTCACTGGCGCACATGCAGCCTGGCGCAATGTTGATCAACACCGGCCGTGGAGGTCTGGTGGACACGCCGGCGCTGATCGACGCGTTGAAGGACGGTCAATTGGGTTATCTGGGGCTGGATGTCTATGAAGAAGAGGCGCAGCTGTTTTTCGAAGACCGCTCCGACCTGCCGTTGCAGGACGATGTGCTGGCGCGGCTGCTGACCTTTCCCAACGTGATCATCACCGCGCACCAGGCCTTCCTGACCCGCGAAGCCCTGGACGCGATTGCCACGACGACCCTGCAGAACATCGCGGCCTGGGCTGCCGGCACGCCGCAGAATCGGGTCGAGGGCTGAGCCGGTCAGGCCTTGGACAAGAGGATCATCAAGCCCAGCCAGCCGAACCCCAGCAAGCGTTGCCCCACGGAATGCCCGCGACGCAGCAGGAACCAGACAAAAAACGGCGGCAGAAAGAAAATCATCAATTTCAGCCACAGCTCCACCGGACGCACGCCGTTGGGGACGGGCATCGGCGCCGCCATTTCAGCTGGGGCTTCAGTTTTGCGTTTACGTCCGAACGCGGCCGGGGTCACCCTGGCGACTTTCTCGTCGGCCGGCAAACGCCCGAAAGAAAGGGGTGCCTGCACAGGCGCTGCCGTCGAAGTGGCCGCTTGCACCGTTCCCGCCGGTGCACCGCAATGAATGCAAGCAGGCGCCGTGGAGCTGATGCTTTGCTTGCACTCATAACATTCGATTAACGCCATGTCCGTTCCTTAGAAATGCAAAAGCGGCAGTGTGCCATGAGTCGGCAGGCAATTTGAACCAGATCGAAGGTCATCTGCCCGCGCCATGCTGCGTGCAGGCCCGTGATAGCATACCGCGCATATTTGGAGGACCCATGGTCGAACACGATTTCCGCTACAACCTGATGAACCCGCAACACACCCTCACCGAATGCCGCGCCCTTGTGCCGGGGCGTTATCAAGTCACCGGCAACGGCGGCTCGATTCGTAATAACGACGTGCTGGTCGTGACCCTCAAGGGCGCCAAGGACTTGTCCATGCGCCTGACCGTGGAAACGGTTCGTCACTTGATCAACCCGCCCGGCCAATGGGTCGCGGTGGCCAGTGGTCCGGTGTTCGGCGAATTGGCGATCCACACCTGGAAAGTCAACTGCGACAGCTGCGCCAAAGAGTTGAGCTTCGAGTTCGCAGTCGACGCCAAACTGGGCAACAAGGCTGAAAAACCGGCCGCCACCGCGCGGATTGCCGAGTTGGGCTGGTCCACCGTTGGCGAAAAGCACCTGTGCCCAAAATGCCAGGAGCCCGCGTAATGAAACGCCTCGCCCTGACCGCCCTGGTCGGTGCCAGCCTGCTGGGCTGCGCCGCCGAGCCGGTAAAATTGCAACAAAACCGCAGCTACATCCTGGAATGGATCGGCGAACGTCCGTTGATGGATTACAGCCACCTGACCATCACCCTCGGTGAAGACGGCCGGGCTTACGGCAATGGCGGCTGCAACCACTGGTTTGCGCCGTACACGCTGGAAGGCGACAAGCTGAGCTTCGGCAGAATCGGCAGCACCCGCAAAATGTGCGCGCCGGCGGTGATGGAGCAGGAAAAACGCTTCATGCAGGCTTTGGAAAACGTGCAGCGCTGGGATGTATCGCCAATCGAGCAGATGCGCTTCTGGCCGGCGCAAGGCAAGCCGTTGCGTTGGTGGCTTGAAGAGGGTTGATCACCCCGGCTAGTTGCCAAGCGGATATCTGTGGCGAGGGAGCTTGCTCCCTCGCCACAAGAGCATCCTGTGCAGTCAGTTAAGCGCCTGCAACGCCTCAAGCTTGGCCATCACCCCCGCCGCTGTCTGCTCGCCCATCAATTGCTCGCGCACCTTGCCCTTGTTATCGATGATGTAGGTCACCGGCAACGCCTCACTGCGCGGCAACTCGAAAAGATCCGCCGGGTCCGACGCCAGCACGGTGAATTTGATCCCCAGTTTCTCGCTGGCGCTTTTCAGCTCTTCCCCCTGCACATTGTCGAAATTGACCCCGAACACACCAATCTTCTTCTCTTTCAACTGATCCGCCAAGCCATTCAACTCCGGGATCTCGGTCCGGCACGGGCCACACCATTCGGCCCAGTAATTGAGCACCACCCATTGTTTGTCCAGACGTTCGGCGGCGACTTTCTGGCCGTTCTGGTCGATGCCATAGTCGTTGCCACAGCCCCCCAGCATCAACGTCCCGATGATCGCCAATGCTACTGCCAGTCGTCTTGTCATGTCGTAATCCTTGTTCAAAATTGAATGCGCCTGCGACCCATCGCCTCCCGAGGTTCTGGATTACGCGCTGCACAGTTAGAATAGCCGCCACCTTACGCAAGATGCGACCCGCACATGACCGATCTGACGCTTTATCACAATCCGCGCTGCTCGAAATCCCGCGGTGCGCTCGAACTGCTGCAAGCCCGTGGCTTGACGCCGACCGTGGTCCGCTACCTGGAAACCCCGCTGGACGCCGCGCAAATCCAGAGCCTGCTGGGCAAGCTTGGCATCAGCGCCCGGCAACTGCTGCGCACCGGCGAGGACGAGTACAAAACCCTCAACCTGGCCGACAGCAACCTCGGCGAGGCGCAATTGATCGCCGCCATCGCCGCCCATCCGAAGCTCATGGAGCGACCGATTCTCGAAGTCGGCGACAAAGCCATCATCGGCCGTCCGCCGGAGAACGTATTGGAGTTGCTGCCGTGAGCGCGCCGTACATTCTGGTTCTGTATTACAGCCGCAGCGGCTCGACCAATGAAATGGCCCGGCAGATTGCCCGCGGCGTCGAGCAGGCCGGGATGGAAGCGCGCCTGCGCACGGTCCCGCCGATCTCCACCGAATGCGAAGCCGTGTCGCCGGACATCCCCGACGAAGGCGCGTTGTACGCCAGCCTCGACGACCTGAAGAACTGCGCCGGCCTGGCCATGGGCAGCCCGACCCGGTTCGGCAACATGGCGGCGCCGCTCAAGTACTTCCTCGACGGCACCAGCAATCTTTGGCTGACCGGCGCCCTGGTGGGCAAACCGGCTGGCGTGTTCACCTCCACCGCGAGCCTGCACGGCGGTCAGGAAACCACGTTGCTGTCGATGATGTTGCCGTTGTTGCACCACGGCATGCTGATCACCGGCCTGCCTTACAGCGAATCGGCCCTGCTGGAAACCCGTGGCGGCGGCACGCCGTATGGCGCCAGTCATCACGCCGGGGCGGATGGCAAAAGCGGTTTGAATGAACATGAAGTCGCGCTGTGCCGGGCCCTGGGCCTGCGCCTGGCGAAGACTGCGCAAAAGCTGGGGAACTGACGTGGCGAAAAAGCCGAAGATTCTGCCCTCCATCGAATGGCTCGAACCGCGGGTCCGGGCGATGCGAGTGATCAGCCTGCTGTGCTTTTTCGGGCTGGTGGGACTGCTCTGCGCGTATTACCTGGTGTTTGCCGACCTGCATGGCGCCCGGCCGTGGGTGATTTTGCTGATCGAATTGGTGCCGCTGCTGTTGCTGGCGCCGGGGATGATCATCGGCAGCGCGCGCGGGCATTCGTGGATGTGTTTTGTGGTGAACCTGTATTTCATCAAGGGCGCATTGGCCGCGTATGACCCGAACCGGCAGCTGTTTGGCTTGCTGGAGATGGGCGCGAGCCTAGCGGTGTTTTGTTCGGCGCTATTGTATGTGCGGTGGCGGTTTCAGTTGAATCGCAAACTGGCGGGTGAAGGCGAGATTTCCGTCGCCTGACAGATTGCTATCGCTAGCAGGCTAGCTCCCACAGGGGACTTGTGTACGCCACAGATCCAATGTGGGAGCCAGCCTGCTGGCGATTGCCGCGACTCGGTCTCAATGGTTGACGGTGTAGGCCAACATCATCGAAATCTGACTCATCGCCCGCCCGCCACTCTGTTCATGCCACTGGTTGAACACATCCTGCACCAACGCCAGGTCCCGCTGGCTGGTCGGCACCTTGTCGACGATCTTCTGCGCATTCAACCCCGCGACCACGTCGTAGCTCGGCACGAACGTGTCCTTGCCGACCATGCGCAGGAAGCGCGGCGCCGACAACCCGCCCAATTGATGGCCGCGTTTTTTCAGGTAGGTCCACAGCCCGACGATATCGGTTACCGGCCAATCAGCGATCAGTTCGCCAAAGCTGCCCTTCTCATGCGCCACGTCCAGCACGAACTGCGCATTGCGCGGCACGCTCTTGAGTTTGCCCAGGTGACGGATGATCCGCGCGTCCTGCATCAGGCGCTCAAGGTGTTCGGCGCTCATCAACACGACCTTTTCCGGATCGAACTTGAAGAACACTTCTTCGAACGACGGCCACTTGGCGTCCACCAGGCTGTGCTTGAGCCCGGCGCGGAACACACGTAGCGCCATGGTCGAGAGGTAGCGGTCGTCGCTGATCTTGCGCAATTGCGCCGGGGTCTTGGGAACGGGCAGATGGGCTTCCAGTTCAGCTGCCGAGCCGAAGCGGTTCAGACAGTATTCGTGCAGCCACTTGTAATCGCGCATGCCCTCTCCTGATGAATAAGTGAAATAGACCCCTGTGGGAGCCAGCCTGCTGGCGATGGCGGAGGGTCAGTCAACAAATGATGTGTCTGACCCACCGCCATCGCCAGCAGGCTGGCTCCCACAGTGATTGTGTTTTAGAGGTTGACCACGTTGACGAAGCGCGAAGCCGCCGTTTCGTCGATCTTGAGGCTGGTGAAGTCGAACAGGTTGCGGTCCGCCAGTTGCGACGGAATCACGTTCTGCAGGCTGCGGAAAATGCTTTCGGTACGGCCCGGGGTCTTGCGTTCCCACTCTTGCAGCATGTCCTTGACCACCTGACGCTGCAGGTTTTCCTGGGAGCCGCAGAGGTTGCACGGAATGATCGGGAATTGCTTGAAGTCCGAGTAAGCCTGGATGTCTTTCTCGTTGCAGTAGGCCAGCGGGCGGATCACCACGTTGCGGCCATCGTCGGCGCGCAGTTTTGGCGGCATGGCCTTGAGTGAACCGTTGAAGAACATGTTGAGGAAGAACGTCTCGACGATGTCGTCGCGGTGGTGACCAAGTGCCATTTTGGTCGCGCCGATTTCGTCGGCAAAGGTGTAGAGCGTGCCGCGACGCAGGCGCGAGCACAGCGAGCAGGTGGTCTTGCCTTCCGGGATCAACTCCTTGACCACCGAGTAAGTGTCTTTCTCGACGATGTGATACTCGATGCCCAACTCTTTCAGATAAGCCGGCAGCACGTGCTCAGGGAAGCCCGGCTGCTTCTGGTCCATGTTCACGGCCACGATCTCGAACTTGATCGGCGCGACCTTCTGCAGGTGCAAGAGCACGTCGAGCAGGGTGTAGCTGTCCTTGCCACCGGACAGGCAGACCATGACCTTGTCGCCGTCTTCAATCATGTTGAAATCGGCAACAGCCTCACCCGCCTGGCGGCGAAGGCGCTTTTGCAGTTTGTTCTGGTTGACCGTGAGAGTGCCCATGACGCGAAATCCGTGAGGTGTGACGAAAGGCCGGCATTTTACGCAAAAACCCATCGTCGGCGAAGTACCTGGCGACGGCACTTTATCTGAGCTGAGCATACCCCTGTGGCGAGGGAGCTTGCTCCCGCTGGGTCGCGCAGCGGCCCCAAAACCATCCTGTCCCATTGTGTCAGGCAACCCCCATCGACCGTTTTTTGCGACTGCTGCGCAGCCGAACGGGAGCAAGCTCCCTCGCCACAATGGTTACGCAAGACCCTGCGGCGATTAACAGCAGTGTTTACAGCGCAATTTGCTCTAACGCCCTGCAACCTGCGCCGTTAAGACCTTTCTATACTGCGACATAAGGTCGCATACATATTCAGACCTATTACTTACTTGGCCACTTTGGCCTGTAGGCGCTCCACTGGGGGGCGACGGTAAAAACAAGAGGAGTGACTGGCATGATCCATCACGTAGTGGGGCTCTTCACCCACCCCGACCAGGAATGGAAAGAAATCCGTGGCGACCAAGAGGAAAGCATCAGCCACATGTACCTGACCCACACGCTGATTCTGGCGGCGATTCCCGCCGTGTCGGCGTTTATCGGCACCACCCAGGTCGGCTGGGTGATCGGCAACCGAGCGCCGGTCATGCTGACCCAGGAAAGCGCGCTATGGATGACGATCATGTCGTATCTGGCGATGCTCGGCGGCGTCGCGGTCATGGGCGCATTCATCCACTGGATGGCCCGTACCTATGACGCCAATCCAAGTCTGGCCCGCTGCGTTGCATTTGCGACCTACACCGCGACCCCGCTGTTCATCGGCGGTCTGGCGGCGCTGTACCCACACATGTGGCTGGGGATGATCGTCGGGACGGCGGCCATCTGCTACACGGTGTACTTGCTGTATGTGGGGCTACCCACTTTCATGAACATTCCATCAGACGAGGGCTTCCTGTTTTCCAGTTCGGTACTTGCCGTAGGCCTGGTGGTGCTGGTCGCCATCATGGCGTTTACAGTGATTGTCTGGGGACTCGGCGTGGGGCCGGTCTATACCAATTAGCAACACATCACCCAAAAACAAGATCTGCCAACACAGGCCGCCGCAAGGCGGCCTTCTAATGTAAGGAGTAACGACCATTCGGCGCCTCGGCGATTCGCAAGGCCCCGGCGTTGCGGCATACTCGACGTCTCTGGAGATCCATCAAGCATGCCCGAGCAACTCAATACCCGCGTCGAAGACTGTTACCAACTAGCCGAATCCTTTTTCAAACGACCTTTCAAACGCCCCGTGGTGAGCCTCAAGCTGCGCGGTCAAAAAGCCGGTGTCGCGCATCTGCACGAGAACCTGCTGCGCTTCAATCCGCAGCTGTACCGGGAAAACACTGAAGATTTCCTCAAGCAGACAGTGGCCCATGAAGTGGCGCACCTGATCGCCCATCAACTGTTTGGCGACCGCATTCAGCCGCACGGTGAAGAGTGGCAATTGATCATGCGCGGCGTGTACGAACTGCCGCCCAATCGCTGCCACACCTACGACGTCAAACGCCGCAGCGTGACCCGCTACATCTACAAATGCCCGTGCGTCGACAGCGATTTCCCGTTTTCGGCGCAGCGCCATGGCCTGGTGCGGCAAGGGCGGCGGTATTTGTGCCGGCGGTGCCGGAGTACGTTGGTGTTCAGTGGGGAGATGCGGGTCGAATAGTTGGATTTGTAGTGTTTGGGCCGACCTCTTCGCCAGCAGGCTGGCTCTCACAGGGGATCATCGATACGCCACAGATCCATTGTGGGAGCCAGCCTGCTGGCGATGGCGGCCTGACAGGCACTAGAGAACCACTTTGGCACGCCGCAACCCGGCAATCCGCTCAGCGTCAAACCCCAACTCCCCCAACACCTGATCCGTATGCTGCCCCAACACCGCACCAATATGCCGTGGCTCCGGCAACCCCTCGGAAAACTTCAACGGACAAGCCATCTGCGGCTGCGTAGAACCATCCCCCCGCGGCACCTCGGTCACCAACTCCCGAGCCCTCAACTGCGGATGCCGCACCGCCTCACCCAGACTCAGCACCGGTTCGACACAGGCATCGAGTTCGGCAAACAGCGCGCACAAGTCCGAATAGTCGTGCTTTTCAAATTCCGTTTTCAGCGCCTCTTTGAGCTTCTTCTGCTGGGCTGGTTGAGGTGACAAGCCCAGAGCCGCCAATTCCTCCAGCCCCAGCGCCGTACACAGTCGCTTCATGAACACCGGTTCCAGGCTGCCTACCGACAGCCAGCGCCCGTCCCGCGAACGGTAATAGTCGTAGAAACTGCCACCATTGAGCATCTGGTCTTCCCGGCCCGGCTCCACGCCACAGGCCAGGTACCCGGCGCCGGCCATCGCGTTGAGGCTGAAGGCGCAGTCGGTCATGCTCACATCCAGATGCTGCCCCACCCCGCTGTGCTGCCGCGCGATCACCGCCGCCAGCAACCCGATCACGCCGTGCAGCGAGCCACCGGCGATATCCGCCACCTGCATGCCCAACGGCAGCGGCCCGCTTTCGGTGCGGCCGGTGTAGCTGGCCAGCCCCGCCAACGCCAGGTAGTTGATGTCGTGGCCGGCGCGGTCCTTGTAGGGGCCGGTCTGGCCGTAGCCGGTAATCGACACGTAGATCAGCCGTGGATTGATCACCTTCAAGGCTTCATAGCCCAGGCCCAGGCGCTCCATCACTCCGGGGCGAAACTGCTCCAGCACGATGTCGTGGTCCACCAGCAACTGCTTGATCACCTCCAGTGCCTCAGGCTGCTTGAGGTCCAGCGCCAGGCTGCGCTTGTTGCGATTGAGGTAGGCGTGACTCGCCGAGACCCCGTGATCGTGCGGCGGCAACACCCGCAGCAGATCCATGCGCGTCGGCGATTCGATGCGCAAGACTTCTGCGCCCATGTCCGCCAGCAGCAACGAGGCGAACGGCCCCGGCAGCAGTGTCGAGAAATCCAGAACCTTGAGTGATGCCAGTGGACCGGGCATGAGCGATCTCCGTGAACGATGTCTCCAGCCTAGGCAGGCAATGGCATTGCAGCAATCACCTGAAGTGTCAGCAGCTGTGACCGTTACGCTCAAATCCCGGGCATGAAAAAACCCGCCGAAGCGGGTTTTTCATGACAGCCAGTCTTACTTGACGTTGCTTGGGGTTGGGCCTTCGGCCACGCCCAGGTCGTCTTCTTCACGAGTGTCGGAGATACCGCGACCACCGGAAGCCAGCTCGACTTGCAGCTTGTCTTCATCCAGCTCTTTCACCCACTTGGCCACGACCAGGGTCGCAACAGCGTTACCAACAAGGTTGGTCAGCGCGCGGGCTTCAGACATGAAGCGGTCGATACCCAGGATCAGCGCCAGGCCGGCAACCGGCAGGTGACCCACGGCAGACAGGGTAGCGGCCAGCACGATGAAACCACTGCCGGTTACGCCCGCGGCACCTTTGGAGGACAACAACAGCACCAGCAACAGAGTGATCTGGTGGGTGATGTCCATTTGGGTGTCGGTCGCCTGAGCGATGAACACTGCGGCCATGGTCAGGTAGATCGAAGTACCGTCGAGGTTGAACGAATAACCCGTCGGGATCACCAGACCGACAACGGATTTCTGCGCGCCCAGGCGTTCCATCTTGATCAGCATGCGCGGCAGCGCGGATTCCGAAGAGGAAGTGCCCAGTACGATCAGCAGTTCTTCACGGATGTAGCGAATCAATTTGATTACGCTGAAGCCGTGCGCGCGGCAGATGCCGCCCAGTACCACGAGCACGAACAGGATGCAGGTGATGTAGAAGCAGATCATCAACTGACCCAGTTGCACCAGCGAGCCTACACCGTAGGCACCAATGGTGAAGGCCATGGCACCAAAGGCACCGACCGGGGCGAGCTTCATGATCATGTTGATGATGTTGAACATCACGTGAGCAAAGCGATCGATGAAGTCCAGTACCGGCTTGCCGTAGGCACCGAGGCGATGCAGGGCGAAACCGAAGATCACCGAGAACATCAGCACTTGCAGGATATCGCCGTTGGCGAACGCACCGACGATGGTGTTCGGGATCACATTGAGGATAAAGGCAACGATGCTCTGGTCTTTACCGGCCGAAATGAAACCAGCGATTTTGCTGGTGTCCAGCGTCGTCACGTCGATGTGCATGCCGGCGCCCGGTTGCACAACGTTGACCACGACCAGACCGATCAGCAAGGCAATGGTGGAAACAATTTCGAAGTACAGCAGCGCATAACCGCCGGTCTTGCCGACCGACTTCATGTTCTGCATGCCGGCGATACCGCTGACGACCGTACAGAAAATGATCGGCGCGATGACCATTTTGATCAGTTTGATGAACCCGTCACCCAGTGGCTTGAGGGCCACACCGGTCTGCGGGTAGAAGTGACCAAGCAGGATGCCGATGGCAATTGCAACGATCACCTGGAAATACAGGGATTTGTACAGTGGCTGACGAGTCGTCATTGCAAAGTTCCTCAAGAGTGCCCCGTGACAACATCCATCTGTTGCCCAAGACACTTCAATTGCGAACCCTCCTGCACTGGAGGGATTTGTTTTGTCGAGCTGCACAACGGCAGGCATCTGCTTGCTGTATCGCAAGGCCCGTGCCACGTTTCAAAAAATGCCTGCAAGCCTTATGACATCAAGGGTTACAGGTTCAACCTGCCACTGACCGGTAATAGCAATGTGGCGGATTTCCGCCCATCGATCAGACCTCGTCCTACAATTTGGCGGATATCCGCCTGTTCATCATCAGGAGCGACAGCTACCATCCGTCGTTCACTGGGTCGGACCTGCCTGCTATGCGTGAACGCACCATCGCCAGTCATTTCGCCCGTGCCGTCCTTGGTGGCGCGCGCCGGTTGGGTTATGACTATTCAGAGCTGTTGCAGCAATTGGGGATCAGCCCCGAATTGCTCGAAGAGCCGCGGGCGCGGATTGCGCCAGAGCAATTCACGCGATTGATCCAGGGGTTGTGGCTGGCCCTCGACGACGAGTACCTGGGCTTCGGACCGACGCCGAGTAAAACCGGCACCTTCGCGATGATGTGCCACGCCGTGATCCACTGCCGCAACCTCGATAAGGCCCTGCATCGCGGCCTGTTGTTCTATAGCCTGTTCCCCGACGGTCCGAGCCTGACTCTGACCCGCGAAGACGAAATGATCCGTCTGAGTCTCGATGATTCGAAATTCCACGACCCGGACCATTTCCTCACCGAAAGCCAGTTGATGGTGTGGCATCGCCTCGGCAGCTGGCTGATCGGCCAGCGCATTCGGCTGGAGCAGGCGACGTTCAGCTACCCAAGGCCCGAGCACGGTGCCGAGTACGACCTGCTGTTCCCCTGCCCCATGGTGTTTTCCTCGGCGCAGAGCAGCCTGCTGTTTCACAGCCGCTACCTGAACATGCCGTTGTTGCAGGACGAACGCACCCTCAAGCATTTCCTCCAACACTCCCCCGCCGACCTGCTCTCGCGACCGGATGATGGCGACAGTTTGAGCAGCCAGTTACGCCGTTTGCTCAGTCGCGACAGTTCACGCTGGCCGGATCTTGAAGCCGTGGCCGCGCACCTGCACATCAGCCCGCAGACCTTGCGCCGACACTTGCGTGAAGAAGGGTCGAGTTTCCAGGAGTTGAAGGATCAGTTGCGCCGGGACATTGCGATTTATCACCTGGGGCGGGCGGATCTGTCGTTGCAGCAGATTGCCGAGCAGCTGGGGTTTTCCGAGCCTTCGGCGTTTCACCGGGCGTTCAAGAAGTGGACGGGGCTGACGCCGGGGGCCTATCGCGCGCAAGAGAATTGAATTTTCGGTTGAACTGACCGACCCCTTCGCGAGCAAGCCCCCACCTTTGATCTCGGGTATCCAACAAATTCTGTGGTCACCGAAGCCCCCTGTGGGAGCCGGCTTGCTCGCGAAGAACGATGACGCGGTCTACCTGACCAAACGACTAAGGCGGATCAAGCCGATCCAGCATCCGATTCACCGCCAACTCCCCAAGCATCACCACCTGCTGAATCCCCAACACGGTGTTGCGATGCGGCCCCTCCATCAACCCCGCGAAATTACTCAGCATCACACTTGCCGATGCCAGGGATTCACAGGCGTTGACCAGCAGGGTTTCGTCATCGGTATCAGGGGCCACGAAATAAATGGTGCTGGGTTTGCGCGGGGTGTCTTGGGGAATGGCTGGTTTGAGGTAGTAATCGAGGGCGCGGTCGGCGGCTTCGTTGAGTTTTTTGGGGTCGGTGGAATCGTACGGCGAAACGTCGTCGGTTTCAGGTGGGTTGGGTGTGATCTTGTACATAGGAAGCTCCTAGAGTCATGGAGCCGCAACACATCGCTGCTAAACGAAAAAGAGGTGGCGGCTGTACGCGGGTTAGCAGACCAGGACTCTAGAACCCGGCGCACCGAAGTGCCCCACGCAAAGCCGCCATGACATGAACGACGGACATTGTGCGTCTAGAGAGACCCAGGCTGCTAAACCCGATCGCTGATTCATCAGCGACCCGCAAACGATAAAACCCACGTCCCAGACGCACAAGCCGGCGGATTCTGGCGTAGTCGTAGGCAGCGGCGCAAGGATGTGTAGCCTGAGTGAGTGTCTGGAGATGTGTTTTAAACAGCGCTGTTTATTGACCTTGCCTGCACGCTTTGTAGTGAATGGGCCGACCTCATCGCGGGCAAGCCCGCTCCCACAGGTTTCGAGTCTGAACACAAAATTTGTGGACGACATATCCCCCTGTGGGAGCGGGCTTGCCCGCGATGAAGCCCGCAAGAACACCATCAAATACCGGATCAAACCACCGGAAAATGAATCCGGAACGCCGCCCCGCCCATCGGCGAATCCCCTAGCGTCAGCTTCGCGCTGTAGCTCTCGATAATGTCCTTCACCACCGCCAACCCGATCCCCTGCCCCGGATGCTGGCGATCGAGCCGCTCGCCCCTTTGCAGAATCCGCGCGCGCTGATCGGGCGGCACGCCCGGCCCGTCATCTTCAACGCACAGCTCAACGCCGCTCAGGGTTTCGCGCACGCTGATGCGCACTTCGCTCAGGCACAGCCGATAGGCGTTTTCCAGCAGGTTGCCCATCATTTCCAACAGCGCGCCTTGCTCGATCGGCACGTAGCACTGATCCGGCAGATCGAAAGCGACGCGCACGCGTTTGTCGCGGTAGACCTTGTCCAGCGTGTCGCACAGGCTTTGCAGCACCGGTTGCAGGCGCACTTGGTGGCGCACCAAGCCGCTTTTGCGCAGGCTGGCGCGTTGCAGTTGATAGCCGATCTGCTGGCTCATGCGTTCGATCTGGGTTTGCAGCACCCAGGCCTGATCGCGGTCTTCCGGGCGTTGGGCCATGTCTTCGCTGACGCCTTGCAGCACGGTCAGCGGGGTTTTCAGGCTGTGGGCCAGGTCGTCGAGGGAGTCGCGGTAGCGGCTGCGCTGTTCGCGTTCGCTGTGCAGCAAGCGGTTGAGGGAGCCGGTCAGGCGCAGCAGCTCGCGCGGGTGTTGTTCGCTGAGGCTTTCGCGGGCGCCGCTTTCGATTTCATCGAGTTCCTGACTGAGCCGCCGCAAGGCTTGCAGACCCCAGGTCAGGCCGATCCACAACAGCGCCAGCAGCACCAGCAATGCGGCGCCGAAACCGAGGTAGAGGTTTTCGCGCAGGCCTTCGAGGGTGACTTCGTATTCGTGCACCGGTTGCAGGGCGACGATGCTGAACGCCGCGCTTTTGCCGCCGAGCAGTTTGACTTCGACGTCGTAGACGAAGAATTCCTGACCGTCGGCCTCGCTAATGCGCGCGAACTCATTGCCGCGTCCGTCGTAACGCGGTTTGTAGTTGATCTTCTCTTCGCCGGTGGCCTTCGAGCGCCAGACCAAATGACCTTCGCGGTCATAGATGTAGCCGAGCAAGCGGCTGTCAGTCAGGTTGAAGCGCTCATCGGGCAACTGCGCCGGCATCTGCAGGGCGTTGTTTTCGATCCGCGCGGCGGAAATCAACGTGTTTACGTCCGACGCCAGGCGTTGCTCGATGGAATCCTGCAACGCCAGGCTGAACGCGCCCTGCATCGCTGGCAGCAACGCCAGCATGAACAGCACCGCCAGGGTGGCGGCGGCAAGCATCAAGCGGACACGAAGGGAGCGAATCAACTGCAGCGCTCATTGAACAGGTAGCCGAGGCCACGCACGGTGTCGATCGGTTTGAAACCTGCCGGACCTTCGAGTTTGCGGCGCAGACGGCCGACCAGCACTTCGATGACGTTCGGATCGCGCTCGTCGTCGTCCGGATAGAGCTGCTCCATCAAGCGGTCCTTGGCCACCACTTGCTGGTGATGGCGCATCAGGTACTCGAGGATTCGGTACTCGTAGGCGGTCAGCGCCAGCGGTTGTTCATCGAGGGACGCCTGTTTGCGATTGAGGTCCAGCAGCAGCGGCCCGGCGACGATGGTCGACTGGGTGAAGCCGCTGGAGCGGCGCAGCAAGGCATTCAGGCGTGCGTCGAGTTCTTCGAACTGGAACGGCTTGACCACGTAATCGTCGGCGCCGGCGGCAAGGCCTTCGACCTTGTCCTGCCAGTTGCCGCGCGCGGTGAGGATCAGGATCGGGAAGGTCTTGCCGCGCGAGCGCAGTTGGCGGATCAGGTCGAGCCCGCTCATGCCCGGCAGGCCGAGGTCGATCACCGCCAGGTCGTGGTTGAACTGCTCGGTCTGGTACAGCGCCTCTTCGGCGTTGGCCACGGACTCGACCACGTGGCCGCTGTCCGTCAGGCGGGTTTGCAGGTGATGGCGCAACAGCGCTTCATCTTCGACGACCAGCAGTTTCATAACGCTCTCCTAGGCAAATCGTTTTCTCCAGCAGCACAGCTTTCAGTCATAGCGCAGAACCTGTGGGAGCGGGCTTGCCCGCGATAGCGATCTGGCTGACACATTAATAGTGAATGTGCCGCCGCTATCGCGGGCAAGCCCGCTCCCACAGGGATTGCGCTTAACTGTCTGGCATTCGCGCATCCCTTTATCAGAAAGCGTAGTTGGCCGACAGGTAGGTCTGGGCGCTGCTGGTCAGGTCCAGCGAACCCTGTTTGCTGCCGCCGCGCTCGCTCATTTCGGTGCTGGCGTTGCTGCGCAGGTAACGGTAACCCATCTCGACCGAGGTGTTTTGCGACACTTGCTGCAATACGCCGACCTGGCCGCCAATGGCGTAACCGATGTTGCTGTCGCGGCTGAAACCCGGGGACTCCTGGGTCATTTTGGTCAGACCGGCCGTGGCACCACCGAACAACTTGGTGCTGCCGCCCACCGGGTAGAACAGATCGTAACTGCCCAACAGGTTTTCCTGACGCAGTTTAATGCCATTGTGCGAGCCCGACACGTTATCGTAAGTGGCGTAGTAGCGGCCCTCGCTGTTTTGCTGGCCCAGACGCACACCCCAGGTGGTGTCCTTGCCGATCACGCCGTCGGCGTTCGGGTGGTTGAGGTTGTCGTTCAGGGCGTGGGACTTTTTGACCTTGTCGCTGGTCTGTCCAAGAGTAAGGCTGGCGAAATTATCGTTGGAGGCGAAAGCTGCAGTGCTCGCGCCCATGACGGTGAAAGCCAGAAGCAGTTTTTTGAAGTGAGTCATTGGGGAATTTCCTCATGCGCTATTTGCTTTTTGGGTACGGGGCAAGGTTACTCACCCCGCCCTGAACTCCCCCTGAACGCACTCTGAACCTGAGCTGAACCAACTCCACCCGGCTGTTTTAATGACTTTTATGCAGGAGCATCCGACCATGCGCGTTTTCCTCGTCCTCGTCTTACTGGCCTTGAGCGGGCTCGGCCAAGCCGCGATCAAGACTCAGGAAATCCCCTATCAGAGCCCCGACGGCACCCAGCTGATCGGCTATTACGCTTACGACGACGCTATAAAAGGACAACGTCCGGGCGTGGTCGTGGTGCACGAATGGTGGGGCCTCAACGATTACACCAAGCGCCGCGCCCGCGATCTGGCCGGCCTGGGTTACAGCGCGCTGGCCATCGACATGTATGGCGATGGCAAGAACACCGAGCATCCCAAGGACGCCATGGCCTTCATGCAAGCGGCGTTGAAGGACAGTGCCGCGTCCAGCGCCCGCTTCCAGGCCGGGCTCGATTTGCTGAAGAAACAGCCACAGACCAATCCGGATAAAGTCGCCGCCATCGGTTACTGCTTCGGTGGTGCCGTGGTACTGAATGCCGCACGTCAGGGTGTGCCACTGGCGGGCGTGGTGAGTTTCCACGGGGCGCTGGCGACCAAAACACCTGCAACGCCCGGCAGTGTGAAGGCGAAGATTCTGGTGGAGCACGGGGCGCTGGACAGCATGGTGACGGCGGATAACGTCGCGGCGTTCAAGGCCGAGATGGACAAGGCCGGGGCTGACTATCAGTTCGTCAACCTGGAGGGTGCCAAGCATGGGTTCAGCAATCCGGATGCGGATCGGTTGGGCCATGGCGATCATGGCGGGCCGGATATCGGGTACAGCAAGGCGGCGGATGAAAAGTCCTGGGCGGATATGCAGGCGTTCTTCAAGAAGATTTTTGGCTGAAAAGGTAGCCCCTATGGCTAGGGGCTTTTGTGGTGAGGGGATTTATCCCCGTTGGGTGGCGAAGCCGCCCCAAAACCTGCAACCGCATTTCAGCAGGGGCACCGCGATTGCCGGGTTTACGACTGCTGCGCAGCCGAGCGGGAGCAAGCTCCCTCGGCACAAACGCGGTTGCCACTACCCAGCCTGAGAGCAACCCGGCAAAATGCCCGCCATGAATCCCGTCCCCGCCCTACCCATCTGCTGCACCCCGCTCGATGCCCATTGGCCGCTGCCGTTTGTGCTGCCCGATACGGTGCTGTTGAGCACGCACTTCGACACCTCGCAACTGGCCAGCGATGATTTCCAGCGCAGCGCCATCGAGCCGCCGGCGAGCATCCAGCGTTCGGTGGCCAAGCGTCAGGCTGAGTTTCTGGCCGGTCGGGTTTGCGCCCGGGCGGCGTTGCAGCAGTTGGAAGGGTTGAGTTTCAGCCCGGCCATCGGTGAAGACCGCGCGCCGGTGTGGCCCGCGCACATCACTGGCTCGATCACCCACAGCACCGGTCGGGCGGCGGCGATTGTGGCCAATAAGACCCACTGGCGCGGGTTGGGGATGGACCTGGAAAACCTGCTCAACCCTGAACGGGCCGAGCGCCTGGCCGGGGAAATCCTCACCCCGGCGGAGTTGCAACGCATGGCCGCAGGCCCCCGTGATCAGTTGGCGATGTGGGTGACGTTGACGTTTTCGGTGAAGGAGAGTTTGTTCAAGGCGCTGTATCCGATTGTTCGGCAGCGGTTTTATTTTGAGCATGCTGAAGTGCTGGAATGGACCGAGACGGGTGAAGTGCGGCTGCGATTGCTGACCGACCTGTCCAGTGAGTGGCGCAATGGCACTGAGCTGGATGCGCAGTTTGCGGTAGTGGATGGGCAGTTGTTGAGTCTGGTCAGTATCAAGGCCTGAAGATTTTTGGCGTTTGCCAAGGGCCTCTTCGCGAGCAAGCCCGCTCCCACACTGGATCTATGCCACACCGAAAATCCCTGTGGGAGCGGGCTTGCTCGCGAAGGGGCCAGCACCGACACCAATTATGTCACCGCCTCTCCTGATTCCGCGGCCAACTCAGGCTGAAACACGCCCCGCCCAGACTCTTGCTCTTGCTGATCAACGCTCGCCCGTCATGCCAGTGGATAATCCGCCGCACGATCGACAACCCCAGCCCATGCCCACCCGACGCGCGGGTACGGCTGTCATCCAGACGCAGGAACGGCGTGAAGATTTTCTCCCACGCCGACTCCGGCACGCCCGGTCCGTCATCTTCGATGTCCACCCGGCAACGCTGCTGCCCCACCTGATAACTGACGGTCACCCGCGACGAGGCATGGCGCATGGCGTTGCTCACCAGGTTCTGGATAGCCCGGTGTAAATAGCGCGGTTCGGCCTCGACCCAGGCGTCGTCGCAATCGGCAGCCGACAAACACAAACCGCGCTGCACGGTGACGTCGGCGCGCAGCGGTGCCAGCTCTTCGATCACTTGATTGACCAAGGCATCCAGATCGATCCGCTGGAAATTCAGCGCCGGAGAACCCTGCTCCAGCCGCGCATAGGTCAGCATCTCGTCGACGAGCTTGTCGAGGTCCTCGATGTCGTGATCCATGCCTTCGCGGTATTTCTCCAGCGCCTGCGGTGTGGTGGCCGAGCCGATCATCTCCAGGCCAAAACGCAGGCGTGCCACCGGGGTGCGCAATTCGTGAGACACAGCGCGCACCAGTTCACGCTGGATCGCCAGCAACTGTTGCAAGTGCTCGGCCATGCCATTGAACGCTGAAGCCAGTCGTCCCACCGAGTCAGCGCCGCGGGCCGGCACGCGGGTTTCCAGGCTGCCCTTGGCGATGCGCGTGGCGGCGGCTTCGAGGCCACGCAAGCGGCGCTCAAGTTGTCGCACCAATAGATAGACGATCAAACCGATCAGACTCAAACCGAGGGCCGCGATCAGCACCAGCCATTCCGGTGGATACGGATTCATCTGATACAGCGGGCCGATTTCCAAAACCCACGGCGTGCCGACCATGCCGGCAAACACGCGGATCGAGTCGCCGCCCTTGCCCAGCGCCATCACCGTGTCGCCTTCGGAGATCCGGCGGCTCTGGTCTTCGTCCATGTCCGCCTGGTCGACGGTAACCAGCCGCAAGTCGAAACCGAAGCCCTTGTCTTGTTTCAGTTGCGCCAGGCGCTTGGGCTGCTCGGCCACCGGCACGCGCACCAATTCGTCGGCCAGCAGGTAGATAGTCGCTCGCGCCAGTTGCTCACTGATCTGTTGAACCTCGCCCGTGAGAACAAGCTGTTCCTTGTCGCTGACCAGTCGATACACCTTCGCCGCATGCGGGCCGGTCTGTTCCACCAGCGCCTGACCGCGCAGCACGCGGGTGCGCTGCGTCAGGTCGAGGTCGGTCTGGGCAAAGGTCTTCAGCGCCAAGGGAATCCCGAGCAAACGTTCCCACACCAGCAAGGCTCGGTGGCGCTCGGTTTCGTTCATCGGATTGAGGTTGTCGGCCATCAGCGAAAAGGTGCCGTGGGCCAGGCGCTCGCGATATTGCTCGCTGCGCACCTGATTGAGCAGGTGCAAAGCCAGTACGCCGAGCACCGCGACCAGAATCAGCGCCGCGCACATGCCGCCGTAGATGCGCAGGAAGATCGAGTTCACAGGGTGCAGGCTTCCGGAACGAATAGATAACCCTTGCTGCGGATGGTTTTGATCAGTCGCGGATGCTCCGGATCGTCACCGATTTTCGGGCGGATGCGCGAGATGCGCACGTCGATGGAGCGGTCCTGGCCGTCATAGCCGATGCCGCGCAGCGCGGTGAAAATCTCTTCCCGGGACAGGATGCGCCCGGCGTTGGCCACCAGCAGCCACAGCAGATCAAATTCGGCGCTGGTCAGTTCGATGCCGTTGTCATTCAGCCAGGCCTCGCGCAAGGCGTTGTCCACCACCAGCGGGCCGAACTGCAGGCGTCGTTGTTTTTCCGGGGCCACTTCAGGGGCTTCGCTGCGGCGCAACAGGGCCTGGATGCGCGCCAGCAGCAGGCGTGGACGCACGGGTTTGCACACGTAATCGTCGGCGCCCAGGTCGAGGCCGAGGATCTGGTCGGTGTCGTCGGTGCGGGCGGTGAGCATCAGGATCGGGCCGTCATATTTGTCGCGGACCTTGCGGCAGATGCTCAGGCCGTCTTCGCCGGGCAGCATCAGGTCGAGGATCACCAGGTCTGGTTTCTCGTTAATGATGCGGGCCGCGGCCAGGGCGCCATTGCCCTCGATCGATACGCGCAGGCCATTGGCTTCCAGGTAATCGCGGGTCAGTTCGGCCAGACGCTGGTCGTCCTCCACAATCAATACCTGCCAGGCTTCTTGCTCCACGGTGACCTCTGCTTGCCAACAACACTTATAAGGAAGGATCCACCCGTCTTTTTGTAATGATTGGGGAGGATAAGAATGCATACACACTGGCCGATTGTATAAACGCCGAACGCCGAGAACACAAGCCGGCAAATGCGTTCGGACAACCCGGTTTTTTGTGATAGGGTTCGCGCCCTTAAAAATCCGAATGACTGTTTTCGATCGCTGAAAATCAGTGGAAAACAGTCCGCTCCAGCTAGGTCGCGGCCTACACGCCCGTTCCACCTTTCACACACAATTTACGCACAGGTTTATCCACAGGTAGTACGTTGCAACACCCTCCAAAACGCATTATCTTGTAGCACGGCGCCAAAAAAACCCTACATGTAGGGTTTTGACATAAAAAGCCCAACCACATTTCAGACCAGAAACTCAAGCGCTTTATTGCTGTTTCCGGTTGAACCAAGCGTGATTTTGAAAGCCCAAACCGCACCTGCGGATGGCACCGTTTTTTTAGGCCGGAACAGCCGGAACGGTACGGGTGTTGCAGTCATTACTGTCACCCTGAATGGAATCCGGTTTCGGGCCCTGGCTCGCGACCAAAGACTTCGGCAAGGAAGCGGCATCATTAGCCTTTTCCTACTGTCCCGAAGTTGTTATGCCCGACGCCCGTCGGTTGTAGTGCTTCAGGACAGAACGGTGGGCACCATGAAGGTGCTCAAACAAACATAGAGAATGTGGAGACACTCCCCCATGCAAACCGACACAACTCGCGAGAACCCGCAGGGCACCTTGCCGCAGGCCGCTGATTCGACTTCGGATCTGTCCGCCACCGCGCCTGGCCAACTGCGCGTGATCAAGCGTAACGGCACTGTCGTTCCTTACACCGATGACAAGATCACCGTCGCGATCACCAAAGCGTTTCTCGCAGTTGAGGGCGGCACCGCTGCTGCCTCGTCGCGAATCCATGACACCGTTGCCCGCCTGACCGAACAAGTCACCGCGACCTTCAAGCGTCGCATGCCGTCGGGCGGCACCATCCACATCGAAGAAATCCAGGACCAGGTCGAACTGGCCCTGATGCGTGCCGGCGAGCAGAAAGTAGCCCGCGACTACGTGATCTACCGTGACGGTCGTTCGAAAGAACGCGCTGCCCACGCACCAGCTGAAGAAGCCGTCAACGCTCACCCGTCGATCCGCATCACCCGCGCCGATGGCACCTTTGCTCCTCTGGACATGGGCCGCCTGAACACCATCGTCACCGAAGCGTGCGAAGGCCTGGAAGAAGTCGACGGCGACCTGATCCAGCGCGAAACCCTGAAAAACCTGTACGACGGCGTGGCCCTGACCGACGTCAACACCGCCCTGGTGATGACCGCCCGTACCCTGGTCGAGCGTGAGCCGAACTACTCGTTCGTCACCGCCCGCCTGCTGATGGACACCCTGCGTGCCGAAGGCCTGAGCTTCCTGGAAGTTGCCGAAAGCGCGACCCACCACGAAATGGTCGACCTGTACGCCAAGGCGCTTCCAGCCTATATCGCGAAAGGTATCGAATTCGAATTGCTGAACCCGATCCTGGCCACCTTTGACCTGGAAAAACTCGGCAAGGCGATCAACCACGAGCGCGATCAGCAGTTCACGTACCTGGGCCTGCAAACCCTGTACGACCGTTACTTCATCCACAAGGACGGTATCCGCTTCGAACTGCCGCAGATCTTCTTCATGCGCGTGGCCATGGGCCTGGCGATCGAAGAGAAGCAGAAAGAAGACCGTGCGATCGAGTTCTACAACCTGTTGTCGTCCTTCGACTACATGTCGTCGACCCCGACCCTGTTCAACGCCGGCACCCTGCGTCCACAGCTGTCGAGCTGCTACCTGACCACCGTGCCGGATGACCTGTCGGGCATCTACCACGCGATCCACGACAACGCCATGTTGTCGAAATTCGCCGGCGGCCTGGGCAACGACTGGACCCCGGTTCGTGCCTTGGGTTCGTACATCAAGGGCACCAACGGCAAATCCCAGGGCGTTGTGCCGTTCCTGAAAGTAGTGAACGACACCGCCGTTGCCGTTAACCAGGGTGGCAAGCGCAAAGGCGCTGTCTGTGCCTACCTGGAAACCTGGCACATGGACATCGAAGAGTTCATCGAGCTGCGCAAGAACACCGGTGATGATCGTCGTCGTACCCACGACATGAACACCGCCAACTGGATCCCTGACCTGTTCATGAAGCGCGTCTTCGATGACGGCAAGTGGACCCTGTTCTCGCCATCCGAAGTGCCGGACCTGCACGACCTGACCGGCAAGGCCTTCGAAGAGCGTTACGAGTACTACGAAGCCCTGACCGAGTACCCGGGCAAGGTCAAACTGTTCAAGACCATCCAGGCCAAAGACCTGTGGCGCAAAATGCTGTCCATGCTGTTTGAAACCGGCCACCCGTGGCTGACCTTCAAAGACCCGTGCAACCTGCGCAGCCCGCAGCAGCACGTCGGCGTGGTTCACAGCTCGAACCTGTGCACCGAGATCACCTTGAACACCAACAAGGACGAGATCGCCGTTTGCAACCTGGGCTCGATCAACCTGCCGAACCACATCGTCAACGGCAAGCTGGACACCGCCAAGCTGGAACGCACCGTGAACACCGCCGTTCGCATGCTCGATAACGTGATCGACATCAACTACTACTCGGTGCCACAAGCGAAGAACTCCAACTTCAAGCACCGTCCGGTCGGTCTGGGCATCATGGGCTTCCAGGACGCTTTGTACCTGCAGCACATTCCTTACGGTTCCGACGCGGCCGTCGAGTTCGCCGACAAGTCGATGGAAGCGGTCAGCTACTACGCGATCCAGGCTTCCTGCGACCTGGCCGACGAGCGCGGCGCCTACGAGACGTTCCAGGGTTCGCTGTGGTCCAAAGGCATCCTGCCGCTGGATTCGCAACAGATCCTGATCGAGCAACGTGGCCAGAAGTACATCGATGTTGACCTGAACGAATCCTTGGACTGGGCACCGGTTCGTGCCCGTGTGCAGAAAGGCATTCGTAACTCCAACATCATGGCCATCGCACCGACCGCGACCATCGCCAACATCACTGGCGTCTCGCAGTCGATCGAACCGACCTACCAGAACCTCTACGTGAAATCGAACCTGTCGGGCGAATTCACCGTGATCAACCCGTACCTGGTTCGCGACCTGAAGGCTCGCGGTTTGTGGGACTCGGTCATGATCAACGACCTGAAGTACTACGACGGTTCGGTGCAACAGATCGAGCGCATTCCGCAAGAACTCAAAGAGCTCTACGCGACCGCGTTCGAAGTGGACACCAAGTGGATCGTTGATGCGGCAAGCCGTCGTCAGAAGTGGATCGACCAGGCTCAGTCGCTGAACCTGTACATCGCTGGCGCTTCGGGCAAGAAGCTGGACGTGACCTACCGCATGGCCTGGTACCGTGGTCTGAAAACCACTTACTACCTCCGTGCCCTGGCCGCGACCAGCACCGAGAAGTCGACCATCAACACCGGCAAGCTGAACGCTGTTTCCAGCGGCGGCAACCACGGTGAAGATTCGGTCCTGGCAGCGCCTGCCGGCCCTGCTCCAGTGCCGAAGGCTTGCGCCATCGACGAGCCGGATTGCGAAGCTTGCCAATAAGCTGAGCCGGTGAGCGCCGCAAGGCGCTGACCTGGAAACCCCCGATCAGTCCTCTGGATTGTCGGGGGTTTTCTTTTGCCTCAGGGAAAGTGGTGGCTGCACTGACGCCTTCGCGGGCAAGCCCGCTCCCACACTGGATCGATGTTTCACGCAAATCCCCTGTGGGAGCGGGCTTGCTCGCGAAGAGGCCATCACTGAAAACGCAACATTTGGCACCCAAGACAAATCCCGGCCATAAAAAACCCCTCTTGCGAGGGGTTCTTTATGCAGCGCTATCAAGCATCAAGTCATCTGAATGATGGTCTGCATGATGGTGCTCTGGGTGGAGATGGTCTTGGCGTTCGCCTGGTAGTTGCTCTGCGCCTTGATCAAATCAACCAGTTCGTTGGTCAGGTTGACGTTGGACTCTTCCAGGGAGTTGGACACCACCGCACCCAGCGTACCGGTTTTCGGAGCATCGACACCCGCCTCGCCCGAGGCGAAGGTTTCTTTCCAACGCGTACCACCGATTGGCTGCAGGCCTTGTTCGTTGGCAAAGCTCGCGACCGCTACCTGGCCGATGGCCTTGGTTTGCTGGTTGCTGAAATTGGCGGTCATTACACCGGTTTCGTCGATGGTCAGGCTGGAGATCTGGCCAGTCGCGTAACCGTCCTGAAACTGCTGGGTACGGGCAGTCGGCGAATTGTAAGAGGTGGTCTTGGTCATGTCGAAGGACAGGCCGCCAGTGGCCGCAACCGCACCGTTAGGGCCCCAGACTTTCGGCGTCACGTTGGCATTGGTCACCACGCCCGGCACCCAACCGGTCAACTGGAAGACTTTACCGGTCACAGCAAAGCCGGGACTGCCGGTCATGGTGTTGACGGTACCGTCAGAGTTGAAGGTCACGTTGGCCGTCACTGGCACCGGTGGCTCGGTGGCCGGGTTGGAAGGCGAACGACCGTCCACGTAGCTGTATACGGTCCACGCGTTGGTACCGGTTTTCACGTAGTACTGGTCCAGGTTGTGCTGGTTACCCTGGCTGTCGTAGATATGCGTGGAGATCGGCTTGGTGTAGCTCAATGGCTCGGCCGGGTTGAACGGTGTAACGGTCGGCAGGGCTTCCGAGGAGTTCAGGTTAATCGTCTGGTCGAGGCGAGTGGTCGCCTTTGGCGACAGGCTCGAGGTGTCGATTTTCAGATCGGTCAACACGCCATTGATGATCTTGCCGTTGTCATCGACGCCGTAACCTTGCAGGCGGTTGCCGTTGTTGTCGACCACGTAGTTTTCGGCGTCAGTCTTGAATGCACCGGCACGGGTGTAGCTCAGGGAACCGTTGTCGCTGAGGATGAAGAAACCGCTGCCCTGGATGCCCATGTCCAGCACGTTGCCGGTGTTGTTCACGTCGCCCTGGCCGAACTGCTGGGAAACGTTGGCCAGACGCACGCCGTTGCCGACGGTCTTGCTGCCGGTACCCAGGCGCGTGGCCGAGTACACGTCTTCGAACTCTGCACGGGACGATTTGAAACCGGTGGTCGCGACGTTGGCGATGTTGTTGCCGGTCACGTCCAGTTGTTTGTTGGCTGCATAGAGACCGCTAAGGCCGATATTGAAAGACATATTCCACTCCTTTGTGCCGTGTTAGTCGGCTCTATATACCAATGGTCTGTACTTTGGACAGGGCGATACTGCCCAGGCCTGCGAGGTTCAGCATCAACTCACCGCCGGTCTGGCTGATGGTCACGCTGTTGACGGTGGCCGGCAGGTAAGTCACCAGCGCGGTCGCCTTGCTGTCGTAAGTCGCGGTGGCGGCGAATTTGTAAGTGCCAGCCTTGGCCACTTCGCCCGCATCGTTCTTGCCGTCCCAGATGAAGCTGGCGTTGCCGGCATTCTGGCTGCCCAGGTCGAGGGTGCGGACCACTTTGCCATCGGCATCGGTGATCTTGACCACGACCGGATCGACCGATGCCGGTACCACGGCCGTGCCGTTGAAGCTCTTGGAGGTATCGACGACCGCTGTGTCGGTCTGCGCGACCACCGAGCGGCCCACCAGCGAAGACGCTTGCAGCGCCTGCGAGGAGTTGTAGTTGCCGGCAATGCCGCTGACCGTATCGTTCAGCGTGGTGATGCCTTCCAGGCTACTGAACTGTGCCAGTTGCGCGACAAAGTCACCGTTGTCCTGAGGCTCGAGCGGGTTCTGGTTCTTCAGCTGGGTGACCAGCAACTGCAGGAACGCATCCTTGCCCAACGCCTGCTTGCCGGTGGCGCTGTTCGTCGCCGAGGCCAGGCCGTCGCTGCTGGTGTTATTGGTCTTGACCGAAGAATTGGCCAGGACGTCCTTGATGCTCACGCCGCTGGTGGTATCGGTAACACTCATCTGAGTCGCCCCTTATCACTGACCGAGGGTCAGGACCTTCTGCATCATGGTTTTGGCGGTGTTCATCATTTCGGCGTTGGTCTGGAACGAACGACTGGCGGAAATCATGTCGGCCATTTCTTCGACGACGTTGACGTTCGGGTAGTAGACGTAGCCCTTGGCATCGGCGGCCGGATGGTTCGGCTCGTAACGCGCGTCAAGGTTGCTCTGATCTTCGACCACGCCCAGCACTTGCACGCCTTGACCGGCGGCATCCTGGTTCTGGAACAGCGAATCGCTGCCGCCGCTCTGGCCGCCCTGGAACATGGTGGCGAACACCGGGTGACGGGCGCGATAGGTCTGGTCGATGCTCGACGAGACGGTTTCGGCGTTGGCGATGTTCGAAGCCACGGTGTTCAAGCGAGTGGTCTGGGCGCTCATGCCGCTACCGGCAATGTTGAAAACACTGGATAGAGACATGAATTACTCTCCGCGCAGGGCTGACACCAGCCCTTTGAATTTGCTGTTGAGCAGGGTGAAGCTGGCCTGGAAGCCCACGGCGTTTTCCGCGTAGTTCGACTGTTCCAGTTGGGCGTCCACGGTGTTCTGGTCGATCGATGGCTGCATCGGCGTGCGATACATCAGCGACTCGTCGCCATTGCCCAGGCCTTCGGCCTCGATATGGCGGTTGTTGGTCATGTTCAAGGCAAACGTACCGCCCTTGGATTTCTCGTTCTGTGCGGCGAGCACTTTGGAGAATTCCAGGTCCCGAGCCTTGTAGTTCGGGGTGTCGGCGTTGGCGATGTTGTTGGCCAGGACTTCGGCACGCTGGGCGCGGAAGCCCAGGGCTTGTTCGTGGATACCGAGCGCTTTATCGAAGCTGATGCTCATGTCGGGAAACCTTCGGGTGACCTGATTTTTCGTAACAGAGACATAGCAAGCCGCGTGCCAATTCAAAAAAGCCCGGAAACCGGGGCTTTGCGGGCAGTAGCAAGGCGGCAATGCCAGAAAAGCGGCAACCGATTTCCGCCGTCTGCCGCTTTTCTGCCGCTTATCACTGGCAACGACTATCCAAATGTGGGAGCGGTGTTTGCGGGAAATCATCAGGCAAAAAAAACGGGAGCCGCTGGGGCTCCCGTTTTTTTGATGCCGCCAACGAATCACTTCGCCTGGTAAATAATCCCCGGGCTGCACTGGACCATCTGGTAATGATCCGGCAAACCGTTCAGCGCTTCGGAGGCGCCGAGGAACAGATAACCGCCCGGCTTGAGCGTGCTGTGAATGCGCAACAGGATGTCTTTCTTCACCTCGGCGGAGAAGTAGATCAGCACGTTGCGGCAGAACACGATGTCGAACTTGCCCAGGGCCGCGTAGCTGTCCAGCAGGTTGAACGAGCGAAACTCCACACGGCTCTTGATCGGCGCCTTGATGGCCCAGCGACCAGGCCCCTTGGGGTCGAAGTAACGCTGAAGGCGCTCGGGCGACAGACCACGGCCGATGGCCAGGCTGTCGTACTCGCCGGTCTTGCAGTTGGTGAGCATGGTGCCGGACAGATCGGTCGCGACAATTTGCGCGCCCATCTTCAACTGGCCCATGTTGACCCGCTCGAACTCGTCGATGGACATCGACAGCGAATACGGTTCCTGACCCGACGAGCACGCCGCCGACCAGATCCGCAGACGCTGGCCGGGGGCCGCCTTGATCGCTTCGGGCAGCACCTTGTTCTTCAAGACTTCAAACGGATAGGTGTCACGAAACCACAGGGTTTCGTTGGTGGTCATGGCATCCACCACCATCTCGCGCAAACCGCTGCGCGGCTGGGTCTGGATGCGCTGGACCAGCTCACCCAGGGACTTGATGCCTTGCTGCTCCATCAGTTTGTTGAGACGGCTCGAGACCAGGTACTGCTTGTTTTCACCGAGCAAAATGCCACAGGCTTTTTCCAGGAATACCCGGAACTGTTCGAAATCCAAATTACCCGTAGACAAAGATGCCGCCTCTTAAATCGTGTTAACCACCAGGGGCAGAAGGCCCCTAGCTGATATCTGCTGCTTTGATCCGGTCGACTACCCGGGATGCCAGGTCATCAGGGCGGAATTTGGCAAGGAAGTCATCTGCGCCGACTTTCTTGACCATCGCCTGATTGAATACACCCGACAACGAAGTATGCAGGATGATATGAAGCTTTTGCATGCGCGGGTCGCTGCGGATCTCGGCCGTCAGGGTGTACCCGTCCATTTCCGGCATCTCGATGTCGGAAATCATCATCAGGAACTCTTCTTCCGGCTTCTTGCCCTCATCGACCAGCTTGCGCAAGTAATCCAGCGCTTGCCTGCCGTCGTTCAACGCCACCACTTCGACGCCAACCGTCTGCAGGCAACGGCTCACCTGCTTGCGCGCCACCGACGAGTCATCGACCGTCAATACCCGCAATGACAACGCCTTGTGCTGGGTTTCGACATCCACTACGCCGACCGAAATCGCTTCCGGTGTCGGCGCCACTTCCGCCAGCACTTTCTCGACGTCGATGATTTCGACTAACTGATTGTCGACCCGAGTCACAGCCGTCAGGTAATGATCGCGGCCCGTGCCCTTGGGTGGCGGATGAATCTCCTCCCAGTTCATGTTGACGATGCGCTCCACCGATCGCACCAGGAAACCCTGGGTCTTGGTGTTGTACTCCGTGATGATCACGAACGGGTTGCTTTGATCTTTAAGCGCACCGGAGCCGGTCGCCATCGCCAGATCAAGAATCGGAATGGTCGCCCCCCGGATATTTGCCACACCGCACACGACAGGACTGGACTTGGGCATCAGGGTCAGCTTGGGGCATTGCAGCACCTCACGGACCTTGAACACGTTGATTCCATACAGCTGCTGGCCGTCGAGACGGAACAACAACAGCTCAAGGCGATTCTGCCCAACCAGTTGCGTGCGCTGGTTTACCGCATCCATTACACCAGCCATGCACAGACTCCTACACCAACGCTTAAGTGTGTTGCGACGCACATTTATTGCTAAACGGCACGGCGCTTGCTTTTTAACTCTTATGAACACAGAACCGACATTTTTCCGACGCCTGACATCAACTTCCCGCAAATGGCTTTGCGCGATGTCGGCCGTTTGCCTGTTCAACGCTGGCAGCCCTGCCCTTGCTGACGCGGTTACCTTGCCTGACATACTTATCGGCGTCACTCAGGGCTTTCTTGAATTCACCGTAGAGGACTATTTGGCCACCAGTCAAACGGAAGGCCGCTATGAAATCGAGGTCAGCCAGCTCGATCCGCGATTGCGCATGCCCATGTGCGACAAGGAATTGACAGCCACGCTGGAGAGCCCTGCGACCCCGATCGGGCGGGTCACGGTCAAGGTCCGCTGCGACAGCACATCCCCCTGGACAGTCTTCGTGCCCGCTCAAGTCCGCCTGTTTCGGGACGTTGTCACAACCACACGGCCGCTCAAACGCGCCGGAGTCATTGAGCCCGGCGACGTCATGTTGCGCGAGCGGGACATCAGCCAGATCAACCAGGGTTATTTCACCTCTATGGAACAGGCTGTCGGGCAGAAACTTACCCGACCAACGGTCGCCAATCAGGTGCTGACGCTGGTCCATCTCGAACAGGCCGAAGTCATCAGCAAGGGCGATCAAGTGGTCATTACCGCCCGCAGTGGTACGCTCAGTGTGCGTATGCCGGGCGAAGCCCTGTCCAACGGCGGCTTGCGCGAACAGATTCGAGTGAAAAACCTTAACTCCCAGCGGGTCATCAAGGCGCAAGTCATGGCGCCTGGCCAGGTGGAAGTGGCCATGTAGAACGATCTGTGGGTGAAAGATGGCGCGCCGCCCGGCTGTTCCCTAAACTGTGCAGCAGGCAGGACAAGCGCTGGCGCATGCACGCTCATTGATAAATGGGCCTAAAGTTTTCGCAGGGAGAGCCGAAAACATGGCAAGCGTCCAAATACCCAGAGGTTTTTATCATGGTCATCGATTTCAGCCGTTTAAACAGTTCCTCATCACTTACCGGTAGTACGCGTACCAGCACCGCGAAGGAAACTGCCGAAACCGGCAAATCCGCGCCGCTGAATACCCCGGCCGAACAGGCCAGTACCGCCAAAAGCGGGGAATCGGTACACCTCAGCAATGAGGCTCAACAGTTGCAGAAGGTCACTGACAAGCTGCGCGATCAGCCTGCCGTCGACAATGCCCGCGTGGCCGAGTTGAAAGCAGCGATTGCCGATGGCAGCTATAAAGTCGACAGCAACCGTGTAGCCAGCAAACTGCTCAACTTCGAAGCCCAGCGCTAGGCCACGGCCTGCGCCAGGCTTTTGGACGCTTAAACCCCAAGGCCAGCCATGCACGACACTAATTTACTGCAACTGATCACCGACGACTTTGCTCCAGCGCAACACTTGCTGGAGTTACTGCGAACCGAGTCCCTCGCCTTGCACGGTCGTGACATGCCGCTGCTCGAAGATATTCTGGCGCAGAAACAGGCAATGATCATTCTGCTTGAACAGCATGGCCGCAAGCGCAGCGAAATCCTCGCCAGCCTGAACCTGCCGATCAATCGTAGTGGCCTGGAGCAACTCGCCAGCCAGTCGAGCATCGGCGATCAGCTGCTGGAGCAGAGCGACAAACTGACCGATCTCCTGGCTCAATGCCAGGCGGCCAACGTCAACAATGGCCAGTCGATCCTGGTCCAGCAGGCCGCCACGGCCAACCAGCTGAAAATCCTCACCGGCGGCGAACCACCCGCGCTTTATGATGCCCGCGGATCCACCGCCAAGCTTGCGAAGCCGCGTCCGCTCAGTCAGGCTTGAGCCTTTGCATAGACACGCCCTATCAAGACACGAAACATGCTGGCAAAATGCTGGCTCGCCGTAGTCATATTTTGCCTGGAGATTGATGAACCGTGTTCAATACCCAAAGCGCGGAAGACGCCCCGCAGCCACCCAAGGTGCTTACCACACCTCTGGAGATCTCCAGCAACCTGCGCCAGCTTCAGGACAGCCATGACCCGCTGATCATCACCTTCCATGAGCGCACCCAGCGCTTCCAGAGCTATCTGGTGAACGTTGATCGCGACAGCAATACTATCGCCCTGGATGAAATGATCCCGCGTGACGGTGAACGTTTTTTGCTGGCCGGAGAACCGTTCAAGGTTGAAGGCTTTCACGACGGTGTGCGCATCGCCTGGGAAAGCAATGGCACGCTGACCATCGATGAGTCCGACGATACTCGCTGCTATCGTGGCCCCCTGCCCGCTGAAGTGGTCTATCACCAGCGCCGTAATGCGTTCCGTGCGGCGTTGAAACTGGCGCAACTGGTCAGCGTCGAACTGGGCGGTGACAAACTCAAGTCGACCGTGGGCGGCAAGCTGCTGGATATCTCAGCCACCGGCTGCAAACTGCGTTTTGAAGGCGACATCACCGCCAGCCTGCAACTGGGCCAGGTCTATGACCGCTTCGTCGCCGCCCTGCCCTTCGGCAACATGACCGCACCGGTCGAACTGCGTTACCTGCACTTCGAAGAGAAGATCTCCACCACCTTCGCCGGTGTTCGCTTCCATAACATGAGCGGCCTGGTGCAGCGGCAAGTCGAGCGCTTCGTCTATCAGCTTCAACGCGAAGCACGACGTTTCGACAAAGACGACATGTAATACGGCACTTCAACAAAAAACGGGCAGTCCCTTGCGGTGACTGCCCGTTTTTTTATGCGCCCGTTTAAGGCCTGGCTTCGGTGAAGCTTTGCTCGCGACCCGCGTCCGGGTCTTCGGGTGGTGGATCGGTTTCGGGATCCGGCTCGGGTTCCGGCTCAGGGTTGATCGGGTTTTGCATCTGGTCCTGTACGACTTGCTCATCGACCCGTGGGTCAAGGCACGCCACCAGCGGCGAACTCGACATGCTGTCCGGCATGGCCACGTGATGCAGCGGCGCATCTTCGACCTGGTGCAGGTTGGTGACCGCTTTCGGGCGAATCCGCCACACCAGCACCAACGCGAAGAAACTGAAGAAGGCATACAACATGTGGCTGCCGAACAGCTTCATCAGGACCCCGGCCACCAACGGCCCGATACTGGCGCCAACGCCGTAGGTCACCAGCAACATCGCGGTCAGGGACACGCGGCGATCACCTTCGACGTGGTCATTGGAAAACGCCACGGCCAGCGGATACAGGCAGAACATCACCAGCGAACAGAAGAACCCGGCGACAAACAGAACCTCCAGCGGCACCTGCTGCATGATGGCCAGCGGCAACGCGGTCAGGGCCAGGACCACCGCAAAGCAGCGGATCAACAACGCCCGGTCATAACGGTCGGACAGCCAGCCCAACGGCCACTGCACCAGCAGCCCGGCGAAAATGCAGCTACCCATGAACAGACCGACCTGCTCGGTGGATAACCCTTGTTGCGAGGCATACAGCGGCGCCAGACCGTAGAAGGAGCCAATGATCAGCCCCGCCCCCAGCACCGTGCTCAACGACTGCGGCACCCGTTTGATGAAGAACCGCGGTTCCATCGGCGCCGGATGCAAGGGCGCCGGGTGAATCCGCCGGGTCAGTGCCACCGGCACCAGGCACAGCGCGAAGCACAACGCGACCAGCATCAGCAGTTCCAGGCCCAGGGCCGGGTGCATGACCAGAATCAACTGACCAAGTACCAACCCCAGATACGAGGCGATCATGTAGCCGCTGAACACCGCACCGCGCTGCGACGCTTCGGCCTGCTCATTGAGCCAGCTTTCGATGACCATGTACTGGCACATCATGCCGAGGCCGACGATCACCCGCAGGAAAATCCAGGCCGGCAGCCAGTCGACCAGGCCGTGGCCCAACACCGCCGCGCCGACAATCCCGGCGCAGGCCGAATAGGCGCGAATATGCCCGACCCGGGCGATCAGTCGGTGACCGATCTTGCCGCCCAGCACCAGGCCGAAATAGTTGGCCGCCATCAACGCACCGACCCACAGGCTGTCGACGTTATCCGCCGCCAGGCGCAAGCCCAGATACGTACTCAGCAAGCCTGAGCCGATCAACATCATCAGCGAGGCAAAATAAAGCGCTCGAAAAGGTTTCCAGATTTGGCGCATCGGCGTTCCGAGCGGCTCCTTGCGGTGAGAAACGGGCTATCCGAAAAGATAGCCCGAAGACGACAGGTCGTCAGGCCTGGGCCGCCAGGACACGGCGCTCCCAGGGAGTAATTTCATCAAAGAAGCTGGTCAATTCCATGGTCTTCGAAGCGACGTAGCCTTCGATGAACTCCTTGCCAAACAGTTCCTTCGCCAATTGGCTACGTTTCAGACGCTCAAGAGCGGCATGCAAGGTACACGGCAACGAAAGATTATCCGGCACCTCGAATTCGCCCTGGATCGCCTCGCTCGGCTCCAGTTGGTTTTCGATGCCATACAAACCGGCGGCCAGGCTGGCAGCGATCGCCAGGTACGGATTGGCATCGGCCCCCGGCAAGCGGTTCTCGACCCGACGAGCGGCCGGCGAACTGGCGGGAATGCGCAATCCGGCGGCACGATTGTCATGGGACCAGCAGGCGTTGTTCGGCGAGGCAAACGGATGGCACAAGCGCTGATAGGAGTTCACGTTCGGCGCAAACAGCGCGGTGAAATCCGCCATGCCGGACTGCTGGCCACCGATGAAATGACGGAAGGTCGCCGTCGGCTCGCCGGCCTCGTCGCTGAACACGTTACGCCCGCTGCCGATCTCGACGATGCTCTGGTGAATGTGCATCGAACTGCCCGGCGTGTGCGCCAGCGGCTTGGCCATGCACACCACGGTCAAACCGTGCTTGAGCGCGACTTCCTTGAGCAGATGCTTGAACAGGAATGTCTGATCGGCCAGCAACAAAGGATCGCCGTGCAGCAAGTTGATCTCGAACTGACTGACGCCCATCTCGTGCATGAAGGTGTCACGGGGCAAGCCGAGAGCCGCCATGCAGGCGTAGACCTCACTGAAGAACGGCCGCAAGCCATTATTGGAACTGACACTGAACGCCGAATGACCTTCCTCGCGTCGACCGTCCAGTCCCAGCGGCGGCTGGAACGGTTGCGTCGGGTCGGGATTGGGCGCGAACACGAAGAATTCCAGCTCGGTCGCCACCACTGGCGCCAGACCGAGGGCCGCATAGCGGGCGATGACCGCTTTGAGTTGGCCACGGGTCGACAGCTTCGAGCTTTCGCCTGTCAGTTCATCAGCGTCACAAATGGCCAATGCCCGAGGTTGCTGACTCCAGGGCAAGCGGTGGATGTGCGCCGGGTCCGGCACCAGCGCCAGGTCGCCATCATCACTGCCGTAAAAACGTGCAGGCGGGTATCCGCCCATGATGCATTGCAGCAGCACACCCCGCGCCATCTGCAAACGACGTCCTTCGACAAACCCCTCGGCGGTCATCACCTTGCCACGGGGCACGCCGTTCAAATCCGGCGTAACACATTCAATCTCATCAATGCCCGTCAATCGCTGCGCGATTGAACGCTGGCCATCGGTTGTCATGACGCAATCCTTTGTAATTGTGCGAGCCGCGAACGGCGACCCGTACAAAATAGGCTCCGCCTGTTCGGAATATCAAGCAGCGCACACAAAAAGAAACGTCAGGGCAGATAGAGACTGAACACACCGCCGCCCAACGGGCCGCCGTTGCTGATTCGGGTGCGCCCGCCCACGCCATTGCGCTGGTGCAGCGCGGCGATTCGTCCGGCGAAGTACAGGCCCAGGCCGGTGCTGCTACTGCTGTAGTTGATGCCCTGCACATAGTCGGCCTGAAGCTCGATCATCTCGGCCGGGTAACCGTCGCCATCGTCGTTGATGGTCAGCACCCATTCACCAGCCTCGTCGCCGACGCTGATCAACAGCGCCTGACGCGCGTAACGAAGGGCGTTGGTGATGGTGTTGGCCAGCACCGAGGCCACCAGCTCCCGGTCAAAGAAGCCCAGCGGGCTCAGCGGGTCAACTTCATAGGTCGCGACAATGCCGCGACTCGCGAACACTTCCTGATGACAGGCCAGCTGCGCTTCAAGGAAGTCATCCAGATCATGGTAGGCCGGCTGCAACGGCAGCTGATTGACGCCCAACTTGTACAGCCCCAACAACTGCACCAACATGCCGTTGAGGTGAGCGAACTCGTACTCGATGACGCCCTGCTCCGGGCTGTGCCGTTCGGGGTCCGGCAGGCGGGCCAGCCATTGGCTGTGGGCCTGCATCAGCATGGCCAGCGAGTTCTTCATGTCGTGCACGGTGGAGGCAATCACCGTCGAGAAATCCAGTGTCGTGTTGTCTTGGCTCATCCGCTGAACGCCTTGATTTTCAGTTTCTGGTAGCGCGGATAACGCGCGTCGGTGTCGGGCATCATGCCGACCAGTTTCAGGCAGCTCCGACATTCATCCAGCTCGGCCGACGGTACGCTGGTGTCCGTGCCGTGCAGCAGCGACTGCGCCATGTTCAGCGCAATACTGATGTTCTTCGGTTGCATGTGCAGGGCCTTGCGAAACACCGCCCGGGCTTCCGCCAGGTTGCCGGTCTTGTACACCTGCACGCCTTGACGGTTGAGTTCGGAGGCCGCGTTGCTCTGGCTGAGGATCGTCGGGTCATCGGTCAGTTTGGCGATGCCTTGCATCACCACCGGGTCGTCACCGTAGATTTCCGCGCAGTTTTTCAGCATCGACGCGCCGGCGCTCGCCTGACCAAGCATTTGCAGCTGCTTGGCCACCAGCAACGCCGCTTCGGCGCTCATGAACTGCTCCATGCCATCGAGGCGCATCATCGCCTGCTCGGTGAGCTTCTCGGCGGTTTCGGCGTCGTTGAGCAACAGGCTGGTGGCTTTCATCAGGCGCGCACGAATCTGCAAGCCAGGGTCGGAAGGATTCTCCTTGGCCACCAGACTGAGGGTCGTGTTGATTTCCAGACGGGTGCGGGTGTCCAGGCCTTTTTCGCTGCCTTTGCTGATCAAGGCGTGGGCCAGGCCCAGGTTGCTTTCGGCATCCTTGAAACGTGACTGCGCGCCTTGGGACACGGCCTGGCGATAAGCCTTGGAGGCCGTGTCGAAATCCTCGTTGGTCATCGCCAGTTTGCCCAGCAACGCTTGCCGGCGCACGGCCAGCGGCGACAGGCGAATCGCCTCTTCCAAGACTTTCTGTGCGCCCTTGGTATCGCCTTCGACCACCAGCACGTCGGCCATGCCGTCATACAGCGCTGGCATCATCGGAAACACTTTCAGGGCTTTTTCGTAGACGCCCTTGGCCTGACTGACCTGGCCGCGCTTGAACAGCAACTTGCCCAGCCCGGCAAACGCCCACGGCAAGGGACGATCGGCAATGATGCTGTCGTAGAGGCGTTCCAGCGCTTCGTTCTGATTCAGGTCGCGCAAGGCGTCCGCGCGGTAACGCAGGCACAGCGGCGAATAACGGATGTCCTTCTTGCACAGCTCGATGCAGGCATTGAGCACTTCGAGCGGTTTGCCACGATCGAGCGCTTGCAGGATCGGCTTGAGCAGATTCTTGCGTTGTTCCAGGCGTTCCAGGCGCTGGGCCAGGCCGGAACGGTTGAACGGCTTGGTCAGGTACGCATCGGGCTCGTGTTCCAGTGCGCTGAGGACCATGGCCTGACTGGTTTCGGCGGTGACCATGACAAACACACTTTCATGGCTGATCAGCTTCTCGATCATCAAGTCTTCAAGGACTTGCTGGCCGTTCTTCTTGCCGTCGCCCAGGTGGAAATCCTGCAGGATAAAATCGTAGGCCTTCTGCGAACACATGCGCAGCGCCTGCTCCCCGGTGTCCGCGGTGTCGACGTCCTTGACCCCCAGTTCACGCAGCATGGACCTGATGGAACTGCGGAAATCCGAGAAATCATCGACGATCAGAAAACTCTTTTGGTGATACGACAGCATCGAAGATTTCCAGGCAATTTGAGAAGAAGACCATGAGCGTTCGGGTTATCGGCCAGGAGTGCCGTTCCCTTGAGAACTCCAGCCCATCAAGTGTCTCTAAATATTTGAAGGTGTTATTGAAAAACGGGATTATCCTGCTTTATTGGAGTGCGTTTATCTCCTCCTGGGCTCAACTCATCCCCCGTTGCCGGTAAAAGGCTGAAGTCATGACCACCACTCCTCCAACCTCCACCAATCCAGAGCGAAAGGCCCTGAGCCCCAGCACACTGGACTTCCCGGTGGTCGGCATTGGTGCGTCGGCGGGTGGTCTACAAGCCATCAAGCTGTTTTTCGAGAACATGCCCCACGACAACGGCATGGCCTTCGTGATCATTCTTCACCTGTCGCCTGACCACCAGAGCATCGCGGACAAAATCATCCAGGAGTCGACCCGGATGCCGGTGCTGCAGGTCACCGAAACAGTCGCCATCGAGAAAAACCATGTCTACGTCATCTCACCCGCTCAGCGGCTGACCATGAATGACGGCATGCTTGAAGTCAGCAGCAACGACCCGCGCGAAGGGCGCCACGCCTCGATCGATCTGTTCTTCCGCGATCTGGCCGAAGTCCATCGCGAGCGCGCATTCTGCCTGGTGCTGTCGGGCAGCGGTTCAGATGGCGCAGTCGGTTTGTCACGGATCAAGGAGCACGGCGGCATCACCGTGGCCCAGACGCCGGAAGATGCCGAGTTTGACGGCATGCCCCGCGCCGCCATCGAGACCGGCAATGTCGACTTGGTGTTGCCGGTGGTGGAAATGCCGCAAAAGCTGCTGGAGCTGTGGCAAAACTCCCAGGAAATCAGCTTGCCTACCGCCAACGACCCGGAACTGCAAACCTTCGCCTCCGTGTCCGAGCGTGATGCGATACTCGCCGAACAGATGCTCCACGACATTCTGATCCAGTTGCGTACCGGCACCGGCCATGACTTCAAGCACTACAAACGCGCGACCGTGTTGCGGCGGATCGAGCGCCGGATGCAGGTCACCGCGCAACCCGACCTGGGCGCCTATTTCCGCTACCTGCAAAACAATCCCGAAGAAACCAAGTCCCTGCTGGGCGACATGTTGATTGGCGTGACCAACTTCTTCCGCGATCGCGAGGCGTTCGAAGCCCTGGAACGTGACGTGCTGCCGCAACTGGTCAGTGCCGCCGTGTCGGCGCAACCCGAAAAAGAAGAAATCCGCGTCTGGTCCGCCGGCTGCTCCACGGGCGAGGAAGCCTACAGCCTGGCGATGCTGCTCAACGATCAACTGCAACTGGACGCCAGCAAGGCCTCGCTGCAACTGTTCGCCACCGATATCGACGAGCGTGCGATCAGCATCGGCCGAGCCGGCCTGTACCCGCAAGCGATCGTCACCGATGTGCCGCCGACGCGCCTGCGGCATTATTTCGTCAAGGAAGACGACCATTACCGGATTCGCAAGGAGATCCGCGAAAAGGTCTTGTTTGCCAAGCACAGCCTGTTGTCCGACCCGCCCTTCTCGCAGATCGACCTGATCGTCTGCCGCAATCTGCTGATCTATCTGGATCGCGAAGTACAGCGTGAAATCCTGCAGATGTTCCACTTTGCACTGCGCCCAGGCGGTTTCCTGTTCCTGGGCTCTTCCGAGAGCGCGGACGCTTGCCACGAACTGTTCGCCCCGGTGGACAAACGCAACCGCATCTTCCGCGCCAAGACCGGCACCGCCAACAGCCGACGCACCCCGACCATGCCCCGTGGCGGTTACGTGCGTACCAATATTTCCCGTGAGGCACCGCAAAGCGCGGTGCAGCGCAAATTGTCCTTCGCCGACATTCATCAGCGCGCCCTCGAATGCGCCGCGCCACCTAGCATGATTGTCGACGCCAACGCCGACATCCTGCACATGAGCGAAAGTGCCGGGCGCTTCCTGCGCCACGTGGGCGGTGAATTGTCGCGCAACCTGCTGACGCTGATCCTTCCCGAGTTGCGTCTGGAGATTCGCACGACGCTGTTTCAGGTCCAGCAGAGCGGTTTGGTTGTGAAATCCCGCGCGGTGCCGATCAGCCGTGACAACCGGCGCTACAAGGTCGACCTGATGGCGCAACCTTATAAGGACGAAGAGTCGGACGGCGAGTTTGTCCTGGTGATTTTCGAAGAGGCCGAAGTTGATCCTTCGGAACAGGCCGCCACCACCCTGCTGCAAACTGAAAGCCGGGTGCTGTCCAACCTTGAACGCGAACTGCAACGCACCAAACTGCATTTGCAGGACACCATTGAACAATCGGAAGTCTCCAGCGAAGAGCTCAAGGCTTCTAACGAAGAAATGCAGGCGATCAACGAAGAACTACGCTCGGCCACCGAAGAACTGGAAACCAGCAAGGAAGAACTGCAGGCGATCAACGAAGAGCTGCTGACGGTCAACTACGAGCTGAAAACCAAAGTCGAAGAAACCGACAAGATCAACGACTACCTGACCAACCTGATCGCCTCGACCGACATTGCCACGGTGTTCGTCGACCGAAACATGCGGATCAAATGGTTCACGCCGCGCGCCACGGACATCTTCAGCATGTTGCCGGTGGATACCGGCCGCTCGCTGCTCGACATCACCCATCGCCTGCACTACGACGATCTGGCGGGCGACGCGGCATTGGTCTTTGAATCATTGAACATGATCGAGCGCGAGGTCAGCAGCACCGACAACCGCTGGTACATCGCCCGCCTGCTGCCCTACCGCTCCAGCGAAGACCATATCGACGGCACGGTGCTGACCTTCATCGACATCACCAAACGCCGCGCCGCCGAAGAAGAACTGCGCCTGGGCGAAGAACGCATGCGCCTGGTGGCTGAAAGCACCCGTGATTACGCGATCATCACTCTTGATGAGAAAGGGGTGATCACCAGCTGGAACAAAGGCGCCGAGCTGATCTTCGGCCACAGCAAGACCGAAGCCGAAGGCGCTTACTACGATTTCATTTTCTCGCCGGAAGATCGCGCCGCCGGTGTGCCTGAAAACGAACTGCTGGCCGTGCGCACCCACGGCCGCAACGATGACGAGCGCTGGCACATGCGCAAGGATGGCAGCCGGTTCTTTTGCAGTGGCGAGGTGACCCTGCTCAGCGGCGACAACCTGCAAGGCTACGTGAAGATCGCCCGGGACCTGACCGGACACAAACGTCAGCATGAAGCGCAGAGCCAGGAGCTGGCCGAAACCCGCAACACCAATTACCTCAAGGATGAGTTCTTCGCGGTCATGTCCCACGAGCTCAAGCATCCGCTGAACCTGATCCAGCTCAACGCGGAATTGCTGCGACGCCTGCCGGTGACCAAATCCCTGGCGCCCGCCGCCAAGGCCGTGAACACGATCTGCGATGCGGTCAACAGCCAGGCGCGGATCATCGATGACCTGCTGGATGTCGCCCGGGTCCGTACCGGCAAGCTCAAGCTGCAACCGGTAGCCGTCGACCTGGTCAGCGTGCTGCGGGACATCCACACCGTGGTCCTCAACGAGCAGCACGAAACCACGGTCGAGTTGATCGTGCCTTCGCAGCCCTTGATGGTCCGTGCCGACCCGACGCGCCTGGAACAGATCATCTGGAACCTGGTGAACAACGCACTGAAATTTACCCCGCCCACCGGGCACGTGCAGTTGATCGCCAGCCAGGCCGGGAACAAGGTGCGCCTTGACGTCAAAGACGACGGCGCCGGCATCTCTGCCGAGAATCTTGAGCACGTGTTCGACCTGTTTGGGCAGGCCGAAAAGCAACATGCCACGCACAATCGTGAAGGGCTGGGGATTGGCCTTTCGCTGGTTCGTCAATTGACCGAGGCACAACGAGGCACGGTTGAGGTGACCTCACCCGGATTGGGTGCCGGTTGTACGTTCAGCGTCTATTTGCCGCTGGCCAAAACCAATGGTGAAGCTCAAGCCGCCACCCCTGTTGAAGAAGCGGCCGGAAGGTTGAGCGGTTTGACCATCCTGCTGGTCGACGACTCGGCCGACGTGCTGGAAACCTTGAAAATGCTGCTGGAAATGGAAGACGCGCAAGTGATTGCCTTCGACCGCCCGGTAGCCGCTCTGGACGCAGCAAAAAGCACGCACTTCGACCTGATCATTTCGGACCTGGGCATGCCGGTCATGAACGGTCACGAGCTGATGAGCGCATTACGCCAGTTGCCGTTGCTCAAGGATGTGCCGGCCATTGCGCTGACGGGCTACGGTGCCAACAGTGACATTCAGAAATCCCGGCAATCGGGCTTTGACCAGCACATTGGCAAACCGGTGTCTTACGATAACCTGATTGAAACCATCGAGGCGTTGCGACGCTCTTCGAGCTTACCGATCGGCAAATGAGTCAGCGCAAATAGGCGCGCTGCACGCTGATGCGGCGGTCAATCGCCTGGCGCAGTCGCTCCTTGTGGTCCGCCCAGACCGTTGGATCGACTTTGGTGGCGCGCATCAGTTCGAGCATCGCGGCTTTGGCAGCCAGGTATTCCGACCAGGCGTCTTCGGAGCGGATTTTCAAACGCTCACGCTCGGTCATTTCCATGCGCCGCAAGGCCAATGTCGGCTCATCGGTGATCACCGTGCCTAGCGTCAACTGCACCCGGTGCGGCGCGACAAACGCCTGAGTGTCTGCTACCAGCTCCCTCGCCCGCTGAGCGCCCCACTTCAGCGCGATGCAGTAATATTCCTCCGCGCCCCGGTTGTGAAACTCCTCGCAAATTGCCCAGCCACTGTCGGCATAGATGCCGATAAAAACCTGAGTCATGCCCTCTTGGCCAACCCGCGCCTGAACCTCGACCTGCACACCATCGCTGAGGACTTCTTCATGAATGTGGTGAGGTAGCCGGGTGTTGGTCCATAACCAGAAATGTGCGCCTCTGTGTCGCATTGCTTCGCCCCCTCAGTGGTAGGAGGAGTAAGGCACAGCAATGACGGACTTGCCATGTAGATCGTCGGTTGAACGGGCACAAAAAAGCCCCGCGGGAGGATTTCTCCGGCGGGGCTGTTTCTTACAGCGCGAGGCTGAAATCAGATGGTGTCCCAGGGCAGGTTCGAACTGCCAACCTTCCCCTTAGGAGGCATATGCTTTGGTGAGTCAGCTCGATTCTGAACGCGTCCTAAATTGTCACAGCACACTGTTTTTAAAGGGGCGACCTATTCTGCTTGTGTCTTGAGGTTTCACCTTGTAGCGTTCTGCATCATGAGAAGTGGGGACCAAAGTGGGGACTAGAATTGGCCACGAACACTGCCGACAAAAGCGTAAACGATCAGAAACTCAAGGGCATGCTGCCAGATTCCAAGCTGACGGAAAGTTTGCCTGGCCGTTCCCGAGGTAGCCTTTTGTTCAAGCGCAGCCAAAGTGGCGCGATCAGCGCCTACTTCCGCTATCGACTCAACGCAAAGGACACGATGATCTCTCTGGGTCAATATCGCTTGAGCGCCAGAGCGCCGGGACTGGCGCTGTCTGAGCTACGCGACAAAGCGGCAGAGATGGCATTGATTGCTTCCGAGCACGGCGACGTAAAGGTGTACCTGGCGATCAAAGCCGCCGCAGAGAAAACACAACGACAAGCTGTAGTGCTCGCGCAGCAGCTTGCGACCCGACAAGGTAGCTTCGAAGAACTACTAAATGCATATGTCAAAGATCTGACCGCTCGCGGCAAGGTTAAGGCAAAAGAAGTCGAGCGCCTATTTCAGACACACGTGATTCAGCACCACCCAGATCTGATGGCGCATCCAGCAAAGTCCATCAGCGGCGAAGACATTCATTTAGTGATGAGCGCGCTGCTCGCTCGCAAGCCAAAAGGTCGTGGTATCGGGAACAAAGCGAAAACGGCAAATACTGACATGCGATCAACAGCTGCCAGCGTCCACCGATATCTAAAGGCTGCATTCAGCTATGGCGGCAAGGCACACCTTTCCTTGGATCGAGATGTAAGTGATTCGAAAGTTTTCGACATCGGGGTCAATCCAGCTACCAAGGTCCCTACCCTTGCTAATACACGCGGCGGTCAGACTGAATCCCTGACGCCAGAAGAGTTTGGTGAGCTTTTACGTCACTTGGATACCCTGCCTCCCCGAGAGATGGCGATCTGCAAAGGTTTAATCTACCTGGGCGGCCAACGAATGGAGCAACTGCTCCGTGTGACCTGGGAGGATACGTCCGATGACCTTCTGCACCTTACCGACGGAAAAGGTCAAAAGACTCAAGCATGGGATCACCTGCTACCCCTGACCGCCAGGATTAAACAAATCCTGACGCCTTTGTTTGAGAGCAAGATTGGGCCTGGCCCGTTTTGTATTGGCCGGCGCTGTATTCGTCCGGATACAGCGGGCAAGCGATTCAGTGATGCTGGAAAAGCTTTGAGTGGCTCCGGTAAAACGCGATATTTCAGTTACGCGAACGTCCGGGTAAGTGCTGAAACGCTGATGGCTGCACTTGGAATTACAAAGGAAATCCGTAGCTGGCTGTTATCTCACGGACGCAACGATGTGCAATCGATTCACTACGATCGATACAGCTATCTACCAGAGAAAAAGGCTGCTCTGGAGTTATGGGGTAGATACCTAGACTGTTTGTATGCGGAGAAAGAGTGGGATCAAGGCAAGGTTATTTTGCTCAGCCGAAAGCGGCCTCAGGAGATCACAAAAGCTGACGCCGTGATTCGACTTGACCAACAGGAGCCGTAGTGACGACAGACAGAGAGCGGACAATTGCTGCCAACCACGAAGGGCCGCAATCACAACCCAAAGCTGATGGTGGCGACAGACAGAAATCGGCCAAAAGCAGACGCTCAAAAATGGCAGGTATTGCAAAATTGGGGTCGGACCAAAAATCCGTCCCCTTTTTTCTTGGGGCTGTCCCGTCCTGCGTCTAACCGGGGGCCATTTTTCGCAACAACGCGGCTCGCGATGAGACGGCAACAGACCCTAGAGCTGAAAGCGCGAGATGTTCTCTCGCAATGTCACGCTGGTGCGTGCCAGTCCTTCGCTTTCCTGCTGAGCGCTGCGGAAGGCTGCAGCGGATTGCTCGGCGCTTTCGCTGACGGTCACGATGCCCCGGCTGATCTGCTCGGCAACGGTACTCTGCTGCTCGGCGGCAGCGGCGATTTGGTGGTTCATGCCGTTGATCCGCTCGATCATGGTTACGATCGTGCTTACCGCGTCACCGGCCTCGGAAACGCCGGACACCGACTGCGCACTGGAGTGCTTGCAGCGTTGCATATGCTGCGAGGTCTCGTCGGCAATTTTCTGCAGACTGGCGATCAGCCCCTCAATCTCTGAGGTGGCCTTCTGGGTACGCTGTGCCAGGCTGCGCACCTCGTCGGCTACCACCGCGAAGCCGCGTCCGGCCTCGCCAGCACGGGCAGCCTCGATGGCTGCATTGAGGGCCAGCAGGTTGGTCTGGTCGGCCACCGACTTGATCACTTCAAGCACGCCGCCGATATTGCCGGTTTCATTCTTCAGCCGGCCCATGGCCATGTTGGACTGTTCGATTGTCTCGGCCAGCTCGCCGATCATGTTGACGGCATCTTTGGCCTTCTGCTGGCTGTACAGGGCCGCGCTATCGGCCTCGCTGGCGGCACTGGCGGCGGATTCGGCATTGCGCGCGACATCCTGCACGGTGGCGGCCATTTGGTGAACGGCGGTGACGATCTGCTCGACCTCGCACTGTGCCATGGCCACGCTTTCGGCGTTTCTCAGGCTCGATTGGCTAAGCTCCTGGCTGGATTCGGCCACGGTCTGTGAGGACAGGTTTATGCCCTTGGTCATGTCCCGTAGGTTCTCCTGCATGCTTAGCAGGGCGGCCATTATGCTGGCTTGTGGTGGCTCAATCGTGCGCTCGATAGCGCGCAAATCGCCCTGGGCAACGCGTTGGGCGAGCTGGTTGAGTTCACTCGGTTCGGCACCCAGCGCGCGCAGCAGGTTGCGGCTGATGACGTAGCCCAGTACCGCTGCTAGTAAGACGGCCAGCGCAGTAATGGCGAGCAGCAGGTTGCGTTGTGACAGATAGTTTGCGTCATTTTCGCTGACCTGCAGGTCTGCCTTCTGGTTGGTGTAGCGCAGGTATTCGCCAATTGCCTGGGTCAGCTCGGCCAGTAATGGTGTGCACTGCTCGCTGACCATGCGCAGGGCCTCGTCGTTTTCACCCTTGAACAGGTGTTCGGCAATGGTTTGCGCTACCGGTTTGTAGCGGCTCTCGACCTGCTCGATGGTTGAGAACAGTTCACGTGCTTTGGGCGACACATCATCATGGTTATCAATTGCCTGGCGTAGGGCGGCGAGGCTGCTGGCCACCATTTGTTCGTTGACGGCAATCGCGCCCCGCTGCTGTCCTCTCGCGGTGACATTGCTGTTCAAGGCGATGTTACGCAGGGCAATCGCGCGCTGGGCGGCGGCGTCGTTCAGTGTGTTGGCCAGGCGGGTGCGTGCATCAACGCCATTAACGTAGAGAAAAAAGTCCTTATTGCTGTTAGCCAGGGCGTACAGCGAGATAGCGGCGATCAGCAACATAAACGCTAGCAGGCTGGCATAGCCGGCATAGAGACTGCTCCGTGTAGAGAGCCGGGGAGTGTGCGATGGCATGATGTACCTGCGTAATGGGAGGAGCAATTTAGGGACACCTGCAAGGGTATGTATTCGCCCTTAGTCCGCATCCTGCGCAGGTATTCTTTTGTTCGACGGCAACGAGTAGCGGCGTTATTTCCTGGCTAGTTTGAACTTGTACAAATGTTGATACTTGTACAAGTCTTGTACAGCTATATTGGTATGATGTCGTCATGACATCATTCAATCCCGATGAACGGTCAGTAACCTCCGGTTTCTGGCAGGCGCGAGAAATAGAGGTCTGGCTATCGGGCTGACTACTGTTTGGCGGCGATACAGCCCAAGACCATCTTTGGGCCAATAGAATCCTGCGAGCGCTGTAAAAATGCGTAGCGCTATTTCTGTACAGGTATTTTGTATGGGGGGGAGCTAGGGCGCGCTAATTGTGAGCATGCGCTGCGCTAGGGGCTGTTGCCGTTTCATCGCGAGCCGCGTTGCTGCGAGAAATGGCTCCCGGTTATGCGGGGCGAGTTCATTCTCGGATCTCCATGCGAGATGGCGGGGCAGGTTTGCCCAACGTGCGGCGAGGGGGTTATGCAAATGGCGAGCGATGGCGTTGACTGCCCCACTTGCGGGACATTCATGCCGGCGCAAGTGACGTTGCTGCCGGAGTGTCTGGACGATTACGTAGCCGAAGAAAATCCAGTGCGCGTGGTTGACGTTTTTGTCGATGAACTCGACCTGGAGGCGCTTGGTTCTGAGGGCGTCGATCCTGCCGCAACGGGTCGTCCGGCCTACCACCCAGCGGTGTTGCTGAAGATCTATATCTACGGCTACCTCAATCGGATTCAGTCCAGCCGTCGGCTTGAGCGTGAGGCCGAGCGCAACGTCGAGTTGATGTGGTTAACGGGGCGTTTGGCCCCGGACTTCAAAACCATTGCCGACTTTCGCAAGGACAACGGCAAAGCCATTCGCAGCGTATGCCGCCAGTTCGTAGTTCTTTGCCGCAACCTCAATCTCTTCTCCCAATCGATCATCGCCATCGACGGCAGCAAATTCAAAGCCGTCAATAATCGCGACCGCAACTTCACTCAGGGCAAGGTGAAGGCACGCACGCAGCAGATCGAGCAGAGCATTGATCGATATCTGGCGGCGATGGATTCGGCGGATCGGGCAACGCCCGAAGTGGCCGAGGCCAAAGCAGAGCGGCTTAAAGAAAAGATAGAAACACTGAAAAAGCAGATGCAGAAACTCAAGGACATCGAGGCGCAGCTCCACGAAAGTCCAGACCAGCAGATCTCCCTCACAGACCCAGATGCACGCTCAATGGCTACGAGCGGCCGAGGCACCGGAACGGTTGGCTACAATGTACAAACAGCTGTCGACGACAAACACCATCTGATCGTTGCCCATGAGGTGACCAACGTTGGTAATGATCGTGGGCAACTGAGCAATATGGCGAGCCAGGCGCGTGAAGAAATCGAGGCTGAATCGCTAACGGTGGTGGCCGACCGAGGCTATTACAAAGGTCTGGAAATCCTTGCTTGCGAGCAAGCCGGCATCACTACCTGCCTGGTTAGGTCTCGTAACTCGTTAGCATTCCAGCGTTGGAAGGCTAACGTTACTAGGCGTCAGCAAGCGAGAAGACTCGAGTTTGCGAACCTTTTGCGCTGGGACTGACACCGAAGCAACACAGTTCTGGTGGTAAGGATCGATTGCTCGGTATCAGCAAGCGCGGTGATGCATATCTGCGAACATTATTGGTGCATGGACACGCTCGGCGCTACGCACAGCCAAATCTAAAGAGGATCGACTCAGCCAGTGGACCGTTCGTTTAGACGAGCGATCGCATCCCAATGTGGCCGGTATTGCGCTGGCCAACAAAACTGCATGCATGGCTTGGGCGATGCTGCGTCACGGCAATGATTACCAACCGGATCAGGCAGCGGCCTAATCTATTTACCCGACGTGTTCCACGTCAGAAACAACTCTTAATCACGATTGCAAAGCAGCCTGAACGATGGCAAACCGGTCGAACCGGCGTCGGCAAAAGCCTCTAATGTCTAAGTGCGAAAAGCACGAAAAAGCAATCGGGAGCTGACGCGCGAATAGCCCATCATGGCCCTGCATCGAAACGATGCCGTATTTAGAGGCCGAATATACGTGTGCAGTCGGCACGGGAGCCCAAGCAAAGGGGCTTGCAATGAGGAGGAGTCCATATACAGTCATTCAATACGTCTAAAAAATATGGCCGATTCAATGATGCTGGCCGATGGCAACTTCGCCACCATCGTCATCGCTGTGTGTGAAGGACGCGCAATTCTGGGCAACATCCGAAAGTGTCTTCGCTACCTGCTTTCCTCAAACATGGGGGAAGTACTGACGGTCTTTCTTGCGGTGATCAGTGCCAGTTTGATTGGACAGGTAGACTCCAATGGCGCAATAGTGCTGCCTACTGATCACCCAGATTCTTTGGATCAACCTGATTACCGATGCTGCACCGGCTTTGGTCATGGGCATCGACCCACAGAACGAAGATGTAATGGCCCGGCGCCCTCGCCGCCCGACTGATCGGATTATTGATGCGCGTATGTGGCATTGGGTGCTGCAAATCGGCCTGGTAATGGCTCTAGCCAGCTTGGTGACCTTTGAATTGTTGCTGCCGGGCGGCCTTATACCGGGCAGTGCCTCAGTTGAGTCGGCCCGAACCGGCGCTTTTACCGTGCTGGATCTCGCGCAGTTGTTCAACTCACTTAACGCGCGATCCGAATCGGTCAGTGCCTTCAGGGGGGGGTCGACAATCGGTGGCTGTGGGGCGCTATCGCTCTGAGCATTACCTTGCAGGCGGTGGTTGTTTATTATTGACCTTCGCCCGCCATCGCTTTGTCCTTTAAATAATGAGTAGCGTTGTGGCAAAAAAAACAACCCAGGTTATAGCTGTATCCAACCGCAAAGGCGGTGCTGGTAAAACGACAGTCGCGGTCAACCTGGCTGCAGAGCTTGCCGCGCTTGGAAAACACGTGTTGCTGATCGACCTTGACTCACAAGGCCATTGCGCTGTGGGGCTTGGACTGAGACATGTGGCCGGTGATGCCAGCGTGCATGACTTATTTCGTGGTCAGCCACGCGGGGTGCTCGACAGTATAAAAAACACGCAAGTAGAGCGTCTTGATATCGCACCGGCTGATCAGATGTTCGATCATGGTGGCGCCTCCCAAGACCATGCCAGTCTGGCAAGGGCGCTAGACGATGAAGACCTTAGGTCGCGTTACGAATATATTATTATTGATACGCCGCCATCATTAGACAGCTTACTGCTCAATGCATTGACTGCCGCAGACTGGGTATTGATTCCCTACATTCCCCAAGCGCTTTCGCTAGAAGGGGTTAAGCAGTTGATGCGGGTATTGTTCAAACTGATCTCGGCACAGAGTTCACATCTGCGCATTCTGGGTTTTTTGCCTATACAAGTTCACGGACAGGTGCGCTCACACCGCAAGGTCACGGGCGAAATCGCCCGTCAATTCGGCAGCCTGCGCCTGCTTGGGGGCATCCGCAGTGATGTGCGTCTGGCCGAATCGTTCGCAGCTGGCCAGCCCATCCGCCTATTCGGGCCTAAATGCCGTGCCGCCGAAGACTTTGTCGGGCTGGCCCGTCATCTGCTGGACATTATGAACAAGGAAGCCTAGGTATTGGACAGTATCCGCTGGATGTGGGGTTCATGGAGCGGAGACATTGGACAAGCGTAAGGCTCGATAAGCGCTTCATTTATTCAGCGTCTATCTAGCTTTCAAGAAAACCAGCAATTCAGCGAATGGCATTGGCCTGGCAAAGTAGTAGCCCTGGAAGGTGTCGCAACCAGCTTGCTTGAGAAAGGCACTCTGCGCTTCTGTTTCTACGCCTTCAGCGATCACCTTCATGCGCAAATGGTGAGCCATCGAAATGATGCCCTGAGTAATAGCTGCATCATCTTTATCGGTGATGATGTCGGTTATGAATGCACGGTCGATTTTTACTTTGCTTATCGGTAAGCGTTTCAAGTAGCTGAGACTTGAATAGCCTGTACCAAAGTCATCAATCGCAATGCCGATGCCAAGCTCTCTGAGTTTGTGCAGGTATCCGATGGCTTGGTCGCAATCGTTGAGGAGCACTGACTCGGTTATCTCCAGCTCCAACTGATTGGGGTTAAGATCATTTTGTTGCAAAGCAGTCAGGATGCTGTCTAGGAAGTCTTTACGGCGAAAGTGCACAGGCGAGATATTCACGGCCATAGTCAGAGTGTTCATGCCCAATTCGGCAAGCTGCCGAGCCTGCCGGCAGGCAGTGTCCAGCACCCACAGACTGATCGGAATAATTTGTCCGGTTTCTTCGGCTACCGATATAAATGCCATGGGTGAGATGAAACCACGGGTCGCGTGCTTCCAGCGGATCAGTGCTTCCATGCCAATTACCTGGCCGCTGCGGCTATCGATCTGCGGTTGGTAGTAGAGCTCGAAGCCGTCTTCCTCAATTGCTTTTTGCAACTCACCGCGCAGCCTTACACGTTCGTGCACAACCTTGCTCAGGTCATTGGTGAACCACTGGTAGTTATTGCGCCCTTCCTGTTTGGCCTTGTACATGGCCATATCGGCTTGCTGGATGAGCTCCATGGGGGATTCAATGCTGCCGTCGTTGAGCGTGATACCAATACTCGCGCTGGTATGAAAGGCGCTGCCATCGACATGGTAGGGATGTGACAACGCACAGAGTATCCGCTCGGTGATCGGGACAACGTCTTCTTCCTGGGCCAAGTCAGCGAGCAGCACAACGAATTCATCGCCGCCGATTCGCGCTACGGTGTCGCCCGGACGAATCTGTTCACACAGGCGTCTTGCAACTTCTTTGAGAACTTGGTCACCAAAATGGTGGCCGTTGGAGTCATTGACCTGCTTGAAGCAGTCAAGGTCAATAAACATGACGGCAATGCAACGATCAAAACGCAGAGCCACCTGGCAGCTTTGCGTCAGGCGGTCTTCGAGCAGTGTGCGGTTGGGCAGGCCGGTGAGTACATCATGGCTGGCATTAAAACTGAGCTCGTCCTGGTAACGCCGTTCTTCGCTGATGTCGTTCTGCACGCCGACGAAGTGGGTGACTGTATTGGCATCATCAAGTATGGGGGAGAGATAAAGGTCATTCAAAAACTGCGAGCCATCTTTGCGGTAGTTACGCAGTACGACGTGAATATCGCTGCAGCTCGCCAGCCCTTGGCGAATAGTGGTGACGCCTTTCTGGTTAAAGTCAGTGCCCTGAAGAAAGCGGCAGTTCTGGCCGATTACTTCGTCACTACTGTAACCGGTGATTCGCTCGAATGCATAATTCACGTAGATAATTGGCTGATCCGCCGCCAGCACGTCGACAATTACCACACCGTTATAACTGGACTCCAGGCAGCGTTTGAACATGCGCAACTGCCGTTCATAATCCTTGCGCTCAGTAATATCGCGGGCCGAGCAGTAAATTACCTGTTCCTTACTTAAGGCCGCGCTGAGCTGCAGCCAGTGCAGTCCCAGCTGTCGGTCCCAGACACGAAAGTTCAGCTCACGAATCAAGTGCCCATCCTGCAGCTGCTCGATTGCCCCTCTGACTATGGGTTGATCCTCAGTGTGCACCAGGGTCATGTAAAGTTTGCCGATCAGTTCATCCTCACGGTACTGCAGGGTGTCGGCAAATGCCCTATTCACCTGAACCAGCTCCCCTGACAAACTGACAGTGCAGAACATCTCCAGTGACAGGTCAAAAAACTGGTTGCGCTCGCGCATAACAATGTCGCCCAGGCGCTTTTCCACACGTTTTGCCGAAAGTAGTTGAGCAATGGATGTAGCTGCTTGATATCCCATGAGGCCTCCCAGAATTTGATCTTAAAAAAGTTCAATTTTAGGCAGCGTCGATTTATCTTTGCCCCCGCTAGGTGCGTGCAAGAACTCCTCCTCGAGATAGTCCTTCAACAGTTGTTCCATTTCCTCGGCCGCCACACCACTGACTAATACTGGCAACCAGCGAGCTCTAAGTTGTTCACGCCGAGACTGACAGCCGATAACCCGTTCAATACGCTGGCGGACGATATCCTGCACCTGGAGATTGCCCAGCATCTCGGCGATCTCGCCAGCCAGGGTCGAATTGTGCCGGCGAACCACCGTATACAGCGTCTTGTAGTACTGACGCATATCCTCCTGGCTGTGGTGCAGAGATTTGAGCGAGGCGACAATGCGTGCGGCCTCGGTTGAGCGGCCATTGGCAGACCCCTGAAAAGCTTGGAGACCATCACGGACTGTCTGCTGCATGGCATCTAGGCCATTCTGGATGGCCAAGGCGGCTTCACGGGTGCGTTCCGATAATTTACGCACCTCATCCGCCACCACCGTGAAACCACGCCCTGCCTCGCCGGCGCGAGCAGACTCAATACAGGCATTGATAGCCAGCATGTCCGTCTGTTTGCTTATGGACTGGATCAGCGCACTCAAGGTCTTTAGGCTACCGACTTTGTCATATGCCCCTTCGATGATGCCCATATCACGCTGCATAATCACAGGTAGCTCTTCGACGAAACGGCATACATCAGCAATGAACAGCAAGCTGCCGTCAATTTCACGCTCCATGCTCGCCGCCTCGCTACCCGATTGCTGAAGGTATTCAATCAGGTGTAATGCATCGGTATTCAGGCGCCCCACCTTATCGACCAGAGCCAGCGCGCTCGACTCACTGTCGGCGATCACGCTCGTCAACTGCGTAGCCATTGCCTCATCCAGGGACTCGGATAGCCCACGGGCACGCTCGCTCTCAAGCCGCAGCCGCTCCAGAAGCAAGTTCTGCTGCGCCGCCGCGTGGTCAAGAGCCTGCGCGGAAGCACGCTGCACACCCCGGTAAAGGCCAAACAGGGTTAGGAGCATCACTGCACCTACCAGCAGCAACAGGAGCCCTAGACGGGCCGCCAAAGGCAGTAATGCAAGCGTGCTATCCAACAAGCCCACAGCAAAACCAACCGCTGCTATCGCCGCCAGACCGCCAACCATAAAGGGCCCACAGCGAACATCAGACCGTAGGTCTGGCGTTAGCACAGCATCCCAAGCTGTATTCATATTCAGACCCCCGGTAACACCTGTTTGATCACCTGCAAAAGGTCAGCGCCACCGACTGGCTTGACCAGCCACCCTGTTGCACCCAGGCGCTTTGCCTCCTCACGCTTGCCTTGCTGGCTTTCCGTGGTGAGAGCGAGGATCGGCATAAAGCGAAAACCAGGCAAGCTACGCACCTGCTGGATAAGCTCAATGCCGCCCATATTCGGCATGTTGATATCGGTGATGATCAGGTCCGGCTTATAACCCGTTTTTAGTTTGGCCAGCGCTTTCACCCCGTCCTCGGCAGTTTCAACGGCAAAGCCACTCATCTCTAGATTTGTTCTCACGCTCATCAACATCGTGACCGAGTCGTCCACCAACATAATGCGTTTGCTCATCAGGTATACCTCAGTAGGCTGGCAATGCCGCCTGTAACCAGAGTTTCAGGGAAGCATCACCGGGCCAGACACTAAGCGTCGGGCGCAGGGCCATAAGAACCTGCAAATTTGCGGCGTGCAGATGAGTACAACTAGCAAGGTTGATTTTTGCGTCTGGATGCCTTTGCAGCCAATCAAGTAAACCTTCTGCTTCCTCGACGCCGACTACGCCCTCCATGCGCGCGCTCTTTTTCTGAAAATGAATAGTCATCAAAACAGCTCCTGTGGATTGAGAACCATTAGGATCGAGCCATCACCCAGCAGAGCTGAGCCTGAATAACCGGGTAGTTGGCCGAGAATGCCGGCGAGCGGCTTAAGGATGATGTCCACGGTTTCACGGAAGTCATCGACGATGATGCCCACCGGTTCGCCTTGATGACGCACCACCAGGGTTGCGAACTCATCTTCGAGGTTGGGCAGCTGCGCCTGTGATAAGTCCAGCAGCTGATTCAGATCGAGCAGCGGTATCACTTGCCCGCGCAGAATGGCCGTACGATGCTGCTTGATGTTGCGTATCGCATTGCGCGGAACCCTCACAGTTTCTACCACGCAATCCATCGGCACCCCGAACACTTGCTGGTAAGACTCGACGACCATCACACTACTCACCGCCATCGACAGTGGCAGCGACAGCACAATACGGGTGCCCTTGCCCACCTGGCTTTCCAAACGAACGCTGCCGTTAACTCGCTCGATAGCGCTACGTACCACGTCCATGCCGACACCGCGCCCTGACAGATCAGAGACCGCCTCGCAGGTTGAAAAGCCAGCAGCAAATACCAGGTTTACCGCGTCTGCATCGCTCAACCGCTCCAAGGCTGTTTCGTCCAACAAGCCTTTCTCGTATGCCTTGGCCTTGATCACGGCGGGGTCGATACCTTTGCCGTCGTCGCTGATCTGAATCAGCACACGGTCCGCTTCCTGGCTCGCGCGAATCTCCAGTCGACCGCCTGCCGGCTTGCCCTGGCGAATACGCTCTGCGGGCAATTCGATACCATGGTCAAGGCTGTTACGCAGAATGTGGATCAGTGGATCAGCCAAGGACTCAATGATGTTCTTGTCGGCCTCGGTGTCCTCACCGATAAGTTCCAGGCTGACTTCCTTGCCCAGCTTGCGCGAAATATCGCGAATCAGCCGTGGAAAGCGCTGAAAAACAGATGAAACCGGCAGCATGCGCACCTGCATGATCGAGTCCTGCATTTCTTCGGCGATGCGGTTAATCACCGCGTATTGCGCCTTGATCTCGCGCGCTAGATCACGCACGCCATGCTGGTGCTCAGCGCGGCTGGCGAGATAGGGCAGCGAGTTTTTAGCCACCACCATTTCGCCAATAAGCGCCATCAGACGGTCGATTTTGGCCTGGTCGACTTTAAGTGTGGTGCTTAAGCTCACATCCTCTGCACGCCGCCCGAAACGCGACTCAGCCTCTGCGGGCGCAGCCGCAGCAGCAGTACTTTCACGCAGCACGGGCTCCAGCACCGCAGTCTCGCTTTGGTCATCAGCGGGCTCACCCAGTTGAGACCGGGTGACGGTCAGCCAGTCGCGCAGCGGCCCCGATGTAGCCTGCTCAAGTGACTGCTCAAGAGCAGCATCCAGCGCGGCGAGTAACTCTGGCGAAGCAACCCCAGCCAGACAGCCGGCAAGGCTCGCAGCCACCGCCTGCAAGCGCCCCGGCAACCAAGACGCCGCATCGGACAAACTCAGAATGCTGTGTTGAGCTATCAGTATCTGGCGCAGCGATACATCCATTTCAGGTTCTGCGCTCGCCCTTGCAGCCGCCTGTGCGGTCGCCTCTGTAATTGCCTGTGACGGCGCTTCAACATGCCGCTGTGGCTGCGTCTTAGCTTGCGCCAGGTAGGCCGCCCAGTCAGGCCCGTCGGCGGATTCAAGCGAGCGAATCAGGTAGCTGGCCACCGCTAAATCATCTGCATGCACGTCCAGTATCAACATCAGCCAACGTAATGCCGAGCTCAGCCAGAGGTCCGGCGCGGACAACTCCAGCAGGGTGCGGGTAACACGGACCAGCGTCTCGCGGTCCCCCTGCTGCAACGCCGCTAAGGCATCAGTCATAAAGTCGGCGTACACCGGCCCGCTGTTTGGCTCACCTTGCGCAATGATCAAGCAAACGGCTGGCACGCTGAATGTATCGAGTTGCTCCGGCGTATAGCGGAACAACTCCATCAGGTGCGCTTGGCTGTCTTGGGTGAGCAACTGAAAGCACAGGTTGCAGTTGTAGGCATCTAACTCGAGCAGCGGAGCCCAATGCGCACGCTCAAGCACGCGCTGCCAGATAACCTGGGGGATTTGCCGAACCTGGTGTAAAGGGTCCTCACCATTGAAGAAACAATCGGCAAGAGGGTTGTACTCGACCCAATGCAGGGCACTGCCCTGGCAGGCGCTGCGGTACACCTCCATGCGCACGGATTCAGGCACGGCACTCAAGGCCGTGTGCACCAACGCCAATGCCTGCTGGGAAAATACCTCTGTCTTGGCATCCTCCACTGCTGACTGCGCCGGCTCGGCGGCCTCTGCATGCAGCGGCTTTTGCACACCTAACAATTCACGCAAGTCAGCGGCGAGCGCCGCCGCAATGTTGGCTTGCTGTGGATCGGTCGAGCCGCTCTGCTCCACCTGATCGGTTAGTTGACCGACAAAGTCCATGGCATCGAGCAGGCGGTCGGCGAGTTCGCGCGAATAAGTCAGGCGACCATCGCGCACGGCGTCCATGACATCTTCACCGGCATGCAGCACCCGGGTCATTTCAGGGAAATCGAATAGCCCACTGTTACCCTTGAGGGTGTGCACCATGCGAAACAGTTCGTTGATCAGGTCACGACTGTCTGGCTCACTCTCCAGTTGCATCAGCCGTTCAGCGATGCCCTGCAGAAAGTCGCGCGTCTCCTCAAGGAACTGCTGCAGTAATGGGTTCATGGCGCACCCCTGCCGAGCAATAACGATACATAGGCAAGCAAAGCCTCTGGCTTGGCTGGCTTTATCAGGTACAGATTCGCACCGGCGGCATAAGCGGTACTCAGGTCATGCGACTCCGACTCCGTTGAGATCATGATCGCTGGCGCCTGCGGCAACGCCTGGGTACGCAACTCGCGCAGGAACGTATAGCCATCCATCTTCGGCATATTGACGTCGACCAGGTAGAGATCGAACGGCTCTTCTAGTGCCTTCTCCAGCCCCTCTAAGCCATTCATCGCCTCGTCAACGGAGTAACCCGCAGGCTCCAGAATGCTCCGGTGGTAAAGGCGCACTGTCGCGGCGTCGTCAACGATGAGAATCCGCTTCATTGCTCCTCCCAGGATTTCTGATAAACGATGCTTTCCGGGAACTTGCGTATTTTGAACAGCGAGGAAATACGACTCATGGATTCCGAGTGGCCAAGGCAGACAAAGCCGCCCGGGTTTAAGGCGTCGAAAAACGTTTCCGCGGCCTGTCGTCGTGACAAATCATCGAAATAGATCAGCAAGTTGCGGCAGAAAATCACGTCAAAATCACGGTATCCGCGCACGGCATTGGCATCCATCAGGTTGACCTGGGTAAACTCCACGGCATCGCGCAAGTCATCGCATATCTGGAACATATCGCCACGCCGGGTGAAGTACTTTTTTAGTAAGGGTTCCGACACGTTCATCACTGAGCGGGCTGAATACAGGCCATTACGGGCCTGCTTTAAAATCTGCGTATCGATATCCGAGGAGATGATTTCAATGTCCCACTCGGCGATGGCCGGCCATTGCTCAAGTAAATAAATTGCAATGGAGTAGGCTTCTTCGCCGGACGATGACGGCACCGACCAGATCCGGATCGGTTTGCGATCGCGCTTATTGCGCACTATCTCTTCAAGCATCGAGCCCACCAAGCAACGAAACTGGTAGTCCTCGCGAAAGAAGTAGGTTTCGTTGACCGTCATCAGGTTAATTAACGCCTGAACTTCTTCGCCTTTGGTGTCAAAACGCAGCTGCATGAAATAATTGCGAAAACTGTCCGATTCGGTTGCATTGATACGCTCAAGCAAACGCTTATCGACGAAGTACCGCTTGCTGTCTTCAAACTGAATTCCAGTCTTGCGATAGAAGAACTCACGAAACTTGCGGAACTCTTCTTCGCGAATACTGATGGCTGTCATACTGCTTAACCCTCACCGATTCGCTTAAGCGCGAGCTTGCTTGCGAACCAGATGTAAGGCTCGTTGGGGAAGCGCCAAGTCATGCTTTCCAATGCGGGTCGTGCGGCACTGCTGCCGACCTCAACCAGAACATCGATAGCACCGGCGCAGACATTGATGTGCGGGTCTCGCTCAAGTACCTCAATTAGCCAAGACTCAACCTGCGGGTGGCGCAGCGTGGCGAGAATATTGATGGCAAACAGGCGTACGTCCGAGTCGCGGTCGTGCAATAGCTGTTCGATAATGCGTACTACCGGCTCAGACAATTTAGCCATCGCCTCGATGGCCTCGTTGCGCAGGCCAGCGTCTTCACTGCGTAAGCAATTGACCAACGCGTCGATCGCCACTCCATCACCAATGCATGTCAGGCTGGTCAGCAGAACCTCACGCACGCTGGTGTCTGTTTCCACATACAGACGCTCGGCCAAAGCAGTACTAGCCGCCGGAGTAGACGCCAGGTCCCTTGCCGCCCAGCGTCGCGCACTCGGTTCGGCAGCGGCTAACTCGCAGAGTAACCCCTGAAAATCCCTGGTATGGCGGCGCTCGTAATCCTCATTGGTGGTGACGCTAGACGGCTTTTTAATGGGCATATTGAGTCGATTCCTCAGCTCAGCACATGGTCCAGGAGATGAGTTGATCGGCTATACGATCAGCATCCAGGGTTAACGACGCGCCCTTACGGGCAATTAGCTCCGCTGGCATGCCAAACACCACAGCGGTATTTTGCGACTCGGCGATGGTTCTGCCGCCGCCCCGACGAATCTCGCTAAAGCTGTCGGCGCCGTCGTGGCCCATGCCGGTCAACATCACGCCAATCAGCCCTGCCGGCTTAACGTGCTCCATGGCTGAGCGGCCCATCAACTCGACCGATGGATGCCAAAGAAATCCGCTGTTTTCCGGCTTGGCGAGTACGGTCAGACGTCCATTTCGACGCCCTACCAGCATGTCCGCACCGCCCTTGCCTATGTATACGCAGCCCGGTTCCAGTGGCATTGGCCGCGAAGCCTCTACCACTTCAAGCTCGCAGATACCATTGAGCCGGCTGGCAAACGGCAGGGTGAAACTGGCCGGCATGTGCTGAGCGATCAGAATTGGTAATGGGAAGTCGCCAGGCAGATGCGGCAGGATGTCCTCAAGGGTGCGCGGCCCACCGGTAGAAACGCCGATCAACACCAGGCCCTCATCCAGGCTCTGGCGTGACAATGAGCGTCGCTCGACAGCAGCCACGCTTTCACGTTCAGCCTTCAGCCGCGTGCCCAGCCCGCGCGCTTTATTCAAACGTGCGCGCAACGCTCCACGCACTTTGGCCAAAAGTTCGGCCTCGATCCGGTCCATGGACAGGGAGATGGTGCCGCCAGGCTTGGCTACATAATCAATCGCACCCAGCGCCAGCGCCTCAAAGGTTGCCAGAGCGCCCTTCTCGGTCAGCGAAGACACCATCACCACCGGCGCCGGGCGCATCGCCATGATCTGCGCTAAAGCCGTCAACCCGTCCATCTCTGGCATGTTGATGTCCAGCGTGATGACGTCCGGCTGGAACTCCATGTTTTCAGCCACTGCTTCAGCGCCGTTACGCGCCATGCGTATCTGAAAATCACCCTGCTGATTAAACATCTGGGCTAACTGGCGGCGCATCAGCGCGGAATCGTCGACTATCAGCAGTTTGATCATGTGGATTACTCGGAAAATGATTCGAGTTCGCTCAGATCAACGCCCTCAACCATGCAAGCTGCGTCGATCAACTGGATCATTCGATTCTTCAGGTTGGCCACACGACCAATCAGTCGCGCCTGTTCACCTGACAGGCGTGGCGAGGCCTCGATCAGGTGCAATGGAATTTTCAGCACCTCAGTGACCGAATCGACGATAAAACCGGTGCGCACGTCGCGAATGAGAAAGATCATGATCCGCTGACGATCGTTACGCTCAACTGGCGGCAGGCCGAAACGACAACGCTGGTCGATGACCGGCAGTACCGTGCCGCGCAGGTTGATCACGCCCTCAACAAAGGCCGGTGATTTCGGCACGTGCGTCAACTGCTCAGGAACGCGCACGATCTCCTGGACACTCTCGATCGCTACGCCAAACTCTTCGCTACCGAGGCGAAAGACAACGACTTGTTCCTCGTCATCAACACCTTCGTTATCCGTTGGCTCGTTATCCAGCGCTTCGTCGTTTAGATTTTCCACGCTGTTCAGAGCCTCCTTGATGGTGGCATGACGAAACATGTTTTCGACCGCAATGATCGAGACCAAGCGCTTACCGTCTTCCAGCCGACAAATCTCAGTAATGTCGGAGAGATCGCCATTACGGGCTAACAAGCCGGGCATTGCGTCGATCTGTGCTTTAGGTACCCGCAGGACCTCATTGACGCGGTCCATCACCACCCCCACGGAGGAGGCGCCCAAGGACACCACCACGATTCGACTCTGCTCGTCAGCACTGCGCGGCGGCAGTCCAAACAGGCGGCGCAGCGAGACCAGAGGCAACAACCGGTTACGCAGGGTCATGACCCCCAAGACGTGAGCTTCAGAGTGCGGAACGTGGACAATCTGTTCGGGTACCTGGACGATTTCCTGAACATCTTTGATGGCAATTGCATACTCCTGCTCGGCCACTTCGAAGCTGACCAAATGCAACTCGTCGTTGACTAACTCCTCATCGTCGCCCTCTTTGCGGTCGCCAACAAACACGCTACTGCCTGCCAGGCTGCCACCCAACTTGGCAATGGTTTCGAACTCGCTGGCTATCAGCTTGGCGAAGTCCAGCACCATGACCATGGGGTAACCCGCCACGTCCTTGAGCAGCCCGCAGAGCAGTTCCGTGTTCACCGTACTGCGAAGAGCTCCTACGTCATGTATGCACCCAGCCTCGACACCGACCACGCTGGCCACACGATCCACCACAAAGCCCAAGGGCTGACCCAGGTCGATGACCAAGGCGCGGGTTGCGTCATCATGCTCACGCTCCGGCAGACCAAATACCCGCTGCAGAGAAATGATCGGTAAAACCTTGCCGCGCAGATTGGCCAGGCCGTCCAGCGTCGCGGGCGCCAATGGCACGAGTACCACTTCCGGTACGCGGATAATCTCCTGCACCGGCGCCATATCCACGGCGAACACTTCGTCTCCAGCCATGAAGACGACGTACTGGGTAACGTCGGCGTCCTGCAACTCGCTGGTGTCATCCTCATTGCGCGTCGATGCACCGCGCTCAAGCATTTCAGTTGTCATGAGTCTTCCCCTCGAACGATCAAACTCAGAAGCTCTGCAGTTCATCCGCGAGCGAGGCGATTTCCTCAATGGCAGCAGCCAGTTCTTCTGCCCCCTGCGACTGTTGCTTGGCAGCGGTGGCGGCCTCGGTGGCGGACTTGTCCGCTTCCTGAGCGGCGGCGGCGATCTGATCGATGCCGGTTTTGATCTGAGCGACTGCTGAGGCCACTTCGATCGCTGCATCGAGGATGTCCTGGGTCGCGCGGTCGACATCGCTTATATCGCCCTCGATGACCACCAGAGCACTGGTTGAAACCTTGGCCTTCTCCACCTCTGACAGACCGGAGGCGGCGATCTCTTCAAGGTCACGGCCAACGATGCCAATTTGATCTTGCACCCCTTTAACCAGGTCTTTGATGCGATCAGCGTTCTCCGCGGAATCGTGTGCCAGGTTGCGAATGTCGGTGGCCACCACCACAAAGCCTTTACCGAACTCGCCGGCGCGGGCTGCCTCGATGGAGCCGTTCACGGCCAGCATGTTGGTCTGGATTGAGACTGTGGTAATGGCGTCGACGATCTTGTCGATCCGACGTGACACCAACTCCAGATCCTTGATTTGCTTGATGCTGTCCTTGGTCGACATCACTGCCGAGGAAATCCCCTTGATCAGTTCGTCGACGCTGCCTTTGTTGATGGCCAGCAGGTTGCGGATCGCCAGCACCTTGTCTTTGCCTGTCGTCGCGCGAGCGCGGGCGATCTCTAGACCTTTTTCGATCTGTTCGATCGCAGCAGCCGACTCTTCACTGGCGGCCGCCTGCACTTGGGCGCCTTTACGAATTTGATCAATGGCCGCCATGATTTGTGAGCTGGAACGATTGATCTCCTGCAACGCGGACGACAACTCTTCTGCGGCGGAGGCAACCTCTTCGGCGCTTTTCGCCACATCGGTTGAGTTCTTCAGGTCCTCGGCCAGTTCAGACAGGCTTTGCGCAGCGGCTTCGCACTGGGCCAAGGCCTGCGCTTGCTCCGCCACCGTTTTGGCCGATTCCTCAGCAGCAGCGGACTGTTCCTCGGCTGCTGCGGCGATCGTCTCTGAGCCCTTTATGGCCTGTTGTGAAGCGGTTACCGACTGTTGTGCGCCGATGGCAATTTCACGAATGCCTGAGGCGATTTCAAAAGCATCAACACGAATTTGCTCAAGCTGCCCACCAATCGTGCGGCCGCGGTCAAGCTGACCTTCGACCTCCTTGGCTGAACTGTTTATGCCCTCAGAAATACCTTTGACCTCTTCGCGGATTTGCCCGACCAGCTCCTGGATCTGTTTGGCGCTTTTCTCTGAGGTTTCCGCCAGTGTGCGTACCTCGTCGGCGACGACGGCAAAGCCTTTACCGTGCTTACCGGCTCGTGCGGCTTCGATTGCCGCGTTGAGTGCCAACAGATTGGTCTGATCGGCAATACGCACGACAGCTTTGATGATGTCGCCGATATTCGCCGCTTGACGCTCCAGCTCAGCCACCATCTCGACTGATGCCGACTGGCGCTGCGCAGCCAACCCAACATTATTAATCAGTGACGAGATGTCAGCACTAGTTTTGACGACTAAGGCCTGCGTGGCATCGACCTTTACCTGGCTGGTTTCCGAGCTGAGCAACTGACGGCTGATGCCTTGATCAACCTGCTTAAAGGCTACTTGTGACTCTTGCGCGGCGCCGGACGCCTCTTCTGCACCGGTTGCGATCTGGTCGGAAGAGCGCTTGAGCTCCTCGGAAGCGGATGCGGCCTGGGCGATACCGGCCGACAGTTGACCGGTGGCAGCCGCAACCCGTTCGGCCGCCTGCTGTTGCTTGGCAAGGGTACGCGCACGCTTGCGCTGGGCATCGGCGTCACGCTTCATATCGCCCGAGGAGCGGACATCAGACGAGGCGGTGAACGTCGAGGATTTCTTGACTAGAGCCATGAACGTCTCCTTCAGGGCAGGGTGATAGGCACTTGAATTAACTGTCGGTCACACAGGCCCTGCTGAGCAGCTAGCGAGCTGTCCCATCGTCATGATTAGGGTATGGGCGTTGTGTGCAAGGAAGGATGACCTTGCCAGCGCCGGTGCGCAGTCGGGAGAGGCTGATTCAAGGCTAGGCGCAGAAGACGTATGCTTGTAGGACAACTCCTAGGCCTTGGGTGTTTAACACGCGCAGCCAAAAACCACGGCCGTAACCCGCAGCACAATCAAGTTGTCGGGCTCAGCGTGCAGCCGCATTGCTTTGGGCAAGCAATTACGCTCATCCTTCTAGGGCAGGTTTTCTTCGATAAGGTTGTTATTGAGGGCATAGCGCACTATGTCGGCCGAATTGGCAAAGCCCATTTTTTGCATCAAGCGGGCCTTGTGCGTGCTCACGGTCTTAACACTGACAAATAGCGTTCGAGCAATTTCGGTGACTGTTTGTCCGCGCGCCATGCGCGACAAAACTTCAAACTCGCGCTCGGACAGGCAAGCAATATCGTGGGTGCTCTGCACGCCAGGATCACGCAGGAGAGACTCGGCTACTTCCGGACTCATCGAGAGCCTACCAAGGGCTATACGCCTTATGGCCGTGACCAGCAAATCCGGCGCAGCATCCTTACACAGATAACCCGAAGCGCCGGCGCGGATACAACGCAGGGCGAACTGATCTTCTTTAAACATGCTGAACACCAGAACCGGCAGCTTAGGGTGTTCACGCTTGATGAGCTTGATCAACTCGATGCCGCTCTTACCGGGCATAGATAAATCAGTGACCAGGACATTAGGCGTTGTTAAGCGCAGGACGGTCATCAGCTCGTCGCTTTCCTGGGCTTCGCCAACAACCACTATATCGCCACAATCCAACAGGATCTGTTTAACGCCCTCGCGCACGATACGGTGATCATCGGCCAAGACTACGTCGATCACGCTGACGCCTCACACACAACCAATGGCAACGTGATAGCGACGCGCAAGCCACCACTTGGCGGTCTATCGATTTTCGTGCTGCCGCTTAACGCGGACACCCGCTCGCCAATGCCCAATAATCCAAAACGGTGGCGCCCGCCAGATGGCGAGCCTGAAATACCAACACCGTTATCAGAAAACTGCAGGCGCAAAATGCCTGCCGATTCATGCAGGACAATATTCACTTCGCTGGCCTGAGCATGGCGACTGACGTTGGTCAGTAACTCTTGAATGATGCGGAACACAGTAATGGCTGTCGGCTCGTCAGTGCTGAAATCCTCGCGATTCATCTCCAGGACGCAGTGCAGTCCGCTGTGCCTTGCATAGTTAGTGACATGGTGCTCGATAGCCGCCGCCAAACCGAGAATATCGAGCATTCCAGGCCGCAGGTTCTCGCACACCCGGCCCACCACATCAATGTTCTGGTTAACCACTTTCAGCATATTGCTCAGGCGCGCTGGCCAGGCGGCGTCAGCGCCAACCAGGCTGTTTTTTAACTGGTGAACATCCATGCGCAGCACCGTTAGGGCTTGGCCCATGTCGTCGTGCAGATCACGGGCAATGCTGCGGCGCTCCTCTTCACGCACGGTCAGCACAGTGGCATACAACTCACGTAACGCCTGCTTGTGCTCAAGAATTTCCTTCTCCGTACGTTTTTGCTCAGTGATATTGCGGGAAATGATCACGTATCCGGCTTTACTGCCACCATCCCGGTAATCCTGAATGGGCCACAGTGAAACCTGCTCCCAGTAGAGTTCGCCGGACTTGTGTCGGCAAAGCAAATCCCCACTCCAAGGCTGTCTGCCAACCAGCGCCACGAGCATGGCTTCGGGTGCGGCAGCAACCAAATGTGCGGTTCGCCAGGTCAGGAAATTACGTCCGACCATGTCGATCGCTGGATAGCCGCTCAGGTCGCTAAAACCGGGATTGAGGTACTCGATTGCACCATTGGCGTCTACGATCACGACGCTCTCCGGGCTTTGCTCAACGACCTGGGTCATGCGTTGCAGCACGTCTTCAATTAAATATGCATCCGATACATTAGTGTGTCGGAGCATTAACGCTTGGCTGCCGTGCCCGAGCGAAACGGCAACCATTTTCATCCAGCGTTTTTGCGTCGGTGAGTGACAAGGATAGAGGCAGGTGAACTCTGGATATTCGCCGCGCAGCACCCGCTGCAAGCCTTCCACTTGAGTGATGCCGCTGGCTGTAGAGCGATGGCACATATCGAAATAGCTCAGGCCGACACCGACAATCAGGCTCGCGCTCGCACCATTTTCTGCGCCGAATCGCTCCCAGGCGCGATTGACCATAAGAATCGTACCGTCCGCATCAAGCACCGCCAGCGTGCAGGAGATGGCATCAATAATCGAACGAGAGAGTTCCAGATCTGATGTGTCGAGCAGGTTATCCTCAGCAACTTTAGGGATAGTGAGAGACTCTCGCGCCGCCCCAGCACCGGAAGGACTAAGTAGCATGGGCCGCACGGCTCGCTTCCCGCGCAGTAGATAAAGCGCGCAGAGTGCCTTAAACAATTTAGCGCAAGCCCCGCTAAGCCCTCGCCATATCTGCAGGAGGTACCCAGTTGCCTGACTTTCACGCTTATCACTTGAAGACGTCATATAGACCTCACGCCAAATCAATTAAAATAAATAATAGAATTTTTATTTAAATAATTGATTTTATCGATGACTCGTTATTCTAGCATAAACAGGCGGATGAGATGCGTGAGTTTCTCGAGCTGCAATGCCGCCGCTATATCCGCTGGGCCGAGTACGAGCGCAATGAAGCCCTGAATCGCGCCTAGTTCCGTATACGTCTACGTCTACGTCTACGTCTACGTCTACGTCTACGTCTACGAGTCTCATTTCGGGGCAAAAGTGCCTAAGGCAATAAGTCCGCTTTTGGCCGATTGCTGCGGGCCGCAAACGAACCTGGGAGCCCCCCAAACAGGCCATTAGAGCGCGACATTATGTTGAATAAAAGCCATTTTCTCCAGAATTCCATACGAAGCCTAAAGATTAAAATATTGGTTTCTACCCCGTTCTTTAGCTATGTAGAGAGCTTTATCGGCTCGGGCCAGTAGTACGTTATACGGGGGCAGTGGACCAAATGTATGTACTGAAAAACCAACGCTTATAGTCAAGTATCCTGTGCTCGAAGCCGAGTGCGGTATTCTCAAGTCTCGCACTAGTTGGCATAGAGTTTCGACGTGCCGAGCTGATTGGTCTTTCGTCATGCCGCTGGAAAGAATTATAAATTCTTCACCGCCATACCTGGCTGCAAAATCAGAGCCACGCTGGAAAGACTTATTCAAACTATCAGCGACACGTATTAATGCTTCGTCGCCAGCTTGATGCCCATAAATATCATTGTATGACTTGAAGTTATCAACATCAATCATGGCAAGAGTCAATGAGTCGTTGTTGCGAAATGCAATTTTACATTGAATTTCGAACTGTATATCAAAAAAACGACGATTGTAAATGCCTGTCAATCCATCTTTCATGGATAGTTGTTCGAAGTGTGCTTTCATTTCCTCGAGGGACTGATGCTCGTCGCGAATTTGCTGTTGTATTAGCATGCGAGGTGTTACATCTTTTTGTATACCTAAAAAATTGGTTACAACCCCACTTTCATCATGAACTGGAGATATGCTTAGTTCATTCCAAAACATCGTTCCATCCTTGCGGTAGTTTCGCAAGGTTACGAGGCAGTACTCACCTCTTTTAACGGCGTTGTGAACAATTTCAAGTTCAGGCTGTTCTTGATCGTTTTTTTGTAGGTATCGGCAGTTAATGTTAGTGATTTCTTCAAACGAGTAACCAGTCATGCGCTCAAAAGCAGGATTTACAAAAATCAGCGGGTTGTCGTCGATAAGATTATCGGAGATGGTAATGCCATCTCGCGAATCCATAACTGCCTGTTTAAGAATTTCAATTTTCATGCAAATTCCGTCAATAGGATTGAATGGGGGGAGCTGTTTTAAAAGGGTATGCTATCTAGATGGTACAGTGAATTAACATTGCCTAATGTATAAGTATAGTCGTTGAAAAAAATATAATGTCTGTTTTTTATGCTTTAGATAGCCGTTGCGATTGATTTCAGTCAAAAGATCCGCAGAAATGGCCCTGGCTGGCTGATTGCGTCAGAAATGACCTGCATTGGGGAATGAGAATTAAAGGCTTAACTAGTCACTTCTTTTTTCGCGCGACCGCTTGGTGACCGGCTGCTTTTGGGCAAGATCGGCAGATGACCACTGTCTGCTTCGGGTCCAGGCTGTGTGAAAACACACTTGATACGTTCAACGCTGAGATTTTTTGGATTGCCTGCGAAGTCGGTAGAAGGAAGTAAAGATTGGTCCGTGCGGCCAACATCGGCGCTCATACGGCTGTTGGGGTCGCGTCAGCGGTCCCAACAGCCACTTACCGACGATCCAGAGGCATGATCACGCCCTGATCGCTTTAAGCAATCCCAAGATGCCGAAGATGCCAAAGATGCTCATCATTCGTTTGAGGTTGTAGGCGAGCACATGAAGGTTCATTTCGGTACTTACTCGCGTAAGTGTTTTGGTCAGGAAGTGGGTGGCTCCCATCCAATATTTGAGCGTTCCAAAAGGATGCTCAACAGTCTGGCGGCGAACCTTCATCTTCCCCGGGTCATGCTCCAGCCGAACCTGCATCGCGTCGACTACCGCTTCATGCTCCCAGCGCTTCACCCGACGTTCCTTACCCATCGTACATTGCTTTTGCATTGAGCAGGACTGGCAGGCTGAGAAGTAATAACAATGCAATAACGTGTCGTCTTCCGTCGACGAATGTCGCCTGGTTAGTAACTGCCCCGCAGGGCATCGATACTCGTCCGACGCCGCAAGATAGATGAAATCCTGCTTGCCGAATCTGCCTTCCGCTTTGCTGCCAGATGTGAGGGGTTTCGGTACGAAGGTAGTGATGCCGGCTTGCTCGCAAGCAAGGATTTCCAGACTGTTGACGCCGTCTCCGAATTGACCTAGGTGCTGACGCAAGACTGACCCGCCTCCAAACCTGCACAAATTCAGCAAAATCAATAGTTAGCGATCAACAGACTGGGTCAACGATATCTCGGCAACTGGATCAATTCGGCGTCGGCGTCGGCGTCGGCGTCAACACAATCTCCTTACCAACCAGCATATGTACCGAAATCAGCAGGTTTATGCTCAGGACATAATTTCGCTAATTTCCATACACCTTGCGTCGGTCGCGGTAGGAACGGCAGTTACCTGCCGCCCCCCGCACGGATCCGTACGTGCGGAACTACCGCATACGGCTCCTGCCTCGGGTAGAGAAGACGCATCCGTATGCTCTCGCGCACAGCTGATTCCGTCATGGGATAAGCGCTTATAGGGCCAACCTATACCGATTATTGGGACGAGCGGCTCTGACCTCCAGTGCATCGGCGAATCGCTAACTCATCTCTTGATGATGATTCATGCAGAGCGATTCCGGTACGCGAGACGGTATCGGTTTAGACACCACGAATAGTCATCAACAGCGAAACAATGCCGTCCCAGTACTTGAATGCTGCCAAAACTAAAGCTCCGACAATTGGTAGCATGGACAGTCCCTTCAGCAACCGAAAGGTCCTGGTCAGCGTTAGACCCTGCGTGTCCACCTGATCGATGGTGATACTAAGCAGACGTTGGAGTTTTGGTGGGTAGGTTTTTATCTTGTCTTTGAAATCATCGAAGATGACATTGAAGCTATGAAGCAGGCGCTCCGTTTGCAGCATTTGATTGTGCAAGATTGTTCGGCAAGTTTTGGAACCGGTCCTTGAGGGAGAGCTTTTTGAAGCGGATCTCCGCTTGGTACAAGCCTACGAGGATTCTTCGCCACCTCCGTCCGATCCTAAGCCTAGGGCCAAGGAAGCCAAAGAGGACCGACGCAAGCGCGGATGGCACGCGCTCTTCAATACACCCTGGCAACAGATTTCTCGATATAGTGCGTACCTTGGCGGAGAAACAGAACTCGCGACGTACCAAGTCGTCAAGGGATCTGAGTTCAAGCACGTATTGGTTGTCATGGATGATAAAGAAGCGGGCGGCACGCTATTCTCCTATGACAAGCTCTTCGGTGCCGAAGGCTTGAGCCCGGCTGACCTGGAGAATGTTACCGAAGGCAATGAGACCGCTATTGACCGAACCTTACGAATGCTCTACGTCACTTGCAGTCGAGCAGAAGAAAGCCTCGCTTTGGTTATTTGGGCTAAGGACCCCAACGCAGCGTATGTCGCAATCAAGCGCAGTGAATGGTTTACCACGGATGAAGTGACTGCTTTGAATTAATCTCCGGCGACCGTTCTCCCCGAATGAGTTAGCTTCGACTTCTCACTGAGTTCACGAGACCTATGCACCGTGCATAGGTCCGCCACCATATCGGCACCGACACAGCCTTGTGCCCTGCGTCATTCTGCTTCTCGGCATTCATCATCTACATCCGGCTTAATTGCTGCAGCCACGCTATCTGCCATTTCGCACAACACATCGACGATGCGCGCATGCTCCCACGGATCATTCGGTGCAACAGCCATCGCGACGGCCCTCGGGTTTGCCAGCACGGTCTGTAGAGCATCAAGGTCATTTGCGTTCAGGTCCAGGCTGAAGCTCAAGCGTTTAGTCATGATGTAACTCCAAAAGAGGGATCTGAATGCCGACGGCCATCGCCTGCCCTAGATACCCAGCATGTTTGATGTAGCTGAATACTTCGAATCGACTGGCTACCGAGCGAGGGCCGTCGTCGAAAAGGCGATTACGAAGATTGAGTAAGCCGATCTCATCAGGGACGTTTTCCGAAAATAGCACCAGGTGCCAACCACCACTTCCCTCCCAGCATTTCTCATCGGATAGCGGATGGGGAACGACATACGCCTCTTTAATCGGCAACACCTGCTGAGCGATAGCTAACATGAGTACGAAAGGACCTGCGTTTTCGTTGGTAAGCGAAGCGCGAAGCTGTTCAAGTTGGACCGCGAGATTGGAGATCTCTAAAGCACGCATCTGCTTGCCAAGAGCTTGGATCTGATTAAGGAATTTTTCATGATCCCTAGACATTAGATCGATCTCCTGTGGCTATAATTTGCTTCATCTTCGTCATACGAAGGTTGGGTTTCTGGCTGGGCAACCGGCCTTATTGTCGGTTCTGCCAGAGCAACGGTTTCAGAATTCTGCACTTCTCGCTGGGCGCTCATCGCTTCGATACGCTTCAGGGCTTCGTTGGGATCTTCGCCAAGCTGCAGACCAACACGCTCGCGAACATCCTCGATCTGCGCGCCAGCGAACTGGCTAACGAGTCGAGCATGACGCTTCACCGTAAGGCTATCGCCGCCTTGGTCACGATCATAAGCAAGCGAAAAGCGCTGGATTTTATAGCGCTCGGCCAGGGCGATGATTGCCGCCTCAGTGTTTGGACCAGGTTCGCCAGTTGTGCCGATGAACAGGATCCGCTGCCGCTCTTCTGCGCTAGCCAACTGGTAGATGCTCAGGGTGTCGACACCGCCCTCGCTGAAGCGGATTTCGGTTGGGTTCGCGCATTTCGGGTTGGCGAGGTAGACACCTTTTTCAGTTTCTGTCGTAAAACCCTTGAACTCACGTCGTTCGCCATTGATAACCTGAGCGCCGCGGTACTCATACCCGCAGAACTTGGCATTAGCATCAATGTGAGGAAACACAGCGGAGCCATGCCGGCTCGTACGCCAGCGCGTTTCGGCCAACACTTCGGACGAGATACCTCGCTCTTGGCTCAGATAGCTATCACGGCGAGACATGAAACCGAAAGTGCGGTAGTGGTTTTCCGTGCTGGTTGCGATTGTCTCTAGGCGCTCGCGTTCCTTCCTCTGTCGCGACTCTTCGCGTACCCGATCAATACGGGCCTGCTCTTCCGCTGATTTACCCAGCGAAGGCAGAACGCCCCCCTGAAACGCACGAATATCGTCCTTGGCCTGGATGAAGGTGCCGCCACTGGCTTCCTGATAGAGCTTGAAGATGTCACCGCTCTTGCCCGAATGGCGGTCATGCCAGACCCAATTGTCATCAGCGGCTTGGTAAATGTCGTATTTCCCTGAGCCGTTGCGGAAAACAGCATGTCCTTTGTACGAGGCCTTCTTGTCGTACTCCATGCCCAGGTGAGCAGCGTAGTCGGTCAGGTCAACGTCGCGTTTCATCGCGGCGACTTCACGGGCGTCTGATGCTTTGTCGTATTTCATCGAGCGTGCTAAAGCAGTACCAGGAACCTGCCGTCGCACTCGACCAAGAGGCTGTCGATCAGCGAGTGTGTTATCGGGCAATACACCCTCACGTCCCCTTCCGGGACCTGCTGCCAGATAGCATGTGGACAACGTACGCAGACAGTCTGAGGGAGTTCGCCCTGCAGGGCGTTTAATGTTGCCGAGCGGACGGGAGAAGGCTTCTTCGTTTGCTGCGTCACCGGCGCCGGCGGCGCGGTCAAATTGGCCGAGGCTGCCGGCGACTCGCTGGCCTGCGGCGCCGGCTCGGGATTCGGGTAGGGAAACTCCATCGGCGGCGACAGGTCGTCCATCAACGCGGTGGTATCGGCCGAGACCGGCAAGGGTGGCAGGTCGGACAGGATCAATTCGGACATAGCGGGCCTCCTGAGGCTCAGGCTTGATCAGTTTCAGCTTCGTAGTGAATACGGCGGTCTTCATTCCCTGAAGCGTTTCGCAAAGGTCGCGGCGCTGCTCTAGGGGAACGGATGAGCCGGGGTTTGTCCATCGCGCAACTTCTGCACCTGGAGCGGGGTTTTCTGCAGCTACAACGGCAACGCGGCGGGCATCAGCCGGCCAGGTCTGTTCGTCGATGCGAAGGTCGACGATTTCAGCGCCGAAGGCCTTGGCGTGCTCGATCTCAACCTCTACGGGCGGCAGGACGGTGACGGACTGGCGGGGTTGTTCTTGGGGCTGTTCCTTCGCCTGGCCGGGAAACTGGAAAGGTGGAGAGGCCCCCTGGAGACGATCGAGGACGGAAAGTTTCTGAGGGGTCAGCCTAAACGGCTGGCCGGTGTGCACGGATGCGCGAATTGCTTCGCGAGCCTGAGGCATCAGGTCGAGAGCGTTCTCTTTATAGACGAATTCCGCCGTCGACTTCTTGAATGGGAGCCAGTTGGCTTCACTCAGGTACGTTTTGCACCCGTGGATTCCGCGGGTATAGGCGACATACCAAGCCTGCAGAGAAGCGTAGGATGACGGCAGGTAATAAGACTGCATAACAGTCATGCCCTGCGCTTTGTGGCCGGTCATCGCATAGCCGTGCTGCAGCGACTCGTATTCACTGGCATTGATCTTGACCGTCCTCCCATCGTCCCGGGTGATCGTGAACAGAATGTCCTCGATCCGCTCACCGTCGACTTCGCGGGTGACTCGCTCGATACCCAGCACGGTGCCAAGGTCCCCGTTGTAGACCGGTTCATTCTGAGAGTCCTTGGCCGTTTTGCGCAAAAGCAGGCGGTCACCAATCGCAACCTGGATCGTGAATCGCTCGCCGGGCAGTACCTCGTTTTCGATGCTTACACTGCCTACAGCACTCAATTCACCACGAGCGAATCGGGCATCACGAATTTTGTCGTTGAGCGCCCGTACCTGTTCGTTCGTATCAGTGAGGACAAGAATCTGGGACCAGTCCAACTCACGGACAACGCTATCCCTCCCTGGCAGGCCAGCTTTCATGTCAGCGAAAACATCGCCAACCAACTCGTCCGCTTCGTTCACGCCGTCAGCAAAAACCTTGAGCTGATCATCGCGCTGCATGTGGCGGATCGCATCGCTCACCTTTCCTTCATAAAGGGCCTGAGCAGTAGGCCTGAACTGGTCGACTTGGCGGGCGATCGTTTCGATCTTGGCGCAGCGATCCCCAACAGCGTCGTGCAGAAGGCCGAACAATGCGGCGGTCTCCACTGCGTCATGCTGGTTTCTATCACCAACGCAGATCAGGCGGGCGCCTGCCTGGTGACAAGCAACCACCAGGTTATGCATCTGGTAGGTGTCCAGCATGCCGGCTTCGTCGCACACGACGATATCGCCGTGTCCGATGAGATCCTGATGTTTGAAACGCTGCCCAGCCTGCTGCGCGGCAAGCGCGTTCTGGTGCTTGATCAGTAGTGAATGGACAGTCTGGGCCTGAATACCGGTCGACTTAGCCAGCTCCGTTGCCTGCTTGTTTGCAGGCGCAACGCCAATTACACGGCGCCCCTGCGCCTTGAAAACTTCGGCGTATACGCGGAAGGTCGGCGCCAGAGTGGAAGACTTACCAACGCCAGCGGCCCCCTTAAAGAATGTGTACTGACCTGGCCCAGTCAGATCGTAGGCAGCTTGGCGCTGCTCCTGAGTGAGCCGAAAAGGCTTTTCGCCTGGCTTCTGGGTCGCCTGTTTTTCCTTCTCATAATCGTCAATCACCTCGTCAACAAAGGCACGGTCAACACTCCAACTCGGATCATCGAGACCAGCATGCACCGCCTTTACGCAGTCGGCTTCAAGGGTGAAGAGCTCCTTCGTCGTGTAACGCTTTGGCGGCATGCGGCCGTTTTCGTCCGGCTGCTGGGGAATTTCGATGAGGCCGAGTTGTTTGTAAATCTCCGACTTGGTTGCTTCGATTTCTTCAAGGCCACCTTTGCCAATGGTCAGGTGCGCGGCCGCGGAATCGATCGCGAATTCATCGATCACGGTGGATCCGCGGAACACCATGCGCTGCAGCTCAGCGAGACTCGGTGCCTGGAGATCTTTGGCGGTTGATGCCTTCAGCTCGACAGTGGGAATCGCTTCGCGCCAATGACCATCCAGGCTGTCGCCTAGCTCGATGTCCTTCGCATCGCGGCTTCGGACGGCGATAGCCTGAGCTGCAGCTTGGCCAGAGGTGGCCATAGTCTTCTTCTCTGCCTGGATCTGCTCGCTGCGCTTGGAAAACTCGGCGACGAGTTCCTTCGAAACTGAAGCATCGTTGAGACGCAGGCCATGCCCGCTCCAATCAACCACCATCGCAGAAGCCAACTCGGGCAGGCGTGCCTGGAGACGCTGATAAAAGGCCACGTCGACGACTGCACCAAACTCCTTCTGGCTCTTGTACAGCCATCCCGCATCGAGGGTCAGGAACTTGCCGTCGACGGTGCGAACGAAATTCGGCCGTTCCAGGTGTACGTGAAGCTGAGGATCAGGGAAGTCCTGGCCGGGGGCGCGACGTGCTGTGCAATGGGCATATGTCAGAGTGACGCACTCGCCGGTTACAGATTCTGCGCCCTGAGCGCCTTCACGTCCGCGAATCCGGCCAGTACGGTGCTCGCGCTCGATCGCATCGTTCACAGCCCCCATCATGCATTCCTGGATCACGCGACGGGTTTGGTCGTCGGCCTGTGCCCAGTAGATGCTGATGGACTTCTGCAGGCTCACACACGAGCTGAAGCCGAGAACAGGATCCTTTGCCGATTTTTCTTTCCCGTCCTTCTCCAGTCGCTCCAGGTCGCCGGCGTCGAGGTGCTTTTTCGAGGACGGGTTTGCCTTCTTCGATTCAGCTTCCTGAATAGCCTTGTCGATGGCCTTTTGGCGCTTCTCATCAAGGAACGCCTCTCCGGTGCGTGGGTTGATTCCACGGAAAAGAGCAAGGTAATCACCGTCCAGGGGATGCTCACCGAGGCCCAGCTTGTTGGCCAACGGGCCTGCAATACCCGATGCCAAAGTGTCGTTGCCGGACTTGTGGTAGTAGTCCTCTCGCCCTGTGCCCTGGTCGCCCTCCACCTGACTGACGATAGCGGCGATCTCGGCGTCGACTTTCGCCAGTTCGGCAGCCATTACCTCATCTGTCACGCCACGCTCTGCGCCGAGATCAATGCGCTTCTCACGTAAGGCCTGGAGCTCCTTCAGCTTCTTTTCGAAGTAGGAAGCCTTGGCCGCAAAATTACCGGCCGTGGTCTTCTGGTTGCTCATCCCGTAGTGACTCATCGCCCAATCTCCATGCCTGTCTGCTCGGCAATGAGGCGATCCATAACCATCGGCACGAGCCGATTGAGCATCGGCTCGATGGTGCCGGCGAGCAGTTCAGGCCGGCGCTCGGCCTGGCTGGCGAGAACCTGCAACAGCAGATCAGGAAGAGCAGAGCCCAGAAGGGAAGAAACGGATTGGGTAATTGCGCCTGCAATCGAAGCCACAACCGGGCCATCGAGCAGAACAGGTACCGGACGAGACGGCTCGGCGCAGAAGCGCTGCGCCTCTAGGAAGCCCGCGATCTCTTCGTCTGTACGCTGGGACATGAGGGCATCGAGTACGCGGCCTTGAGCAACGTCCAAGCGTGCCGAAAGGCGCTCCAAGCGCACCGCTGCAACTTCATTCAGGTACTGGGTCGAGGTCTTTGCCCCAGCCTTTTTCCGCGCCATTTTCCTTTTCCCTTCTGAGAACGCTTCTCAGGTAGACGGCTTTAGCCGGCGTACCTTGCTTTTGCTTTGTTGGCTTTACGGCTTGGAGTCCGCGAACTGCGCGGGATCCGGGCCGACGCGAAGCACCCGAAGGGTGCAGATGTGTTAAGAAAACCCGCAGCAAAACCACAATAATCCAGAAAAACCATCATAGCAAGACCAGTAAAACCATAAAAACCTTTATGGAAAACCAGTAATATCCATTGACGACCAGATAAAACCAGCTTTAAATCTATTCCAGGGGGTGTGTAAAACCAGAAAGACCCACTAAAATCCAGTTTCAACCATTAACTTCACACTGGAGGAGGTCGGGAATGTTCAAACGCCCTGAGGACCTGATCGCGGAACAACAGGAAGCCGAAGAGATGGCTGCAGAACTGGAGGCATGGCTCGCAAAAGAGGAAGCCACCGAGCAGAAAAACCGTCGTGGGGCTGGTTATCGCCTACTGAATCCGGTGCGAGTACAGATCGCCCTGCTGATGCAGCGCGGGAAAACCGTAAAGGACATCCATCGGGCACTTGATGAAGCACTCGGGATCAAGGTCGATCTTAAGACCGTGCGCAAATTCCTGGTCGAGAACATGCCAGAGGAATACGCCTCGTATCTGGGTGCAAACAAGCGAGGCAAGAAGGAAAACCGGGTCTATCAGGACGGTTCGAAGCCAGCTCATGAAGAGTTAACAGCCTCACCGACCCCGGCAGAGCAGGAAGAGATTAACCGTCACCTAGAGGTTAAGACCTCTCCGGTGCAACAAGTGAAAACCGCTGAAATGTCAGCAAAAAAACCGCCACTTACCGCTGGTGATCTCCGAGCGATGACTGGTCAGCTTGATCCAGAGAAGTACCGAACCGACGACTAGTCGGAACATCTACGAAAGGAAGAGAAAAATGCGCGTAGCACTCGTCAACCTTGGCGGCAACCAAGGTAAGACCACCCTCTCAGTAAACCTGTTCGCGCCGCGTATGCCGGAAGCGAAGATCTTGGCAGTAGAAACGATCAACGCCGCGGGTGGTGATCTTGGCGCTGCCGTTGAGCAACTGAAGGGCGAGCAGTTCGCCCGGATCTATGCGGAACTTGCTTCCGCCGACGATTTGATCCTGGATGTTGGCGCATCGAACATCGAAGACTTCCTGGTCGGCCTTTCCCGTTTCGAGGATGGCCACGATGAAATCGATCTGTTCGTCATCCCCTGCACTTCTGATACCAAGGAACGCACTGAGGCCATGAAAACGGCCCACATGCTCAGCGCTCTCGGTGTTCCTCCGGAAAAAATTCAGTTCGTGTTCAACCGCGTCGTTGATGGCGTCGAGGCTGAGTTTGCGGATGTGCTGAACTTCGCGAAGAAAAGCGGTGTGGCGTTTGCCAATCCGGCCTGCGTTGTCCCTGAGTCGGAGCTTTTCGCCCTGCTCTCGGATAAGAAAATGAACATCGTCCAAGCACTGAGTGATATCACCGATTACAAGGCCGAGTTGAAGGCAGCAACTCGTTCCGACGACAAGAAGGCTTGGCGTCGTGCCATGGACATGCTGGCCATCACCAAGCAGTCCAAATCGATGGATCGACAGTTGCAGCATGTTTTCGAACTGCTGACTTCGACGGTTGGGGCCTGACGATGAGCGCGCTCCCGATGAATGTCAGCGAAGCTGCTCTCACACGGGAGCAACTGATGCTGCGCGAGCTCTTCCGCGATCACTTCGAGTTGGCTGATCGTTTCGAGGCAACAGCAAATCAGATGGCAGCCGTCGATCGATCCCTGCACGGCTCTGGCGAGCAGCAGGGAATTGCCGAGTTGCTGCTCGATGCTGCAGAAAATATCCGTGGCGCAGCATCATCGATCGACACCATGAACTTGGATGGCTTCTCGCGAGCGCTCGACTCCCTCAGCCGGCAGATCGCTGGTCTACCAGGTCGTTTGCTCAAGCCGGCCGATGAGATCGACTTCCGAGCCTCACTGCGCGAGGGGATTGCTCAGGTGCTAGCTGATGCGATCATCGATGCCAAGCTTCAAGTTGAGCAGGAAGCGATTGAGGTCGCCATCAATGACCTAACTGGGCGCGTTAAAGCGGCGATGGCGCAGCTAGGCGAGAGCTCTGCTAACTACTTCGCAGAGCGCAACCAACTGCGTGGCCAACTCGACACAGAGAAAGTTAAATCGACTGCACTGACAGAGCGACTGACGTACTTCGAACAGAACAAAGACAAGGCCTTTCGCCAGATGACCGCCGACTTTGCCGCCGCGAGTCAGCGAGCGGGTAAGACTCGCTTGATCGACTTTTGCGCAGGCCTGGTGATCGGCGTCGTCGTTTCGCTCAGCGTCCTGGTGCCGATGGCCAGCCAACACCTCAACCAACAAACCCACACCAACCAACAGCGCTAGCGCGCAACCACTACTACTGACGGAGAAGTCGCATGTCTAACCATAGCGATGATGGGGATTTTCGTGCCCGAAAAAAGAAGGTGAGCCTGCTCGGCAGTGACGCGGAGGCTTTTATCCGTGCACGACACGAGGAGCGCGAAGAGTTCAAACGCCTTGAGGGACGGGACCTTGATGGTCTGGACAAACTGGCCAAGGATCCGCGCATGGAAGAGCTGCATAAGCAACATCAGCAGCGGGACGACGCTCCAACATCCCACGCTGAGCAGCGCAAAGATGCCCAGGAGGTGGTCCAGGAGGAGCAAAAAAAGCTGACTGATCAGCAGGTCAACCAAGAAAAACAGGGCGAACACGCCAGGAGATCAATGTAATGGATAACAGAACCCTCATTGCAGCATCGGCACTGGTCGCAGTGTTCACGGGCCAAGTGGGCGCTTGCCCTCTTGAAGATTGCCTGCCTGGATTGAGCGAGCCTCAGTTTCAGTCTCGTGACCAAGACATGCTCGGTTTGTATGACCTGAAGCAGTCCGGACAAGCGGCAATGCACGTTGGATTAATCGCCGCTGATTTCAGGATCGCACTGCTCGAAACGGAGAATCGCGCTCTTCGTCTGGCCTTGGCAACTGGCACTCCACCTGACGTCAGCAGCCTGAAGTTTTATCCGAGCCTGAAAAGTTTTCTAGATGCAATGAAATCGGACCTGATTCAGACAGAAACAACTGGCCGGATGCCGCAATTGCGTCATTTTGAGCAACGGGTCCGCAATGCGGACACCCGAGCAAAAATTGCTGATGCATCGCGGGCGCTGGTAATCGAGAGCGCTCAAATTGCTGCGGCGGCGAACGCAACTAAGCAAGCGAAGTGAAAGGGTGGCTCACCTGAGCGGCAACTCAGGTGAGCCGGTTTCGCGGCAGGAAAAACCCACGAAAGGAAGAAATTGTATGGTAACGCAATTCCGTAATTACATGGAAAATGTGCTTCTCTGGTTCACAGATCCTGAGGCAGCAAAACGCGCCTGGCGCGAGCGGCGCACCACGGCGCTCCGTACGGCACTGGCACCACAACTCAGCACCGATATTTACGGCTGGCCGGTTGAGCAAATCATTCATGATAATGTGATCGACCCCATCCCCGCCGATCGTGCGGCGATCACGCGTCGAGCGTATTACGGCCGTGCGGCGTATCACGCCGGCGCTCGTTTGCAGAAGCGTATGCGCGCTCGCAACTTCGTAATCAGCGTAGTGTCGTTCCTGGTGGTGTGCGCCACGGCCTACCTACTCGGTCGCAACGGTTCCAGCCTCGCCTGGCAGTGGGGTTCGACAGCTGCCGGTGCCTGCATGGTCATCGCTGGCATCTACCTCTTCGGTTGCGCTCGTGGGCTAACGACTGATAGCTGGCGTCTCATTGTTCCTGCCGGCCCGTTGCTCACCGAGGAGGAGATCGAGGACGTTAAAGAGTTCGGCGCTCGAGTACTGCTGCGTGTGACACCACCCCAAACGCCTTCTGACCTGGTGGGCTCGTACCGGGCTTGGACTTATGATCGTGACGGCAACCCGGTCGACGGCCAGATTGTTCCTGACGATCTGTCGGTTTCATATCTGCGCAAAGCGGCGGTCGATGAGTCGGTCCCGATGGCTGTTGCGGGGATTGCGTTCTCTATGGCCGGTGCGTTCGTGGCCACCGACTCCATTAGCTGGTTCTTCGCCCCCATTGCTGCGGGTGCCGCTGCTGTGTGGTCGCTCCTTTCGATTTTCGATTTGAGCTCAATTGCAAAAACTCGCGCTGCTGCAGCTCGTGAAGCGCTAGCCGTCAGCGCGTACCCGAAGCTTATCGAGCAGGAAGGAAAGTCAAAATTTTCGGACTTTGATCGCGCTCTTGACGAACAGATTGAACGCGCCATTACGGAACAATCGCCGTTCATCCAGCTGGGCACCTCAACCGATTTGTTTGCCGAACGCCGTGATCCATTCAGCCCGGCAAAAGCCGGCGTGCCGTTCGGAATGACTGTCGCAGACCTATCCACTCACCTGTTAATTGTGGGCCTCACTGGTACGGGTAAAACGGCGGCGTGCATTCGCCCCGTTGTCTGGCAATGGCAAGCAGCGAAAGCTGGAGGTCTGCTTGTACTCGATGGCAAAGGTCAACTGCCGACTGAGTTGGTGGATCTCCCGGGCTTCCAGGTAATCAGCCCAGGCAATGCCTCGTTCAACGCTATCCAAAATCTGCGCCCGGATGAAGTTGCCGACACACTGTTCAAGTTGTTTTCGTCGGACAAAGGCAATGCTGGCGACGTGTCCGGCAACGAATGGGAGCAGTTCGCACGAGAGTTGCTGCGCAGCGCCGCAAAAGTTCTGGCCCTGCTGAATGCTCTGGAGCCGACAGAGTGGCCCTGGACGCTGGGTTCGATCTACAAACTCGCGTTCGAGCCTGGTAGCCGTGAGCGTGCAAAAGTAGTAATTGAAGAAGGCAGCGCCTGTGGCCACCTTATGCCAGGGCATGTGCGACGTGCCTACAATGGTTTCATGGTGCGCCACATTGAAAAGGCCGATGAGACTCGATCGAGCATCGAACTCAACCTTGAAACCTGGCTCGGTACTCTGATCAACGACCAAGATCTGGGTGCGTGGGCTGATACCGAGGAAGGCATCGAGATCGAGGACTGCCTGTACGGCGCGATGTTGGGGCTGGCTCTGCCAGACACTCAAACTGGTGTTGCAATTTCAGCTCTCGCCAAACGCCGCTTTTACAGCGCAATCAAACGCCGGGGCGATGCCTGGAAAGCTGATGGCCAGACAGCAGTCCTGCTGGTTGTCGATGAGGCTCAGGATCTGGTGTCACATGAAGAGTTGGCGATTTTACCCAAGGCTCGCAGCCTCGGTCTCTGCGCGGTGTACTCGACTCAGGGCCTAGATGGGCTCCAGGTCGCGCTGAAAGATGAACAGGCCACCATCATGCTTCTCGACCAGTTCCGTTCGATTGTGAGCGCGCAGATCGGCTCTGACATGACTCTGGCTTATGTGTCGAAACGAATTGGCGCCTCGCCCCGGGTTGTATTCTCTGAAGTCGCCGCTAACACCACTGATCCGGTTGCTACGGCGAACTCGTACGGCGTAAACGCTGGTGGCTATTCGGCTGGCACCTTAGCCGCCCGCGCGCAAACCTCGGACGAAATGCTGAAACTCAGCAGGTCTTATGGTCACGTTGGCCAGGCCATTCAAACCATGTCCGAACTTGCCAAGAAATTCGGTGCCGAGCAGGCTTGGCAGCAACTCCCAGCAGTAATTCGTCGCGAGCGCCCTGCAGGCAGCGTCAAGATCGGCGAAATCCCTCTCGTCGCCGTCGAAGAGATCCACTCTCTCACCATGAATAAATTCACCGCTCTGGCAGCGATCAATCGCTGCGGGACCATCCGCCGTTCCCAGATCCGCCTGATCCCAATGTTTAAGTTTCCGACGGAGGAGAAAGCAGCATGAACAACCAATCCACTCATCTGCTGGCCCAGCACGGTGAACTCCTTCAAGTCGGATCCGTAACGACGGCAAGCGCACAAGGTGTTAAATCGGGGCTGGTCCTGAAGGCAATGGGGGCTGCGATCATGTGCATCGTAGTTGCTGCCGGCGCAGGCCATTTCACCCAAAGTATTCGTGAGGAGGCCGCTCGCGTTGCTGCAGCGGAAAAGGCTGCAGCAGCTCACCAGACGGAAGAAGCGCGAATTGCCGCGGCGCAGGTTGCCGGTCTGAAGAAGCGTCTGACCGCAATGCAAACGCAGATCAGCACTCAACGGGATAACCTGCTCACCGACCTCCAAGGAATTATCGTCGCGGGGGAAAAACACTCTGATGTTGCCGAAATGCTTCGCCGCTATCCAGCGCCGTACAAGCCTCTTCAGGCCATCGATCCGGCAATGTTTGAAAGTTTTCTGGTGACCGACCGCCAAAGCTGGGTTGCCACAGGGACCAGTCCCCAGCTTGAGCAGCACTATCAATCTGAGCTGGCGAAACTGAAACGGGCCGATGAATACTTAAAGAACTTCGAGCAGGCTGTGAACCTGATCGACCGCGGCCAACCGTTGCCTGCCTGGATGGGGTATGAACGCTTTGCCATTGGTCCCAAGGCAGAGCCTCGGGAGGTGGAAGCCCCCGTCGCTCCGGCGCCCGAACCGCCTCGCTCTACACCAAGTGTCCCTATTGCTTCCGAACCGATCATGCCGCTAGACACTCCAGCGGCACAGAAACGGGTGCCGGCGGCGAAGCCGCGCACAGCGGTAACCGGCGAGCCAGGAAAGGTTCAAGTGCTGGATTGGTAACCTGGTCGGCTCGCGCCTAAAAGGATCCCGGCCTCGGCCGGATTCTTTATGCCCGCTTCGCGGGCGGAGCCCAAAAGGGAAAACGGTGTGCGCCGGGGCGGACATTTCCCTGCACACCAGGGGTGTTACTTGCTTCTGGGCCTCGCCTCGATCACCTACCCTTATGTTCCCTTGCATTACGACCGCCATTGCACGAGACTTCTCACAACAACTAACCCTCATGACCGGTGTGGCTTGACCATCTGGTTGGAGGGGGGAAAAGCCGGCGCTAGCCGGTTTTTTCGTATCTGGAGTACGAGAAATGCAGGAAACGCCTGAGCTAGAGCTTCTGTGCATCGCATCTACATGGCGAACTTTGTCACGGGGAATGAAGGCTTTGAAGGATTGCTGGTAAATTCGGCGCCAGAAACGAAAAAACCACCGTGAGGTGGTTTCTTCGTTAAGCACTTTCATATGTCCGCGGGTGGAGGCTTTCGCCCTCGTTTCCCTCGGCTACTGGATTCAATCTAAGGATATTCGCGGTTGTCGTCAATGCTTGCTCAACCTATCGCGCCTCGATTGCGAATGTGCTCAGTAGCTGGACCATTTGCTCCTGGTACTCGCTGTACTCGTCCAGGAGCACTGGGTCGCCGGCTAACCCTGGTAAATAATCAGGCCCGTACTCAGCCGCAAGAGCACCTTGAAGCATCCAGTCCAGATACAAGGGGCGCAGCACCCTCTCAGCCAGCCCGGGTTTGCCGTGCGCCCAATAGAATCGATGCTCGGGGGTAGAGACGAAAGCGCAGCCTTTCGCCCATGCAACATAGTCAACTTCCCAGTAAATTCCGATCGCATCAAGGTGGATCGCGAACCAAAGTGAACCACTGGGTTCTTTCGATGCCTTGGCTCTCCAGGATTGCGGGTAGGCGTTGCAGGCCAGGCCGGCGAACGCAGAGCCTGGATAGTAGGCCATACGATCACGCCCGATCTGCAGGACGGGAACGGAGTTAATGATGTGATCGAGGAGCAGATCATTCAGGTGAGGTTTCATGACTTGGATGCTACCGACCTACCCTCCTCGCCTCAATTCCCAGCAGGTTTGAAAATTACCGATAAAATACGCGAACTTTTTAGACAGGTAGGCCGTATGTCGCTTTTTGACCCAATGCGCGATTTTTTCCAGCGGCGCGCTTCAAACAACCTGACAACCAGTCTGTCGTCACTGTCGATCCGTATCGACCATTCCAACGACACCCAGCGGCTCCAGTTTCCGTTTCCAGGGACGGGATCGTTTATCGTCGCTGAGCGGGACGGTGTCCGCATCGGCCATGTTGACTACAGCCTCAACGTGCTCAAGGACCGGGTGTATATCAACAAGATCGAGATAAAGCCCGAGCATCATCGTCAGGGCAACGGACTGGCACTGCTATGGCACCTCTGGCAAACGCACCAGGTGCCAATCATTCCTCTCTACGAGTACGAGCTATCGTACGGGTTCTGGGACAAAGCTCGGGCCAGGTTCAAAGCTGCAGGTGCTGAAATCGGCCCTCAGTTGGGATCTCAAGCTCAGATGGACGAAGCGTCCGAGCGCTGGCAACACCTGGTACCGGAGTCTGAGGTAGACCGTTCAATCCGTAAGTATTGGGAATGGGTTGCGAGTGAGCACGCTGCAGGTCGGCCTGCAGGGCCCGGCATAAAATGAAGGACATCAACCCATCCGGCTCTGGTGAGCTATTGCCAGCCCCAGCAGACCGTCGTCTGACGGCAGCGCAGTTTCAGACCCTGGCTGAGGTGTCCGCAGCAGTCAGCATGAGGCCGATATCGCCAAGGTCCAGCAGTGGCTGGGGCATGCCAATATCAGTACCACTCGCATATAAGATCGGCGAGCTTCCAGACCGGAAGACTCGCCGAAATATAAAGTGCGGTATTAGATGCCTCCGCCCTGCGGGGGCTGTGGCGGTCGAAATGGGGTGATCGCCCGGCTTATAGATCCCGTCAGAATCTGCCGGGTGCTCATAGAAAGCCCCCCCATAATCCCCTGCATCGAGTTCTCGTAAGGATTGAGGCCCGGTTCGCTGAGCGAAATCATATTGAGCACACTACGGGGAAATGAGGTGATCAGTTGAGCACTTGTGACAACTACGTTCCAGGACAGCAGGATAATCACTACGACCATCAGCAATCCGCCGATCAGAATCCCTCCGAGGCTTTCCAGCGGACGGCCGACATCGGCGACACCAGGATCAAACATCCCCCAAAGTCCCATAGCCATCGCTTGGACCATTGCCAGGCCGACAGCGCTAATCACAATCGCTGCTGCCAGGCCACCCACGGCCAAAGCAGGATAGAGAAAGATGAAGATGAAGGCGTTCCACCCTTTGGCCGACAATTGAGAGGTGTGCTCTTCGCCTTTCGGTGCGGCCATACCAGCCGACCAGAGCGTCACTCCGAAAAAGGTCGTAGCAACGGCTACGAGCCAGCTGATTGCCCCCATCAGTCCATAGATTGCAAACAATAGAGGCATCACGTAGCCAAGTAACCCGCCGGAGACAATCATTACTCCTCCGATTGCTTTTGGCAGCGTCCCATCAGTGATTGAGTTAAGACCGGGGATATATTTCGCGATCGTCCCGCCCGCAAAAAATCCAATGCCAGTGCCAACGAGCGAGCGTCCCCAGGACGCAATGTTGTGGATATTCTGGTTCGAGGGCCCGGTCGTGGACTTGAGGATGTCGAGCGAAAAAACTCTAGCCAGCAGCGACTTTTCAGCACCAACATTTCCAGGTTGAATCTGTGCCAGGGCTTCGCTTTCGACCAGTTTTGAGAGCGAGTCGCCCGGAGTCATCGCCGAAAGCGTGGATTTTGGCATCATCTGTGCGGTCGCGCCCTCTGCGTAGCTAGCAGCACGTGAGAAGTCGCTCGCTGCGCGCAACACGAACGTGCCGCCGAGCATCCAACCCCAGTTCTTTACTTCGTCAAAATACGCTGCACTACGAGCAGCCTGGTCAGTTGCAATCGTGGTGCTGATGGTTTGCTCAACCATGGTTTTGTACCAGTCTGCGGACTGACTAGCCCATGTGATACTTTCCTCAAAAAACGTCTTCGCGTCCCCTGCCCCCACAGTCCCGTCCCGAGCCAAAATCGCCTGCTGGACGGCATGCTCGACCAGACCGATCCAGATCTGACGCTGAGCCGAGGCTATACCGACCTCGATAGAGGCGGCATTGTTTTTCTTGACCTGTTCATACTCATCACTGCATGTCATTGACGACAACCAACCGGATTGGCAAAACCACCCCTCGGTTTCCATCTCCCCCTCGACCGTACCAGTAACCGCGTCGGGATCGATCAATCGTTGGACACCCATGCTGACAGCACGGGCCAATTCGTCGCTCGGAGGAATTAACGGTATCTGTAAAGATCGGCCCGCGTTTGCGATATACACGCCTGCAGCAGCGGCTTCAGTCGACCCCGCAGCTGGATACTTACCGCCGTAAACCTGATTCCATTTTATTTTTAAAGCCTCATTCGCAAGGTCACGACTCGATAGCGAATTTAATTGATCGTTCGGATCTCGGAATATTTTCAGACCAGCGAGTTGGACCGCTGAGATTTTCCAACTGTTTAGCATGTCCAAAGCGACTTTCGCGTCGACTTCAACTCGGAATTTCGGATCACTAAACAGGTTATGGCGATGCATCAGTTCAAATGCATTGTGTTGCATCGTGTCGCCGAATTCGGCCGCAGATTTGGAGACACCGGCCACAAGAGCGTGTCCTGGCGTCAAAGTGATCTGAATCCCGCCGGCACTAGAGACAGGAATAACCGGTGCAATTAGAGTCAAGGCGAAGATCACCCGCAGCGGGTAGAAAAAAGCCTCGTTCCCATCTTTTGCACCGAAAAAATTCCCGTTGTTTTTGAGTCGGAAAATTCCGAGAAATATAGCCCAAGCCGTGAGGGCGCCGAACATGGCTAGACCGAGTGTTGAAAAAGCGGATGCAAATATCGTCAGTGGTGTTACGTCCTGAGCACCTATTCCTGGGAGTTCTGCCGCATCAAATATCCAACGTCCGAAAAGCCATGTCAGTACAAGTGCGGAGAAACTATTCATTCGATAGCCCTCACCCGCACACAGTAATCATTAGGCAGCACTCGCCCTATCAACAACGACGGCCGTTTAAAAATCTCTCGCAAAAATCGCAACGGGTGTGGTGCGCTTTGCGTATAAGCCATATGAATGCGGTAGGCATTCTGAAAAAGCAACATCAGCACCATATTCAGAAAAACACCATTAGCGAAAAGAAGCATTTTGCCCTGCCCCCAGCTTGCGACAAAATAAGAAAGCACAGCCGCCACACTAAGAACTAATACAAAATTGACAAAAATAAGCGACTTATAAGCCCGCCGCAGTGACTCATTCGTAACTTGACTCTTCAAACAAATGTCATCCCACAAAAGTTCATCATCAAGCTCTGCGAGATGGCGACCAGCTTTCGCCTGTATCCGTATTTCACTGACCCAATGGTAAATATTTTTAATAAAATAAATCGGAAGAGTAGCGGCATTTTTAAGCTCGCGACCAGCATTGACAGTCTGACGGTAACCACTCAGGTAACCAAACGCCGTTATAATCTTACTCATGATTACTACTCCCCATATAAACAGGAGAAATTGGAGTTTCTGGAGCCTTGATTTGCATCGTGCTTTCGCTTCTATCAAGCTGCGACATTTCACGAGCCGGCAAGACCAAGCCGAAATAAATAATTAGAAAAACGCCGATAGCTCTTGGAATCTTTACGCTAGCCTCTTTAAACATAGTTCCCGCCCTCCTTCAAAAGAATTTCTTCTACAGTTCCAGCAAGAGCTGAAATGACATAGCCGTCATGCATGCATGACTCTGGCAATTCACATGCTTTAACCTGTATCTCTCGCAGTATTGCGAGAACCTTTTTTAGCTGCTCATACGACATCACCAAAGCCTCTTTATGTTCATACACACTATTCTATGACTCTAAAGCGCAGCCATCTAATTGATTATTCACAAACATGGCGATGCTTTTGCAATTACATAAGAACAACTTTGATGGCTACTAGCTTGACTTGCAGAGCATAAAGAAAAGCCATCATAGAGCCAGCCTATATGCCAACGAAGAAAAAAGCCCCAATAAAGGGGCTTTTGAACAAGCAACTAAATCAATAGCGTCGAAGAATTTGGGCAATACCCGCAAAAAACTCTTCGGGATGGTTGGAATGCGTCTCTATATCACTCTCTGAAACATACGCTGACCACTTGCCATTTTCATATACAAATTTATAAGCGTCTGTACCAGCAGTTTGGCGGCTGTAACCGCCGATATTGTCAATCGGACGCACCCTCTGAACGCCATTTATCAGCAGTGACATATATCCGGTGTCGCGATTGCCTGGCTCATTCCAGAAAGTGAGTTGAATACTTTCTGCCTTCGGTCGCCCTACAGCTTTATCCAAGTATCGAGAGGTCTTTTCGCTGTACACAGCATCAGCCGTCGCAGTTGCCGGCATGACCTTATTCATTTTAGGTTCGCCACAGCCGACAAGTGCAGCCAAAACCATGGTGACAACGATGATGCTCAGCTTTTTCATAATCAGATTCCCTCAATTTAATGTGCCAGGATCTCGTCCTGCTGTACCAGCGGGGCGGTATCGAGACCTGGCAATGGAGCCAGACGTAGATTTGTTACTGCGTCCGCTCCATAGCGACGGGCTGCAGCGGCGCCTTCAGCTTGATCTCCACACGACGGTTCTGCGCCCTCCCCTGCTCCGAGCTGTTGCTTGCGATCGGCTGCGACGGACCGGCACCGAACACCTGAATGCGATTCTTATCAATGCCCTGGCTCATCAGGTGCTTACCGACGCTAATAGCGCGCCTCTGGCTCAGCTCGATGTTGCTAGAGTTGCTACCGACACTATCAGTGTGGCCAGTAACCTCAATGTTGTTTTCTCCGTACTGCTTGAAGGAACCAGACAGTTTGTCCAGGTTAAATTGGGCAGCAGGAGACAGTTCAGTCGAGCCATTAGCGAACGTGATCGCACCAGGCATCACCAGCTTGATGTCATCGCCTTGGCGCTGTACGTCGATGCCAGTGCCAGCAGTCGCTTTGCGGAGTTCAGCCTCTTGACGGTCGGCGTACACGCCGTAACCTGCGCCGGCCAAGCCACCGATACCAGCGCCAATAAGTGCGCCTTTACCACGGTTGTCCTTGTTGATCAGCGCCCCTGCTGCGGCTCCTGCAATAGTGCCGATAGAGCCCCAGGTCAGGGTCTGGTTGCGGGAACCATCCTGATCCTGCAACCCAGTACGAGCGCAGCCAGTGAGAGAGAAGAGAATGCTGGTAACCAGCACGGAGGTAATAGCTTTTTGCATGTCGAGGCCTCTAATTGTTAGTCGTAGAATGGAGAAAGTGCGTCCGAGCCAGTTGATAGAGTCAACCGGATATATACGAATAACAGCGAGCACCCGACCGGGCTATTTTAGTTATTGCCTCCCTACCCCTATCGCTGCTCGGGAGTAGTTTGGTACACAGCGATTAACTGCTACTTACTTTCTAGGCATAATTATGTACCAGCATTACCGCACATACAAGTAACAAACCGCCAACTTCTTCATGATAAATATATATCACAAGACCAAAAGCCATATATAATTAACGACAACAAACAGCCGCTGCAGACTAACGATGAATACTTTCGAAAGAGACAGCTCGCTCGATCTAATTAAGTGGATCGCACTATTTACGATGATCATCGATCACACCTGGTTCGTGCTACCAAATGAAATCCAGGAAAATCTGTCCTCGATGCGGATTATCGGACGACTTGCATACCCCTTATTCTGTCTCGCAATTGCGGCAAATGTTGTCCGGCAGCCAATCAGTTGTCCAATCGGATTGAAATATCTGAGTGGGATATTACTATTCGCCATCCTGAGCCAATGGCCGTATTCGAGATATTTCGATAATGGGCATTTAAACATTCTGTTCGTCATAGCACTTGGGCTAGTTATCGCTCAGGCGATGCATCATCGAACTCCCGGACTGATCTTATGCGGGATCCTAGCCCTGATGACCACAGTCGCGCTCCGTCCGATACTGAGCTACGGCCTAACTGGAGTGTTGTTACCTACTGCACTAGTAATCGCGCTTCAGGCACGGAAGCTAGAGATTAAAATCGTAAGTTGGTCCCTATCCGCTCTCCTCGCCGCTATCGCAAATGTCGGCAGCTCGATTTTGCTGTTGCCTGATCTGCCCACGATGGATCATGCGGTAATCATCGCAGCCGCATTGGCACCAGTGCTCGGACTGACTCTGCTGCAGGTCCAGGTGCCACCGTTACGCTCCGTCAAAGGATGGCTCTACCCAGTTTATCCGATTCATTTACTACTTCTCAGCTCCCTATCAATATCGTTTTGATGCCACCTAGCAAGCGCTTGGACGTTGAGGCTTCACTAGATCGCGCGGTATCTCCTCGCCCTTCGCCTGCCACTTCAGCCTCCAGGATGCGTGTCGATGCTTGAACTCACTTCCTTCCCTTCCGGGGCCTTTCAAGCGCCTCAGGCGCTTGATCAAAGATTGGGCATGCCGCCTCGCAGGCACGCAGATACCCCGACGATAAGCACTTCTATGGGTCGATAGCGAATACGAAAAAATCGTACGCTAAGCGTGCGGCCTGTCAGGTTGAGTCCATAGAGCTTGAAGCCTTGAGGGAATGCCAATCAAAAAGAAGGGGTCAGCATTTTCAAGGTCGCGGCCGATTCCCAGAAAAAGCCAAAGGGTCAGTGTCCCGAAAGAAGTCCGGAACCGGCCCAAAACGTGATGAGAGGAAAATCGGGGGCCAGAAACGGCGAATCCCTCTCTAGGAGGGATTCTCAGCCATCGATTGCGTACGTTCGACGGGGCAGGTCGTTCTTGCGTCGCGCTAGGCGAACTGCTTTCGCAGTAACGGGGTGCGATCCTTTCGGATCCCTGTAACCACCCTGTGGTACACGACTAAGACGCAAGTTGATTATGCAAGGATCTACAAGCGTCCAAAAGGCCCATTGATCATTTTTGTTCATCATTCTTCACGCTGAATAATGGCCCTTGCCTTGTTCAAAGCTCGCAGCCACGAACTTCAACTCATAGGCCAGAGTCGCTGGCCTAGTCGGCTCACACAGCGTCTCAACCTGACAGGCCGCACGCTTAGCGTACGATTTTATCCAAATTCTGTTGGCTTCCCTTCATAGTCTCCAGGCTGCACGCCGATACTCGAACTCACTCCTTTCCCTTCTAGGGGGCATTTCGGATTCATAGCTGTTGTCTCGGCGCTTGAGTGTTTGCACAATCTATAATCCACTGTTTGGCGTCGTCTGGATTGTTTCTGACCTGTGGTGCAGGGCGCAGCTCTGCCGGGGTCGAGAGGGGCAGAGCCCCCGGCTTCCTTGTCTACCCCCACTTCCCGCGAGTTGCTTTTCAAAGCCCACGTCAAAGGGGCGGTTACCTGATGTGCACCATAATTAACATCCAAGGTCGCGCTGGTAGGGGCCGCGGAATGATTGCATTCGCTTCCTCGATCGCTGGTGCCAGCGACGACTTGTGATTGCATGCAAGGGGATTTAGCCGCGCCCAGGACGGCTATGATCTGCGGCCGCGAGACTTCATCCAGGACGTGGCCATAGTTGGCCACCGTCTGCCGAGAGAGACCTGCAAAGCTGGCTATCGAGGCTTGAGTCAGCTTTTCACCGCGCTCCTGGAGTCCTCTGCACGCCGCTCGGATCTTCGATTCGGTAGCCTTATGCCGCAATTCGTGGGTGCGCCTGGCTGCGAGGCTCTGACGCTCGTTTAGTGGTAACGACTTGTCGAGTTCCATCGCCCCCCGGCAACACCTAGCGCTGCCCTCGTAGCGCGTCCACGTCCAACGTGCGACGGATCTGACCGTCGCTCTTACTGAGGACAGCATTAAGTCCTGGGTAAAGCCATTCCTAGCGAACTTGTTATGGTTGTGAGCGAAGGCTTCCAGTCGCCGTGTCAACGTGGCAAGCGTCCCGCGCTCGCGCTCCTGGTTCACGATGCTGTAAGCGAAATAGCGAAGCTGTTCAAACAGGATGCAGTGTCTGGAGTGCGGGAGGTCTTCCAGCTGTGGCCCCGTCTTCCAGGGCGAAACCTCCAGCTCCACATAATCGGCCAGTTCGCCTAACTCGTAGACGTGGTTATGCAACTCTGAGGTCGACCACCACGGATGCCCTGGAGTCTTGGCGACTGGGCCACTGTTGTAATCGGTATCGGCCTTTAAGCGCAGGGCAAAGGCGGTGTAGACCGCCTTCATGTACTGAATCGGCTTGTCTCGGGCGTTCTCAGTCGTGCAGACCGGAGGAATGGCGTAGAAAAGGTGTGAATGACCATTATTCCTGTTCCGCACGATCAGGTTCGGCGGCGGCAGACCTTCGTCGTCCCAGGCAAGTGAATTAATGTGATCGAGGTCGAAGATCAGCCAAGACACCATCCCTGGACGATTGATCTGCATGTATGGATAGCGAATGGCGTGCTCGCGGGGGCGAACTCGCGCGGCGGTTTTGTTATCGCTACAGCGAGCCAGATACGGGGCCTCCATCAACACGCGATTGAACACACCGCCCGGCTCAAAGAATCGGGATGGAGGTGTATCGATCAGTGAAGATGTCCCAATACAATGAACTATTGCCGCCATCGACCACCGCCTGATCGGCGGTGAACGCGCACGCAGAATTGATGCTTGCAGATCTGCAAAGGCATATACATACTGTGCTCACCGATTGCGTTCCGCAGGTTTCCGCCAAGAAATCAGCTGCCGAACGTAATTAAGGAAAGGCCCGCCTCGTGCGGGCTTTTTTATGCCCGTTTTTGCGGAGCGTGTCGCTGCTGCGCGTAAAACTCACAAATGTCTGCGAGGTTCCAGCGAATTGCGCGACCGAAGTGCAACGGCTGTGGAAAGGCGGGATCGTTTTTCGATAGTCGATAAAGCGTTTATCGTGAAATCTTAAAGATCTCGCAAACTTGCTCAGTAGTTTGAATTTGCATCGCATACGTCTCGTTGTCGAAGCCTGTGACGCTGATCATTCGCGACACGAGCTGACACGTCAATCCGCTGAACTTTGGCACTAACTTGCTGTTTTCCCCGTCGTTTTTCTATCGCAATTGCATCTGAATATATTTATGCGGCGCGACAGCGAGGTGCTAACAAACAAAGCGACAGAAATGAATTAAAACACTTGTAATTATAACTAACTAATCTAGTTAAATTTAGATTTACGTCGATTGTGAGCATCACGCCTGGTTGTTACGCCAGCACAGAGGACACCCCAAGCCGATCCGCCGCGATGGGATACAATCTCGGAAAAATCGCTAGTGTTTTTTAGACGCAACAGCACGCTTTCCATTGCCAAGGACCGCCGATGCCCCCGCGAACAGAGAGCCACAGGATGCAGATGAAGGCTGAAGAAAAGGTTGTTTCGCCATCACAGTTCATGCGCCAGATCCGACCTGAGCTCTATTCGGACTCAACCTCTAGCGTCAAGCATCAGCTCAAAGCCGAGGTCCTGTCGCATCACCTGGACACCATCACCGAGCGTAACCAAACGCATGACTTTGAACTGTTCTGCCGCAAGCTTTGCGAACGGACGATTTGTCCAAACCTAAGGCCGGCAACTGGCCCGGAGGGTGGCGGTGACAGCAAGGCCGACACCGAGACCTCTCCGGTCTCCGATGAGATTAGCAAGCTCACCTTTATCGGTATGGCCAATAGCGGCAGCGAGCGATGGGCTTTCGCCTTCAGCGCGAAAAAGACGTGGGCCGACAAAGCGAGGTCGGACGTGGATGGAATCGTGGCCACAGACCGCGACTACAAAAAGATCTTTTTTGTGACGTCCAGAGCCGCGCGTGCGAAGGATCGAGCCCGAGTGGAAGATGAACTCACCCGTAAGCACGGTGTTCAAGTGATCATCCACGACCGTGCCTGGATCATCAATGAGGTCATCGATAAGAATCGCCGCGATCTTGCGTTTAACTATCTGAGGATCGGTGAAGAAACGAGCGATCTTGATCTTGGCCCATCTGATTATTCGCGAAAGCAGCAACTAGCCGACATAGAGCAGGAACTTGCGGACCCTTCTACGTTTGTCGGGATGAAGATGCAGCGCGCATCCGAAGCGCTTGTGGCAGCAAAGCTGGCGCGAGAGCTGGAACTGCCGCGAACTGACGTCGACGGCAGGTTTGTTCGGGCCGTTCGCCTGGCGGACGATGGAGGAACGCATCGGCAGCAGCTCAACGCGCGCTACGAGTCGCTCTGGACGGCGTTCTGGTGGTTCGACGACATCAAGGCCATCGTCGACGGCTATGATGGCTTTGAAGCCCTTGTCATCGGAAACGAACATGCGACTAATCTTGAGATGCTGTGCAACTTGGCGCAGTTATTATTCAATACCGTCATTCATGAGCACCTCACGTCGGAGCAAGTCCGACTGGAACCCCGAATTGCCCGGTTATCATCAAGGCTTGCCGAACTAGCGAGCGACAGCAGCCGGCCAAACAATGCGCTGGAGGCAAAGACTTCGCTGCTGACCATCCAGCTCAACGAAGCCCTGATTGCCGGCGAGCCAGAACGAATTTCCTCGCTGTGGCCACAGTTTGCAGACATCCTCGTCGAGGCTGACGGCTTGGGGGAGTTTGATGCTAAACGCCTGGTTAGGCTAATTGAGGTGTTCGGCCAGGTCGCCGGCAAAGACCGAGGTTACCGGAACCTTGTGGACCAACTCTCCGACTTCGTGTCTAAACGTACGGGGGAGGTTCAAGGCGCGGTGGTATTGCTCAATCGCGCCAAGCAACTCGACTTCGACGAAAACATGGAGATGATCCGGCTTCTTGGCAAAGCCGCCCGGCTGCTTTCCAAAAAGGAGCATGCGGAAAACCTGGTTGACGCCCTGCTTCAACTTTCGGTCGCTTACCAAAGCGCTGGTTTACTCTGGGCGGCACGTGCGAGCTGCACCTCGGCCGCCGCGACCTTGTTCATTGAAGGTGAAGAAAACGGCGAACTCCCGTCAACTCTATTTCCGACGCTGATGAATGCGGCATGGCAAGCGGTCCAGCTTAAGCACTTCCCTGAGTTGCTGGGAATGGTTCAGATCGCGCGCGGATGCCTGAACGCTTTGCCACTCGACGACAAGTCGAAGAGTCGTGCCGCTGCGCAATTGAAGGACTTCGACATGGTCCTAGCCTGTCAACTGACGAACCTCTCCTCGGAGGAGATACCGCGACTAGAATTGATCCCTGATATCTTGGAAGGGCTGGACCTGAACATCAGCAGGTTCACGCTGCTATACCTGCTGGGATATGAGGACGCTCTGAGGCAGGAAGGATGGGTTCCCGAAAGCGAATCTCCCAAGGACGTACAGAGTTTTTTCAATCAGTTGGCGGGGCAGCCCGCTGGCGACGCACATTGGCGACCATCAATTTTCAACGACCAGAATACTCAGGTGTTTGTCACCTCAGTACTTGGCGTTCAGGTAAACGTCATACATGAGCCCACCGACACAGGTATAACCGTCGCCGAAGCCATTGCTGGAACAGTCGAGGCGTTCTTCGCGACCGCGTTCGAACTGGGCGCTTTCGCTCACGCGGAGCGTTTCGATGTCACAGTTGTCGATGCGAGCATCGCGCGTTTCGAGGTGACGGCTGATTTGGACCGTATGAGAGCGACGGTTCGCTGGCCCAATGACGTGTTTCCCGGGACCCCGTCGGTGCATGGCGACTTTCTCTCCATGTTGCTGGAAGTCGCCGCCATCATCTTTTCAGCGACTTGCACTGCGAAGAACTTCAAAGAAGCGGCTGATCGGCTATTCAAGACAGACGCAGCAATGGAACGCGTTGCGATGATTGGTTCACTGTGCATCAGCCGCCAGCGCATCTTCGACGGCGTGTCGCGCCTGAACTCCTGGGATAAGCGTTCACCGAAAAGGTTCGAAGCCAAGCTGGAAAGGCCGCAGGTTAGACGGGAGCCGCGACCAGCCAGAGAAGAAACGCAAGCCAAAGACGAGATCCTCGATGAGAGGGAATTCCCGACGTTGACAGACCACCGCAATGTGAAAGTCCGATCGGTGATCGATGTCCACCTCTGGGATCGCGCTGGCTGGATGGGCATAGCTTATGGAGTGGTTAATCCCATGGCGCCGCCCTTCATTGCGATAATGTTTAAGGATAGGGATGCGGCCGTAAAAATATTTGAGCGGTGGCGAGAGCGATTCGGGACAGTAGACAAGGAGGAGGAAATCCACGTAGGCATTGTTCGCCGGTTTTCCATCGAGCATCCGACGCATTACGGAATGGTCATCACGTCAAAGATCCCGAGGGATCAAGGGGATCTACAAGTTGCGATGCTGGCGTCGCGCTCCCTGACCATGGAACCTGCTGATGACGTCAACCTCACAAGGTTTTTGGACGACTACAAGAAGGCTGGTGCTTATCTCTTAATGCCAGTTGTAATGGTGCCTGGGCAACCACCGCAATTCATCGACGGAATCTATCTGCTTAAGAGATCGTTGCAGGTGAAGGACGCTTCCGATGTTGGCCCAAATGACCTAGAAAACATGTTTCTTCAGCCTCGGGGATTTGGGCACAAGCACACATGATCTGTAAGGGTTTATCTCTGTCAGCCGCCCCTACATGGGCGGCTCAAACGTGCCGGCCAATTCCGACGTCTCGAGATCAACGGCAGCGCAAATGACTTTTCAATTGGAATGGAATTCAAAGAAAGTGAGAACGAGCTAGCACCAGTTTCGTAAATCGACCAAAACAACCATGGTTCCTTGGTGGATCTCTCGATAATGAACGTGCAGAGAAGTGGGGACCAAAGTGGGGACTAGCGACAAGGATAATCGAAAAAGCTAACACCAAGCCTCGCTAACCACTTGATAATTATGGTGTCCCAGGGCAGGTTCGAACTGCCAACCTTCCCCTTAGGAGGGGGATGCTCTATCCAATTGAGCTACTGAGACACAGGTCACCCGCAAGAAATGCGGTGCGAGGGACGGCGTGCATGTTAACGGGCAGGCCTGATTTTGTCATGTCGTCCGTATGGCTTTTTAAGTGTAGGCAGACGCCCTTCTTCATCGTGGCTTAATTTACCGTGCAAATTGCATCCTCTCAAAATGCCATCATTGCAATTTGCAACGAGCACCCCTTTGGGCAATAAGTTAATTCTTTGTTTTTAAAGGATTTAATAGCCGTTAAACTCTTGGCACGCGGGCTGCTTTAGCTGTTCTCACGAACAACCGAGGTCAGCCTCATGAACAGCGTCCTTTTACTCTCGAATGCGATCGCTCTTACCGTCCTCCTGGGTGGTCATTTTGCCCCCGAGAACGGCGCTGAGCAGATCGCGCATCGGATGCCCCATTACCTCCAGCTGCAAAAAGCCCCGCAATTGGCGGTCATGAACGATCAGCGCGGCTTTGTTGGCCAGGACGTGAACCAGCACAATTACCCGTTGGTATCGCAGTCTTCGGAACGCTTGGTATTTTGAATCACCCCCATCAGGAGCACAGCATGTCCAAATCAGCCGCAGGATGTTTGATCCTTGCCTTACTGAGCGGCATTCTTCATTTGTCATTGGTACCGGACACGGTCGCCACCCTGCCCCTGATTGCCTGCGGCGTATTCGGTGCGTTATTCGTGCTTGCGCTGATTGTCGGGCGCAAAATCAAGTTCGATCCGGTTTTACGCTGAGCTTCAGCAGGTTCAGAAGATTTTCAACAGTGACCGCCAGTTCGCCAGAATTGTCGAGCCGATGGATCTTCGTGTCACCGAGCGAGTCGTGCGCCGCAAACAGAGCGTTGCGGCGCAACCTTGCTTCAATCTCCTCAACACTCTCCCGACCACGTCGCAGCAAGCGTTCGCGCAGCACTTCATCCTTGACCGTCAACAGCACCGGTAGCAGCGTCGGATAGCGTTGCAGCGCCTCACTCAGGTGGCCGCGAGAGCCGTTGACCAATACATGTCGGCCGTCTTTCAGCCAGTGGTCGATCTGGCGCGGAATGCCGTAATCCAGGCCGTTGGCGTGCCACGACAGGGCGAAGTCGCCCATTTCCTGGCGTCGCTGGAAGTCTTCACGGGAAACTCCGATGGCGTCTTCACCTACGGATTCAGCCGAGCGCGTGATGACCCGTCGCACCACTTCGCCATTCATCGAGCGTAAAGGTTGTCGAGCCGCTTCGATGAGGCTGTCCTTGCCGGATCCGGACGGCCCCATCAAGTAAATCAACGTGCCATCCATCCTGAATCACCCTCCTCTGCGGGTCTGCCACTAGTAAATCGGCCATTTGCCACTATCCTGTATAAGGTAAGGACCAAGGATCGAATCCGCGTAGCATGCACCTTCAGGCGTCTTCGGGCATCACCTGTCGGGCAGAGGACGCGGTCAGCGATGCGGGCAAGGGGCAAAGTTTTCCAACCAGTCCACATTTCTGATAAGGGTGCTGGCATAACGCCTTTACCCAGCGCAATATTTGTCACAGAATTGACGCCAATGATCTGGCTGCTTTGAGGCATGATGCGAGCCTCTATCAATTCAGGTTGAACATTTGGCCAGAGACCTTGTCCTATCAGACATCCTGCGGCCAATCCCGAGAACCGCTCCCCTGAACTAACCGGTTAAATATATGCGCCCATTGAAACAGGCAATTTATTCCAGCCGTACGGCTGACAAGTTCGTCGTACGTCTGCCAGACGGAATGCGTGAACGCATTGCCGAAGTGGCTCGCAATCATCATCGCAGCATGAACTCCGAAATCATTGCGCGCCTTGAGCAGAGTCTTATTCAGGAAGGTGCACTGGGCGAAGAATTGAGCATGCGCCTGGACAGCCCGGAGCTGTCATTGCACGAACGTGAATTGCTTCAACGCTTCCGCCAACTCTCTCACCGTCAGCAAAATGCTCTTGTTTCGCTGATTGCCCATGACGCCGAAATGGCCGCAGACGCTTCCTGATTCAACCCGAACGCTCAAGCCAGCATAATCGCTGGCTTTTTTTTGCCTGAAATTCGGTGATAAAAAACCCGCCGATTTGGCGGGTTCTTAAAAGCAGGCAAGTCAGAGCAGGAAGATCGTCGCCAGCCCGAGGAAGATGAAGAACCCGCCGCTGTCAGTCATGGCGGTGATCATCACACTGGCGCCCATGGCAGGATCGCGCCCGAGCCTCGCCAGCGTCATCGGAATCAAAACACCCATCAACGCCGCCAGCAACAGGTTAAGCGTCATCGCGGCGGTCATCACCACGCCCAGGGACCAACTGCCATAAAGCAGATAGGCCACGACGCCAATCACACCGCCCCAAACCAGACCATTGATCAAACCGACGACCAACTCTTTACGCATCAGTCGTGACGTATTGCCGGTGCTCACCTGGTCCAGCGCCATGGCTCGAACGATCATGGTGATGGTCTGGTTGCCCGAGTTGCCACCGATACCGGCCACGATCGGCATCAATGCCGCCAGCGCCACCAGTTTTTCGATGGAGCCTTCGAACAGGCCGATCACCCGGGATGCGATAAACGCGGTGATCAGGTTGACCGCCAGCCAGGCCCAACGGTTACGCAGGGATTTCCAGACGGAGGCGAAGATATCTTCTTCTTCGCGCAGACCCGCCATGTTGAGCACTTCGTTCTCGCTCTCTTCACGGATCAGGTCGACCATTTCGTCGATGGTCAGACGGCCGATAAGCTTGCCGTTCTTGTCGACCACAGGCGCCGAGATCAAGTCGTAACGTTCGAACGCCTGAGCGGCGTCGTAGGCGTCCTCGTCCGGGTGAAAACTCACCGGGTCGCTGGCCATGACTTCCGACACCTGTTTTTCAGGGTCGTTGACCAGCAAACGCTTGATCGGCAGCACGCCCTTGAGCACACCGTCGTAATCGACCACAAACAGTTTGTCGGTGTGGCCCGGCAGCTCCTTGAGACGACGCAGGTAACGCAGAACCACTTCGAGACTGACATCCTCACGGATGGTCACCATCTCGAAGTCCATCAGCGCACCGACTTGTTCCTCGTCATAAGACAACGCGGAGCGGACGCGCTCACGCTGTTGACTATCGAGGGTTTCCATCAGCTCGTGGACGACATCTCGCGGCAGCTCGGAAGCCAGGTCAGCAAGTTCGTCGGCATCCATGTCCTTGGCCGCAGCCAGGAGCTCGTGATCGTCCATGTCGGCGATCAGGGTTTCACGAACCGAGTCGGATACTTCGAGGAGGATGTCGCCGTCGCGATCAGCCTTGACCAATTGCCAGAGCGTCAGACGATCGTCCAGCGGCAAGGCTTCAAGAATGTAGGCAACGTCGGCGGAGTGCAGATCATCGAGCTTGCGTTGCAACTCGACGAGGTTTTGCCGGTGAACGAGGTTCTCGACCCGCTCGTGATGCGGACCTTCCTGGCGATGAGTCAGGTCTTCGACCACCCGCTGACGCTGCAGCAGCTCAACGACTTGAGCGAGGCGGTCCTGCAAGCTTTCCTGCGTTTTCTTTACTTCAACTTCGGACATAGGCGAACTCCACTCCCAGCAGCGGGGCACGCCGGAAGGATCAATCAGTCAATTCATGATTGGAAAAACGGGGTACTGAGTAACTACTGGGTAAGTCCATGGAGGTATTCCACAAGCCCCGGCGGGGCTGACGGGCGCAATGATACACCGCCCGACCGTTTTAAACGTTAAAAAATCGTGGCTGAAACAAGCGGTTGCAAGACAAAGCTGAGTGCAGTCCTGACCTCTCCAACTGCGACGACTCATTCTGAAAAGAAAACACACCCTCGTCGAAAAATGTAGCGGCTACCCTGACATGGACCGTCATGGAGGACGTTTAATGCCATCGATCAGCCTTTATTTTTTACTGCTTGCCCTGCTCTGCCTTTCGCCCCGGTTACAAGCCGCCACCCTTCACCGTTGCGAAGCACCCGACGGCCGCCTCACCTTCACCACCTTGAGTTGCACGGACGGCGAAAGTCTCTCTCTGCAAGATGTGCGCACCTTCAAACCCGTTAACCCGGTAGCGATGATGCCGGAGGCGGACACTCGGGAAACACCCAGAGCGAAAAACAGAAGGAAGGAGCCAACCGTTGTCGGTCAGACTGAGGACAAGTGTGGAAACCTGATGACTGCCAAGGAGCGTCGCGAAGCAATCATCAACCAACGGATCGTCGCCGGCATGACTCAACAGGACGTCGAGAGTGCTCTGGGCAAGCCAGACAAGATCAGTATTCGCAATTCGGCCACGAGCTACCGTTATGACCTCAAGCGAGGTCGCAGCGCACACGTCGAGTTCGATGAGAAAGGATGCACGAAGGGAAAAGCCAAATCCCGGACGGCAAAAAGCCCGCGTTAAACGCGGGCTTTTTGGTGTTTGGTGCACTCGACAGGATTCGAACCTGTGACCGCTCGGTTCGTAGCCGAGTACTCTATCCAGCTGAGCTACGAGTGCATTTGTGTTTTTATACCAGATCACAACTGGTTGGAGCCAAGTTATTCACATTACTGCAAACAACCCTTAAATGGTGCACTCGACAGGATTCGAACCTGTGACCGCTCGGTTCGTAGCCGAGTACTCTATCCAGCTGAGCTACGAGTGCATTTGTTGCCGCGCATTATAGGCCGTCTAATCTCTATGTAAAGCACTTTTTCTAGTAATTTCAAACACTTACCGAAAAAGCCAGATTACAACGTACTACGCAAATAATGGCGGAGAACGGGGGATTCGAACCCCCGACACCCTTTTGAGGTGTACTCCCTTAGCAGGGGAGCGCCTTCGGCCACTCGGCCAGCTCTCCGCAACACGGGGCGTATATTAACCAGCTTCTTCCCCGTTTGCAAACATAAAAAACGATAAAAATTAATGGCTTGGTTCGTCGTCCTTCTCTTTCTTGATCCGCAAGTAAATTTCCTCACGGTGAACCGCAACCTCTTTAGGTGCGTTAACGCCAATACGCACTTGATTTCCTTTAACGCCGAGCACGGTCACGGTGATTTCGCCATCACCAATAATCAGGCTTTCTGCGCACCGACGAGTCAGAATCAGCATACCTTTCTCCTCACGCATTTCATTTCAGGGACAACAGTCTGCAAAAAAAAGGCACTCGACCTACAACCGGAACGATCGCAGCCCTACATGCCTGAGTATTGACCAGCGCGAGCAAAAGAACAGTTCCTGGGTCGCGCTATTCAAAAAAGACAAAGGGCGCGGTCAGACCGCGCCCTTTGGCAAACGCATCACTCGCCCGTTCGGGCCGGTGCGTCCAGTTCGAAAGCCGTGTGCAGAGCGCGCACAGCCAGTTCCAGATACTTCTCTTCGATCACAACGGAGACTTTGATTTCCGACGTCGAGATCATCTGGATGTTGATGCTTTCTTTCGCCAGGGATTCGAACATGCGGCTGGCCACACCTGCGTGGGAACGCATGCCGACGCCGACGATCGAGACCTTGGCGATCTTGATGTCACCCACGACCTCACGGGCACCGATCTCGCGAGCGGTGTTTTCCAGCACGGTTTGTGCGGCCTGGAAGTCATTGCGGTGCACGGTGAAGGTGAAGTCGGTGGTGTTATCGTGCGCAACGTTCTGCACGATCATGTCGACTTCGATGTTCGCGGCACTGATCGGGCCGAGAATCTTGAATGCAACGCCCGGGGTGTCTGGCACACCACGGATGGTCAGCTTGGCTTCATCGCGATTGAAAGCGATGCCGGAAATGATCGGCTGTTCCATGGTTTCCTCTTCATCAATAGTAATGAGGGTGCCCGGACCCTCCTTGAAGCTGTGCAGTACGCGCAGCGGAACGTTGTACTTGCCGGCGAATTCCACCGCACGGATCTGCAACACCTTGGAACCGAGGCTGGCCATTTCCAGCATCTCTTCGAAGGTAATCTTGTCCAGGCGCTGGGCCACGGACACCACACGCGGGTCGGTGGTGTAGACGCCGTCGACATCGGTGTAGATCTGGCATTCATCAGCCTTCAAGGCTGCTGCCAGCGCCACGCCGGTGGTGTCGGAACCGCCACGACCAAGGGTGGTGATGTTGCCGTGCTCGTCGACGCCCTGAAAACCGGCGACAACAACGACACGACCTGCCTTCAGATCACCGCGAATCTTCTGGTCATCAATCTGCAAGATACGCGCTTTATTGTGCGCGCTGTCCGTCAGAATCCGCACCTGATTGCCGGTGTACGACACCGCCGGCACGCCGCGCTTGATCAGCGCCATGGCCAACAGTGCAATCGTCACCTGCTCGCCCGTGGAGACGATCACATCCAGCTCACGCGGAACCGGTTGGCCGTCGCCACTGATTTGCTTGGCCAGATCGATCAGACGGTTGGTTTCGCCGCTCATTGCAGACAGGACAACCACCAGGTCATCGCCGGCATCGCGGAATTTCTTAACCTTGTCGGCGACCTGCTCGATTCTCTCGACAGTGCCGACGGAGGTGCCTCCAAATTTCTGTACGATCAAAGCCATTTCAAAGCCGCCTCTGCCCATGAAGGGCGCCCAAATAATCACTCAAACAGCGTTCCGGCCCGCCACTAGACTGCGGGCCGGACACCCTGCCTTATAAACCCTGCTCTACAAATGGAACAGTCAGGGCCAGTGCCGCATCCAGTGCGCCAGCGTCAGTACCACCGCCCTGCGCCATGTCTGGACGACCACCGCCCTTCCCGCCCACTGCCGCAGCGGCTTGCTTCATCAAATCACCGGCTTTGAGTTGGCCAGTCAGGTCTTTGGTTACGCCTGCAACCAGAACGACCTTTTCCTCATGGACACTGCCGAGCAGGATCACTGCGCGGCCGAGTTTGTTTTTCAGCTGATCGACCAGCGCCAGCAGCGCCTTGGCGTCCTGACCGTCCAGACGCACGGCCAGCACTTTCACGCCTTTGACGTCCAGGGCAGAGGCCGACAGATCGTCGCCCGCCGCGCTGGCAGCCTTGGCTTGCAACTGCTCGAGTTGCTTCTCCAGCAGACGGTTGCGCTCCAGCACAGCCGACAGCTTGTCGATCAGGTTGTCGCGGCTGCCCTTGACCAGGTTGGCCGCTTCCTTGAGTTGTTCTTCTGCAGCGTTCAAGTAAGCCAGCGCCGCGGCACCAGTGACTGCCTCGATACGACGCACACCAGAAGCCACACCGCCTTCGCTGATGATTTTCAGCAGGCCGATGTCGCCGGTACGGTTGGCGTGGATGCCACCGCACAGCTCGACGGAGAAATCACCGCCCATGCTCAGCACGCGCACGTTGTCGCCGTACTTCTCGCCAAACAGCGCCATGGCGCCTTTTTTCTTGGCGGTTTCGATGTCGGTTTCTTCGGTTTCAACGGCGGAGTTCTTGCGGATCTCGGCGTTGACGATGTCTTCCAGCGCTTTCAACTGTTCAGGCTTGATGGCTTCGAAGTGGCTGAAGTCAAAGCGCAGACGCTGACTGTCGACCAGCGAGCCTTTCTGCTGAACGTGATCACCCAGCACTTTACGCAACGCGGCGTGCAGCAAGTGAGTGGCCGAATGGTTCAGCGAAGTGGCGTGACGCACATCGGCTTCAACGTGGGTTTCAACCGGAGAACCGATGGTCAGGCTACCCGACGCCAACACACCGTGGTGCAGGAACGCGCCGCCGGTCTTGGTGGTGTCACGCACGTCAAAACGGCCGTTGCCGCCTTGCAGATAACCGCAATCGCCGATCTGGCCGCCGGATTCAGCGTAGAACGGCGTCTGATTGAGAACGACCACGCCCTCTTCGCCTTCACTCAGTACGTCGACCGCCTGGCCTTCTTTATAGAGGCCAACGACTTTCGCCGAACCGCTGGTGGCTTTGTAACCGGTGAATTCGGTGGCCACATCAACCTTGACCAGGCTGTTGTAGTCCATGCCGAAGGAGCTGGCGGAACGGGCACGGACGCGCTGGGCTTCCATTTCGCGCTCGAAGCCTTCTTCGTCGATGGTCAGGCTGCGCTCGCGAGCGATGTCGCCGGTCAGGTCCATCGGGAAGCCATAGGTGTCGTAGAGTTTGAACACCACGTCGCCCGGCACCACGTCGCCTTTGAGTTCGGCCAGATCCTGTTCGAGGATTTTAAGGCCCTGCTCCAGAGTCTTGGCGAACTGCTCTTCTTCGGCTTTCAGGACGCGTTCGATGTGCGCCTGCTGGGATTTCAGCTCAGGGAAGGCTTCGCCCATTTCGGCGACCAGTGCCGCGACGATCTGGTAGAAGAAGCTGCCCTTGGCGCCCAGTTTGTTGCCGTGACGGCAGGCGCGGCGGATGATCCGGCGCAGCACATAACCGCGGCCTTCGTTGGACGGCAGCACGCCATCGGCAATCAGGAAGCCGCAAGAACGAATGTGGTCAGCCACGACTTTCAGGGAAGCCTGAGCGTCGTTGGTGCAGCCGATGGCCTTGGCCGATGCGGTCAGCAGGCTCTGGAACAGGTCGATTTCATAGTTCGAGTGAACGTGCTGCAGCACGGCACTGATCCGCTCCAGGCCCATGCCGGTGTCGACCGACGGTGCTGGCAGCGGGTGCAACACGCCGTCGGCGGTGCGGTTGAACTGCATGAACACGTTGTTCCAGATCTCGATGTAACGGTCGCCGTCTTCTTCCGGCGAGCCCGGCGGGCCACCCCAGATGTCGGCGCCGTGATCGTAGAAGATCTCGGTGCAAGGACCGCACGGGCCGGTATCGCCCATGGTCCAGAAGTTGTCGGAGGCGTACGGCGCGCCCTTGTTGTCACCGATGCGAACCATGCGCTCGGCCGGAACCCCGATTTCCTTGGTCCAGATGTCGTACGCCTCATCATCGCTGGCGTAGACGGTGACCCAGAGCTTTTCCTTTGGCAGGTTCAGCCACTTGTCGGAGGTCAGGAAGTTCCAGGCGTAGGTGATCGCATCGCGCTTGAAGTAATCACCGAAGCTGAAGTTACCCAGCATTTCGAAGAAGGTGTGGTGACGGGCGGTATAACCGACGTTTTCCAGGTCGTTGTGCTTGCCGCCGGCGCGCACGCATTTCTGGCTGGAGACAGCGCGGGTGTACGCGCGCTTTTCCTGGCCCAGGAAGCAGTCCTTGAACTGGTTCATCCCCGCGTTAGTGAACAGCAGGGTTGGGTCGTTGCCCGGAATCAAAGAGCTGGAGGCTACACGGGTGTGGCCTTGCTCTTCGAAGAAGCGAAGGAAGGCTTCACGGATTTCTGCGCTTTTCATTAGGTTCTTCCACGGAGGCTGCGGCCAAAGGCCTGTGCGAAACGTCAACAGACGAAGCGACGGCAAAGGGCCGCATTATATCGGCCCTGCGCGCGGGGTACAGCGTGTTTATACGATAGAAACGGTCAATTGGACCGCCAAGGCGATCAGTTGCGAGAAAAGTCGACGAATGTCGCCACGACTTGCTCGATTTGAGCGCGGTTGACGTCCATGTGCGTGACCATGCGCAGACGTCCGGCAGCACTCAGTTTGATCCCGCGCTCGGCCGCAAAAGCCTTGATCGCCTCAGCCTTGTCACCCATGTTCACGTACACCATGTTGGTCTGCACCGGCTCGACTTCGTAACCGGCCTTTTGCAGTTCATCGGCCAGAAATTGCGCATTGGCATGATCGTCGGCCAGACGCTGAACGTTGTTATCCAGCGCATAGAGCCCCGCCGCCGCCAACAGACCCGCCTGGCGCATGCCGCCACCGACCATCTTGCGCAGGCGGCGTGCCTTGCCGATCAACTCCGCCGAGCCGCACAACACCGAACCGATCGGCGCGCCCAGGCCTTTGGACAGGCAGACCGAGACCGAATCGAAGTGTTGAGTGATCTCGCGGGCATCAACGCCCAGTTTGACGGCTGCGTTGTAGAGCCGCGCGCCGTCCAGGTGCAGTTGCAATCCGTGCTCACGAGTAAAGCTGCGCGCCCGGGCGAGATATTCCAGCGGCAGCACTTTGCCCTGCATGGTGTTTTCCAGCGCCAGCAACCGCGTACGGGCGAAATGAAAGTCGTCCGGTTTGATCGCGGCAGCGACGTGTGCCAGGTCCACCGAACCATCGGCCTGTACTTCCAGCGGTTGCGGCTGGATCGAACCGAGGACCGCCGCGCCGCCACCTTCGTACTTATAGGTGTGTGCCTGCTGGCCGACGATGTATTCGTCACCGCGTTCGCAATGGGCCATCAGGCCCAGCAGGTTGCTCATGGTGCCTGTCGGCACGAACAACGCAGCGGCAAAACCCAGCCGTTTTGCCAGTTCCGCTTCCAGACGATTGACCGTCGGATCTTCGCCATAGACGTCGTCACCGGTGGCCGCACTGGCCATCGCGTCGAGCATCTCGGCGGTCGGTTGGGTAACGGTGTCGCTGCGAAGATCGATAACGCTCATGAATCTGGCCTCGGAAAGCAGGGGAAAATCCCTTTCAGTCGGGAATTACTGCGGCCATGACGACGATTAATCAACCCCAGGCGAAGGAAAAGACGCTTCGAGTAAGCGAAAAAGTCGATAGCAATCATCAGATAGCAGCAATGCACGGCTCGGAAATATGTGTTAAAAACGCTTCGCCTCCAGACAATCTGGCGGCAAAACGTTCTCAGGGCGGGGTGCAACTCCCCACCGGCGGTAATTGCGCGCAATGCGCATAGCCCGCGAGCGCTTGGTGACAGACATGGCTTCGGTGGTGTCTGGCGACAAGGTCAGCAGACCCGGTGTGATCCCGGGGCCGACGGTCATAGTCCGGATGAAGAGAGAACGGGATTGGCGCCAAAGGGCCGTCCGCGGGCATTCGTGCGAGCGTGCGCACCCTTAAATCCCATTCGATTCATATGCCCTGTTTTTTACATAAACAGGAGTCAGAACATGCAACCCACCGCAATCGATAGCAAAAGCAAAAACCATCAGGGCGAGCGCGTTGCGTTCATCCAGGCCTGCTGGCACAAGGAAATCGTCGATCAAAGCCGTAAGGGCTTCGTTGCCGAAATGATTGCCCAGGGTTATCAGGAGTCCGACATCGATTTCTTCGAAGTCGGCGGCGCCTTTGAAATTCCACTGCACGCCAAGCTGCTGGCCAAGTCCGGTCGTTACGCTGGCATCGTCGCGGCCGGCCTGGTGGTCGACGGCGGCATCTACCGTCATGAATTCGTCGCCCAATCGGTGATCAGCGGCCTGATGCAGGTTCAGCTGGAAACCGAAGTGCCGGTGTTCTCTGTGGTTTTGACCCCGCACCACTTCCACGCTGGCGAAGAGCACCAGAAGTTCTTCTTCGAGCATTTCGTGCATAAAGGTCAGGAAGCGGCGAAGACGTGCGCGGATACGCTGCACAAGATGCGGGCGTTGCGTCGCAGCGAGCCCCGCGCGGTAGCCGTCTAAACACCGGCCATAACTGTGGGAGCTAGCCTGCTGGCGATAGCGGAGTGTCAGTCGATAACCAGGGTGACTGACACATTGCAATCGCTAGCAGGCTAGCTCCCACATTTGTTATGTGTTGGATTCAGGCGAGGTTCTCGTCGGTGGTCGGCACGATCAGGATGCCGGCGCGCAGGCCGTTTTTGACCTTGGGGTTCGGAAAGATGATCCGGGCGCCCTTCTCTTCGATGATCCAGCGGGTCTGGGCGATGTCTTCGGCCAGCACGTAACCCACATCCAACTCCGAAAAGTTCTCGATGTCCGCCGGCAGGTTCAGGCGGAAGCTGTCGCTGTGCTTGATGATTTCCCGCGCCACGCTGAACAACTGCAAACCGTCCAGGCATTCTTCAGTCACCGCAGGCTCGGTGCCTTCAATGATCTGCTGGAGGCGGGTCTCAAGCAGCGAGACGTTTACACCGTCGTTCTGCCCGAACGGCCGCGCCTTGCCCAGTTCAAGGGTGAAAGACTCGGCACCGAGCTTGTCGTAGGTGTAAGAGCTGAACACGATCGACGGCTTGTTCTGCAATAGCACCGCTTCCATGCCGGCAGCACGTAAGCGGGCCAGTTCCAGGCGCGAATGCTGGCGCCCTTCTTTCCACGGATACAACGCGAACTGTTCGATTTTCGAGCCGCGTATCGCCGTGTGCAGATCGTAGTGCAGACGCCCACGATCCGGCAGGCTGAAAAAACTCGCCGCCAACCGCTCCAGCTCACAGGCGCGCAGCGCTTCGGAACCGCTGGTTTGTTCGTGACGGCCGTTGAACAGCCGGTTGACGTCCTGCTCGACGAAACGCTCGCCTTTGCGAATCGCTTCCGGGTTCCCGAACAGGAACAGAATACGTGCGCGCGGCTTCAAATCACCGCGGGCGATGTCATGCAACAGGCGATCGAGCAGCTCGATCGGCGCTGTTTCGTTGCCATGGATACCCGCTGACAGCAGCAGGTCCAGGCCGTTATCACGAGCCTCAGGTGGCCGGACTTCCAGCGCACCTTCGCTCAACCAGCGCATGCGTACGCCTTCGACAGTCAGTTGAGTCTTCTCCGCCGGTTCGCGGCCGGCGAGGGTCAGTTCAAGCAGTTTGCCGAGGGCGAGCATAGAGCGGTTTCCTTAGTGGTCGTGTGCGCAATCCGGGCCGTGCACGTGGTCTTCGTCGCCGACTTCAGCCGGTTCCATTTCCAGTTGCAGACTTACCAGATTAGTCGCCAATGGGCGCAGCAGCAGGTTTGCGTATTCGGCGTCACCTTCTTCGACGTCCACGCCGATCAGCAGCTGGCCACGGCCGTCCTGCTGGATCCACAGCTCTTTGCCTTGCCACATGACCGCGACGCGGGTGCAGGAGGTTTCCAGTTGCGTGCCGTCGGTGTCTTCAAGGATCAGCTGCAGGGTATCGCTCATGTTTTTTACGCTCTCGACGTTCAATTGATCTGGAAGGGATAAACCGCGCCCAGTTTAAGGATTTGCGTCAGTTCATCCAGTGCCGTCCGGCACTCAAGCAGCAACTGCGGGTCCGCGAGATCGTTTTCGGTCATGCGGTCGCGGTAGTGCTTGTCGACCCATTCGGTCAACGTGCCGTACAACGGTGCCGTCATGATAACCCCTGGGTTGACGGCCGCCAGTTCGGTTTCGTTGAGCGCGACGCGCAGTCGCAGGCAAGCCGGGCCACCGCCGTTCTGCATACTCTGCTTCAAATCGAAGACTTTCACTTCACGGATCAGGCCGCCGGAGCTGGTCAAACCTTGCAGGTACTGCCAGACACGCTCATTGCCACGGCACTCTTCCGGCACGATCAACAGCATCGAACCGTCAGGACGGGTCAGCAACTGGCTATTGAACAGGTAGGAACGAACGGCGTCTTCGACGGTGACGGCGGAACGCGGTACGCAGATTGACTGAAATTTCCCACCAAATTTTGCGAGTTTGCCCTGCAGTTCAGCGAGCATCTGCTCGGTGTCGAGGAACGCGTCCTCGTGATAGAACAGCACCTCGCCGTTACCCACCGCGATCACGTCGTTGTGGAACACGCCCTGATCGATCACCGAAGGGTTCTGCTGGGCGTAGACCACGCCGTCATCGCTCAAGCCGTGCAGGCGAGCAACGGCTTGCGAGGCTTCGAGGGTCTGGCGCGCCGGGTACTTTTGAGGCGCCGGGTAGCGGTTGTCGAACGCACTGCGACCGAACACGAAAAACTCGACGCCGGCCTCACCGTATTCACGGCAGAAACGGGTGTGGTTGGCCGCGCCTTCGTCGCCGAACTGCGCCACCGCCGGCAATGCGGCGTGGTGAGCGAAGTGCTTCTGGTCAGCGAACATTGCCCCCAGCACGCGGCTGGTGGTCGGGTGTTCGATGCTGCGGTGGTATTTGCAGTTGAGGTTGGCGGCGGTGAAATGCACGCGACCGTCGGCAGTGTCGGCACTTGGGCTGACCGTGGCGGCGTTAGCCACCCACATGCTCGACGCCGAGCAACTGGCGACCAGCAACGGCATCGCGTCTTTCGCGGCTTGCTCGATCACTTGCGCGTCGGTACCGCTGAAACCCAGGCGGCGCAGGGCTGCAACGTCCGGGCGCTCCTGGGGTGCCAGGATGCCTTGCTGAAAGCCCATTTCCATCAGCGCTTTCATCTTCGCCAGGCCTTGCAGCGCGGCTTCCTTCGGGTTCGAAGACTGCTGGCTGTTGCTCTGGGAGGCGACGTTGCCGTAGGACAGACCGCCGTAGTTATGAGTCGGCCCCACTAGACCGTCAAAATTGACTTCATAGGATTTCATCAGCGAGGCTCCACGAGAATCTGTTGTTATGGCTTGAGTAACTATTCAGTAAGACCGCATCGCGACCATCGCCAGCAGGCTGGCTCCCACAGGTTCGGGGGTGTTCACACATTTTGTGTACGACCCAATCACTGTGGGAGCCAGCTGCTGGCGATAGGCATCACGCCATTTTCACGCCTGGCGTAAGGGCCGCAGGCAACACCAGGCTCGGCGTTTCCAGCGAGGCCACCGGGTACGCACAGTAATCTGCGGCGTAGTAGGCGCTGGCGCGGTGGTTGCCCGAGGCGCCGACGCCGCCGAAGGGCGCGCTGCTCGCGGCGCCGGTCAGCTGCTTGTTCCAGTTGACGATGCCGGCACGGCTTTCCAGCCAGAACTGCTGATAACGCGCCTCGGAATCCGACAGCAAACCCGCCGCCAGACCATATTGGGTATCGTTGGCTTCTGCGATCGCCGCCTCAAAGTCAGCGTAGCGGATCACTTGCAGCAATGGACCGAACAGCTCTTCATCAGGGCGATCGACCACGGCCGTTACGTCCAGGATGCCGGGGGTCAGCAACGCGGCTTGCGCCTGTGGCTGAGTCATTTCCAACAGCGCTACGGCGCCATTGGCCATCAACTGTTCCTGCGCATCCATCAGGGCTTTGGCAGCGCCCAAGGAAATCACCGAGCCCATGAATGGCGCCGGTTGCTTATCGAAGGCTCCGACTTCAATGGTCGAACTGACCTCCACCAGGCGTTCCAGCAACGTATCGCCCCATGCACCTTGCGGTACCAGCAAGCGCCGCGCACAAGTGCAACGCTGGCCGGCAGAGATGAATGCCGACTGAATGATGGTGTAAACGGCAGCATCAAGGTCTGCGACCTGATCAACCACCAGCGGGTTGTTACCGCCCATCTCCAGCGCGAGGATCTTGTCCGGACGACCGGCGAATTGCTGGTGCAGGTGATTGCCGGTACGGCTGGAACCGGTGAAGAACAGGCCGTCGATACCCGGGGTCGCCGCCAGGGCGATACCGGTTTCGCGAGCGCCTTGCAGCAGGTTCAACACGCCTGCCGGCAGGCCGGCTTCGATCCAGCACTTGACCGTCAGCTCGGCGACTTTCGGGGTCAGTTCGCTGGGCTTGAACAGCACGCTGTTACCGGCCAGCAGCGCCGGCACGATGTGACCGTTCGGCAAGTGCCCCGGGAAGTTGTAAGGCCCGAACACCGCGACCACGCCGTGTGGTTTGTGGCGCAGCACGGCGGTGGCGTCGCCCAGCGGGCCGCTCTTCTCGCCGGTACGCTCGCGGTAGCTCTGCACCGAGATCGCGATCTTGTTGACCATGCTGGTCACTTCAGTTGTCGCTTCCCACAATGGCTTACCGGTTTCCTCACCAATGGTGCGGGCCAGTTCGTCAGCGTGGTTTTTCAGCGCGGCGGCAAAAGCCTCAAGCACAGCAATCCGCTCGTCCAGGGTGCGACGGGCCCAGCCCGGGAACGCCTGACGCGCAGCCTGCACGGCCGACTCGACCTGAGCAACGGTGGCGCCTTCGCCGGTCCACAGCACTTGCTGGGTCACGGGATTCAGCGACTGGAATGCTTCGCCCTGACCGGCCAGCCATTCACCTGCGATGTATAGCGAATTCATTATTTCGACTCCCTGGCAGCAGACAACGGAACGGCGCGCACTTGATCGCCGGCGTTGAGTTGAAGACGTTTGGCGGTCAGCGGATCGACCACCAATGTGCCGGCGGCGAAGCGCGCCGGCGCGGCAGTGATCCGGCAGTCTTCGCGTTTGCGGTTGTGAATCAGGAAAGGGGTAGCGTCGTCACCCGGTGTGCCGATGGCCAACACCAGCGCCTGGCTGTCGCGCACGGCGCGGATCTTGCCGGTTTCGCACTCGACCGCAGGGCCGGCGTCGAAGATGTCGACGTAGCCTTGGTAGCTGAAACCTTCGCTCTTGAGCATGGCCAGCGCCGGCTCGGTGTCCGGGTGAACCTGACCGATGACGTTGCGCGCATCTGGCGACAGGAAGCAGGTGTACAGCGGGAATTTGGGCATCAGTTCGGCGATGAACGCCTTGTTGCCCACGCCGGTCAGGTAATCGGCCTGGCTAAATTCCATCTTGAAGAAGTGACGGCCCAGGCTTTCCCAGAATGGCGAGCGCCCGGCTTCGTCGGACATGCCGCGCATTTCGGCAATGATCTTGTTGCCGAACAACTGCGGGAACTCGGCGATGAACAGCATCCGCGCCTTGGCCAGCATGCGGCCATTGAGGCCCGTGCGGTAATCGGCGTGGAGGAACAGCGAGCACAATTCAGAGTTGCCGGTCAGGTCGTTGGCCAGGAACAGCGTCGGGATCTCGCGGTAGATATTCAGCTCTTGCGAGGCGCTGACGGTCAGGCCGACCCGGAAGTTGTACCAGGGCTCACGCAGGCCAACGGCGCCGGCAATGGCGGAAATGCCCACCACGCGGCCGTCATCGTCTTCGAGTACGAACAGGTAGTCCGCATCGCCCCGCCCGGCTTCGCCGCGGAAGGTCTTCTCGGCCCAGCCGACCCGATGGGCCAGACGTTCTTCGTTGGCCGGCAAAGTGGTCAGGCCGGTGCCGGTGCTGCGGGCCAGGTCGATCAGAGCGGGTAAATCGCTGCTGCGTACGGGACGAACGATCATGCTATCTCCTCAAACGGGCCGCCAACGCCACCCGCGAAACTTCGCTGCTTTCTAGGCAATCAAACCGCAACCAGGCGCACGCTGGCACCTTCACCGACGCCCAAGGCTTCGGCCGCTTCCAGATCCAGGGTCACGGGCTTGCCCGGCGCGTAATCGAGCTCGAGCAACACGGCGCGGTAATCCTGCAACTGGGCATTGGCCACCAGGTACTGACGACCGGCACCTTTGACCGCCTCACCGATTTTCACCGGCACCACACGGCTCTGGGCAATCGAACGGATCCCCGAGACGCGGGCATGCAACGTCGGGCCACCGTCGAAAATGTCGATGTAGTGATCGGTCTCGAAGCCTTCGCGCATCAGGATGTCGAAGGTGATTTGCGCCCGCGGGTGCACCTGGCCCATCGCTTCTTGTGCAGTGTCCGGCAGCAGAGGCACGTAGATCGGGTAGTGCGGCATCAGTTCGGCGAGGAAGGTCCGGCTCTTCAGACCGCACAGACGCTCGGCTGCGGCGTAGTTGAGGTCGAAGAAGTTGCGACCGATCGCGTCCCAGAACGGCGAATCGCCATTTTCATCGCTGTAACCGACGATCTCGGTCACCACGGAATCGGCAAAACGCTCCGGATGGCTGGCGACGAACAGCAAGCGACCACGGGAATTGAGCTCAGCCCACGGCGAACCCACCAGCTCGCGCTGCACGTAGAAACTGGTCAGCAAGCTGTTGCCGGTCAGGTCATGGCACTGCGAAAGCACGTGAATCTTGTTGTGAATCTTCAGCTCGCGGGAGGCGTGCACGAAGGTTTCATTACGGAAACTGTAGAACGGCTCGGAATAACCGGCGGAGGCAACGATGGCCGAGCAGCCGACCAGTTTGCCGGTGGTCGAATCTTCGAGGACGAAGAAGTAGCTCTCTTCACCGTTGAAGCTGACTTCAGCGGAAAACGAGGCTTCGCTCGCAGCGATCTTGTCGCTCAGGCGTTCAACGTCATCCGGCAAGGAAGTGACACCAATCGGGCTGTCCGCAGCCAGACGCTGTACCTCGCCCAGATCAGCCATTTGCGCGGGGCGCATCACCAGCATGGTGTCACTCCTTAATCTCAGAACTTACAGAAGAAAAAATCCCGGGCCATCCCTGAAACAACTCAGAGTCAACTGTGGGAGCTAGCCTGCTAGCGATATCGTCCTGTCAGGCAACAATGATGTTGGCTATCAGGCCCTCATCGCTAGCAGGCTAGCTCCCACACTTTTGATCCAGCCCGAAACAAAAATTTGGATCGACGCCTGAAATGTCAGGCGTCGAAGGGTCTATCAGGCTTGCGTCAGCTTGGCCACGGCGCGTTCGAAGCGATCCAGGCCCTGATCGATATCGGCGTCGTCAACCACCAGGCTTGGCGCGAAACGCACCACGTCCGGGCCGGCTTGCAGAATCATCAGACCTTCACGCTCGGCGGCGTTGAAGATGTCTTTGGCCTTGCCTTTCCAGGCATCGCTCAACACACAACCGATCAACAGGCCCATGCCGCGGACCTTGGTGAAGATCGCGTATTTCTCGCCGATCTGCTCCAGGCGAGCCTTGAACTTGTTGTGCTTGGCCTTGACGCCTGCCAGCACTTCAGGGGTGTTGATCACGTCGATCACGGCTTCAGCGACAGCGCATGCCAGCGGGTTGCCGCCGTACGTGGTGCCGTGAGTACCGACGACCAGGTGTTTGGCCAGGTCTTCAGTGGTCAGCATCGCCGCGATAGGGAAACCGCCGCCCAGGCTCTTGGCGCTGGTCAGGATGTCCGGGACCACGCCGTAATGCTGGTAGGCGAACAGATGGCCGGTGCGGCCCATGCCGGTCTGCACTTCGTCGAAAATCAGCAGCGCGTTATGCGCGGTGCACAGGTCGCGGGCGCCTTGCAGGTACTCGAGTTCAGCCGGTATGACACCGCTCTCGCCCTGGATCGGTTCCAGGACCACAGCGCAGGTCTTGTCGGAAATGGCGGCTTTCAGCGCGGCCAGATCGTTGTACGGCACGTGGGTGATGCCAGTGATTTTCGGACCGAAGCCATCGGAATACTTCGACTGGCCACCAACGTTCACGGTGAACAGGGTACGGCCGTGGAAGCTGTTGAGCGCGGCGATGATTTCGTACTTCTCGCTGCCGAACCGATCGAAACCGACGCGACGGGCCAGCTTGAAGGCGGCCTCGTTGGCTTCGGCGCCGGAGTTGCAGAAGAACGCACGCTCGGCAAAGGTGGCGTTGATCAGCTTATGCGCCAGGCGCAGCGCCGGCTCATTGGTGAACACGTTGGACACGTGCCACAGCTTGTTCGCCTGCTCGGTCAAGGCACCGACCAGCGCCGGGTGCGCATGGCCCAATACGTTAACGGCGATCCCGCCGGCGAAGTCGATCAGCTCGCGGCCAGACTGGTCCCAGACACGGGAACCGGCACCACGCACAGGGATGAATGCGGCAGGCGCATAGTTGGGAACCATTACCTGGTCGAAATCGGCGCGTTCTACCGCAGCGTGCTCAACGGACATCGGAGTCTCCTGATGAGGAACACTCGCCGGAAACTGGCGAGCTTGGTGAGGATTGTAAGGACAGTTTTCAGCCCGGCCTTGCCGCCAAGCGACAACTTCTTATAGCGCAAACCCCGGTTTTTCCCGGGTTTACGGCAATGCGACATATAGGGTCGCAAAGGCGCAGTTTAAACCGCCGGCACAGGTTATAGGCAGGCTTGTCGAGCGGTGCGGTAAATATGTACCGCACGAAACCCATCATCGTCTGTTTTGCTGGCGGCTCATCCAAACGCTAAGGGAATAGCGCATGAGTCAACACGAAAACGATCGCCCTTCTGATTCCGCCGCCAGTGAATACGTCACGCAGCCGGACGATCATTACCATCACCTGTTCAACAATCTGCCGGCCTGGGTATTAGAAGCATCAGTAGAAACGCGGAGCGCCCTCAAGAACACCTCGCTTGCCACTCCCACATGGCATGGCACCGCGACGCCCCTGCAACATCAGTCGCTGAAAAAGATCAGCCAGGAACACTGGACTCATCGAAATCGCCTGGACGCAACACTGTCGAAGCTTCAAAGCGCACGAGCCTTTGCCGAGCCCCTTCTACAAGCAGCCCTGAAAACCCGGTTTGATCTGGAACTGGATGTCAAAACCACCTTCCTGCGCCTGTACATCCCGCAAACCGTGCCCTGGCTGGGGATCAAGACGGGCGCCGCGCGCACCTGGACCGTATCGCTGCTCGACGCCGCCCTGCACAACTTTCAGGAATCGGAAACGACGGCTGGTGCCTACGAGCCCGCCTCGACATTCATCACCAAACCTTCGCCCACCGGGCAGTTCGACACGCTGCCGGCGGTCAAGCAAAAGCTTGGCGTCGCGGCCTTTGCGCGACTGTGCCGGGAACTGGACATCGGCGCCCGATACAACACGTATCTCAAGGACAATCTGGGGCTGACCAACCCGGTGGCCGGCGCGGTGTTGAAAACGAAGGTGATCAGCTCGCAAAAAGCGGCCCTCAAAGCCGCGCTGCAAATGGCGCATATCCGCAAGGATATTCCAGAGGATGCCTATCTCTCGATCCTGCGCCTTCTGGAAGGGCGTTCGGGGGCGCAACTGGGTGGCCAATCCCTGTACGGTCATGACCTGACCATAATGTCCTCCGCGCTGACCGGGATTGTCATTTTCGCCGCGAGCCTGGAGCGTGTACGCAAGGGAACACGGATCATTGCCTACATTCCCGACGATCCGGAACATCCGCTCAAGGAATATCCGAACACCCTGGCGTTCATGACCGAGTTGACCCGCAAGCTGCGCGCCCCGGCTTACCAGACGTTCTTCAGCCGCTTCGTCGAGCATAAGGAAAGAGGCCATTTTTTCACTGATCTGAACTGTCGTCTCCAGCGTGTCACCTGGCATCAACACAAGCGTGGCGAGCCACTGCCGAGCTGGCGCGCAACGGCCATCGACAGGCCCGATCTGCGGTTTTCGATGACGCCGTTCAGCGCGAACCTGTGGAATCATCTCTATCAGCGACAACTGAACAAGATCCTCAACGACGCCAGCACACTTGCTGTCTCGACCGCCTCTGCCGACCGAAACGCGCGATGGGCATTGTGGGACGCCTTCAGCAACGTGGCTTCAACGCTCCTTGAAATCGCATCGTTCGTGGCATTGCCGTTCGTCCCGTTTCTCGGCGAATTGATGCTCGGTTATATGGCCTACCAGTTACTCGACGACACCTTCGAAGGCATCGTAGACCTGGCTGAAGGGTTGAAAACCGAAGCGTTCGGGCATCTGATCGCCTTCGTCGAGACCGTGGTTCAGGTGGGCACATTCGTGGTGGGCGGCGCAATCGCTGCCGGTACCTTCAGCCGTCTGCTCTCGCGTGAAGCTGTCGCGCTGGTCGACCCACTCAAGCCCATCGCAATGTCAAACGGAAAAACCCGCTACTGGAAGCCGGACCTGACAGCGTACGAGCAAGCAAAGACGCTGCCCGCCGGCGCAAAACCGGATCAACTTGGTCTTTATCACCTCGAGGGCAAGAAGCTGCTGCCTTTGGAGGGAAAACTGTATTCCGTGAAACCCGATGCCACTTCGGGCGCGTTTCAGATTGAGCATCCAACCCGGGCCGATGCGTATCAGCCATCGCTGCTGCACAACCATCACGGCGCCTGGCACACCGAGCTGGAGCAACCACTGAACTGGGATCGGGAAACGGTCATGCGCCGTCTCGGCCAAAGCGTCGAGTCGTTCAGCAGCGCCGAGCGCGAACAGATCCTGCGGGTCAGCGGTTTCCACGACAATGCCCTGCGCGAAATGCATGTCGAACACTATCGACCGCCATCGCTGCTGACCGACACGATCAAGCGCTTCAGGATCAACCGGGACATTGAAACCTTTATCGAGCAGATCGGCAGCGATCAACCCGAGCGCTATCGAAACGCCGATGTGCCCCTGCAGCATCAATTGCTGAGCGGCTACGACGCGTGGCCCGTCGACACGCCAATGCCGACACCGCAAGCCCAAACGCCAGCCTTCAGGCAACAGAGCGCCGAACTCGCCCGCAAGTACCGCAAATCACTGTTCGATTTGCGCTATCGCGCATTGGAGAAAACCGATGAACCACGCGTCCAGCGACTGATCGACGACGTGCAGGGGTTACCCACCGATATCGCCCAGGAACTGGTGAGCAATGCATCCGGCACTGAATTAAAGCAGCTGCACAACGGCCGCACGCCCCAACGGCTCAAGGACGCGGCGCTCAAAGCCATGGAGGCGGTGCGCGCGACACGAGCCTTTGAAGGCTTTTATTCCGACACGCTGGACACCACTGACACCCACCGACTGACCTTGCAAAGCCTGAACTCGCTGCCCGATTTGCCAGCCGAGTTGCGTATCGAAGTGAGGGATTACATTGCCGAGGGGACGGTGCGCGACAGCATTGGCCAGCCCGATGCACCCACTCACAAAACATTGGTTCGCGCTGAAGACGGGACTTACCAGGTTCTCCCACACAACGATTCGACGCCTGGTGATTTTTATCACGCCCTGTTCCAGGCGCTCCCGGATGTGCAACGCAACAAGCTGAACCCGTCGATCGCAGACGCCCGGGCACTTAAACAGCACATCGCCGAACACGCGCTGGAACAACCGGCATTACGCACACTGTTCGCAAAAAACCCTAATCGAAAACCGTTCTACGACCCCACCACCATGCGCCTGCCCGGTGGCACGCAGGGCTACAGCCGAATGAACCGCGAGACCCCCACCCTCAACAACCGTGTTCGCGAGGTTTACCCCGACCTGCCTCAGGAGGAAATGCAGTCTGTTGTTCAGGCATTGCAGCTTCACCCCGATGGCGCTCGTGTAGAACTTTCACGCTTGAACAGGGAGTTGGTCCGACTGCATCAGGAGCTGCGCACCTGGGCCGATGACGCCCCCACTGTTCATCCTGAAACCGGACGCCCGCTCACTGAACTGGATCAACAAGCGCAGAGAAACAATCGCCGATTGCTGGCTCAGGAAATCCAGCGCAGCTGGCGGCGACAGTCCGACCGGGACTTCGACACACCGGACGGGGTTAGCCAATATGTGCTCAGGTTTGCAGAGCCGATCATCGGTGACTTGCCGTCATTGAGTGCCGATTTCAGCCATGTCTCTTTACTGTCCCTGGAAGGCAATCATGCCGCGCAAGGTATTCACGGTTTTCTACAGGGTTTCAGCGGGCTGCGCCGTCTGGAATTGCGCCGCTTCTCGCTGGCCACCCTCCCCGACGCCATCAGCCGAATGCCAGACCTGCACGCCTTGGTGTTAAGCGATTGCGGTATCAGGGTCGACACGGCCACCTGGTCGAAACTGATGGCATTGAACAAACTGGCCATGCTGGACCTGTACAAAAATCCGTTTGAAACCCTGCCCCGTTTCGACACGATGAGCGAACTGGTGCACGTGGACCTGAGCGACACTCACCTGAGCGAAATCCCGCCCGGCGCCCTGCAACATCCAAAGCTCGACACCCTTTTGCTGATGAACAACCGAATCAGCGAGTTACCTGCCGAGTTATTCGAGGCATCGCTGCACGACAAACGGGGCATACACCTCACGCACAATCCGCTTTCAAACAGAGCACTCGAACTGATCAAGCGTCACCATTTTGATACCGCCTACGACATGGGTGTTTATGCCCCAGAGTCGGACATTGATCGCGTCAGGGCGCTGTACCCGAGCATGGAAGTCGAACAGGCGAGCGAGTTTGTGTACGAATTGCCGGGAACACTTGAGGAGGGCCGGATCGCGCTGACACATCTGGAAGAAGAGTTGACCCAATTGAGAAATGACTTGTCGACCTGGACCAGCAACCTTCCAGACCAGCACCCCTTGACGGGCGAGCCCTTCAACGCATTCCAACTGTTTATCGAGCACGCCAACCGCGACGAATTCAAGCAGGCACTGGAACGCTGCTGGCAGCGTGAATCGGAACTGGATGACTTCAACGATGCGCTGGAGCCCACTTACGAGCTCACCATCCGCCCGATCATCAATGGAGAACTGCCGGCCCTGAGTGCAGACTTCAGTCATGTATCCGCTCTGGAGATACAGAGCACCAATGGCGTGACGCGCATCGGGCGTTTCCTGGACGCCTTCCCTAACCTCAAAAGCCTGAGGCTGCGCGAGTGTGAACTCGGCAACATTCCCGACGCGGTATTCAAGATGGGGCGCCTGCGCTCACTGTCGCTTCCCAATTGCCGTGTCAGCCTGTCAGCAGAAACGGCCAATGCATTGGCGGGAATGGAATTGCTGGATTACCTCGACCTCGGTTTCAACCCGCTGGGGCGTACGCCTGATCTTAGTCAAATGCCAGAACTGGCGACCGTGTTGCTCAATGACACCGGCATCACGGAAATACCCGATGGCCTGCTTCAACTGACGGACCTGGACTGGGCTGACCTGAGCATGAACGGGATTACCGAAGTGCCCAGCGACCTGATGGAGTTGCCGGTTGAAACTGCAGAAAACATCACGTTGAGAGGCAACACGTTTTCCGAGGAAAGCCTGGTACGGCTGATCAGTTACTTCGAACAGACAGGCGCAGACTTTGGCGTAGAAGAGGTGATCAACCGAGGTGAAATGCAGGTTTCCACCTCAGAGGGGTCCGAAATCGACGAGTAGATCAGCCGCGCTCGGACGGCACCGACGACAACTCGAATGGACTGCTGCTGCGCCGCTGGTTGCGATCTTCACGCGGCGTGGCGCCGAAGAAGTTGCGGTAGGCACTGGAGAAATGCGGCCCCGAGGAGAAGCCACACGACAGGCCGATCTGGATGATCGACTTGCTGGTTTGCATCAACATCTGCCGGGCCTTGTTCAGGCGCAGCTCCAGGTAATACTGGCTCGGCACACGGTTGAGGTATTGCTTGAAGATCCGCTCCAGCTGTCGACGGGACACGCACACGTGCTGGGCGATTTCGTCGGTGGTCAGGGGCTCTTCGATGTTGGCTTCCATCAGCAACACCGCTTGGGTGAGCTTCGGATGGCTGGAGCCCAAGCGGTTTTGCAATGGAATGCGCTGGCGCTCGCCGCCTTCACGGATGCGCTCGACCACCAGCTCTTCGGAGACTGCACCAGCCAATTCGGCGCCGTGATCACGGGCCAGCACCGCCAGCAACAGATCGAGTACCGACAAGCCGCCACACGCGGTCAGTCGATCGCGATCCCAATCGAACAGATGGCTGGTGGCGATGACTTTGGGAAAACGTTCAGCGAAATCGTCCTGCCAGCGCCAATGCACGGCAGCGCGATAACCGTCGAGCAAACCCAGTTGCGCCAACGGGTAGACACCGGCAGACAAACCGCCGATCACACAACCGGCGCGCACCAGTTGTTTCAGCGAACTGCTGAGCGCCGGCGCGAGGGTAGTCGGCGGCTCATCGGCGAGCAGAAACAGTTTCTGAAAGTTTTCGAGCTTGCCGGCCCACGGCTCACCCGGCAATTGCCAGGCGCCTTCGGTCGGCAGTTCGGCCTGCAAGAACGACAGTTCGTAGACCACGTCCGGATGCACACGCTGGGCAACACGCAAGGCCTCCTCAGCCAGCGCAAGCGTCAGTGCTTTAGTGCTGGGCCAAATCAGGAAACCAATTCGATGGGCAGTCATGGCGGGCAATCCGAAACGAAAACAGTGATGAAGGCATGGGCCAATGCTAGCCCGTAAATGAACGCAAATCTCAAAACCGATGGAGATCAAACTGTGGGAGCTGGCCTGCCAGCGATGGCGGCGTGTCTGTGCCAGAGATGCAAACTGGCCCACCGCTATCGCTGGCAGGCCAGTTCCCACAGGAATCGGGGCCAGCCTTTAGGTTGCGAAGCATGCACTATCCCGGTGCGCAACGGGAGTTCGCTTTACTTCAGGCTGCCCGAGAGGAATTGCTGCAAACGTTCAGACTGTGGATTGACCAGCACTTCACGCGGGTTGCCGCTTTCTTCAACGACGCCTTTGTGCAGGAACACCAACTGGTTCGACACTTCACGGGCGAAGCCCATTTCGTGCGTTACCACCACCATGGTCCGGCCTTCCAGCGCCAGGGCCTGCATGACTTTCAATACGTCGCCGACCAGTTCCGGGTCGAGGGCCGAGGTCGGTTCGTCGAACAGCATCACTTCAGGTTCCATCGCCAGCGCACGGGCAATCGCTACGCGCTGCTGCTCGCCGCCGGACATGTGGCCCGGGTAAGCATCTTTGCGGTGGGCCACGCCAACCTTGTTCAGGTAGTGCTCGGCTTTCTCGCGGGCTTCGGCCTTGGACATGCCCAGTACGTGGACCGGCGCTTCCATGATGTTTTCCAGCGCGGTCATGTGCGACCACAGGTTGAAATGCTGGAACACCATCGACAGGCGCGAACGCATGCGTTGCAGCTGTTTCGGGTCGGCCGCTTTCATCGCGCCGTCCTTGTTCGCCACCAGTTTCAGCTCTTCGTTGTTGAGCAGAATACGGCCCGCGTGCGGCTGCTCGAGCAGGTTGATGCAGCGCAGGAACGTACTTTTGCCGGAGCCACTGGAGCCGATGATGCTGATCACATCGCCAGCCGCCGCTTTCAGGGACACGCCCTTGAGCACTTCGTGACTGCCATAGCGTTTATGCAGGTCTTGGACTTCAAGTTTGTACATGCGGTCGGTTCTCACAAAAACAGTCAGTCAGTCGTTGAGCAAGCGCCCGTGACGCAGCGCTTCGCGCCCCGCCACCTTGGCCAGCCAGAAACCGGGTTGGGCATAACGCAGCCGTTCAATGGCAAACAGCACCCCGGACGTACCAGCACACACCGTGCTGACCCGATCCGATAACGGATCGATCACTTCGAAAATCTCGTCGCCGGCTTCGATCCACTCACCGGGTTTACGCAAAAAGCTGATCACGCCAGGGTGCGGCGCGAAGAGCAATTCGGTGCCTTCGAACGGCATGCCTTCGCACGCCTCTCGCGCAGGCTTCGGCCATTCGCCGCTGATCAAGCCTTGCTCGGCGAGGAACGCCAGAATGCCTTCGGCGTAAGCCTCGGCCTCGGCGCGACCGGTATCAGCCTGACCACCCAGTTCAATGGTAGTCGCCAGGCAGGCCAGTGGAATCTGCGCATCAGGAAACTGACGCGACAGGCGCAACCACGGCAGCGAGCAAGCCTCGTCAAAGGAACTGCCGCCGGAATCTTCGGCCAGCAACCCCACTTTCACGTTCAGGTGCGCGGCGAGCGAACGCCATTGCGGCCAGTGTTGCGGCAAGGCGTACATGTGCAGCGCCGCTTCGGCATCACAGTGCAAATCCAGCACCACGTCGGCGGTGCACGCATGGCTGAGCAAGATGCGCTGCATGCCTTGCAACTGGCTCGCGGCCGGCGGCAATGCGGCCAGCGCATCGCTCATGGCCTGACGGATCAGCTGAATATTGGCGTGCGGATCATCACCCAGGCGCCCTTCCACCGCGGCGGCCACTGGCGCGCTCAGCTCGACGAAATCCCGGTTGAAATTCTTCCCGCTGCCCGCTTCGAAACGCCCTTGATGACTGCCCTGAAGCAATTGACCCAGCCCCAGCGGATTGGCCACCGGCACCAGTTCGATCACCCCGTTGAGCAAGCCTTGGGCTTCGAGTTCGGCCAAGCGCTTTTTCAGCTCCCAGGCCGTGCGCATGCCCGGCAATTCATCGGCGTGGAGGCTGGCCTGGATGTAGGCCTTGCGCTCGCCACTTCCGAAGCGGAACACCGAAATCTGGCGTTCGCTGCCCAGGTGGTTCCACGGCAATGAATGATCGATGCGTTCCATATCAGTGCTTCCGCGGGGCCAGATAGCCCAACCAGCGGCGCTCGGCCAGTTTGAACAGCTTCACCAGAATGAAGGTCAGGCACAGGTAGAACACACCCGCCGTGATGTACGCTTCGAACGGCAAGTAGTACTGGGCATTGACCGTGCGCGCAGCGCCGGTGATGTCGATCAGGGTCACGATGGACGCCAGACTGGTGGTCTGCAGCATCATGATCACTTCGTTGCTGTACTGCGGCAGCGCCCGGCGCAGGGCCGACGGCAACAGGATGCGCTTGTACATTTTGTAGCGCGACATGCCCATGGCCTTGGCCGCTTCGATCTCACCGTTCGGCGTGGCGCGCAGGCTGCCGGCGATGATTTCAGCGGTGTAGGCGCTGGTGTTGATCGCGAAGGCCAGGCACGCACAGAACGTCGCGCTGGACAGCCACGGCCACAAGAAGCTTTCACGTACCGCTTCGAACTGCGCCAGGCCGTAATAGATCAAGAACAGCTGCACCAGCATCGGCGTGCCGCGGATCACGTAGGTGAAAAGCCAAGCGCTCATGTTAACGACAGCATTCTTCGAGACACGCATCAGGCCAAGTGGCAAAGCCGCCAGCAGGCCGAAGAACAGCGACAGCGCGAGCAATTTGAGGGTGGTCACCAGGCCGCCGAAGTACAGCGGCAAGGCCTCCCAAATGACGTTGTAGTCGAAGATCATAGATCAGCCGCCCTTACGCCTACCGAGTAGCGCTTCTCAAGGTGACGCAATGCCAGCAACGAGACACTGGTGATCACCAGGTACATCGCCGCCACTGCGAGGAAGAAGGTGAAAGGCTCGCGGGTGGCATCTGCCGCCTGCTTGGCCTTGAACATCATGTCTTGCAGACCCACCACCGAAATCAGCGCGGTGGCCTTGGTCAGTACCAGCCAGTTGTTGGTGAAGCCCGGAATCGCCAGACGAATCATCTGCGGCACCAACACCCGGAAGAACACCTGAAAACTGCTCATGCCGTACGCCATGCCGGCTTCGGCCTGACCTTTGGGAATCGCCATGAAGGCGCCGCGGAAGGTTTCCGACAGGTACGCACCGAAGATGAAGCCCAAGGTGCCGATACCGGCGGCCAGCGGGTTCAGGTCGATGTAGTCGTCAAAGCCGAGCATCGGCGCGACGCGGTTGAGCAGGTCCTGACCACCGTAGAAAATCAGCAGGATCAATACCAGATCGGGAATACCGCGGATCACCGTGGAATACAGGTCGCCCAGCCAGGCCAGCCAGCGAACCGGCGACAGACGCAATGCAACGCCGATCAGACCCAGAAAGATGGCCAGGACCATGGAGGACAAGGCGAGCTGAAGCGTCAGCCATGCGCCATCGAGGATGACAGCCCCGTAGCCTTTCAACATGATTCAGGTCCTCGAATGTTGGGATGAAAAAATGGCGCAAACCTCAGAGATCCTGTTGCTTGCGCCATTTCGGACTTGTCGCCGGGACGTGTTACTTGCCGTAGATGTCGAAGGCGAAGTATTTGTCCTGGATTTGCTTGTACTTGCCGTTCTCGCGAATGGCCGCGATCGCGGTGTTGATCTTGTCTTTCAGCGCGTCGCCCTTGCGAACCGCGATACCCACGCCGTCGCCGAAGTATTTGACGTCGGTGAAGGCCGGGCCAACGAAGGCGAAACCTTTGCCGGCGTCGGTTTTCAGGAAACCGTCATCCAGCAGCGTAGCGTCTGCCACGGTGCCGTCGAGGCGACCAGCGGCCACGTCGAGGTAGATTTCGTTCTGCGAACCGTAAGGCTTGATCTCGGCACCCAGCGGGGCCAGGACTTCGCGGGCGAAACGCTCGTGGATCGAACCACGTTGTACGCCGATATTCTTGCCCTTCAGCTCAGCCAGGCCTTCGCTGACTTGAGTGCCCGCCTTCATGACCAGGCGCGCCGGGGTGTTGTAGTACTTGTTGGTGAAGTCCACGGATTTCTTGCGGTCTTCGGTGATCGACATGGACGACAGGATCGCGTCGATCTTGCGCACTTTGAGCGCCGGGATCAGGCCGTCGAACTCTTGCTCGACCCACGTGCACTTGACCTTCATCTCTTCGCACAGGGCGTTGCCGATGTCGTAGTCAAAACCAACAATGCTGCCGTCCGGTGCTTTGGAAGCGAACGGAGGGTAAGCCGCTTCGATACCGATCTTCAGAGGTTTTTCGTCAGCGAAAGTCGGCAGGGACAGCACGGACAGTGCCAGGGCGCCAAGCAGCACGAGTTTCTTCATCTTGGGACTCCATCGGTAAAGGGCTAAAACGGCAGAGTGAGCGACAGCCCAATATGCGAATGAGTGGAACCGCAAAGCGGTGCTGCGTCGTAGGAATCGCGCGCTTTTTTCAACGCGAGCCACAACGAGCGAGTGATCGGCATTCTAACGACAGGCCCGAAGCCGATATTTCTTCAATGCGACAACTAATTACAGAAGCACCGAGAAAGCCGTTTGAGCGCGTTGACAGTCCTGCAAATTCATGCAAGAGCAAAAGACAGTGAACCGATCACTATTGCAAATTGCGGGCCTATTATTGGCAAAGCCTTCTAATCCGGCAAGCGCAGCGTTATGTCTTATTTTTTGGCAGGGCTGGAGAGGCCCGGGAATGGGGGTTTGCGTTTCCCAATGCCCCGTCTCAGGGCGCAAGGTTACACATTCAGTTACTTGAAGGGTGGCGGGTAACAGTGGGAATTGGCTTACGGATGAAGCCGATAATTATTGGGCGATGTTTATTTAGCGTCTGACAGATCGCCATCGCTAGCAGGCTAGCTCCCACAGGGGAACTGCGCTCGGTTCAAACTGTGAATCCACTGGAGATCCCTGTGAGAGCTAGCCTGCTAGCGATGAGGCCCGAACTGTCCCACAAAAACCCCAGACATGAAAAAGCCCCACCCGGCGCAATGCCGGACGGGGCTTCGATGACTCAGGAACGCCGGGTTAAGCGACGTTCATGATCTTGTGTTCATCAATCAAATGCTGCACCACACCCGGATCCGCCAGGGTGGAGATATCCCCCAACCCATCGTATTCGGCCGTGGCAATCTTGCGCAGAATCCGGCGCATGATCTTGCCCGAACGGGTTTTCGGCAGCCCCGGCGCCCACTGGATCACATCCGGCGAAGCAATCGGACCGATCTCCTTGCGCACCCAGTTTTTCAGTTCCAGACGCAGTTGCTCGCTAGGCTCTTCGCCACCGATCAACGTGACGTAGACATAAATGCCCTGCCCTTTGATGTCGTGCGGCACACCAACCACGGCGGCCTCGGCGACTTTCGGGTGAGCGACCATCGCGCTTTCGATCTCGGCGGTGCCCATGCGGTGGCCGGACACGTTGAGCACGTCGTCCACGCGCCCGGTGATCCAGTAATAACCGTCTTCATCGCGACGTGCGCCGTCACCGGTGAAGTACATGCCACGGAAGGTCTTGAAGTAGGTGTCGACGAAGCGGTCATGGTCGCCGTACAGCGTGCGCGCCTGGCCTGGCCACGAATCGAGAATCACCAGGTTGCCCTCGGCAACGCCTTCGAGGATGTTGCCCAGGTTATCCACCAGCGCCGGCACTACGCCGAAGAACGGACGTGCCGCCGAACCCGGCTTGAGGCCGTGAGCGCCTGGCAACGGACTCATCATGTTGCCGCCGGTTTCGGTCTGCCACCAGGTGTCGACGATCGGGCAACGGGACTGGCCGACGTTCTTGTAGTACCAATCCCACGCTTCCGGGTTGATCGGCTCACCGACCGAACCCAACAGACGCAGGCTGCTGCCATCAGCGCCTTCAACAGCGGCTTTGCCCGACGCCATCATCGCGCGGATCGCGGTCGGTGCGGTGTAGAGGATGTTGACCTTGTGCTTGTCGACGATCTTCGCCACCCGGGTGATGTCCGGATAGTTCGGCACGCCTTCGAACAGCACGGTGGTCGCGCCGTTGGCCAGTGGGCCGTAGACGATGTAAGTGTGGCCGGTGACCCAGCCGACGTCGGCGGTGCACCAATAGACTTCGCCCGGGCGGTAGTCGAACACGCGCTCGTGGGTCATGGCGGCGTAAAGCAGGTAACCGCCGGTGGTGTGCTGCACGCCCTTCGGCTTGCCAGTCGAACCGGAGGTGTAAAGGATGAACAGCGCTTCTTCAGCGCCCATCTCTTTTGGCGCGCAGACACTGCCCGCCACTTTCATCAGGTCTTCGTACCAGATGTCTCGATGCTGGTTCCACTTGATGTTGCCACCGGTGCGCTTGCACACGATGACCTTCTGAATGCTGCTGGTTTCCGGGTTGGTCAGCGCGTCGTCGACGTTGGTCTTGAGCGGGATCTTCTTGCCAGCACGAATGCCTTCGTCCGCGGTGATCACAACTTTGGATTTGCAGTCGATGATGCGACCGGCCAGGGCTTCCGGCGAGAAACCACCGAACACCACCGAGTGAATCGCGCCGATCCGGGTGCAGGCCAGCATGGCGACCACGGCTTCGGGGATCATCGGCATATAGATAGTCACCACGTCGCCGCGGTGTACATCCTGGCCGCGCAAGGCGTTGGCGAACTTGCAGACTTGTTCGTGCAGCTCGCGGTAGGTGATGTTGCGGCTTTCGGCAGGGTCATCCCCTTCCCAAATGATCGCGACTTGATCGCCGCGCTCGGCCAGATGACGGTCGAGGCAGTTGTAGGAAACGTTGAGGGTGCCGTCGGCGAACCATTTGATGTCGACATGGTGATCGTCGAAGGAGGTCTGCTTCACCGTGGTGAAAGGCTTGATCCAGTCGAGGCGCTTGGCTTGCTCGCGCCAGAATCCGTCCGGGTTGACGACGGACTGCTGGTACATGGCTTTGTAGGTTGCCTCGTCAGTCAACGTATTGGCCAGAACCTCGGGACGAACGGGATACAGAGAAGCCGCACTCATCTTTCTTACCTCGGTGGAATAGTTGTTTTTGTATGCCCCCAGTTGTAGCCGGGCCGGGCCTATAGAACCATTCGACGATGGTAGTAACAAGCCCCTACAAATTACCGTGATAAGCCCAAAACACACCTCCGAACATCACGCAAACCCTGTGGGAGCGTAGCTTGCCCGCGAAGAACGATAACGCGGTCCCCCTGAAAAACCCCACCGCCGAAACCGCCATTTACTCCTTCCTACCACCTTATCCGCTGATTGTTACGAAATCTGTCAAAGGTGTTTATCAAAACCCCACCTATATGAATGCACCCCCCACGCCTAAAATCAGCCTCGCCAACAAGGCAACGTGATTAACCAAGTTGCAGCCCCCACGAAGGCCGTTAATCCAAGACTCTTTAATCAAGCTCCACACGCAACCCCAAAAAGGTTGCGTGACCCCATTCGACCTCTAAAAGGTAAATCTGAAATGAAAGCTTTATTAGTTCTGGCCCTCAGCAGCCTGTGCGCAACCGCCATGGCAGACGAGATCCCGACTGATGTCGCACAGCAGAAACCAGCCATCGAGGAATACACTTACTCGACTCACCTGGACATCGCCAAAGTTATCTCCATGAGCGAAGTCCCCAATGTGTGCGAAGTTGTTCCGGTGAAAATGGAATACGACGACTCCCAAGGCCAGCGCCACATCCTGCGCTACAGCATCATGGGTAACGGCTGCACCAACGGATGATCGTGACTGCACCGAATCGGCCTCTTTCAGTTGATCGCCGAAGGTCGATTCCAGCCCGGCTTCGGTCGGGCTCAGTTGTGTTTTGAAGCGGTGAAACCCCTTGCAAACCACAAGATGTAGTGAAAAACCCCATTTTTGGCTGTTTTTTGAACAAATTCGATTCAGCGTCAAAATTAACGAAAAAAAATCTGCACCGGCCAAAGCCCTGTAATACCTCGGTTTGCTCCAAAAACCATCCCTTTCGGCCACTCCATGAGCCGATTCGCCGCACCACGCCGGCAAAAATTTCCCTATAATGCCGGCTTAAACGGGCCTGCAATATTCCCTTACAGGGACGAAAAGCCAGTCTGAAGCCCACGCCGAAGTCTTCACCGATTTCTGCGCCCGTCAGAGGCTCTCGGAACCCCGTACAAAATTATGTTTATTTGCCTGCGTGTACCGCTGCAAAAAACGCTATCCAACGCGGCCAGTACGGCCGTGTGAAAAACAACCAATCAGTTTTCACACGGGCATCTGGCCCTCACGCAGGAGACGACACGTCATGCTGAGCTGGGACGAATTCGACAAAGAAGACAGCGGCGAGACCGTGGTAAAAGGCGCCAACGCCGGCCACGCGACTGAAGCCAACATGGACCGACTCGACACCGCTGGTGGTGTCGCCGCTCAAGAAGCTCGCGCCGTCACCGCGACTGACTCTGCCGCTATCGCCCGTGCCAAAGCTGCCCTGGACAACCTCGACATCGCCGAAGGCCTCGCCGAACTCGAAGGCGCCTCCGCCCGTGTCGCCGTCGACGAAAAGCGCATGATCAACTGCCGCGCCGACCTCAACCAACTCGTACCCTTCAAGTACGACTGGGCCTGGCAGAAATACCTGGACGGCTGCGCAAACCACTGGATGCCGCAAGAAGTCAACATGACCGCCGACATCGCCCTCTGGAAAGACCCGGAAGGCCTGACCGACGACGAGCGCCGCATCGTGATGCGCAACCTCGGCTTCTTCTCCACCGCCGACTCCCTGGTTGCCAACAACCTGGTCCTGGCCGTGTACCGCCTGATCACCAACCCGGAATGCCGCCAGTACATCCTGCGCCAGGCGTTCGAAGAGGCGATCCACACCCACGCCTACCAGTACTGCATCGAATCGTTGGCCATGGATGAAGGCGAGATCTTCAACATGTACCACGAGATCCCATCGGTCGCGAAAAAAGCCACCTGGGGCCTCAAATACACCCGTTCGATCTCCGATCCGAAGTTCGAAACCGGCACCGTCGAAACCGACAAAGAGCTGCTGCGCAACCTGATCGCCTACTACTGCGTTCTGGAAGGCATCTTCTTCTACTGCGGCTTCACCCAGATCCTCTCCATGGGCCGCCGCAACAAAATGACCGGCGTCGCCGAGCAGTTCCAGTACATCCTGCGCGACGAATCCATGCACCTGAACTTCGGCATCGACGTGATCAACCAGATCAAAATCGAAAACCCACACCTGTGGGATGCCGAGATGAAGGAAGAAGCTTCGCAGATGATTCTGCAAGGCACTCAGCTGGAAATCGAATACGCACGCGACACCATGCCTCGCGGCGTGTTGGGCATGAATGCGGCGATGATGGAGGACTATCTGAAGTTCATCGCTAACCGTCGTCTGTCGCAGATTGGGTTGAAGGAAGAGTATCCGGGGACTACGAATCCGTTCCCTTGGATGAGCGAGATTATGGACTTGAAGAAAGAGAAGAATTTCTTTGAGACTCGGGTTATTGAATACCAAACCGGTGGTGCGCTTAGCTGGGATTGATTTCCAAGCTCGCCACGATTTGACGTTAACAATCCGAATCGAAAAACTGAAAGCCTTGGCCATGGCCAAGGCTTTTTCATGCAGGAATGAAAAGCAGCCTGAAATCATTTAGTGCAATTTGAAACGTTGGCTATAGGCCTGTTGTAGAACAGATCGTAGATTGGCTATCCTCGCCAGCTTTGGGCGATGAGACACAAGCATGGAAAGCCTCCGGCAACACTTCACCGGCGTAGCCTACAAGTACCTGTCTGGAGTAGATACCAGTGCGTCGGGTACCTCTAATCAGCATGAAATAGGCTCCAATAAGCTGATTAATATTTTGGGCGATCCGGATATGACCATCGCACGCTTCGACGGAGAGTTTCTCTATCTCGATGATGATGCAGGCGAGCCTCTTCGTGCATCAGGTCGGCTAAGCTGGTATGACCCTCGCCGCAAAAAAAAGCGAAAGGGGGAAGAATATCGCCTCTACTATCCCGACAATGCAGTCACTTCGCGTATGTTAGAAGGTGATTTCTGCATTTTCGCTAAGCAACCAAGCAATACCGTATGGGTAGTCATTGCTCCAAAAGGCTCCACTGCAGAACGTCAGTTACGCTGGTTGTTCGATATTGATGTCATGCCAAACAACGATGAACTGGAAGTCCAGCAGGTGGATACCCATAGAGCAGTGTCTATGGCTGAGGCTATGATTCTGGAGTCGCTAGGCCTTGAAGTCCGCCTCGATGACGAAACTTGGCTTAATAAGCTCACCAAGAAGTTTGGTTTGGCTTTTCCAAAAACTGCTATTTTTAGTAGTTTTGCGCGAAGAACTTGCAAGCCAAAGATCGATCCATTGATCGACCCGGACGGGGCTCTAACCGCATGGATGGAACATGAGGAAATCCTATTTCGTACCCTTGAGCGGGAGATAGTCCAGAGACAGCTAGATGCTGGCTTCGACAGTGTTGACCACTTCGTGGATTTCTCGTTAAGCGTGCAGAATCGTCGGAAATCTAGAGTCGGTTACGCACTTGAGCACCATCTTGCCGCAGTTTTTGAAGCTCACCAACTTCCGTTTGAGCGACAGGTAATTACAGAAAATCGCTCCAAAGCCGACTTCCTCTTCCCAGGTAAAACTGAATACCACGACAGTCTTTATCCAGACGCAAAGTTAATCATGCTGGCATCGAAGTCCAGCTGCAAGGATCGCTGGCGGCAGGTACTGGCAGAGGCCGTTCGCGTCAAGCGTAAACACCTGTTGACCTTGGAACCAGCAATCAGCACGCATCAAACGAATGAGATGGAGAGCCACAATCTCCAACTTGTGGTCCCCAGAAAGGTGATGCCAACTTACACAGTCAATCAGCAGGCATGGCTGATGGATATCGACGGCTACATCTCTTTTGTCCGTGCAGCCAATAATTAGTCTGTTAGGCCTGCGCTGCCCGACCGTCTTTCTTACGTTGCTGCAATATTTCCTGGAGTTCAACGACAGTAAATGGAGGTGATCGTCGGTGCGCAGCCGAATGGCAATTCGGGCAAAGTGGTATGAGGTCTGTTCTAGGGTCGACAATGTATCCGGGACCAACTTTCGATACCGGCGTGACGTGATGGACTTCAATCAGACCTGCTGCAGCGGGTCCGTACCGTTCACTCATTTCGAGATAACAAACCTTGCAGGCATAGCCATGAATGGCAATCGCAGCGGCGCGGTTGCGTCGGTCGCGCTCATATCGATTAACCTCAATTCGCGTCTTCGCCCCTTCTGGCAGACCGACCACTTCCAGTGATTCGTCCGCAATCTCTTCGGCTTCCAAAGGTAGAAGGGCAACTATTGCGGCAGCCAAGCGTGATGTCCAAAGCTCAATCTCACGCATGTCAGTCTCGGCATCACCCCCATTGATGGCGAGCATCCCCTTACTGATTAACAACCCAAGGCTACGCCACTGATATTCCCAGATCGTATGGTCTTCATAATCACAGGTAGTACCATTAACTGTAAGAAGAACTTCCGCACCCGCCTCACGGCAGGTTGCAAGTATTGCTCCGAAAGTACGACGACAGGCGTCATCAACAGAACTCATTGCATGTATGAGATCTCCAGCGAAGTTACCAGGCCGAAAGTGCACGTCTACTCGACGCCAGCCCACGATGGTTCGAATTGTAAACGTCTGACCAGCAGGATGCCCTGCTGGTAAAAGCTCAAACCAGCGACAGCCATCACCGTCTTGCCCTTCTGTACCAGTAAGCTCAAGTCCTATTTCTGCTGATACCCGCTCCGCGAGCGAGCGTGGATCAAGCGTCATTATCACTCTGCTCCACGTCAGGTTCGGGTAGAGTTTCTACTAACTTTTCTAGAACACGCGAAACTTCATAGCGCATGTCCTTAAGCATCGCCGCCGTACTGTCCTGCAACGTAGACAGCTCTGCTACCGCCAGCGCCCACATCAAGGAGTCGAGTCCTTGCATCGTAACGCTGCGATTTAGGTTTGGAACATAGACCTTGTGATAGTAGGGATGACTCGTGTTGATTTGTACGGCCTTATGCTGATCGATCAGTGCAGGTTGGAACAACAGGCCATTGTTGATTCCGTCCACCGGTTGCACGAAGACTTCACCCGGTCGTTTGGCAGAAGTGATAGTAAGCTTCAGGCGCGTCGTACCGTATTTGTTTTCAACTATGGCTTCGCCGGTATTGAGGTCGGCAACTTTGACCTGCGGTCCTCCTGCTGCTACCTCCCGGTTCCGAATGTTATTATTGGAAATATCGTGCGCACCTACTCCTTTTTTGGAAATCACTTTCTGTTGTCCCTCACGGGAGCGTCGGTTTGCTTCCCGCCTCGGTGCAGGCAGGAATTGCGTTTGCAACCACACTGCAAGGTCCTCATTCAAGATAATTTGCGACTTCTTGATATCGAGGTGGAAGGCGTCATCCAACTTATGATCGAACGAGAACTCGACGCGCAGCAAAGTCGAGTGAGGTTCCTTTTGGTAGAGTCCCAGCCAGTCAGCATCATGAATGAGCCGGTTCTCGCGATAGATATAGATGCCCTGCCGCTCGTTAGACAGCAGCGCAGCCGAGGCGAGCTCGTCGTTTGGAAATTCTTCTCGGCGCGGCAGGATGAAAGCGCGAACGGTGAAAGTAGCAGTGTTCCCGTCCGGTAACACCGTTTCTATCGACTCCTCGGCAAGCAACTCAGAGAGGTTCCGCTGAAACGGGTCCCAAGGTGTAATCGGCTTGCCGTTCAGTTCAATAGTGACAGTCGGAGCGCGTTCGTCATTGACGTCCAAGAAGCGTTGATAAACCATTGCCAAATGGTGCCGTAGAGCATCTTCCTTCGACTTCAAGGCCTTACGGGCAATTTTTCCTGAGGGGTCGGCGTAATCTTTTATCAGCCGGTCCACATTCTCCCAGAGAACCACAGTACCAGCACGGTCTGGAGCCATAGAGTCCAGCAGTTCCAGCGCCTCTTGGTCGCAGGTATCACTGAGAAGCAGAGACCATTTATTGACCTTGGCAACATGGTATAGGTCCCATGTTGCCATCATCGCTGGCGTCCTCCCGTTTGGTCGCGAGATAACAGATAGACGCTTGCAGAACGCTGTCGAGGCAGTCTTAAGTCCGAGGCCATACTTGCCGAGACTGGCTCGGCTCGGCCGGGCCTTGGAGCCATACTGCATGGCATTAAGCAAGCCCTGCCGGTCCATTCCGTCACCATTATCTACGATCAGCAAGCGGATATTGCCCTTCATATCGGCCGCGAGCCAAAGCTGAACCGCCGATGCATTAGCCGCGATCGAGTTGTCGACTATATCGGCAACTGCGGTGTTTAATTCATAACCTGTGTCCCGAAGACCAACTATGACCCGCTCTGGATCGGGCGGCAGTTCAATTTCTTCAATATTGCTCATCATTTCCCTTCCTCAGAGCTGGACTACGCGCCAGCCGGTGCCGAGTTGTAAAACTTTACCCGTACTCTGCGCCTTTTGCTTGCGATTACAAGAGACTCGATAACGATCATTTTCGCGCGACAATATCAACTCGTCTCCGGCTACAAGGCCTGCCTGCCGTGTGTATTTCGTCATCCTGGTGAGCCGATACTCATTGCGAGTACCATCAAAGTTGGCGTTATTGTAGTAAATAAAGGCGAATTCCCAATATTCCCCACTAGCGTCAAGAAAATTAAGGTGGACACGCGGGTTGTACTTGGTGCTATCGAGTACTGGAAAAAATGAAAGCAGCTCGGGCTCCTTCGGAACAAGGATTCCAGCTTGATGACCGCCAGTTTCTCCCGTGTCGTTTGCACTCAGCACCTTCACAATCTGTTTTTCATGCATACGTTAGTTCCCTATCCGATTTGATGGCGAACGACTCAGGGCTGCGACGATATCGCCATAGTCTTCATCCTTGCCCTCAACGCCAATAACTGCCGCGCCTGAAATTTCCCTTTTTCGCCTTAGACGATCATCTACTACATCCTCAACGGTGTCCGCCACCAGTAGACGATGCACAGTGACTGGCAGCTTCTGTCCGCGCCGGTATGCTCGAGCCGAAGCTTGGTCCTCCATGGCTGGATTCCATTCTGGATTGTAATGAATGACATGATTTGCGGCCGTGATGTTGAGACCTGCTCCTCCTGCTTTAGGATTGAGCACAAGGGCGGCAGCTCCTTTGACTACGCTAAACTTGTCGATAAGCGGTTGACGGTCATTGATCGAGAGACGTCCATCAATGACTCCGACGAAGGTTCGATACTGCAGTTCGATATGCCGCGCAATCAAATCTGCCATCGCTGTAAAAGACGTAAAAATGATGACTTTTTCGCCTTTCACGAAGATTTCTTCCACGATTTCATCTAACCGACGAAATTTAGAGAAAGACATGGGGTCGTCCAAGCTAGACGGGGCAACCATTAGGCTCGGATGGGCGCAAAATCGCCTGAGTGAAGTCAGTGCAACCAACGTTGCAGCGGCACCATATTCAACATTGATACGCTCGCGCTCTGCGTCATAAGCAACTGCTTCATGTGCATCCAGTTCCAACACTTGGGGTATATCGATGCGTGGTGGTAGATCTTGCGCTACATCTGCAACACGGCGCCGCAACATTAGTGGTGACACCAACGGCTCCAGCGCCGCCGCACTATCAAGATTGTTCACAAACTGCGCCTCGAAGGTTTTCATATCTCCGAGCTGTCCAGGAAGCACAAAATCCATGATAGACCAGATATCGAGCAACCTATTTTCAACAGGGGTACCTGTCACCGCTAATCCCGAATCCCGCTTTAGACGCTTCACCGCCAGAGTGCGTTGGGCTATTGGGTTCCGGATAAACTGAGCCTCATCGAGGATGACAACCCGCCAGCGAATCATATTGAAAAGACTGTTATCACCAATCGTAGTGTCATACGACGTTATCACCACGTCATATCGATGTAGCTCGGCGGGACGCCCAGTACGGTGCGGGCCGTGATGTTTCAATACCTTCAGATGTGATGCGAATTTGTCAATCTCGCGTCGCCAATTTTCGAGAAGCGAGCCGGGAGCAATGATCAACGCAGGCCGTAGCGGAGCTCCTCCTGAATCGCTGAGGGCGCTGATAATTTGCAACGTTTTACCGAGCCCCATTTCATCAGCCAGTAATCCCCCTAACCCTTCGGCTAAGAGAAACTTGAGCCACCGCCAGCCTGCCAACTGATAATCATATAGCTTCGCCTTCACGCCAGCCGGGAGATCATCCGAGACCGGAGCAAAGACAAGAGGTGAAATTGACTGTTCGGCGATGTGGTCCTCAACAGGCCCACCCGCTGCCGCCACCTTGCGGATAGCGAGGAATGCTTTAAGGGAACGTGCCGGACCAACTGCAATACCTGTGCTGCGCAGCAACTCTAAAACTTCGGCGTTAGTCACCGGGTCGACCGGATACCAGATGCCATCAATGATGGTATGACCACGCTCCAAATCTTCTGGTACAAGCTTTAGTGTCGCACCCCGGGTGGACGCAGAAATTAAATAGTACGGGACTCCATCATTGTTTGCCTGGATCGTCAATGACGGTGTCAACGGATAGCGTGAGACCCCAAGGCCATCGACGCTAGTAGCAATCCAAGCCTCAGCAGGCAGGCGCTCGACTAATGCGTTATAAATCTCTTCCACCGATGGGACACGTTTGTTCCCGGCGGGATCGACCAACCATAGCTCCGCCCCTCGGATTTCCCAAGTAGCCGGAGCTAGAACCTCCTTGTCATCCATATCGTAGGTGTCCGCCAAATTTTTGGTTATTCGACTTTGAACATCTATAGCATGCAAAGGGCGTATTTTCGAATTACCTCAACGGATCGCCTCGATCCATGCCAGTTTGAGCAGCCTCCTTCCCCAGCCTCAATTCTTAGCATTCGATCTGAACTTGCGTAGAATTTTCGCCGCTGCAAAAAGACGTACCTTCGTGTCGCCGATGTAGCTGTGACGCCAAAAGCGCAAGCTCGCCAGCTCAATTGCGATCCCAGTGGGCATATCTAAAGGAGGGGGATTAACCACTTTAAAAAATCGTTAATGCGTCGAAGAACATGCATTTTCGTCTATCTGTAAAAACTCATTATCGCTCATAAGCCATTCAACTATAAGGTCAACCAACTTCGACGAACGTTCTCTCTTTATTGACCTTACCGCACACTCCCAAATAATAAGTACCCTCCAGCCACTATCCCTCAGCGAAGTTACTTGCAGCCGATCTCTCGCCTGATTCTTTCCGATTTTCTCCAACCAGAAATCAGATCTCGTTTTTGGGATTTTATAATATCGACAAGCATGGCCGTGCCAAAAGCAGCCATGCACGAACACTACGGTCTTGTGTTTTGGTAATACCAAGTCGGGTTTACCAGGAAGGGACTTAACATGTAAGCGGAAGCGGAAGCCACGCGCATGTAATGCTTGACGGATGATAATTTCTGGTTTGGTATTCTGTCCCTGAATGCCAGACATCATCCTAGATCGAGTAGCTACATCCACGACATCGACCAAAATGCCCCCCCCCCTATCTAATAGCTAACTCGAACCTTCGGTCACTAAAAACTCTATCGGCGACATTAAGAGCAGCGAGATACATAGACAGATCTAACGGTAGACCTCCGAACCAAAACGTACAGATTTCTACCGTAAACCTCTCAATCCATCTATACAGGAAGAGAGAACTCCGGCTGCGGACGTTCCGCATCAGTTGTCTTTTCTTTTGCTGCCAAAATCCTGTCTTTCATCAGCCGTGCCACAGCCTCGAAAACAGGCACCGCAACCGAGTTACCAAACTGACGGTAAGCTTGGGTATCGGATACAGGGATCACGAAATTGCTCTCTCCCGGCTTGTCGAACCCCATCAAGCGTGAGCATTCATGCGGAGTAAGTCTACGCGGTCGGTTAATCCGATTCAGCTCACTGTTGAAATCCAGGCTTTCCATAAAACCGCGGTCAACCAAAATTTCCGAACCATCCTTGTGGTATCGAGCAGAAAGAGTACGAGCCACATCATTTGGACGGGTCAAACCAAAGCCAAAACCATTGCCTTTCTCTCGATGTTTTGCGGCATACCGATAGAGGTAATCCCATAGCTTTGGCGTCAGGATGTATTTGCTATCCACTTCTTTATCAAGCAAATCACCGAAGCTAGGTCTTTGCTTAGGAATCAGTTTGCTGATTGCGCTAAGCGTAAAGCCTTGGTGAACATTCAAGTCCTTACGGAAACCTACCAACACAATTCGTTCACGGTGCTGTGGTAGAAAGTGCCGCGCATCAATGACTTTGGGATCAGCTCCTTTCGGTGCATTAACGTCTGCAACCTCATAGCCCAGCTCATGGAGAGCTTCACAAATTATCCGGAACGTGTTGCCTTTATCGTGGCTTTTAAGATTTTTTACGTTTTCGAGCACAAATGCAGCCGGCCGCTTCGCAGCGATAATCCGGGCCACATCAAAAAACAGAGTACCTTGTGTTTCACATTCAAAACCGTGTTTGCGCCCTAAAGAATTTTTCTTGGAAACACCTGCCAAGGAGAATGGCTGGCATGGGAAGCCTGCCAACAGGACATCGTGGTTAGGGATCTCACTACGAATATGCGTGTATGCCTCATCCTCACTCACCTCAGGCTTGTCAGAAAGTGTGACCGAACGAATATCCAGATTGAATCGATGCCGAGCGGGATCGCAAAAGTGGTTCGCTTTGTAGGTTCTGACGGCGTATTTGTTCCATTCAGACGTGAACACACACTCCCCCCCGATAGATTCAAAACCTTTTCTGATACCGCCTATGCCGGCAAAAAGGTCAATGAACGTAAATGAAGGTTCATGGTTCAGGCGCTTGGGCAAAAGACCTTCCAGGCGAGTGAGTTCCTTTTGGGAAAACGTCTTAGAAACCTTGCCCTTGACCCAGCGATTGATTGTTTCACGACACCAATGGGTCGGGCTGACATCATTAAGAATCTCAGCAATCTGACCTTGGTCATAGATTTCTAGCAGCTTATGAAGCAGTGAGAGGTCAGTGGCTGAATTAGTTTCTGTTTTATGGGAGCCCGAACTCATTTCACTCAAGGATTCTATAGATGGTATTTCAAAAAGGTTCATGAGCCCGAGTTCCTCTGGGTCAAATCTGTGACGAATGGCCGCCATTCTAGCCCTTGAAACCTCAAAGTAAATGAAATTTCTTGGATTCCCACCTTTCGGTTGATCACATGTCATAAGGGCTAGCGGCATGAGTCTCAGCCAGCAATTTACTGTATAAAAACACAGTCTAATTCACTCTTCACCATTGTCCAGCAAAGCTTCCTATCTGTATTTTTTGAAACGAGCTCCGGGTTGACGCCAACCCCCTATCCTCCTACCCTCCCCTTTGAGCCTAAGAAACTCTACAAACCAGAGCGGTCCTCCGCACCCGACAGTCATGCGGCTTTTTTTCGTCTGCGGTTTCTCTACGCCTGCGAGAAAATCCCCGTTATGTCGGGAGTGGGCGAATACAAGACCCGAAAGGGGAATATGTCCGGCCCGTCTCTGGTGGGTTTCTTAGCTCCCGACACCCATAACGAATGCCCTAAGAAAGCAGCCAGAGGTAAAGGAAATGCCTTACAACCTGACCTTCATGATGAAGGTAAATCGCCGTACCCATACGTCCACTCCAGTGCTTCCGTTTCAGGAGGCTCACCATGTCTGAACCGCTCGCATCAACCCTTTTCACCCGTCATGACATCCACCTTCACGCCCTTCTCGTGGAGAACCAGGCATGGTTCTGCGCTCATGACCTCGGGCGTCTGATGGGTAAATTCCTCGACGAACGTATGTCACGCAAGCTCGATGCAGACCAGCGACAGATGATGTTGGTGAATGCTCACGGCACTGCTGAAGAACGCCTGATGATCAGCGAGTCAGGCGTCTACGCACTGCTTGTTTATCACTATTGCCCGGAGTATCGGCTGCTGAGGGAATGGCTGACGCACCAAGTGGTGCCGGCGCTACGTGATGCGCGTCCATCGCGTTCAGTTGAACGGCCAACGCTGAGCGTGCTGGATTGGCCGAAGATGTCACTCTGCATGCTGCACTGGCAGGATGAGCCGTGGATTCGCTTGCGGGATATGCCTTGTGTGTTGGCAGATGATCCATTCAATCATCGCGGATCCTGGTGGCGGAAGGTCTCGCGAGTTTTGCGAGGGTTCTGATCGTTTATCGCAGTGAAGTGAGTATCCGCTGCTTGAGTTTTGGGCAGCGGATTCGGTTGATGTGTCATGTTTAAATTTTTGGGGCCGCTTCGCGACCCAACGGGGGTAAACCCCCTCGCCACAGGTTCGTGCCTGGCTTGGTTACTGTGGTGATGTTGGGAATCGCGAGCAAGCCCGCTCCCACAGGTTTGGTGTGTTGCCGCAGATTTTGCGCTGTGTTGAAAACATTCAGTGCAACCCGCCCCGCCTCCCGCTATTAATACCCTTCCCCACTCAAGGACCCGAGCCCACCATGAAATTCGACCTCGCCTACTGCCTCAGCCTCGACGACAAGTTGTCGATCTATGACGTGCGCGATCTCAATTTCGACGAAACCATGGAGTTCGACTCCGCCAAGGAGCACTTCCAATGTCCCAATGACGCATGCCGGGCGGCGTTCGATGGGTTGAATGTGTTGACGACGTTCAATGCCAAAAACGTGAATTACGTCCGCACTCCGCACTTCAAGAACACGCCCAGCACCCGGCATGTGGCGGATTGTCCTTATGTCAGTCTCAAGACGCCGGCGTCAGGTGTCGACGCAGACGGTGCGGAAACGGATGACAGTCGCGAGGAGCATTTCCCGTCGGAGTTGTTGCTGACTCGGCGTGAGTATGTGCGTAAGCCGTCGAACGCTGCGGTGGCAGCGGATGTTGTGCGGGACGATCCGAAGCCGACCACTGTGGCTAGCAACACAGAAAACCCGAGCCGCGAATCAGCACCGGACAAGACCAGCGTCTTCGCCCATCCGGTGGAGTGTTTTGTGTCGAACTTCGAGGACAAGGACCTGCTCAAGCGCATGCCGCTGAAGATTGGCGAGCACACGGCGCCTTATGGGTCGTTCTTCAAGAAGATCGAATACCTGACGGACAACAAGGGGCTGATTTACTGGGGCAAGATCAAGGAGATCAAGGATTACACGCAGAGCTTTCGGATCGATTTTGAGCAGAAGGTCTGGTTCAAGCAGGCGGACGAGGCGAAGAAGAAGCCGTATTCAGTCAACGTTTACCTGAGCAAGAAGCTGATCGAAAACTACCGCAAGCGCAAAGCGTTCCTTGAAGAGATCAAGCACGCAATCGACAGTGAAGCGGAGTTGTATTGCTTCTTTTATGGCGTGACGCCGGAGTTGAAGCAGGTGCCGAGCAAGAAAAACCCCGAGCAGACGTTCGGGGTGTTCAGTGCGAATATCGAGAACCTGGATCACTTTATTATTCGTGAGGCGCCGGGACTCAAGAGTTAAAAGACAGGATCAGGAACGGCTCATTGCGCTTCGAGATATTGCTGCCTTTCAAACGCCCGTATCTCCCGCTTCACTTCCATGCGCCGCTCACGGGCTGCCTGAACCGCAGGCTCATCCAGACCGCCATAACGGCGCAACCAATGAACGATCATTTCCTCATCGGGGAAGTAATAGTCCTTGTGCCCTTTGCTACCTCTCGGGGTGTCATTCATATCGCCATCGAAGCGCGCGGCCGAGAACTCGTCCGAGGGCAACGTACCCCATTCGGCGGCACAGTCCTCAAACACCCAGGCGATTTCATTGAGGTGCTTTTGCGCACCGCGATGACCACGTTTGTAAAACACGTACTCCCCGCAACTCTTCACAAAACGCTCCATCATCGGCTCGTCATCGATCCAGCGAAGGATGTCGTGATGCCCCGCATGGCGCATCAGCCCGTTTATCCAACGCTCGGCAAAACGATGAACAAAACCGTCGACATCCGCTTTTTTCGCGTCCGCGAAAATCATGCAATAACGGGTTTGCACATGGATGACGAACAACACGTGCTTGCGTTGAACGGTGATGGCGTGGACCAGCCACTGTTCGGCGGATTCGAGTGGCTCATCGTCCTCGATAACGGGCGACGGCGGTTTCTGCACAGGCGTGATTGTTTTGCCCTTGTGGACACGACTAAAAAATTTGCTGGCCGCTTCGGTGCAATTGAAGATCAACATCCTGGCTCTCTGGTCAATGTTTGAAAAATGCTATGAGTCTGTAGCCCATTCGATCTCATAAGGCTGGCGAACAGCGTCAGAAATTCGCTGCCGTAATTCCTCGCTCAGAACTGACAATTCCTCATCGCTGAGCAGGTCATACGCGACCATCAACATTAAGGATAACCAGACGTCTGAGCGTCGACCCGTGTTGAATGCGCTCGCCAAATCCTTGTCCCGACTTCGCATCAGGCGATAGAGCGTACGGTATCGCGCATGAGCTGATAAAGATTCGTTTTGAGTGATGGTCTGAGCATCAGCAAGTACGCCTTGGCAGAAGCGGTCCAGCGCCAGTTCGTGGAGTTCCTGGTACTTCTTCCAGTCACTGTCGGATATAGACATGGCATCCTCCTTTACTAGATATGAGCGATGCCGCGCAGCGGACTTAACGTACCGTCATGCTCAACATCACGATTATCAACAATCCAATATAGACCCTGGCGTGTAACTGATCCGGAATCCGTCCGATCCAAGGTGTCGCCAACCGAATCCCCACCAACGCCCCCATCGTCAACACCGCAAACGCCAGCAGATCCACATAGCCGATAAACCAAATTCCCAAATCAAACTCGGTGAACCCCGCCATCGCCATGTAAGTCAGCGTCCCGGCCAACGCCACCGGCAGGCTTAGCGGATTGGCCATGGACGTCGCCTGATTCATGCTCAGCCCACAACGTCGCAACAACGGCACGGTCATGACACTCCCGCCCACGCCAAGAAACGTCGCGATCGCGCCGATTCCTACGCCACCACTCGACACTTCCGCCCTCCCCAATCGCCGTGGGATTGCGGTGTCGGACGCTGTCAGAAAACCACGTCTGAACAGGCAGTCCACAATGGTCACGCCCAGATACGCGATGAAGGCATAACGAATCACCTCGCCACTCACCCACATCGCGGCGAGCGCTCCGACGATTGCGCCCAGGCCGATGAACCCGCCTAGCGGCCACAGATAATGACGAATGAGATTGCCGGCGCGACGGTGTTTGCCGGTGGCGATCAGTGCGTTGACGATCATCACGCAGGTCGAAGTCGCCACAGCAATGTGCATTGCTGATTGACCGATAGGATCGTCGGGGCCGTGGCTGGCAGCGAGCATGTGGTAAAGCAATGGCACGACAACGAAGCCGCCGCCGAAACCAAACAGCACCGCAGTGACGCCAGTCATGCACCCGAAAAATGCCAGCAGGAGATAAAACATCGTGCGTCGTCCGTTGATTGAGAGCGGCCAACGATAGAGCGATGCGCCTTGGCCTGCTTCAGCAAGTCAGCCAATAATGTTCGCGTTTACGCCAACTGTTGGAAGCCGCTCAATGCGCAATGTTTCGATCAATTTGCTGGACGACACGCCCCGCTCGGTGGTGGCGATCGGTACGGATTATTCCCACGGCCATGTGTTGCCCCGTCATACGCATCGGCGGGCTCAACTCCTGTATGGCGCCACGGGGGTGATGCAGGTCAGCACGCACGACGGCAACTGGGTGGTGCCGCCGCAGCGGGCGGTGTGGATTCCGGCGGGGGTGGCGCATGAGGTGTTGATGCTGGGGGTGAGCACGCGCAGTTTGTACATCGAACCTGGTGCGGTTGATCTGGGGCCGCGTTGCCAGGTGATCAGTGTGTCGCCGTTGATGCGCCACTTGTTGATGGAGGCGGTGGAGATCCCGCTGACGTACGACGAGGCCGGGCGCGATGGCGCGCTGATCGACTTGCTGCTGCATGAACTGGCGCGCAGTGCTCACTTGCCGTTACACATTCCGTTACCGGTCGATGCGCGGTTGTTGGGGTTGTGCCAAGGCTTTTTGCAGCGGCCCGATGCGCATCAATCGCCGCAGCAATGGGCCGATCAATTGCACATCAGCTTGCGCACGTTCAATCGGCTATTCCGCCAACAAACGGACCTGAGTTTCAGCCAATGGCGCCAGCGGGCTTGCGTAGTGCTGGCCTTGGCACGGTTGGCGGCGGGTACGCCGGTGACGCGTATTGCGCTGGATTTCGGTTATGACAGCCCGGCGGCATTCTCGACCATGTTTCGCCGCGTATTGGGGCAGGCACCGTCCGTCTGGATGGAGGGCGCGACATAGCAAAAATCAAAAAATGAGTTTGATCCGGGCGCAAAACAACTGTACAAAACAACAGTACTTTTTGGATTAGCACTCTCGAGCCCGGAGAACACCATGGCCTCTCTTGCGATGAAAATCACCCTGGAACGTATCGCCCTTTTCCAGTTCACCCCGTCCCACTGTGCCCAGGCCCGGGCGATGCTGGGTTGGAGTGTGGAAGAGCTCTCGGAGGAATCCGGGGTCTCCGTGGACGCCATTACCCGATTTGAGGCCGAACGCGATGTGCTGGATGTCACCCGGCTGGCGTTGGCGTATCGATTTGAATCGGAAGGCCTGGTGTTCTTCCCGGGGTTTGCGCCGGGTCGAGGGATGAATGTGAGAGGGTCGACGCCTGATCCGGTGGGTCGGGCGGACTACGCGATGGTTGAGTGAGGTGTCAGCAGATGAATGGAATCAATGAATGCGACAGGCGCGGTAATTCGTCTTCGGGTGATGCCGGTGCGGGGCAGATGAGGGCCAAGGCCGAATACCTCATGAAGATCGGCATGCTGCTCGACACCGGTCAGTTGGGCAAGGCGGAAGCGGCGCAAAGGCTGGGGCTGTCAGCGGGTGAACTGGATGAAATTCTCGACGGGAATGTTCGCGACCTGACGGTGGCGAAGATCGTGGGCCTCTCCATGGCGAGCGGCCCGACGATAGAGGATCAAGCGTTCTGAGTGGCGACCTGATCGCTTTCATCTTCCAGTCCGGACCACCAGGTATTTCCTCGCTGCGGATACATGACGTTGAACGCCTCGCCCATTTGCGGCGTGGTGATCGATACATTACGTTCCCAGGCCAATGCGAGGATCCGGTCGAAGGGCTCGAACCAGGCGTGCATCGACAAATCGAAGGTGCCGTTGTGAATCGGCAATAACCAGCGCCCTTTGAGGTCGATGTGCGCTTGCAGGGTTTCCTCTGGCTGCATGTGAACGTGTGGCCACTCGACGTTGTAGGCGCCGGTTTCCATTAGGGTCAGGTCGAAGGGGCCGTGCTGTTCGCCGATGCGTTTGAAGCCATCGAAATAACCGCTGTCGCCGCTGAAGAAGATGCGCGTGTCGCCGTCGATCATTACCCACGAGGCCCAGAGCGTGCTGTTGCCATCGAACAGGCCGCGACCGGAAAAGTGCTGCGACGGTGTGGCGATGAACTGCATGCCATCGACTTCCGTGCCCTGCCACCAGTCCAGTTGACGCACTTTGCTGGCATCGACGCCCCACTTGATCAGGGTGTCGCCCACGCCCAGTGGCGTCAGGAAGTACTTGGCCTTGTCCGCCAGTTTGAGCACGGCTTGATAATCGAGGTGGTCGTAGTGGTCGTGCGACAGGATGACCGCTTCAATCGGCGGCAATTCTTCGAGGCTGATTGGCGGCTGGTGGAAACGCTTGGGACCGGCCCATTGCACGGGTGAGGCGCGTTCGGCGAAGACCGGGTCGGTGATCCAGAATTTGTCCCGCAGTTTCAGCAGGACGGTGGAGTGGCCGAGGCGATAGACGCTGTGGTTGGGCGCAGCGATCAACGCCGCCTGGGTCAAGGCTTGCACCGGCACGGGCGCTGTCGGGCGGGTGTTGCGCGGTTTGTCGAAGATCATCTTCCACATGATGCGCACCATTTTCCGAAAGCCTTCGCGCTGCACCGGCGAATGATTGCGGAAGAGCCCTTCTGCCTGGCGGGAGGCTTCAGGCGTGGAGGCGTTGTCCGTAGAGGAAATTGAGTTGGCCATGAATGAGTAACTCCTGAAAAACCGCACTGAGCGGCATTTCACGGTGGGACGATAAATGGCCAAAGCACGCACGCATCAGCCGGAGATTCTATTCTTCACTGCACAGGATTAACAAAACATTACACTGCACAGTGTAGTTTCAAGGTTGCATCAAAGCGGATCACAAGTAAACTGCCGAGTGTAATTCTTCTCTGCCGACTGCCGAAGCGTACTTATGACAGCTCCACAGCGCCTCACCGACCGAAAACGCGAAGCCATCATCCAGGCGGCGATTGCCGAATTCCGTGCCAACGGTTTCGACATCACCAGCATGGACAAGATCGCCGCCACCGCTGGCGTGTCGAAGCGCACGGTGTACAACCACTTCCCCAGCAAGGAAGAGTTGTTCGCCGAAATCCTCAATCAACTGTGGGCGCGGGTGACGGCCGAACAGGAAACGCCCTACCGCCCTGACCTGCCGCTGCGCGATCAAATGCGCCTGATGTTGCAGGCGAAACTGCAGATGATGGGTGATGACAATTTTCTTGATCTGGCACGGGTGGCGATCGCCGCCACCATTCACTCTCCCGAGCGCGCGCAGAACATGGTCGCCCGCATGGGTGAGCGTGAGGAAGGCCTGACCGTGTGGATCCACGCAGCTCAGGCGGACGGTCGATTGAAACCGGTCGCCCCCGAATTCGCCGCGCAACAGATTCAGGGAATGCTTAAATCCTTTGCGTTCTGGCCGCAGATTTCCATGGGGCTCCCGGCGTTGTCGGACGAGATGCAGAGCACCGTGGTGGAGTCGGCGCTGGACATGTTCCTGGCTTGTTATCAGCGCTGAATAGAGCTGCAAAAAATGACACGCTCTGCCGATTGATCGATCACGGGTCGCTCTGAATAAAACACGGCAATGTGTTTCAGAATGAAACTGGCGCTGGGGCTATAGTGAGCCTCAGTCCCAGCGCCATGCAGAGAGCATCATGACCACCCCGACCCACGAATCCAAACCCACCGTCGCCGTCGATCACCTGCGCTTTCACCGCGCCCACGCTCACTTGGCGCCGACGTTCGGCAACGACAAATTTGCCCTGCGCGCCGAGGCCTTTGCGCGGTTCTTCGGCACGCCGACCTTTCTGGGTGCCCAGACGTTGATCGTGGTGCTCTGGATATGCCTTAACGTCTCTGGCGTGACTCAGTTCGACGTTTATCCGTTCATCCTGCTCAACCTCGCGTTCAGCCTGCAGGCGGCTTATGCCGCGCCCCTGATTCTGCTGGCCCAGACTCGTCAGGCAGCGCGGGACAAAGCCCAGTCGGATGCCGACGCCCTGCACCGCGAATCCATCGCCGTGGCCAACAGCGAACGTCAGGCCCAAGCGGCAAAGAACACCGCGCAATTGCTGGAGTTGCTTGAGCAGAACACCCGGCTGACGGAAATGACCAAGACCCTGACCGAACGCATTGAAAACCTCACCTCGGAAATGCATCAGCATTTAGTGAAAGATCATCCGAAGGATTAGCACCCGGTCACGGCAATCGAAGCGCCCGCCCCAGCTCATCGAACAACGTCACCACTGAGCGCAACGCGCGGCAGTCCGGACGGGTGAGCAACCAGAGCGCGGTGTCGTAGCCGTGCAACGGGCCGGTCAGCGGTTGCAGTGGGTCACCGATCAGAAAGTCCGGCAACGCCGCGACGCCCAGCCCGGCCCGCACCAATTCGGTCACCGACAGCATGCTGTTGCAGCGATAACCGGGCGTCACGCCGGGCAATTGCTGGCGTCGCCAAGCGACGGTGGGATGGTCGGGAAGAAAGTCATCCGGCGCGATCCAGGTCAGTGAGGCCAGGTCTTCAGGATCGACCGATTTCAGGTACGCCGCGCTGGCACAGACCCGGTAGGAAATGTCCGCCAGACGTCGGCCGACCAGATGTTCGGGCGGTGTGCGGGTGAGGCGCAAGGCGATGTCGGCATCCCGGCGGCTGAGGTTGGCAAAGTCGTTGGAGGTACTCAGTTCGAGGGTCAGCGCCGGGTAGGACGGCATGAACTGCGCCAGCGCCGGCAGCAGCAACCCTTGCAGGACCGAGTCCGTACACGTCAGCCGCACCGTGCCGCTGATGACTTCACCGCCCTGTTCCACGCCAATGCGCGCCGCGTCCAGCGCTTGTTCCGCGCGCTCGGCTTGCTCGGCCAGGGTCTGTGCAAGCGTGGTCGGCAGGTAACCGGCGCGGCTTTTTTCAAACAGTTGCTGGCCCAGCGCAGCTTCCAGTCGGCGAACAGCTCGAAACACCGTCGAGACGTCGACCTTCAACAACGCCGAGGCCCGGGCCAGAGAGCCGCCGCGCACCAAGGCGAGGATCAGCGCCAGGTCTGGGTAGTCGAGCCGATAGTGCGTCGCTGCATTGATCACTTGGGATAACGCCAATATTGAATGCGTGAACGCCAATCTATAGTGGGCGCCAGCAATCAACAAGCGTCGAGATCACTCATGGAAACCAGCGCAATCCGCCTCGCCCTGATCGGTGACTACGACCCACAGGTCACCGCCCACCAAGCCATTCCCGTCGCGCTCGGCATGGCGGCTGAACAGCTGAATCTGGATGTGCAATTTCAGTGGCTGGCCACCGATCACATCAACGCCGCCACCCCGTTACACCACTTCGACGGTTTCTGGTGCGTGCCCGCCAGCCCTTACCGCGACATCGACGGCGCGTTACGGGCGATTCGTTTTGCCCGTGAGCAGCAGCGACCGTTCCTCGGCACCTGCGGCGGTTTTCAGCACGCAGTGCTTGAGTTCGCCCGAAACGTGTTGGGTTGGAAAGACGCCGAGCACGGCGAAACCCATCCCGATGCCGCCCGCGCGTTACTCACGCCGCTGGCCTGCTCATTGGTGGAAGCAACGGACAGCATTCAACTGGTTGAAGGTTCGTTGATCGCCAAGGCGTACGAAAGCGCTGAGATCGTCGAAGGATATCGCTGCCGCTACGGCGTGAACCCGCAGTTTGAGCGTGAGTTATTGACTCAACAGCTGTGCGCCGTTGGCCATGACTCGACCGGCGACTTGCGGGCGGTGGAGCTCAAAGGGCATCCGTTCTTCGTCGCCACCCTGTTCCAGCCGGAACGCGCCGCGCTCAAGGGCACACTGCCGCCGCTGGTCCGCGCATTGGTCGAAGCCTGCGAAGGGCAAAAACCATGATGGCCGATACGCCAATAGCGCCGTACTACGCGGTGATTTTTACCTCCCTGCGCACCGACGGCGATCAGGGTTATGCCGAGGCCGCCGAACGGATGGTGGAACTGGCTCGTGAGCAGCCGGGGTTTCTCGGGGTGGAATCGGCTCGGGGCGAGGATGGGCTGGGGATTACGGTGTCTTACTGGGCCAGCGAGGCGGCGATCCTGGCGTGGAAGCATCATCCTGAGCACAGTGAGATTCGTGAGCGGGGGCGGTCGACGTGGTATTCGGCGTGTCAGACGCGGGTGTGCAAGGTTGAGCGGGCGTATGCGTTCGAGGCAGTAAAATGATGCGGTGATGTTTAGGTCGCCATCGCTAGCAGGCTAGCTCCCACAGGGGATATGTGTCGTACACAACACTAAAGTGGGAGCTAGCCTGCTAGCGATGAGGCCGGCACAGACACTACAAAACTCAGCCCTGAACAAGACTCCGCACCGCCGCAATCTCCGGCACTTCCCGCCGATTCATGTACACCCGCAACGGCTCGGTCACATTGATCCGGTCATCGATATTCTGATCCAGCAACAACTGAATGAGCTCACGCTTGAGCGTCATGGCCTGCTCCGGCCCCGGCGCCCAGACAAATTCACTGGTGGGAATAATCCCGTCATCCGCCACGTCCATGCCAAACGAGTCTTCGCTGAAACGCACAATGTAGTGACCGGTCTTGCGATTGAGGCCGACGAAGCCTTTGAGTTGGTCGGCGGCCTGGCAGATAAGCTCGGAAGTGATGCGCATATAAACCTCACAAAAAGTCGTTAACGACCGGTGATCGATGGTTTACACGCAAGGCTGGGGAGTCGGATTTCCCTCTGCCGGGGAAACGCCTGGGCCAAGAGTACTGCAAAGAGCCGCACAAAAGCGCTGAAAAATTCTGCTTTAAACACGTTTATGTCGGTCTGGCGATAGCGCTCGGGGCGCTCAGTTGTTAAAAGAGACGTCTTTGAAAACTCATCGCGAAAGGACCTCGACCATGCCTGTTACCTTCACCAAAAGCGCCCTGCTGCTGAGCGTGCTGCTCGGCCTCGGCCAGGCACAGGCCGCCAACGAGCCCGGCCCGACTGCTCTGGCGACCCGTTTGGGCATCCCGCATCCGGCAGTGATCGCCCACCGTGGCGCCTCCTTCGATGCACCGGAATCCACCGCCGCCGCCTACAAACTGGCCCGCGACCTGGGCGCCGACTACCTGGAAATGGACCTGCAACGCAGCAAGGACGGCGTGCTGTTCGCCCTGCACGACGACAACCTGCAACGCACCACCGACGTCGCCACCAAATTCCCTGATCGCAAGGACAGCCCGGCCAACGCCTTCACCCTCGCCGAACTGAAAACCCTGGATGCCGGCAGCTGGTTCAACACCGCGTACCCGGATCGCGCGCGCCCGGCCTTCGTCGGCCTGAAAATCCTGACCCTCGATGAAATCATCGACATCGCCCAAGGCAATCCGCTGCACAAGCCGGGCCTGTACATCGAAACCAAAGAGCCGAAGCAATTCCCCGGTATCGAAAGTGACCTCAAGGATAAATTGCTGGATCGCGGCTGGCTGAGCCCGGCCGGTTCCAAGCTGGCGAAAAGCAATCTGGCGGTCGGCCAGGGCAAAGGCAAAGTCGTGCTGCAAACCTTCGAGAAGAGCAGCCTCGAACTGCTTGAGAAGGAAATGCCGAAAGTGCCGAAGATCCTGTTGCTGTGGGTCGGCGAAGGCAGCATCGAGCCGAAATCCAAAGTGACGTTTGCCGAGTCCGGCGACAAGGACAAAGCGACTTACTACGCCAAGCAGGAGCCGAAAGACAAAGCCGAATTCCAGCAATGGGTCGAGTACGCCAAGGCCCAGGGTGCAATCGGCACCGGTCCTTCGGCCGCGTTGACCAAGGGTGGCGATCAGAGCTATTCGGACCTGGTGAAACCGTGGATGAACCAGTACACCCACGATCAGGGCCTGCTGGTGCACGTCTACACCATCGACGATGCGGTGGATTACCAGAAAGTCATGAACGCCGGCGTCGATGGCGTCTTCACCAACCGCGCCAGTGAGTTGTTGAAGTTCTACAAACGTCCGGCGGCGGGCACCGTTGCGCAATTGCTGCAGAACAACGGCTACTGATCGGTCGCTGACACGGCACCGCGTCGACTTCTTCGCGGGCAAGCCTCGCTCCCACAGGATTTTTGGATGCCGACATTTTTGTGGCAAATCCGGAATCTGTAGGAGCGAGGCTTGCCCGCGAAATCTTCCAAACGACACGGTCATTGGAATTAAGGGTGAATTAAGTTGCCACAGTTAATCTGGACTCACTTAAACAGATCACCCCAAGGAATGAACCCATGAAAACCCTGACTGCCCTGTTCACCGCTGCTGCCCTGACCCTCACTGCTGGCCTGGCTCAAGCTGACGTTCGCGTCGACCAGATCCCTGAGCTGGTCAAGAGCGGCAAGATCAAGCCACTGGAAGAAATGAACCAGGCGGCTCTGAAACTGCACCCGGGTGCGACCATCACCGACACCGACCTGGACAACCACTTCAACAACTACGAGTACGAAGTGGAACTGAAGACCGCTGACGGCAAAGAATTCGACGTGGACTTCGATGCCACCACCGGCAAAGTCCTGAGCGACAAGCAAGACACCTGATACGCGTATAAAACAAAGCCGCACGATCTTCGGATCGTGCGGCTTTTTTGCATGTCGGATTCACCCAGGATTCAGGCGGTCGTGCTGACCAGCGCTCCCGACGTACTGGATTGACTGTGTAACGGCTCGGTAAGCAAACCAGTACATCGTCATTCCCGTCACGCGCTCAGGCGCGCCGTGACTTCATTCAACTGCCCCGACAACCCATGCAAATTACGGCCAGCCGCTTCGGTGCGCTGCACGTTGTCCAGATTGGTACTGGCGATGCTGGTAATTTCAGTGAGGTTGCGCGAGATGTCCTCGGCCACCGAGGTCTGCTCTTCGGCGGCGGTGGCGATCTGGCGGTTCATGTCGCGGATGGCTTCCACGGCATGGGTGATCCGCTCCAGCATCGCGCCGGCCTGGGTCACTTGCTCGACGCTTTCTTCACTGCGCGACTGGCCGCTTTCAATCGCCTGAGCCGCGTCCACCGCACCGGTTTGCACGGTCTGGATGATCTGGTTGATTTCGATGATCGACGCCGCCGTGCGCTGGGCCAGGCTGCGCACTTCATCGGCCACCACTGCAAAACCGCGACCGGCTTCACCGGCACGGGCCGCTTCGATTGCCGCGTTGAGCGCCAGCAGGTTGGTTTGTTCGGCGATGCCACGAATCACTTCGAGCACCTTGCCGATACGCCCGCTGTCGGTTTCCAGTTGGCGGATGACCGTGGCGGTATTGGCGATTTCGCCGCGCATTTGGGTGATGGTGTGAATGGTGCCCTGCATGACTTTTTCACCGTGCTGGGCGGACTGGTCGGCATCGTCGGCGGCGCGTGCCGCATCGGCGGCGTGACGGGCGACTTCCTGTGCGGTGGCCGACATTTCGTTCATCGCCGTGGCCACCTGATCGGTACGGTTGAACTGCTCGTTAGTGCCGCTGGCCATGAGGCTGGCGATCGAATTCAGTTCACCGCTGGCGCTGTCCAGGTCCTTGGCGCTGCGCTGCAACCGGCTGAAGGTTTCGGCGAGGAAATCACGCAAGGTGTTGGCCGCGACCGCCAATTTGCCAAGCTCATCCTGACGGGTGCTGGCCACGCGGTCAGCAAACTTGCCCTGGCTGAGTTGCGCGACGTATTCGATCAGTTTGCGAATCGGTTCGACCAGGTTGCGGTTGACCAGCCACAGGCTCAACAGCCCGATCAACAGACTCGAGACGAGCATCACAATGAGCCCCAGCAACACGGTGCGATCGGCTTCGGCGCTGATCTGCTTCGATTGCTCGGTCCCCTGCTTGCGCAATTCGCTGACCAGCTCGGTCATCTGTTCGCTGGCCGCACGGTCCACACCTTTAACCGCAGCGTCGCCTGCCGTTGGGTCGGCGCCGGCCGCCACGTAGGCATCACGGCCCTTCTGATAGGCAGCGCCCAGCAGACGGTGTTCATCACGCAGGCGTTCGATGCGGGTTTTCAGTTGCGGCTCGATACCTTTTTGCCCGGCCAGCTCACCGAGAATGCCCTGCACATCGCGCTGACGGTCTTCGAACTGCTTCCAGTATTTGTCCAGGTCGGCCGGTTGCTTGCCACGCAGCAGGACGTTTTTCCATTCCTGAACCTGCACCTTGAATTGCAGGTTGGCTTCATCGATCAACTGCGAGGTGCGCAACGGGCCTTCGATCAGGTTTGCGTAGTTCTGGACGCCGCTGGACAGAAAGTGAAAGCAGGCCAGCGCGATCAGCAACATCGCCAACAGACTGCCGCTCAGCAACGCGAGGATTTGTGCTCTCAGGGATTTTTGCAGCATCGAGTGATACTCATGACAGGGGTAATACACGCAGCAAGCGCGGCGTGAAAGGTGTCCGGACTTCCCTGTCTGCGACGTCGGCGGCTGGCCGAGGGCGCGCAACTTAACCTAAGCGTGATCGGCGTGCCAGAGCGGTTCTTGAATCCATTCCGACCATCGGCAACGCAATCGTTTGCGGTCACTTTATCGTCACAAAAACGTCATCCACAGTTGCGATGATGCGGCTCAAGTGAACCTGTAAAACCCGCGACAGGCGCCTCCCCTTGCGAGCCCTCATGAACCACAGCATCGACCAAAGCCATCGCGACCCGGACCTGTTCGGCCTGCTCTACGGTTTCAGTTTTCGCCCCGGCGAGCGTGGTCGGGAGATTGATTCGGCCAAGGCGTTGCAATGCCTGCAACAGCCGGACGAGAGTGACGAGTTTCTGTGGCTGCACCTGAACCTCGCGCATGCCGCGTGCGAGCGCTGGATGAAAAGCCATCTGGAGTTGCCGGACGAGTTTTTCGAAGCCTTGCACGAAGGTTCTCGGTCCACGCGCATCGAGCATGTGGATTCGGCGTTGCTGGCGGTGGTCAACGACGTGGTGTTCAACCTCAGCAGCATGGTGTCGTCCGATGTATCGACGCTGTGGGTGTGTGCCCGCAGTCGGCTGATCATCAGCGCGCGCCTGCAACCGCTGCACTCGGTGGACAAGCTGCGGTCCTCGGTGAAGGCCGGCGAGTGCTTTCGTTCACCGCTGGAATTGCTCGTGCATCTGCTGCGTGATCAGGGTGAAGTGCTGACCCAGATCGTGCGCAAGACCAGCCTGAGTGTCGATCACATCGAAGATGAGTTGCTGTCTTCACGGCTGTCGACCAACCGTGCCGAACTGGGTGCCAATCGCCGAGTGCTGGTGCGCCTGCAACGGTTGTTGGCGCTGGAGCCGGGTTCGTTGTTGCGATTGCTCAACCGGCCGCCGCAATGGTTGCAAAAGGAGGACGTGAAGGAGCTGCGCAAGTCCACCGAGGAGTTTGCGCTGATCATTAACGACCTCACGGCGCTGGGTGAACGGATCAAGCTGTTGCAGGAAGAGATCGCGGCCAACCTCAACGAGCAGAGCAACCGCACGCTGTTTACTCTGACCGTGGTCACGGTGCTGGCGCTGCCGATCAACATCATTGCCGGTTTCTTTGGGATGAACGTGGGTGGCGTGCCGCTGGCGGGGGACCCGGAGGGGTTCTGGATTCTGGTGGCGCTGGTCGCGACGTTTACCGTGATTGCGGGGCGCTGGGCGTTTCGCAAGCGCCAGGATTATTGAGCACGACTGAAGGCCTGCGCGAATCCCTGTGGCGAGGGGGTTTACCCCCGTTCGGCTGCGCAGCAGTCGTAAAACCTGCTGGCACGGGATAACTGGACGAATGCAGGGGGGCCGCTTCGCGACCCAACGGGGGCAAGCCCCCTCGCCACAGGGTATTGCGTAGCCCCCCCCCCGAACATTGGCGGTGAATTCTGATTAATGGATCAGCAAAACCCCCAAACCCTGATCCAAGGCAGTTTCTCTGTAACATTTGGCAACGATCATGACGAACACTCCTTCCTTCCTCAGGATTGTCCGTCATGGCTACGCCTTCCTACACCGCTCAAACGCAGGCTCCCGCCCGTAGCGCCAGACCGCAACTCGATAAAAAGCCCAGCCTGTTCACCCTCGTGGTGTTTTTCGGGGTGCTGGCCAGCGGGTTGTTGTTTACCGCCTACAGCCTGATACACGACATGAACGAACTCGGCACGGTGGTCACCACCTGGACGCCGTTTCTGCTGTTGGGCGTCGCACTGCTGATCGCCCTGGGCTTTGAGTTCGTCAACGGTTTCCACGACACCGCCAACGCCGTGGCCACGGTGATTTACACCAACTCGATGCCGCCGAACTTCGCCGTGGCCTGGTCCGGGTTCTTCAACTTCCTCGGCGTGCTGCTGTCGAGTGGTGCGGTGGCGTTTGGCATCATCGCCCTGCTGCCGGTGGAGCTGATTTTGCAGGTCGGTTCCTCCGCCGGTTTCGCAATGATCTTTGCCCTGTTGATCGCCGCAATCCTGTGGAACCTCGGCACCTGGTGGCTGGGCTTGCCGGCCTCGTCGTCGCACACCCTGATCGGCTCGATCATCGGCGTCGGCGTGGCCAATGCCCTGATGCACGGCCATGACGGCACCAGCGGCGTGGACTGGGCGCAAGCGACCAAGATCGGTTACGCGTTGCTGTTGTCGCCACTGGTCGGCTTCGGCTTTGCCGCGTTGTTGCTGCTGGCCCTGCGTGCGTTCGTCAAGAATCGCGCGCTGTACAAGGCACCGGTCGGCAACACGCCACCGCCGTGGTGGATTCGCGGCATGTTGATTGTGACCTGCACCGGCGTCTCGTTCGCCCACGGTTCCAACGACGGCCAGAAAGGCATGGGCCTGATCATGCTGATCCTGGTCGGCACGCTGCCAATGGCTTATGCGCTGAACCGCACCATGCCAGCCGACCAGGCGTTGCAGTTCGCCGCCGTCGCCGAAGTTACCCAGCAAGCGCTGGTGAAAAGCGCACCGATGCCGGCCCCGGCCGATCCGCGTCCGGTGCTCTCCGAATACGTGCGCAGCAAGGAAGCCACGCCGCAACTGGTCCCAGCGCTCGCCGCCCTCACGGGCAGTATCGGCGCAGAGGTCAAGGGTTACGGCTCGCTGTCCAAAGTGCCCGCCGAGGCCGTGGGCAACGTGCGTAACGACATGTACCTGACCAGCGAAACCATTCGCCTGATGGACAAGAACAAGGTCGGCAACTTCGACGCCGACACCAGCGGCAAGCTGCAACTGTTCAAGCAACAGATCGACAACTCGACGCGCTTCATTCCGCTGTGGGTGAAGATCGCCGTGGCGATTGCGCTCGGGCTGGGCACCATGGTCGGCTGGAAGCGCATCGTGGTGACGGTCGGCGAGAAAATCGGCAAGACCCACCTGACTTACGCCCAGGGCGCCTCGGCGGAAACCGTGGCAATGCTGACCATCGGTGCGGCGGACATGTTCGGCTTGCCGGTGTCGACCACTCACGTGTTGTCCTCGGGCGTGGCCGGGAGCATGGTCGCCAACGGCGGCGGCTTGCAGATGAGGACCATCCGCAACCTGCTGATGGCCTGGGTGCTGACCTTGCCGGCGGCGATTCTGTTGTCGGGCAGCCTGTACTGGCTGTTTACCAAACTTTTCTAGCCTAGACACACCCCCCCTGTGGGAGCGGGCTTGCTCGCGAAGGCGGATTCACATTCAACAGTTGAGTTGACTGACACGCCGCCTTCGCGAGCAAGCCCGCTCCCACAGGGGATTTTTTTGCGCGGGACAACGCATTTTGTCGCAAATTCAGGCGTTTACCTTTTTATTGATTCACCACCCGCCGGATTGCACTTCAGTTTGCTAACGTGTGGCCGACTCTTAAGAGACTCGATGCATTCAGGAGTGGAATCGTGAATCTGTACATCAATCAGCTTCAACAGAAAGCTGACTTCAAAGAAGCCATCTACGCCGGCGACATCTTCCTGAACACTCAACTGCGCGCTGCCAAAGAGCTGTGTGCGTTCGCCCAGGAAAGCATCACCGCCGCTTTCAACGGCGAGACCAATCACCAGGCGCTGCACACGCTGATGCCGGTGGAAGAATTCGTGGTTCTGGTGACGCGCCTCAAGGGCCAGTTCACCAACAGCCAGCGCGCCAAGGACCTGATCCTTTCGTTTATCGACGAGATCGGTGTCGATCCGCGCGAGTACATTTTCGACGTGCCGCGCATTCGCGTGGTGCCGAACTATGACTACCTGCACGCCGGTGTCAGCTATGCCTACAAACCGCATCGCGACACGTGGTACGGCAGCGTCGATTGCCAGATCAACACCTGGATGCCGGTGCACACCATCAGCCCCGACCAGACCATGATGATCAACGCCGGTTACTTCGACGTGCCGGTGAAGAACACCTCCAGCGAATGGAGCCTCAACGACTGGATCAGCAACCAGCGGCACAAGGCCAAGGACAACCTCAAGGAGGAAGTCCGCGTGCACCCGGTGCCGATGGAAGCGATCAACACCGCGTCGGAAATGCGCATCGCCGGCAATACCGGTGAAATGCTGATTTTCTCCGGCTCGCACCTGCACGGCACGGTCGCCAACCACACCAACCAGACCCGCTTCAGCGTGGACTTCCGCCTGATGCACCTCGACGACCTCAAGCACAAGCGCGGCGCGATCAATGTCGACAGCGCCTGCCCTGATGTCGGCGCCGGTTTCAAAGACTATTTCCACGCCCACGACTTTTCGAATTTCCAAGGAATCCAGCAATGACCAAGCGTCGCATCACGCCTGCCGAGGCCCAGTACAACGAAACCCGTGCCAACGTTCTGAAACGGGTCGATGCCGAGTACGTGGCCGACGCACCGTTCGTTTTTGCCAACCGCATCGGCGTCACCGCTGCACTGTCGCGCATGGAACTGTTCAAGAAAGTCGCTGAAGTACCGGGCGCGATCATTGAGTGCGGCGTGTACAAGGGCAACTCGCTGATGCTGTACATGCACTTGTCGATGATTCTCGAGCCTTACGCAATCAACCGTTCGATCGTGGGCTTCGACACCTTCGAAGGCTTCCAGAGCATCGACAAGAAAGAAGACCCGGCCGACGTCAACGAGACCATGTTCTCCGACACCGACCAGTCGCTGATCCAGGACATGATCGACGCCAACGACCTGCTGCGCCCGGTCAACCGCATCCCGCGTTGCGAGTTGGTCAAAGGCGACATCGTCAAGACCGTCCCTGAGTGGGTCAAGACCCGTCCGGACCTGGTCGTGGCCATGCTGATCCTCGACACCGACCTGTACGAATCGACCAAAGTCGCGCTGGAAACCTTCCTGCCGTACATGCCAAAAGGCGCCATCGTGGTCCTGGACGAAGTGGCTTACCGCAACTTCCCGGGCGAAACCAAAGCCCTGCGTGAAGTGCTGGACCTGAACAAGATTGAGCTCAAACGCCTGCCGTTTGACAGCTGCGTAGGTTATTTCCACGTCTGACACAAACCCTGTGGGAGCGAGCCTGCTCGCGATAGCGGTCTGCCAGTCAACGATGATGTTGAATGTGGAGGCCCCATGAGCAGGCTCGCTCCCACATTTGACCGTGGTGTTGCTTCAGGTTGTGGACTGGATGACGTTTGCCAGCCAGTCCATAAACGCTCGCACCCGCAGCGGCAAATGCCGTTGCCGGGCGTAGAGCAGCGAGACCTCCATCGACGGTGCGCTGAACTGCGGTAACACCGCCACCAGATCACCGCTGCTCAAGTGCGCTTGCATGCCCTTGACCGGCGCCTGAATCAGACCGAATCCCCCCAGACACGCCAGCTCATACGCGTCGGTGCTGCTCACCGTCACGCTGCCGGCCATTCGCAGTTGCTGCGGCTTGCCCTCGACCTCGTACAAAAACCCGTCCGAGCGCGAACCCAATACGCCGACATAATGCACCATGCGGTGCTGCGCCAGGTCTTCGAGCGTTTCGGGCATCCCATAGCGCGCCAAGTACGCCGGGCTCGCACAGTTAACCATGGCGAAATCACACACGCGGCGAGCGACCACCGATTGATCCGGCTGCGCACCGACCCTCACGACGCAATCAAAGCCTTCCCGCTGCAAATCGACCCGGCGATCAGTGGTGCTGATTTCCAGTTCGAGGTTGGGGTGCAGCGCCATGAATTCCGGCAAACGCGGCAACACCATCTGGCGCCCCAAAAAGTTCGGCATGTCAAAGCGAATCCGCCCGGTGAGCGACGCCGCATCCTGACGAAACAGCCCTTCGATTTCATCCATGTGCGACAACAAGTCCCTGCTGCGCTCGTACAGCACCAGCCCGTCCTGAGTCGCCTGAACCCGGCGCGTGGTGCGTTGCAACAGGCGCGTACCCAGCAGCGTTTCCAGCGCTTGAATGTGCTCCGAGACCGTGGACCGAGGCAGGCCCAGGCTCTCCCCCGCCAAGGTAAAGCTCGACATTTCGCTGACACGAACGAAGGTGCGCAGCAGTTCCAGCTTGTTCATGGGCCGACCTTTTATTGTTCGGATTAACCGACCAGTGTTTCCGATTTAAGTCTGTTTATCACTTCAGGGCGGATAAATAAACTTCCTCCACACCGCTACCCGCCACCCTTGAGGAAGTCCCATGAACCGTAAAATCGCACTGATCACTGGCGCCAGCCGCGGCCTCGGCAAAAACGCAGCGCTGCATCTGGCCGCCCAAGGCATCGACATCATCGGCACCTACAACAGCAAGGCCGATGAAGCGCAGGCACTGGTCGCAGAAATCGAAAGCCTCGGCGCTCGGGCGGTGATGCTGCAACTCGACGTGAGCCAAAGCGAACGCTTCGAAGCATTCGCTACGCAAGTCGCCGACGTGTTGCGCAGCCGTTTTGACCGCCCGCACTTCGACTTCTTGCTAAACAACGCCGGCATCGGCCTGACCGCGAGCTTCGTCGACACCACCGTCGCCCAGTTCGACTTGCTGATGAACATCCATCTGAAAGGGCCGTTCTTCCTCACCCAGAACCTGCTGCCGCTGATGGCGGACGGCGGGCGCATCCTCAACGTGTCCAGCGGACTGACCCGCTTCAGCCTGGCGGGTTACGGCGCTTACGCGGCGATGAAAGGCGCGATGGAAGTGCTGACCCGCTATCAGGCCAAGGAACTTGGTGCCCGCGGCATTTCCGTGAACACTCTGGCGCCGGGCGCCATCGAGACCGATTTCGGCGGCGGCACCGTGCGCGATAACAGTGACGTGAACAGCTACGTCGCCAGCAATACCGCGTTGGGTCGGGTGGGTCAGCCGGATGACATCGGTGCTGCGATTGCATTGCTGCTGGCACCGGGTAGCCAGTGGATCAACGGCCAACGCGTGGAAGCGTCCGGCGGGATGTTTCTGTAACCCCTAAACCTGTGGCGAGGGAGCTTGCTCCCGCTCGAGTGCGAAGCGCTCGCAAAATCTCCAACAGTTGCCGAGATTTTGGGGCTGCTTCGCAACCCAGCGGGAGCAAGCTCCCTCGCCACAAAGACTGTTCACTGTGGGTTAGCGAGCAGTAGATACCATCAACATGCGCTCGCGCACCACGTCATACGCCCAGTGATAAACGTAGGTGTACGGCAGGAAAAACAGCAACACGCCGATGTCCAGCAGGAATGCTTGCCACAGGCTGACCTTGAGCCACCAGGCAATCAGCGGCACACCCATCGCAACCAGCCCGCCTTCGAACAGCAGCGCATGGACAACGCGTACCCAAGCGTTGTGCACAATGCTGTAGCGCTTGAGCAAACGGTCGAACAGGCCGTTGAAGACGACGTTCCAGCCCAGGGCCAGGGCGGCGATAACGACGGTGACAGCGCCCATTTCAATCATCGGCTTGTCCATGATCCACGCCAGCAGCGGCGTACAGATCAGGATGGCCAGCACTTCGAAACCGATGGCTTGGAAAATACGTTCCGTGATGGATTTGTTGGTGCTCATGATCAGGACTCCCTGAGTGACTGTGGTTGCCATGATCCGGCCTCGCACCGATACTTCATAACCAATAACCATCGATCAAGGCGATAGTTCATGGCTTCTCAGGAAGTGTTGCAGGCGTTTGTGCAGGCGGCGACCCAAGGCTCGTTTTCCGCGGCAGCGCGCAAACTAGGGCGCAGTCAGTCGACCATCAGTGCAGCGGTCGCGAGTCTTGAAATCGATTTGAACCTGGTCCTGTTCGACCGCAGCAGCCGCAAACCGAGCCTGACCCCGGCCGGGCACGTGATGCTGCAACGGGCCGAGGAGATTCTGGCCGCCACCAGTCGCCTGGAAATGACCGCCAGTCAACTCTCTCAGGGAGTTGAGCCGAAGCTGACGGTGGCGATTTCCGACACCTATCAATCCGACCGTTTCGAAGCGGCATTGAGTGCGTTCGAGCAGCGTTATCCAGACCTTGAACTCGAATGCCTGATTGCTGAATGCGATGACCTGGTGGCATTGGTGCAAAGCGGTCGGGCGCATGTGGCCTTTGCGGAGAAACAGGACAGTTACCCGCCGGATCTGGTCAGTTCGACCGTGGAGGAACGCACGGAAATCGCCCTGTTCGTGTCGCGTGAGCATCCGTTGGCGGCGCTGAACCTCGTCGATCAAGACGTGCTGCAACAGCATCGGGAGTTGCGCCTGGCGACGATCGTCAATCCGTATGAAAGCCGCGCAAAAGGCCGCGTCTGGTCGGCGCCGAGCTACCTGATGCTGCTGGAAATGGCCCAGGGCGGATTCGGCTGGGCGCCGTTGCCGCGATGGCTGGTGGAGCGGTTTGGCCCGGGGACATTGCGGGAACTGGACGTGCGCGGCTGGCCGAAACCGGTGTTTGTCGATGCCCTGTGGTCGCGGCTGCATCCGCCGGGGCCGGCGGGGAGTTGGTTGCTCGGCAAGATGCTGGAGTGAAGGTCCTTCGGCCCTTATCGCGGGCAAGCCACGCTCCCACAGGGATTGGTGATGTATGCAGATCTTTTGATCGACGAGGTCCCTGTGGGAGCGGGCTTGCCCGCGATGGGGCCAACGAATTCACCTTACTTCAACGCCTTGATACGAGCCTGGATAAACCGCCGCTCCGGCACCTGCTGCGTCAACTCCAACGCCCGTTCATACGCCGCCCGAGCCTCCTCACGCCGCCCCAACTGCCGACAAAAATCCGCTCGTGCCGAATGCGCCAAGTGGTAATCCAGCAAATCCCCCCGCTCCAGAATCCCTTCCACCAACACCAGCCCCGCCAACGGCCCATCCCGCCTGGAAATCGCCGCCGCTCGGTTCAATTCGATCACTGGCGAAGGCACCGCCGCCAACAGCACGTCGTACAAACCCACTATCTGTTGCCAGTCAGTCTCCCCCGCCGTGGGCGCTTCGGCGTGCACCGCCGCAATCGCCGCTTGCAGGCAATACGGCCCGAATCGCCCGGTGGTCAGCGCCGCTTCCACCAGCGCACAACCTTCGGCAATCATTTCGGCGTTCCACAACGAGCGATCCTGTTCATCCAGCACAATCAACTCACCGCTCGCCGACGTCCGGGCCGGGCGGCGTGATTCATGCAACAGCATCAACGCCAGCAGCCCCATCACTTCCGATTCCGGCAGCAATTCCATCAACAACCGTCCGAGACGTATCGCCTCGCGTGTCAGGTCTTCGCGGGTCAATTCCGCGCCGACCGACGCCGAGTAACCTTCGTTGAACACCAGGTAAATCACCCTCAGCACACTGTCGAGACGCTCGGGCAGTTCCGCCAGCGTCGGCACTTGATAAGGGATTTTCGCGTCACGGATTTTCGCTTTGGCACGCACGATGCGCTGGGCGATGGTCGCCGGTGCCGAGAGAAACGCCCGGGCAATTTCTTCCGTGGTCAGGTCGCATACTTCGCGCAGGGTCAACGGCACCTGGGCGTCCGACGCAAGGGCGGGGTGGCAACAGGTGAAGATCAGGCGCAAGCGATCATCTTCCACGTCTTCATCACTCCAGTCGGCCTGCTCCAGCGCCTCCAGTTGAGCGATCAACATCGGCCGGGAAGCGGCAAAACGTGCGCGCCGACGCAACACATCAATGGCCTTGAAGCGCCCGGTGGACACCAGCCAGGTGCGCGGGTTGTCCGGCACGCCGTCACGCTGCCAACGCTCGACCGCGACGAAAAACGCCTCGTGCAGAGCCTCTTCGGCGAGATCAAAATCGCCGAGCAAGCGGATCAGCGTCGCCAGAATCCGCCGCGAGTCCTCGCGGTAGACCTGCTCGACCCGAGCCGTGACCGAAGCGTCAGTCATCAGTCTGGCATGCCTTCAGTCACCAGCGTCACCAAGCGATCGAGGCTTTGGCCCCAGCCCTCGTGAAACCCCATGGCCTCGTGAGCCTGACGATCTTCTGCGGACCAGTGCATCGCCCGGGCGGTGTAGAGGGTTTTGCCGTCCTTGTCTTCGAGCGTCACTTCGGCCGACATGAACGGTTTGCCCGAAGGAATCCAGCCCGGAATGAACGCGTCGGTGAACACCAGTCTTTCAGGTGCGACGATCTCCAGAAACACCCCCATGGTCGGGTATTGCGTCCCGTCCGGCGCGCGCATCAGGGTGCGAAACTGGCCGCCGACCCACAGGTCCATTTCGCATTCCGGCGTGGTCATGCCGTGCGGCCCCCACCACTGAGTAAGCAAGGCCGGCTCGGTCCAGGCGCGGAAGATCTTGCGGCGCGGCGCGTCGATCAGCCGACTGATGGACAACTCGAATTCGGCAGGCTGATGCTTATAGGGTTGTGGACTCATGGGGATCTCCTGTCTTGTGATTGTTATTCAGGGATTCAATTGGCGAACGGGACGCACCTCGACACTGCCGACCCGGGCCGCCGGGATGTTGCCGGCGACCTGGATCGCTTCATTGAGGTCCTTGGCATCGATCAGGTAGAAGCCGGCCAATTGCTCCTTGGTTTCGGCGAACGGGCCATCGGTGATCGACATCTTGCCGTTGCGCATGCGCACGGTGGTCGCGGTCTGCACCGATTCCAGCGCCTCGGCCGCGATCATCCGGCCGCTGCCCTCGATCGCCTCGGCGTAGGCCATGCACTCGGCGTCATGGGGACTGTCCGGCAGCGAGTGCAATTGCTGTTCGTTGCTGTAGACCAGGCATAGATACTTCATGTGGGCTCTCCCGGATCGAACTGATCAACTATGGCTGCTGATTGGCGTTTTGGCGCTGCTTCCCGATAAACAGCCTGACGATCAGGGTTCCAGATTGAACAACGCCGTGCCGCTCGTCATGTCGAACGGGGCTGACCAGTGTTCGTGGACGATGCGCCATTCCCCGGCATCGCGCCGATAGCAGGCGGTGACGCGCATCCAGCAGGCCTGGGTTTCACCTTGTTCGTTGGTGCCGCCGCAATGGGCCAGCCAGTGGGCGAAGGCGATGTGCTCGTCCGCGACGATGTTCATGTGGTCGAAGTCGAACGTGTGCGCGCCCTGGCACATTTCCATGCACTCCTCCCAATGCGCGCGGTAAGCCGCCTTGCCTCGGAATTGCAGGGCCTTGACCGCGTCGTAGGAGACGATGTCCTCGGCATACAACGGCATGAGTTTCTCGACGTTCTTGGCGATGACCGCTTCACGATAGGTGTCGATCAGGGCCTGGATTTCATGGGTTGCGTTCATGGTGGTTCTCCGTGGTTTTTGTTGTGAAGACACCTTTAGTCGTCTGGCGAACCGCCAAATCGACAGTCGAAATAAAAATAATCCATGAACGCAAACTCGCTAGAATCCGAAACACATTTACGTTGGAAAAAGGACACTCCAGTGACAACCCGACTCGTGCCTTACGAAAGCCTGAACGCGCACCAGCGCCAGCAGGTCGAGGCCATCGAAGTTCATAAAGAACAGATCAAATTCTCCGGCGACATCCACGGTGCGTTGCACACCTTGCTGTCCAAGCCCGGCCCCGGCGTCGAAGGATTTGCGCTGCTGGCCGAGGAGGTTCCAGTGGCCTTCCTGCTGCTCAAGCGCCCGCCCGTGTTACCGGCGTGGGCCGATGAGCACAGTGCGACCTTGCATGCGTTGCAGGTCGATCATCGCGCTCAAGGCAAAGGTTATGGGAAGGCCTGCCTGCAAGCTTTGCCCGAGGTGGCTCGCCAGGCATTTCCGGAGATCAAGGCGCTGGAGCTCTCGGTGGACGCAGACAACGAATCCGCCATCGCGCTCTATGCAAAATTCGGCTGGGTCGACAGCGGCGAGGCGTACAGGGGCCGGATCGGTTATGAACGGCGCATGAGTCTGATTTTCTGAGGTGGTTATGCTCGACAGCATCGAAGCACTGGAAGCGATCTACGGCCAACCCCACGACCGCGCCGTGAAGAAGCAGATTGCCTTTTTGAACGAGGACTATCGGGCGATGGTCCGCGCCTCGCCGCTGGTGATCATCAGCTCGGTAGGCCCTGACGGCCTGGACGGTTCGCCCCGGGGCGATACGCCGGGTTTCGTGCGGATCATTGACCCGCAAACCCTGGCGATCCCGGATCGGCCGGGCAACAACCGCATCGATACGCTGCGCAATGTGGTGCTCGATTCACGGGTGTCACTGCTGTTCATCATTCCAGGAATCGGCGAGACGTTGCGGGTCAACGGCACGGCTAAGATCAGCGCGGAACCGGCGTTGCTGGAAAGCTTCGCGGTGAACGGCAAACCGGCGCGCACGGTGATGCTGGTGACCGTGGAAGCGGCGTACTTCCATTGCTCGAAAGCGATGGTGCGTTCGGATGTGTGGAACCCCGAGAAGCATCTGGATCGATCAGCGTTGCCGACGGCGGGGGCGTTTCACAAGCGCTTGAATGACGGGCAGTTCGATGCCGAAACGTATGACCGGGAAGCGCCGGCGCGGGTGCGGGATAGCCTCTATTAGAATTGATCAGGATTGCCTTCGCGGGCAAGCCTCGCTCCTACAGGTTCGCGTCGATGTGAAATGTTGTGTTCGACTCAATCGTGTAGGAGCGAGGCTTGCCCGCGAAGGCCATTCACGCCACACCGCTTCAATCAGAGCGTCAACACCATCTCATGCCACGCCATGCCGCCATGGTCCGAAGCTGAAGGCTTGATGTAGGCAAACCCGAATCCGGCATACAGCGGAATGTGCCGTTCTTTGCACATCAGGTGGAGGGTGGTCTTGCCCGTCGCCCGCATCCGCTCGATGAATTCGCCCATCAAACGCTTCGCCAGCCCCTGCCCCTGATAATCCGGATGCACCACCACCGACATGATCACCACATGCGGCCCGGCCGGGTCGTGGCCGATCAGTTCCTTGAACGCTTCGTCTGACATTTCCACTTCAAACGCCGCACCGGAATTGATGAAACCGGCTACAACGCCGTCCACTTCGGCGACGATGAAACCCTCGGGCCAGGTGGCGATGCGGGTGGCGATTTTCTCGCGAGTGGCGGCTTCGTCGCCTTCATAGGCAACGGTTTCGATGGCGAAGCAGCGGTCCAGGTCGGCGGGGGTGACGTGGCGGATGACGGTGTTCATGGCAGCTCGGATTCAGCGTGGGAAAGGCTGGGGATCATAAATTAATAAGGTGTTCATATCGATCACTGCTGACGTCGTAAAGCCTTCGTATAGGCGCTTTCATTGCCGATCGGTTCGGATTATTGGTGTTGCCTGTCTCTGACCATCAATAGGGGAACACACCATGAGCAGCGTTCAGATCGGCCTTCTTTTGCTGTTGGGTATCAGCACGTTTGGCTTTGTAACGTTGTCGATTGACGTGTTGCGAGCGCGACGGATGAAGCAAGGCAAGTGACGTTCAAGAGGCGGACCCGGTCCGCCTCTTGATGCGCTCGTCAGGCTTTGAGCGGTAGCCAGATTTCCAGAACGCCGGTATTGAGCTTCGGGTTGAAATCTTCGCTGTAGCGTTCGAACTCCGGGGCGTCTGCCGCTTCTTTACCGGACTGCGGCAGCCAGGTTTTCCAGATGTACTGAAAGGTCGCGGGTAACTGGTCCAGCGAGCCTTTGTGCTCGAACACCGCGTAATGCTGGGGCTGAACTTCGACCCAGCGGTACTTGTCGGGCAGGTCGTCGAGTTTGTCGATTTCGATGCCGGCGATGTATTCAAAACCACCTTTGCCATCAGGATTGCAGCAGATGCCGTAGGTCACTTCGCTTTTTTGGCCGGGGATCTTGCCAATCTCGGGAATGAATTTTTCCCAAAGCGCTGGGATGTCTTTGGTTGTAGCTGCGGTAAATCGACCACCGAGGCCTGCTATCAGCAGGAAGTGCCCGTGTTCAAAGCGTGGTTCGGCCGGTTTTACGCCTGTTTGCTCATCCATGACTCAACTCCTGAGACGAAAAAAGTGGGTTCGGCTGGGAGTATAGAAGCCAAACCCGATTCGCCCAATTACAGGGCGTGCAACTGCTCGACGGCGCCGCTGCCAACGAACTCGTTGTAACCCGATAGGATCACGTAGACCGCGAAATAGCAGAAGATCGCCGCCGATGCCATGTAGGAGTAACGCAGCAGTTTGTCCCCCAGCAACTTGCCTCCATGGCTCGCGGCGAAGCACAACGCGACGCACCAGAGCACTCCGGCGCACAGAAAGCCACCGAGAAACAACGCAGAGCTGACGGCATCACCGCCACCGGAACGGGCGATCAACGTGCCGCCCACCGCCGCGAACCAGAGGATGGCGCTGGGTGACGACATGGCCAGGAAGATCCCGCGGAAAAACTCCTTCTGGTGAGAGTTCTGCCCCACTTCGGCGGACTGCGCCAGCACTGCTTCATGGTGAATCGCCGAATAAATCATCTTCGCCGCGAAATACACCAGCAACGCCGAACCGCCGATCCACAGCACCCAGCGCACGGTTTCGTATTGCAGCAAAACGGTCATCCCCGCCAGCGCCAGCACCGCGTAAATCAGGTCACCGACACAGGTCCCCAAGCCCAAAGCAAAGCCTTGAAAATAGCCGCGCTGCATGGCCAACGTGATCATCGCGATATTGGCCACGCCGATATCCAGGCACAGCGAAAGGCTCAGCAGAAAGCCGCTGGTAAATTCCATCAACCGGGTTCCTTCGGACAAATTTGTTTACAGAGTCGCTGGACAGTGTGCCATACCAGCCCTTATCTTCCGCAACAGGCCACCGCAGTGGCCAGCGTCGCTCGGACGGTTCCGGGCGCTCACGTTATCCGAGGCACCAATGGCTAACCCAGGTTCGCCGCGCCGCTTTGCGCGCATAGATCGACTCCCCCCTTACGTATTCAACATCACTGCCGAGCTGAAGATGGCCGCCCGTCGTCGTGGCGAAGACATCATCGACTTCAGCATGGGCAACCCTGATGGCCCTACTCCGCCGCACATCGTCGAAAAACTGGTGACCGTCGCCCAGCGCGAAGACACCCACGGTTATTCGACGTCCAAGGGTATTCCGCGTCTGCGCCGAGCGATTTCCAACTGGTACAAGGATCGCTACGCGGTCGACATCGACCCGGAAACCGAAGCCATTGTCACCATCGGTTCCAAGGAAGGCCTGGCGCATTTGATGCTGGCCACCCTCGACCAGGGCGATACCGTGCTGGTGCCGAACCCGAGCTACCCGATTCACATCTACGGTGCCGTGATTGCCGGCGCCCAGGTGCGTTCGGTGCCGCTGATCCCGGGCGTGGACTTCTTCGCCGAACTGGAAAGCGCGATTCGTGGCTCGATCCCGAAACCGAAAATGATGATCCTCGGCTTCCCGTCCAACCCTACGGCTCAATGCGTGGAGCTGGACTTCTTCGAGCGGGTGATCGCCCTCGCCAAGCAGTACGACGTTCTGGTGGTGCACGACCTGGCTTACGCCGACATCGTCTACGACGGCTGGAAAGCCCCGTCGATCATGCAGGTGCCGGGCGCCAAGGACATCGCGGTGGAGTTTTTCACCCTGTCCAAGAGCTACAACATGGCGGGCTGGCGCATCGGTTTCATGGTCGGCAACGCCGAACTGGTCAACGCCCTGGCGCGGATCAAGAGTTACCACGACTACGGCACGTTCACCCCGCTGCAGGTCGCGGCCATTGCGGCGCTGGAAGGTGATCAGCAGTGCGTCAAGGACATCGCCGAGCAGTACCGGCAGCGTCGCAACGTGTTGGTCAAAGGCCTGCATGAGTTGGGCTGGATGGTCGAGAATCCGAAAGCGTCGATGTACGTCTGGGCGAAGATTCCAGACGCCTATGCGCACCTGGGCTCGCTGGAGTTTGCCAAGAAGATGCTCGCCGAGGCCAAAGTCTGCGTCTCGCCGGGTGTCGGGTTTGGTGAGTATGGGGATGATCATGTGCGCTTTGCGCTGATCGAAAACCAGGACCGGATTCGTCAGGCTGTGCGCGGGATTCGCGGGATGTTTCGCGCGGATGGGCTAGTCACCAAAACCAACGCCTGACACAAAAAACTGTGGGAGCTGGCTTGCCAGCGATGAGGGCTTAACATTCAACGAAGATGCTGAATGTAAGTCCGCCATCGCGGGCAAGCCCGCTCCCACCTGTTTTGCAGCGTTTAGACGAACATCGACAGCAGCAGGATAAAGCCCAGCGCAACGATGGACAGGATGGTTTCCATCGCGGTCCAGGTCTTGAAGGTTTCCGCCACGGTCATGTTGAAGTACTGCTTCACCAGCCAGAAACCGGCGTCGTTGACGTGAGACAGGATCAACGAACCGGCACCTGTGGCCAGCACCAGCAGCTCCCGGTTCACACCCGGAATCATCCCCACCACCGGCACCACGATGCCCGCGCCAGTAATGGTCGCCACGGTCGCCGAACCGGTCGCGATACGAATCACCGCCGCCACCAGCCAGGCCAGCAGGATTGGCGAGATCTGCGCTTCCACCGCCATGTGGCCGATCACGTCACCCACACCGCTGGTGACCAGCATCTGCTTGAAGCCACCACCGGCACCGATGATCAGAATGATCGCGGCGGTTGGCGCAAGGCTGGCATCCAGCCATTTGAGCATCTGGTTAGAGCCAATGCCCTGCTTGTAACCGAAGGTGTACAGCGACAGCAGCAACGCCAGCAGGAGAGCCGAGATAGGGTGACCGATCAGGTCCATGAAGGTGCGGAAGAAGTTACCGTCCGGCAGCACCACATCGGCAAAGGTCTTGAGCAACATCAGGAAAACCGGCGACAGCACGGTGATCAAGGTGATGGAGAAACTCGGGAGATCGGCAGAGTCGTTTTCACGTGCCAGTTGATCCACCAGTTCCTGGTTAGGATGACCGGGGATGTATTTTGCTATGAACGTGCCGTAGATCGGACCGGCAATAATGGCCGTCGGCAGCGCAACAATCAGACCGTAAAGAATGGTTTTACCGATGTCGGCACCGAACACGCCAATGGCCAGCAACGGACCCGGGTGCGGCGGAACCAGGCCGTGCACGGCGGATAGACCGGCCAGCAGCGGGATACCGATCTTGATGATCGACACACCGGTACGCCGGGCGACGATGAACACCAGCGGGATCAGCAGCACGAAGCCGATTTCGAAGAACAGCGGAATACCGACCAGGAACGCGGCGAACATCATCGCCCACTGCACCTTGTCCTTGCCGAACGCACGAATCAGGGTCTGGGCAATCTGATCCGCCCCGCCCGACTCGGCCATCATTTTGCCGAGCATGGTGCCCAGCGCAAGGATGATCCCGACGAAACCGAGCACCCCACCGAAGCCGTCCTGGAACGCCTTGATGATGGTGCCGATCGGCATGCCGGAAGTCAGCCCGAGAAAGGCTGCGGCGATGATCAGGGCAATAAAGGGGTGGAGCTTGAACTTGGTGATCAGGACGATAAGCCCGATCACCGTGACCACTGCATCGAGCAGCAGGAACGTCTCGTGGGACATGCCAAACATTAGGGGTGTCTCCTGGTTGTTGTTGTTATTAAAGCGAGGAATTCGCAAGCCATAAGGACAGCGCTATCTCTTCTGGCAAAACTCATACGGCTTGTTTCAGGCCATGAGCCTGCCACCAGTCATGGGCTTGCTTCGCCAATTGCTCGACGCTGTGGTTCGAAGCGTCCAGAGCCAGGGTCAAGGGCTCGCCAACGGGCGATTCAAGGGTGGCGAACTGGCTGTCGATCAACGTCGACGGCATGAAGTGGCCCGGCCGATGGGAGACACGATCAGCGGCGACTTCCGGGGTCAGTTCAAGAAACACGAAGCCCAGGCCCGGCAAGGCGCTGCGCAGGCGTTCGCGGTAAATGTGTTTGAGGGCCGAGCAAGTCAGCACCGGGCGCTGGCCTTGGGCGTCAACGCGGCGCAGTTCATCGCACAGGCTGTCGAGCCAGCCGGCACGGTCGTCGTCGTTCAGGGGGATCCCCGCGCTCATCTTTTCGATATTGGCGGCAGGGTGGAAAGTGTCGCCTTCAATGGCGGTCGCGCCGCTGAGTTGGCACAAGGCCTCGCTGACGCAAGTCTTGCCGCAACCGGCAACGCCCATGATGACCAGGGCGGTGATGGGATGATTCATGTAACACCTCAGCGCGCAGACAGCGCTACCTTTGCCGGTTATGACACTAGAACAAAGGTAGAAGTTGCCGACGCCTTCTTGTCATTTTTGTGGGTTGCAGCATGTTCGTTCCCAATGCCAAAAAGCGGGGATCAGGCAAACCCCGCTCACGCATTTGCAGCTGCATCGAGACAGCGCTACCTTAGTGCCTCGAATTTTGTTTGGCAAGCCGTCCGATGATCTCCCCTAAAAACGATAAAAATACGCGCACCACTGGCCGCCCTACCCTGAACGAAGTGGCACGCTTGGCCGGTGTCAGCCCGATCACCGCCTCCCGCGCCCTGCGGGGCGTCAGCACGGTGGCCACCGAACTGGTGGAAAAAGTGCAGAAAGCGGCCGCTGAACTCAACTACGTGGTCAACCCTGCCGCCCGCGCGCTGGCCTCGGCCCAGAGCCATTCGGTGGTGGTTCTGGTGCCTTCGCTGTCCAACTTGCTGTTCATCGATACGCTGGAAGCCATTCATCAGGTTTTGCGTCCCAAGGGCTTCGAAGTGCTCATCGGCAACTTCCATTATTCGCGTGACGAAGAAGAAAACCTGCTGCGCAATTACATGGCGTATCAGCCACGCGGTTTGCTGCTCACCGGTTTCGATCGCACGGAAAGTTCGCGCCGGATGATCGAGGCGAGCAACATTCCGTGCGTGTACATGATGGAACTGGACAGCGCGGCCGGGCTCAATTGCGTGGGTTTTTCGCAACTCGCTGCGGGTGAAACGGCGGCGCAACACTTGCTGTCCCGTGGGCGCAAACGCCTGGCCTACATTGGCGCGCAACTGGATCAACGCACCCTGCTGCGTGGCGAGGGTTTTCGCAAAGCCCTGCAAAAGGCCGGCTTGTATGACCCGGACCTGGAAGTGCTGACGCCACGGGCTTCGTCCGTCGGCCTGGGCGGCGAGCTGTTTCTTCAATTGATGGCCAGTCATCCTGATGTGGATGCGATCTTCTTCGGCAACGACGACCTGGCCCAGGGCGCACTGCTTGAAGCCATGCGCTGCGGGATCAAAATCCCCGAACGTGTAGCGATCCTCGGTTTCAACGACCTGCCCGCCTCAGCACACATGGTGCCGCGCTTGAGCAGCATCAGCACCCCGCGCGAGGCGATTGGCCGGCGTTCGGCGGAGTTGATGCTGATGTTGCTGGCGGGGAATCCGGTGGCGAAACCGGTGCAAGACATGGGGTTTGAGTTGAAGGTGCGCGAGAGCACCTGATACCGCCTTCCAGCTGAAATGGATGATGTCAGTCACTGCGCCTTCGCGAGCAAGCCCGCTCCCACCGGAATCACCGCATGCTCAGCGTCCCATCAACTCCACAAACGCCAACGCGCCTTTCTGCAACGGCTGGCTCTTGAGCCACACCGCGTGCACCGGCAGCACCAAACCGTTCTCGATGTTGCGAAAACTCAGGCGCTTGAGCCTTCCGGCATCGAGCAAAGGCTGCACCACCGACAACGGAAAATTGCCCCAGCCCAACCCGGCTTCGACCATGTCCAGCGCCATGGCCAGGGTGTCAGTGCGCCAATAGGATTCGCCCACCAAGGGCCGGGTTTCACTGATCGGCAAGTCACAACTGGCAACGATGATTTGCCGCACGTGAACCAGATCCTCCAGAAACAGATCCTCGCCCTGAAACAGCGGATTGTCCGCCGCCAGCGTGGCGATCATCCGCTCTGTACCGACGAACTGAAATCGCTCCAGTACGTTCATGCTCAACCCGGCGAACGCCAGGCAAACACTGACGCGGCCGCAGTGGAGCATCGCCAGCACATCGTCCTGGGGCGCGCTGAGTACTTCTATTTCCAGTAGCGGATGACGCTCGGCGATGACCTTGATCGCGGCCAGCAAACGGCGCTTGTCGAGGTCTGCCACGACGCCAATCGACAACTTGCTTTCCAGCCCCAGCGACAGTTCGATCGCATGCACTTGCAGCTGCTTGAGTTGTTCGGCGATCAACCGCGCGTGCGGCACCAGCGCGCTGGCCATCGCCGTCGGCACCGGTTCGCGATGGCTGCGATCGAACAGCGGATAACCGAGCTCTGCCTCCAGATTGGCAATGCCCATGCTCACCGCCGACGGCACTTTACCCAACGCACGCGCTGCCGCGGAAAACGAGCCGCGCTCGATCACGGCAAGGAACAACTCGATGCTGTCGCTGTTGAAATTCATCCCTCGTCCTATCAATAAAACTGAAAGCTACTGACTTTTTCTGTCAGCTCTATTGAAGCTATCTTTCGCCGCCTTCGCCAGTGCTCCTGGCTTCAAGTTCGCAAAAAAGAGGCAAATCTGCATGCAAGGCGTTAAACGCAAACTGGTCTACGTGTCGCTGTACGAAGTCATCGGCATGACGATTTCGGCACTGGGCCTGGCCCTGTTGTCAGGCACCTCGCCGGGCAGCACTGGCCCATTGGCAGTCATCATCACCACCATCGCGGTGACCTGGAATTTCATCTACACCTCGTTGTTCGAACGCTGGGAAAGCCGCCAGCCATCGCGCACGCGCACCGTTAAACGGCGCATCGCCCATGCCGTGGGATTTCAACTAACCTTGATAGTGTTTCTCATCCCACTGATCGCCTGGTGGATGAACATCAGCCTGGTGCAAGCCTTCCTGCTGGATCTGGCGCTGATTATTTTCATCCCGTGCTACACCTTCGCGTTCAACTGGCTGTTTGATCGCACCTTTGGGTTGCCGGCCTCGGCACTGCCGGATCCGGTTTGAAAACCACGCAAAGTCTGTCAGATTCCTGAAGCGTCGAATCGCTAACGGAGTAGCTCAATGGAACATGCACTGAAAATCCTCGGTAAAGCGTCATCCATCAACGTCAGAAAGGTCCTGTGGACCTGTGAGGAACTGGGCGTTACCTACGAACGTGAGGACTGGGGCGGCGGTTATGCGTCCACCCATACGCCGGAGTTTCTCCGGCTAAATCCCAATGCCCAAGTGCCGGTGATCATTGACGACGCGGGCGTACTGTGGGAGTCCAACACCATCTGCCGCTACCTGGCCGGCAAGCACCACAACACCGAGCTGTTACCGCACGATCCGGCGGCACGCGCTCGGATCGAGCAGTGGATGGACTGGCAAGCCACCGAACTCAATGCCTCATGGAGCTACGCGTTCACGGCCCTGGTCCGCAAGGATCCGGAGTTCCAGGATCCGCATCACATTGCCGCCGGTGTACGTGGCTGGAACCAGAAGATGGGCATCCTCGAGCACCAGCTCACGACCACCAAAGCGTATGTCGCCGGCCCACGTTTCACCCTGGCCGACATCGTCATCGGACTGTCCGTCAACCGCTGGTTGATGACGCCGATGGAGCGGCCCGACTACCCGGCCATCGACGAGTATTTTCAACGACTGGCACAACGTCCGGGCTTCCTCAAATACGGCTGCAATGGCTTGCCTTAATGCCAATGCTGCTTGCCGCCGGGCGGCAAAGGTTAACCGCAAAACCTGCGCCGCCCGCCTCGAAAAACCTGTAACTAGCTGACACATATAGTATTTTTTATATAGGCATACTATTTGCTCAACGCACTGCACCACAAACACCTACAAGGTCGACTCACTATGTTGGTCAGTGAAAAACAAATACAAATGATCCCCTTGTCCAAGCGGCCGGGGAAGAACTCGACCGCCGAAGCCGCTGACGGACTTCAGGGTGCGATGCTGCAAACGTTGCAAAGCAACGTTCAGGCGAAAGCTGCGCAGATAGAGCAATCGGCCACCCAAAACGCCACGCAGCAAGTCAGTGAGGCGAGCAGAATCAGCGACAACGTCGATGAAGCGTTCGCGAAAACCCGCGTGGAGCTGCAAGCCACGTCCGCCAAACTACCGGCCGATGTTCAATTGGCCTCGGACGCCTTCAAGGAATACATGAGCAAAACCCCGGAAGAGCGCATGCAAGACGCCATTCTGGAAGAGATGGGTTTGACGAAAGAAGAAGTGGAGCAAATGCCGCCGGAGAAACAGCAGGCGATTGCTAAAGAGATGGCCGAGCGCATGGAGGACAAGATCAAACTGGCGCAGGCGGAGAAAGAAAACGCCAGCAGTGAAAAAGGCAGCAGCCAGGTGGTCGACAAGTTTCTTGCTTCGCTTTAACCGCTGGAGCAACGCTTCTTATGTAGCAGCTGGTGCAGACTGCGTCCGGCTGCTAAAAAGAACGCGGCGCGATTGGGTCAGTTCAGTTGCAACGTCTCGCTGAACTGACTGATCGCATCCACCACATGCCGTGAGCCCTGCTGAATCTCCAGAATCACCTCCCCCGCCTCGTTCGCCAGCTCCACCCCAAGTCCGGTTCGACTCAAGCTCGACTGCATGCTCGACACCGCGCTCAACGACAGATCGTGATTCTTGCGCACCACATCGACGATCTCCAGCGTCGCCTGGCTCGTGCGTGCCGCGAGGCTGCGCACTTCATCGGCCACCACCGCAAACCCGCGCCCATGCTCCCCCGCCCGCGCCGCTTCGATGGCTGCGTTGAGCGCCAGCAAGTTGGTCTGGTCGGCGATGCCGCGGATGGTCTGTACGATGCTGCCGATGATGTCGGACTGTTTGCTCACCGCATCGATGCTGAGCGCGGCCTCGTTCAGATCCCGGGAAATGTCCTGAATGATCTGCACGGTTTGCTGCACCACCTGAGAACCTTTCTGCGCGCAGGCATCATTCTGCACTGAAGTGCTGTGCGCCGACTCAGCAGCGGTTTGCAAAGTGGTCACTTGCTGGGTGATGTCGCTGGCAAACTTCACCACTTTGTATAGCCGGCCCTTGGCGTCGAACAAAGGGTTGTAAGAGGCTTCGAGAAAAACCGTATGGCCGTATTTGTCTTTGCGCTCGAAACGGTGCGAGTGATATTCGCCGCGATTGAGTGACGCCCAGAACGCCTTGTAAGCCTGCGACTCTGCTTCGGCGCGGTGACAAAACAGGCTGTGGTGCTGACCCACCACTTCGTTGAGCGAGTAATGCATCGTCTTGAGGAAGTTTTCATTGGCTGCGATGACTTTGCCTTCCGGGGTGAATTCGATCACCGCCATGGAGCGACCGATCGCGGCGAGCATGCTCTCTTCTTCATGTTCCTTGTAAACCCGGGCGGAGATGTCAGTGGCGACTTTGATCACGCTTTTCACCTGGCGGTCGGGACCGAACACCGGCATGTAACTGGCTTCAAGCCAGATCTCTTTGCCTTTCTTGTTCAGCCGTAAAAAGGTGCCGCTGACCGGTTCGCCCCGGGCCAGGTCTCGCCACAACTTCGCGTAAGCGTCGCTGCGGTAATACGTTTCTTCGCAAAAGATCCGGTGATGTTTGCCGCGCACTTCGTCGGCGCGGTAACCCATCACGCTGCAGAAGTTGTCGTTGGCCTCAAGCACGATACCGTCGGGAGTGAATTCAATCATCGCCATCGAACGACTGACAGCCGCCAACTTGGCATTGGCTTCGCTCAACGCGCCGCTGTAGCGTTCGATTTCCAGCAGGTCAGCCTTGTGATGTAGGTTAAACATGGTCGTATCACCTTTAGCGCGCTCTTTTGAATGATGAAAGTTCTTTGGCCTTTCAACGGATCCGCCACATCGTTCCATGGAACAGGCACACGCGTTCCTCCACGGGAGGAAGTGTCAGGTGATCAATGATGTTCAATCGGAGAGTCCATGTAGCAACGCTCTTATCAAGACATCCTTCTCTTGATAGCCCGGGACCGGGCCAGCCCTGATGTTTTAATAAGTCATTCCCTTAACCGCACAGCTCCTTGTTGCTCCGTGTCGGTGCCTTGGTTTGGGCACTCTTGCTGCGCCCTCTTCAAATGGCGAGCGACATGATTAGCTACGAGTCAGCTTAGCCAGCCACTTCAGGGACGCAAGGCCACTAGTCGGCCAGTATTGAGGACAAAATCGGTTCAGCGAGCATGTCCAGCAATGCCTGCACCGCTGGCGAGGTTTTTTTGTCGGGTGCGGCCACCAGGGCGAACTCGCGATGGATTCGCGGATGCACGGGCACCACGCGCAGGCCTTGGCGATTGCCCGGCAAGGTCATTTCCGGCACCAGGGTGACACCGATGTTTTCGCGCACCAGCGTGAACGCGCTGCTCCATTCACGGACCTCGACCCGCACATCACTCAACTGCAAACCAGCCTCGGCGGCGAGGCTTCGTGCGTTGGTCGAGCAACCGCCCGTGGCCAGCACAAAAGGCTGTTCAGCCAACTCCGCAAGTGTCACGCCCTCCTCGTTCGAACGGCGGGCCAGCGGATGCCCGCCGGGCAGCACCGCCATCCACGCATCGCGCCCCAACCGTCCGGCATTGCGCTCGGGCGGCGGGTTCAACACTACGCCGACATCGACCAGCCCGGCCCCGAGCAGGGCTTCCACTTCATCGTCGCTAACTTCCAGCGCTACCACTTGGATGCCGGGATACAGGCGATTGAACCGGCGCAACAGCGGCGGGAGAAAAGTCGCCAGCACCATGGGGAAACTGGCGAGGCGGATAGTCCCACGCTGGATATCTTTGGCGGCATCGACGGTGCTGCGAATGTTTTCCAGGGCGCCGAGCATCATGCGCGCCTGCTCGATGACTGGCAGGCCGATGGCTGTCGGCAGGGTCTGGCGATTCTCCCGGCTGAACAGCTGAACGCCGAGGGTGTCCTCGATCAACGCCAATGCCTGGCTGGCACCGGACTGGGTCATGCCGACCCGCTCGGCGGCCCGGGTGATGTTGCCGGTGTCCGCCACCGCCACCACCATTCGCCAGTGCATCAGATTCATCATGGCAGTAGCTTTCCTTATGGCAGCGCTCTGAAAGATTAATTTTACCGAGGGTGCCGCGCACTATGACACTGGCGCAAATCCCTCACCAGAGCCCTGCCGATGAAGTTGTATTACGCCCCGAACGCCTGCTCGCTGGCGCCGCACATTGTGCTTCGTGAACTGGATTTGCCGTTCGAATTGATTCGCGTCGATAACCGCACCAAGACCACTGTCGCGGGTGATGACTTCCTGGCGATCAACCCCAAGGGTTACGTCGCAGCGTTACAACTTGAGAACGGCGAGGTGCTGACCGAAGGCCCGGCGATCCTGCAATACCTGGCGAACCTGCGCCCCGAGGCAAACCTGGCGCCGCTGATCGACACGTTCGAGCGGGTGCGGTTGCAGGAGTGGCTGAACTTTGTCTCGACCGAGATTCATGGTGGCCTGGGCTGGCTGTTTAATGCCGGGTTTCCAGAGGAGGTGAAAGCGCTGATCAAGGCGAAGTTGTTCAAGCGGTTGGCAATGCTGAGCGAGACGCTGGAGCGCCAGGAGTATTTGATGGGTGATTTCAGCGTGGTTGATGCGTATTTGTTTACGGTACTGCGTTGGGCACCACTGTTTGCGATTGATCTGGGCCAGTGGCCGGCCTTGGTGCGGTTTCAGGCCAGGATTGACCAGAGGCCAGCCGTCAAGGCGGCGTTGGCGGGTGAATCGGTATCGGTCTGAAGCCCTTCGCGAGCAAGCCCGCTCCCACAGGTGATTTCGGGTGTTCACAAATATTGTGTGCACAGGAGGCCCCTGTGGGAGCGGGCTTGCTCGCGAATGCGGTAGCTCATGCACCGCAAAAACATCAGGTAACCACTACAAACTCACGCTCACCTTCGTCGCCACTTCCTCCGGCACCCAGGCTTTCCAGATCTGCGGCTGATCGCGCAAAAACGCCTCGGCCACCTGACGCGGTTGCTGGCGTTTTTCACTCATCTGCCCCAGCGTCTGGTTCAGCAGATCAATCGGGAAATCGACCTTTTCAAAGAACGCCACCAGGTCCGGGTACTGCGCCTTGAACGGCGCCGAGACGCCAATCGCCAGGCTCGCCGGCATCGAGCGCGTACCTTTAGGGTTTGGATTTTTCGCATCGGCCAAGGTCTTCCAGGCTTCGGCATCGAACGGCGGCTCGTCGAGCTTCACCAGTTTGAAACGGCCCAACAGCGGCGTCGGCGACCAGTAGTAGAACAGCACCGGTTTGCCGCGGCGGATCGACGAAGCGACTTCGGCATCCAGCGCCGCGCCGGAGCCGGTGCGGAAGTTGACGTAGCTGGCGGTCAGGTCATAGGCCTTGAGTTTCTGACTGTTGACGATCTCCGAGGTCCAGCCGGTCGGGCTGTTGAGGAAACGTCCGCGGCTCGGGTCTTCCGGGTCACGGAACACGTCCTTGTAACGGGCCAGGTCGGCAACGGATTTCAGCTCAGGAGCCAACGGTTTGATGCCGCGCTCGGGGTCGCCCTTGATTACGTATTCCGGCACCCACCAACCTTCGGTGGCGCCCTTGACCGTGTCGCCCACACCAAACACCTTGCCCTCGGCTGAGGCCTTGACCCACGCCGGACTGCGCCCGGCCCATTCCTCGCCGATCACCTGAATGTCGTTCTTGGCCAACGCCGCTTCGAGGCTGACGGTGCTGCCCGGCAAGGTATCGGTCGGGTAGCCGTAACCCTTCTCGACGATCAGCCGCAGGATTTCGGTGATCAGGCTTCCACTCTCCCAGGTGATGTCACCGAAGTGAATCGGGGCGGTTTTTTCGGCTGCCGGAACGTGGCTGGCCACCAGGCTCAGGGCCAGCAGCGAACTGCCGAGCAGGGTTTTGATTGATCTCATGCGGACCTCTGGGTCAAGTGTTGATTGGCGCTGTGCTGGGCGCACAAGGCGTGGGTGCGGGTCATGTAAACGCTGACCGAGCGTTGGGAAATACCCAGTTCGGCGGCGATTTGCGGGTAGGTCAGGCCGTCGACACGGGACATCAGGAACGTCGCCCGGACCTTGCCCGGTATGCGGTCGAGGGCGCGGTCCAGGCTCTTCAGGGTTTGGGATAGCTGCAGCAAATCCTCAGGCGAGCGTCCACCGACAAGGTCGGCCTGCTGCAGTTGTTCCAGGTGTTGGCGTTCCAGATCGCGGCGACGCCAGAGCTGATAAACCAGGCGACGGGCGATGGTGGTGAGCAAGGCGCGAGGTTCGCGGATGGGTGTCAGCGCTGGCGACTCGAGCAACTGTACGAAGGTTTCGGCGGCGATGTCTTCGACACTGGCGTTGGTGCCCAGATGTCGGCGCAAGCGTGCGCACAGCCACGGGTAATGAGCGCGGAACAATCCGCCTACGTTGTTTTGATGGGATGCGTCGGTGCCGGACATAGAGGCTCCAAGGGTTGGGGGTCGCTGAATGTCCGGTGATCCGGTAACGCGGATCCTAGCAAGGAGCCTTATTCTTTAATAATACTTAAAATTCATTTTTATATTCTATTTAGGACTTTATATCAGTGATGCCTGATCTATCGCTTTCGCGGGCAAGCCACGCTCCCACAGGGTTCACCGACATCCTGTGGGAGCGTGGCTTGCCCGCGAAAAAATCTATCAGTCAACGCAACCGCCCATACCCCAACGCTTCAGCCTCCTGCTCGTAGTCGAGAATGACTTGATAGTCGGCTTCGGTGGCGAGCAGCACTTCTTCCAGGCCGAGGATTTCCGCGACATCGGGCAGCTCGTTCAATGAGATGTTCATCACCTGCCGAAGCGCTTCAACCTGTTCATCGGTCTGCGTCAACGCCGTTATGAACGGCAAGGTCGGGCTGAACGCACTGCGGGCCACGACGCGCAGACCTGCGACTTCTTCGTCGGCATGCCGCGCCAGGTAGGCGAAGGTCACGCTGTCGATGGCCGCCAGGTCTGCACGTTCTTCACGCAGCCAACGCAGGCTTTCGCGGTGGCTGCCGCTGATGGCGACACTGGAAAAGAACTGCCCGTCGCGATGCAGCGGCGCCAAGCGGTGGCGCAACAGATTCATGCCGCTGTTGGAGTCTTGGCCATTGATCACCCCGCGACTGCCGCGCAACTCAAGCAAGGTTCGCCGTGGGTCATCGGCGCGGCTCAGCAGCAGGCTGCAATGGTTGCCGCCATCGCTGTCGGGAAGTTCATAGCGCGGCCGACCGATGACCCGGACTTTGCCGCGCAAGGCGGTCATCAGCGGGTAGCCGCAGGTTTGGGTCAGCAGCACATCCGGCGATAACCAGAGTTCGGGCAGCGACAGGCCTTCGGCACTCAAACGGGAATGGCCCAGGTGATCGAGGATGCGCGAGAGCCAGCGTTCGTTCGCCGCGCGGATCGGCTCGGGGGCGACGTACATCAGGAGTTCAGCGAGGTGTTCAGTCATCAAAATCTTCCAGGCAACAAGTAACCCTGTGGGAGCGGGCTTTTGTGGTGAGGGGGCTTGCCCCCGTTGGGTCGCGAAGCGGCCCCAAAAATGGGACTGCTGCGCAGTCCAACGGGGGCAAGCCCCCTCGCCACAAAGGCTCACTTCTACAGGTTCAGTGGCGTTCATGGATCAGTGGAACGGATGCCTCGGGCTATCGATGGCTTTCACGCCATTCTCCCGCCACAACTGCCCATAACCCCGCACCAGAAACCCGCCGCTGCGCGCCAGCCATTGTTCGCGACGCGCGTGGTAGGCGCGTGGCAAGTCGTACCAGGGCAGGCCCGGCAAGTCGTGATGCACCAAGTGAAAATTCAGGTTCAGGAACAGCCAGCGCCACGGCCAGGCTGCTTCGTTGAGCACGGTGCGTTGCTCGGGTGCGGCGTGTGGGCGGTGTTCATAATAGGAGCGGATCATCGCAACCGACAGCGCCGGCACGCTGATCAGCAACAGGTAATGCCAGACCGGCAGCACACTGTAGCGCGCGATGAACACCAGCATCAGCAGGGTCAGCCCGCCGTGGGTCAGCCACATCAACCACGCCTGCCGCTCACCGTGGATCAGCCGCTGCAGTTCTTCTTTCGCCAGTGCCAGCAGGGCCAGCGGCGCGCCGAGCATGAAGCGCCCGAGCACGGTTTTGTTCAGCCAGTGCAGGCCTTGCTCAAACAGTGAACGGCCCTGCCACTGCTCGGCCGTCAGGTAACGGCTTTCCGGGTCGCGACCGGGCAAGGTCAGGTCTTCGTCGCGGTGATGCAGCAAATGGCTGTCGCGGTACAGGGTGTAGGGATACCAGACGGCGAACGGGGCGTAGCCGAGGACTTTGTTCAGCGATGTCCAACGAGTGGGATGCCCGTGAAGCAACTCGTGTTGCACCGACAACCAGAGCACCACCAGCGGGATCAGCAACACCGTGCTCCACCAGAGCCCCAGTCGATTGCTCCCCAGAACAATGCTGAACCAGCCGCCATACACGCCGATCAGCAACAGCCAGGTCGGCCACTCGGTGCGAGCGGTCAGGCGTTGGCGCAGGGTTTCGATTTCTTCTCGGTGGGCGGCATCGAAGTAATGGGGCATGGCGTTGCTCAGATCGGGGACCAGTCCCCTTCTGTGCAATGGCGCAGGGAAATCTTGCAGATTATTTGGTGATCGTTCCCAGAGCGTGGGAACGATCGATTAAAGCGGGATCAATGACCGAACACATCCACCTTCTTGGCCTTCTTGTCTGCGCGCTTTTCATCGGCGGTTTTCGCCGGTTTCTTCTTTGCCGCTTTTTTTGAATCCATGCCTTTGGCCATGATACGTACTCCACTCATACGGGATGTGAGATCAGGTATACACCTATCCCCGGCCGCGCGTTCTTTTATAATCGTCCGCTTTGCGCACCGACAGATCAAACCCATGCCCGACACCCAGTACACCCTGCTCGCCGAGCCGTTATGGCCGCTGATGAACAAGTTTTATCGCGCCCACCAATCGTCGATGAAAGCCGTCCGTGATGCTCAGCGGTGGGTCGCCCGGCGCGACGAGATCATTGGCGCGCTGTGTCTGCGGCCGGTCTCGGGGGGGCATTGGTTAACGGGGTTGTTCATCGATCCGGCCTGTCGGGGACAGGGGATCGCGGCGGGGTTGATCGCCGAAGCGGTGCGCGGTCTCGACCAACCGGTCTGGCTGTTCTGCCACCCGGACTTGCGAGGCTTTTATGAACGCCGAGGATTTTCCTTCGATCCGCACATGCCCTACGCCATGATCGAACGCCTGAGCCGTTACGCGCGCAGCAAACCGATGATTGCCATGGGCCTGGATCCAGCCAGGTAACTCACGCCAGCCTTTTGAAGATCATAGAGCGGGAGCGGGCTTGCCCGCGATGAGGCCTGTACATTCAACACGGATGTTGTCTGACAGATTGCTATCGCGGGCAAGCCCGCTCCCACAAGGTCTTGCGGTGTCCAAAGCTTAGTCGTCGGCGTTAGGGTCAAGGTCCGGGAACATCACTTCGGTGAACCCGAATTTGCTGAAGTCGGTGATCCGCGACGGGTACAGCCGGCCGATCAGGTGATCGCATTCATGCTGTACCACCCGCGCATGGAATCCCTCGGCAATCCGCACAATCGGCTGGCCCTTGGGATCAAACCCTTCGTAGCGAATCTGCTGATAACGATCCACCGCCCCACGCAGGCCGGGCACTGACAGACAGCCTTCAAAGCCCTCCTCCATCACCGGGTTCAACGGCGTGATCAGCGGATTGATCAGGATGGTCTGCGGCACTGCTTCAGCGTCCGGATACCGTTCGCTGTGCTCGAAGCCAAAGATCACCAGTTGCAGATCAACACCTATCTGCGGCGCAGCCAGGCCAACGCCACCGACGCTTTCCATGGTCTGGAACATGTCGTCGATCAGTTGCCACAGCTCAGGGCTGTCGAACATCTCAGCCGGAACCGGCGGGGCGATGCGCAGCAGGCGCTCATCGCCCATTTTCAGGATTTCACGGATCATTTGGTGACTTCGTCAGTGGGGGTCTTGATCGAGTGATCCCGACCCAACCCCGAAACGTGGTGTTTGGGTTCGTGGTCGAGTTCACCGGGGACTTTTTCGCCATCATTCTTGCCCTCGGTCGACATGTGTTCGATCACCGCATTCATCTCCGCGCCGAGCAGCAACACCGCCGCGGAAATATAGAAATAGAGCAACAGCACGATGATCGCGCCGATACTGCCATACATGGCGTTGTAGTTGGCGAACTCCTTGACGTACAGGCCAAAGCCCACGGAAGCGAGGATCCACACCACCACCGCCAGCACCGAGCCCGGGGTGATAAAACGAAACTCCTGTTTGACGTCGGGCATGACGTAATAAATCAGCGCCACGGCGACCATCAGCAAAATCACCACCACGGGCCAGCGAACGATGGTCCACAGGGTCACGATGAAATCTTCCATGCCCACTTGCGCAGCAATCCAGCCCATCAGTTGTGGCCCGAGCACCATGAGTGCGGCGGCGATCAGCAGCATTCCGGCGATGCCCACCGTGTAGATAATCGACAGCGGAAAGCGCTTCCACGCGGGCCGGCCTTCGACCACGTCGTAGGCGGCGTTCATCGCGCTCATCATCAGCCGCACGCCGGCGGACGCGGTCCACAGGGCAATCACGATACCAATCGACAGCAAGCCACCCTTGGACTGCTGGAGTTGGTCGATCACCGGGTTTACCTGTTCCAGCGCCTGGGGCGGCAGGACCAGCTCGGATTGCAGGCGCAGCCAGGAGAAGAAGTCCGGCAGGTGCAGGAAACCGATCAGCGCGATGAGAAAAAGAATGAAGGGGAACAGCGAGAACAGCATTTGATAGGCCAATGCCGAGGCATAGGTCGACATCTCGTCGTCGACGAACTCGGTGACCGTGCGCACCATGACACGGTGCAGGCGCAAGCCTTTCATGTGAGGGAAAAACATTAGCGTCTCCTTTCGCCGCAAGATTGGGTTGAAGTCGAGGCGACTCAGGGGCCGTTTTCTACATCAAAGTAGCCTACTTGGCGACTTTGAAACAATTTCCGTGTGCAAGTTCAGGCTGACACAAAAACGGCCATCCGTGGATGGCCGTGCATGTTGCTCGTCAAAGGCCGAATCACGCCTTGTCGACGCCTTTCTTGATCGCGTCCTTGGCCTTGCCCACCGCTTGCTGGGCCTCGCCTTTCCTTTCCTGCACGACGCCTTCGGCGCGCATTTTGTCGTTACCGGTGGCCTTGCCGACGCCTTGCTTGACGTTGCCGGCGGCTTCGTTGGCCATGCCTTTTACTTTATCGCCAGTGCTGCTCATGGTGTTTCTCCTGTGAACAATTCAACGGAAAAAGTCGTTACACAAAGATTGACCGGGGGCATTTGCACGGAGTTTCATTTATTTTCAGTCACGCATTTCATCGTTCAGCGCAGGTTGGGCTTTATGTTTGCCGACCAACCCCCGAGAATGCGCAACGTATTCAGGCCATGGCGCTGAAGATCCAATCCCGTAGGAATGTTATGAAACTCGATAAAAAGCAGGCCATTGCCCGCAGAAACCAGGAACTTGGCGGTGCCGTGCTTGGCGTCAACAACTGCCATTTCACCGAACTGAACCGCAACCGCAACATCTGGTGGTTCGACATCCCGGTGGCGCGCCTGGCCATTGGTCAGTACGAATGGGTTCACCTGCTGATGCACACGCCGGATACCGACGAACTGCTGCACCTGAAAGTGCCGACGGTGTTCCTGCGCGAGAAGCTCGAAGGCCTGGTGGTGCGCAACGAAGGCAAGCGTAAAGCCGCTTTGAGCCTGGAACTGAGCGCGGACAAGGATTCGTACCTGCAAGACATGCGCCCGGCGGGCACCAACGTCAATTTCGCGCCGTTCCGCCTGTAACTTTACACATCCCCTGTGGCGAGGGAGCTTGCTCCCGCTGGGCCGCGAAGCGACCCCAAATCAGACGCTGCGGTATTTTTGGTGTATCTCCATCGACTGGGTGACGACTGCTGCGCAGCCGAGCGGGAGCAAGCTCCCTCGCCACAAAAGCAGTTCTGATATCGCTGCAAACAAAAAGCCCCGCATCTGCGGGGCTTTTTGTGGGTTACGCGCTGACTTTCTTGGCGTTGAGCTTTTTCAGTTCTTCGTCGCGCAACTCGCGGCGCAGGATCTTGCCGACGTTGGTGGTCGGCAGCGCATCGCGGAACTCCACGGAGCGCGGGACCTTGTAGCCGGTCACGTTCGCACGCATGTGCTCCATCACCTGCTCCTTGGTCAACGTCACACCTGGTTTGGCCACGATGAAAATCTTGATCGCTTCGCCCGACTTCTCGTCCGGCACGCCGATGGCAGCGCATTGCAGCACGCCCGGCAGGGTCGCGAGCACGTCTTCCAGTTCGTTCGGATAAACGTTGAAACCGGACACCAGAATCATGTCTTTCTTGCGATCCACGATGCGCATGTAACCATCCGGCTGAATCACCGCGATGTCACCGGTCTTCAACCAGCCTTCGCTGTCGAGCATTTCATCGGTGGCGTCCTGACGCTGCCAGTAGCCCTTCATCACTTGCGGACCTTTCACACACAGTTCGCCGATTTCGCCCAACGGCTGCTCGACGCCGGCATCGTTGATGACTTTGCACACGGTGGACGGAACCGGAATACCGATGGTGCCGATCTGGATGTGCTGGATCGGGTTCACAGTGGCCACCGGGCTGGTTTCGGTCATGCCGTAACCTTCGCAGATGGCGCAACCGGTGACCGCTTTCCAACGCTCGGCCGCGGCCAGTTGCAGGGCCATGCCGCCGGACAGGGTAACTTTCAGTGCGGAGAAATCCAGCTTGCGGAAGCCTTCGTTGTTGCACAGCGCCACGAACAGGGTGTTGAGGCCGACGAAGCCGCTGAACTTCCACTTCGACAGTTCCTTGACCATTGCCGTCAAGTCGCGCGGGTTGCTGATCAGGATGTTGTGATTGCCGATCAGCATCATCGCCATGCAATGAAAGGTGAAGGCATAGATGTGGTACAGCGGCAGCGGTGTGATCAGGATCTCGCAACCTTCATTGAGGTTGGACCCCATCAGCGCCTTGCACTGCAGCATGTTCGCCACGAGGTTGCGATGGGTCAGCATCGCGCCCTTGGCCACGCCGGTGGTGCCGCCGGTGTATTGCAGGACGGCAACGTCGCTGCTGGCCGGGTTGGCTTCCGCCACTGGCTGGCCGTGCCCCTTGCTCAACACGTCGTTGAACTTGATGGCCTTGGGCAAGTGATACGCCGGGACCATCTTCTTCACGTACTTGATGACGCTGTTGACCAGCAGGCGCTTGAGCGGTGGCAGCAGGTCGGCCACTTCGGTGACGATCACGTGCTTGACGCCGGTTTTCGGCACCACGATCTCGGCCAGATGCGCCATGTTGGCCAGGCAGACCAGGGCTTTGGCACCGGAATCGTTGAATTGGTGTTCCATTTCCCGCGCGGTGTACAACGGGTTGGTGTTGACCACGATCAGCCCGGCGCGAATGGCACCGAATACGGCTACCGGGTACTGCAACACGTTGGGCAGTTGCACGGCGATTCGATCGCCAGGCTGCAAGTCGGTATGCTGTTGCAGGTAAGCGGCAAAGGCACCGGACAATTCGTACAGTTCACCGTAGGTGATTGTCTTGCCCAGGTTGCTGAATGCCGGTTTGTCGGCGAAGCGCTGGCAGGATCGTTTCAACACTGCCTGAATATTCGGATACTCGTCTGGATTGATCTCGGCAGCAATCCCGGCAGGGTACTTATCCTTCCAAAAGTCTTCGTTCATGGAAGCCCACTCCTCAGCAACGCGAATTCAGCACCGCATTTGATGCGATTATTATTGGTGTGTGTTTGTTGGTGAATCTAGCGCTTTTATAAGCCCGAGAAGTCACAAAGCGCGCCGAGAGTAGCAGCTTTGCCAAGGGTCGACTAGAGCCAAAAGCGGCCTCTATGGTCACAATTGTGACTCAAGAATTACTAGCGGTCATTTTAGAGCAAAGATTCTATACAACCCTGAAAAGCCCCGTATTTCGGGGCCTTCCCTTTAAAAGCATCGCGGGCAAGCCCGCTCCCACAGGATCAGCGATGACCTTGTGGGAGCGCGGCTTGCCCGCGAACCGCGCAAAGCGCGGCCATTCAACGCCTATGCAATATCCCGCAACTCCCGCCGCAAGATCTTGCCCACCGGCGTCATCGGCAACGACTCACGCAACACAATGTGCTTGGGCACTTTGTACGCCGTGAAGTTTTCCTTGCAGTACGCCTTCAGCTCTTCAAGGCTGACCCCCGACTCGCGGGCCACCACAAACAACTTCACCGCCTCCCCCGAACGCTCGTCCGGCACGCCGATCACTGCGCAGTTGGCAACTTTCGGATGAGCCATGACGATGTCTTCGATTTCGTTGGGGTACACGTTGAAACCCGAGACGATGATCATGTCTTTCTTGCGATCGACGATGCGCACAAAACCGTCCGGGTCGATCACCGCGATATCGCCGGACTTGAACCAGCCCTCGGCATCCAGCACTTCGGCAGTGGCTTCCGGTTTCTGCCAGTAGCCCTTCATGATCTGCGGGCCCTTGATGCACAGTTCGCCGCGTTCACCCAAGGGCTGCTCGACGCCGTCATCGTTGATCACTTTCAACGTGGTGCCCGGCACGGGCAGGCCGACCGTGCCGATCCGCGATTTGTCGCCGTACGGGTTGGTGCAGGCCACTGGTGAAGTTTCGGTCAGGCCGTAACCTTCGGTGATGCGGCAACCGGTGAGCTGTTCCCAGCGCTCTGCGGTGGCCTTGACCAGCGCGGTGCCGCCGGAGTTGGTGAGTTTGAGGCTGGAGAAATCCAGGGTCTTGAAATCCGGGTGATCCATCAGCGCTACGAACAGCGTGTTCAGCCCCAGCAACGCCGAGAACCGCCATTTCTTCAGCTCCTTGATGAAGCCGCCGATGTCGCGAGGATTGGTGATCAGCACGTTGTGGTTGCCGGTCACCATCATGCACATGCAGTTCGCCGTGAAGGCATAGATGTGGTACAGCGGCAGCGGCGCGATCATCACTTCCTGACCTTCGCGCAGCAACGGCTGACCGTCGCTGCCGAACTGACCGAGGCACGCCCGCGCCTGTTGCATGTTGGCCACGAGGTTGCCGTGGGTCAGCATCGCACCCTTGGCCAGGCCAGTGGTGCCGCCGGTGTATTGCAACACGGCGATGTCATCGAGACTGACTTTCAGCGGCTTGATGCCCAGGCCACGGCCCAGACGCAACGCGCTCTTGAAGGAAATCGCCTGCGGCAAGGAATAGGCCGGGACCATCTTCTTGACCTTGCTGACCATGGAGTTGACCAGCCAGCCCTTGGCGCTGGGCATCAGGTCGCCCATCTTCGCTTCGATCAGGTATTGGATGTCGGTGTCGGGCAGCACTTCCTGGACCTTCTGCCCGAACACGTTCAGGTACACCAGCGCCCGGGCGCCGGAGTCCTTGAACTGATGACGCATCTCCCGCGCGGTGTACAGCGGGTTGGTGTTGACCACGATCAGCCCGGCGCGCAAGGCACCGAACACGGCAATCGGGTAATGCAAAACGTTGGGCATCTGCACCGCAATGCGATCCCCCGGCACCAGGTCGGTGTGGGCTTGCAGGTAACCGGCGAACGCCAGGCTGTAGCGTTCCAGTTCGGCGTAGGTCAGGGTCACGCCCATGTTGCTGAAAGCGGGGCGATCAGCGAATTTCTTGCAGGAACGCTCGAACACCTCAAGCACCGACTTATAGGCCCCAAGGTCAATATCCAGGGGCACGCCGGCCGGGCGTTTGTCATTCCAGAAATCAGGTTGCATTGTTCTTGTCCTCTTTACCTGAGCCTATCCGGGCCGCTTTTCTGTCTTCTTCAACACAAAGAGCGAAGAGCGGGGCTTCACGGACACTAGCAGCTATGGCCAATCAGGCAAATATGCCAACGGGCGTCATTGACCGTGTGAATCTTGCTGCAGCGGCGTGGCCTGATCAGACGGGAGCGAAAGGATGCGCTATACAATGCATCGTGCCTGTGACCCATCCATGCAAAGGAATCGCCATGATCCACGATACTTTCTGGCTGACCGCGAGTGACCGCAGCCGCCTCTACGTCAACCAGTGGTTGCCCGATCCGCCTTTGAAAGCGGTGATCCTGTTGGCCCATGGCATGGCCGAACACAGTGGTCGCTACGCCCGCCTGGCGGAGAAATTCTGCGAGCAGGGTTACGGCGTCTACGCGCCGGACCTGCGTGGACATGGCAAAACTGCCGAAAACAGGACACTCGGCCATTTCGCCGATGACGATGGCTGGTGCAAAGTGGTCGGCGACCTGGCCAGCCTCAACCAGCACATCGGCCAGCAACATCCCGGCGTGCCGATCGTGCTGCTCGGCCACAGCATGGGCAGCTACATCGCCCAGGCCTATCTGCTGCATCACAGCGCCAGCCTGCATGGCGCGGTCCTCAGCGGTTCGAACTTCCAGCCCATCGCGCTTTATCGCGCGGCGCGACAAATCGCCCGGCTCGAACGCCTGCGCCAGGGCGGCAAGGGTCGCAGTGCGCTGATCGAGTGGCTGTCATTCGGCTCGTTCAACAAGAAATTCAAACCGGTGCGCACGCGGTTCGACTGGCTCAGTCGTGACCCGGCGGAGGTTGATCTGTACGCCAACGACCCGCTCTGCGGCTTTCGTTGCACCAATCAGCTGTGGATCGATTTGCTCGGCGGCTTGCAGCAAATCAGCAAAGCGTCCAATCTCGCTCAGATTGATCCGGGCCTGCCGCTGCTGGTGATTGGCGGTGAATGTGATCCGGTGAGCGAAGGCAAGCGTCTGAACGATCTGGCCGATGCGCTACGCGCGGCCGGCAGCCAGAACCTGCAACTGACTATTTACCCGCAGGCACGGCATGAACTGTTCAACGAGAGCAACCGCGATGAAGTGATCGATGACGTGTTGAACTGGATCGCCCAGGCGCTGAGCCACCGCCGGCCACCCAGATCAGAATAGTTTTTTTGTGAATTTATTTATTCGTGACAGGAATTGAAACAGATGACCCAGGTTACCAACACCCCTTACGAAGCCCTCGAAGTAGGCCAGACCGCCAGCTACAGCAAGACGGTCGAAGAGCGCGACATTCAGTTGTTCGCCGCGATGTCGGGTGATCACAACCCGGTGCACCTGGACGCCGAATACGCCGCTGGCACCATGTTCAAAGAACGTATCGCCCACGGCATGTTCAGCGGTGCGCTGATCAGCGCGGCCGTGGCGTGCGAGTTGCCTGGGCCGGGCACTATTTATATCGGTCAGCAGATGAGTTTTCAGAAGCCGGTGAAGATTGGCGACACCCTGACCGTGCGTCTGGAAATCCTCGAGAAGCTGCCGAAGTTTCGTGTGCGGATTGCCACTCGCGTGTTTAACCAGCGCGATGAATTGGTGGTGGATGGCGAGGCCGAGATTCTTGCGCCGCGCAAGCAGCAGACCGTAGCGTTGACTACCCTGCCGGCGATCAGCATCGGCTGATTTGGGGAGGGGGGGGTCAGCTGAATCCACCCCTCACCCTAACCCTCTCCCCAAGGGGTAGAGGTGACCTACCGAGGTGTACTTTCGGGTTACATCGACCTGGGAGTTCGAGTCGAACTCAGGCTCTGAAAAGCCCCCGATCGGCTCCCTTTCCCCCTCTCCCCTCTGGGGAGAGGGCTGGGGTGAGGGGTGGTTCTTACAATCAGGCATCGATCTAAAACTCACCGCGACCGCTCACCCTCCCCAACCTGCACACTCGCCGTCATCCCCGAACTCAAGTTCATCCCTTCCGGCAACTTATCAATCTTGATCCGCACCGGAATCCGCTGCGCCAGCCTCACCCAGTTAAACGTCGGTTCCACCTCTGCCAGCAGTTGCCCGTCCGGCGTGGTATTGCGATCGGTGATCCCGCGGCTGATGCTTTCCACATGCCCGTCCAGCGCTTCGCCGGCGCTCATTAACCAGACCTTCACCGGATCGCCCACCCGAATCCGCGGCAACTTGGTTTCCTCGAAATACGCCTGCACATAAAAAGTCGAATCATCGATCAACGCCATCACTGGTTGCCCGGCATTCACGTAATTGCCTTGGGCCAGACGCAGGTTGGTGATGTGGCCGCTGCGAGGCGCATGGACCTGGCTGCGTGCGAGGTTGAGTTCCGCGACCTTGGCTTCCGCCTGGGCTTCACGCAGTTCACCACGGGCGATGCCGGCGTTGATTTGCGCGTTCTCGCGCAGTTCGGCGCTGATCGCTTGTGGCCCGAGACTGGCGCGCCGACTGGCTTCGCGTTCGCGCAGATTGAGCTGCTGCTGACGGGTCTGCACCACCGCCTGGGCTTTCTCCAGCGCCGCTTCGAAACGGTCACGATCAATGCTCAGCAACAGATCGCCGGCCTTGACCGGCTGGTTATCGAACGCCTTGAGTTCGCGCACCCAACCCGAGACGTCGGGGGCAATCACCACCACGTCGGCGCGGATCCGCGCATCCCGGGTCCAGGGCGTGAGCATGTAGTACTGCCACAAATGGAAGCCGGCAAAGATCGCCACCGCCACCAGGCACAGGGTTACCGCGACACGTACGGGGGTACGCATTTTTTACTCCTTATAAAGGTCCGAGGACGACGGTGATCAGGGTCAATACACAGACGTACAAGGCGCAATCAAACAATGCTTCGTGCCAGATCCAGCGGCCGACCGGCGTCAGGCGCAACAGCATGCGCAAGGCTCCGGTGACGAGCAGCGCCAGCAGCACATAAATCAGAAACGGACTGAGCAGCACGCCGCCCACCGACCATTCACGCAAGCCCATGGCTTTGCTCCTGTTGACGGCACCAGGCGCGCCAGCTGCTTTGCAATTGCAGCACGGCGCCTTGGGCCAGTTTCACGGCATCGCTGGGCGGCAACGCGTACAAGGTTTTCAGAAAGTCTTCGCTGGGCTGTTCCAACGCATCGGCGCAGCTGCCTGCAGGACCTTGTTCGAGGACTTTTTCCAACTGCTCGAGATATCGCCGTTGAGGCGCACTGACTGGCACTTGCGCCACTGCCAGGCTCAAACGCAGATGCAGCAATTCATCGCCGATATCGAGGCCGAGCAAGCCGTCATCCCAGCGACTGCGCGCCGGTTCCGGCAACTCGGGGTAGTGCCGCGCCAGTTGCAGCAGACGGTCGGCCATGCGTCCACCAAACCAGCTTTCGGCACCGCGCAGATTGCGTCGGGTCAGCCGCACCAGATCATCGAGGGTCGCCGCCAGCAAGCGCCGGCCATGCCACGCCGGGTTACGCAGGATCAGCAAGTGGAACGCCAGCACCGCCGCGCCGACACCGACCACCATCGCCTGGGCGCTGTTGAAGAACGTGGCGACGTCGAATTTCATCGCGTTCAGCGGCGACACCAGCACGATAAAGTGCAGACAGAACGAAGTGGCCGTGGCGCCGATCTGCGGCTTGGCCATGCCCAGCGCACCGAAAAACAACGGCACGCCCATGCCCATGCAGAGCAACGCAAAACCGCTCCATTGCGGCAGCAAAATCTGCCCGACGAAAAACGCCGTCGGGATCGCCAGAAAAATACCCCGCATGAAACTCATGCCGATCTGCGCACCGTTCTCGCGGCTGGCAAACAGGCTGCACACCACACACGTCAGCACCAGGGCGCCCGAGGCGGCGGGCCAGGCAGTCGCCAGCCAGAAGCACGACACCACCAGAAACGCCAAGGCACTGCGCGCACCGAACACCAACGCCAATGACAGGTCGCGGTGCGGCGTCAGGGTGCGTGGCGGATCGACCGTTTCGCGCCCCTCCTCCACCGCTTTCAACGCCGCAGTGGCCGCCATCGCGGTATCGAGCAGCAAGGTGAAACGGGCCAGGCAATAACTCTGCGCGGAGCTGATGTGTGGATCGTGGGAAGCATCAAGCAACCTCGGCCGCAACGCTTGCAGGGTCGCGGAATCGGCACCGCTGAGGGCGGCCTGAACCTCGGTCATCCAGGGCTGCAGTTGCTCGGCTTCCTGCGGTTCCAATTGCTTCCACTGGCGGCGCACCGAACGGGCGATGCGCAGCAGCATCAAGAGCTTCTGGCTCAAACCGCTGATGGCTCGTGCGCGCTGCCGACCGAGGCCACCTTCAAACCAGGCATGTTCGCGCTGGGCATCGACGGCGACAATTCGTCCGAGGATTTCCAGCAAGCCTTTACGCGCCTGAGCATCGCCGGCCAGGGTGGCACGCGCCGCATTCATCCCGCTGTTCCAGGCTGCTTGAGCCTGATCCGCCAGTTGCCGCTCGACCCGCATCGGCCAAATCAAGGCGCTTGCCGCCGTGGCGCAGAGGATGCCCAGACAGATTTCCGTGCAACGCGCGACGGCTTGATCGAACACCGTCAGCGGATGGGTAATGGCCGGCAACGCGATGATCGCCACCGTGTAACCGGCCAGCACAAAAGAATAGGACCACGCGCTGCGCAACAGCGTCGAACTCGCCGTACACAACCCGAGCCACAGCGCCAATGCCAGTAGAAACAGCCAGGGTGTCTGGGCGAATACCCCCATGAACACCACCGACATGATCGTTCCGACCAGCGTGCCGAGCAGCCGCGCCAACCCCTTCTGCACCACCATTCCGGACAACGGTTGAGCGACGATGAACGCGGTCATCAGCGCCCAGGCCGGTTGCTCCAGGCCCCAGCGCAACGCCAGCCACAGGGCCAGGCCGCCGCCGATCAAGGTCTTGATCGCGAACTGGAGGGCGCGGCGGTCAGGCGCAAACAAGGCCTGCAAAGTGATAGGCACGTAGAAGACTCTTGAAGGGACGTTTTTAACGATAGCCGGGTTCACTGAAGTCACTTGAAAAACAAATTATTAGCTAGCTATCTATCGCCCGTCCAGTGTTAATTCCCAGGCACAAAAAAACGCCAGACTGGCTGGCGTTTTTGACAGGTTACGAACGCTTAAGAGCGAGCGCGAGCCTGGTTACGCAGGGCTTTTACCTGGTCGTGATTTCGTTGCACGCCGTGGTACTGACGCTCAACCAGGTCACGAATGCCCACCAGGTTGTGCTTGTTGATTTTTTCCATGGCTTCTTTGTAAGCCTTCAGTGCATGGTCTTCGCCGCGTTCGGCTTCGTTCAGCACGGCTTCTTCGTCCTTGCCGGTGAACACTGCTTTCACGTCGACCCAGCGACGGTGCAGATCACCGCTGACGCTGGTGGACGTTTCCGGATCGCCACCCATCGAACGCACGGCGCTCTGAAGTTCGGCAGCGGCAGTGGCGCAGTCGGCCGAGCGTTGCACGAACAGGGTTTTGAGTTCAGGGTGTTTGATGTCTTCAGCGCAAGTCTTGAACCCTTCCTGACCGTCTTTGCTGGTTTCAATCAGGTCGTTGAGTACAGAGATCGCTTCTTTATTCATGTCGGTCATTTTTCAATTCCTTGCGGGTTGATGAAAGATGTAATAGCTATTGCACCCTGCATGCCAGCTTTGAATTGATAATTTATTCCTTATATTTCAAATACTTAGTTTTAAATCAAAAATCTGTATCCGCTTTTTTTGCATGAACTGTCAATTGGCCTGCATGCAGAATGCCTGTATTTTTCCAGCCTGATGAATCAAGACGACCGATAGATGAACCCTGAAAAGCTCGAACTGTTGATCACCCGCGAAATGCCCTTCGGCAAATACAAGGGTCGGATCATTGCCGACCTGCCCGGCCAATACTTGAACTGGTTCGCCCGAGAAGGTTTCCCCCATGGCGAACTGGGCGGTTTACTGGCCCTGATGCAGGAGATCGACCATAACGGTCTGTCGGACCTGCTCGAACCACTGCGCGCCAAACACGGCAAACCGGCCCCGCGCCACTGAAATCGCAATCAAGAACCGAGTAGCTCATGCCCGATAACACCCGTCGCGCCCGTGATGAACACTTCTGGAAGACCTTTGCCGACCGCTACGCAGTCGAACCCGGGCCCATCAACCTGGAAAACGGTTATTTCGGGCGCATGTCGCGCACCGTCGTCGAGGAGTATCAGCGCAACATCGAGCTGATCAACCGCAGCAACTCGGTGCATGTGCGCCAGCGTTTTGAACAGGTCGAGAGCCTTGAGATCCGGGCACAGCTCGCCAGCCTGATCGATGTTCCCGCCGAAGCCGTGGCCCTCACCCGCAACGCTTCGGACGGCCTGCAATCACTGATCCGCAACTACAATCGCCTGCAACCGGGCGATCAGGTGCTGATTTGCGACCTGGAGTACGACACGGTGAAAGGCGCAATGCGATGGCTGGCGCGGCATCGCGGCGTGGAAGTGATCGAAATCGATCACGCGCACCCGGCGAGTTTCGACAGCTTGCTGACCACCTATCGCGACGCGTTCGAGCGTTATCCAAAGCTCAAACTGATGGCCCTGACCCACGTCACCCATCGCACCGGATTGGTCATGCCGGTGCAGGCCATTGCTGCTGCCGCGAAGGAGCACGGCATCGACGTGATCCTCGATGGCGCCCACGCCCTCGGCCAGATCGAGTTCAATCTGGATGAGCTGGGCATCTCTTTCGCCGGCTTCAACCTGCACAAATGGATCGGCGCCCCGCTCACGCTGGGCTTTATCTACATCGCCCCTGAGCGCCTGGCCGACATCGACCCGGACATGGGCGAGATGCATTTCCCGGTCACCGATATTCGCGCCCGCACGCCGTACAGCACGCCGAACATCCCGGCACTGCTGACGCTGCCGCTGGTGTTCGAGGAGCATCTGGCCATGGGCGGCGTCGCCGCCAAGAGCACACGGCTCAACTACCTGCGCAACCGATGGGTCAACGCGGTTCGCGAGTTACCGGGGATCGATGTCATGACTCCCGATGACCCGCGACTGTATTGCGGCATTACCTCGATGCGTTTTACCCGGCATGCCGATCAACAGGCGATGGTCGAGCGACTGCTCAACGACTACAACCTGTTCACCGTGGTCCGCAGCGGTGCGGCGAGTGGGCCCTGCATTCGGATTACACCGGGGCTCACGACCAACGCTGCCGAAATGGATCTGCTGGCTCGGGCGCTGACCGAATTGCGCTGACGTCAGACCGTGTACTTGTCGAAGTCCTCGGGTCTGATTTGCGTCGAGGCGGCGAACGTGTCGATTCCGATGGTCGTGTGGCCGAAAAAGCCGTCTTCGTTCGAGTCTCGACCGAGGGTGTGGACCGTTAATGTCGAGGCCTCGCCGCCCTGATGCAGGTAATGAAAGTCTTCGTTGTTGGTCAGCGGCGAGGCGGATCGACCGCAGTACTCCCGAGTGTTGAGCACCGAACGAGAGGCGGGTTCGGGAAAGTAGAGCTGGCCGACCCAGGCGACGTGCCGCTCGTCGAGAAAATTGTTGCCGGACGTGATGCGCACAGCGACATGGATGTGCAAGGCACGACCGGCATAGAACCCCGGATAGATAGTGGTAAACCGCACCACGCCTTTTTTATCGGTGAATTGCCCGCCACGCAGATAGGTGTCGTCATCAGTGCGCGGGACCGAGCCGATGTCACCGACATCAACTTCCTTGTCCGGATTGATCTTGCTCCAGCCCGAATAGGCACCTCGCGCATTGCAATGCCAGATATCAACCAAGGCCCCGGTCACGGGCTGACCGGTCATGGCATCGACAATCGCCAGGCGCAGCACCAGGGGAATGCCATCGGCGCTTTCGCTGATGTTGCGTCGGATCAGTTTCGGATTACGGAAATACGGGCCGGCGATTTGCTCGGGAGACAGCAGGTAAACCGGGGGGGTGGGTGCAACTGAGGTGTAGTCGTCCATGACGTTCTCTCTTCCATAAGATGAACGCAGGTTAGCGCTGGTTGAACGACGAGATGCGGTAACTATGTATCGCATCATTTCCCTTGTAGGAGCGAGGCTTGGTGGCGAGGGGATTTATCCCCTCACCACCAAGGCTGGCTCCCACAGATTATTTGGGCAAAAAAAAACGGTGCACCGACCAAGCGCACCGTAAAGCCGTAGAACACACAACGAAGTGTTTGGTAAAAGCCGATCAGTCCAGCAGCGCCAATGCCTCGGCGGTGCATTCCTGAATCCGGGCCCAGTCGCCGTTCTTGATCCACTCCGGATCAAGCATCCAGCTACCGCCCACGCACATCACGTTTTTCAACGCCATGTAGCTCTTGATGTTGGCCGGGCTGACGCCGCCGGTCGGGCAGAATTTCACTTCACCGAACGGGCCGCCGAGGGCCTTGATGGCCGCAACGCCACCGCTGACTTCCGCCGGGAACAGCTTGAAGCGACGATACCCCAGGCCATAGCCTTCCATGATGCCGGACGCGTTGCTGATGCCTGGCAACAGCGGGATCGGGCTGTCGACGCTGGCTTCGAGCAGGTCACGGGTGATGCCGGGGGTGACGATGAACTGCGAGCCGGCTGCTTCGGCAGCAGCGAGCATGTTGCGATCCAGCACAGTGCCGGCACCGGTCACCAGTTCCGGACGCTGCTCTCGCAGAATCTGGATCGCCCTGAGACCGAACTGCGAACGCAGCGTCACTTCCAGGGCAGTCAGGCCACCAGCGGCCAAAGCGTCGGCCAGTGGCAGGACGTCCTGTTCGCGAGCGATGGTGATCACCGGCAGGATCCGCGCCTTGGCGCAGAGGCTGTCGATCAGGGCAACTTTGTCCGCCATGGAAACGGTCGGGGATGTCATTGTCATAGCGGCTGATCCTTGGCTCATGGGCACCAGTAAATCTCTAACGTAGGTTGCAGAAACGCGCGAATCGGCATGGCGGCGACATCGTCACCGGCCAATGCGGCACTCAGGGTAGTCAGTTTGGACTGACCGGAAATCGATAGAACAGTGGTCTTGGCCGAAGCCAGCAGCGCACGACTCATGGTCAGGCGCTGATGCGGCACGGTCGGTGCCAGCATCGGGTAGCAACGACGTGTGCCGTCGGCTTTCAAGGCGTCGGCCAGGTTCGGGCTGTTGGGGAACAGCGAAGCGGTGTGACCGTCATCGCCCATGCCGAGGATCAGTACGTCGATCGGCGGCAACTCGGCGAGCAAACGGTCGGCCTGCTCGGCTGCCAGCTCAAGGTTCGCGGTGGCGCTGTACAGGCTCAGAAACTGAGCCTTGGCCGCCGGGCCTTGCAGCAGATAACGCTTGAGCAGGCCGGCATTGCTGTCGGCATGCTCGACCGGCACCCAGCGCTCGTCGGCCAGGGTGACAACGACCTTGGACCAGTCCAGTTTCTGCTTCGCCAGGTTCTGGAAAAACGCCACAGGGCTACGACCACCGGACACCACCAGCGTCGCGCTGCCGCGAGCGTCGATGGCATCACTCAGATGCTTGGCCACATTCAGTGCCAGACCATCGGCCAGCAGCACCGGGCTCTTGAACTCATGGGCGCTGACGCCCTGAGGCAGTTGCAAATTAGATATCGCCATACCACGACCTCCCATCCCGCGTGATCAGAGCAATGGAGCTCATCGGTCCCCAGGACCCGGCCGCGTACGGCTTGGGCGCATCACCGGATTTTTTCCACCCGGCGATCAACTGGTCACACCACTTCCACGCGGCTTCGATTTCATCTTTACGGACAAACAGGTTCTGGTTGCCACGCATCACTTCCAGCAACAACCGCTCGTAAGCATCGGGGATCCGAGCGCTACGCCAGGTGTCGGAAAAATTCAGCTGCAACGGACCGCTGCGCAGCTGCATGCCCTTGTCCAGGCCTTGTTCTTTGGTCATCACGCGCAAGGAAATGCCTTCGTCCGGTTGCAGGCGAATAATCAGCTTGTTGCTGATTTGCAGGCGCTGCTCGGGGGCGAAGATGTAGTGCGACGGTTCCTTGAAGTGGATGACGATCTGCGACAGCTTCTGCGGCATGCGCTTGCCGGTACGCAGGTAAAACGGCACGCCGGCCCAGCGCCAGTTGCGGATGTCGGCACGCAGGGCGACGAAGGTTTCGGTGTCGCTCTGGGTGTTGGAATTCGGTTCTTCCAGGTAGCCCGGCACCGGTTTGCCTTCGCTGTAGCCGGCGATGTACTGGCCGCGCACCACTTGCGTGGTCAGGCCTTCCGGGCTGATCGGCGCCAGGGCCTTGAGCACTTTGACTTTTTCGTCACGGATGCTGTCGGCGGACAGGTCGGCCGGCGGGTCCATGGCGATCAGGCAGAGCAGTTGCAGCAGGTGATTCTGGATCATGTCCCGCAGCTGACCGGCCTTGTCGAAGTAACCCCAGCGGCCTTCGATCCCGACCTTCTCGGCCACGGTGATTTCCACGTGGGAGATGTAATTCTGGTTCCACTGGGTTTCGAACAGGCTGTTGGCGAAACGCAGGGCGATCAGGTTCTGGACGGTCTCTTTGCCCAGGTAGTGGTCGATGCGGTAGGTGCGGTTCTCCGGGAAGAACTGCGCCACGGCGTCGTTGACCTTGCGCGAGGATTCCAGGTCCGAACCGATGGGTTTTTCCAACACCACGCGGGTGTTTTCGCTCAGGCCGACCTTCGACAGGTTCTCGCAGATCGCACCATAAACCGCGGCCGGCGTGGCGAAGTAGGCAATCACACGCTGGGCGCTGCCGGCCATTTCGGCCAGGGCGACGTAATCGTCAGCCTTGAGAAAGTCGACATGCAGGTAGCTCAAACGGGCCAGGAAGCGTTCGACCACAGCTTCGTCCAGCTCGGCACCTACGTAACGGCGCAGTTCGGAGGCGATGAACGCCAGGTGTTCCTGCTCACTGCCCGGCTCACGGGCCAGCGCGATAATGCGCGTATCCTCGTGCAGGAGGCCTGCGCCATCGAGTTGATAAAGGGCAGGAAACAGCTTGCGCAGGGCCAGATCGCCGAGGGCGCCGAACAAGGCAAAGGTGCACGGTTCAACCGTAATCGAAGGCATGATGTTTGTTCTTTTATCAAGTTAATCTACAAATACCTTTTTTCAAGGCATCACTCAAGGAAAAATGTAGTAATAACCACAACATTTTCGCAAAATACAGATTCCGAGTGGTGGTCGGTCGGAGCCATCAGTAGGATAGGCCACCGTTACGGGCCGTATCAAAGGCCCAATTTGCATAGCCGAACGCTTATTTGCGCTGCTGACCTAAGGAACATGAAATGGACCGCGTGCGAAATTTACTGGAACAGATCCAGAATCGCCTTGAAGACCTGAACAAGGCAGAACGCAAAGTCGCCGAAGTCATCCTGCTCAACCCAGAGCAGGCCACCCGGTTCAGCATCGCCGCGCTCGCCCAGGCCTCTAAAGTCAGCGAGCCGACGGTCAACCGTTTCTGCCGTTCGTTTGGCGTCAGCGGCTACCCGGAACTCAAGCTTCAATTGGCCCAGAGCCTGGCCAGTGGCGCGGCGTATGTCAGCCGTGCGGTCGAGGCCGATGATAATCCGGAGGCCTACACCAAAAAGATTTTCGGCAGCGCCATCGCCTCTTTGGACAGTGCGTTACAGGCACTTGACCCGAACCTGATCAGCCGCGCCGTCGACCTGTTGATCCAGGCCCGGCAGATCCACTTCTTCGGCCTCGGCGCCTCGGCCCCGGTGGCGCTCGATGCGCAGCACAAGTTCTTCCGCTTCAACCTGGCCGTCACCGCCCACGCCGACGTGCTGATGCAGCGCATGATTGCGTCGGTGGCGCACACCGGCGAGCTGTTCGTGATCATTTCCTACACCGGCCGCACCCGAGAACTGGTGGAAGTGGCGCGCATCGCCCGGGAAAACGGTGCTTCGGTGCTGGGTCTGACGGCCGAAGGTTCGCCACTGGCCAAGGCCAGTACCTTGAGCCTGAATATTCCGCTGCCGGAAGACACCGACATCTATATGCCGATGACGTCGCGGATCATCCAGCTGACCGTGCTGGATGTGCTGGCCACCGGCATGACCCTGCGCCGGGGTGTGGATTTCCAGCCGCATTTGCGCAAGATCAAAGAGAGCTTGAATGCGAGTCGGTATCCGGTTGGGGATGAGTTCAACTGACCCTTCAAAAACCACCCCTCACCCCAGCCCTCTCCCCAGAGGGGAGAGGGGGAAAGGGAGCAGATCTTCATGCTCTTCAAAACCTGAGTTCAACTCAAAGCTTCAGGTCGACGTAGATTGAACAATCAACGCGGTCAGTCCTCTCTCCCTCCGGGAGAGGGTTAGGGTGAGGGAGCAATCGCCCTGACACACCTAAGCTCCCACCCGAGCCTGCAAACTCAAATGCGCCTTCTGCCCCGGCGCCAGGCTCAAACTGTCCGTCCCGCCACTCGCCGCCTCGACACACACAAACTCTGAAATCTCGTTCCAACTCACCCCCAGCAACGGCCGCGAGCCCGGATGCCAGACCACCGTGTCCGCATGGTCGCCGGTGTCAATGCACAATTCCCGCTGCCAGGCATGGTCCTTGAGCTGCAATTCACCGTCATGCTGGAACACCCGCTGACACCCGCCTTCGACTCTCAACTCCCCTTCCTGCTGGCAAACCTGGCGATTCAACTGGTCATAACCCTGCGCACCATCGAGCCCAGACAGCGCTATCTCACCCACGTCACCAATACGCCAATAGGCATGCAACGCCTGGCTCAATTGGCACGGCAGGCTGTCCTGATGCTCGGTGCTCAGGCGTAGATCCATGCGCTCGCCCAAGTGTGCGTGCAGGTCCACTTGCCAGTCGCACAGCTGAAGTTGCCAATGCAGGTGCACGCCATCGTCGTCATGGCTGCTGTCGAGTAGCTTCCAGTCGATCAGCCGTGCCCAGCCATGGGACGGCCAGGCGTTTTCGCTGGGATGACGGCCATACCACGGCCAGCACACGGGCACGCCACCACGAATCGCACCGACTTGCGGCCACTTCGCCGCGCACCAGAGCCAGGGTTTCTGCCCTGTTGGCTGGAAGTGCAGCAATTGCGCGCCCTGACGACTGAACACCGCCTGACACAGCGGATGGTCGATCACCAGCACGTCGCGCTTCTGATAGCGCTCCCACGCAAACACCGGACGCTCGCGCAAGGATTTGAAGAAGCGTTGTAGCGGATGCTCATGCATGTGCCACTGTCCTGAAAATCACCCGGGGTGCGCCGCCCCAAAAAAAAGCGGACAGCCAAGGCTGTCCGCAAAAATGCGCACATAGAGAGGAGCTTATCGCAACAGCGTTAGAACACCGACTGAATTTTCAGGCCGGCCACCAGCGCGTTGTCGACTTCATCCACACCGCCCGGGTGAGTGATGTATTGCAGGTTGGGACGCACGGTCAGCCAGTTGGTAACGTGGAAGCCGTAGTTGATCTCGTAGTTGTACTCAGTGTTACGCAGCGGCGCGAACAGCGGGTCCTGATAGTCCGTGACATTGTTGGAGGCGTTGACCAACTCCGAGTTTTTCTTCACGTCATCGTTGACATGGATACGCGCGGCACCGATACCGAAGTCATCCTTCGGACGTGCATCGAACGGGCCCTTGTACACCAGCATCAGCGACTGATAGTTGTCGACGAAGTTGGTGTCCTTGTCATGGAAGGTAGCGTTGGCAGCAATGTTCAGACCGCGGGACGCGTCACCGTTGTGAGTGGTGAGTTGTTGTTGCGCCACGAACCAGTAGCCGGATTTGCTGCTGTGGCTGCGATAGGCATTGCCGCTGGTTGCCGCGTCATCGCCGTTATCGTCTTCACGAACGTCGTCGGCCTTGGCCGTGCTTTTGTAATAACCGACACGGTATTCGCCCGGCAGGTTGCCAGGGTTAGGCAGCCAGACCAGTTCGACCGGCAACACGGTGCCTTTGGTACCACTGCCGCTGAGCTTGAAGCCGTTACCGTGCTCCAGTTGCGACGGGTTCTGGTTGTACGCGCCGATCTGCGCATACCACTCAGGCGAGATGTTGTACTTCACGCGGACCGCAGCTTGCATGACCGGCCAGTTGTACCAGATGTTGGTCGCCCAGTTACCCGCTTGGGAACCGCAGAACGCCAGGTTCTGGAACTCGCACGGGAAGGTGTTGAAGTCTTCGCCTTCGCCGAAGTAACCAGCCTTGACGTCCAGTTTGCCGTCGAGGAACTGGTGTTTGATCCACAACTGGGTCAGACGGACCATGTGGCCACGGCCGTAGACTTCCTGGGAAGAACTCAAGGTGCCGGCACGCGGATCGCCGACACGGTCATTGGAGATGTTTTCACCGTTACGGTTGGTGAACTGGACCTTGGCCTGGGTGTTATCCCAGCCCCACAACTTTTGCAGGTCCAGCGCCACGCCCAGACCAAACTGGTCGGCGTAACGCGCGGTCTTGTCGTTGTTGTAGCCGCCGTGAAGGTTTCCACCCACTTCACCGACGTAGTCCATCTTGATGTCGATACCTTGCTCGATCAGCTTGGTCCGCTCGCCACCCCAATCACCGGTCATCCATTCGGAATCGGCGCTGAACGCATCAGCCGCGTGCACACTACCGGCCAGCATCATGGCCGCAACCGCGGACAACTGGCAGATAAGCTGAGCGTTGTTCTTCTTCTTCATCCCTACATCCTCGTTTTATTGTTATTAACTGTTTTTATTTAACGCGGTTACATCAGGTGCGATGCGCGACAGGCCGCGCACCGCATATCCCCCCTGTAGGAGCCAGGCTTCGTGGCGAGGGGATTTATCCCCGTTGGGTCGCGAAGCGGCCCTAAAAAATGGGACTGCTGCGCAGTCCAACGGGGATAAATCCCCTCGCCACAAAAGCCGGCTCTTACAGTTTTTGATCTTCAGCGGCCTTTGAATTGAGCGACGTTCGCGCTGTGGCTCTCGGCTTTTGGCTGACCGGCCACCCCCAAGCGTTCCCCGGTCTTGGCGTCGAACAACAGCACTTTCGATGGATCGAATTGCAGCGTCAGGGTCTCGCCCACGTTCGGCGCGACGTCCGGTGCCAGACGGCAGCAGACTTTGGTTTCATTGAGATTGACGAACACCAGCGTGTCGGGACCGGTCGGTTCAGTGACCTGGACTTCGGCGCGAATGGTCGGCAAACCATTGGGCTCGCTGCCCGCCAGCACGATCTGTTCCGGACGCAGGCCGAGGATCACTTCGCGATCTTCCAGACCGGCGTCCTGCATGCCCAACGGCAATTCGCAGCGCGCCTGGCCGCTGTCGAGCAGTGCGATCAGACGACCTTCCTTGCGTTGCAAACGCAGGGGGATGAAGTTCATCGGCGGCGAACCGATGAAGCTCGCCACAAACAGGTTGGCCGGGTTGTTGTAGATGTCTTTCGGCGTGCCGAACTGCTGGATGATCCCGTCCTTCATCACCGCCACTTTGTCGCCCAGGGTCATCGCTTCGATCTGGTCGTGGGTCACGTAGACCGTGGTGGTTTTCAGGCGCTGGTGCATCAGTTTCATTTCAGTGCGCATCTCGACGCGCAGCTTGGCGTCAAGGTTGGACAGCGGTTCGTCGAACAGGTAGATCTTCGGCCGCCGCGCCAGGGCACGGCCCATTGCAACACGCTGTTGCTGACCGCCAGAGAGTTGGCCGGGCTTGCGGTTGAGCAGGTGTTCGATCTGCAGCAGCTTGGCCACCCGCGCCACTTCCGCTTCGATGTCGGCGGCGGGCATTTTGCGGATCTTCAAGCCGAAGGCGATGTTCTCGCGCACGCTCATGGTCGGGTACAGCGCGTAGGACTGGAACACCATGGCGATGTCACGGTCTTTCGGGCTCATGCCGCTGACGTCCTGGTCACCGATCATGATCGCGCCGCCGGTGATGGTTTCCAGGCCGGCGATGCAATTCATCAGGGTCGATTTGCCGCAACCCGAAGGTCCGACGAGGATCAGGAACTCACCGTCCTTGATCGACAGTTCGATGTTCTTGAGGGTGTCCGGCAAGCCGGGACCATAGGTCTTGTTTACATTGCGAAGTTCGAGCGTAGCCATGATTACCCCTTGACTGCGCCGGCCGTCAGCCCGCGCACGAAATACTTGCCTGCGACCACATAGACCAGCAGGGTCGGCAGCCCGGCGATCATCGCCGCCGCCATATCAACGTTGTATTCCTTGGCCCCGGTACTGGTGTTGACCAAGTTGTTCAACGCCACCGTAATGGGTTGCGAATCACCGCTGGAGAACACCACACCGAACAGGAAGTCGTTCCAGATCTGGGTGAACTGCCAGATCAGGCAGACCATGATGATCGGGGTGGACATCGGCAGGATGATCAAGCGGAAGATGGTGAAGAAACCCGCGCCATCGAGCCGCGCGGCTTTCACCAGCGCATCGGGAACGCTGACGTAGTAGTTACGGAAGAACAGCGTGGTGAACGCCAGGCCATAGACCACGTGCACGAACACCAGGCCGGTGGTGGTGCTGGCCAGGCCCATTTTTCCGAGAGTGAACGAGGCCGGCAGCAAGACGGTCTGGAACGGCAGGAAGCAACCGAACAGCAACAGGCCGAAGAACAACTGCGAGCCACGGAAGCGCCACATCGACAGCACATAGCCGTTCAGCGCACCGATGGCGGTGGAGATCAGCACCGCCGGGACGGTGATCTTGATCGAGTTCCAGAAGTACCCGTCCACCGTGCCCCAGGCCTTGACCCAGCCGATGCCGCTGACCACGGTCGGCCAGCTCAGCAGGTTGCCGGAGTTGATGTCTTCCGGCGTCTTGAAGCTGGTCAACAGCATGACCACCAGCGGTATCAGGTAAAGGCATACGGCCAGGATCAGCACGCCGTAGATCGCGATGCGACTCAGGCTGATGGAAGGTTTGGCAGAGAAACTAGTCATGGCGCTTGGTCCTCAGCTCGGAGTACAGGTAAGGCACGATGATTGCGAGAATCGCACCGAGCATCAGAATCGCACTGGCCGAGCCCATGCCCATCTGGCCGCGGCTGAAGGTGAAGGAATACATGAACATCGCAGGCAGGTCGGAGGAGTAACCCGGGCCGCCGGCAGTCATTGCCGCCACCAGGTCGAAACTCTTGATCGCGATGTGGGCCAGGATCATCACGGCGCTGAAGAACACCGGGCGCAGGCTCGGCAACACCACTTTCAGGTAAATGCGCGGCATGCTCGCACCATCGATCTGGGCGGCACGGATGATCGATTGATCAACCCCACGCAGGCCGGCGAGGAACATCGCCATGATGAAGCCCGAGGCTTGCCAGACCGCAGCGATCACCAGGCAATACACCACGCGATCCGGGTCGATCAGCCAGTCCAGGCGAAAGCCTTCCCAGCCCCAGTCCCGTAACAATTTGTCCAGGCCCATGCCCGGGTTGAGCAGCCATTTCCAGGCAGTACCGGTGACGATCATCGAGAGCGCCATCGGGTACAGGTAAATGGTACGGATGAAACCTTCGCGGCGAATGCGCTGATCAAGAAACACGGCCAGCAGCACACCGATCACCAAGGTGATGCCGATGAACATGCCGCCGAACACGGCCAGGTTCTTGCTCGCGACCCACCAACGGTCGTTGTCGAACAGCCGCTGATACTGCGCCAGGCCCGCCCACTTGTAAGTCGGCAGGAAGGTCGAGGTGGTGAACGACAGGATGAACGTCCACAGGATATAGCCATAGAAGCCCACCAGGACGATGAACATGCTCGGCGCCAGCACCAGTTTCGGTAGCCAGCGCTGCAGTGCATCGAACGGCGAGGCCTTGCTGAACACAGCAACAGAACTCATGGGAAGATCCCGTACGAAGAAAAAGGATTACAAACGCATTCCCCTGTGGGAGCGGGCTTGCTCGCTCCCACAGGGGCCTGCGCGGCTAGCGGTTACTTGGCAGCTTTGACGGCCGTGCCCAATTGTTTGGCGGCAGTCGCAGGATCGGCTTTCGGATCGTTGATGAAGTTGGTCACCACATCAAAGAACGCGCCTTGTACCGCCAGCGTGGTCGCCATGTTGTGCGCCATGCTCGGCTGCAGGCCGCCGGACTTGGCGTCCACCAGGAAGTCCTTGGCAGCGGTCTGGGCGCAGGAGTCGAAACCGTACTTGCCCATGTCGTTCAGCATGTCGATTCGAACAGGGATCGAACCCTTGTTGATGCTGAAGACTTTCTGGAAGTTCTCACCCAGCACGACCTTGGCAATGTCCTGCTGCGCGGCAGCAGTGCCCTTGTCTTTCTGCTTGAACACCGCCAGGGAGTCGATGTTGTAGGTGAAGGCCTTGTCGGTGCCCGGGAACGCTACGCACTCGTAGTCCTTGCCGGCGACTTTCTTGGCTGCGGTCCACTCGCTCTTGGCCCAGTCACCCATGATCTGCATGCCGGCCTTGCCGTTGATGACTTTGGCCGCTTCCAGGTTCCAGTCCTGGCCTTTGCCGTCGGCGTCCATGTAGGTCGCGACTTTCTTCAGCTCGGTCAGCGCCTTGACCATTTCAGGACCGGTCAATGCAGCGTTATCCAGGTCGACCAGGGCTTTTTTGTAGCCGTCCACGCCCATGACCGAAAGAACTACCGCTTCGAACACGGTGCTGTCCTGCCAAGGCTGGCCGCCGTGGGCCAGGGCGATGAAGCCCGCTTTCTTCAGCTTGTCACCGGCTGCGTAGAATTCTTCAAGGGTGGTTGGTGCTTTTTCGATGCCGGCTTTCTTGAAGACTTCCGGGTTGATCCACAGCCAGTTGACGCGGTGAATGTTCACCGGCACGGCTACGTAGTCACCCTCGTACTTCACGGTATCGGAGACTTTCTTGTCGAGCAGGCTGTCCCACTTCTCTGTCTTGGCTGCGTCTTTCAAGACGTCGGTGTCGAGCAGACCGGTAGACGCCCATTCCTGGATGTCCGGGCCTTTGATCTGCGCTACACCCGGCGGGTTACCGGCAACGGCGCGGCTCTTGAGTACGGTCATGGCGGTCGCACCGCCACCACCGGCAACGGCGCCGTCCTTCCAGGTGAAACCGTCTTTTTCGACTTGGGCTTTGAGGACATCGACAGCCGCTTTTTCACCACCGGAGGTCCACCAGTGAACGACTTCTACCGAACCTTTGGAATCGGCGGCAAGCGCACTGACAGGGAATGCAGAGATAGGAAGCAATGAGGCAAGAGAAATGACAGTAGCGAGGCGAGAAATCGCATTCATCTAGAATTACCTTTCTTGTTGTTATGCATGCAAGTCTGGTGCTTGCGCTGCATAGGATTTTAAACAGGAGTCATCCCTTCGCAGGTAACGAAGGGACGCGTGAATGTCACTACATGGTTACACAGGAGCGCTCTGGGACAACTGCCCCAAGGCACTGGCCATGCTCGGCGCCAGTGGCAGGCGCGGAATCAGGACAGCTTGCCAGGCGTGATACAGATCAGGTTTTCCGGCCCAGATATCGGCGCTCGGACGGTTTTGCGGATCGAGTTCATGGTGCCAACTGCCATCGCAACGGTCGATGAAATGACTGTCACAGAATTCCCAGAACAACCGGTACCAGGTTTCGTATTGCTCATCGCCGGTGCGTTTAAGCAGCGCGCTGGCGGCAGCGCTGGCTTCGCAATGGGTCCAGTGCAATCGGTGGCGAACCACCGCGCGGTTGTCCCAGTCGAGGGTGTAGACAATCCCCGGCGCACCATCGACATTCCAGCCATGACGGCAGTTGTGATCGAAGAGTTTTTGCGCGTCGGTGGCCAGCCAGCCCGGCGTGAGCATGCCGGCCTGAACCCGCGCGGCTTCGAGGTGCAGCAACAGCCGCGCCCATTCGAACCCGTGGCCCGGCGTGGTGCCGTAGGGACGAAAACCGTCCGCCGGATTGTCGTGGTTGTATTCGCGCAGCGGCTGCCAGTCGCGATCAAAATGCTCGACCACCAGGAAGTCGTTGGCGGCGGCGTGACCATGGATCACCCGCTCGACAATGCGTTGAGCGCGGACCAGCCAACGGTGCTCGTCGGTGACATCCGCCAGGGCGAGAAAGGCTTCGGTGGCGTGCATGTTGCTGTTGGCGCCGCGGTAGGCTTCTTCAGCGCTCCAGTCGCGGTCGAAGGATTCGCGCATTGCGCCCTCCTCCTCGCTCCAGAAATGCGTGTCGATGATGTTGATCGCGTCATCGAGCAACGCTTGGGCGCCGGGGCGTTGCGCGACCACGGCGGAACTGGCGGCCAGCGCAACGAAAGCATGCAGGTACGCGGCCTTGCCGGTGTTGCCATCGCGATGATGGGCGACGGCAAACCAGCCGCCGTGTTCGGCATCACGCAACGGGCCGCTGAGCGCCTGGATGCCGTGATCGACCAGCTCGGCAAAACCCGGCAAGCCCTGGATGTGCGCCATGGCGAAGCTGTGGGTCATGCGTGCGGTGTTCATGGTTTCGGCGTGGGCGTTGGCCGGCAGCCGGCCCTTTTCATCGAGGTTACCGAAGCCTTCGGCAAGCTTCGAAGCCTTGGCAAATGCGAGCAGGCGCAAGCCTTCGGCAGCGAGCCATTGCTGATGGGCAGGTGCGTTGAGCCAACTGCTGAACGCCGGTTGGAAGGTGTCCATGGGGTGCCTTTTTTGTTGTTTTGACTGGGGGCAGTCTAAACAACGGGCGGCGGCGGGCTTGTAACGAAGGGGGCGAGTTATGTCACCAAGCTGTGACATACAGATTTTGTGGTGGATGATTATTTGTGGCGAGGGAGCTTGCTCCCGCCGGGGCGCGAAGCGGCCCCAAAAGAAGGACTGCTGCGCAGTCCAGCGGGAGCAAGCTCCCTCGCCACAGGGTCCGCGTCAATCGATCGAACGAGGCAACTGCAACGTCACCCGCAACCCGCCCTCACGCAGATTCTGCAGGCTGACCTCACCGCCATGGCTATGGGCAATGTTGCGCGCAATCCCCAACCCCAAGCCATAACCCTGCTGCTGCCCGGCCAGGCGGAAATGCGGTTCGAACACCTGCTCCATCCGTTGCTCCGGCACGCCCGGCCCTTCGTCATCGACGTGCAGGATGAAAGCGCTCTCGTCGTCATCGATGTGCAAATGCGCGTTCTGCCCATACTTCAGCGCGTTGTCGATCAGGTTGCCAATGCAACGCTTGAGCGCCAGCGGTTTGCCCGGATACGCCGCCAGCGCCCGGCCCTGTTGAGTCACGCGCCCATTGCCGTTGGGCGCCAGGTACGGTTCCACCAGGCAATCGAGCACATGGTTGAGGTCCACCGGTTCGATGTTTTCGTGGATGTCGGTGTCTTTCACGCATTGCAGCGCGCCTTTGACCAACAGCTCCAGTTCATCCAGATCGCGGCCGAACTTGGCTTGCAGCTGTTCGTCTTCAAGCAATTCGACCCGCAGTCGCAAGCGGGTAATCGGCGTGCGCAGGTCATGGGAAATCGCGCTGAACAACTGGCTGCGTTCGGTCAGGTAGCGGCTGATGCGCTCGCGCATTGCGTTGAACGCGCGGCCCACTTCCACCACTTCACTGCCGCCGCCCTCTGCCACCGGCTCGACTTCGGCACCGAGGGACATGTCCCGCGCTGCTCGCGCCAGACGCTTGAGCGGACGACTTTGCCAGTGCACCAGCAAGCCAATGAACAACAGCAAGAAGCCGCTGGTGAGGACGATGAACCAGACTTGCTGCGCTGGCAGGCCTTGCTCTTCAAGACTGGTGTAGGGCTCGGGCAGCAAGGATGCGATGTACAGCCACTCGCCCGGCGCCATCTGAATTTGCGTGACCAGCACCGGCGGGTTCACCGGTTCCAGCGTGAGCGCGTAATGCGCCCAGGAGCGCGGCAATTCATCGAGCTTCAGCCCGCTGTTGAAGATCCGCAGGTCTTCGGGGCTGACGAAGGTTACAGAGATATCCGTGTCTTGGCCGAGGGACTCGCGCAACACCTGGTCCACAGCCTTGAGCACGGCTTCCTTGCGCGGGGTGATCGGCAGCACTTCCATGCCCAAGGGCTTGTCGTTAAGGGTCACCACGAACCGGGTGCCGCCCATGCTGCGCAATTGGTCGAGTACCAATGGCCGAAACGCGACCGGCAGCGAGCGGAAATAACTGACGCTGGCGGTCATCGAATGCGCCAGGCTGCGGGCGCTGGTGACCAGGCCTTCGAGCTGGGTGGCGCGCAGTTGCGAGACCCAGATCACGCTCGACAACGCCTGTGCGAACAGCACCGCCAGCAGGGTCAGCAGCAACATGCGCCCGAGCAGCGAACGTGGCATCGGCACGCGGGCAGCGAGAGAGCGGAGAAACTCAGTGGCCATTGCTGGCAACCACATTGGCTGCCAGTTGGTAGCCGCTGCCGCGCACGGTACGAATCAGTCGCGGCGGTTTCTCGGTATCGCGCAGACGCTGGCGCAAACGGCTGACCGCCATGTCGACGATGCGATCCAGCGGCATCAAGTCGCGGCCACGTGTAGCGTTGCCGATGGTGTCGCGATCGAGGATTTCCTGGGGGTGATCGAGGAACAGTTTCAGCAGCGCAAAATCAGCCCCGGAGAGAATCACTTCTTCGCCGTCGATGTGGAATAACCGGTGACTGACCATGTCCAGCCGCCAGTCATCGAACGCCAGCACTTCACCGCCGGAACGCTCCTGACCGAACTGGGCGCGACGCAACAAGGCCTTGATACGCGCCTGTAATTCACGGGGGCTGAAGGGTTTGCCGAGGTAGTCATCGGCGCCCAGTTCCAGGCCGATGACACGGTCGGCTTCGTCGGAGCTGGCGGTGAGCATAATGATCGGCACCTGCGCCTGGCGCGGGTGCTGGCGGATCCAGCGGCAGAGGCTGAAACCGTCTTCGTCCGGCAGCATCACGTCGAGGATCACCAGATCGCTCGGCGCGTCGTTCATGGCTTGGCGAAAGCCTGCGCCATCGGGCGTGGTACGGACCTGGAAACCGGCGCGGGTCAGGTAGGTGTCCAGCAACTCGCGTATCTCTTGATCGTCATCGACCAACAAAATCGACTTGTTGACTGAGCTCACGGGGCCGCGTCCTTGTTGTTTGAATTGGGCGGATTATGCCTGATGAACCTTGGAAATTTGTTGCCTGTTCTGGCCTCATCGCGGGCAAGCCACGCTCCCACAGGATTATCTACATTCTGAAAATGTGCGCATAACCTTGTGGGAGCGGGCTTGCCCGCGATGAAGGCGACTCGGTTTCAGGCCTGATCGAGCGCCACACCCGCACCCATCAACCCGGAATACGGCGCCGTCACCAGCCACACCGGGATGCCTTTGAAGTAATCGCTCATGCAGCCCTTGTCGGCGAAGCACCGGGCGAAACCGCTTTCAACGAAGAAATCGGCAAACCGTGGAATCACCCCGCCAACGATGTACACGCCACCGCGCGCACCCGTGGTCAGCACGTTATTGCCGGCGACACGGCCGAGCCAGCAGCAGAACTGCTCCAGCACTTCCAGTGCAATCGGATCACCCGCCAGACCGGCAGCGGTAATCGACTCCGGGGTATCGAGCACCGGCTCATGCCCGTCCACCGCACAAATCGCCCGGTAGACCCGCGGCAAACCGCTGCCGCTCAACGCGGTTTCAGCGCTCACATGCCCGATCTCATTGAAGATGTGCTGCCACAGTTGGGTTTCACGCGGACTGCTCAGAGGCAAATCGACGTGACCACCCTCCCCCGGCAACGCGGCGAAACGGCCTTCGCCCAGGTCCAGCAAGGTGCCAACGCCCAGGCCCGTACCCGGACCGATCACCACGGCCGGCCGCAACGGTTCCGGCGTGCCTTCGCACACAACGCGAAACTCGTCCGGCTGCAAACGGGTCATGCCCAGCGCCATGGCCGAGAAATCATTGACCAGCAACAGTTGATCGACCTGCAAGGTCTTGCAAAAACCTTTGCGACTGAGCCGCCAGTGATTGTTAGTGAACTTGAATTCGTCACCGCTCACCGGGCCGGCGACCGACAGGCACACAGAGCCGATCGAACCCGGCGCCAGGCCAAGCCCGCTCAGGTAGAGGGCAATGGCCTCCTCCGGGCTGGCGTGGTCGGCCGTCGCCAACACCTGGATTGCTTCCAGTTGCTGGTTTTTCCACAACGCGAAACGTGCGTTGGTCCCACCGATGTCACCGACCAAAGCCAGTTTCAATTAAGCGTCTCCAGGGCAGAAGTAAAGGCGCTGGCGCCCTGCTCTGCGGAGCTGAAGGCCATGCGCATGAAACCAAACAGTTCGCGACCGCTGCCAATGTTATTGCCCAACAGGCCCTTGGCCGGGGTGCGCGCTGCGAATTCGTCGGCGTCCACCTTAAGCTCCAGGGTGCCTTTGACGCCATCGACGCGGATGATATCGCCCTCTTGCACTCGCGCAAGAGCACCCCCGACATAAGCTTCGGGGCTGACATGAATCGCCGCCGGGATTTTCCCCGACGCGCCGGACATGCGCCCGTCCGTCACCAGCGCGACTTTGAAGCCGCGATCCTGCAGCACGCCGAGGAACGGCGTCATCTTGTGCAACTCAGGCATGCCATTGGAGCGCGGGCCCTGGAAGCGCATCACCGCGACAAAATCTTTCTCCAGCAAACCGGCCTTGAACGCATCGGCCAAATCCTGCTGATCCTGGAACACCATTGCTGGAGCTTCGACGATCTGGTTTTCCAGAGCGACAGCGGAAACCTTCATGACGCCGCGACCGAGATTGCCTTCCATCACGCGCAAGCCGCCCTCAGGCGAGAACGCACGCGCGACCGGACGAAGAATGTTTTCGTCGAGGCTTTCGATCGGGCCTTCGCGCCAGACCAGTTCGCCGTTATCAAGGAACGGTTCCTTGGTGTAGCGGCTCAGGCCGTGGCCGAGCACCGTGTTGACGTTTTCGTGCAGCAGCCCGGCTTCCAGCAGTTCGCGGATCAGGAACGACATGCCGCCCGCCGCCTGGAAGTGGTTGATGTCGGCTTTGCCGTTCGGGTAGACGTGGCTCAGGGTCGGCACGACTTCGGAGAGGTCGGCCATGTCCTGCCAGGTCAGTTGAATGCCCGCGGCCATGGCGATGGCCGGCATGTGCAGCGTGTGGTTGGTCGAGCCGCCGGTGGCGTGCAGCGCCACGATGGAATTGACCAGCGAGCGCTCGTCGACGATTTCGCCGATGGGCATGAAGTCGCCGTTCTGCTTGGTCAGGCGCGTGACCTGATGCGCCGCTTCGCGGGTCAAGGCATCGCGCAACGGCGTGTTCGGGTTGACGAAAGACGCGCCCGGCAAATGCAGGCCCATGACTTCCATCAACAACTGGTTGGTGTTGGCAGTGCCGTAGAAGGTGCAGGTGCCGGGGCTGTGGTAGGACTTCATTTCCGATTCCAGCAGCTCTTCGCGGCTGGCCTTGCCTTCAGCGTAGCGCTGGCGCACATCGGCTTTCTGCTTGTTGGAAATGCCCGAGACCATCGGCCCACCCGGGACGAAGATCGTCGGCAAATGACCGAAACGCAGCGCGCCCATCATCAGGCCCGGCACGATCTTGTCGCAGATGCCGAGCATCAGCGCGCCATCGAACATGTTGTGGGACAGCGCCACGGCGGTAGACAACGCAATCACTTCGCGGCTCGGCAGGCTCAGCTCCATGCCCGGCTCGCCCTGGGTCACACCATCGCACATCGCCGGAGTGCCGCCGGCGAACTGGCCGACCGAGCCGATTTCGCGCAGGGCTTTTTTGATCTGTTCAGGAAAGACTTCGTACGGCTGATGCGCCGAGAGCATGTCGTTATATGACGAAACAATCGCAATGTTGGCGGAGTTCATCATCCGCAGACTGTTTTTGTCTTCGGTGCCGCAACCGGCCACGCCGTGGGCGAAGTTGGCGCATTGCAGCTTGCCGCGCATCGGACCGTCGCTGGCTGCATCACGAATGAGCGCAAGGTAAGCCTCACGGGTTGCACGGCTGCGGGCGATAAGCCGTTCGGTGACCTCAATTACGCGGGGATGCATGTGTAGAACTCCAGGCTAACGGATGTGGCGACCTGATTGTCTATGCTGAGCAAGAGCCGGTGTCGATGGGATGACAGACGGTTTTCTTGATCGGTCGGACCAGTTGATTCAGGTCACTCGTTGTAGATTGAACAAAATATTGCCATTAAAAAGGCTTGTTTTCTATTTTTATGCGAATAATCTTGTAATTCCAACAACAAAACGACGGCGGCCCTGTTAAATGACTCTTCGAATCGCAATCAATGGTTTTGGCCGAATTGGCCGCAACGTCCTGCGCGCACTGTATACCCAAGGCTATCGCCAGGACTTGCAGATCGTTGCCATCAATGACCTGGGCGATAGCGCGATGAACGCTCATCTGCTCAAGTACGACACTGTTCACGGCACGTTCGACGCCGATGTCCAGCACGATCAGGAAAGCCTGACCGTCAACGGCGACCGTATTGCAGTCAGCGCCATTCGCAACCCGGCCGAGCTGCCTTGGGCCGCGGAAAAAATCGATGTTGTGTTTGAATGCACCGGTTTGTTCACCGACCGTGCCAAAGCCGCCGCGCATATTACGGCCGGCGCGCGCAAAGTGATCATCTCGGCCCCGGCAAAAGGCGCCGACGCCACCGTGGTGTACGGAGTCAACCACGACATTCTGCGCCAATCGCACCAGATCATTTCCAACGCGTCTTGCACCACCAACTGCCTGGCCCCGGTGGCTCAGGTGCTTCACCGCGAGCTGGGCATCGAAAGCGGTCTGATGACCACGATCCACGCCTACACCAACGACCAGAACCTGACCGACGTCTACCACACCGACCCTTACCGCGCCCGTTCGGCCACCCAGAACATGATCCCGAGCAAGACCGGGGCGGCGGAAGCGGTCGGCCTGGTGCTGCCGGAACTGGCGGGCAAACTGACCGGCATGGCCGTGCGAGTTCCAGTGATCAACGTATCGCTGGTGGACCTGACCGTGCAGCTCAAGCGCGAAGCGTCGGCCGATGAAGTCAACGCGCTGCTCAAAGAAGCCAGCCAACACTCGAAGATTCTCGGCTACAACACCTTGCCGCTGGTCTCCAGCGACTTCAACCACAACCCGCTGTCGTCGATCTTCGACGCCAACCACACCAAGTCCAGCGGCAAGCTGCTCAAGGTACTGGCCTGGTACGACAACGAATGGGGCTTCTCCAACCGCATGCTCGATAACTGCCTGGCGCTGTGCAACGCCGAATAACCGTGGAGCAACACCGATGATCGGTATCAGCTTCACGCAAAAGACCATGGCGGCGCGCAAGCGTATCGCCCTGGTCGCCCATGACCACTGCAAGGTGTTTTTGCTGGACTGGGCCGAGCGCCAGAAAGACAAGCTCGCGCAACATGAACTGGTCGCCACCGGCACCACGGGTTTGTTATTGCAACAACGCCTGGATCTGCCGGTGGAAAGCATGATCAGCGGCCCTTTGGGCGGCGACCAGCAACTCGGTGCGCGCATCGCCGAGCAGCGGGTCGACATGCTGGTGTTCTTCTGGGACCCGTTCGAACCACAACCGCATGACCCGGACATCAAGGCGTTACTGCGGGTCGCGGCGGTCTGGAACATTCCGGTTGCCTGCAACGAATGCAGCGCCGACTACCTGCTCAGCAGTCCGATGATGGAACAGGCGCACGAACACCGCATCCCCGATTACGCGACCTATCTGCTGGGTCGAGCGTAGTCCCTCACAAATCAGCACTTGACCACTCGAGCGGATGATAAGCATTATCATTCGCTCGAAATGGATCAGGTCCTCCCGTGAGTCAATCTCGCTTCAATCACGTCTTCATCGCCCAGCGAGTCTCTCTGCTGCGCACGCTGGAGCGGATGGTCAACAATCACAGCACCGCCGAAGACCTCTTGCAGGAGACCTACCTGCGAGTGACCCGGGCGCTCAGTGAACGGGCCATCGATCACCTTGAACCCTTCGTTTTCCAGACCGCTCGCAACCTGGCGCTGGACCATTTGCGTGCGCGGCGCATTCAGTCGCGCACGATGCTCGACGACGTGCCACTGGACGTGGTGGAAAGCGTCGCTGCCCCCGCCAGCAGCGCCGAGGATGCTGCCCATGCCGAACAATTGCTGGAGCGTTTGAACGTGAGCCTCAGTGAACTCAGCCATCGTCAGCAGCAGATTTTCATCCTCAGCAGGCTGCACGGGCACAGTTATCTGGAGATCGCCGAAAAGCTCAACGTCTCATTGAGCACCGTGCAGAAAGAACTGAAGCTGATCATGGCGATCTGCATCGGCGTCGCTGAACGGTTAAACGGGGACTGAGTCTGTAGGTTTATTCTCTACCTGCCGGGATCGCCTGCGCTGACCTTCAGGCTTTGCTACCCTTGCCCACTTTCAAGCTTCACTCATAAAACAGCCGTGCACAGACACTGCCGAGGAAACACCGTGACGGACACGCTTCCAGTGCCTCCCCCCGCCCCCCCTCCGCCCTCCCCGGCGCGGGACGCCGCAAGCGCGATGGACCAGGCTCTGGACTGGCTGATCGTGCTGGGCAGTCCGAACGAGGAACAGGCCCGACAGTTCCATACCTGGCTGGCCGCCGACCCGTTGCATGCCGAAGCGTTCGCCAAGGCCCAGGCAATCTGGGATGGCCCGCAAGTGGTGCAATGCGCACAAAGCCTCGCCGACCGCCCGCCGAAAGTGACTGTGCTGTCGCGCCTGCGCCCGCACTGGAAACCGCTGGCCACCGCCGCCGTGTTGATCCTCGGCCTGTTCAGCTTCAGCAACCTGCCGATGCGTCTCCAGGCCGATCACTTGACCGTGGTCGGTGAACGCCAGCGTCTGCAACTGGAGGACGGCTCGAAAGTCCTGCTCAATACCAACTCGGCGTTCTCCAGCACCATCAACGATCAGCAACGCGTGGCCCGGCTGTATCAGGGCGAGGCGTTTTTCGAGGTGCCGGCCAATCGCGGCCAGCCACTGGAAATCGATGCCGGACCGGTCAAGGCCAGTGTGCGCGACACCGCGTTTGCCGTGCGTTATCTGGACGGCGTGGCACAGGTTCGGGTGCAGCGTGGCGATGTCGACTTGCGAGCGACCCGCGACGATGCACGAATTCGCTTGTCCGCCGGAGAAAGCGTGCGCATCGGCCCCAACGGTTTCGACCGCCCGGCCAAGCTCGATGCCGCCACCGATTTGGCGTGGGTCCAGGGCCGACTGGTGTTCGAGAACTGCCCGCTGAACCAGGTGCTGGCGGAGCTGCGTCGCTATTATCCGGGCTGGATTATCAACAACAACGAGCAGTTGGCCGACGTCGCCGTGACCGGCAATTACCGGCTCGACCAGCCGCTGGACGTGGTCCGCTCCCTCGCTCACATCACCTCGGCACGCCTGCAGGAATTCCCCGCCTTGGTCATCCTAAACTAAATGAGAATTATTTTTACTCGATAGCGAAAGCTCGTTCGTCTCGTTATAGCCAATGCAATTGATTCGCATCTCGACATGCCAATCAGCACCTATAAAGATTCGTGCGACACGGAGCGCTATCGATGTCCTCTCGCCATACCCGCCAGTCCTCTTCACCTTCCCGCGTGCTGTCGCTGCTGACGGCCGCCATCCTGATGGCCGGCACCGCGCCGCTTCTGGCAGACACTGCCGCCGAGCAGCCGACCCGCAACATGGGCGATTACACGTTTGCCATCCCGCAGCAGTCGCTGGTCTCGGCACTCAACGCCTTTACCGCGGTGACAGGCTGGCAAGTCGGCTTGCCGGCCGAACTGGCGGACGGTGTGGCCTCGCCGGGTGTGCGCGGTTCGTTGCCGCCGGAAAAAGCCCTCGATCGCCTGTTGGTGGGGACCAACCTGAGCTATCGCAAACTGGGCAGTAACAACATCGTGCTGGAGAAGCGCAGCAACAGTGGCGCGATCAACCTGGACCAGGTGACCATCAGCGCCACGCGCCAGGAACAAAGCATCGCCAGCGTGCCGAGCACCGTCACTGTTCACACCCGCGAAGAGCTGGACCGCAGCAACGTCAATACCATCAAGGATCTGGTGCGCTACGAACCGGGCGTCTCGGTGGGCGGTGCCGGGACCCGCGGCGGGATCAGCGGCTACAACATTCGCGGCATCGACGGCGACCGGATCCTGACTCAAATCGACGGCGTCGAGATTGCGAACGGTTTCTTCAACGGTCCCTACGCCAAAACCCAACGTAATTACGTCGACCCGGAAATCATCAAGCGCGTCGAGATTCTGCGCGGGCCGGCCTCGGTGCTCTACGGCAGCAACGCCATCGGCGGCGCCGTCAGCTATTTCACCCTCGACCCGGACGACATCATCAAGCCCGGTCAGGACGTCGGGGCTCGCTTGAAGACCGGTTACAGCTCCGCTGACGAGAGCTGGCTGAAGTCCGCCACCGTCGCCGGCCGTGCCGATCAGTTCGACGGCTTGCTGCATTACAGCCAGCGCGACGGTCACGAAACCGATTCCTACGGCAGCAACAATGGCATCGGGCTGGACCGTACCGCGGCCAACCCGGAAGACGTGCGCGCCACCAACGTATTGGCCAAGATCGGCTGGAACTACAATGCAGATTCACGCCTCGGCCTGACCTACGAGAAGTACAAGGACGATCGCGACACCGATCAGAAAAGCGCTTACGGCGGCCCGTACTTCAACGGCCAACCGACCATTCCGAACAGCGTGCTGCCCGGCGGCATGTACCAGTGGCGCACCGGCAACGACACCATCACCCGTGAGCGTTTCGGCCTGGAACACAGTTTCACCCTCGACAGCCTGCTGGCCGACAACGTCAAGTGGAGCCTGAACCACCAGACCGCGAAAACCGATCAGAGCACCGAAGAGTTCTATTTCCCGATCACCCGTAGAGTGCTGCGCACTCGCGACACAATCTACCAAGAGAAACAGTGGGTCTTCGACGCCCAACTGGATAAAGCCTTCAGCATCGCGGACACCGAGCACTTGCTGACCTACGGCACCACCCTCAAGCAACAGAAAGTCACCGGCTCGCGCAGCGGCGACGGCAAGTGCCTGGCGGTCGGTCGCGGCTGTACGGCCATCGGCGCGACCAGCGCGGCCGATGTACTGAGAAAATCCAGCGACTTCCCGGACCCGAGCATCAATACCTACAGCCTGTTCGCCCAGGATGAAATCCGCTGGAACAAGTGGACCTTCCTGCCGGGCCTGCGCTACGACTACACCCAGCTCAAGCCGCACATCACCCAGGAATTCCTCAACACCGTGGCCGCCGACGGTCGCGGCACCGTGAGCGATGAGAAGAAGACCTGGCACAAAGTTTCACCCAAGTTCGGCCTGACCTATGCCTTGACCGATCAGTACACCTGGTATGGCCAGTACGCTGAAGGTTTCCGCACGCCAACCGCCAAGGCGTTGTACGGGCGCTTCGAAAACACCACCACCGGCTACAGCGTGGCGCCCAACCCGGACCTGGAACCGGAAAAAAGCAAAAGCTACGAAACCGGCCTGCGCGGCAACTTCGAGTCCGGTTCGTTCGATGTGGCGGTGTTCTATAACAAGTACCGAGACTTTATCAACGAGGACGCGGTCACCCCGGGTTACAGCGAGCTGACCTTCCAGAGCAACAACATCAAACACGCGACCATCAAGGGCGCCGAGATCAAGGGCCGCCTGAACCTCGACGCGTTCGGCGCCCCACAAGGTCTCTACACCCAAGGCTCGGTGGCCTACGCCTACGGTCGCAACAACGACACCGGCGAGCCGATCAACAGCGTCAACCCGCTGACCGGGGTGTTCGGCCTCGGTTACGACCAGGACAACTACGGCGGTTTGCTCAGCTGGACGCTGGTCAAGCGCAAGGATCGGGTCGACGACAGCAACTTCAAGTCGCCGGATGGCGTGAGCAGCCAGTTCAAGTCGCCGGGCTTCGGCATGCTCGACCTGACCGGTTTCTACAAAGTCACCGACGATGTGACCGTCAGCGCAGGCGTCTACAACCTGACCGACAAAAAATACTGGCTGTGGGATGACGTGCGCGGTTACGACAGCGTCGGCGAAGCGGCCGTGCTCAGCCCGGCCAACCTGGATCGCCTGACCCAACCGGGTCGCAACTTCGCGGTCAATCTGGTCTGGGATATCTGACCCAATCCACCTCACATCGCGGCTTTATAACAGCCGCGACGTGAGGATTTTTTACTGTCCGGCGCCTGCCCATTCGTCTCGTTACCAAGCGCCTCTTTTCCTCAAGGATATTTCATGACCACTCAGGACACTGCTCAACGCCCGGCTCTGCGTTCGCAACGCTTGAATCAGATCACTAACGAGCCTCACACCAGACTCGATGCGTTGGTCAAAGCCCACGCACCGTTTGAGACGCGAGCCAACTTCGCCCGTTTTGTGGCGGCGCAGTATCTGTTCCAGTCGGAACTGGCGTCGCTGTACAACGATGCCGAGCTGACGGCCATCGTCCCCGACCTGCCGGCGCGCTGCCGGGCCGAAGCGGCCAAGGCTGACCTGGCAGATCTGGTAACCGAAGTACCGGCACCGGTTGCCGGCGCGGTGAAGCATCCAGGCAAAGCCGAAGCGCTGGGCTGGTTGTTTGTTTCGGAAGGCTCAAAGCTCGGCGCAGCGTTCCTGATCAAGCGTGCCGTGGGTCTGGGCCTGAGTGAAACCTTCGGCGCCCGTCACCTCGGCGAACCGGCCGGCGGCCGCGCTGAAGGCTGGAAAAGCTTCGTTAGAACCCTCGACTCGTTGGCGTTCAGTGCTCAGGAAGAGGCTGAAATCGAGCAAGCCGCTGTCGCTGCGTTCAACCGCTTCACCGTGCTGCTGGAACAGGCTTACACCCCAGAACCCGCCTGAAACACAATCCCTGTGGGAGCGGGCTTGCCCGCGATGACGGCTTAACATTCAACAGAGATGCTGAATGTTACATCGCTATCGCGGGCAAGCCCGCTCCCACAGGGGACAGAGTAAGTCTGCTAGATCCTGATCAAGCCTCAATGACCATCCGTAAGCCCTATGCCTCACCTTTCCACCTCCAAACTCACCCGAATCTTCTTCGGCCTGCTCGCCTATGTCAGCCTCGGCATCGGCCTGATCGCCATCGTCATCCCAGGCCTGCCGACCACCGAGTTCATCCTCCTCGCCGCCTGGGCCGCGACCAGGAGTTCGCCGCGCCTGAGTGCCTGGCTGGAAAACCATCGGCTGTTCGGTCCCCTCCTGCGCAACTGGCGCAACGGCAAAATCATCGCCCGCCGGGCCAAGGTCAGCGCCACCGTCAGCATGCTGCTGTGCGCCACGCTGATGCTGGTCATGCTCGATCACGGCTGGCCGATCTACCTGGCGATTGCCGGTATGAGCCTGGGCAATCTGTGGCTGTGGTCGCGACCGGAATCGCTGCCGAAAATCTCCTGAATTCCTGGCCTTTTCAGGGAGTTTTCCTGCGCAAACGTTCAACAATGACCGTTCGTCGGTGCCACCATCATGCATCCTCGCCCTACGCCGATGTGCATTAAATGGCGCTGAATGGATTTGGCGAACCGGGCCGACATCGGCCCACAGCCAACACTCCATCCCTTCGCGAGTTCGCCCTATGTTCGACTCTCTCTCTATCCGCCTGAAAATCGTCCTGCTGTCCGGCCTGTGCCTGCTTGGCGTGGTCTCGTTGATCGTCGGCATGAACATTTACCAGACCAACCAGAACGATGAACTGGTCAGTGCCTCGAGCAGCAAGATGCTCACCGCCAGCGTGCAGGACCTGCTCCAGGCCAAGGCCGCCGAGCAAGCGGTACGGGTGCAGAAGACGTTCGGTGAAAGCCTGTTGGTGGTGACCGCCCTGGCCGATCAGATCAAGGACATGCGCGCCCTGGCCGCCAAGCGCTCGCTTGAAGCCGGGGCCCTGCGTGAAGAGTTGAACCAGAGCCTGAAAACCGCGTTCGAGCGCAACAGCAAAGTGCTGGGAATCTGGCTGGCGTTCGAGCCCAATGGCCTCGACGGCAAGGACAGTGAATTCGCCAACGACGCGGCGCGCCAGTCCAACGAAGCCGGGCGTTTCGCCAGTTACTGGAGCCGTGCTGGCGGGGCCGGGATTAACACGATCATGGTCGAAGACGACATGACCAAAACCACCTTGAGCCTCAGCGGCACGCCTTACAACAGCTGGTACACCTGCCCTCGCGACAGCAAGCGCACCTGCCTGCTGGACCCGTATGCCGACACCGTCGGCGGCAAGGAAATGCTGATGACCACCATTTCCGTGCCGCTGTTGGTGGACGGCAAATCCATCGGTGTGGTCGGCGTGGACATCGCCCTCGACGCCCTGCAAGCGGCCGCGGTCGACTCCCAACGTGACCTGTTCAACAGCGCCGGGCACATGCTGATCGTCTCCGGCAGCGGTGTACTGGCCGGTTATAGCGTCGACGCGACCAAGGTCGGCAAAAGCATCGATGCCACCCTTGGCGCAGACGGCAAGGACATCCTGCAACTGCTCAGCGGCGGCTCGCCGAAAATCCTCGAACAAGGCGATGTGATCCGTGCGGTGTACCCGGTCAGCCCGATCAGCGACTCCAAAGCCTGGGGTGTGGTGATCGACCTGCCGAAACAAGTGCTGCTGGCCGATTCGGTGAAGCTGCAAGCGGTACTCGATGACGCCCAGCAAAGCGGCACGATCAAAGCGGTGCTGGTGGCTGTCGCTGCCGGTCTGGTCGGCCTGTTGTTGATCTGGCTCACCGCCTCGGGCGTGACCCGGCCGATCAACAGCGTCGCCGAAATGCTCAAGGCGATTGCCAGCGGAGACGGTGACCTGACGCAACGCCTGCACTACAGCAAGAAAGATGAACTGGGCGAACTGGTCAGCTGGTTCAACCGTTTCCTCGACAAGCTGCAACCGACCATCGCGCAGATCAAACAAAGCATCACCGACGCCCGTGGCACCGCCGACCAGTCTTCGGAGATTGCCCGTCAGACCAGCGAAGGCATGCAGGTGCAGTTCCGCGAAATCGACCAGGTCGCCACCGCGTCCAACGAAATGAGCGCCACCGCCCACGATGTTGCCAACAGCGCATCGAACGCCGCCAATGCGGCCAAGGGTGCCGATCAATCGGCGCGCGATGGCATGTCGATCATCGAACGCAGCACCCGCGACATCAACCAACTGGCCGATGAAGTCAGCAAGGCTGTGACTGAAGTCGAAGCGCTGGCGGTCAACAGCGAGCAGATCGGCTCGGTGCTGGAAGTGATCCGCAGCATCGCCGAACAGACCAACCTGCTGGCCCTCAATGCGGCCATCGAAGCGGCCCGTGCCGGTGAGAGCGGTCGCGGTTTTGCGGTGGTCGCCGATGAAGTACGCAACCTGGCCAAACGCACCCAGGATTCGGTGGAAGAAATCCGCATCGTCATCGAGCGTATCCAGACCGGCACCCGAGGCGTGGTCGCCACCATGCATTCGAGCCAGACCCAGGCCCACAGCAACGCCGGGCAGATCCAGCAAGCGGTGCAAGCTTTGAGCAAAATCAGCGACGCAGTCACCGTGATCAGCGACATGAACCTGCAAATCGCCAGCGCCGCCGAACAGCAAAGCGCGGTGGCCGAAGAGGTCAATCGCAACGTCTCGGCGATCCGCACCGTCACCGAAACCCTGACTGGCCAGGCCACCGAATCGGCGCAGATCAGCAGCCAGCTCAACTCCCTGACCACCCACCAGATGAAATTGATGGATCAGTTCCGCGTGTAATTGGCCCACCGCAGATCCCCTGTGGGAGCGGGCTTGCTCGCGAAGGCGGTGTATCAGTCGACATCAATGTTGAATGATCAACCGCCTTCGCGAGCAAGCCCGCTCCCACAGGTTTCATCCGTGCGAACAGTGTTTTGATCTATGCTCGAGCTCTCGTTCCGGAGGGCCTTCGATGACTGGTTTACTCTCGTCCATTCAAGCCGCACTCGGCTTGCCGCACACACCGATTCCTTTTACGTCGAGCGGCGCCCTGCCCTCGGCGTTTGCCGTGACTGACCTGGCCTGCGCCAGCATCGCGGCCGCCGGTCAAACGGTCAGCGAATTACTGCAGCAGCACACCGGTCGTTTGCCCAGCCTTGAAGTCGACCGCCGCCTCGCGTCTTTCTGGTTTGCCACCTCGATTCGCCCCGTGGGCTGGAGCGTTCCGCCGCTGTGGGACCCGGTGGCCGGCGACTACGCCACCAAGGATGGCTGGATCCGTCTGCACACCAACGCGCCGCATCACCGCGCCGCCGCCGAAAGCGTGCTCGGCGCCTGTGCCGACCGTGCCGCGATGGCGAGCAAGGTCGCGCAATGGGCGAAAACCGATCTGGAACAGGCCGTGGTCGATGCCGGTGGTTGCGCCGCCGAAATGCGCAGCTGGGCACAATGGCAGGCGCATCCCCAAGGCTTGGCGGTTAACGCCGAGCCGTTGATTCAGTTCAGCGCCGACAGCGGTCAACACGCGAAACCATGGATCGGTTCTGTGGCGCAACCGCTGGCCGGAATCAAGGTGCTGGACCTCACGCGCGTGCTCGCAGGCCCTGTCGCCAGCCGTTTCCTCGCGGGTTTCGGCGCCGATGTGTTGCGCATCGACCCACCGACCTGGAACGAACCGGGCGTGGTGCCTGAAGTCACCTTGGGCAAACGCTGCGCGCGGCTGGACCTGCACAACCATGATGATCGAGCCGTGTTCGAAAGCCTGCTCAAGGACGCCGATATCATCCTCCACGGCTACCGCGCCGATGCACTGGAAAAGTTGGGTTACGGTGCCGCCGAGCGTGAAAAACTGGCACCGGGCCTGATCGATGTGTGCCTCAACGCCTATGGCTGGAGCGGCCCGTGGCAGCACCGCCGCGGCTTCGACAGCCTGGTGCAGATGAGCAGCGGAATTGCCGATGCAGGGATGCACTGGAAAAAAGCGAACAAGCCGACACCGTTACCGGTTCAGGCGCTTGATCATGCAACCGGGTATTTGATGGCGGCTACGGCGATCACGTTGTTGGGCCGTGGTGGGTCGGCGCGGTTGTCATTGGCGCGCACGGCGAAGTTGTTGATTGAAAACGGTGCCGGGACAGTTGAGGCGTTGCGGGTGGAGGATGAAAAAGATCGAGGGATGTTGATTGAGCAAACGGCTTGGGGGGCGGCGCATCGGCTTCATGTGCCGTTGAAAATCACCGGGACGCCGTTGCAGTGGGCGCTTCCGGCGGCTGAATTGGGTTCGCATCGCGCGCAGTGGTGGTGACCGTTCTGGCCCCATCGCCAGCAGGCTGGCTCCCACAGTGAATCTGTATCGTTCACAAACCTGTGGAAGCCAGCCAAACCAAATCATCAAAACCAAGACAGTTGCCCCACAGCGGATTTATGTCGATCACAAAACCTGTGGGAGCCAGCCAAACCAAATCATCAAAACCAAGACAGTTGCCCCACAGCGGATTTATGTCGATCACAAAACCTGTGGGAGCCAGCCTGCTGGCGATGAGGCCAGAACAAACAACTCAATCCATCCGGCTCAGCGATGTCCAAAGCAACTGCGCCGCATACCCTCGCCAAGGCCGCCAGGCCTCTGCCCGCTGCAACAAATCCCGAGCCGTCACCGTCCCGCCTTCCAACACCACCAGCGCATTGATCAACCCCACATCCCCACTCGGAAACGCGTCCATCTCCCGCAACTGCCGCAACGCGATGTACTGCGCCGTCCAGTCGCCAATCCCGTGCAACGCCAGCAACCGCGCCACACCGCCCTCCCGTCCCGGCTCAAACAGCAACGGATCATCCAGCAACGCCTGAGCCACGCCGGACAAGGTCCGACCGCGACTTTTCGGCATGCCCAACGTCGCCAGATCCGCCTCCGCCAACACGGCTGCGTCAGGAAACACATGCGTCAATCCCGGTATCGGCGACGGCAAGGGCTGTCCATACTGCGCCACCAGTTTCCCCGCCAATTTGATCGCCGCACCCACGGTAATCTGCTGCCCGAGTACCGCACGTACTGCCAGCTCCAATCCATCCCAGGCAGCCGGCACACGCAGACCCGGACGCTCGGCAATCAACCGTTCCATCAACGAATCAGCGACCAATTGCTGATGGATCGCCGGCAAATCCGCATCCAGATCAAACATCCGTCGCAGCCGCGCGACGATCTGCGGGACGGCCGCCGGATCAGGAAAATCCAGCGTCACTTCCAGCGCATCGCCCGCCACGGGGAGGATCGAAAACGTACCGTGAACACCGTTCAACCCGATGCTGCGCGAGTAAACGCCATCGACCACCGTTTCCATCCCGGCCACCGCCCGCGCCGACAAAAAACCCAACGTTGCCGACCAGTCATACGGCGGTTGATACGCCAGCAGCACTTTCACAACGACAGCAACCCGCTGTACAACCCGTACGCCGCCAGCCCTGCTCCGCTGATGACACAGGTAAAAATCCCTTTCTCGATATGAGTGAACAACGGCTCGCCCTGCTCATGCTTGGCCTTGGCAAACAAGATCACTCCCGGCGCATACAACAGCGCCGACAGCAGCAAATATTTCACCCCGCCCGCATACAACAGCCACACCGCGTAACCCAGTGCAATGCCGCCGATCATCAGGTCTTTGGTGCGCTCGGCCGACGCATGCTCGTAGGTTTCGCCGCGACCGCTCAACAGCACCGCGTACGCCGCCGACCACAGGTACGGCACCAGAATCATCGACGACGCGAGGTAGATCAGGCTGGTGTAAGTGCCGGCGGAAAACAGCGTGATCAGCAGAAAAATCTGGATCATCACGTTGGTCAGCCACAGCGCATTGACCGGCACATGGTTGGCGTTTTCCTTGGTCAGGAAGGCCGGCATGGTCTTGTCCTTGGCCGTGGCGAAGAGGATTTCGGCGCAGAGCAGCGCCCAGGACAACAACGCCCCTAGCAGCGAAATCGCCAGGCCAATGCTGATCAGCAGCGCGCCCCAAGGGCCGACGATATGCTCCAGCACCGCCGCCAGCGACGGGTTCTGCAGGGTGGCCAGTTCGGGCTGGCTCATGATCCCCAGGGACAATACGTTCACCAGCACCAGCAACGCCAATACGCCGATAAAACCGATGACCGTGGCCCGGCCGACGTCCGAGCGTTTCTCCGCTCTTGCCGAATACACACTGGCGCCTTCAATGCCGATGAACACGAACACGGTGACCAGCATCATGTTGCGCACCTGGTCCATCACGCCGCCGAAATTCGGGTTGCTGCGGCCCCATATGTCACGGGTGAAGATGTCAGCCTTGAAAGCTACGGCGGCGATGATGATGAACATGATCAGCGGCACGATCTTGGCCACGGTGGTCAGCTGATTGATGAACGTCGCCTCCTTGATCCCGCGCAGCACCAGAAAATGCACGGCCCACAGCAGCACCGAGGCGCAGCCGATGGCGATCGGCGTATTGCCCTGGCCAAACACCGGAAAAAAATAGCCGAGGGTGCTGAACAGCAACACGAAATAACCGACGTTGCCCAGCCAGGCACTGATCCAGTAACCCCAGGCCGAGGAAAACCCCATGTAATCGCCGAACCCGGCCTTGGCGTAGGCGTACACCCCGGAGTCCAGTTCAGGCTTGCGATTGGCCAAAGTCTGGAACACGAAGGCCAGGGTCAACATGCCTACCGCGGTGATCGCCCAACCGATCAATATCGCCCCGGCATCGGCACGCGCCGCCATGTTTTGCGGCAAGGAAAAAATCCCGCCGCCGATCATCGATCCCACCACCAGGGCGATCAGTGCACTCAGGCGAAGCTTTTGCGTCGGTTGCGACATGCGACATCCCCTTTTACTGCACTGAATAGGTGGCTAGGAGCTTGCTCCCGCTGACTGGACAGCAGTCCCTGTTTGAGCCGGTACACGCCCCAACGGGAGCCAAGTCACTCGCCCCAAATAGATGACTTTAACTAAATAGAGACAGCGTAATAACGTTTATTAATTAATGCCAACGGCCATATTTATTTATAACCTTTCACTCTATTACGACCAAAAGAAATAGCGCTTTTGTCGGACAATCCTAACAAATCAATAGGGCTCCGAAATCAGGGAGCAATACTTGCTAAAACCCAAAAACAAACTAGCGTCTAGACTTCAATGGGTACGCGTTAATTCTTCTTCCAATAGCTGAGGCCTCTGGAAAGGGCTTTTGCGGCAATAGTCTTATGCCTGCCAAAAACCTGTAAGTCTTTAATTAACAATGGAATGTGACCATGCATTGATCTAAGTCAGATGATTGAACAGCAAACGAAATTAAACTGTTTTCTCTCTTCTCCTGCACTGGAGTCATGCAATGTCTGAATCCCCCGGAAAACTGAAACTCGGTGCACTCGTCGCGCTGGTTGTCGGCTCGATGATTGGTGGCGGGATCTTCTCTTTGCCCCAGAACATGGCCGCCAGTGCCGACGTCGGTGCCGTGCTGATCGGTTGGGCCATTACCGCCGTCGGCATGCTGACCCTCGCGTTTGTCTTCCAGACCCTAGCTAACCGAAAACCTGATCTGGACGGCGGTGTCTACGCCTACGCCAAGGCCGGGTTCGGCGATTACATGGGTTTCTCGTCCGCCTGGGGTTACTGGATCAGTGCCTGGCTGGGCAACGTCGGTTACTTCGTTCTGCTGTTCAGTACCCTCGGTTATTTCTTCCCGATCTTCGGCGAAGGCAACACCGTTGCTGCAGTGATCGGTGCGTCGGTGCTGCTCTGGGGTGTGCATTTCCTCGTGCTGCGGGGGATCAAGGAAGCGGCGTTCATCAACCTGGTGACCACTGTCGCCAAGATCGTGCCGCTGCTGCTGTTTGTCCTGATCGCAATTTTCGCCTTCAAACTGGACATCTTCACCGCTGACATCTGGGGCTTGAAAAACCCGGACCTGGGCAGCGTGATGAACCAGGTGCGCAACATGATGCTGGTCACCGTCTGGGTGTTCATCGGCATCGAAGGCGCGAGCATCTTCTCGGCCCGGGCGGAAAAACGCAGCGATGTCGGTAAAGCCACCGTGATCGGCTTTATCACCGTGCTGCTGTTCCTGGTGCTGGTGAACGTGCTGTCCCTGGGCATCATGACCCAACCGGAACTGGCCAAACTGCAGAACCCGTCGATGGCCGCGGTGCTGGAACATGTCGTTGGTCCGTGGGGCGCGGCACTGATCAGCGTCGGTCTGATCATTTCCCTGCTGGGTGCGCTGCTGTCGTGGGTGCTGCTGTGTGCGGAGATCATGTTCGCGGCCGCCAAGGACCACACCATGCCGGCGTTCCTGCGCAAGGAAAACGCCAACCATGTGCCGGTCAACGCCTTGTGGCTGACCAACGCGATGGTGCAGGTGTTCCTGATCATCACCCTGTTTTCCGCCAGCACTTACCTGTCGCTGATCTACCTCGCCACCTCGATGATTCTGGTGCCGTACCTGTGGTCGGCGGCTTACGCACTGCTGCTGGCGGTGCGCGGCGAGAGCTATGAAAACGCCGCGTCCGAACGCAGCAAAGACCTGTTCATCGGCGCCGTCGCCTTGATCTACGCGATCTGGCTGATCTATGCCGGCGGCGTCAAATACCTGCTGCTCTCCGCCCTGCTCTATGCGCCTGGCGCGATCCTGTTCGCCAAGGCCAAGCTTGAAGTCAACAAACCGATTTTCACCAACGTCGAGAAGCTGATTTTCGCAGCCGTCGTCGCGGGCGCCCTGGTGGCGGCCTACGGGCTGTATGACGGCTTCCTGACCCTGTAACACCCCATTTTTTGTCATCTGGAGGATCACGGTAATGACCACGGAAAAAGTTAAGTACGGCGTCCATTCCGAAGCCGGCAAACTGCGTAAAGTCATGGTTTGCTCCCCCGGCCTGGCCCACCAGCGGCTGACCCCGAACAACTGTGACGAGCTGCTCTTCGACGATGTGCTGTGGGTGGCCCAGGCCAAGCGTGACCACTTCGACTTCGTCACCAAAATGCGTGAACGCAACATCGACGTGCTGGAAATGCATAACCTGCTGACCGACATCGTCGTCATCCCTGAAGCGCTGGACTGGATCCTGGAACGCAAGGTCACTGCCAACTCGGTCGGCCTGGGCCTGATCAACGAAGTGGGTTCGTGGCTGCGCAGCCTGGAACCGCGGCATATCGCCGAGTTCCTGATTGGCGGCGTTTCCGCTGATGATTTGCCGGACAGCTTCGGCGGCAAGACCATTCAGATGTTCCGCGATTTCCTCGGCCACTCCAGCTTCATTCTGCCGCCGCTGCCCAACACCCAGTTCACCCGCGACACCACCTGCTGGATCTACGGTGGCGTGACGCTGAACCCGATGTACTGGCCGGCGCGTCGACAGGAAACCCTGCTGGCCACCGCCATTTATAAATTCCATCCACAGTTCACCAACGCCGACTTCGAAATCTGGTACGGCGACCCCGATCAGGATCACGGCAGCGCCACCCTCGAAGGCGGCGACGTGATGCCGATCGGCAACGGTGTGGTGTTGATCGGCATGGGCGAACGCTCGTCCCGCCAGGCCATCGGCCAACTGGCGGTGAACCTGTTCAAGAACAAAGCCGTGGAGAAAGTCATTGTCGCCGGCCTGCCGAAATCCCGCGCCGCGATGCACCTGGACACGGTGTTCAGCTTCTGCGACCGCGACCTGGTGACGATCTTCCCGGAAGTGGTGAACCAGATCGTCGCCTTCACCCTGCGCCCTGACGAAAGCAAACCGGGCGGCATCGACATTCGCCGCGAAGAAACCAACTTCCTCGACACCGTGGCCAAGGCCCTCAACCTCAAAGCGTTGCGCGTGGTGGAAACCGGCGGCAACAGCTTCGCCGCCGAACGCGAGCAATGGGACGACGGCAACAACGTGGTGGCCGTGGAGCCCGGCGTAGTGATCGGTTATGACCGCAACACCTACACCAACACCCTGCTGCGCAAGGCCGGTGTAGAAGTCATCACCATCAGCGCCGGCGAACTGGGGCGCGGGCGTGGCGGCGGCCACTGCATGACCTGCCCGATCATTCGCGACCCTATCGACTATTAATTCCTGTGCCCGGCTTCGCGCTCATAAAGCGTGAAGCCGGCGGATAACCGAAACCAAAGGAGATCCAACCATGGCTTTCAACATGCGCAACCGCAGCCTGCTCTCGCTGATGCACCACACAACTCGCGAGTTGAATTATCTGCTGGACCTGTCCCGTGACCTCAAGCGCGCCAAATACACCGGCACCGAGCGTCCACACCTGCAAGGCAAGAACATCGCGCTGATCTTCGAAAAAACCTCGACCCGCACCCGTTGCGCCTTCGAAGTCGCGGCCCATGACCAGGGCGCCCACGTCACCTACATCGACCCGGTGTCGTCGCAGATCGGCCACAAGGAAAGCATGAAAGACACCGCCCGCGTGCTGGGGCGGATGTTCGACGCCATCGAGTACCGCGGCTTCGAACAGGAAATTGTCGAGGAGCTGGCCAAGTTCGCCGGTGTGCCGGTGTTCAACGGCTTGACTGCTGAATTCCACCCGACGCAAATGATTGCCGACACCCTGACCATGCGTGAGCACAGCGACAAACCGCTGCACGACATCAGCTACGCCTACCTCGGCGACGCACGCTACAACATGGGCAACTCGCTGCTGATGATCGGCGCCAAACTCGGCATGGACGTGCGCATCGCCGCACCAAAAGCCCTGTGGCCGCATCAGGATTTCATCGACCAGTGCAAGGCATTCGCTGAAGAAAGCGGCGCACGCATCACCATCACCGAAGACCCGAAAGAAGCGGTCAAGGGCGTGGACTTCATCCACACCGATATCTGGGTGTCCATGGGTGAGCCGGTGGAAGCGTGGGACGAGCGCATCGAGCAACTGCTGCCGTACCAGGTCAACGCCGCGATGATGAAGGCCTCCGGCAATCCGCGCGTGAAGTTCATGCACTGCCTGCCGGCGTTCCACAACAGCGAAACCAAGGTCGGCAAAGACATCGCCGCGCGGTATCCGCACTTGGCCAACGGTGTCGAAGTGACTGAAGAAGTCTTTGAATCGCCGGCCAACATCGCCTTCGAGCAAGCGGAAAACCGCATGCACACCATCAAGGCGATTCTGGTATCGGCGCTGGCGGATATCTAACGGCTCACGCGGCTCTCACTGACGGAACATGGTCAATGTGGGAGCTGGCCTGCCAGCGATGGCAGCGCCGCGGTGCATCTGACAGACCGCGGCGATCCCATCGCGAGCAGGCTCGTTCCCACAGGGTCAGGGTTCCATCGACAGACCGAGTTGCCCGCTTACTGCTCTTTTAGAAGGACATGCACCATGCGTATCGTCGTTGCTCTGGGCGGTAACGCCCTGCTCCGCCGGGGTGAACCCATGACCGCGGACAATCAACGCGCCAACATCCGGATCGCCACCGAACAGATCGCCAAGATTTATGCCGGCAACGAACTGGTGATCGCTCACGGCAATGGTCCGCAGGTTGGCCTGCTGTCGCTGCAAGCCGCGGCCTACACCTCCGTTTCGCCTTATCCGCTGGACGTGCTCGGTGCCGAAACCGAAGGCATGATCGGCTACATCATCGAACAGGAACTGGGCAACCTGCTGGACTTCGAAGTGCCCTTTGCGACCCTGCTCACCCAGGTCGAAGTCGATCCCAACGACCCGGCGTTCCAGGCCCCGAGCAAACCCATCGGCCCGGTCTACACCAAGGCCGAAGCAGAGAAACTCGCTGCCGAAAAAGGCTGGGCGATTGCCCCGGACGGCGATAAATACCGTCGCGTGGTGGCCAGCCCGAGACCGAAACGCATCTTCGAAATCCGCCCGATCAAGTGGTTGCTGGAAAAAGGCAGCATCGTGATCTGTGCCGGCGGTGGCGGCATCCCGACGATGTACGGTGCCCACGGCAAGCTGCAAGGCGTGGAAGCGGTAATCGACAAGGACCTGTGCTCGGCGCTGCTGGCCGAACAGCTGGAAAGCGATCTGCTGGTGATTGCCACCGACGTCAGCGCGGCGTTCATCGACTTCGGCAAACCGACCCAGAAAGCCATCGCCCAGGCCCACCCCGACGACATGGAAAAACTCGGCTTCGCCGCCGGCTCCATGGGACCAAAGGTGCAGGCAGCCTGCGAGTTCGCCCGCCATACTGGAAAAACTGCGGTGATCGGTTCACTCTCGGACATCGAAGCGATCGTCCAGGGCAAGGCCGGCACCCGTATCAGCACGGCAAAACCTGGCATTACTTATTTATAAGGAGAAACGTCAATGGCAACGTTCGAGCCCGGCCACTTGCACATCGAGCGCCACGCGCTGACCCCGGATGATGTCAACTACAACGTGCACCTCGACTATGAGGTCAGCAAGAACGACAAAGGGGATAAAGGCATCCAGTTCACCATGCACGGCAGCATGCAGGGAAAGGACATGACAGAGACCTTCTTTCTGCCCAAGGAGGAGGCTTACAACTTCGCCAACAACGTGACAAAGATCGCCGAGAAGTACGGAATTCCGAAGACACACAGCCAGATCGGCTCGGTTCACAAGCATTACGATTTAATGTTTGAAGACATCCGAAAGCAGTTGGATATGAAGTCCGGCGACCCGGTCAACCTCGAGAACTTCGAGTAACCCCAATTCCCTGGATGAACGCTGTACCTGTGGGAGCGGGCTTGCTCGCTCCCACAGGGGATCATCGTTGCTCTGAAGTCCCGCGCAGGATTTCACCATTCGCCCGCCCCAAGGCATACTTGCCACCCTCCGTATTCCAGAACCCAAAACCGCCCCATGCGTATCCACGTCAGCTTCATCGACCGCGTCGGCATTACCCAGGAAGTCCTGGCCCTGCTCGGTGGGCGCAATCTCAATCTGGATGCGGTGGAAATGGTCCCGCCCAACGTTTACATCGACGCGCCGACCCTGAGCCCTGACGTGCTCGAAGAGCTGCGCGACGCCTTGCTCAGCGTGCGTGGCGTGCAAGCGATGACGGTGGTCGACATCCTGCCCGGCCAACGTCGGCACTTGCAGCTCGATGCGCTGCTCGCCGCCATGACCGACCCGGTGCTGGCCCTCGACAGCGACGGCAAAGTGCTGCTGGCCAACCCGGCGCTGATCGCTTTGTATGGCCGTGAGCCGGCCGGCGAAAGTGTCGCCGACCTGTTTGCCGACCCGGCGCTGCTCGGCGTATTGCTCGAAAACGGCTTCCGCCTGCCACTGCGCGAAATCACCGTCAACGGTCAGACCCTGCTGCTGGACGCTACCCCGATCACCGACGCCGGCGCCCTGCTGACCCTGTATCAACCGAACCGCATCGGCGAACGTCTCTCGGCGCTGCACCACGATCACGCCGAAGGTTTTGACGCGTTGCTCGGCGAATCCCCGGCGATTCGAACCCTCAAGGCGCGCGCCCAGCGGGTGGCGGCCCTTGATGCGCCGCTACTGATCCAGGGCGAAACCGGCACCGGCAAGGAACTGGTGGCGCGGGCCTGCCATGCGATTAGCGCGCGGCACAGTTCGCCGTTCCTGGCGCTGAACTGCGCGGCATTGCCAGAGAACCTCGCCGAAAGCGAACTGTTCGGCTACGCCCCTGGTGCCTTCACCGGCGCGCAACGGGGCGGTAAACCGGGACTGATGGAACTGGCCAACCAAGGTACGGTGTTTCTGGATGAGATCGGCGAGATGTCGCCGTACTTGCAGGCGAAGTTGCTGAGGTTCCTCAACGACGGCAGCTTCCGTCGAGTCGGGGGCGATCGCGAGGTGAAGGTCAACGTACGGATCCTCAGCGCAACCCACCGCAATCTGGAAAAAATGGTCAGCGAAGGTTCGTTCCGCGAAGATTTGTTCTATCGCCTCAACGTCCTCAACGTCGAAGTCCCGCCCCTGCGCGAACGCGGTCAGGACATCCTGCTGCTGGCCCGCTATTTCATGCAGCAAGCCTGCGCGCAGATCCAGCGCCCGGTATGCCGACTGGCCCCCGGCACGTACCCGGCGTTGCTGGGTAACCGCTGGCCGGGCAACGTGCGGCAATTGCAGAACGTGATCTTCCGTGCAGCAGCGATTTGCGAAAGCAGCCTGGTCGACATCGGCGACCTCGACATCGCTGGCACATCCGTGGCGCGCCAAAGCGACAGCGAAGTCGACAGCCTTGAACAGGCGATGGAAGAGTTCGAGAAAACCCTGCTGGAAAAGCTGTACGTCAGCTACCCCTCGACCCGGCAACTGGCGAGCCGCCTGCAAACTTCCCACACCGCGATTGCCCACCGACTGCGCAAGTACGGCATACCCAATAAGCAGTGAGGCCTACTCAGTCAAAATGGATCGGCATAGCCTTCAGGACCGAGCTCAAAAACGACCTCTACCTGTACTGAAAGCGCTACAGCGGAACGATATCGCTACACTCTCCCCTGATCACCGCCGTGCAAGGCTTTGATCCACCTAGGCTTTTTTCTTCGCCTCTTGCTGTAGCGATTTCGCTACAGCCATCGATACTCCTCACTCCGCCATACAAACTAAGCTATTGATTTATAACGATAAAAAAACATTGGCCGCGAAATTGCTTAGTAACCCGCCATAAAGCAGGGCTTTTAGCCCGAGCATTCCATCGCGTCCACCAGATGAGTCTGGCCCCTTAGGAGTTTCCATGAGCGAGTTGCGTTTTACTGAAGATCACGAATGGCTGCGCACCGAAGCTGACGGCAGTGTCACTGTCGGCATCACCGCCTTCGCACAGAACGCCTTGGGCGACGTGGTTTTCGTACAACTGCCTGAGCTGCAGTCCTACGACAAAGGCGCTGAAGCCGCCACCGTGGAATCGGTAAAAGCCGCCAGCGGCGTGTACATGCCACTCGACGGTGAAGTGCTGGAAGTGAACCCGGCGCTGGACAGCAGCCCGGAACTGGTCAACGAAGATCCGCTGGGCGAAGGCTGGTTCTTCCGCTTCCAGCCAACCGACGCCTCGGCTGTCGCCAAACTGCTGGATCAGGACGCCTACGACCGTCTGATCAAAGCCAACGCCGAAGCCTGAGGAGCGCTAACATGACTCAAATCAACCTGACCACCGCCAACGAATTCATCGCCCGCCACATCGGCCCGCGCGCAGGCGACGCACAAGCCATGCTCAACAGCCTCGGTTTCGACTCCCTGGAAGCCCTGAGCGCCAGCGTCATTCCTGAGAGCATCAAAGGCACCAGCGTCCTCGGTCTCGAAGACGGCCTGAGCGAAGCCGATGCCCTGGCCTTGATCAAATCCATCGCCGGCAAAAACCAGCTGTTCAAGACCTTCATCGGCCAGGGTTACTACGGCACGCACACGCCGTCGCCGATCCTGCGCAACCTGCTGGAAAACCCGGCTTGGTACACCGCCTACACCCCATACCAGCCAGAAATTTCCCAGGGCCGTCTCGAAGCGCTGCTGAACTTCCAGACCCTGATCAGCGACCTGACCGGCCTGCCGATCGCCAACGCCTCGCTGCTGGATGAAGCCACCGCCGCCGCCGAAGCGATGACCTTCTGCAAGCGCCTGAGCAAGAACAAGGGCAGCCACGCCTTCTTCGCCTCCGTGCATTGCCACCCGCAAACCCTCGACGTGCTGCGCACCCGTGCCGAGCCTTTGGGCATCGACGTGGTGGTTGGCGACGAGCTTGAACTGACCGACGTGACGCCGTTCTTCGGCGCGCTGCTGCAATACCCGGCGAGCAACGGTGACGTGTTCGACTACCGCGAACTGACCGAACGCTTCCACGCCGCCAACGCACTGGTCGCGGTTGCCGCCGACCTGCTGGCGCTGACTGTGCTGACCCCACCGGGTGAGTTCGGCGCCGACGTGGCCATCGGCAGCGCGCAACGCTTCGGCGTGCCGCTGGGCTTCGGTGGTCCGCACGCTGCTTACTTCTCGACTAAAGATGCGTTCAAGCGCGACATGCCGGGCCGTCTGGTCGGTGTCTCCGTGGACCGTTTCGGCAAGCCGGCCCTGCGCCTGGCGATGCAGACCCGCGAGCAACACATCCGTCGCGAGAAGGCCACCAGCAACATCTGCACCGCACAAGTGCTGTTGGCCAACATCGCCAGCATGTACGCCGTCTACCACGGTCCGAAAGGACTGACCCAGATTGCCAACCGCATTCATCACCTGACCGCGATTCTGGCCAAAGGCTTGAACGCGCTGGGCTTGAAGGTTGAGCAAGAAAGCTTCTTCGACACCCTGACCCTGAACACTGGCGCCAACACCGCCAAGCTGCACGACAAGGCTCACGCCCAGCAGATCAACCTGCGCGTCGTCGATGCCGAACGTCTGGGCCTGTCCCTCGACGAAACCACCTCGCAAGCTGACGTGGAAACCCTGTGGAGCCTGCTGGCCGACGGCAAAACCCTGCCGGACTTCGCCGCCCTCGCCGCTTCGGTTCAAGCAACCATTCCAGCGGCACTGGTGCGCCAGTCGCCAATCCTCAGCCACCCGGTGTTCAACCGTTACCACTCGGAAACCGAGCTGATGCGCTACCTGCGCAAGCTCGCCGACAAGGACCTGGCGCTGGACCGCACCATGATCCCGCTGGGTTCGTGCACCATGAAACTCAACGCCGCCAGCGAAATGATCCCGGTGACCTGGGCTGAGTTCGGCGCCCTGCACCCGTTCGCGCCAGCCGAACAAAGCGCCGGTTATCAGCAACTGACCGACGAACTGGAAGCGATGCTCTGCGCCGCCACCGGTTACGACGCGATCTCGCTGCAACCGAACGCTGGATCCCAGGGTGAATACGCTGGCCTGCTGGCGATTCGCGCCTATCACCAGAGCCGTGGCGAAGACCGTCGCGACATCTGCCTGATCCCGTCGTCCGCTCACGGCACCAACCCGGCCACCGCCAACATGGCTGGCATGCGTGTAGTCGTCACGGCTTGCGATGCACGCGGTAACGTCGACATCGAAGACCTGCGCGCCAAGGCCATCGAGCACCGCGAGCATCTCGCGGCATTGATGATCACCTACCCGTCGACCCACGGCGTGTTCGAAGAAGGCATCCGCGAAATCTGCGGCATCATTCATGACCACGGCGGCCAGGTGTACATCGACGGCGCCAACATGAACGCGATGGTCGGCCTCTGCGCGCCGGGCAAGTTCGGCGGCGACGTGTCTCACCTGAACCTGCACAAAACCTTCTGCATTCCACACGGCGGTGGCGGCCCGGGCGTCGGCCCGATTGGCGTGAAATCGCACCTGACCCCGTTCCTGCCGGGCCACGCCCAGATGGAGCGCAAGGAAGGCGCGGTCTGCGCGGCACCGTTCGGCAGCGCGAGCATTCTGCCGATCACCTGGATGTACATTCGGATGATGGGCGGCGCGGGTCTCAAACGCGCTTCGCAACTGGCGATCCTCAATGCCAACTACATTTCCCGTCGTCTCGAAGAGCATTACCCAGTGCTCTACACCGGCAGCAACGGCCTGGTGGCGCACGAATGCATCCTCGATTTGCGTCCACTGAAAGACAGCAGCGGCATCAGCGTCGATGACGTCGCCAAGCGCCTGATCGACTTCGGCTTCCACGCCCCGACCATGTCGTTCCCGGTGGCCGGCACGCTGATGATCGAGCCGACCGAAAGCGAATCCAAGGAAGAACTGGACCGCTTCTGCGACGCCATGATCCGCATCCGCGAAGAAATCCGCGCGGTGGAAAACGGCACGCTGGACAAGGAAGACAACCCGCTGAAAAACGCTCCGCACACCGCGGCGGAGATTGTTGGCGAGTGGACGCATCCGTACAGCCGTGAGCAAGCGGTGTATCCGGTTGCGTCGCTGATCGAAGGCAAATACTGGCCACCGGTCGGTCGCGTCGACAACGTGTTTGGTGATCGCAACCTGGTTTGCGCTTGCCCGTCGATCGAAAGCTACGCTTAAACGGATGAGGGGCAGGTTTACCTGCCCCTTTTTCCAGAACACCACAAAACCCTGTGGGAGCTGGCCTGCCAGCGATAGCGGTGGATCAATCGCCATTTCTGTCGCCTGACACACTGCCATCGCTGGCAGGCCAGCTCCCACAGGGGAATACACCAAGCCTGATATTCCGCCAATTCCTATAACAAGAAACCGGAGAACAACTCATGTCGTTAAGCGTGTTCGACCTGTTCAAGATTGGCATCGGCCCCTCCAGCTCTCATACCGTCGGCCCGATGCGCGCAGCTGCGCGTTTCGCCGAAGGCTTGCGCCGTGAAGGGCTGCTCACCGCAACCGCCTGCGTCAAAGTCGAGCTCTACGGCTCGCTCGGCGCCACCGGCAAAGGCCACGGCAGCGACAAAGCCGTGTTGCTCGGCCTGGAAGGTGAACACCCGGACACCGTGAACACCGAAACCGTCGCCGCCCGTCTGCAAGACATCCGCGGTAATGGTCGCTTGAACCTGCTCGGCGAACACAGCATTGCGTTCAACGAGAAAGAACACCTGGCGATGATCCGCAAACCGTTGCCCTATCACCCCAACGGCATGATCTTTCGCGCATTCGACGCCGCCGGTCTGCAGATCCGCAGCCGCGAGTATTACTCGGTTGGCGGCGGTTTCGTGGTCGATGAAGACGCCGCCGGCGCCGACCGCATCGTCGAAGACGCCACACCGCTGACCTTTCCGTTCAAAAGCGCCAAGGACCTGCTCGGTCATTGCACCACGTACGGCTTGTCGATCAGCCAGGTGATGCTGACCAACGAAAGTGCCTGGCGCCCGGAAGCGGAAACCCGCACCGGTCTGCTGAACATCTGGCAAGTGATGCAGGACTGCGTTGCCGCCGGTTGCCGCAACGAAGGGATTTTGCCCGGTGGCTTGAAGGTCAAACGCCGGGCTGCTGCGCTGCATCGGCAACTGTGCAAGAACCCGGAATCGTCATTGCGCGACCCGCTGTCGGTGCTGGACTGGGTCAACCTGTACGCCCTGGCGGTCAACGAAGAAAACGCCAACGGCGGACGCGTTGTCACTGCGCCCACTAACGGTGCGGCAGGCATCGTCCCGGCGGTGCTGCATTACTACATGCGCTTTATCCCCGGTGCCAACGAAGACGGCGTCGTACGCTTTCTGCTGACCGCCGCCGCGATCGGCATTCTCTACAAGGAAAACGCCTCGATCTCCGGCGCCGAAGTCGGTTGTCAGGGTGAAGTCGGCGTGGCCTGTTCCATGGCGGCCGGAGCCTTGTGCGAAGTACTTGGCGGCACCGTGCAGCAAGTGGAAAACGCCGCCGAAATCGGCATGGAACACAACCTCGGCCTGACCTGCGACCCGATTGGCGGGCTGGTGCAAGTGCCTTGCATCGAGCGCAACGCCATGGGTTCGGTCAAGGCCATCAATGCGGTACGTATGGCCCTGCGCGGAGACGGTCAGCACTTCGTCTCCCTCGACAAGGTCATCCGCACCATGCGCCAGACCGGCGCCGACATGAAAAGCAAATACAAGGAAACCGCCCGAGGCGGTTTGGCGGTCAACATTATCGAGTGCTGACGCTCACGCGCATCCGCACACTTTTTCAGGAGCTGAATATGTCCACCGAACAATTGCTGAAAACTCCGTTGCACGCCCTGCACATCGAACTCGGCGCGCGCATGGTGCCGTTCGCCGGCTACGACATGCCGGTGCAATACCCGTTGGGCGTTATGAAGGAGCACCAGCACACCCGTGATCAGGCCGGGCTGTTCGATGTCTCGCACATGGGCCAGATCCGCCTGACCGGCGCCAATGCCGCCAAGGCCCTGGAAACCCTGGTGCCGGTGGACATCATCGACTTGCCAGTGGGCATGCAGCGTTACGCAATGTTCACCAACGAAACCGGCGGCATCCTCGATGACCTGATGGTCGCCAACCTGGGTAACGACGAACTGTTCCTGGTGGTCAACGCCGCCTGCAAGGATCAGGACCTCGCGCATCTGCGTCAGCACATCGGCGACCAGTGCACGATCGAGCCGTTATTCGAAGAACGCGCGCTGCTGGCCCTGCAAGGTCCGGCCGCGGTTACCGTACTCGCACGCTTGGCGCCTGAAGTGGCGAAGATGACCTTCATGCAGTTCACCCGCGTGAAACTGCTGGGCGTCGAATGCTTTGTCAGCCGTTCGGGCTACACCGGTGAAGACGGCTTCGAAATCTCCGTGCCAGCCGCCAACGCTGAAGCCCTGGCTCGCGCCCTGCTGGCTGAACCCGAAGTGGCAGCCATCGGCCTTGGCGCTCGCGACTCTCTGCGCCTGGAAGCCGGCCTGTGCCTCTATGGCCACGACATGAACACCGAGACCACCCCGATCGAAGCCAGCCTGTTGTGGGCCATCTCCAAGCCACGTCGCGCTGATGGCGCACGAGCTGGCGGCTTCCCTGGGGCAGAGACGGTGTTCGCTCAACAACAAGCTGGTGTCAGCCGCAAGCGTGTGGGTCTGCTGCCGCAGGAACGCACGCCGGTGCGTGAAGGCGCGGAAATCGTCAACGAAGCGGGGGACATCATCGGCGCGGTGTGCAGCGGTGGTTTCGGCCCGACTCTGGGCGGTCCTTTGGCGATGGGCTACCTCGACAGCGCTTATATCGCTATCGACACACCCGTATGGGCGATTGTTCGTGGGAAAAAGGTGCCTTTGCTTGTAAGCAAAATGCCATTTGTTCCACAACGCTACTATCGCGGCTGATTGACTGTTTCTATAAGTAACGCGGTTGCGTTAACAGTGCACTAATGTGTAACGCAACCGCCATAAAACAGTGCATGTCTTTGGTTATAAGCTTCGTTTATGAACGTTGCTTATAACGTTCGAAAACAATTGAACAGCCCGATCGAATAAGCCCGCACTAGTGGACACGCTATTGCCATCAACCTTAGCAAAACCGGGCCTCTCACAGGGCTTGTTTTTTCTCACGTAGTTGGCGTAGAGTTTGTTCACTGTGTTTGCATGGGTCGCTTGGAATCGTGACCTGGGCAGTAGCCTACAAGTTAGCTACATCCCGTTCGACGTCTTCTTACTCTCCTGCAACCAGCCCCAGTACTCTTTCATGAGAAGGAGACTGTCATTAATTTTTTGCGTCAAAGGAATAAGAAATGTCCACACGTCAGAGCGGTACCGTCAAGTGGTTTAACGACGAGAAAGGTTTTGGTTTTATCACTCCAGAAAGCGGTCCGGATCTGTTCGTGCATTTCCGCGCTATTCAGGGCAACGGCTTCAAGAGCCTGAAAGAAGGCCAGAAAGTGACTTTCGTCGCTGTGCAAGGCCAGAAAGGCATGCAAGCTGACGAAGTACAAGCAGAAGCCTAATCTTCTGTAACGAAAAAGCCCCTGATGCTGACATCAGGGGCTTTTTTGTGCGCGTAAATCCGTAAAATGGCTTCTTTTTTCCGTCCAGAGGCTGCCATGTCGAAACACCTGCTCAAACCCCAGGGCGACTTTCCCGCCGCCACCCTGGGTCGTCGCCTGGCAGCGATGTTCTATGACTTCCTGTTGTGTACCGCCCTGCTGATCGTCACCAGCGGCATCTACAAGATGATCCAGATGGCGATCATCGGTGAAGACAAGATGCGCACCCTGACCGAAGCCGGCGCGCTGGACGGTGATCCGTTGCTGTCGACGGTATTGCTGTTTGTGCTGTTTGGTTTCTTCGCCAAGTTCTGGACCTGGTCTGGTCAGACCCTGGGCATGCAGGTGTGGTCCATTCGCGTGCAGAACGCTGACGGCTCGTCCATCAGTCTGTGGCAGGCGCTGTTGCGCTTTGTGGTGTCGATCGCATCGCTGTTGTGCGTTGGCCTTGGGTTCATCTGGTCGCTGTTCGATAAACAGAAACGCAGCTGGCATGACATGTATTCCAATACCCAGCTGGTGCGCATCCCGAAGAAAACAAAGTAATCCCGGACACCGAAAATCAATGTGGGAGCGGCTTGCTCGCGAAGGGGTCGTATCGGTCAACTTTGATGTTGTCTGACACACCGCTTTCGCGAGCAAGCCCGCTCCCACAGTTTTTTACGAGTACTTAAGCGTTACCGGCCAGTTTCATCCGCGCAGCCTGGGTGAAATCGAGCATGCGCTTCAACGGTCGAATCGCCTGGGGAATCAACGCCGGATCCACAAAGATCTCGTTCGTCCCTTCCTTCAAGCACTTCAGCGTGCGCTCAAGGGTGTTCATCGCCATCCATGGGCAATGTGCGCAACTGCGGCACGCTGCGCCGTTACCGGCCGTTGGGGCTTCGATGAAGACCTTGTCCGGGCACAACTGCTGCATCTTGTAGAAGATGCCGCGATCGGTGGCCACGATCAGGGTCTTGTTCGGCAGGCTCTGCGCCGCCGCAATCAACTGACTGGTGGAACCGACGGCATCCGCCAGCTCGATCACCGAGGTCGGCGACTCCGGGTGCACCAGAATCGCGGCGTCAGGGTACAGCGCCTTCATGTCTTCGAGCTGCTTGGACTTGAACTCCTCGTGAACGATGCAGGCACCGTCCCACAGCAGCATGTCCGCGCCGGTCTGGCGCTGGATGTAGGTGCCCAGGTGTTTGTCCGGGCCCCAGATGATGGTTTCGCCGTTATCCATCAGGCTTTCGACGATTTCCAGCGCGCAGCTGGACGTCACCACCCAATCCGCCCGGGCTTTGACCGCCGCCGAGGTGTTGGCATACACCACCACCGTACGTTCCGGATGCTGATCGCAAAACGCCGAGAACTCATCCACCGGGCAACCCAGGTCCAGCGAGCAGGTCGCTTCCAGGGTCGGCATCAGAATGCGTTTTTCAGGATTGAGGATTTTGGCGGTTTCGCCCATGAACTTCACACCGGCGACCAGCACGGTCTTGGCCGGGTGGGCACTGCCGAAGCGCGCCATCTCCAGTGAGTCGGAGACGCAACCACCGGTTTCTTCGGCCAGGGCCTGAATCACCGGATCGCAATAGAAGTGAGCAACCAGCACCGCGTCCTGAGCCTTGAGCTCGGCAGCGATGGCGGCACGGTAAAAAGCTTCCTCCTCGGCGGTCAGCGGCTTGGGCTGCTTGGCGTCGAGGTGGGCTTGAACCAGAAGGCGTTCGGAAATCTGCGTCATGTTCGCAAGACCTGCAGGCGCTTTCGCGCGAAAGTCGAGTATACACCCGGCTCCGGACCCTTCAGGGTACCGCCGGGAGAGTGAGTATTCATCAGGCACGGACAGCGGTGAAGATGCGCAAGGCTACAGAATATCCGGTGGATGCAAAAGATGATTCTGACCTGCGTGATGCGGTGCTGCCTCGCGTTGAGCCGAGGTCAAATCGCGGGCAAAAAAAAATCCGGAAATCCTCACTTGCGTGGGCCTTCCAGACTTTTAAAACTGCTACAAAAATGGTGGGTCGTGTGGGATTCGAACCTACGACCAATTGGTTAAAAGCCAACTGCTCTACCAACTGAGCTAACGACCCGCTGTGTGGTGGCGCGTATAATACTGATTTTTAAGGACTATTCAACACCTAATTTGAAATAAATCAAAAATAAGGTGTTGGGTCGCTCACGCCAGCCGCTGCAAAGCCTTCTGCACGCAGTCGGCAGCTGTCGCATTTGCCGCACGCACGACCATTATCGTCCGCCTGATAGCAGGAAACGGTCAGCCCGTAATCGACCCCCAGCTTCACGCCTGCCTGGACGATCTGTGCCTTGCTGAGGTTCTGCAGTGGCGCCTGGATGCGGAAGCCATTGCCCTCTACACCGGCCTTTGTCGCCAGATTGGCCATGCGCTCGAAGGACTCGATGAACTCGGGACGGCAATCCGGGTAACCGGAGTAATCCACCGCGTTCACGCCGATGAAGATGTCGCGCGCGCCGAGCACTTCAGCCCAACCCAGCGCCAGGGACAGAAACACCGTGTTGCGCGCCGGCACGTAAGTCACCGGAATACCTTCGCCCGCTTCTTCCGGGACGTCGATGCTGGTGTCGGTCAGTGCCGAACCGCCGATACCGTTCAGGTTCAGGCCAATCACCTTGTGCTCCACCACACCCAGGTCACGGGCGACACGCTCGGCGGCGTGCAGCTCCGCGTGGGAGCGCTGACCGTAATCGAAGCTCATGGTGTAGCAGCTATAGCCATCAGCGCGGGCCATGGCCACGACCGTCGCGGAATCGAGGCCGCCGGACAGCAGGATGACCGCACGTTTTTCAGCAGTGTTCAGTTGTTCAGTCATCTCAGCGCCCCGGCTCGTCATTCCAAAGATATTTATGCAGCTGCAATTGCAGACGCACAGGCAGGTTGTCCGCCACCACCCAGTCCGCCAGGTCCCGCGCATTCAGGTCATGGTGGCTTGGCGAGAACAGTACTTCGCCTGCACGCTGGTCCAGACCGTACTGAATCAGCTTGGACACGGCCCAGTCGTAGTCTTCCCGCGAGCAGATGACAAACTTCACCTGGTCATTGGGCGTGAGCAGTTCGATGTTCTCGTAGCGGTTGCGGTGTGCTTCCTTCGAACCTGGGGTTTTCAGGTCGACGACGCGACTGACCCGGGAATCTACCGCCGAGATGTCGAGAGCACCACTGGTTTCCAGTGACACTTCGTAACCGGCGTCGCACAACTGCTTGAGCAATGGGATGGCATTCGGCTGGGCCAACGGCTCGCCGCCGGTGACACAGACGTAACGCGGGCGGAAACCGGCCACTTGCTCGAGGATGTCGTCGAGTGGGCGAATGGTGCCGCCAGTGAACGCGTAGGCGCTGTCGCAGTATTGGCAACGCAATGGACAACCGGTCAGGCGCACAAAAACAGTGGGCAGCCCGGCAGTCCGCGTTTCACCCTGCAATGAGTAGAAAACTTCGGTGATTCTCAATGTGTCTTGCATAGTCGCCACGGGCATAACAGCTAAACAGGCTGTCCGCCTCCGTCAGGCACTTCAAGGAACCCCGCCATCGCGCAGATCCCAAAAAGCGTGTTTCAAAAAAGGGGGTGAATTCTAACGAAAAAACCCGCGACAAGCGCGGGTTTCTTCAAAACGGCTCAAGCAGCCCTTACATTTTCTGCAGATCACGCTGGGCCAACTGAGCAGCGGAAGTGCCCGGATATTGCGACACGACCTGTTGCAGAATGCCTTTGACCTTGTCGGTGTGACCGAGGCGGCGTTCTACATCAGCCAGCTTGTACAGCGAATCAGGCACTTTTGGATGCTTGGGGTACAGCTGCGAAACCTTGGCAAATGCCTGACCTGCACCTTGCAGATCGCCTTTGGCCAAATTCACTTCGCCCAACCAGTATTGGGCATTGCCCGCGTACTGGCTGTTCGGGTACTTGCGCAGGAATGCCGCAAAAGCCTGACTGGCTTTGTCGAAATCCTTGGCTTTGATCAGGTCGAAGGCTGCATCGTAATACAGTTTTTCCTTCGCCGGATCAGCCGGTTCGCTACCCGCGGCGGGTGCTTGAGCGGCGGCCGCTCCTGCACCTGCGCCAGCTGCTGCACCGGGGGCATTCAAACTGCCACCGGTGGAAGAATTATCAGGAGTCGCGGCTGGTGCAACGCCGGTTCCTATGCGCCGATCAAGATCCTGATATCGCTCCAGGCTCTCTTGCTTCATGCGCGCTACATCATTTTGCAGAACTTCGATCACACCCTGTTGGCGTGAGATCTGCTCCTGCATGGATTGCAATTGGTTGAACAGCTCGCCCTGTGCCGAGACAGGGGCCGAAACCCCTCCCCCGGCATAGGCGCCGTTCGTACCGTAACCCGCAGGCGGATTACTAGTCCCGCTATTGTTATAGCCGGAGTCGTTATCGACCACAGGAACCGCAGCCCACACCGCAAGCGGTGCGAGGCTGAGGGCCAAAACAGTTACAGCACGACGGCACGTTCGCATGACGAATTACTTACGCAGTTCGACGCGACGGTTTTGAGCCCAGGACTGCTCGTCGTTGCCGGTAGCAACTGGACGCTCTTCGCCGTAGGAAACCAGTTCCAGCTGAGCTGGGGAAACACCTTGCAGTACCAGGTAGCGCTGAACGGCTTTCGCACGACGCTCGCCCAGTGCCATGTTGTACTCACGAGTACCACGTTCGTCGGTGTTGCCTTCCAGAACAACGCGAGCGCCGTTTGCTTTCAGGTCTTTGGCGTGAACGTCCAGAGCGCGCATGGCTTCTGGCTTCAGGTCCGAGCTGTCGTATTCGAAGTAGAAGGTGGTGATTGCGCGCAGAGCAGCTTCTTCGCTCAGGGAGCCATCAACGGCACCAGTGTTAGCGCCGTAACCAGCGTTTGGATCAACAGCGCCTTCACCGGCGTTGTCGCCGCCTTTGGACGAGCAACCTACAGCTACAGCCATGGCCAGAGCCAGCGCAGCAAATTTACCAAACTTCAGCATTTCCATCGTGAAACTCCTAATGAACCCCAGTGTGTTAAGTAAAACGTGTAGCGCCGCGTCAGTTCAGGTAAGGGGACCAGGAAGGTTCTCTGACTTCGCCTTGTGCGGTAGGAAGCGGGAGCCTTACGCGTCCATTAATGGACACGAGCATCAAGACTCCCCGGCCCTGCTGGCGGGTGGCGTAGATTACCATGGTGCCGTTGGGCGCAACAGTAGGCGACTCGTCCAGAGTGCTATCAGTGAGGATCTTTACACTACCGCGCTGCAAATCCTGGGCCGCCACCTTGAAATTAGTGAAGCCATCCTGGCGGTGAATCATCACCAGGGTCTTTTCATCAGCCGAAAGTTTAGGGTTCGCGTTGTAGTTACCAATAAAGGTCACACGTTCCGCACCGCCACCACCGACGCTGGTTTTGTAGATCTGTGGCTTGCCGCCACGGTCAGAGGTGAAGTAGATGGTCGAACCATCCTTACCCCAGAACGGTTCGGTGTTGATGCCGGGACCGTTGGTGACGCGAGTGATCTGACGCGAACCCAGGTTCATCACGTAGATGTCCGGGTTACCGTCTTTCGACAGTACGAATGCCAGGCGATTGCCATCCGGCGACCAGGCTGGCGCGCCATTCAGGCCTTCGAAGTTGGTGATCTGCTCACGGCGACCGGTGTCGATGTTCTGCATGAAGATACGCGGACGCTTCTGCTCGAACGAGACGTAAGCGATGCGCTTGCCATCCGGTGCGAAACGCGGCGACAGGATCGGCTCGCGCGATTGCAGCAGGGTCACGGCGCGAGCACCGTCATAATCCGAGCGTTGCAGCGTGTAGCGCGTGTTCTTCTCGGAGAAGCGTTCGGCCGTCACGTACAGCAGACGAGTCGAGAACGCACCTTTGATGCCGGTGAGCTTTTCAAACGACTGGTCGGCGATGTAGTGGGACATGTCGCGCAGTTGATCGACGCTGCCCGACACGCTGCCGGTCAGCACTTGCTGCTCGGTGGCGACGTTGAAAAGAGCGTATTGAACCTGCAGGCGACCGCCCGATGGCACGATGCTGCCAACCATAATGTACTGGGCGTTGATCGCCTTCCAGTCACGGAAAATGATTTCGCTGGCCTGGCTCGGCTGGCTGATCATGTTCTGCTTTGGAATCGGCGCGTAGTAACCCGAGTTGCGCAGGTCGTTACCGATGATCTCGGCCATGTCGTCCGGCAGCACGGTGCCGCCCTGGAAACCGAATGGCACTACGGCAATTGGAGTTGCCTGGGAGCTACCACTGCTGACCAGGATATTTTTTTCATCTGCGGTGGCCAGTCCTGCAAAGCAGAACATGACTACAAGCAGTCCTCGAAGAAGGTTTCTCACAAGGCTAGATCCTCAGGTGTGAATGTCATCTTGAATGAACGATAGGGTGCGAAATCAGCTGGCTTCAGACCCTGCATTTCGGTCAATCGACCAATATTTTTTACCGCCGCTACCGCTGAGCTGTCGAACGGTACATCACCGCTGGACTTGGCAACCGATACGCCGGAGATTGTTCCATCAGGCAGCATGTTGATCTGCAGGATCACCTTCATGCCCTTGCGGGCCGACGGTGGCTGCGCCCAACCTTCAGAAGCACGCGAGCGAATCAGATCGTCGAAGTTACCCGCGACTTCATCACCCTGCTCATCCGCCAAGGCCTGCTGACGCTCCGGCGTGTCGGAAAGCAAATCGGCCAGGGCCTGAGCCTTTTTCTCATCGACCGATTTACGCGCCGCTTCCTGCGATTTTTTCTTCGCAGCATCGGCAGCAGCTTTCTTCTTCGCGTCTTCGGCGACTTTCTTCTTCGCCTCTTCAGCTTCAGATTTCTTCTTGGCGTCTTCCGCGGCTTTCTTCTTCGCGTCTTCGACAATCTTTTTCTTGGCTTCTTCAGCGGCCGCTTTCTTGGCCTCTTCTTCAGCTGCTTTCTTGGCTTCTTCTTCAGATTTCTTCTTGGCTATATCAGCCAATTGTTTCTCTTCAGCCTTTTTGGCTTCGGCGGTCTTCTTCGCTTCATCGGCTTTCTTGGCTTCATCAGCCTTTTTTGCCTCTTCCGCTTTTTTAGTCTCGTCGGCCTTCTTGGATTCTTCGGCTTTTTGAGCCGCATCTTCCTTCTTTTGTTCCGCGGCCTTGATCGCTTCCTGTTCGATCTTTTTCTGTTCCATCTGTTCGACTTCGGTCTGACGCGCGGCAGATTTCTTCGCCTCACCCGCAATCTTCTGATTGGTCTGGGTGGTCGCCTGACTCTTCGATTTCAGCTGGTACAAGGTCGCCTGGACAATCGGCTTGGCCGGCGGCAATTCCGGTGTGAAGGCGAAACTGACGAACAGCATGCCGAACACCAGCACGTGCAAGACAATCGCCAGGACACTAGGCCAGAAGTAGCTTTCCGAGGCGGACGGCTCTCGCATTTGCTGCATCAGGGTGCCTCGGTAATCAAGCCAACATTACCGACCCCGGCTTTCTGCAACCCGCCCATGGCGCCCATTACGGAACCGTAATCGACGGTCTTGTCGCCGCGGATGAACACCTGGGTGCGCTTGCCGCCTTCAGTGCCGGCTCGGATGATCTTGGTCACCGCGTCAGTCATCTGCGGCAAGGTCATGGCCTTGTCCTGTTGCTTTTCAGTGTCGACTTCGCTGCCAAGGTTCCAGTAGTAGGTCTTGTCAGACTTGATCGAAATGGTCAGGACCTGGGTGTTGTTGTCCTGCGGCAAGGCTTCGCTGGAAACCTTGGGCAGATCAACTTTCACGCCCTGATTGAGCATCGGAGCGGTCACCATGAAGATGACCAGCAGCACCAGCATCACGTCGATGTAAGGCACCACGTTCATCTCGGCAACCGGCTTGCGCTTTTTGCGAGCTCGAGCGATTAAAGCCATTGGAAATTACCTGCTTATTCTTCGCTGGTGTGCACTTTGCGGTGCAGGATCGCCTGGAATTCATCGGCGAAGGTGTAGTAACGGCCCAGCAGGGTTTCGCCGCGAGCAGCAAAACGGTTGTAAGCGATAACGGCCGGGATGGCGGCGAACAGGCCGATCGCAGTGGCGATCAGTGCTTCGGCAATACCCGGAGCCACAGTGGCCAGGGTCGCTTGCTGGGCAGTGGCTAGGCCACGGAAGGAGTTCATGATCCCCCAGACGGTACCGAACAGACCGATGTACGGGCTGACGGAACCGACGGTGGCGAGGAACGGCAGGCTCTGCTCGAGCTTTTCTTCTTCACGGGAAATGGCGACGCGCATGGCACGGGCCACGCCTTCCATGACCGCTTCCGGATCGACGCCTGGCTGCTGACGCAGACGGGAGAATTCCTTGAAACCGGCACGGAAGATCTGCTCGACGCCCGAATCCGGATCAGGGTTGCTGCCGGCCTGACGGTAGAGTTTGGACAGGTCGATGCCAGACCAGAAGCGCTCTTCAAAGCTCTCCAGGGCACGTCGACCGGCACGCAGCAGGTTGCTGCGCTGAAAGATCATGATCCATGAGGTCACCGATGCGGCTACCAGGATCAGCATTACCAGTTGCACCACGATACTGGCATTGCTGACCAGGCTCCACATGGAGGAATGGTCGACGACGTTAGCTTCCACGCTTTATCTCCTGCTTTGAGTGTGTACCCGCGCCGCTCACGTCGGCAAAGGCCGCACGTAGAGCTTCGGGAATGGCCCGGGGTTTTAAACTTTCAGTGCGCACACAGGCCACCAGAAACTGCCCTTCGCAGAGCAGCGCATTATCCGTGGCTCGCCTGACCTGCTGCTTGAAGCGCAGGCTGACACGGTTCAATTCGATTACTTCAGCGCTTACCAGAAGCTCGTCGTCCAGTCGCGCCGGCGCGTGATAACGCGCTTCGCTGGAATGCACGACAAACAACAGGTCCTCTCCTGCCAGCTGGGACTGGGCAAAGCCCAGATCCCGGAGCCGCTCGGTGCGAGCCCGTTCCATAAACTTGAGGTAATTGACGTAATACACGATGCCGCCCGCATCGGTGTCCTCGTAATAAACGCGACAACGAAGTGCGAAAGGCTCAAGCCCGTTTTGCGCGCGCATACTCTAGTGCTTACTCCTCAGGTTGCCAATCCGGCCAGGCAACTGTTTTTCATTGATTCGCGGCTTTCTGGTGAAAGTACGGTCCTCAGACCGCACAAACTCCGAATAAATCAGCCCGCAAAGGTGATTAATCGTCTACGGCATCAAGGAACTCGTCTACCACGGGCATCTCGCCCAATCGTGACGGAATGTTTAAACCGAAGTGCAGATACGCGTGCCGGGTGACCACCCGCCCCCGCGGCGTGCGCATGATGTAGCCCTGCTGGATCAGGTACGGCTCCAGCACGTCTTCAATGGTATGGCGCTCCTCGCTGATCGCCGCCGCCAGACTGTCCACTCCGACCGGCCCACCGTCGAACTTCTCGATCATGGTCAACAGCAGGCGCCGATCCTGGTGATCGAAGCCACGTTCGTCGACATCCAGCAGGTTCAAGGCCAGGTCGGCGATCGGTTTGGTGATGTGGCCCTTGGCTCGAACTTCGGCAAAATCCCGAACCCGGCGCAGCAAGCGGTTGGCGATCCGTGGGGTGCCACGGGCACGGCGGGCGATTTCAAAGGCGCCTTCCGGGTCCAGCGGCAAGCCGAGGATGTTCGCCGAACGGCTGACAATCGTCGCCAGGTCGGCGGTGTTGTAGAACTCCAGGCGCTGCACGATGCCGAAGCGGTCGCGCAACGGATTGGTCAGCATGCCGGCACGGGTCGTCGCTCCCACCAGGGTGAACGGCGGCAGATCCAATTTGATCGAGCGCGCAGCCGGCCCTTCACCGATCATGATGTCGAGCTGGAAATCCTCCATGGCCGGGTACAGCACTTCTTCGACGATCGGCGACAGCCGATGGATTTCGTCGATGAACAGCACGTCGTGAGGCTCAAGGTTGGTCAACAGCGCCGCCAGATCACCCGGACGCTCAAGCACCGGGCCCGAGGTGCTTTTGATCGACACGCCCATTTCCTGGGCGATGATGTTGGCCAGGGTGGTTTTACCCAGACCCGGCGGGCCAAAGATCAGCGTGTGGTCCAGGGACTCGTTACGCCCGCGTGCGGCCTGGATGAACAACTCCATTTGCTCGCGAACGGTCGGCTGGCCAATGTATTCGGCCAGGCTGACAGGACGAATCGCCCGGTCCTGGACTTCTTCGCGGTCGCGAGGGCCTGGCGTGGCGGCAATCAGACGATCAGCTTCAATCACTTAGATCATTCCCTTCAGGGCACGACGAATCATGTCTTCACTGCTCAAACCTTTCTCCTTGATCGCGGAAATCGCCTTGCTGGCTTCCTGCGGCTTGTAGCCCAGGGAAATCAGCGCGCTGACCGCATCATTTTCCGCGGTAGCCACTGGAGCCGCATCGGGTCCGCCCGGCTGGTTCGGCACCAGGGCGAACATCGCCGGCACCGTTTCCCACGCTTTGAAGCGGTCCTTGAGCTCCACCAGCAAACGCTCGGCGGTCTTCTTGCCCACGCCCGGCACCTTGGTCAGCGCCGAAGTGTCCTGGGATTGCACGCAACGTACCAGCTCATCCACTTCCAGGCTCGACATCAAGGCCAAGGCCAATTTCGGCCCTACACCATTGAGACGGATCAACTCGCGAAAAAAGTCTCGCTCACGCTTGCCGAAGAAGCCATAGAGTAACTGCGCGTCTTCACGTACGACCAAATGGGTGTGCAAGGTCAGCGGTTCACCGACCGACGGCAAGCGATACAGCGTGGTCATGGGCACTTCCAGCTCATACCCCAGACCGTTTACATCCAGAATCAGGTGCGGCGGCTGTTTCTCAGCCAGTGTGCCGCGCAAGCGTCCAATCACGTTTCAGATCCTTGAGCGTTGGCCAGATCAATGACTGGCGACTGACAGAACAAGGGTTTTGCGCCGACAACACAGGCGCAAAACCCTCATTCCCTAAAAATGACTGCTGATGCTATCAGAGACGCAGGCGCCCGCCACGACTGCGTGCCGTTCCCAGGCCATGGGGCAACAGGCTGGAACGGGTATGCGCGTGACAAATGGCAATGGCCAGGGCATCCGAAGCATCGATTTGCGGCTTGCTGGTCAGTTTCAGCATGTGCATGACCATCATCTGCACCTGCTCTTTATTGGCGGCACCGGTGCCGGTCACCGCTTGCTTGACTTGGGTTGCGGTGTATTCGGCGATTTCCAGGCTCTCTTCGGCACCCGCCACAATCGCAGCGCCCCGGGCCTGACCGAGCTTGAGAGCAGAGTCGGCATTACGCGCCATAAAGACTTTTTCGATGCCCATGGTCACCGGGCCGTAGGTCTGGATGACTTCACGCACACCGCGATAGACGATTTGCAGACGCTCATGCAACTCGCCGGACCCCGTGCGAATGCAGCCCGATGCTACGTAAACGCAGCCACGCCCGGTATCACGTACCACGCCATAACCGGTGATGCGCGAACCGGGGTCGATACCAAGAATTAAAGTCATAACGCCTGCGGGTTTGGTAAGAGCACGATATTCATTACAGCGAATAACAAAAGTGGGAGCGAACTGTGGCGAGGGGATTTATCCCCGTTGGGTCGCGAAGCGGCCCTGAACCTGCGAATACGGAGATTTCAGAAAAACCGTAATCACTGGGTCTGCGACTGCTTCGCAGCCGAACGGGGATAAATCCCCTCGCCACTGCCCGTTCCCACATTGGATCTTACTCGCCCTTAACCCAGCTGTGCGGCTACCGACTCAGGAATATCCGCGTTGGAATAGACGTTTTGCACGTCATCCAGGTCTTCGAGCATGTCTATCAGCTTGAGCACCTTCTCGGCGCCTTCCAGGTCCAATTCGGCACTGGTGGTCGGCAGCATCACGATTTCCGCGTCATCGCCTTTGAAACCCGCCGCTTCCAGCGCGTTTCGCACGGAGTAGAAGCCGGCGAACGAGGTGAACACATCAATCGAGCCGTCTTCATGAGTGACCACGTCATCGGCGTCGGCTTCCATGGCCGCTTCCATCAGCGCGTCTTCATCGACACCCGGCGCGAAGGAAATCTGCCCCTTGCGCTCGAACAGATAAGCCACCGAACCGTCGGTGCCCAGGTTGCCGCCACACTTGCTGAACGCATGGCGAACCGCGGCGGCGGTGCGGTTACGGTTGTCGGTCATGCACTCGACCATCACGGCCACACCGCCCGGGCCATAACCTTCGTAGGTCAGCTCGACCATGTCGTCGGTGTCGGCAGCACCGGCACCGCGGGCGACCGCGCGATCAATGATGTCGCGGCTCATATTTGCACCAAGGGCCTTGTCCAGCGCCAGACGCAGGCGCGGGTTGGAACCTGGATCACCGCCGCCCTGACGGGCCGCAACGGTCAGCTCACGAATCCACTTGGTGAAAATCTTGCCCTTCTTGGCATCCTGACGTTCTTTGCGGTGCTTGATGTTCGCCCACTTGGAATGACCCGCCATATCTCGCTCCGAATTCTCTTTGAAACATTGCCCGCTGCGCAGATGCGCCAGCCAGCAAACAAAATCTCGACCTGTCCCTATAAAGAAAAGGCGCATCCGAAGATGCGCCCTTCAGGACAGCCTTACTCAGCTTTTGGCGTTTCGCGCAGACGAATGTGCAGTTCGCGCAATGCCTTGGCATCTACCACACCCGGTGCCTGAGTCATGACGTCAGCCGCGCTCTGGGTTTTCGGGAAGGCAATCACTTCACGGATCGACTGGGCGCCGGTCATCAGCATAACCAGACGGTCCAGACCGAAGGCCAGGCCACCGTGCGGCGGCGCGCCGTATTTCAGGGCGTCGAGCAGGAAGCCGAATTTCTCTTCCTGTTCCGCTTCGTTGATACCCAGCAGACGGAACACCGACTGCTGCATTTCCTTGCGGTGGATACGGATCGAACCGCCACCCAGCTCGGTGCCGTTCAAAACCATGTCGTAGGCACGGGACAAAGCGGTCGCCGGGCTGGCTTCCAGTTCTTCCGGGGTGCACTTTGGTGCGGTGAACGGGTGATGCAAGGCGCTGAAGCTGCCGTCGTCGTTCTCTTCGAACATCGGGAAGTCGACAACCCACATTGGCGCCCACTTGCAGGTCAGCAGGTCCAGGTCGTTACCGACCTTGATCCGCAGCGCGCCCAGGGCTTCGCTGACGATCTTGGCTTTGTCGGCACCGAAGAACACGATGTCGCCGTCAACCGCGCCAACGCGATCGAGGATCACGTTGAGGTTGGCCTCAGGGATGTTCTTGACGATTGGCGACTGCAGGCCTTCCACGCCCTTCGCGCGCTCGTTGACCTTGATGTACGCCAGGCCCTTGGCACCGTAGATGCCGACGAACTTGGTGTAGTCGTCGATCTGCTTGCGCGGCATGCTCGCAGCGCCAGGTACACGCAAGGCGGCAACACGGCATTTCGGATCGTTGGCAGGACCGCTGAAGACCTTGAAGTCGACTTCTTTGAGCTGGTCGGCTACGTCCACCAGTTCCAGCGGGTTACGCAGGTCAGGCTTGTCGGAACCGTAACGACGCATGGCTTCTTCGAAGGTCATGTGCGGGAATTCGCCGAATTCCAGGTCCAGCACTTCCTTGAACAGGTTGCGGATCATGCCTTCGGTGAGGCCCATGATGTCTTTTTCATCGAGGAAGCTGGTTTCGATGTCGATCTGGGTGAATTCTGGTTGACGGTCGGCACGCAGGTCCTCGTCGCGGAAGCACTTGGCGATCTGGTAGTAACGGTCGAAGCCGGCCACCATCAGCAATTGCTTGAACAACTGCGGCGATTGCGGCAAGGCAAAGAACGAACCGGCGTGAGTACGGCTCGGCACCAGGTAGTCACGTGCGCCTTCCGGAGTAGCACGGGTCAGGATCGGCGTCTCGACGTCGAGGAAGCCGTTCTCGTCCAGGTAGCGGCGGATGCTGGTGGTCATGCGCGAACGCAGACGCAGCTTCTCGGCCATTTCCGGGCGGCGCAGATCAAGGAAGCGATAACGCAGGCGGGTTTCTTCACCGACGTCGGAGTACTCGTTCAGCGGGAACGGCGGGGTTTCCGACTCGTTCAGCACTTCAAGCTCGTAGCCCAGCACTTCGATCATGCCCGACGCCATGTTGGCGTTGGTGGCACCAGCCGGACGCAGGCGAACCTTGCCGGTGATCTTCACGACATACTCGCTGCGCACGCGATCGGCGGCGGCGAAGCTCTCGGCGCGGTCCGGGTCGAACACCACCTGGGCCAGACCGTCACGATCACGGATATCGAGGAAAATCACCCCACCGTGGTCACGGCGACGGTGAACCCATCCGCAAAGGGTAATTTCCTGGCCTTCCAGGGCTTCGTTCAGTTGGCCGCAATAATGGCTGCGCATCATGGTAGTGGTTTCACTTCTCGTAATCGAAATTCGGTTGGAGCCCCTGCAGATGTTGCTAGGGCTCGCGCGTGTCGTTCAACTCAGGTTCCAGACCTTAGTCAGCTTTGTCGCCGCCGGCCAGATTCTTCTTGGAACCGGTCTTGAAATCGGTTTCGTACCAGCCGGTGCCGCTCAGGCGGAAGCCCGGCATGGACAGCATCTTTTTAAGCTCTGGCGCCTGGCAGGCAGGGCAGTCGACCAGCGGTGCTGCGCTGATCTTTTGAATGGCTTCCAACTGATGACCACAGGAAGCACATTGATAGTCGTACATCGGCATGGGGGTTGTCTCGGCGATCAGATTGCTACCGCATACGCTGGGTTTTGCGGCAAAGAGCGGGATTATATCCATTAAATGCGGCCTGTGCAGCCGTAAGACTGCACGGGCCGACACTCTGCCCGATCCACCGCTGTGGCTAAGGCATTGCGACACAGCCTCCTTCTTTCAAGCTATGCACGACGCAGACAACCCGCACCAGCCCGGTAAAGTTCTTGACCCCGCCATGACGCAAGTGCACTTCGCGGTCCACATGGGACAGCAGCGCACTGACCGTACAACAATTGACCTTGGCCATATCGCCCAGAATATCCCAGTACACCTGCTCAAGACGCAAGCAGGTGGCGAAGCCGTTCAACCTCACCGACCGGGACAGGGGCCGGGCCAGCCCCATATCAAATTCGCTGACAAACGGATCGATCTTTATATCCTTGACCGGACCGACCCTCCCCTCGCTTCGCCTGTCTCCATAATCCATATCGTTGACACTCCTTTGTCATCCTTGCCTTCTGTAAGAGCACTCTCGTGGCCTTATAAAAGCGCAGGCGCAAAGGTATATCCAGATGACTTTATGACCATCGACGTAGGATAAGCCAACAGCTGTAGGGCGATCATGGACAGCGTCCTAGGCCGGCCATATTCCTACGCAACCAGACGAATTTTAACGAGAGCAAAAGCGATTTTAAGAAGGCAAAGACCGCGAACAACGCCCGACGGGCATCATTCGCGTATTGACGATATTACTGATCCAGCAGAGAACGCAGCATCCACGCAGTTTTTTCGTGGACTTGCATGCGCTGGGTCAGCAGGTCAGCCGTTGGTTCGTCGCTGACTTTTTCCAGCAGTGGAAAGATCCCGCGCGCCGTACGGGTGACCGCTTCCTGGCCATCGACAAGCTGCTTGATCATGTCTTCGGCGCTCGGCACGCCGGCTTCTTCCTTAATAGAAGACAGCCGCGCATAAATCGAATAGGCGCCTGGCGCAGGAAATCCGAGGGCGCGAATGCGCTCGGCAATCGAATCGACGGCCAGGGCCAACTCGTTGTATTGCTCCTCGAACATCAGGTGCAGGGTCCGAAACATGGGGCCGGTGACATTCCAATGGAAGTTATGGGTTTTCAAATACAGCACATAAGTGTCCGACAGCAGACGCGAAAGCCCGTCAACGATGGACTTGCGGTCCTCTTCACTGATACCGATATCGATTGCCATGTTTATCCCCTAAAGGTGATGAGTTCATCCAACACGTGCAGGACCACTCTAGCAAGCCTGCCACCCCCGCGCAGCCCGGGATTGCACAATACCCTGCGACAAATCACCCCTCGGAGCACCGCTGGACTGCCTGATTTGAGTAGCTGCAGGCTTTGCTGTTAAATAGACAGCGTGTCGCGACCGCCTATTTTCCGGGGGCTGCGCATAGGCTGATATCGGGTACGTGCCCAACGCCTCTTATTGTTCTGAAGCGAACCGTGCTCCATCAGCTCTTCCTTGTGATCCGTCTTAACGTGAGTTAATCAAAATGTTGAAAATCGTCCACCTGCTAATGGGCGCAGCAGCTTTGCTGTTGTCCTTCATCCCTAGCCTGCGATCCGAAGCACTACCTTACCTGCAACAACCCGATTCGCTGTACCTGGCCTTTTTCGGCCTGCTCAACCTCACCCTTGCTCCCGTTATCCCTTACTGGAACAAAGGCCCGCGTCACCAACTGCAAAACCTGGTCAGCGCCCTGCTGGTCCTGGCCGTCGTCCTGCAAACCCTGACGTTGCTCGCGCCGATGCCTGTCATCGCCGGTCAACCTGCCGTCCTGTTCAGCCTGGTGGCTGCGCTGATCGCCGTTCTCCTGCACCTGGCTATCAGCTTCTACAAATCTTCACCGGCCGCCGCCTCGCCAAGCTATGACATGAGCAACCGCGATACCGGCACCGTCAAGTGGTTCAACACCTCCAAAGGCTTCGGCTTTATTTCCCGTGATTCCGGCGATGATATTTTCGTGCATTTCCGGGCCATTCGTGGCGAAGGTCACCGTGTTCTGGTCGAAGGCCAGCGCGTGGAGTTCTCCGTCATGAATCGTGACAAAGGGCTGCAAGCCGAAGACGTGATTGCCGCCCTGCCGCGTCGCTGATTCAAGGCTGAAAAAAAACCGCGAACAGCCTGGCTGTTCGCGGTTTTTTATTGCCTGCGGTTTCAATAATGCGGCGGCGGCGCTTCTTCTTCGAAGGTTTCGAACTGCCCGGCCATTTCTTCCTGGCGCTTGAGCAAGGCGGCCATCTGCAATTGCAGGCGCTCAACGGCGCGCTGCTGCGTCGCCAGCACATCGCTCAATGACTGGATGGTGTCATCCTGAAAGGCCAGCTGGCTCTCCAGATCAGTAACGCGATCTTCCAGGCTCATGATTCAACCCTCCAGAAACGTGAAGTCTTCGGTTAACAGCAGACGCAGACGCTCGCGAACTGCCGCGATCTGCGCTGCGCTGTACGGCACGGCCGGATGTTTGCCCCAGACCGGGGCTGGCCAGGCGGCGTCCTCACGCTTGCGCACAATCACATGCATGTGCAACTGACTGACAACATTACCCAGCGCCGCGACATTCAACTTGTCGGCGTCGAACGAATCCTTGAGCAGTTCCGCCAGCGTGGTTGCTTCCTGCCAGAGCTGCTGTTGATCTGCGACACTCAACTGAAATATCTCACTGATATCTTCACGGCGTGGCACCAGGATGAACCAGGGGTAGTTCGAATCATTGGATAACAGCAACCGGCAAAGCGGGAAATCGCCAATCGGTAGCGTGTCTTGTTGAAGTCGTGAATCTAAAGCGAACACCGCGCGCACTCCCGCATTCATCATTTTTCAGCTTAGCGCGCCTCCCAAGCGGCAGCGAACCAAGCGACAGGACGGCAGCATACCTGTGAACGCCACTGGCTTCACGCCGCACGAACGCCCCGATATGGGCCTTTTTTGCTCACCACGCACCATTACAGAACCGAAGATCACACCGAAAACGCCGAAATGACTGATAACCAATGAATAGTTCCAGATGAGTCCGTTACCGCACTGTGTGATTTCAGCACAGCGATTAAGATTTTTTGCACCAAAACCGCACAGTGCGTCTACGCTGAGTTCGTCAGCATCCGCCAAGTACTCACTGGAGGGGTGAACCGGTAACATTTTTTGTTGTCACGCCGCCCACCGTCGGGTGACAACACCATGCAACGCACGACGTCAAGCGCACAAAAAACGCGCTTGAAGCCCCCGGTTTTATGAGGTTTTTACAGCGACAGGCAGGCTTTCAGAAAAAAACAGCTGCACAATTGCAGTTTGTGCACGCTTGTTGCATTCACACCCACATCGCCTTGGAAGCCTCCGCTGGAAGTGGAAGCCTCAAGGCAAATAAAAACAGCGGCAGGGTTGCCCGATGGAGATTCAAACGTTTCACCAGGGACTCTTTTTACCGACGTACACGCCTTGGAAAACAACATTAAAGTTGCCAGTCCTATTGCGTCGAGGCTCTAAATTTGCGACATCTACCCAGCTGTTTGCGACAGGGTCGTAAAGAAGCTGCAAGGTTAGATACGCAAGTATCGCCAACATGATCGGCGTGATATAAGTTTGCGCCGACACAATAAAGAAAGAGCCGCCCAGATAAAAAAACAGGTGGGACGGCAGTACTCTTCTAAAACCAAAGGAGCAAATCACGATGCGCGTGATGAAGTGGAGCATGATCGCACTGGCTGTTTCGGCTAGTATCTCGCAGTTCGCTATGGCGTCTTCTCAAGAGGAATCCAAGGGCTTTTTTGAAGATCAGAGTCTGAATGTTCATAGCCGTATGCTGTACATGAACCGTGATTTCAAAAACAACCCTAGCACTTCGCAAAGTTATCGCGAAGAGACTGGCCTCGGCATACGTACCACGTACGAGTCGGGCTTCACTCAGGGCACCGTAGGCTTCGGTGTGGATGCCTTGGTCAACAGCATGGTCAAACTGGACAGTGGTCGTGGCCGCACCGGTAATGGCATGTTCGGTCGTGATAGCGAAGGCCGCCCGGAAGACACCCAATCCAAGGCTGGCGGTGCAGTTAAATTCCGTCTGTCCGACACGGTCCTGAAATATGGTAACCAATACGTTGCCAGCCCAGTTTTCTCCACAGACGACAGCCGTCTGCTGCCAGAAGTTGCTACCGGCACCATCATCACCAGTAAAGAAATCAAAGGGCTGGAGCTGACCGCAGGTCGTTTCAGCGCCCTGAGTTCGCAGACTGGCATGGGCCGTGACAGCATCAACGGACCGCACAACCCAGGCCTGACCAGTGCCAACATTGCCGGTGCGACCTACCAGTTCACCGACAATTTTGTAGCCGGCGTAGCTGCTTCCGATGTAGATGACTACTTCAAGAAGCAATACATCAACGCCAACTACACCCTGCCGATCAACGAAGATCAGTCCATGAACTTCGACTTCAACGGCTATCGCTCCAAGAGCCAGGGTCAAGAGCTGAGCGGTGATGTTGACAACCGCATCTGGTCCCTCTCCGCTGCCTATAGCATCGGCGCCCACAAGTTCACCGTGGCGCACCAACGTTCCACTGGTGATACCGGCTACGTTTATGGCGTTGACGGCGGCGGTACCATCTTCCTCGCCAACTCCATCCAGTACTCTGACTTTAACGGTCAAGACGAGCGTTCGTGGCAGGCTCGCTACGACCTGAACATGAAAACCTATGGCGTTCCTGGCCTGAGCTTCATGACTCGTTACGTCCGGGGTGACAACATCACCACTGGCGCCGAAGAAGGTAAAGAACACGAGTTCGACTTCGAAACCAAGTACGTTATGCAAAGCGGTCCAGCCAAAGACCTGTCTTTCCGCGTACGTAGCGCGATCTACCGTACAAACTCTTCTTACAACGCCATCAACGGCAACGACAACAACGACTTCCGCTTCATCGTCGAATACCCACTGAGCATCTTGTAATTTCTCAGCGGTAGTTCGATAGCCTCAAATCTGCAATAAAAAACCGCTCACCTGATCAGGTGGGCGGTTTTTTTATGCCTGCCCGGTTTTCAATTCGTAAGCAGGCTAATAACGTCCACATGAATAACAGTAGGCAGCTAACATTCCTCAAGAGGCAGCCGAAAAAAGCCCAGGCATCTATCGATGCCTGGGCTTGTGCGTTTAACTTGACCGAACAGCCAAGTAAAAAACGTTGTTACTGCACTGCCGCTTCCTGAACAACACGAATAACCCGCTGTGGAAACGGAATATCGATACCGGCCGTTTTCAAACGATCCCGGGACTGTTCGTTAAACATGAACATCACATCCCAGTAATCCGCCGTCTTCACCCAAACACGCAGCGAAACAGTGATCGAACTGTCACCCAGCGTAGAAATGACGGCCTGCGGAGCCGGCTCAGTCAGAATACGTTCATCCTTGGCCAGATCCAGTAACACTTCACGGGCCTTCTGCAGGTCCGCTTCGTAATCAACGCCCACATCGAACACTACTTTGCGGGTCGGCTGACGGTTAGTGTTGGTGATGATGCCGTTCGACAGGTTGCCGTTAGGGACGATGATGGTTTTGTTATCGCCGGTACGCAGTACGGTGTGGAAGATCTGGATGCTGTCGACCGTACCGGCAACGCCTTGGGCTTCGATCCAGTCACCGATGCGAAACGGACGGAACAACAGAATCAGCACGCCGCCCGCGAAGTTAGCCAGACTGCCCTGCAAGGCCAGACCGATGGCCAGACCCGCCGCACCGATGGCCGCCACGAACGAAGTGGTTTCCACGCCGATCATCGAAGCTACGCTGACTACCAGCAAAACCTTAAGAATAATGTTCGCCAGACTGCTGATGAACCCTTGCAGCGCGAGGTCGGCATTACGCAACGCCAGCAGACCACCGAGCTTTTGCGCCACTTTGCTGATCAACCACCAGCCGACGGCCAGCGTTATGACCGCCAGCAACACACGGCTGCCGTACTCCATGATCATCGGGATCCAGGCTTGGGAGGCCTTGACCAGGTTGTCCACTTCGGTATTCAAATCCATCTACTTTCTCCTGATTCCCGGCCATCCGGCACGCGAAAAATAAGCGGCAGAAAAGCCCCGCCGGGGTTAAGCACAATCCAGTGTGGGAGCGGCGGTGCGGCGATCCGACTTGCTCGCGAAAGCGGTGTGTCATTCAACAGTGATGTCGACTGATACGCCCTCTTCGCGAGCAAGCCCGCTCCCACAGGTTCCCGCATCAGTCGCGGAAGTTGTTGAACTGCAGCGGCATGTCGAAAGTCTTGGCGCGCAGGGCCGCGATGGCTTCCTGCAAATCATCACGTTTCTTGCCGGTGATGCGCACTTGCTCGCCCTGAATGGCAGCCTGGACCTTGAGCTTGGCGTCCTTGACGTGAGCGACGATTTTCTTCGCCAGCTCTTTGTCGATGCCTTCCTTGAGGACGGCTTCCTGTTTCATCAGCTTGCCCGACGCGTAGGCATCCTTGACTTCAAGGCACTGCACGTCGATCTTGCGCTTGACCAGGGCCAGCTTGAGGATCTCGATCATCGCTTCGAGCTGGAAGTCAGCTTCGGCGGTCAAGTTGACGGTCAGGTCCTTTTCCTTGAATTCAAAGGTGCCCTTGCCTTTCAGGTCATAACGGCGATCGAGTTCCTTGACGGCGTTCTCGACCGCGTTGGTGACTTCGTGTTTGTCCAGTTCGGATACCACGTCGAACGACGGCATGTAATCTCTCCAATAAAAGGCGCGCTCAATAGCGATGGCGCGCGCTTGGCTTGCGGTTAAAATCGGGCTCATTATAACGGGTCTTTTCCAACCGATACTGCGAGCCTCCACATGCCTGCGCCAATCCGAGTAAAAAGCTGATGTCCACCACCTGGCATGTATTGGGCGCCGGCAGCCTCGGTACGTTATGGGCTACCCGTCTGGCGCGGGCCGGGGTGCCGGTCCGGTTGATCCTGCGCGATGAGCAACGCTTGCAGGCGTATCAGGCGGCCGGCGGGTTGACGCTGGTGGAGCACGGTGAGGCCAAGACTTACGAAATACCGGGAGAGACACCGGACAGCCTCGAGCCAATCAACCGTCTGCTGGTGGCCTGCAAAGCCTACGATGCCGAAAAGGCCGTCGCACAACTGGCATCGCGCCTGACGCCTGATGCCGAGCTGATCCTGTTGCAGAACGGCCTCGGCAGTCAGGACGCCGTCGCCGCCCAGGTTCCGCAGGCCCGTTGCGTATACGCCTCGAGCACCGAAGGCGCGTTTCGCGATGGCGACTGGCGCGTAGTGTTCGCCGGTCACGGCTACACCTGGCTGGGAGATGCCGGTCATCCAGTCGCGCCGATCTGGCTGGATGACCTGACGGCTGCCGGCATTCCTCACGAGTGGAGCACCGACATCCTGACCCGGCTGTGGCGCAAACTGGCGCTCAACTGTGCGATCAATCCACTGACGGTGCTGCACGATTGCCGCAACGGCGGCTTGCAGGAACACCGTTGCGAAGTCGCCACCCTCTGTGGCGAACTGACCGACTTGCTGGAACGCTGCGGTCAGCCGGCAGCGGCCCAAGACCTGCAACAGGAAGTCGAACGGGTGATCCATGCCACGGCGGCCAACTACTCGTCGATGCACCAGGACGTCGCGAGCCAGCGCCGGACCGAAATCAGCTACCTGCTGGGCTATGTCTGCAAAGTGGCCTCGCGACACCAACTGAACCTGCCCCACCTCAATCAATTACAGCAGCGACTGATTACCCATCTTCAAAGCCTTGGATTGCCCAGCGACTGAGCACCGGCTACGCTGGCCACTTGTTCCTTTTCAGCGATGAACCTGATGCCATTGCGCCAGCGTCTCGAAAACCTCCCGGTCGGCCAGAAACTGCTGGCCGCCCTGCTCGTGCTGTTGATCACCATCCTGCTGGTCGCCAACCTGACCTTTATCAGCGCCGCGTATTACATCTCCCAGGAAAGCATGGCGCCCCAGGCCTTGCAGACCATCGGCCGACTGGTGTCCAACCCGAGCCTGGTGGCCGACGCCTTGAAGTCACCGCAAAGCGCCGAACGCCTGCTCAACGAACTCAACAGTTATTCACCGCTGCGGGCGGCGGCCTTGTATGACGGCAAGGGTGAGCGACTGGCGCAGTTGCAGCATGGCGACAAGTTGCACCTGCCGGAACGTTATCGGCACATTGAATCCTGGCAGGCCACCGAGTTTCGCAGCAATCAAGTGATCACCCTGCCCCGCCCCGGCACCGCGCCGGGCCATCTGTTGCTGGTGGCCAGCAGCGAGTTGCCGATGGCGTTCTACACCGGGACCCTGACCGCCAGCCTGGGCATTCTGATCTTCAGTGTGCTGTTGTGGCTGGTGATCGCCCGGCAGATCAAACGCCTGATTACCCGGCCGATCCATCAGCTCGAAGAACTGTCCCGGCAAGTGACCCGCGAAGAGAACTACGCCCTGCGCGCCTCCCGTGGCAACCACGACGAAATCGGCAGCCTCGCCGAGGCCTTCAACACCATGCTCTCGCGGATCGAAGCCCGGGAGCAGCAGCTCAAGCGTGCCCGGGATGACTCACAGGCGGCTTACGATCAGGCGCAGGGCCTGGCCGAAGAAACCCGCCACACCAATCGCAAACTGGAACTCGAAGTCCAGGTGCGCAGCAAGATCGAGAAGAAGCTCACCGGTTTCCAGAACTACCTCAACAGCATCATCGACTCCATGCCGTCGGCCCTGATTGCCCTCGACGAGCAGCTCTATGTGACCCAGTGGAATCAGGAGGCCAGCGCCCTGTCCGGCACCCGTCTGGACGAAGCCTTGAACCAGCCGATCTTCCTCGCCTTCGAACCCTTGAAGCCATTTCTGCCGCAGCTCAAGCAAACCGTCGAGCAGCACACCGTGGCGAAGATCGAGCGCGTGACCTGGTTCAAAGACGATGAACCCAAGCACTACGCCCTGACCTTCTACCCGCTAATGGGCGGGGCCGGGCGCGGTGTGGTGATCCGGATCGACGACATCACCCAGCGTCTGTCTCTGGAAGAGATGATGGTGCAGTCAGAAAAAATGCTCTCGGTCGGTGGCCTCGCCGCCGGTATGGCCCACGAGATCAACAACCCACTGGGCGCGATCCTGCACAACGTGCAGAACATTCGGCGACGCCTGTCGCCTGACTTGCCGAAGAACCTCGAACAGGCCGAGCTAGCCGGTATTTCCCTGGACACGGTCAACAAATACCTGCAATTGCGCGAAGTCCCGCAGTTGCTCGATGGCATTCAACAGGCCGGCGCCCGGGCAGCGAAGATCGTCACGCACATGCTCAGCTTCAGCCGGCGCAGCACCCGGCAAATGGCCCCGTGCGACCTGCCGGCGCTGATCGATCAAGCAGTGGAAATTGCCGGTAATGACTTCGACCTGGCCATCGGTTTCGACTTCAAGGGCCAGGCGATCATCCGTCAGTTCGACCCGGCGCTGGGCCCTGTGCCCGGCACGGCCAACGAACTGGAGCAAGTGCTGCTCAACCTGTTGAAAAACGCCGCCCAGGCGATTCACCAACGTGAAGACGACAGCGAACCTGGACGGATCATTCTGCGCACCCGGCTGAATCCGCCGTGGGCCGAAATCCAGGTCGAGGACAACGGCATCGGCATGAGCGAGAACGTGCGCAAACGCACCTTCGAACCCTTCTTCACTACCAAGGAAATCGGTCAGGGCACCGGTCTTGGCTTGTCGGTTTCTTATTTCATCATCACCAATAACCACAAGGGTCAGATGGAAGTGCAATCCACACCCGGCCAAGGCACCTGCTTTACCTTGCGTCTGCCACTGGCGGGCAGCCCCGTCATCTCCCAAGAACTCAATCAGCTATCGAGGTAACCCATGGGCTTTCGCTTGTCGAAGATCTACACCCGCACCGGCGACAAAGGCGAAACCGGACTCGGCGATGGCCGCCGCGTGCCCAAAGACCACCCGCGGATCGAGGCCATTGGCGAAGTCGATACGCTGAACAGCCAGGTAGGCGTGCTGTTGGCCGGGCTGGCGGCAGAAAGTGCGGCGTATCCGGGTTTGAACGAGGTGATTGAGGTTTTGGCGCCTTGCCAGCATCGGTTGTTCGACCTGGGTGGCGAGTTGGCGATGCCGGTGTATCAGGCGCTGAATGCAGCGGAAATCGAACGGCTGGAAGCGGCGATCGATCTGTGGAATGAGGAGTTGGGGCCGCTGGAGAATTTCATTCTGCCGGGGGGTTCAGCGCTAATTGCCCAGGCCCATGTGTGCAGAAGCCTGGCGCGTAGCGCGGAGCGACGGTGCCAGCAGTTGAATGGGATTGAACCGTTGGCCGGCGTTGGCTTGGCGTATATCAATCGGTTGTCGGATGTGTTGTTTGTGGTGGCGAGGGTGATTGCCAAGCGCCAGGGGGTTGCCGAGATTTTATGGCAGGCAGCCGCTAAACCTCAGGAATAATCGGCGCCTCTCTGGCTGTCTTCGCGAGCAAGCCCGCTCCCACATTTGATCTCATTCCATCTGGAAGAACTCGGTCAACTGTGGGAGCGGGCTTGCCCGCGAAGAGGCCGGCAGCATCACTGAAAATTCAAGCCTCTGGCCAGAACGCCCGAATCCCCGCCACACCTTGAGCTCCAACGTCCCAAGCCTTTTGCTGCTCTGCCGGGCCTACGCCACCGAGCAAAAACACTGGCTTGCTGAAACCTTCGATCAACGCCGTAGCCTGCTCCCAACCCAGCGGCAGCGCATCCGGGTGAGTCTGGGTCTTTTGCACCGGCGACAAGGTCACGAAATCCACCCCCATCTGTTCAGCCAGCGCCAGCTCTTCAGCATTGTGACAAGACGCCGCCAGCCAGCGCGACGCCGGTAGCGGTCGACCCGCTGCCGCGTATTTGCGCAATTGCGCGGCCGTGATGTGCCAGCCGGCGGACGGGAAGTCGCCAAGCCACTCGAACGGGCCCTTGATCATCAATTGCGCCTTGCCGGCACACAGCCCCGCCGCATCCACCGCCAGATCGCGGTACTTCGGATCGTAGCCGTTGGGCGCGCGCAGCTGGATCAACTTGATACCGCCAGCAATGGCTTTCTGGATACCGCGCAGCAAGGCCGGGGTTTCCAGGTCTTCAGGCGTTATCAAATACTGCGCAGGCAAACGTGCAGCCGCAACGATCGGCTGGTTGGCCGCCGGGAACTCGTAGTTCAGCAGATCACGCTGAGCCACCCATTCCAAAGGCTGGTCTTCGGCGCCGTGGGGTTCGCCGGTAAAGTCCGAGACTTCCCAAACGTCCAGCAACACCTGTTTGTCCGGGTAATCGTGGCGGACTTTGATCAACGGTCGCGCGGCGCTCACCACAATGCCCAATTCCTCCTGGAGCTCGCGAGCCAGAGCGGTTTCGACGGATTCGTCATCCTCGACCTTGCCGCCTGGGAATTCCCACAAACCGCCCTGATGTTGAGTGTCGGCACGGCGTGCGATAAGGATCTTGCCGCTGCTGTCACGGATAACGGCGGCGGCTACGTGTACTCGTTTCACTGCCCAATCTCCTCCAGGCCTGCCTTCTGCCAGGCCTTGAACGACGGCCAGTGGTAGACGGTTTCAACATAGGCTTCGTCCGCTGCCGGCAACTTCACCTGATACGTGCGCAAGCGCACGGCAATCGGTGCGAAGAAGGCATCGGCGAGGGTCGCGCCGCCAAACAGGAACGGACCGGTTTCAGTGGCGGCCGCACGGCATTCAGCCCACAACGCCAGCATGCGTTCGATATCCGCCTGCACCTCTGGAGGTGTCGGCGACAGTGGTGCATCGCGGCTCAGGTCGAACGGCATATTCCCGCGCATGGCAAAAAACCCGGCGTGCATCTGCGCGCAGGCCGAACGTGCCTGGGCACGGGCGGCGGGGTCTTTGGGCCAGAGACCGGCGTCGGGAAATTGCTCGGCCAGGTATTCGGCAATCGCCAAAGAGTCGGCGATGGTGCCGTGTTCGGTTTTCAGCAACGGGACTTTGCCGGTCGGCGAGTGCTTGAGCAGCCGTTCGCGGGTGTCCGGTTGATTCAGCTTGATCAGTTCTTCGGTGTACGGGGCGCCGGTGAGCTCAAGAGCCAGGGCGCCGCGCAGGGACCAGGAGGAAAGCAGTTTGTCGCCGATGATCAGGTGGAGGCTCATGTTCGGGACCTTTTGATGAGGGAAGCGGGCCAGTCTTGTGGTGACTGACAGTCCGTCATCGCGGGCAAGCCCGCTCCCACAGGGTTAGCGCAGGTCATGTGGGAGCGGGCTTGCCCGCGATGCGGGCGACTCGGTCTTATGTGCGGTATTCGGCGTTGATCTTCACGTATTCGTGGGACAGGTCGGTGGTCCAGATGGTTTCGCTGCAATCGCCGCGGCCCAATTCGATACGGATGGTGATCTCTTCCTGCTGCATCACCGCTGCGCCCTGGGCTTCGGTGTAGGTCGCGGCGCGGGCGCCACGGCTGGCGATGCAGACTTCGCCGAGAAACACATCGATCTTGCTCACGTCCAGGTTTGGCACGCCAGCACGGCCGACGGCAGCGAGGATGCGGCCCCAGTTCGGGTCGGACGCAAACAGTGCGGTCTTGATCAGCGGCGAGTGCGCCACGGTGTAACCGACGTCCAGGCATTCCTGATGATTGCCGCCGCCGTTGACTTCGACGGTGACGAACTTGGTCGCACCTTCGCCGTCACGCACGATGGCCTGGGCCACGTCCATGCAGACTTCGAACACAGCCTGTTTCAGCTTGGCGAACAATTCGCCGCTCGCTTCGGTGATTTCCGGCAGCGCAGCCTGACCGGTGGCGATCAGCATGCAGCAGTCGTTGGTCGACGTATCGCCGTCGATGGTGATGCGGTTGAACGACTTGTTCGCACCGTCCAGCAGCAGGTTTTGCAGCACGTCGCGGGCGACTTTGGCGTCGGTGGCGATGTAGCCGAGCATGGTCGCCATGTTCGGACGGATCATGCCCGCACCTTTGCTGATGCCGGTGACGGTGATGGTCACGCCGTCATGCTGGAACTGGCGGCTGGCACCTTTTGGCAAGGTGTCGGTGGTCATGATGCCGGTGGCGGCCGCTTCCCAGTTGTTCACCGACAGATCATCAAGGGCAGCCTGTAAAGCACCTTCGATTTTCTCGACCGGCAGCGGCTCGCCGATCACACCGGTGGAATACGGCAGCACCAGGCTGGCGTCGACGCCGGTCAGTTCAGCCAGTTTGGCGCAGGTGCGCTCGGCAGCGGCCAGGCCAGGTGCGCCGGTGCCGGCGTTGGCATTGCCGGTGTTGGTCAGCAGGTAACGCACCGGGCCTTGCACGCGTTGCTTGGCCAGAATCACAGGTGCTGCGCAAAACGCGTTCAGGGTGAACACGCCCGCGACCGTGGAGCCTTCGGCGCAGCGCATGACCACGACATCCTTGCGCCCCGGGCGCTTGATGCCGGCCGAGGCAATACCGAGTTCAAAACCGGCAACCGGGTGCAACGTTGGCAAAGGACCAAGACCAACAGCCATGAATGCGCTCCTTAATAAATGATGTCAGCACCGCTTTCAGGAAGAACGGTGGTGTAAATGGCAAAACGCCGCGACGGCTGATGCCGGTCGCGGCGCGGGTATTTCAGCGATTGAAACGGGGTTTACTGGATCTGCCCGTGGCAATGCTTGAATTTCTTGCCCGAACCGCAGTAGCACAGTTCGTTACGGCCCAGCTTCTGTTCGTTGCGTACCGGTGCGGTGGCGAGAGCTACATCGACCTCTTCACCGAGCAGTTCCGGTTGCTCAAGACCTGGCGCCTCGTCGTGCTGGAACTGCATGCGCGCGGCCAGTGCCTCGGCTTCCTGACGCAGGCGTTGCTCTTCTTCGATCGGATCTTCGCGGCGAACCTGAACGTGCGACAGCACACGGATCGAGTCGCGCTTGATCGAATCCAGCAGCTCGGAGAACAGCGTGAACGACTCGCGCTTGTACTCTTGCTTCGGGTTCTTCTGCGCATAACCACGCAAGTGGATGCCGTGACGCAGGTGATCCATGGTCGACAGGTGATCTTTCCACAGGTCGTCCAGAACACGCAGAACGATTTGCTTCTCGAAGGTGCGCAGCGCATCGGCGCCGGCCTGGTCTTCTTTCTCGTTGTAGGCAGCGATGAGCTCCTGCATCAGCTTCTCGCGCAGGGTTTCTTCGTACAGGTGATCGTCTTCGTCGAGCCATTTCTGGATCGGCAACGCCACACCGAAGTCGCTCTGCAACGCCGCTTCCAGACCGGCCACGTCCCACTGCTCAGGCAGCGATTGCGGTGGAATGTGCGCACTGATGGTCGCGTTGAGCACGTCCTGACGGAAGTCGGCGATGGTTTCACCGATATTGTCGGCGGCCAGCAACGTGTTACGCATGTGATAGATCACTTTACGCTGTTCGTTGTTGACGTCGTCGAACTCGAGCAGTTGCTTGCGAATGTCGAAGTTGCGGCCTTCAACCTTGCGCTGGGCCTTCTCGATGGCGTTGGTCACCATACGGTGCTCGATCGCTTCACCGGACTGCATGCCCAGGGCCTTCATGAAGTTCTTGACCCGGTCAGAGGCGAAGATGCGCATCAGGCTGTCTTCCAGCGACAGGTAGAAACGGCTGGAACCGGCGTCACCCTGACGACCGGCACGACCACGCAGTTGGTTGTCGATACGGCGCGATTCGTGACGCTCGGAAGCGATCACCTGCAAGCCGCCCGACTCCAGCACTTGCTGGTGACGTTTCTGCCAGTCGGCCTTGATCTGGGCAATCTGCTCAGGGGTCGGGTTTTCCAGGGTCGCGACCTCCACTTCCCAGTTGCCGCCCAACAGAATGTCGGTACCGCGACCGGCCATGTTGGTGGCGATGGTCAGCGCACCCGGACGACCGGCCTGGGCAATGATCTCGGCTTCTTTTTCGTGGAACTTGGCGTTCAGGACCTTGTGTTCGATGCCTTCCTTCTGCAGCAGCGCAGACATGTGCTCGGACGTTTCGATGGTTGCAGTACCCACCAGCACCGGACGGCCCAGGGTCATGCATTCCTTGATGTCATTGATGATCGCCGCATATTTCTCTTCGGCGGTCAGGAACACCAGGTCGTTGTAGTCTTTACGCGCCAACGGCTTGTTCGGCGGGATCACCATCACCGACAGACCGTAGATCTGGTGGAATTCGAACGCTTCGGTGTCCGCGGTGCCGGTCATGCCGGACAGCTTGTTGTACAGACGGAAGTAGTTCTGGAACGTGGTCGAGGCCAAGGTCTGGCTTTCGGCCTGGATGTTCAGGTTTTCCTTGGCTTCGATGGCCTGGTGCAGGCCTTCGGACAGGCGACGACCCGGCATGGTACGACCGGTGTGTTCGTCGACCAGGACGACCTGGCCATCCTGCACGATGTATTCGATGTTGCGATTGAACAGTTTGTGAGCGCGCAGACCGGCATAAACGTGGGTCAGCAGGCCCAGGTTGTGCGCCGAATACAGGCTCTCGCCTTCAGCCAGCAGGCCAACGCGGGTGAGCATGTCTTCGATGAACTGGTGACCGGCTTCGTTGAGTTCGACCTGACGGGTCTTCTCGTCAACGGTGTAATGGCCAGCCTTGGTGACTTCGCCTTCCACTTCTTCGACGTGCAATTCCAGCTGCGGGATCAGTTTGTTGATCTCGATGTACAGCTTGGAGCTGTCCTCGGCCTGACCGGAAATGATCAGCGGGGTACGGGCTTCGTCGATGAGGATGGAGTCGACTTCGTCGATCACGGCAAAATTGAGTTCGCGCTGGAATTTTTCTTCCATGCTGAACGCCATGTTGTCGCGCAGGTAGTCGAAACCGAATTCGTTGTTGGTGCCGTAGGTAATGTCGGCAGCGTAAGCCAGACGTTTCTCTTCCGGCGGCTGGAACGGCGTGACAACACCGACCGACATGCCGAGGAATTCGTAGAGCGGACGCATCCAGTTGGCGTCACGACGGGCCAGGTAGTCGTTCACCGTTACAACGTGCACGCCCTTGCCGGACAGCGCGTTGAGGTAAACGCCCAGTGTTGCCACCAGGGTCTTGCCTTCACCGGTACGCATTTCCGCGATCTGGCCTTCATGCAAGGTCATGCCGCCGATCAGCTGGACATCGAAGTGACGCATACCCATGACGCGCTTGCCGGCTTCGCGGGCGACCGCAAAGGCTTCGGGCAGCAGCTTGTCGAGGGTTTCCCCTTTGGCGATGCGGGCCTTGAACTCGTCTGTCTTGGCACGCAATTGATCGTCCGAAAGGGCCACCATTTGCTCTTCGAAGGCATTGACGAGTTGCACCGTCTTGAGCATGCGTTTGACTTCACGCTCGTTCTTGCTTCCAAAAAGTTTCTTTAACAAAGGCGCAAACATATCGGCAGGATCTTCCACACTAAAGGGATGGAGGGCGGCCCCGTGAGTCGCCCGTGCAGCCCTCATGGCCGCATGCGAACGAGCATTCTACCCGGAAACGATGGTGAGGAAAGTGGCGTTGTTCCACGATGCATGCACTGCGCTATAACGGGGCTCACTTAAAATAAGGGCTTTTTACTGAACTTCAAGCCATTCGCGGCAGAAGTTACTTGTTGATTTAATGGGTAAAGCGCTCGCAAAGCAATGGGTCGGGTGCCGGTGGTGCTTTCTGCTACCATGGCGGCTCTGTTACTTCAGGTGTCTGATCATGGCATTTCGCCCTCTCACGGCCAGAGCACCCGCCGTTCTGCTTCGCGAAGCCAAACCGCTGAAAGCCATTTTTGGCCATGCTCAACGCCTGGGTCATTTACAACGCCTGCTGGAAAGCCAGTTACAGCCTGCCGCGCGCGAGCATTGCCATGTGGCCTCGTGGCGCGAAGGCAGTTTATTGCTGATCGTCACCGACGGTCATTGGGCCACCCGCCTGCGTTATCAGCAAAAGCGTCTGCAACGCCAGTTACAGATGTTCGACGAATTCGCCAGCCTGACGCGGATTCTGTTCAAAGTGCAGCCGCCTACTGTTCAGCAAGGGGCAGCGGGCCATACCATCAGTTTGTCGACGGATGCCGGCGCGACCATTCAGGCCACGGCCGATGGCATCAGCGATCCGAATCTGCGAGCAGCGCTGGAGCGGCTTGCGGCGCACGCCAAACCCAAGGAATGACAAAAAACCTGTGGGAGCGGGCTTGCTCGCGAAAGCGGTGTGTCAGTCACAGTTGATGTCGACTGAAACACCGCCTTCGCGAGCAAGCCCGCTCCCACATTTGGACCGTGCCCGCTGACTATCGGCGTTTGCTGCCGCCGAGCAGCGAGCCCATCAGGCCGCGTACCAGCTGTCGGCCCAGTTGATTGGCCGCCTGGCGCATCGCCGATTTCAGCGCCTGCCCCGCCGCTGTACCGAGGAATTCCCCGGCCTTGTCGGTAAAGCTTGGCTCTTCGGCGGCCGGTTTACCCGGAACGGCGTCGGGCTCCGGCGCCAACCCTTTGCGCCCCATCAATATTTCATACGCCGATTCCCGATCAACCGGCTTGTCATACCGTCCCTTGAACGGCGACCCGGCGATCAGCATCGTGCGTTCGGTTTCGGTCAGCGGCCCGATCCGCGATTGCGGCGGGGCGACCAATACGCGCTGGACCATCTCCGGCGTGCCTTTGTCCTGCAAAGTGCCGACCAGCGCCTCGCCGATCCCCAGCTCGGTCAGCACCGACAAGGCATCAAACGCCGGGTTCGGCCGGAAACCCTCTGCCACCGCACGCAAGGATTTCTGTTCCTTGGCGGTGAAGGCGCGCAAACCATGCTGGATGCGCAGGCCCAACTGAGCCAGTACATCGTCTGGCAAGTCGCCCGGTGATTGCGTGACGAAATACACGCCCACGCCTTTGGAACGAATCAGCCGCACCACCTGCTCCAGGCGATCCTGCAACGCCTTGGGCGTGTCGGCGAACAACAAATGCGCTTCGTCGAAAAACAGCGCCAGCAGCGGTTTGTCCGAATCGCCCCGCTCCGGCAGTTGCTCGAACAACTCGGCCAGCAACCACAGCAGGAACGTCGCATACACCTTCGGCGCTTCGTGGACCAGACGACTGGCGTCCAGCAAGTGGATGCGCCCACGGCCATCGGCCGTCGGTTGCAGAATGTCTTCGAGTTGCAGCGCCGGTTCGCCGAACAACGCCTCGGCGCCTTGTTGTTCCAAAGTCGCCAGACGCCGCAACAGCGCCTGACTGGAACCGGTGGTCATCAGCGCCGCGTCGTCCCCCAGCAATTCGGGGTTGTCGCGCAGGTGATTGAGCAGCGCCTTCAAATCCTTGAGGTCCAGCAACAACAGCCCTTCGCGGTCCGCCACCTTGAATGCGGCATACAGCGCCGACTGCTGACTGTCGGTCAGCTCCAGCAGGCTGCCGATCAGCAGCGGCCCCATTTCGCTCAAGGTGGTGCGCAACGGATGACCGGACTGACCGTGAATGTCCCACAGGGTGACCGGATAGGCCGCCGGTTTGTGGTTCAGCCACGGCATCCCGGCAATCCGCTCGGCGATTTTGCCTTGCGGGTTGCCGGCGGCACCCAGGCCACACAGGTCACCCTTTATGTCTGCGGCGAACACCGCGACGCCAGCATCGCTGAAGGCTTCGGCCAGACGCTGCAACGTGACGGTTTTACCGGTCCCGGTAGCGCCCGCCACCAGACCGTGACGGTTCGCCAGGCGCATGGCCTGAGAGATTGGCTGGCCGGTCAGGTCGGCGCCGATAACGAGTTGCAATGAGTCAGGCATTTTGTCACCCATGGTTAATCTTTGATCCTGCACGGCCGATACAAATAGTTGTGAGACCAATCCGAAAATAGCGTCGGTAATTCCCTAAGGAGAGGATGGAAATATCAGCTTTTTTTCAACATTGCCCATTTAGCGTGCCTTTATAAAAGCACGCTCAGGACATTAAGACCTTAGCGGAACCCCAAGCCATGAACAAAAACCTGCGCTTCAGCCATAAAATTTTGCTTGCCGCCGCCCTCATCGTCATTGCCGCCTTCGCCTCGTTCACACTGTACAACGACTATCTGCAGCGCAACGCCATTCGCGAAGACCTGGACAATTACCTTAATGAGATGGGAGACGTCACCGCCAGCAACATCCAGACCTGGCTGGCCGGTCGTATCCTGCTGATCGATAACCTCGCTCAAAACATCGCGGTCAATCCTGAACAGGCCAACGTCGCCAGCCTGCTTGAGCAGAAAGCCCTGACGTCGACCTTCATGGCGTCCTACCTGGGCGATGCCACCGGCAGCTTCACGATTCGCCCAGACGCGAAAATGCCTGCCGGCTTCGACCCACGGGTACGCCCTTGGTACAAAGGCGCCGAAAGCAGCAGCACGGCAACCCTGACCGAACCTTACATCGATGCGGCCACTGGCCAGACCATCATCTCCATCGCCACCGCCTCGAAAAAGGCCGGGCAAAGCGTGGGCGTGGTGGGCGGCGACTTGAGCCTGCAAACCCTGATCGATACCCTCAGCGCACGTGACTTTGACGGCATGGGCTATGCCTTCCTGGTCAGCGCCGACGGCAAGATCCTGGTGCACCCGGACAAAGCCCTGGTGATGAAGTCCCTGAGCGAGGCGTACCCGAAAAACACCCCGCGCATCAGCAGCGACTTCACTGAAGTGGAGGTCGACGGCAAGACCCGCATCGTCACGTTCACGCCGATCAAAGGCCTGCCATCGGTCAACTGGTACATCGGCCTGTCGGTCGATAAAGACAAAGCCTTCTCGATGCTCAGTGAATTCCGCGCTTCGGCGGTCGTTGCGACCATCATTGCCGTAGCGATCATCATCGCGTTGCTGGGCATGCTGATCCGCATCCTGATCCGGCCGCTGCACGTCATGACCCGCGCCATGGAAGACATCGCCGACGGCGAAGGCGACCTGACCAAACGCCTGACCATCGTCAACAACGATGAATTCGGCGTTCTCGGCACCGCGTTCAACCGTTTTGTGGAACGCATTCACGGTTCGATCCGTGAAGTGTCCTCGGCCACCGGCCAGGTCAACGAAGTGGCCCTGCGTGTGGTCGCCGCGTCGAACTCGTCGATGTTCAACTCCGACCAGCAAGCCTCGCGCACCAGCAGCGTGGCCGCGGCGATCAACCAGCTCGGCGCAGCCGCTCAGGAAATCGCCCGCAACGCCGCCCAGGCGTCCAGTCAGGCCAGCGATGCCCGCAGCCTGGCCGAAGATGGACAACAAGTGGTGGATCGCAGCATCAAAGCGATGAATCAGCTGTCGAGCATGCTCAGCGCTTCGAGTACCAACATCGAATCGCTGAACAGCAAAACCGTGAACATCGGGCAGATTCTCGAAGTGATCACCAGCATCTCCCAGCAAACCAACCTGCTGGCGCTCAACGCGGCCATTGAAGCAGCGCGCGCCGGTGAAGCCGGACGTGGTTTTGCCGTGGTGGCAGACGAGGTGCGCAACCTGGCGCACCGCACGCAAGAATCGGCGCAGCAGGTACAGACCATGATCGAGGAGCTGCAAGTCGGCGCCCGCGAATCCGTCAGCACCATGAGCGACAGCCAGCGCCACAGCCAGGACAGCGTGGAAATCGCCAACCTGGCAGGCGAGCGCCTGAACAGTGTGACGTTGCGCATCGGTGAGATTGACGGAATGAACCAGTCGGTGGCGACGGCGACCGAGGAACAGACGGCGGTGGTGGAGTCGATCAACGTCGACATTACCGAGATCAATACGCTGAACCAGGAAGGTGTGGAGAACTTGCAGTCGACGTTGCGGGCGTGTTCTGACCTGGAGCAGCAGGCGGCGCGTCTTACGCAGTTGGTGGGCAGTTTCCGTATTTAGTGTCTGATAGGGCCCAATCGCTAGCAGGCTAGCTCCCACAGGTTTCGCACTGAACCTGTGGGAGCTAGCCTGCTAGCGATGGCGGTCTGAAATACACCGCAAAAACCTCGCTGGATCCCCCCGCCACAAAACCCTAACCGAACATCTATCCTTCATAAAGGTCAACCAAGGGAGAACAACGGACCGGAGGGATGCTCATTGTGCATATCGCGGACATAACCATGTTCTACGCCCCTGCCAGCGGAGGCGTGCGCACGTATCTGGATGCCAAGCACCGTCGCCTGGGTATCAAGCCAGGCATTCGCCACAGTTTGCTGATTCCGGGGGCACACCTGAGTGAACGGGATGGCGTCTACACCGTTCCGGCCCCGGCCCTGCCTTTCGGCAAGGGTTATCGTTTCCCCCTCCGTCTCGCGCCATGGCGAAATGTCCTGCAGGATTTGCAGCCCGACCTGATCGAAGTCGGCGACCCCTACCTCACCGCCTGGGCGGCTCTGGATGCGCGGCGGCAACTGGATGTGCCGGTGATCGGGTTTTATCACTCCGACTTGCCGCTGCTGGTCAGCAATCGAATGGGCAATTGGGTAACCCCGAATGTCGAAGCCTACGTCAGAAAGCTGTATGGCAACTTCGACCGGGTCTTGGCGCCGAGCCAGGTCATGGCCGACAAGTTGATCGGGCTCGGGGTGAGGAATGTGTTCGTGCAGCCATTGGGCGTGGACCTGCAAACATTCAATCCCGAAGCAAGGGACAGCGGCTTGCGGGCCGAATTGGGCATCGATGAAAACACCCATCTGCTGATCTTCGCCGGCCGGGGTTCCAAGGAAAAGAACCTGCCGGTCCTGCTCAATTGCATGAAACGTCTCGGGCCTCGTTATCACTTGCTATTAGTCGGCTCGTCGATGCCCGCTGTGGTGCCGGACAATGTCACCGTCGTCGACGAGTTCTGCCCGGCCGCACAAGTCGCGCGGTTAATGGCCAGTGCGGACGCGTTGCTGCATGCCGGCGATCAGGAAACCTTCGGCCTGGTGATCCTCGAAGCCATGGCCAGTGGCATTCCAGTCGTGGCGGTGGCCGCCGGGGCCTTTCAGGAAATCGTGACCGATCAATGCGGCCTGCTCTGTGCGCCGAACAATCCCCTGGCGATGGCCAACGCGGTGCGCGAGCTGTTCAGTCAGGGTAGCGCTGCTTTGGGCAGACAAGCGCGCAGTCATGTTGAACAGCATTACGCCTGGGATACCGTGGTCAACAGCCTGTTGGGGCACTATCACGCCGTGCTCGGCAGCCAATGGCCGCTGACCGCCAATGGTTGAGTCCATGAACGCCCCCAGCCTGATACTCGTACTGCATGACGTTGCGCCGCAAACCTGGGCCGATTACCAGCCTTTTGTCGAAGCCGTCGATGCCTTGGGCGAGGTGCCGATGACCTGGCTGGTGGTGCCGAATTTCCACAAGCACAATGAACTGGACGAGCATCCGGGATTCAGACGCTTGCTCACCAGCCGCGTCGCCCGAGGTGACGAACTGGCGTTGCACGGCTACTTTCATTGCGATGAAGCCCCTCCTCCCAGCAACCCCAGAGACTGGTTCATGCGCCGGATCTATACCCATGAAGGCGAGTTTTACAGCTTGTCGCAAGCCGCCGCCCTTGCCCGCCTGCGTGCGGGAATCGAAGTGTTCCATCGCTATCACTGGCCGCTGGAAGGCTTCGTCGCCCCGGCGTGGTTAATGAGCGAAGGCACTTGTCAGGCGTTACGCCAGTTACCGCTGAGCTACACCAGCGATTCACAGCATCTCTATCGGCTGCCGGATTTCATGGCCATCGATGCGCCGGGGCTGGTCTGGAGTGCGCGCAGTGCCTGGCGTCGGGGCTTGTCGAAACTCGTCAGTGATCAGCGTGAACAGCGTTGGCAGCAAGCCCCAGTGATTCGACTTGGCCTGCACCCGGTGGACATGCGCCATGGATTTTCGCGCAATTACTGGCTGCAAACCCTCAAGCGTTTGCTCGATGAAGGGCGGGTGCCAATGACCAAGACACGGTGGCTCTCGCTGCACAGTGACCGCCTCGGTCGCGCCGCATGAGCCGGGGCATTCTGCTGTTTATCGCCCTGCTCGCCGCGGTGCTGATTCCGTTGTTGCTGGGCGGCAACGAGACATGGTCGCGGCTGCAAAATTTCCCATTGAATGAATTGCTGATCATGTTCGGCATGATCTTGCTGTGCTGGGTGGTGAACACCCTGCGCTTACGCCTGTTGCTGGGTGATCAATGCGACAAGGTGGGTCGGGTCAGAAGCCTGGGCGTGGTGATGGCCGCCGAGTTCGCCTACTGCGCCACACCCGGCGGCAGTGGCGGGCCGTTGACCATCATGGCGCTGCTGGCGCGTAACGGTGTGCGTCCGGCGCGGGGCAGCGCGGTGTTCGCCATGGACCAGCTCAGCGACCTGCTGTTTTTTCTCTGCGCGTTGAGCGGGATTCTGATTTACGCGCTGTTCCAGCACCTCAGCGAACGCCTGGAATGGCTGCTGATCGTCAGCGCCGTCTCGATGTTTGGCGGGCTGCTCAGCTGCGTGGTGGTGGCGCGTTACCATCGAGTGCTGATTCGCTTGAGCGGGAGATTGCTCGTTCGTCTCAATGTCAAAGGCACCACGCGCCTGCGCTGGGCGCGCAAGCTCCTGCACTTCCTGGCGGCGTTCACCGACACGCTGAAGTTGCCGATTCTGACGTTGATCAAAGTGTTTGCCCTGACCTGCGTGCATTGGCTCCTGCGGTATAGCGTGCTGTACCTGGCGCTGCGTGGACTCGGAGCGGATTTACAGTGGGCCTGGTGTTTCCTGATCCAGATGCTGTCACTGAGTGCCGGCCAGTTCAGCCTGTTACCGGGCGGTGCCGGCGCGGCAGAGTTGACGTCGGCGGCGCTGCTGGCGCCCATGGTAGGGAAATCCACCGCAGCGGCGGCGATTCTGATCTGGCGGGCGGTGACGTATTACTTCTATCTGGTGGTGGGCGGTCCGGTGTTTTTGCTGATGCTGGGGCGGCCGCTGCTCAAGAAACTGATGAAGCTCAAGCAGGCTTAGGCGTGTCTTCGGGCTCTTGCTGCAACTGTTCCCACAACTCGGCAGCGCCGGGAAACTCCGTGCCGTCTTCGGCGCTCATGTCATCCGGGTCATATCGACTCAAGCAGCCCTCGCCCAACGTGGCGGGGGCCTTGGAGGTGGCTTTGTCCAGTGGATCGGCCATGGTCATGTCCTCACTGCAGAAACGGCGAAGGGCCTGAGGCGATTGAACGCCCAGGCCCTTCGAATTTCAACCGTGTTGTGCGGCTATCAGAACACCACGGTTTTGTTGCCGTGCACCAGCACCCGATCTTCCAGGTGATAACGCAGACCGCGGGCCAGCACCATCTTCTCGACGTCACGGCCGAAACGCACCATGTCTTCGATGCTGTCACTGTGACTGACGCGCACAACGTCTTGCTCGATGATCGGACCGGCGTCCAGCTCTTCGGTCACGTAGTGGCAAGTCGCGCCGATCAACTTCACGCCTCGCATGGAGGCCTGGTGATACGGTTTGGCTCCGACGAACGACGGCAGGAAGCTGTGGTGAATATTGATGACCTGGTGCGCATATTCACTGCACAACGCGGGCGGCAGGATTTGCATGTAACGGGCAAGTACCACCACTTCGGCATCGTGCTGTTTGACCAGACGCGAGACTTCGGCGAAGGCCGGCTCTTTATCCTGTGGATTGACCGGTACGTGGTAGTAAGGAATGCCGTGCCACTCGACCATGCTGCGCAAGTCGTCGTGGTTGGAAATCACGCAAGAGATTTCGCAGTCCAGTTCGTCACTGTGCCAACGGTGCAGCAAGTCGGCCAGGCAGTGAGATTCACGGCTGGCCATCAACACAACGCGCTTTTTCTGCGCGGTGTCGGTAATGCGCCAGTTCATCGAGAACTCTTCGGCAATCGGTGCAAACGCTTCGCGAAAGGCTTCGATACCGAAAGGCAGCGAATCGGCACGAATTTCGTGACGCATGAAGAACCAGCCACTCTGATTATCCGAGTGATGGCTCGCTTCAGTGATCCAGCCGTTATGTGACGCCAGAAAGTTACTGACTTTAGCAACGATGCCGACGCGGTCCGGGCAAGCAATCACCAGCCGAAAAGTGCGCATGAGGGGGAAACTCCAGAACTTCGCAAAGGCCGCCATTCTAGCGATTGCGCAGCAAAACTGCAGTATTGATGACGCACTGATCTGCACGCAGGCCAGTGGGGCGCTTGCGACAGCACCTCAACGCCCGCGCGATGGTGCTCTTGTACTCAATCTTCAAGCGTTCATTTGTGAATATCTGTGATGACTGCATCACACTTTTAACTCTGCGTTCAATTTGTGCCCTATTCATCGCAACTAATTTAAATAAAACACCGGTTAAATGTTTACTTGATGAAACACCCTGACTATTATTGCGGCACTGTCACCCTGCCATCCAGCGCCCAACATAAGGTAGTCCTCATGTCCTTGATCAACGAATATCGCGCCACCGAAGAAGCTATCAAAGAGCTGCAAGCCCGTTTGAAGAACCTGTCCCAAGACGACAAACTGCAAACCGAGCTGGAATTCGAAGGCAAACTGCGCACCCTGATGGGCGAATACTCCAAGTCCCTGCGTGACATCATCGCGTTGCTGGATCCAGAGTCCAAGACCAAAGCACCACGCGGCGGCGCAGTAAAAACTACTGGCACCAAGCGTGCTCGCAAAGTTAAACAATACAAAAACCCGCACAACGGCGAAGTCATCGAAACCAAAGGTGGCAACCACAAGACTCTGAAAGAGTGGAAAGCCAAGTGGGGCGGTGACGTGGTTGAAGGCTGGGCTACCCTGCTGGGCTAAGCCCTAGAGGTTGTCAAAGAATTATCCGCGACAAAAAATAACGCCAGCTGATGCTGGCGTTTTTTTATGCCCGAAATACAGTCCGGGTATTTTTCGTTTTCAAAGACTCAAACGTTTGCGTAATCCTTGGACATAATTCTGCCATTCATTCAGCACCTCTCGCTGAAACGATGTAGCTGTAACGTTCAATTGGGCTGCGGCTTCTACAAAACTTTCAAGCGTATTGGGCGCCCCCCACTCCGGGGTCGACAAACGTTGCTGACAAAATATTCTCCAGCGCTCTTGCTCCTCGAAATTCAACGTATCGGGGAAGTTGCGCGCTCGATAACGAAACAATAATTCAGGTAAACGTTCGTCATCGAAAGGCCATTGCTGTTGTGATAATTGGGCAGGGTCGGCGGCCCTGACTTGCTCACATAGCCGACGATCCCGATCACCGATAAAACCATCGTATAACTGTTGTTCGGGATCCTGGCTCGGAGTGAAATCTTCGCCGGCATAAATTGCTAACACTTTATCCCGCCAAACTTGTTGTGCGTCACTTAGCCGCAGTACGCGATCCTGATAAAGCGCCATGTCCAGCCCCAGACGTTGCTGATCGTCAGGGCGAAGTACCGACAGCGGCGCCACCACCGGGCACTTGTTGATATGAATGAGTTTAAGCGGCACCGGTAATTCGCCGTCGGCCAGGTCATCGCGGCGGGTGTACAGCCGCTGACGCAAGGTCTCCGCATCCAGATCAAGCAACCCCTGGGGATCCAGGTGCAGGTCACAGACAATCAACGCGTTCTTGTTACGCGGATGCCAGGCCAGTGGCAGCACGACCCCCACATAACTGCGAGCCGCCGAGAAACGCCCGGACACATGCACCATTGGCTGCAACAGCCGAATCTGATCCATCACCTTCTGTTTACTGCGCAACTGAAACAGCCAGTCATACAACTTCGGCTGCTTCTCACGAATAAGACGTGCAAGGGCGATGGTGGCGCGAACGTCCGACAGCGCCTCGTGGGCATTGCCGTGGTCAATGCCATTGGCGGCGGTCAGCCGTTCGAGCTTGAGCGTCACCCGCCCTTCATCATCGGTTGGCCAGGCGAGGCCATCGGGACGCAAGGCATAGGCGGCACGCACCACATCAATCAGGTCCCAGCGGCTGTTGCCACCCTGCCACTCGCGGGCATACGGGTCGAAGAAGTTTCGGTACAGGCTGTAACGGGTCATCTCGTCATCGAAGCGCAGCGTGTTGTAACCCGCTCCGCAGGTGCCCGGCGCCGCCAGTTGAGTGTGCACCCGGGTCATGAAGTCGGCTTCGCTCAAACCGTGTTCGGCCAGTTGGCCCGGCGTAATGCCCGTGATCGCGCAGGCGGCCGGATGCGGCAGGATGTCGTCGCTGGGCTGGCAAAACAGGTTGACCGGCTCGTCTATTTCATTGAGATCGAAGTCGGTGCGAATCCCCGCTACTTGCAGCGGGCGGTCGCATCGGGGATTGATGCCAGTGGTTTCGTAGTCGTACCAGAAGATCGAGGTCACGGGCTGTTCCTGAACTGAAGATCGGCAAAGTCTAGGCGTTCACATCCCGCCCCGGCCAGTAACTTGTCATTCAATCACTTCTGGTTTCGCAACGTGCACTACATAGTTATGTAGTTTTCCCCCGAGAGGCTGCTAGCATCGGACGGACATCGAATCCCGAACAGGCCACATCAAGGTTGCCCATGCTCGAGACCACAGCACTGCCAAGGAAAGCGACGCTGTCCCCGCCACTGGACACGCGGTATCAAGTCGAAACGCCCGAAGGCATCGACTTGCCACTGCGCCCGGCCGGGTTGATGGTTCGTGCGCTGGCCTTTTCCATCGACCTTGGGTTGCGCGGGCTGATACTCGGCGTGCTGTTTATCGTGTTGGCGTTTCTCGGAAAACTCGGCGCAGGGCTGGGCTCGATCCTGCTGTTCGGGGTGAGCTGGTGGTACATGGTGCTGTTCGAGGTGCTCAATCAGGGCCGTTCGCCGGGCAAACAATGGATGGGATTGCGCGTCGTGCACGACGATGGCACGCCGATCGGCTGGTCCGCCTCGCTGTTGCGCAACCTGTTGCGATTCGTCGACCTGTTGCCGTTTGGCTACTTCCTCGGGGCCATCAGTTGCCTGCAACACCCCTCCTTCAAACGCCTCGGCGACCTGGCCGCCGGCACGCTGGTGATCTACCGCGAACAACCGTTGACCCGACCGCAACTGCCCGACGTCCCGCCTCGGCGACCCGCCTTTGCCCTGACGCTGAGCGAGCAACGCGCCATCCTCGGGTTTGCCGAACGCCAAGGCGAACTGTCCGAAGCGCGAACCCATGAACTAGGGTCCATTCTTGCCCAACCGTTGCAGGTTCCCGCGCCACGCGCCGTGGCGGAACTCAACGGCATCGCCCGTGGCTTGTTGGGGCCAGCATGAAGCAAAGCCTTTTCGAAAATCGCCACAAGGCCGAATGGGAACAGTTTTCCCTGATGCTCGAACAACTGGAGCGAGGCAAGCACACCTCCCGGATCGCCAGTTTCCCGAAAGACTATCGGCGGCTCTGCCAACAACTGGCACTGGCGCAGGAACGCGGCTACAGCAGTTTCCTGATCGACTTTTTGCAGCAGCAAGCATTGCGCGGGCATCAACAGCTTTACCGGCATCGCAGTCGACTGGGCGCCAATATACTGAGTTTCATCCTTGCCGGATTTCCGCGGCTGGTGCGCGAACAATGGCGCTTCGTGCTCGCTGCCGGCCTGATGTTTTTTGGCAGCCTGATCGGCTTCGCCCTGCTGGTATATCTGTTCCCGGACCTGGTCTACAACCTGATTCCGGCCGAGCAAGTCAATGAAATGCAGAGCATGTACGACCCGGTCGCCGGTCACTTGGGGCGCTCGGCGGAACGCGCCGCCAGTGAAGACTGGGTGATGTTCGGTTACTACATCATGCACAACATCGGCATCGCCTTTCAGACCTTCGCCAGCGGTTTGCTGTTTGGTGTGGGCAGCGCGTTTTTCCTGTTGTTCAACGGTTTGATGATCGGTGCGGTAGCCGGGCACCTGACGCACATCGGTTTCGGCCAAACCTTCTGGTCGTTCGTGATCGGCCACGGTGCGTTTGAACTGAGCGCCATTGCCCTGGCCGGTGCCGCCGGCCTGCAACTGGGTTGGGCGTTGATCGCCCCGGGACGCCTGCCTCGCGCCGAAGCGTTGCGACTGGCGGCACGCAAAAGCGTGTTACTGATCTGCGGCGTCATGCTGTTTCTGCTGATTGCCGCATTTATCGAAGCCTACTGGTCGTCGATGACCGCGCCGACGCCCATGACCAAATATCTGGTCGGCGCGGCGCTGTGGCTGTTGGTGGCAACTTACCTGCTGTTTGCCGGACGAACCCGCCATGCGCCTGAGTGACGCCACGGTGGTGATTCGCCCGCGCACCTCCTGGGAAGCCATGGACCTGGGCGTGCTGCTGAGCCAGCGCCATCGACGATTGCTGATGACCAGTTGGGCCATCATCACCTTGCCGGTCTTCGCCCTGCTCACCTTGTTTCTGTGGGATTCCCCCTCCCTCGCCGTGTTCATCTTCTGGTGGCTGAAGCCGGCGTTCGAGCGGCTGCCCTTGTACATTCTGTCCAAAGCCATGTTCGGTGAAACGCCCACCTTGAAACAGGCGCTGCGCGAATGGCCGCGCCTGCTCAAGCCGCAATTGCTGGCCAGCCTGACCTGGCGACGCCTGAGCCTGAGCCGCAGTTTCCTGATGCCAGTGGTGCAACTCGAAGGCCTGGCGGGGGACGAACGACAGCAGCGCTTGCGGGTGCTGCTACAGCGCAATGCCGGCGCCGCGCAGTGGTTGACGATCATTGGCGTGCATCTGGAGAGTGCGCTGTGGATCGGTCTGATGGTGCTGTTCTATATGTTCCTGCCGCAGCAGGTTGAACTCGACTGGGACTGGCAGACCTTGATCGCCGTGGCCACCCAGGACTGGCGCTGGCTGGAACACCTGACCAATGTCTTTTATGTGCTGGTGCTGATTGTCTGGGAACCGGTCTACGTGGCCTGCGGCTTCAGCCTTTATCTGAATCGGCGCACGGTGCTGGAAGCCTGGGACATCGAACTGGTGTTCCGCCGATTGCGCCAACGCCTCAACACCACGGCGGTCACGCTGTTGCTGGCGGCGATATTGCTGATGCCGACCACGCAAAACGTCTGGGCAGATGAGCCGGTCATTACTCCGGACAGCCCACGCCTGCTGGACCAACCGCTGACCAGCCAGGCCTCCAGGGACAGCATCAAAACAATCCTCGATCACCCCCCGTTCAAGAACAAGGAAACGGTGACCCGCTATCGATTTGGCGAAGACAAACCCGACACCAAAACCCCGGACGACGGGAAAACACCTGAATGGCTGAAGGCGTTGGCCGGTCTGCTCGACAGCCAGCGTTTCGGCTTCCTCGCCAGCTTGATCGAGGTGCTGCTGTGGGTTGCCGTGATGAGCGCCGTCGGCGTGCTGATCTGGCGTTACCGCGATTGGTTGCAAGCGTTCGTCAGCCGTCGCCCGGCATTAAACCGAAGAGCCGCGCGTCCGTTACCGCAGCAAGCGTTCGGTCTGGACCTGAGCCGTGAAACCCTGCCCGCGGACATTGCCGCCAGCGCCGAAAGCCTTTGGCAAACCAACCCGCGCGCCGCCCTCGGGTTGCTCTATCGCGCATTACTCAGCCACTTGCTGCACGACCACCACATGGCGCTCAAACCCGCCGACACTGAAGGCGAGGTGCTGCAACGCGTCGAGCAACTGCACCAACCGGCCTTGCTCGCCTTCAGCAAAACCCTGACCGGGCACTGGCAGAACATGGCCTACGGGCATCGCCTGCCACCTGCGCATTTGCAACAGGAACTCTGTGACGGCTGGCGAACATTGTTCGGCCCGGGAGCCGCCCGTTGAGCCGGCGCTTGTGGCTTTCGGTCGGCGTGTTCATCGCTGTGCTGGTGGGCGCGCTGAGTGTTTATCTGTACCTGAAGGCCACGCCTTATCAAGTTGAAATCGATCACGGACCGTCGCCCGAAGCCCAGGCCAATCCTTATCTGGCCGCCGAGCGCTTCCTGCGAAAACAGGGCCTGACCGTCGGCCATGCCAACAGCCTCGACGTGCTGCCTACTCTCGACCCGCATCAGCACAGCCTGTTGTTGCTCGGCGATCGCTACAACATGACGCCGCGTCAGATTGATCAAGTGATGAACTGGACACGGGCCGGCGGACACCTGCTGTTTGTCGCCCAGTCGCTGTGGGATGAAAAGACCGGTCAGAGTAATGACCTGCTGCTCGATCGCGTGCAGCTGCACCAGTCGCTGAGCAAAGACCTCAAGGAACCACCGCCGGACATCCTCGACGATCCATTCCCCAAATTGACCAAGTTGTACCTGGAGGACGAGAACGCGCCGGCCTACGCCAGTTTCGATACCGCGTTCCATCTCGAAGACCCGAAAAACCTCGCGCAAGCCTGGGCCAACAGCGGCAAGGCCACGCACATGATGCAGCTGAACCACGGGCTCGGCTCGATCATTGTGGTCACCGACGCCGACCTGTGGAAAACCCCGGCCATCGGCCAATATGACAACGCCTGGCTGCTCTGGTACCTGACCGCCGACACAAGCGTGACGTTGCTGTTCAACACCGATCACGACAGTCTGCTGACCTTGCTGCTGCGCAACTTCCCTCAGGCGTTGGTCGCTCTCATCGCCCTGATCGGTCTTGCGCTTTGGCATGTCGGAGTGCGCCATGGTCCGCTGCTGGAACCGGCGTCGAAAGGTCGCCGGCAACTTCAGGAACACCTGCGCGCCAGCGCCGATTTCATGCTCCGCCGCAGCGGTCAGCACACCCTGTTGCAAGCTTTGCAGCAAGACATTCTGCGCCGTGTTCGCCACCGTCATCCCGGTTTTGAACAACTCGGCGTCGCCGAACAATGGCTGGTGCTCGCACGCCTGACCGGCCAACCCACACGCGCCATCAGCCAGGCCATGAGCCCGCGACCGAAGCAGCGGCTGTCCAGCGCTGAATTCAGCCGTCAGGTCGCCCACCTGCAAACCTTGAGGAACACGCTATGAGTCAACAGATCGAGCCTGGCAGCGCGACCCACGCCGCCCAGCAACGCCAGCGCGCCAGTCAGTTGGCCCAGGCCGTGCGCAATGAGTTGCAGAAAGCCGTTATCGGCCAGAACAGCGTGATTGATGACGTCCTCACCGCGCTGATCGCCGGCGGTCATGTGCTGCTCGAAGGCGTGCCGGGGTTGGGCAAGACGTTGCTGGTGCGCGCCCTCGCCCGTTGCTTCGGCGGCGAGTTCGCGCGCATCCAGTTCACCCCGGACCTGATGCCCAGCGATGTCACCGGGCACGCGGTCTACGACCTGAACACCGAGCAGTTCAAACTGCGCAAAGGGCCGCTGTTCACCAACCTGCTGCTGGCCGATGAAATCAACCGCGCCCCGGCGAAAACCCAGGCCGCATTGCTCGAAGCCATGCAGGAACGCCAGGTCACCCTCGAAGGCCGCGCCCTGCCCATCGTGCAACCGTTCATGGTGCTCGCCACGCAAAACCCGATCGAACAAGAAGGCACGTACCCACTGCCCGAAGCCGAACTCGACCGCTTCATGCTCAAGGTGCGCATGGATTACCCCGACGCCGAGCAAGAGCTGAACATGGTCCGCCAGGTCAGCCGCTCGACCCGCGCCGACATGCTCGACGTGCAACCGCTGCGCACCGTGTTGCAAGCCAAGGATGTGCTGGCCTTGCAGCGCATTGCCAGCGATCTGCCGCTGGACGATCAGGTCCTCGATTACGCCGTGCGTCTGGCCCGCACCACCCGAACCTGGCCGGGCTTGACCCTCGGTGCCGGGCCACGGGCATCCATCGCCCTGGTGCGTTGCGCCCGGGCCCGTGCGCTGCTGCGCGGTGGCGACTTCGTGATTCCCGATGACATCAAAGGCTGCGCCCTCGCGGTGCTGCGCCATCGGGTGCGGATTGCCCCGGAGCTGGACATCGAAGGGCTGGATGTTGATCAGGTGCTCAAGCAACTGCTCGATCAAGTGCCGGCGCCACGACTGTGAAAACGGTCATGCGGACACCCCCTGTGGCGAGGGAGCTTGCTCCCGTTCGGCTGCGCAGCAGTCGTAAACCAGAAGGACACGTTTTCTCTGACACTCTGCGCTGGATGGTTTTGGGGCTGCTTCGCAACCCAGCGGGAGCAAGCTCCCTCGCCACAAAAGGCGTACACCCATGAAACCGTCGCGCCTGCTGCTGATCTGGCTCGCAGTGTTGCTCGCCATAGGCATCGTACTGGGCACCTTGCGGGCTTTGGAGTTCGACGTCCCCTCCACCCTGTTCTCGATCAACTGGGGATTGCTCCTGGCGCTGCTGGCCCTAGCCGTTCTCGACGCCGTTCGCCTCAAGCGCTTGCCGTCACCGCGCTTGCAGCGACAAATGCCGGGCAGCCTCGCACTGGGTCGATGGAGCGAAGTGCGCCTGGAAGTCGAGCATGACTTTGCTCACTCACTGAACATTCAGATTTTCGACCATGTCCCCGACGGCCTGAGCTTCGAACACCTTCCCCTGTCGGCCGAATTGCAACCCGGTCAACAGAGCCAGATCGGCTACCGCCTGCGCCCTCTCAAGCGCGGCCACTTCACCTTCGAACATTGCGAAATCAACCTGCCGAGTCCAATGGCCCTGTGGTCCGACAAACGCCTGCTCAACGTCATCGACAGCACCCGCGTCTACCCCGACTTCGCCCGCCTCTACGGCGGCGAACTGCTGGCGGTGGACAACTGGCTCAGCCAGCTCGGCGTGCGCCAACGACAACGTCGCGGCCTGGGACTGGAATTCCATCAGCTACGCGAATTCCGTGAAGGCGACAGCCTGCGCCAGATCGACTGGAAAGCCACCGCCCGTCAACGCACGCCCATTGCCCGCGAATACCAGGACGAGCGCGACCAACAGATCATCTTCATGCTCGATTGCGGCCGCCGCATGCGCAGCCAGGACGGCGAACTCGCCCATTTCGATCACGCGCTCAATGCCTGCCTGTTGCTCAGCTACATCGCCTTGCGCCAGGGCGATGCGGTGGGCCTGAGTACCTTCGCCTGCGACCGACCGCACTACCTTGCCCCGGTCAAAGGCACCGGTCAGCTCAACGTATTGCTCAACACTGTCTACGATCTCGACAGCACACAACGCCCCGCTGACTATCAGGCTGCCGCCACGCAACTACTGGCCCGACAAAAACGCCGGGCGCTGGTGGTGCTGGTGACCAACTTGCGGGATGAAGACGATGAAGAATTGCTGACTGCGGTCAAACGCTTGAGCAAGCTGCATAGGGTGCTGGTGGCGAGTTTGCGTGAAGACTTGCTCGACAATCTACGGCACGCCCCGGTGCAGACCTTGCCAGAGGCGCTGACTTACTGTGGGACGGTGGATTACTTGAATGACCGGGCGCAGCTCCATGAGCGGTTGAAGGCTCATGGAGTGTTGGTGGTGGATGCTCGGCCCCAAGAGCTGGGGGCCGAGTTGGTGACGCGGTATTTGGGGTGGAAGAAGGCGGGAGACTTCTAACCCTCAAATCAGTCAAGCGCCCGCTTCAGCCAGGGACTTGCTCCTCCGTGGCGTTTTCGAGATTACTGTCAGGCGACGTCGATCCCAATGACATCGGATGGATCAGCGATTGCTTGAGCAAACGGGAGGCCGCCAGCTGGAATCCGAAAGCACCTCCGGAGGTGCCACGGCACTCCCAAGTCAAACCGGCTGGGGTTAATTTTCGTGAATCACCCAAGGGAGGCACCACCGTTAATCCCAGTTCACCGACCAAAGAGTAGCTTTTCAATCCAAGGCAGAAGTCACGGTCGATTAAAGGGCTATCCGGATTGACCGATAACTTAAGGGTGAAGGGCTGCCCGACTCGAGGAAACAGGGCATCTTTGCCCCACTCTCGTCGCTCACCGTCCTCCAGTTCAATGTACGCATCGCCCCAGACACCTGCGGCAAGCACCTCGAAACGGAAGGTATGGGAGGGAGCCGCTTCGCCCTTGTTTTCGATGTCCAGGATGGCGGTCACCGCAACCGGCCCAGGCTGTTTGGCGGTATAGAAAAAGCCCGCCTTGCCATGGCTGTCGGTCACCACCCGCGTGGGCGTTTCCCCAGTTTCAAAGATCACGGTTATATCGGACGCAGTCAGTCGAGGGTCGGACGAGCCAGCCAGGAAAACGACAAGTTCCAGCCAGATGCTTTGGCCTACCTCCAGGTCACTACTTACCTCGCGCCCCTCAATCACCATACCGCTGTGTGTCGAATCCCTATCGTCCAGCATGATTAATCCCTCTTGGACCAGCATTTGTTAACGGCGGCTGATGTATCAAATGCTGCGGACTGCAGCGGCCAGCACCGTGATGCGAAACGTGTGAGTTTTATCGCCATCGTATGGGCTTGGCACCGTAGCAGTCACCACTGCATCGCCCGGTTCTGTGGCTGTGAAGGCAAAGCGCGGTCGCGTCCGTTCGCACCACCTCTTGAGTGTCTCCAAGCTCAAAGCTTACGGCGAGACTTTGCACGGCCAGTTTGGTGTGGAAGGACTTGACCTGAAGCTCCAACAAGACGGTTTGGCCCACTTCCGGATCGAAACTGGCCTCACGTATTTCTTCAATATTGACTCGGTTATCCCCCAGTGACAGAAGCATCTGAGGATAAGTGAACCGTACCTGAGGGAAATCCAGTGAGAGACCCGATTGTCCAGGCATGGTGCTGAGTATGGCATTCAGCATCCACTCTAGGCCCCCTGAACCCAGCTCCTTCTCTTCCCCTTCCGGAGGGTCCAACGTCAAATCCAGCGCATTGCCTGACGGATCATTCCATTTCGCGGCGACCAAAAGACTAGTCAACGGGCTGCGAGTCTTTGGAACAAACTTTAACCGGTGAAAAGCACCCAGGCAGGGATAGAACGTGCTCCTAGGGTCCAACGTGTGCCCGTCAAAGGAAAGTGCTCCCTCCCCCTCGAGCGTCGGTGAAAGCAGCAGCCCCGGCAATACATAATCGGGGAGCTGGTCATGACGCACGTGCAACTGAAAACGCGCGCTGATCGCGGAGGTTGAATGAACGCGCCAGACCAGCCCGGCACCGGTTAATACTCGCGGATCTGCCATCGGAGGGACGACACAAAAGTCGAGATCCTCCTCCTCTTCGCTAACCAGATCCAGGGAGATTTCCTCATCCACCAGCGTCTCGCCAATCGGCATAATCCGCAGCTCTACCGGGCCTGCACCGCGAATACAGACAAGTCCGGTTTGTCCGGAAGGCCTGCCATTCAAGGTCACAGTGGCCAATGCGTTCCAGGGTTCTTCACCCAACACTATGCCCGTGAAGCGATGACCGATATTCTTGCTGTCGTAATGGCTAACCGCTTTAGTGTTGACCTCGAAAGGGCCTTCCATGCCAGGACTAAACGAGTATTCACACCACCCCCCCAACCCAGTGAGCAATGTCTCTTTTTTCCTGTCATACAACCAATCGACATCAATGTCCGCCACACCACCCACACCTGGAACCGTCGACATGATCTGAATGGCCAACTCAGTGGCTGGGCCGTCCACCACAGGGAATCTCGAAGACTCCCTCGTATCCCCAACGGCCAGTTTGTTATGCGCCAGTTTCAGCGTCTGGAAAGGGGACGCCTCCAACAGTTTTGAACAACTGACGCGGAACCTGAATTCGCTGTCTCGCACGTTTCCACACGACATGTCCCACTTGCGACCCGGCCCTTCGATCCTGTTCCAGGTATCGAGCCTGGGGTTGAACTCCATACCCAGCTCTTCAGGTGAGCCCCCAAACCATTGCAACATCAGCTCGGCACCGACGAACGCGTGACCACCCGGGAAAGCCAGCGTCACCGCATGAGTGTCACCACGGCAGGGATAGGCGTCTTGGTCTCCCCAAATAAAAGGAGTCAGTGAATCAAGTGCAAACGTTGCGTCGAGCCACGGATCTTTCTGCAAGGCTACAAACAAGAATTCATACGTGGCAGCTTCCTTGTGATAATGGCTATCAACGTGAGCAACGATTTTAATGTCTCCCGCTGTGTCCGGTGTGAAGAGGTAAGTGGCTTCACCATTTTCATCCGAAAAATCCTTTTGCAACTCGGTATCGCCTTCGGGTGAGTACAGGACCCAGGTAACCTCACGATTGGCCATGGCTCTTCGTGTGTAGTGGGACTCCACCCGCACGCGCAGCTCCACACTTTGCATGAGGTCGATCACCGGGTAGTAAGCGGCCTCCTGCAATGGGACGACATCAAGCCGGAAATGCCCCGAGACTGCGGTCAGCGGGTAAGTCTCGGCGGTGTATTGGCTCCTCACTGACAGTTCGTGTGTGAACACTGCATCTTCATCAACCCCCACACTGCTGATTCGCCATGGGTAGTCAATGAGCTGCTCATCCCCCCAGGATGGCTGAGCCGTAACAATGCCCTTCGGATCTATATCGTCACTCTCGACCCTCAACGAAACGGCTGTTTTACGCCAGACACTGTTGACCGCCCGTTGCAAGGTGACTTTATGGGCGTTGTCACCTTGCGCGCCCAGGCACAAGTGCAGCTTTTCATCGGGACGCAACACGATGCCATCGATGGTCATGCTCAGCAGATCCAACTCCTCCAGCAACAACTCCACGCGCACAAAAGCAACCCGCAGTCCGCCCGGCTTTCCCACCTCTTCATTTTCCGGAGTGATGAATTTGAACGTGACGGTTTTTTCCCCGTGCTCCAGCGTGATCGGCTCCTCGAACGCTCGGAATTCCGGGTCTTCCAGTGGCTCGTCGGGATCGAGCTGCTGGCCTGTTTCGACCTTGAGCGAAGGTAAAAGTGGATATTCGACCGTCCCACCGAGGCCGGGAGTAATCTCTACTTTACATTGCGCCCTATCAATCGCCTCGTAGAGGAAGAACAACTTATAGTCGGCCCGTCCAGGCGTCGGGCGCGGCAATCGGGCCAGCGTAATCGTTTGGCTGGCAGTACCTTCATTGACGGCGGACAAAAATCCGATCGTCTGCCCCTGCCACCGTCCTGTCTGTCGAGTGACCTTCCGGCTGTCACTAATGGTCCAGCCTTCCAGGCTGGTGGTGAAACTGCCATTGACGACAAAGTTATGATTAGCCTGAACGTTCTCTTTGTTCATGGCTGAACCTTCCTTGCACGTGCTGCGTTGCCGGCCAATACACTCGTGTCGGGGGGAGGTTTAAGCGTGTCTTCAACACGTCCGGCGAATTCCTCCCCACCATCCCTGGCTTGATACGTCAACGTCAGAAGGACGTCCGTCAGGGATTTCAGAATATTTTGCTGCGCAGTTTCCGTAGCCCGGGGGAACATCAAGCGATATTTTGCATGAGCGCCAGTCCCTTCAAAAGACTCGTAGCGGTCATCATCGACGTTGTCGACAGCACCGTTGTCAACCAGTCCATCGGACAGGGCTATTTGCTGATAAGGGCGCACGTTCTGTATTAACGAACCTCCCTCCGGAGCGGAGGACCCGCCCTGCAGAAATTCAACGGCTGCAATATCAGGCTCAAGAATCGTCGCACTACTGATCTGCACCAGAACGGCACAAATATTCTGATACGGCCCCAACAGACCAGGAAAAGTCAAAGACAAGCGCTTGACCTGGCGGCAGTAGTGACCTGGGTAATCCCGATTGAAGAGTTTTTCGTTGAGGTCGAATTCCAGCTTTCCATCTTCAATGAAAGTCTTCCAATGGTCGTCCTTCACCAGGTTTTTAAGTGAAATCGTCTTGACCAACTGCAACCTGCGCTCGTCGCGCTTGATACGGGCGGTCGCCATCTTCAGCAGATCCAGCTTCAACGAGAAGCCGGCGGTGAACCCATGACGGGAATCCTCCCAGACAGCGGGACGGATAAAACGACTTTTGTAATCGCCCATTTCATACTGCCAACAGGTTTCAGCCGTCAGGCACAAGCCCGCTGCCACATCGTAAAGCTGATAGATCAATGTCTTGATTTGCCCAACAACCCAGTTGCACAATTCCGGGCCGGTACTGCGATTTTTGTAAAACTCGTACACCTCTCTGGCCTGGGCATTGGCCATTTGGATCTGTTGCATACTGGCACGGGCGGCGTTGATCGCATGTTCCTGGGCAGCCAGTTGCTCGCGCACCACATTCACCTCACGCGTCGACTGATCGAGTGTAAACGCCCACTCCTGATGCCTGCGCAACTGTTGCACATTGATGTTGAGCTGATCGGCCTCGAACCTCAGGGCGTCCGCGGCTATCTGAATGACATCACCCACCGCCTGCGGGATAGCGCCATAACGCCCGCCACCAACGGCCGCCCCACCGATATTGGGGAGAGTGTCCAGCGACCCACCCAATGCCAGAAACGCGCCCGCGGTGGCGGCGAGAATGGCAGCCGTCTGGTTTTTTTCCTGAACGGTGCGCTCAGCGTCCCAAACTCCAGCGGTCACCAGGTCTTGATAATGCTGCACCCGTGCATCGAGCATGCTCTTGCTTTGCCTCAACGACGCCGCCAGTGCTTCGTGTTGAGCAATTGTCGCCTCATGTATCGCCTTGGTATATTCAGCAAGCTCGATCACATGACCTTGCCCCAACTCTTCCAGCTGCCCCTGATCGCGCTTTTCCAACCAGGACCGGAGCTGTTCCTCTTGCTGTATCAGGAACTCGACGCACTGCAACGCAAGGTTGTAAACGGTTTGCCATTTATACGGCACCACCTGTACCTGCCCACCCGGACTGCGCGCTACGCCGGAGTTTGCATTGGCTTGTGCCAGCATCAGATCCTTCGGATCCATGGGCAGACTGAAAAGCCTGATGTTCAGAGGTTGGCCATCAATCGATTTATTGGTACGCAGGTTGGTCAACCGTGACTTGAGCAAGGCCCACAACGCTTTGGGCCTTGGGTTGATACCGGAACGGAACACGTCCTCCGCTCCCAGCAAGTCGAAACGCGGTGTCCTTTTCATCCCGGTGGGCACCTGGGCAAGGCTGACCTTGAAGTTTGCTTCAAAAGCCTTGAGCGGATCACGCTCGCGAATTTTTGCCATCAACTCCTCTAGCGTCTTGGGCACCCAGGTACTGGCGGTTCGAGCATCCGGCTCCGTGCCCATCATCGCTGATGCCCTGCTGTAATTCAGTTTCGCGGCCACCATGCTGTCATAGTCCAGCTGCCGAAACAGACGGTCGCCCCAGGCTATCAGGTTGTCCACGTAACGCAGGAAGATGGCCATTCTGAAGTGAATGGGCGCGGTGTAACCGATCGCATCGGGGTCAGTCGAGTAGTTCTCATACGCGGGGTCGATGTCATTATGAAGGGGGCGGCAACGCCAGTATGCGGGTGCCGGAAATGGTGGCCCCATCTCGCGTGCCAACGGGTTGAAGATGTATTCGAACCATTTTTGCGCTTCACGGTGACGCCCCTCCGCCATCAGGCGTGAGCCCACCAGATCAGGCAGGTGGAAAAACAGCTCCCAGAAATATCGCCCGTTACACCCGTCGAACGGACCATTTTTCTCGAGTGTCCCGCCTGGCCCGACAGGTTCCTCGATATGCTGGGTCGGCAAGGCCAGCAACGCATCAACCGAAATGGCTGCGCAACTGATCAGTACCGCAGCGAATTGGGTGTTCAACCGTACAAATTTGAGCGTCTGGTTCGGGTTGTTGAAAATCAGGAATTGCGCGCCCTTGAGGTTGCTTTTGTCGATGGAAGGCGTCATGTACAAATGAGGGCTTTCGTTCAGGGACACCTCGAATTTATTGCGTCCAAACCCTGTTGATGTGTTGTCCGCACCGAATGTAAATACAATAGCGCTGTCGATGGGGAAACTTTTGCTATCGAACGATGCAGCCTGCCGGGTATAGGTCAGCCATGACGTTGCGAATGTGCCGTTCAGTGAGCCCTTCGAAGTCCAGTCTACCGGGTCGGTTTCATCTCGAGCCGGCAATTTGAGCGAGAAGTTGACGGAGGCATACTGGATTCGTGGCACTACCTGATTCTGCTCATTGTGTACCGCATCCCCCAGGCCGTTAACCGACAAACCGGCGCCCGCCCGAATTTCGTCATGAGTTTTCCCGAGCAGATAGCTTAACGATGCGTGGGACAGCATGACGACAGCAGTGGCCACCCAGATCCCGTCAGACGTTTCCTCGAAGTGTTCCGATTCAAATCGATGGATCGTTACCTTGCCCACCCCATCAACGCGCTGTAGTTCATAATCCTGCACCGGCTCTTCCTGCGCGGTGAGCGTGATTTTGAGCCTCCTTTCGCCGGCCTCGACCATGCTGATATCAAAGGAGTTAGTGCCTGCCTGCGCCTTCCAGCTGATAAACAAACGCTCCAGAACACGGCCGGTTTCCGCCACGGCATCGCAGCGCCCTCGTACTCGGAGCACCTCATAGTGATTATTGTCCGGGCCGATTTCGCGGGTGTGGATGACGTCCAGCGCTAAGTGTGGGGTGAGTGAACCCGCTGTCTCCGGGCTGATTTCAATGGTGACTTTCGAGTAATCTTGAGGCACCACCTTTTGCTGCAGGCTATGCGGGTTCCGGAAACGCGCAAACGTCACTCCCAGCAATGTCGCGGTCGCAGTGTCTTCATTAACTTTTTGAAACAAGGCATCGCGAATCTCATGAATCTCTATTTCTTGATACGAAGGTGTTGTGTCGATGGCCTGACGGTTGGTGTAGCAGACCGCCAACCGATCATCGCGCGGGTCACCGTCGCCAAGCGAAACCACCGTCAACCGGCCATTGGAAACATCGTACTCACAGTCGCGCTGATGCAGTGAAACAGGGGCTGACCACCGGCCGTTCAGCGAACAGAAGGAAGCTTTGAGCGCTAGCCTCCAGGGGCTCTGCACAACGCCGTTTGAATCGACTTCCCGCTCACGCCATTCACACCAGACGATTGTGAGGCGCCCGCCCCAATAAACAGCGCGGATATCGATCACCTTGTCGATGATGGCCAAATCGATCTTTTGCCATTCGCCCCAGGCGACGGGATTGATCCTTTCGCTGTTGTTGTCCAGTTCAACCTTCACCGTGCGCCAGTAGTAAACGTCCGGCGATGCCCACTTATCAGTCCCGATCAGACAGTAAACCGCGTCCCGTGGATCGGCGCCGTTGATGTAGCCGCTGATCACGTCAAGATCAAAAATGCCCTGGAGGGCCTGGACATACTCCATCAAACCTTCCTGCACCGAGTCGGTGGTCAGGCGCATTTGCTGCAGGCGGCTTTCCAGCGTCCGGAACAGCTCGGTTTTATTCAGGCGAAGTGAAGGCTCAATGTAATTGGCCGCCATGTCTTGAAGGATGACATTCGCGGACCACGTGCTGTAGTGACTGAGTATCTGGTACCAGTACTCGAGGTCTTCTTCTTCAAAATAGGCTTCTTCATAGCCCGGCTCCATGCCGCTGTAGACCGACTGGATATGTTGCTGCAGACAGCGCACGTTTGTGGAAAGCCAGGTCGCCTGCAATTCAGGACTGTCCTGGGTATCCATCATCAAGTACTCCCACAGTTCATCAAGGGTGTACACCGTGATTGGGCCGTTCCAGAGTTTCTGCCCCAAATACGCCTCTACCATCGCCGTGGTGTAACGTTGCGTCAGATCATTGATTTGCGGATTTTCCATGGCTGTTCTTCCTGTTGCTGCGTGATAACCCAACCTGCCAACACACTGTGCGGGCAGGTGACGACCAGACAATCAATCCGTCATGACGACGGTGGCCGTCGAGTGGGAAGGCGCTTGAGCAACTCGCCCTTGAACACCAGCGCCTGATTCAACTGATCGCAGACCAGGCTCAATTCGAACAGCCCGTTTCTGATGTCACCGGTAGACAACTTCAAGATGTAAGGCTGGCCATCTACGAAGGTGAAGCGCGTGGCGAGAGGAGGGTCGAATTCCATCCCCAGCGCCTTGGTGGTATAGACAGAACTCCAGCCCACCGCGGCCTTGCTGCCCATCAATCCGGTTTCGCGGGGCGTTATTTCGAGCTGGTAGCTGCTATTTCTGAGCAAGGTGAGCTTATCTTTGGCGGGGTCAAACGTTGTTCGATTGCCTTCGGATACCAACTCAATTATCCAGCCGATGGCCGGAATGGCCTTCACTGTGAAGTCCTGAAACTGAACCGGATGGAGTTCGAGCCGAGCGGTGACCTTGAACTCACCAGCGACCTCTGCCTTGATCGGGAACACCGACCGACCTTGCGCATCCGTTACAATGGTTACGATTTGAGGTGCAGAGCCTTCCGTTGGCGGGGCGCATTCCCACGTGACCGGATAATTGGGTATCGGCGGCGCCACATCGGCAGGCGTTGTCCTCACATCCACCCAGCACAAGGTCGGCTTCGGGTCGCGAACAATCGAATACTTGACGTCAGCCGAATAGTTCTGGAGAACGACATCGCTCGCCAGCCGCACCACCTGCTCAACAACAGGGTTGTCGCCTAGCTGCGCGTAGATCGTCAGATTGCCGATTGACGAAGGGGGTACAGCAAAGATGGAAAACCCGTATTGATCACTTTGCTGTTCGGTTTCCGTTGAATCACGATTCGTCCACCATTTCACGATCTCACCTTCGACAGCTTCGCCATCAAGTCCGACCACCTTGCAACGCATTTGCAGTTCGTGATCGACCAAGGCCACCGTGATGACCTCAGGCTTATCGAGAATTCGCGGCTTGTTGGCAAATCTGATTTTGCCGTTGAAGTTGATACTGGCGTCACTCTCCACATCGACAACCGCAATTTCGGCTTCGCCCGGGCTCAGGCTGGATATCTGCACGCGGGTTTCGCCGTTTGCGTCCGTAGACGTTTGGGTTGGCCGGAACTCCCCATAGGTCGTGGACCAGTCAACCTCTCGGTGCATTCCCTTGTTTCCATAACGATCCGCCAGAACAGCCGACAGCTCCCAAACCGACAAGCGACCCGCCAGCAGCTCGTGGTCAGGCAGTGGCGACACCAGCTCCGATGAGAAAAACAGGGTCGCTTCATCACAGTCAATCCGCACCGAGGGGGCGTAAATCGGCTCGTGCAGTGGCAGATGGAATGAAACATGAGCAGTACCGACCGTCCTCCCCGCCTGCAATAACGCCCAGGTCCGCCCCTGATTATCGGTGGTGGTTTGAGGTGTGAGCATGGCCCCCAGGTCTGTCTTCCAGTAAACAACGATCCCCTTGAGTGGTTTACCGTAAAAGTCCTGAAGCTTGAGTTCGAACTCCGCGACTTCCTGTGACACGTTCGCGATCAATTTCGGGTTGTCAACCACACAACGGGTGGTGATGCTCTGACCCACTTCAGCCGAATCTGGCGGGGTGGTCAGGGTGGTGAATCGGGCCAGGCTTTCCAGAGCGTTTTGTGCGGCGCCGGCAAAGACCTGTTCCTGATCCAAAGGGGCCAGCGTGCCCAAACCAAACGCGGCAGTAGCGTCCATCCCCTTCCTGGCAAGTTCCAGGGTTCGGCTCAACAAATCAAGGTGCGCCAGTGTGTGCAAAATCGGCCAGCCAGGACGGTCACTGTCCTCGGCCCCCTGGCTGACGTGTTCGGCGCAGGTCAGGACATGCTTGATCCCGCAGCCAAAAAAAGCGGCCAGCTTGCTGGCAGCGGCATCACGAATCAGCTGCAACGCGTCGGGACTCAAGTCGCGGGGCAACAGGTTGACCTGATGCAAGTAGTCGAGCATTTTTTCTTCGGGTTGCCGGGCCTGGGTAATCATTCGACGGTAAAACGCCAGGTAGTACACCGACTGGATCGAAATCTCGTAGGGGCTCTCGAGACTGAACCATTGATACTGTTCGTCCGTCAGGAGTGTCTGCAGCATTTGCGGCGTCAAGCCCAGCTTGTCGGCAATCCGCCCGCGCCGCTCCAGCTCTGCCAGCATGTTCAAGAACTCGTCAGGTTCATTGCGCTCCTGCCGTGCCAGCGACGGATGATCGGGTGACAACGGCATGGCCTTGACCAGGAAGTCATATGGATGCCCCTGAGCCCAGGACAGCACCTGCGCCGTCAGCAATGAATCCAGCTTCAGGTAAACCGAAAGGCCTTCCACCACCACCACTCGCTGTTCGTCCCGGCATCGAAGTACGATCGCGCTGATGATGTTCTGCAGGCGCTCGCGCTCAGCAACACCCGCATTCGGCCCAAGGACCTCGCCCACGACTTTCTTGATTTCTTCACGGGCATACTCCAGATACTGCGCTTCGGTCTGATCATGACGCCCGATCACCAACCCGTGGTGGTCCACCAGTGGTTTCAAGTGCTCCAGCCACTCGATGAGATCCTGGCTACTGTCACGTAGCGGTGCGCCTTCCTCGAGCAGTGTGGCTTGCAGTACCAGCACCGGCAGGACCTGGCTGCGCAATTTGCGCAAAAACTGCTCCTGTGCCTCGGACCAAACGGTTGGAACATAGACCGGCTTCACATGTTCCACTAACCACAGGACCGATAAGTCGTATTCTTGCGACCAGGCCGCACACGTCATCAACGCATGTATTGCACTCAAGGCATCCGCGCCATCACCCGCCCCCTGACTGGACACCGCAGGCTCTCCAGCCAATTGCGCCACCAGGCCTTCACCATTGCTCAGTGTCTGGAGCAGCGCCGTCGCTTCGATGGCTGTCAGCTTGAACAACCGTGCCAGCCAGACCAACCGCCAGAAACTGGAAAAAATCGCCAGGCTACGTTTCAAATGGGTCTTGAGGCCAAAGGCCCTGGCGATCACTGTCGCCAGGAAGCGGTAGGTCTCGAAGTTGATCTCCAGGGCGCCGCAAATCTGATGAACCGTCTTTTCGTCGGCACTGGTCTGCGGAACAATCGCAAACTCGACGTTATCGATGAGCAGCGGATCCTCATACATGTCGTTCCAGTTGTAGACGCGGTCGAAGTGCGACAGTTGGCCGTCTCGACCGTATACCGACAGTACGTTGAGGAGCGCAGCGAACTGTTCGGCCTGGCAGCCATGCGTGCGGTTCAACATCTTGAATAGCCCGAGACAGCGCAGGGTATTGGTCCTGATCCACAGTGAGCCCTCCCCGGTGCCACGGAATTCGGCCTCTGTCGCGGCCTCAATCAATTCGTCGACCTCATCGCTTTTCAATTGCAGCACGCGGTCCAGACGACACTTGCGGTTGATGCGATCAAAGCGAGCTTCCAGCAACGGGAATGAGTCCTCCCCCACATGGTGCAATTGGATCTGGTTTGCCACGCCGCTTCTGATCAACTCGATAGCCGGCCCCTCCCCACCATGGATATACCGGGCACCTGACAAGGCGCCTGTCACAGGAACATCCGGGGTAGCCATGACTGGCGCGTTGGCAGAGAGTTTGGGGGTAAAGGCACCAAGCGCCAGTAATGATTCCACCCCGCGTTGGTCAAGGCGTGTGACATGAGCGAAGATCCAGAGCATCCGCAGACTGGCAAACCCCGGCACCAATGTGCCGAAATTGTATCGATAAAAGTCGGCGGCGGATTTTTTAGGATCCGGATCAACCAACCGGGTCAGCGGATCTACCCTGCGCAGTCCCTCTTTGGCCTGCTCGGCCGTCAACGGGAAGTAGGGCGACTCCAGGAGCAGCGACAATAGAAGCGGCCCGAGACCGATGCTCAATTGCAAGGCAACGTTAGCGCAATCCCCCACGGCGCCCGGATTCTTGAAATAAGGGAAACTCGGGTCCACATGGCGAATCACATCCCCCAATGACCCATCCTCCAGGACGGTTTGGACGACATGGCAGATACTTTCCCAATCATGGTCGTAGGGCAGACTATTTTGATACCGGACGGTGCGAAGGTAGGCCTTTACATCCGTGATATTCGGTCTGGTCTTGATCTGAGCTTCGAGCACCTTGTTAACAATCGCCAGCCTGGACTGCTGCTGGCTGACCGCCTCGTTGTCGATCAGCAGTTTGCGCACATCCGGGCGACGCACCTCCAACGGTATTGCGTCTTTGCCTTGCGGCACGATCTTGTCGCGCACCCACTCCGCCAGGTGCACCATATAAGCAGTGGTTGAGGCGCGGTTGTCGATACCGTCCGCCGGGGCGCTGCCGTCAGTATTCGGATTAAACAATTTCAGATACGTGGGCAACGGCACTTTTTCATCGTCTGACGATGGAGCCGCACGCAAACTCTGCTCGCGATAGACCCTGGCCATGTATGACGCCAACGCCCTGCCACGTGCCAGCAAGGATTTGGCTTGTACCGGACTCAAGCCCAGCGCCTGCAATTCATCAGGCCGCAATTTGATCAATTCAAACACGCTGGGATGTTGCTTGATGTGCTCATTCAAACGAGTGAACGCGCCAATACCTTGCTCGCCCAGCACAGTCTTGACCAACTGATGAATCGGGGGATTGTCGGATGCAGTCATTGCGCTATTTCCTTGTCAGGCAAAACGAATGCTGAACCCGCTCAGCGAGTTTGCCTTGGTGATCGTCATCCTGATTTAGCGCTGAGGGCGCGAGAAGATCTACTGTCATATCTGACAGGTATCTTGTCCGCCTGTCGGAATAAAAACGTTTGAACGCGCAGAATGGGCAAAAAAATGGCCCTCACAGGAGGGCCAGGTTTAATACGCCATCGCCTTAGCCGGCATTGATCACCTTCAAAACGAGAGGCGCCATCCACCGGGCTCGCATCTGATTATTTATGCCTTCCCCAGTAAGCGAAATTTCCTTCAAAGGGAGCCCTTGGAGCACAATCAGCCACCTCCCTTGCGCATCGGCAACGCTGTTGCCATATTCGACGACGGGGTTTCCCGACTCAACCAGCCTCACCGTCGTGCCTGGGAGTGCCGTGCCTTTTACTACCCCATCAGGTGATATATGCGCGTACTGATCCGGACTTCCGAAGACGGGTAGGTCGAGTTTCTCGGCGACGGTGAAAGACACCCTGGAACTGGCCGAGCGTTGACCGTCCCTGAACTGCTCAACCACGATCTCGTGACCTCCCACCCCCATTACCACTTCGCTGCGAACCCGCCATTTGTTACGTGCATCCACTATTGTTTTGGCGAGGACGTCCGGCTTGTTATATATACGTACTACTACTTCTGCCCCAACCACGCCGGTACCGGAAAACTCTGGCAGCTGTTCTTGGGTCTTCAATGGATCATTTTGCGGCGCCTCGATGATCGGAGCCGCAAAGCCGGCGGAAACCTGTATCACATTGAACTTACGGTCGGGCACTAACCATTTGGATGTCGCACCGTCGCGGGTTTGATGCACCGAACACTCGTAGTCATCCCCTACCGGCAATTCGATCTGCGACCGTACCGCCCATGCGCCATAGCGATCGACCCGTGCCCTAGCCACTACAACGTTACCGTTACCCTTTTTGAAAATGTGCACTTCAGAGCCCCGCACACCTGTCCCTTCGAACATCGGGCATTGCCCGGCCTTCTGCCCGATGAGCGGGAAAGTCACTGTCGGCGCTTCAAAGTTGGCGGGCATTCGCTCCACCATAAAGCGCCCGCTTTCAACCCACTCGGAATCAATACCGTCCAGGGTTTGACGAATGACCACCCACACGGCGCCTTCGAGAAGATCCTTGTTTCCCCAGACGGACCATCGTCCATTCTCATCAGCCACCGTTGGTTCGGCGAGCAGGGTGTCGGCGTTAAACCATAAGGCCACGGTGATGGTCGCGCCGGGCTCTGCCAATCCACTGTACAGCGGCCTGACTCCGGTCCAGTCGCCTGGCTGAGGCTCGACGATTTTCGGAGCGGGTGTCAGCTTGGTGAACTGGATAGTGTCTGTATAGGCGGAATCCAGGCCCGCACCAGCTCGTGCCATAACCGCAACACGCAGGTCAGTGGCTATGGTCTGCTCGATAGTGGCCGACCAGGTTTTATCAGCCAGTACTGGCGTGCTACCCAAGATGTCCTCAGGGTCGCGGCTTGCGATAACTATTTCATCACCCACGTGACCGAACCCGGACATAGTTAGCCGCTTGCCTACCTTTTCGGCCGGTAACGGCGTATCGATCTTTGGCACTGCGGGCACTACGGTAATGGTATGTTCGGACTTGAGACTGAGGGTGCCCTTATAGCGAATAGCAACTTCCAGATTATTCTGGCCCGCGTGCAGCGTGACTGTGCGCTTCCAGGTGTTGTCCCTTTCCACCACAATGTCTTTAATAAACGGCTGGGATTGCCCCTCTAAATACAACTCGACGGTGGATCTATACAGCGCTTTTCCAGAAAACTGCGACATACGCTCCGTTTTCCCGTTGCGAACGGGAATGAGGATGGTAGGTGATTGCAGAACAACGTCCAACGTCACCGTGTCGGTCGGATCGGATTTGTTACTGCTGCCTTGACTTTCCAGCTGAACGGCATAAATAGCTAACTCCCCCAAGAGAAGTTCTTCCAACTCCACAGACCATGTACCGTCAGGGCCCACTGGCCCGCTCCCCAACGTTCGGTGACCGATTGCCGCATGAATAACCACCCAGCAGTCTTTATAACCTAGGCCTGTAAGGGTTGGAACGGGATCTAACTTGTCGCCGTCGGACGCACTGATCTTCGGCTTCGGAGCTCGTACTGTAAACGTTCTAGTGAGCGGCTGGGATATCTGCCCTCCAAAGGCCGCTGTTACTGTCATAGTGTGAGTGGCCGGGGGCAGCTCTACTTTAGCGGGCAAATCGAAAATGCCTGTTTCACCAGCGGTAACCGTGAAGGGCTCTTGCCCTGGAATGGAAAAAGTGATTACGGACCCTTGGTAGGCGCTACCGGTCAGTTGCGGAGTCTGCCCGACGATAGCACCTGACCTGGGCTCTCCCAGGTTCGGAATCGGTGAGAGCACAACTACCGGCGGGATGGCAACGGCTTCGGAAAATTGAGAGTTTACCCATTGCCGGGCGGTGAGGTCGGGATAGGTACCGGGGCTCAGCGGTACACGCTCCGTCCAGCCACGTGAAGGAAGCACGTTGGCTTTCACTATCACGTCCGCTGGCTCAACTCCCTTGCCCTTGAAAATGTTCACCTGGACTACGGCATTGCCCCACTGATGACCTGATCCCGAAAAGGTTACATTCAGGTCGTTGACAGTGGGATTCGCGACGATCGGTTCGGGAGTGGGGACAGTGACGTCGACAAAAGGGGTCCAACCGTTGCTGTAAATAAGCCCGCTTCCTCCATCAGAGACGCTTTGTCTACAGGAGAATGCGTATTTGTTTGGGACCAAAGTGGCCGGGATTGCAATCCTCCACTGACCAGCATCGACCGGTGTAGTAAGGTAGTTCCAGTCGATGTTGTAGAGAGTAATGTGAACTTGAACGCCGGTGCCTCTATACCCGGTACCGAACAGCTCTATACGATCATCAACCGGCTCGAATCGGAGGGTGGGGCTCGGCGGCCGAACATGATAGACACGCGATGCCGTCCGTTCGGATATCGCCGGACCGTAGAGCTGTGCTGTTGTAAGAACATGGCGACCAGGAGCCAAGAATACATCCGCAGACCATCTGCCATCTACAACCCACCCGCTGCCGATCCTCTCCTCCGATACATTGGGGAATACAAATACGGCATGTCCAGTAATACCTGTATGCCCCGTCCCCGTGATGCGCGGATTCATTTCTACTTCTGAAGGGCCATCGAAAGCAGGTGGAGCCAGTAGAAATGGTACCACCCGCGTCCAGACATCTTCGCCTGACCGAGTGTGCCGAACCATAAGAGTTTGCAAACCGCCATAAGGATAGTGACGCTTGGCATCAACCGTTATCGGTCCCCAATTGCCGTCGTTTCTTACATCGGCTTGTCCCAAATTAACGGTACGATTATGATTCCAGACTTGAATTTGTTCACCGGTCGCCCCCCTTCCTTTCAATTGGATCGAACTACTGAGCGGCATTACAGCGCCCGGAGCGGGGGAATCAACAGTAGGCGCTTTGAGGCAGTTTATTTTTTTCAAGGGGGAATAAACAACGGGAGAATAAGCAACCCGCTGTTCGATATTAACTTCATGCTTCCCCCAAAGTACATCATCGCGCAGTTTGAGTGAGAATCTATTATTCTCTCCGACTGTTTTCATTTCACTCATTTCTGAGCCAGAACCTGATCGCACAACCTTCACCTGACTTCCAGCACCAGCAGTGCCTGTAACTAAATCAATAACTACTTGCTCATCAGCTCCATCAATAACGGATGGCTGTTTTACATTGATATGTTTGTATCCTGTTTTGGACCAGTGGCCTTTGTAACTCCACTGCGTTTGATAGTAACCTGGCCCCTCCGGAAGGTTTGGAACATCAAGAGTATTCCATTCCACACCTTTATACCATTGCCCAACAACCACATCCCGGACCACAACACCAGACACATATTTAATCCAGACTTGATGCGAACCATCGCTTTGCGGAACGTTAAACACAATACGTGAAGTCGTTGCACTATCTTCCGTATATTCATCACGTTGGACCTGCAACTTATCCACATCCAAATTTACTGTTCCGCCCTCATCAGAAAGTTTGCTAACGGCATTGGATTGAAGCGGTTCTTCATCGTTACCATTAATCAATGAATTAACAGATATATCCTTTTCGTCTGACATCATCCCGCTCCTCTGCCCAGACTGTTGAAATACCCCAAGGCTTCCTTTTTACGTCGCGTACTGGGATGCTGCCTACCTGTAAAATCTGACAGTTCCGACAAACGGCACAGCCACGCATTTACACATTCACGGTGATTTTCAAAGGCTTGGGCAAGTGACTACAGCGCCTTGCGCAACGGACTACACATCCGCCAGAATCCGCCGGCTTGTGCGCCTTGGCCTTGCCCCGTAACTTGATCCGTGTCGCTGCCAATCAGCGATCGGGTTTAGTCGCCCGGCGGTTCGATACATGTGTATAAGCGTCATCCAGTCGGGTATTCCCTATCCCCGCACTTGATGGTGGCTGTTCGCAGGGCGCCCTCGGGCGCGCCGGAATTCGTATCTCCGCCGGTCGACTAACCTGCTTACAGCCGCCACCCCCCTCGTTTAGTCGCGAGATGGTGGCAGCCCTATAACGGAGATCGATCATGTTCAAACCAACACCCAATCCACCCCCCGAAACCGACCCGGTTTCCCCCTACGCCAGCCTCGACTCAAGAAAGCTCCACGCCGCCGCCGACAAGGCGCTCGACCATTACCTCAAACCCGACGTCGAATCCCTTCGCTCTTCCCAGGACCGCGCCATGAAAATGTTCGCCGTTGCCCCAGACGCCAATCCCGAAGCCTTGACCATCGAGACCTACGAAACGTTTTCGACGGTCAGCATTCTGCTGCTCGACCTGGCAGAAAGCCTGGAGGACAAGCCGCGGCATCTGGCGATGGCGATTTACCGGATGAGTGAGCTGGGGTTGATGCTGGTGGAGCGGTCGCTGGATAACGAGCAGGCGATTAAAACAACGTAGGGTTTAGCCTTTTATTTGTTGCTGTCTATGCTGACGCCATCGCGGGCAAGCCCGCTCCCACAGGGTTATTCGGTGAACACAAAACCTGCGTTCAACTCGAAACTTGTGGGAGCGGGCTTGCCCGCGATGGCGTCAGTAGGTGCGCCGCAGATTTCAGGCCGAAGCCGGCAACGGCTGAAAACTGAAATACTGCGTCAACGCCTCCATCAGTTGCCCATACTCCGGCGGTGCCCGTTGCAGGCTGAACCCGGCGTCGTAATGGTGGGGTGTTTCATCTTCATGGCACCACAGGCAACACGCCGTCAGGTCAATGACCTGCTGGCAGCCGTCGCTGGTGGGGATTTTCAATCGCAGGTCAAAGTCGACGCCCACCATCATGGGCAATTGGCTGATGAGCATCAGCCCGTCAGTGGACACATTGCCCAGAAAGCCGATGGGTTTGTCGGTGACACTGTTGAACACTTTCAGGAAATACGGCAGTTGATGCCGCTCGATCCGGCGGTCGGTAAACATGCGCAGTTGGCCCAGCAAGGCCCTTAAGCAGGGCCGCACTAATGCTTCGGAACGTGCCGGCTTCTTTATAAACCTGGGCGCGCTCTCCCCGATCCCGGTGCGTCAGTCCCTACATCGCTGACGCATACTCCTGCCGATCACAGGTATGACCTCGGTCTGGAGGCGAGGCTCTAAAACCGATCTCTTGGACTATAGCTCACCACCGCCGGGCGGCCAGCCTTTGCATGATAGCGGCTATCAGAACCGTGTCGGGCGCACGGCCGCCGCGCTGCGCGTCGGGTAATGGCCCAGGCTCTGCAAGGTTTCCAGGCGGGCGCGGGCGCGGTAGGCGTATTCGCTTTGCGGGTACGACGCCATGATGAATTGATACGTTTGGGCCGCATCGATGAACAGCTTCTGCCGTTCCAGGCACTGGCCGCGCATCATCGACACTTCCGGCCACACATAAGGCCGCGCACGACTGGAGCGTTCGACTTTCGACAGTTCGAGCATGACTTGCTCGCAATTGCCGCGATCGTAAGCGCTGTAGGCGTTATTCAAATGATGGTTCATCGACCAACGGGCGCAGCCCGTCACACTGAGGGCAAGCACGGCAATGAGCGCGAATCGCATGGGGGTTCTCCTGTCTTGAGCTCTGTATCGACCCGCTTCGCAAAATCTTCAGGAATGTTCGTTTAAAGAAACAAACGAATAAGTAGTGCACATGAACAATGACTACAACCGGAGACCATAGTAGCCTCACTCAGCGCTTGAACTCAGGAGTCTATGCATGTCCGTCCGTCGCACCAAAATCGTCGCTACCCTTGGCCCGGCCAGTAACTCGCCGGAAGTTCTCGAACAGCTGATTCTGGCTGGCCTGGACGTCGCCCGCCTGAACTTCTCCCACGGCACCCCCGACGAGCACAAGGCTCGCGCGAAGCTGGTGCGTGACCTCGCTGCCAAGCACGGCCGCTTCGTCGCCCTGCTGGGTGACCTGCAAGGCCCGAAAATCCGTATCGCCAAATTCGCCAACAAGAAGATCGAGCTGAAGATCGGTGATCAATTCACCTTCTCCACCAGCCATCCGTTGACCGAAGGCAATCAGCAAGTGGTCGGCATCGACTACCCGGACCTGGTCAAGGATTGCGGCGTGGGCGACGAGCTGCTGCTCGACGACGGCCGTGTGGTGATGCGCGTTGATACCGCCAATGCCACCGAGCTCAATTGCACCGTGCTGATCGGCGGCCCGCTGTCCGACCATAAAGGCATCAACCGTCGCGGCGGTGGCCTGACCGCTCCGGCTCTGACCGAGAAAGACAAGGCCGACATCAAGCTCGCTGCCGAGATGGAAGTCGACTACCTCGCCGTGTCCTTCCCGCGTGACGCCGCCGACATGGAATACGCCCGTCAACTGCGCGACGAGGCCGGCGGTACTGCCTGGCTGGTGGCGAAGATCGAACGTGCCGAAGCGGTGGCCGACGACGACACTCTCGATGCGCTGATCAAAGCCTCCGACGCTGTGATGGTGGCTCGTGGTGACCTCGGTGTGGAAATCGGCGACGCCGAGCTGGTGGGCATCCAGAAGAAAATCATTCTGCACGCACGCCGCCACAACAAGGCTGTGATCGTGGCGACCCAGATGATGGAGTCGATGATCCAGAACCCGATGCCGACCCGCGCCGAAGTGTCCGACGTGGCTAACGCCGTGCTCGACTACACCGACGCCGTAATGCTGTCGGCGGAAAGTGCTGCGGGCCTGTATCCACTGGAAGCCGTGCAGGCGATGGCGCGCATCTGCGTCGGCGCTGAAAAGCACCCGACCAGCAAGACCTCCAGTCACCGCATCGGCAAGGTCTTCGAAAGCTGCGACCAGTCCATTGCCCTGGCGGCCATGTACACCGCCAACCACTTTCCGGGCGTGAAAGCGATCATCGCTCTGACCGAAAGTGGCTACACGCCGTTGATCATGTCGCGCATCCGATCTTCGGTGCCGATCTACGCGTTTTCCCCGCACCGCGAAACCCAGGCCCGCGCAGCCATGTTCCGTGGCGTCTACACCGTACCGTTCGACCCGGCATCGCTGCCGCCTGAGCAAGTCAGCCAGGCTGCGATCGACGAGTTGTTGAAACGCGGTGTTGTGGAGAAAGGCGACTGGGTCATCCTGACCAAGGGCGATAGCTACCACACCATCGGCGGCACCAACGGGATGAAAATCCTGCACGTTGGCGACCCGATGGTCTGAGTGACCGGTTGCTGAAAAACAAAAAGCCCTGCCATGTGAATGGCAGGGCTTTTTGGTTTTTGATCCTTGAAGTGTGTGGTCTGGGCTGACGCCTTCGCGGGCAAGCCCGCTCCCACAGTGATGGGTGGTGATCACAAAACAGGAGTACGACACAAATCCTGTGGGAGCGGGCTTGCCCGCGAAGGCGTCAGCCCAGTCACCTCACTTCAATGCCGGCTGATAAAGGCTGACAACGCCGCCAACGCCTCCGGTGAACGCAACCGCTGAGTGAACAACGCGCCCTCCTCTTCGATCACTTTGCGCAATTGTTCCCGGTCCGGCGCTTTCATCAATTGCTTGCTGATGCGCACCGCTTCCGGCGGCAACGATTCGAAGCGCAACGCCATCTCCCGCGCCTTGGCCAACGCCGCGTCGCCACTGCCCAACGCTTCGGTCGCAATGCCCCAGGCGGCAGCCTGTTCTCCGCTGAAGCTCTCGCCGAGTAGCAACAGCTCCGCCGCTTTGGCATGCCCGAGCAATCGCGGCAGGATCAGGCTGGAACCAAACTCAGGACACAACCCGAGATTCACGAATGGCATCCGCAAACGCGCATCCCGACTGACATACACCAGATCGCAATGCAGCAACATCGTCGTGCCGATCCCCACCGCCGCGCCCGCCACAGCAGCGATCACCGGTTTGCGGCATTCCAGCAAGTTGAGCATGAAGTGGAACACCGGGCTGTCGAGGTTGCCCGGCGGTTGCTGGATGAAGTCGGCGATGTCGTTGCCGGCGGTGAAGCACTCGGCGCTGCCGGTGATCAGCACGGCGTTGATTTCAGGGTCGGTGTCGGCCTGTTTCAGCGCCTCGGCCAAGCGGCTGTACATGGCGCGGGTCAGGGCGTTTTTCTTCTCGGGGCGATTCAGGCGCAGGGTCAGCAAACCGCGTTCGCGTTCAACTTCAATGGCATTGGGCATGGCGAGTCTCGCGTCGTTAAACGATCAGCGCTCAACCACGGGGAACAAAGACATCCGCCAGCAGTTGGTTGCGCGGCAATCCGGCCAGGTACAAGCGCCGGGCAAAGGCGTCGACACTGTCTGGGGCTCCGCAGACTAAGGCCAGGGTTTGTCGGGAAACAAGCCGCAGTTGCGCCAACGCCTGCGGCAACTCGGCCGGGGTCCAGAATTCGACGCTGAGGTTTTCACGCACATCGCACATGGCTTGCAGGGGTTTGGCCAAGTAGTGCTCGCTGGCATCATGGGCGAGGTGAATGACGCGGATGGCGCCTTGATGATCTTGACGCAACGCTTCGCGCAGTACACCGAACAACGGCCCCAACCCCGTGCCGGCAGCCATCAGCCACAGCGGCCGGGTGTTCCAGTCCGGGTCGTATTGCAACGCCCCGCCGCGCAGTTCGCCGAGGCGAATCGGGTCGCCGATTTTCAGCTGACGGGCCGCGTCGCTGAATTCTCCCGGCTGGCGGCAATCGAGGTGGAATTCCAGAAAGCGGTCTTCTTCCGGCAGGCTGGCCAAAGAGTAAGGCCGTGCCACGTTGCCGGCCCACAACACCAGATGCTGCCCGGCGCTGTAACGCAACGGCCGCTCGGTGGTCAGGCGCAGACGCAACACGCTGGCGCTCAACCAATCGACCGCAGCGACTTGCGCGGGGCGGCCGTCGACTTGCGGGTCGAAGGTATGCACTTGCAGGTCTTCGATGATTTGACATTGGCAGGCCAGTCGCCAACCTTGTTGACGCTGATCAGCGCTCAAGGCATCGGGGCGGTTGTCGCCGGGCAATCCTTGGACGCATTGCACCAGGCAGGCATGGCAACTGCCGGCGCGGCAACTGTAGGGCACGGCCACGCCATTTTGATTCAGGGCGTCGAGCAGATTGCTGCCCGGCGCCACCGACCAGTGACGCTCGCCGACACGCAATTCAGGCATCGACATTCTCCCACGCCGCCGCGCAGCGATTGCGGCCGTCACGCTTGGCGCGGTACAGCGCCTGATCGGCCCGCTGCAAGGCGTCGTCGAGATCGTCGCCCAGCTCCAGCAAGGTCATGCCGGCGGATAAACTGAGGTGGGCGACGTTGAGGCCGATCAGTTCGACATCGGTGAAGGCAATGCGCAGCCGCTCACAACAAGAGGTCAGTCGTTCGGCGTTGCAGTCGGGCAACAGCAGCACGAATTCTTCGCCGCCATAACGGGCCAGCACATCGCCCTCGCGCAGGCAGGCGGTGGCCACGCCGGCAAAGGCTTGCAGCACCTGATCGCCCGCAGCGTGGCCGTGAACGTCGTTGATGCGCTTGAAATGGTCGAGGTCGATCAGCGCGAGGCCATGCACCACGCCCGCCTCCATCGCGTTCAGCTCGCGGGAGGCCAGGCGCAGGAAATGCCGGCGGTTGAACAGCCCGGTGAGTTCGTCGGTGGCGACCAGGTCTTCGAGCTGGCGCATCATCCCGCGCAGGGTGTCCTGATGCGCCTGCAAGGCAAACCGGCGTTGACGCATGCGCTGGCGCGAGGCCTGGACATAACGGGCGTAGAGCTCCAGCCAGATCAGCACGATGAACAGCACACAGACTTGCAACGCGGCCAACGCCGGGTCGTTCAACTCGAAGTGGTAACCCTCCCACAGCGTGATCGCGCTGAAACTGAAAAACACCAGCAGCGCACAGCGCACAAACGCACGACGGGAAAGGTGGAACAGCCCGAACAACATGATCAACAGGTAGAACACCAGGAACGCGCCGCGTGCCTCATCCAGATTGGCGATCAGCCATGTCTGCCAACCCAGGCCCATCAACACTTGCGCCTCGGTCAGGCTCGGGTCGGAAAACCGCAGGTTGCAGCCGCTGTAAAACACCGCGAACAACGCCCCCTGAGTGATCACCACCAGCGCACTGCCGATGGCCATGCTGGTCAGGGGTTCGTCGTAATGCCCGGTGAAAAATGCCAGCCACAGCAAGACCAGAGCCAGGGCGTACGTGCCGGCTGCGAGGGCAAAGCGTTTGAGCAAAAGCCGTTGGATGGCGTTATGGGTCAATCGTTGACTCACCGTGCGAAAGGAGGCTGATCGAGTGTCCTACTCTACAGACCGAATGCCACTTTAGTGGGGTGTCTGCTAAATGACCATTCAAATTTCGGGGCAGAAAACTGGCGTCAAAAGCATGTCCGGTTTTTACCTGGATCCTGGTCCTTGCCACGGTCCTTGTAGCAGCTGGCGAAGCCTGCGTTCGGCTGCGTAGCAGTCGTGAAACCTGTGTTTATGGTCTGTCTGATACACCGAGGTGACCGATTTCACGACGGCTTCGCCGCCGAACGCAGGCTTCGCCAGCTGCTACAGGGATCGCGGCGTTATAAGACCAACGATTGACTGTCGGCGGGTGTGCCCGCCATCGAGGCGCGGTATACTGCCGCGCCTTTTTAGCGTCGCGCCAGCAGCCCCGGCGTGCCTTGAAAGGTGCTTGCAACCGACCGATGCACCCCAGCTGCAAGCACCTTATTGAATGTTCCCGTCTTTTAGAGGAGCGCGACTCATGACCGTGATCAAGCAAGACGACCTGATTCAGAGCGTTGCCGACGCCCTGCAGTTCATTTCCTATTACCACCCCGTTGACTTCATCCAGGCGATGCACGAGGCCTACCTGCGCGAAGAATCGCCGGCAGCTCGCGACTCGATGGCGCAAATCCTGATCAACTCGCGGATGTGTGCCACCGGCCACCGCCCGATCTGCCAGGACACCGGCATCGTTACCGTCTTCGTTCGCGTGGGCATGGACGTACGTTGGGATGGCGCCACCATGGGCCTGGACGACATGATCAACGAAGGCGTGCGCCGGGCTTACAACCTGCCGGAAAACGTCCTGCGTGCCTCGATCCTCGCCGACCCGGCGGGCGCTCGTAAAAACACCAAGGACAACACCCCGGCCGTTATCCACTACTCCATCGTTCCGGGTAACACCGTGGAAGTGGACGTGGCAGCCAAGGGCGGCGGTTCCGAGAACAAGTCGAAAATGGCCATGCTCAACCCGTCCGACTCGATCGTCGACTGGGTGTTGAAGACCGTTCCGGAAATGGGCGCCGGCTGGTGCCCACCGGGCATGCTCGGCATCGGCATCGGCGGCACCGCCGAGAAAGCCGCCGTCATGGCCAAGGAAGTGTTGATGGAATCCATCGACATCCACGAGCTGAAAAAGCGCGGCCCGTCCAACCGTATCGAAGAAATGCGCCTGGAGCTGTTCGAGAAGGTCAACCAACTGGGCATCGGCGCCCAGGGCCTGGGTGGCCTGACCACCGTACTCGATGTGAAGATCATGGATTACCCGACCCACGCCGCTTCGTTGCCGGTGTGCATGATCCCGAACTGCGCCGCCACCCGTCACGCGCACTTCGTGCTCGACGGTTCCGGCCCGGCATCCTTGGAAGCGCCACCGCTGGACGCCTACCCGGAAATCGTCTGGGAAGCCGGCCCGTCGGCTCGTCGCGTCAACCTCGACACGCTGACCCCGGAAGACGTGCAGAGCTGGAAGCCGGGCGAAACCGTCCTGCTCAACGGCAAGATGCTCACCGGTCGCGACGCCGCGCACAAGCGCATGGTCGAGATGCTGAACAAGGGTGAAACCCTGCCGGTAGACCTCAAAGGTCGCTTCATCTACTACGTCGGCCCGGTTGATCCGGTGCGCGAAGAAGTGGTTGGCCCTGCCGGTCCGACCACCGCGACGCGGATGGACAAGTTCACCCGTCAGATCCTCGAGCAAACTGGCCTGCTGGGCATGATCGGCAAATCCGAGCGCGGCCCGACCGCAATCGAAGCGATCAAGGACCATAAGGCCGTTTACCTAATGGCAGTGGGCGGCGCGGCTTATCTGGTGGCGCAAGCGATCAAGAAATCCCGCGTGGTGGCGTTCGCCGAACTGGGGATGGAAGCGATCTACGAGTTCGACGTGAAAGACATGCCTGTGACGGTTGCAGTGGACAGCAAGGGCGAGTCGGTTCACATCACCGGTCCTGCGATCTGGCAGCAAAAGATCAGTGAGAGCCTGGCGGTTGAAGTGCAGTAAGCGCATCAGCTTGTCTAGTCCTGAAATAGGTTTACACCTATTTCACCCTAACGCCCGATGCACCGCATCGGGCGTTTTGTATTTTAAGGACAGGTGCGGGCGCTCTTGGTTGTAGATCAAGATCGCCTCCCGCACCATCTGCTCCGCTTGCGCCAAGTCTGTCGGTCGATGGAGCAAGAGTTCTGTTTTCAAGATGCCGTTGACCCGCTCTGCCATGGCGTTTTGGTAGCAGTCGTAGCCATCGGTCATCGAGCACGTGATGCCATGCCTGGCATGGAGCTTTTGATACAACGCTGAGCAGTACTGCACCCCTCGATCCGAGTGATGAACCAGTTTCTGGCGGGTTCGACGCGTCTTCAACGCCATGCGCAAGGCTTGAGCCACCGAGTCGGCATGCAGGCTACCGTGCACGTGGTAACCGACAATTTTTCTCGAGAACGCATCCGTGACCAGGCTCAGGTAGACCGGATCATCACGCTTGGTGGAGAGATAAGTGATATCGGCTACCCAGACCTGTTCCGGGCCGGTAGCGACGACTTGCTGCGGGCCTGGCTTTAGTAAATTGGGATGGCAGTGAAAGTGATGATGGCTGTCAGTCGTCTTGTGATAAGCCCGTTTTCTACGAACCAACTGGCGGTGCTCTCTTAGAACCTCAAACAAGCGATCCCGGCCTACATGTAGCTCCTGTTTCTCGCGCTCCGCGTGCATCAATGAGTGCAGTTTGCGGGCGCCAATGCAGGGCTGGCGCACCCGGATTGATTGCACAAACGTGATGAGTTTCTGATCTTGCTCGACTCGAGCCCGACAAACGCGATCTCGCTTGTAATAGGCTTGGCGACTGATCCCCATAAACTGGCAAGCCCTGCTGACACTCAGGGTTTGGGTTTGCGCAACGACTTGCCGGGCCGCTTTTTTACGACAGATACGCCGTAGTCGTTCTTCAGAACATCAACCACGTCTTCGAAGAATTTGGCTTTCTGATTTGCCAGGGCCAACTGTTCCTCAAGCTCTTTGATTCTCTGCTCGGGAGTCGGTGGCAAAGTTGGCTCGTCCATCGGTCGAGTCCTCTGGGAGCGAATGGATGCGCCTTGGCTCCAATCCTGTCGACCATGTTTACGTAACCAGACCAACACCGTCGACCGACCCTGAATCCCATAACGCCGTTGAGCTTCTTTATAACTCAACTCGCCTTTTTCGACCTGATCGACAACCGACAATTTAAAAGTCAGCGTGTAATCTCGCTGACTGCGTTTTGGACCCGTATCCATTGCACCTTCCTGATAAGAAGTCAGAAGGTGTAAACCTTATTCAGGACGAGACAGCTGACACAAAAAGGCCGGGCGTCTCAATGACGACCCGGCCTTTTTTTGCGCGTGAATATTACCAATGGCATTAAAAGCATTTCGCTTAAATACATTTGATCTAAAAAATTCTTCCGACCTGTCAGATCTGACAGGTTACGCACGCCGCCCATCTTGTTAGCGTCTGACCCATCCAGCGACACCGTTTGCCGCGGGCGAGCACCAGGCCAAAAACAGGATCAGCCCCATGGAAGACAAAGCGTCCCTGAGTATCACTGAACCCTCCATCACAAAGAGCGCATCGATCGCCACCATTGGCAAAAGCTGGGGCAAGGTGGGCCCGACGGGAGCGGCTTCATTTGCTTTGCCTCTGCCTTCTTCGTCCGGTCGCGGCTTTGATCCTCAACTCACACTGAGCTACAGCAGCCAGTCGGGTAACGGACCGTTTGGCATCGGTTGGAATTTGAACCTCAGCGCCATTACCCGCCAGACCGATAAAGGCGTGCCGCGCTATACCGATGATGACGTGTACCTCAGCCACACGGGCGAGGAACTGATGGCCGAGCGCGACATCGACGGCAAGATCAAATCCAGAGACGAGGCCAAGTACCGAGAGTTGCCCATCGGTCTGCACAAGGTTGTGCGGTACGTTCCTCGAGTAGAAATGACATTGGACCTGATCGAGTGGTGGCGCTCCGCCACTAACCCCGAAGGCTTCTGGCTGGTGCACAGGGCCGATGGCAGCCTGCATCTCTTCGGCAAGGTCGAGACCGCGCGCAAGGCTGACCCGCTCAATTCGAGCCGTATCGTTGCCTGGCTGTTGCAAGAGAGCATCAACGCTCGCGGCGAGCACATCTGCTACGAGTACAAACAAGAGAATCCGACCGAGACTCCTGACCCGCATGACTACCGGGCCCAGCAGTATTTGCACCGTGTGCTCTATGGCAACTTCGCGGCGTACGAACACTTGTACGGCTGGGGTACGCCGCAAACGCTGACGCCTTCATGGCACTTCCACCTGGTATTCGATTACGGCGAACGCACACTGGATCGCAATGAAAAACCGGTGTATGACGGCCCGACGCTCAAGCCGTGGCTGGTCCGTAACGACCCCTTTTAGACCTACGGCCAAGGCTTCGAAGTAGGCACTCGGCGCCTCTGCCAGCAAGTGCTGATGTTCCACAGTTTTGCGGAACTGGGCGACACACCTGTGCTGGTCCGCCGCCTGCTGCTGGAGTACTCGGGCAGCACCGAATCCTGGGCCTACAGTCAAATCGCAGCGGCGAATTACCAGGCGTATGACGCCAGCGACGCCGTGGAGAATATGCCCCCGGTGGAGTTCGAATATTCGACTATCGAACTCAATACACAGTCGAAACCGTTCTTCCCGTTCGACACCATGCCGGGCATCGAAGACGGGCAGTTCTACCAATGCGTCGACCTGTTCGGCGAGGGCCTGCCGGGTTTCCTGTGCCGCTACGACCAGTGCTGGTACTACCGGGAGCCGTTGCGTGACCGGGACGGCGGTGATCAGATCACCTATGGCCCGTGGACAGCGCTCGATAAAATCCCGATAGCCGACCGCAACAAGCAAGCGCATCAGGCCTTGATGGACCTGACCGGCGACGGTCGCCTGGACTGGATCATTGCTCAACCCGGCCTGTGCGGTTTTCATACGCTGAACCCGGATCATAGCTGGTCAGGATTTGTTCCGTTCAGTGCGTTTCCGGTGGAGTTTTTCAACGTCCTTTCCCAGTTGGGCGACTTGACGGGCAATGGCCTCAGCTCCCTGGCACTGATCGGCCCCCACTCCGTGCGCCTGTACGCCAACCAGCGTGCGGGCTTTGCCAAGGGTGAAAACGTCCCTCATGAGCCGGCGGATGACCCTCTGCCATTGATCAGCAACTCACTCAGCGAACTGGTGTTCCTGGGCAACCTTCATGGCAGCGACACGCTGGGGTTGTGCCGCATTCGCCACGACGAAATCAAATGCTGGCCAAACCTGGGTCATGGGAAATTTGGTAAAGGTTTTGTCATCGGTGGCCCGACCTTCAAGTACGCGACTTTCGACGCGGCACGGGTGCGCATCGCCGACTTGAACGGCTCGGGCGCCCCGGCGCTTATCTATCTGAACTCGGATGACTTCCATATTCACCTCAATCAGGGCGGCAACCGGTTTGCGAAAGATCCGATTATTGTCCCCTGGCCCGAGGGCGTGCGTTACGACAACCTGTGCCAAGTCACCTTCGCAGACCTGCAAGGGCTCGGCTGCGCCAGCCTGATCCTGACCGTCACGCATATGAAACCGCAGCACTGGCGCTACGACTTTGTCAGCGCCAAGCCGTACTTGATGATTGCCAGCGATAACAACATGGGGTGCAACACGAAGGTGGTGTATCGCAGCTCCGCGCAGGAATGGCTGGATGAAAAACAGCGGATTCTCAAGCTCAAGCGACGCCCTGTTTCCAACCTGCCTTTCGCTTTGCAGGTCGTCAGCCAACAATCCCAGCTCGACGAAATCACCGGCAATTGCCTGAATCAGTTTTTCAGTTATTTCGAGGCCTGGTACGACAGCCAGGACCGGGAGTTCCGCGGATTCGGCCGGCTGCACCAGACCGACAGCGAAACCGCCTCGGATGAAGACGAAAGTTTCACCGCACCGGCCTTGGTGTGCACCTGGTTTCACACCGGCAGGCAAATCGACATGCCTCGCGACGGCTACTTCGACCGTGATGACAAGGCACACCGGCTGGGTGACACGCAGTTTTGTCGATTCCACCCGAGCGACGAATGCGAGGAGCTTATCAAGCCGGCCGATGAGGCTACTGAGCACGCCATTGCCCGTGCGCTCGCGGGCAATGTGCTGAGAATTGAAACGTATGCGGCGGGTGACCCATCCTCTGCACTTCCCTTCCTTTCAGAACAGTCCCGCTACATCGTTCGTGAAGTGCGTGAGCGTGGCGAACACTATCCCGACGCGGTGTTAATGGTGTCGTTGCTGGAAGCCATCACGTGCAACTACGAGCGCTACATCGACGACCCGCTGTGCCGCCATGTCATCAACTTGAATCGGGACGAGTTCGGGCAGACGACTCACAGCATTACAGTCAGTTATGCCCGGCGCCTGACTGAGACTGACAAATCACCGTTTATTGATCCCGATGAAGATAAATGGTGGATTGACGCCCATGATCCGGCTCAGCAGTTCTACTACTTGAACGAAACCCGCTACGAATTTATTCACCTGATCGCTCTGCAAGGCTGGCGGCTCGGCCTGCCCTATCGGCAACGCGGCAATGCTCTTGTTTTGCCCAAGAAGACGGTCGCCAGTGGTCTTGATCCCCATACAATTTCTTATGAACAGTTTCTCGACCTGTTCAAATCAACCGAATGGGCGGCTGTGCGGGAACTCACTTCGCAATCGGTGCAACGCTATCTCAAAACGGACGACCGCACAGTGTTGCCGGACGGCACTGCCGATTTCGAAGCGTTGGCCGCTGCGCTGGAAATTGCTCAGTTGAACAAGGAGGCGCTGGAGGTCTACGGCAACGTAACGCCTCCAATCGATATCCGGGCAGAACTGGAGAAGATTGGGTACCTGTGCATGAAGCTGTTTCTGGGCACGGACAAAGCGGCCGACGAAGAAGAGGACAAGCAGCGGAATCTGTGGTCCGCGCTCTACAACTTTGCCGAGTATGCGGGCCTCGAGCGCTTCTACAAGGTCATTAAATACAACGAAACCCGGAGCCATGGTGTAACCGAAGCAACCTACGACAATTACTGTCTCGCCACCCTCAGCGTCAAGCAACCCGATGGTTGCATCACTCGCGTCGAGTCCGACTACCACTCCCTGCAAACCCTGCGCATTACCGATGCCAACGAGAACATTGAAGAGGCCCTTAACGGAGCGTCAGGTCCGCACACCGTCACTTGTCACGGAACAGAAAACGGTGTTCCCGCGGGCTTCCTGCCCATCGACAAATATAACCGTCCTGAAGATGCCAGACCCGCCACGGCGATCAAATTCCCCAAGGAAGCACTGCAAGACGCGGCCAGCACCTTTCGCAAGGAACTGTTCAGCTGGATGGGCCTGGTCTCCGACTCCGTGTGGCTGAGTGACTGGATCGCACAAGGTTACGTGTTGCCTAGCCGGCACATACGCGCCAGTGCGCGCCGGAATCTGGCCCGGCTCAAGTCCCGGACGCAGGCAGAGCAAGCCTTGTGGGATCTGCTAGCCAGTGTGCAGCGCACTCCGGTGCACAGCGTTGTCCTTAGCGCTGATCATTACTACTACGACGTAGACGAACTACACCAGATCCACATCATTCAGACGTTCTTCAATGGCTTCGGTCGCCCCTTGCAAACCCAGCAATTGGTCGATCCTGGCGATGCCTATGTCGTGGAAAACGGCAAACGGGTGATCGAAGGCGGCAAGCCAAAGGTTGCGCACGCCGAGCAGCGCTGGCGCATCAGCGAACGCGTGGAATACAACAACAAAGGATTACCGGTACGAACCTATCGCCCCTATTTCGCCAACGCTTACGGCTACATCAATGACGATTGCTTCAAGGAGTTCGGCCATCACGATAAAAGTTTCTACGATGTGCTTGGGCGCCTTAACAAGGTCATCAACGCCAAAGGGTATATTGCGCTGGAGAAAATCCATCCCTGGTTCACAACCAAGCTGGATTTCAATGACACCCTCGTCGCGTCGGACACGAACGGACTCACGACGGAGAAGCAATGATGAGTACTGTCGACTGGAATACCCCGTCGGTGACATCTCATGATGCGCGGGGGCTGCCAGTGCGCCAGATTGCCTACTTGCCTACTTGCGCACTGCGGCAGGCGGTACCTTGGAGCCCCTCATTACCCGGCTACGCCATGACGTTATCGGGCGGCCGGTGGAACAACGGGACCCGCGACTGGCCGATGCCCTCAAGCCCAACCTGGCCACGGTTTACGGCCTGACCGGACAATCGGTCAAGGTCGACAGCGTCGATGCCGGTGTGCGGACAATCCTGACGGGGCCGGCCGGTGAAGTCCGCCAACACTGGGATGGACGCGGCAGCCATTGGCGCACCACTTACGACAACCAGTTGCGCGTGCTCACGCTTGAAGAGAACGATCAACCGGACGTCAAGACCTTTACCTACGCCACGGCGCTGGCTGATCCCGCCCTCAACTTGCGTAGCCAATTGATCAAGCAAGTCGACCCCTCAGGCGAATTCGAGATCAAGAGTTTCAGCCTGCACGGCCAACCGCTGCGCGACACTCGAACAATCACCGAGACCGGCACCTTCACCAGCAGCCGAACCTACGGCCCGAGCGGCGCGGTACTGACCCAAACCGACGCCGGCGAGCATCAGCAACGAATGCGCTACGACATTGCCGGGCAGCTGCAACAGGTTCACCTGCAACTCGATCCCACGGCGCAATGGCAGCCGGTTCTTGAAGACGCCCGCTACAACGCCGCCGGCCAGATCATCGAACAGCTTGCGAGCAACAAAGTGCTCAGCACCTGGATTTACGACGATGCTGATGGTCGCCTTACTGCCCTGGTTGCCGGGCCACCCGGGCAAGTCCCGCTCCAGCACTTTGAGTATCGATACGATCGGGTCGGTAACGTGTTGCGCATCGACGATCTCACGTTTAAACCGGTGTTCTTCAAAAACCAGCTCATTGATGGCCACCGCGAGTTCACCTACAGCTCGCAGTACCAACTGACCAGCGCCACCGGTCATGATGCCGCCCCGAGCTCCGACTTGCCTGGTCGCCCCTTGCCGAGCGACCCGAAAAACCACCTCAATTACAAACAGATTTACGCCTATAACGATGGCGGCAACCTGATCAAAGTGGTCCATGAGCGCGCGGTGGGTGGCTACACCCAACAGATGTGCATTGACCCGAACAGTAACCGTGGTGTGCGCTGGAAAGAAGGTGATCCTACCCCTGATTTCGACACCTTGTTCGACCCTCACGGCAATCTCCTGGCCTCGCTCCCGGGAAGGTCCCTGCATTGGAACAGCTATGATCGTCTGGCATCCGCGACGCTGGTTGAACGCGACAACGATCCCAACGACGAAGAAGTCTTTCGCTACAGCCAGGGCGAACGGATTCTCAAGCGTCATGAATGGCAAGCCTCGACCCTCACTCATTTTCATCAAGCGATCTACTTGCCGGGCCTGGAAATCCGCACCCGGGACAACGGCGAAGCGTTGCACGTCATCACCTTGCCAGGCGGTCGGGGCAGCGTGCGTTGTCTGCATTGGGTCAGCAAAAAACCCGACGGCATCGATCAGGATCAACTGCGCTACAGCCTCGACGATCACTTGGGCTCCAGTGTCATGGAGCTTGATCAAAACGCTCGGGTAGTCAGTCACGAAGGCTATTACCCGTTTGGCGGCACGGCCTGGCTGATAGCAAGTTCTGCGCTGGAGGTCTGCTGTAAAACGATCCGCTATTCGGGCAAGGAAATGGATGAGTGCGGACTTTATTACTATGGCGCCCGCTATTACGCGCCGTGGTTGTGGCGTTGGGTAAGTGCGGATCCGGCGGGGGCTGTGGATGGGTTGAATCTATATGCGTTTTGTGGGGAATAACCCGCTGCGGTATTTGGACGGCAACGGTGAGGCGAAAGCAGAACACGTCATCCACAACTACTCAAGATTCATTTCGGTCCTGGAAGGCCATGCCGATCAAACAGTGGGGCAAATCGACAACATCATTGATCAATGGAACATGGAAGCGCTGTTGTTGAACCTGACGGGTGAATCAATCAAAGCGGCTATCGGTTATGCCGGCGGGTCCTTGGCAAGTAGTAATGAAAAACTGCAGAGACTATTGCCTCTACGCACTGTTCAAGGCTTCGACCTTAAAGAAGGCGTACCTTATTCCCAAGGCCTTACCTTAGGTAACTTTGGAGGTGAATTGGCAGGCCGTACCAGCCCCTCTGTTGTTCCAGCCGCACCACTGATCGGCCCTCTAATTCCGCAGACATCAACCATGTCCATCAAGGCGATTGACCGTGGACTGGGTCTCGCCACCAACGACGACCCGATTGACTGGCTCGGAACCGGAATCAACATTTTCTTCAACAACGTGGTGGGGTCAGTGGTTCCTGGGGTAAGTGCCATGTTGGCAATGGGATCAAGGGTTCAGGAAGCCGAGGACATCAACAACGGGCTGGATCCGGTCAAGATCAAAAAAACCCAGGACATGCTGGATAAGTGGGAATCAGTCGAAAACGAACGGTTTACCCAGGCCTTGGCAGCCTTCCAGTCACTAGGCGTTGACGAACTCAACCCGCAGGACATACTTCCCAATATTAACGCCATGACACCTAAACACATGCTTGAACCGATTCAACTAAGCGCATTGACGAGACAGCATGAAAGGACGCAAGACTTGATCCGTCGAAGCAAAATCGGCATGGAGCAGTACAAGGCGCAGAGCACGACAGATAACCAATTCTTGAGGAGGCAGGCACACACTGCCAAACGTCACCATGCACAAGCCTGAGAGTCGAGGACTGTCGAAACGTCTGCCGACTCATGCTCGATAAGTCCAGGCTTGTGCATGACTTCAAAGTCACACCAAGCGGGATCAAGCAAGTCAGAACCTGGCCACAAGAGCCTTCAGTACCTTGTCGAAAAAAAGCCGCCTGACGGTCTGCGCCTCGACGCACCCTGAATAATCGGGGTGACGCCATGTTATGGTGCGCGCCCCTATGACTGATTTTTTCAGACACCATGCATGCTCGTCCGCGCACGTTACGCCTGACGCTGTACACCTTGCTGATCGTCGCCGGAGCTGTACTGGCCGCCGGTTTTGCCCTGCGTCACACCGAACGCCAGGCACTGGTGGAAGACGCCGCCCGCGCCAACCAGCAATTGGCCTTGTACGCCAATTCGCTGCACACCCTGATCGATCGCTACCGCGCCCTGCCCGCCGTGTTGGCGCTGGACCCGGAGCTGCGTGGCGCGCTGAACGGTGAAGTGAGTCCCGAACAGCAGCTTGCGCTGAACCGCAAACTGGAAAAAATCAACGGCGCCGCGCAGTCCTCGACCCTGGAACTGCTCGACCGCACCGGCCTCGCCGTGGCCGCCAGCAATTGGCGTTTGCCCAGCAGTTATGTCGGCCACAACTATGGTTTTCGCCCCTACTTCAGCCAGACCCGCACCCAGGGCACCGGCCGTTTTTACGCAGTGGGGGTGACCAGCGGCATTCCGGGATATTTCCTCTCCAGCGCGGTGACCAGCGACAGCGGCGAGTTTCTCGGCGCCATGGTGGTGAAACTCGAGTTCCCGGAACTGGAGCGCGAATGGCGTCAGGGCAGCGACACGCTGCTGGTCAGCGATGCGCGCGGGATTATCTTTATCGCCAACCAGCCGGGCTGGCGCTATCGCTTGTTGAAACCGTTGAACGACAGCGATCACGCCGAGCTCAAGGTCACCCGTCAATACGACAAACAACCGCTGACACCGCTGGACTATCAATCGCTGCAGCGCTTTGACGACAACAGCGATCTGGCGCGGGTCGTCGGTCCTGACGGCACGGCGAACTATCTGTGGGAATCCCTGCCGCTGAGCACGGAAGGCTGGACCTTGCACCTGCTGCGCCGCCCGCAAGTCGCCTTCGAAGACAGCCGCAACGCCGCGCTCGCCGCTGCCGGGTTGTGGCTGGCGCTGGTGTTTCTGCTGCTGTTCCTCAATCAGCGCTGGCGCCTGGCGAAGATGCGCCAGCGCAGCCGTGAAGAACTCGAACAATTGGTGGAGGAACGCACCCGCGACCTGCGCACCGCTCAGGACGGTCTGGTGCAGTCGGCCAAACTCGCGGCCCTCGGGCAGATGTCGGCCGCCCTCGCCCATGAAATCAATCAACCGCTGACCGCTCAGCGCATGCAGCTTGCGACTCTGAGGCTGCTGCTCGATCACGGCCGGGTCGATGACGCTTACAAGGCGCTGAAACCGGTGGACGACATGCTCACGCGCATGGCCGCCCTCACCGGCCACCTGAAAACCTTCGCCCGTAAAAGCCCCAGCGGTTTGCGCGAACGCCTGGATCTGGCGGCCGTGGTCGACCAGTCGCTGCAGTTGCTCGACGCCCGTTTGCGTGACGAGCAGGTCAGCACCGTGTTGCACCTGACGCGTCCGGCGTGGGTGCGTGGCGATGCGATTCGCCTGGAACAGGTGCTGATCAATCTGCTGCGCAATGCCTTGGACGCGATGCAGGACAAACCCTGCAAACGCCTGGAAATCCGCCTCGAAGCCGACGAACAACTCTGGCGCCTGACCGTCACCGACAACGGTGGCGGCATCGCCGAAGAACATCTGCCGAATGTGTTTGACCCGTTCTTCACCACCAAACCGGTGGGTGATGGTTTGGGGCTTGGCTTGGCGGTATCGTTTGCCATCGTTCACGAATCGGGCGGACGCCTGAGTGCCGACAATCACGCCAACGGCGCCGTGTTCACCTTGACTTTACCCATCGACCAGGAGGCCCACGGCCCATGCTGAACTCAGTGATGGTGGTCGACGACGAAAGCAGCATTCGCAGCGCCGTTGAACAATGGCTGAGCCTGTCGGGTTTCGAGGTGCAGCTGTTCAGCCGCGCCGATGAGTGCCTGGCGCAGTTGCCCAGTCATTTCCCCGGCGTGATCCTGAGCGACGTGCGCATGCCCGGCATGACCGGGCTGGAGTTGCTGGCTGAGATTCAGCGCCGCGATGCCGACTTGCCGGTGATTCTGCTGACCGGCCACGGCGATGTGCCGATGGCAGTCGAAGCGATGCGCGACGGCGCCTATGACTTCCTGGAAAAACCCTTCAGCCCGGAAACGCTGATGAGCAGTTTGCGCCGCGCCTTGGACAAGCGCCGGCTGGTGCTGGAAAACCGCGCACTGCATGAGCTGGCCGATAACCGCGCCAAACTCGACGCGACACTGTTGGGCGTTTCTCGTGGTTTGCAGATCTTGCGCCGACAGGTGCTGGATCTGGCGGCGTTGCCGGTCAATGTGCTGATCCGGGGTGAAACCGGCAGCGGCAAAGAGCTGGTCGCTCGCTGCCTGCACGACTTCGGGCCACGCGCGGACAAGCCGTTTGTGGCGTTGAATTGCGCGGCTATTCCCGAGCAGTTGTTCGAAGCTGAATTGTTCGGACATGAGAGCGGCGCGTTCACCGGGGCTTCGGGCAAACGTATCGGCAAACTCGAATACGCCGATGGCGGCACGCTGTTCCTCGATGAAATCGAAAGCATGCCGCTGGCCCAGCAAGTGAAATTGCTGCGGGTCTTGCAGGAGCAGAAGCTTGAGCGGTTGGGGTCGAATCAGAGCATTCGCGTGGATTTGCGGATCATCGCCGCGACCAAACCGGATCTGCTGGATGAAGCGCGGGCGGGGCGTTTTCGCGAGGATTTGGCCTATCGGTTGAACGTCGCTGAATTGCGCCTGCCGCCGTTGCGCGAACGGCGTGAAGACATTCCGTTGTTGTTCGAGTCGTTCGCGCAAAATGCCGCTGAGCGCCTGGGGCGGACTTTTCCACCGTTGAGCGGCCCGCAGTTGAGCCATCTGCTGAACCACGACTGGCCGGGCAATGTGCGTGAATTGGCGAACGTTGCCGAACGGCAGGTGCTGGGGCTGGGCGAGCCGACACCTGCGGGCATCGATCCCGGGCAGTCGCTGGCGGCGCAGGCGGAAGCGTTCGAAGCGCATTGCCTGCGAGCGGCGTTGACCCGGCATAAAGGCGATGTGAAAGCGGTGCTGGAAGAGCTGCAACTGCCGCGCCGGACCTTCAATGAAAAGCTGCAGCGGCATGGGCTGACGCGGGAGATGTTCCTGCAGGACAGCTGATTTTTGCAGTGCTTCTTCTGGCCTCATCGCGAGCAGGCTCACTCCCACATTTGAACGGTGTACACCAGTCCCCTGTGGGAGCGAGCCTGCTCGCGATGAGGCATTCACGGACAACACATCTCACAACCAGTAAGCAATTTTCCGCTCAAACCCAATCCAGCATGAGCGGATTTCCGCTCACACAATCCCCGCAACCCCTCTAAACCAGCCCTCCTTGATATGGCACACCTCCTGCTATAGCCCCAGCAGGCTGCGTTTCAACGCGCTCCACAAAAACAATTAAACGAAGGATCCTTCAATGGATAACTCCAACGCCCTGCCCCTTGGGTCGGCTGCCGTGCCCGCCAAAGAAAGAACCACCGCCAGTCGCATCAAGTCGATCTTCAGCGGCTCTGTCGGCAACATGGTCGAGTGGTACGACTGGTACGTCTACGCTGCCTTCTCCCTGTATTTCGCCAAGGCCTTTTTCCCCAAAGGCGACACCACCGCCCAACTGCTGAACACTGCCGCGATCTTCGCCGTGGGCTTCCTGATGCGCCCGATCGGTGGCTGGCTGATGGGCCTGTACGCCGACAAGGCCGGTCGCAAGAAAGCACTGATGGCTTCGGTGTATCTGATGTGTTTCGGCTCGCTGCTGATCGCACTGAGCCCGGGCTATGAAACCATCGGCATCGGCGCACCGATCCTGCTGATTTTCGCCCGCCTGCTGCAAGGCCTGTCGGTCGGTGGCGAGTACGGCACCTCGGCAACTTACCTCAGCGAAATGGCGACCAAGGACCGTCGCGGCTTCTACTCCAGCTTCCAGTACGTGACCCTGATCTCCGGCCAGCTCATCGCTTTGGCAGTGCTGATCGTGCTGCAACAGACCCTGACCACTGAAGAGCTGTACGCCTGGGGCTGGCGCATCCCGTTCGCCATCGGTGCGCTGTGTGCCGTGGTCGCGCTCTACCTGCGTCGTGGCATGGAAGAAACCGAGTCGTTCACCAAGAAAGAGAAAGCCAAGGAAAGCGCGATGCGCACCTTGATGCGCCATCCCAAGGAACTGATGACCGTGGTCGGCCTGACCATGGGCGGCACCCTGGCGTTCTACACCTACACCACCTACATGCAGAAATACCTGGTGAACACCGTCGGCATGAGCATCTCCGACTCCACCACCATTTCCGCCGCCACGCTGTTCCTGTTCATGTGCCTGCAACCGATCATCGGCGGGCTGTCGGATAAAGTCGGTCGTCGTCCGATCCTGATTGCCTTCGGTGTGCTCGGGACGCTGTTCACCGTGCCGATCCTGACCACCCTGCACACCATTCAATCCTGGTGGGGCGCGTTCTTCCTGATCATGGCAGCGCTGATCATCGTCAGCGGCTACACCTCGATCAACGCCGTGGTGAAAGCCGAACTGTTCCCGACCGAGATTCGTGCTCTGGGCGTCGGCCTGCCGTACGCACTGACCGTGTCGATCTTCGGCGGCACCGCTGAATACATCGCGCTGTGGTTCAAGAGCATCGGCATGGAAACCGGTTACTACTGGTACGTGACCGCGTGTATTGCCGTGTCGTTGCTGGTGTACATCACAATGAAAGACACCCGCAAGCATTCGCGGATCGAGACGGACTGATTCGGCTCGCGCAATAAAACAGGGGCAGACCTTCACGGGTCTGCCCCTTTTCTTTTGAATAGACGCAAAACCTGTGGGAGCGAGCCTGCTCGCGATAGCGGTGTATCAGCAACAAATTGGCTGACTGACACACCGCTATCGCGAGCAGACTCGCTCCCACATTTGAATCTCATCGCTGGAAATTATCCGTTCGTCCTTGCACCATGACTGCCTCCCGATCCTCCCGGAATATATGCCATGCCCGACGACATCCACTTCTACGAACCCGCCAACGGCCACGGTTTGCCGCATGACCCGTTCAACGCCATCGTCGGCCCCCGCCCCATCGGCTGGATTTCCTCCCAGGACGCCAACGGCCGCTTGAACCTGGCGCCTTACAGCTTCTTCAACGCCTTCAACTACATTCCGCCGATCATTGGTTTTTCCAGCGTCGGGCGCAAAGACAGTCTGAACAACATCGAGCAGACCGGCGAATTCGCCTGGAACCTGGCCACGCGTCCGCTGGCCGAGCAGATGAACCAGAGTTGCGCGATGGTCCCGCCCGAGGTCAATGAGTTCGAGCTGTCAGGCCTGACGCCGGCGGCTTCGAAAATCATTCAGGTGCCGCGCGTCGCCGAAAGCCCGGTGTCGTTCGAGTGCAAGGTCACGCAGATCATTCAGTTGCAGCGGGCGGACGGGAACGTGGTGCCAAGCTGGCTGATTCTGGGCGAAGTGGTCGCCGTGCATATCGCCAAGTGGCTGTTGAAGGATGGGGTGTACGACACCGCCGCGGCAGAACCGATTCTGCGCGGCGGCGGGCCAGCGGATTACTTTCAGCTGGGGCCTGAGGCATTGTTCAAGATGTTCCGCCCGGGGGCGGTCAAGTAATTACCAGACGAGTTCGGCGTCGTCGCTGACATTCTTGAGGCTGGTCAACTTCAGCGCAGCGGCTTCATCGGCGTCGTGGGCGGTCTTGAAGACCTGATCGTCGAGAATCTTGTGAAAACGCGGTGCACCTGAGCCACCCAGTGCTTTAACAGCGATTGCGGCGTGATAACCGCCTTCGGCCGGCACTACGGCGGATACGGCTTCGAAGGTTTCAAAGGCTTTACGTGCCATGTCGCGGATCCTGGCTGATTGAGAATGGAGCCATTAAACCCTCAACCCGCCATTTTGTGTACCCACGACCGGGACTGGCCCCGCGCCTGGTCGGCCGACACGTCTTTGAAAGTATGAAAATCCAGGCTGTTGACCATCAACTCCTGCACCAGCTCGGCGAAAATCTCCATCGCCGGGGTGCTGAAGTAGGCGGTCATCGCTTGCTGGTGCGTCCAGAAACCGGACACCAGCCACAACTCCGGATCGCATTGCGAATGCTGCAGGGAAAAACTCAGGCAACCCGGTGCACTGCGGGACGGCTCGATCAAGGCGCTCAGGCGCGCACCGAGTTCCGCCGAACGCCCGGCGCGGGCACGGACAAAAGCCATATGACTGACGGGGATCTGCGTAGACATGTTCAACCCTCCCAGGTACTCGAGTGGCAGCCGTGGGACGGGCTGCGACAGGATCAAAGGTTAAGCGCGCCGGTGGAAGCGCGGTTAGTCGATTCCTGCCGGCTTGTTGCACAATCCTGCGCGGCGTTTCGATAAACCTGTAACAACCTGTAAATACGTTCATCTCAATGAAACGCGGCTTTCAAGCAAGTTTTCCTTGGGTTCGCTTGTCATAGAAGCGCCGTTAATTTACCCCGTGCAGAATCAGGCAAGCTTGCGGCAGGATGTGTCTACCGCATCGTCTTGCACAAACTTAAGCTCGCCCCATTACCAACGCCCCACCGAGGATGCCTTGCATGTCGTCGCTCGATCACTTTCAAGCCCCGCTGGATGCCGACATGGAGAAACAGCGCGCGGAACTGGCCGCTATCATCCGTCGCAACACGATGGAAGATGGCACTTATGCCACTGCCGTCGGTTCGCTGTTCATGTCCAAACACAGCAAGTCTCATGACTTTGCCCCGGTGCTGGCCCAACCGGCGCTGTGCATCATGGCGCAGGGCCGTAAAGAGGTCAGGCTGGCCGACGAATACTTCAATTACGATCCGCTGAATTACCTGGTGGTGTCGGTCTCGATGCCCTTGAGCGGACGCGTGGTGAATGTCACGTCTGAAGAACCGATTCTCGCGGTGCGACTGGACATTGATCCAGCAGAAATCACTGCACTGATTGCCGACGCCGGCCCTCTCGGCGTCCCCACACGTCCAACCGGGCGCGGCTTGTATGTCGAACGGATCGATACGGCGATGCTCGACGCCGTGCTGCGTCTGGCGCGCCTGCTCGATGCGCCGAAAGACATCGCCATGCTCGCACCGCTGATTCGTCGGGAGATTCTTTATCGGTTGCTGCGCAGCCAGCAGGGGCATCGGCTGTATGAAATCGCCATCGCCAATAGCCAGAGCCACCGCATCAGCCAGGCGATCAAATGGCTCAACGGCAATTATGAGCAACCGCTGCGCATCGATGATCTGGCGAAGGAGGTGAACCTGAGCGTGTCGACGTTGCATCACCGGTTCAAGGCGATGACGGCGATGAGTCCGTTGCAGTATCAGAAACAGCTGCGCTTGCAGGAAGCGCGGCGGTTGATGCTGGCCGAAGGGTTGGAGGCATCGGCGGCGGGGTATCGGGTGGGGTATGAAAGTCCTTCGCAGTTCAGCCGGGAATATAGCCGGTTGTTCGGGGCGCCGCCGTTAAGGGATTTGGCGCGGTTGCGGTTGAGCGTCTGATTCAGCCTTGAGGGTGTAACTGATGGCCTCATCGCTGGCAGGCCAGCTCCCACAGGGATTGTGAGTGCTCACACAATCAAGTGAACACCGATGTAACCTGTGGGAGCTGGCCTGCCAGCGATGGGGCCAGTAAGGCCGACATCAAATCTGGATCAGGCGCCGAGTACGCGGCAAGCCTCGGCCGGCAATGTCACCGACACCGGGTTGCCAATGCTCAACCCAAACCCCTGACACGGCGTACTCAACGCCGTAAATGAAACCCCGGAACACTCCACCGTCGTTTCAATCGTCGCGCCGATATCGCGCACAAACGTCACTGTGCCGAGCAACCGGTTCCCCGCCGTCGCTTGCGGATGCGACAGTTGCAGGTCCTCTGGGCGAATCAGCATCTTCACCTTCTCACCGACCACAATGCTTCTGCAGATCGGCACTTCCAGCGCATCGCCACCGGGCAGTCCCACCTTGCCGTTGCCCAGCGCCGTGGCCGGGAAGATGTTGCCCGAGCCGATAAAGTCCGCGACAAATTCATTGGCCGGGTGCCGATAAATCTCAATCGGCGTGCCCACTTGCTGCACCCGATGCTCACCCAGCACCACCACGATATCGGCCATGGTCATCGCCTCACGCTGATCGTGGGTCACCATGATCGTGGTGATGTTCAGGCGCTGTTGCAGCTGACGGATTTCCACCTGCATCGACTCACGCAGCTTGGCATCGAGCGCCGACAGCGGTTCATCCAGCAAGAGGATTTTCGGGTGGTTGGCAATCGCCCGGGCAATCGCCACGCGCTGGCGTTGACCGCCAGACAGCTTCGCCACCGGGCGATCAATCATCTCGCTCAGTTGAATCAGCTCCAGCAACTCCACCACCCGCGCCTGCTGGTCAGCCTTGCTGACCCCGCGCAGTTTCAGCGGATAAGCGATGTTCTCCCCCACCGTCATGTGCGGAAACAGCGCCAGCGACTGGAACACCATGCCGAAATTGCGCTGATGCGCCGGGGTGTGGCCGATGTCTTCACCGTCCAGGCGAATCTCGCCGCCGCTGAGAGTTTCGAGCCCGGCGATCATCCGCAGCAAGGTGGTTTTACCGCAGCCCGACGGGCCGAGGAAACACACCAGTTTGCCTTCCGGCAAATGCAGGTTTACATCCTTTACCGCGCAGGCCGAGCCGTAATGTTTCTCGACGTTTTCCAGAATCAGACCAGTCATGTTGCACCTCAAGAATCAGAACGAAACGCCACCTTCACCAACCAGCTTCTCCAGCGCCCAGATCAGGACGAAGTCGATCAGCACGATCAGCACGGCAAACGAAAATACGGTGGGGTCGAGCGAAGACACAGTGCGGCTGTACATCCAGATCGGCACGGTCATCACGTCGATGGTGTAGAGAAAATAGGTCACGGTGAATTCGTTGAACGAGACGATGAACGCCAGCAGCATGCCCGCCAGAATCCCCGACTTCATCAACGGCACCACCACATCGATGATCGCCCTCAGCGGTGAAGCGCCGAGCATTTGCGCGGCTTCTTCGACTTCGCTGCCGATGGAGAGCATCGCCGCGGTGCAGTTTTTCACCACGAACGGCAGCGCCAGGATCACGTGGGCAATCACCAGGCGCGAGGTGGTCATCTGGAACGGCAGGCTGTCGAACACCAGCAGCAACGCCAGGCCCAACACCACCATCGGAAACACCAGCGGCAGCGACATCAGTTGCAGCGCCACGGCCTTGCCACGGAATTCACAACGGGTCAGCGCGTAAGCTGCCGGCACCGCCACAATGGTGGCGAAGATCATGGTCAGGCACGCCACCATCAGGCTGGTGGTCATGGCTTTGCCCAGGCTCAGCACATCGCTGGAATCCGGCGATACGAAGGTGTGCCAGGCGGCTTTGTACCATTGCAGGCTGTAGCTGCTCGGCGGGAAGTCGAGGTTCGACGCACCGCTGAACGACATGACGATCATGGTCAGGATCGGCAACACCGCCAGCAGCAGGATGAAGCCCGAGAGGATGCCGGCGAACTTGCCGGTCTCGCCGGGCAGCAGGCCATAACGCTTTTTGGTCAATGTGCTCATTGGGAAGCCTCCAGCATGCGCCGACGACGGCCAGTGATGAATTCGGACAAGGTCATAATCGCGAGCGTGGTGACGATCAGCACCACACCGGCAGCGGACGCGGCGGGCCAGTTCATCAGCGGGGCGATCTGGTCATGCACCATCACCGCCAGCATCGGCACGCGGCGGCCACCGAGCAGCAACGGCACCACGAAGCTGCTGGCGTTGTAGGCGAACACCAACGTCGCGCCGGTAATGATCCCCGGCATGCTCATCGGCAACACCACTTGGCGGAACACCTGGAAGCGACTCGCACCGAGGGTGGCGGCGGCTTCTTCGTAAGTCCGCGCGACGCCGCGCATGGCGCTGGCAATCGGCAGCACGGCCAGCGGGAACGCGGTTTGCACCAGGCCCATCAACACGCCGTTCTGGTTGTACAGCAGCATGATCGGGCGCTTGATCAGGCCCAGGCCCATCAGTGCCTGATTGAGCATCCCGCCCGGGCCGAGAATCACCAGCCAGCCGTAGCTTTGCAGCAGCAGGTTGACCAGCAACGGCAGCAGCACCGCCGCGAGGAAGATCCGTCGCACGAACGGCGAGGTCAGCCGCGACATGGTGTAGGCCACCGGGATCGCCAACACCACCGCGATCACCGCGCTGATCAGCGCCAGGCGCAAGGTCAGCAACAAGGATTTGAGGTAATAGGGTTCGAGCAATTGGGCGTAACTGGCCAGGCTGAACCCGGTCCACTCCGCGCCCTTGGTGCCCACGCTCATGCGCAGAACCAGGAGGCTGGCGGCAATCAATACGCCCAGAAACAGCATCGACGGCGAGAGGAAAAACCACGCACGCGTCGTCGGCGAAACACCCCGGTTGGCGCGCACGGGAGCGGCGGCGACCGGATGAGTCAGAGGTTGGTGTTCCATAGCAAGGGTCTCGTCAATGGAAAGCAGCTGGCAAACACAAGTCTTGAAATCACCGCGAACCCTGTGGGAGCGGGCTTTTGTGGCGAGGGGGCTTGCCCCCGTTCGGCTGCGAAGCAGTCGTAAACCATCTCGCGCGGTGCACCTGATGCACCGCGATGACAGGATTCAGGGCCGCTTCGCGTCCCAACGGGGGCAAGCCCCCTCGCCACAAAAGCTCGCTCCCACAGGGATTTGCAGTGTTCTAAAGAGGTGTGTTCGCCACTCGATCAGGAAGAAAAGATTTCCGTGTAGCGACGAATCCATTGGTCATGCACGGAGGCCAGGAAGGCGTTGTCGTGCATGATCGCTTTCTCGGCAATCTGCTCCGGCGTGAGGATGTACGGGCTCTTGCGCGCTTCGGCGGAGATGATCGCCTTGGAATTGACCGGGCCGTTGTAGATGTCTTCGGCCATCTTGCCCTGCACCAGCGGGTCCAGAGAGTGGTTGATGAAGGCGTAGACCAGATCGGTATCGCCGGGACGATTCTTCGGCATCACCGAGAGCATCAGGTCGGTGTAGAAACCTTCCTTCATGCCGAACGTGGCGCCCAGGCCATAGGCCGGATCGCGGATCTGTTTCGGGAAGAAGGCCGGTGCGTACAGGCCGCCCATGTCCAGGGAGCCGGTGCGGAACAGCTCGGCGATCTGGTTCGGGTTTTCGCCCAGGGTCACCACACGATCTTTCAGCTCGGCGAGTTTCTTGAAGCCCGGCTCGATGTTGTGCTCGTCACCACCGGCCAGTTTGGCGGCAATGATGATCAGGTCCATCGCTTCGGTCCAGTTCGGCGGCGGCAGGAAGATGTTCGGCGACAGCTCGGCGTCCCACAGGGCGGCGTAACTGTCCGGGGCTTCCTTGATGGTGCGGGTGCTGTAGACGAGGCTGTTGCACCACAGCAGGTAACCGATGCCGTGACCATTGGCGCCGGTGCGGTATTTCTCCGGCACGTCGACCAGGTTGGGGATGCGGTTGAGGTCGGGTTTTTCCAGCAGATTGGCCGCGGCCAGGCCTTCGGCGCCGACGCCGGCCAGGGTGATGATGTCGTACTGCGGACGATCACCGGCTGCCTTGAGTTTGGCGACCATTTCCGAAGTACTGCCGGTGCGGTCAGCGATGACCTTGCAACCGTATTTGTCTTCGAAGGTGGCTGCGATGTTGCGCAGTGCCGCGAGGCCGGTGTCATCGGACCAGGTCAGCAGGCGCAGGGTCTTGCCCTGGAACCGCGTGTCGCTGGCATTGGCCTTGACGAAGGGCAAGCTCATGGCCGCCGCTGCCACCGAGGCCACGCCCACGGTTTTGATGAATTGACGTCTGTTCAGATCATGCTCGCCCATTACGGACTCCCTTTGTTTTTGTAGGTATAAGGCAGGTCGAAACTGTTGCATCCGCGCGGTTGGATCAGCGTTATCCCTCGTATTTTCGGGGGTTTGGCTGAACCAGAGAGTTCATCCTGAGGTCGTGCAAAACACCTGACTATCGATAAAAACTCATCGAAGCCATGACACCAGCGCATGCCTCGATACGAGGCATGCACTCACCTTTTTCGTGCCGTCAGACGGCGCGAATCACGTGTTTGATTTCCTGGAAAGCCTGCATGCCCCACGGCCCCAATTCGCGGCCGATGCTGCTCTGTTTGTAGCCACCCCAGGCGGTCTGCGGGAAGATCACTTGCGGCGCGTTGATCCACACCAGCCCCGCCTGCAAGGCGTTGGCGACCCGATCCGCCGCTTCGGTGTCGCGGGTGACGACGCTGGCCACCAGACCGAACTGGCTGTCGTTGGCCAGGGCAATCGCCTCGGCCTCGGAGGCAAAACTGCGCACGCAGATCACCGGCCCGAAAATCTCTTCACACCACAACGCACTGTCGAGGGGCACTTCAGTGAAAATCGTCGGCTGCAAAAAATAGCCGCGGGACAGGTCTGCCGGGCGATTGCCACCGCAAACCAGCTTGGCGCCAGCGCTCAAACCACGATCGATGTGGCCCAGCACTCGCTGGTATTGCGCCTGATTGACCAGCGCGCCCATTTCCACGTTCGAGTCGAACGGGTCGGCGACGCGAATGGCTTCGGCGCGGGCCTTCAATCGGATGAGGAATTCATCTGCCAGTTCATCAGCGACCAGCACGCGGCTGGTGGCGGAGCACATCTGCCCGGCGTTGAAAAAGCCGCCGCCACAGGCCACTTCCACCGCCAGTTCGATGTCAGCATCGGCGAGCACTAGCAGCGAGGATTTGCCGCCCAGTTCCAGGCTCACGCCTTTCACGGTTTCCGCCGCACGTTGCATCACCTGGACGCCGACCGCGTTGCTGCCGGTGAAGGAGATCTTGGCGATACGCGGATCGGCCGACAGCGGCGCACCAACGGCCAGACCGGTGCCACAGACCAGGTTGAATACACCAGCGGGCAAGCCGGCTTCAGCGATGATCGCGGCCAGTTCCAGCTCCGACAGCGGCGTGACTTCGGACGGTTTGAGCACCACGCAGCAGCCGGCGGCCAGCGCCGGAGCAAGTTTCCAGGCGGTGGTGACCATCGGGAAATTCCACGGCACGATCAGGCCCACCACGCCGCACGGCTCACGGCGCACACGAGCACTGAAGTCGTCGGTGGGCAGCTCGACATTGCTGTCTTGCTGGGCATCGAGGCGTTCGGCCAGACCGGCGTAATACTCGAACGTGGCGATCACGTCATCGACGTCGATGGCGGCTTCGAACAGCGGTTTGCCGTTGTTGCTCGACTGCAACTTCATCAAGTGGTCACGCCCGGCCTGAACACCTGCGGCGATTCTGCGCAGGATTGCGCCGCGCTCAGTGCCGGTGGTTTTCGACCATTCGCCGAACGCCTGGGTGGCGGCAGTGACGGCTTGATCGACGGCTTTTTCATCGCCGCCATTCACGGTGGTCAACAAGGCTTCGGTGGCCGGGTTGATCACGCGCAAATGTTCGTTGCCAGCCGACCATTGGCCGTTGATGTAGAGACCGTCCAGCGCCGTTGGGAAAGTCATGCGGAAGCTCATTTCGACACCGCCTTCATCCACGAAGTCTGATCGATTTCAATCAGGGTCGGGCCCTGGCGGTCGGCGGCAGTACGCAGAGCGCTGCGCAGCTGCTCGACACCGTTCACCGCTTCGGCCGCACAGCCCAGCGCCTTGGCCACACCGATGAAGTCCGGGGTGTAGATGTCCACGCCGACCGGTTCGATGGCGCGGTTGACCATGTATTTCTTGATCTCTTCGTAGCCCTGGTTATTCCACAGCAGGACGATCACCGGGGTGCGCGCTTCAACGGCGCTGGCCAGTTCCGGCAAGGTGAATTGCAGGCCGCCGTCACCGATCAGGCACACCACCGGAGGACGCGCGCCGTGTTCAACGCTGCCACCGAGCCAGGCGCCGATTGCCGCCGGCAAGGCGTAACCAAGGGTGCCGTAACCGGTGGACGAGTTGAACCAGCGACGCGGGCGTTCCGGGTTGAAGGTCAGGTTGCCGGTGTACACCGGTTGGGTCGAGTCGCCGACGAACACCGCGTCCGGCAGTTCATGCAAAACGGTTTCGAGGAAGCGGGTCTGGGCCAGGGTCGGGGCGTCCCAAGTGGCGGCGAGGTCTTCGCGCAAACGCGCGGCACGGACCTGGCCCCAATCGTTGCGGCGCTCGGCCAGCGAGTGTTTGGACAGTTCACTGAGCAAGGCTTGCGCGGCGTTGCGCGAGTCAGCCACCAGGGCGACTTTCGGCGGATAATTGCGCACGGTCTGGTCGGGATCGATATCGATGCGCAGCAGCACGCCAGGAATCTCGAAACCGCCGGCAAACGTGACGTCGTAATCGGTCTCGGCCAGTTCGGTACCGATGGCCAGCACCACGTCGGCCTCGGCCACCAAGGCGCGGGTCGCAACCAGGCTTTGGGTCGAACCGATCAACAACGGGTGATTGGATTGGAGCATGCCTTTGGCATTGATGGTCAGGGCCACTGGCGCGTCGAGCAGTTCGGCCAACTCGGTCAACTCGGTGGCCGCATCGATGGCACCGCCACCGGCAAGAATCAGTGGACGCTTGGCGCCGGCCAGCAGCGCGGTCATGCGGCTGATCGCACTCGGAGAAGCGCCGGCGCGGTCGATGTTCACTGGCAGACTGGCGAGCAGGTCATTGGCCTCTTCGACCAGCACGTCCAGTGGAATTTCGATATGCACAGGACGTGGACGGCCAGCCTGGAACAGTGCAAATGCACGGGCCAGCACGCCCGGCAATTCCGCTGCCGACATCAGGGTGTGGGAGAACGCCGCCACGCCGCCGACCAGCGCACTCTGGTTTGGCAGCTCGTGGAGCTTGCCACGACCGCCGCCCAACTGGCTGCGCGATTGCACGCTGGAGATCACCAGCATCGGGATCGAGTCGGCATACGCCTGGCCCATCGCGGTGGTGATGTTGGTCATGCCAGGGCCGGTGATGATGAAGCACACACCCGGTTTGCCGCTGGTGCGCGCATAACCGTCGGCCATGAAGCCGGCGCCCTGTTCGTGACGCGGCGTGACGTGGTTGATGCTCGAACGGGCCAGCCCGCGATACAGCTCCACGGTGTGCACCCCGGGAATGCCGAACACCTGCTCGACCCCGTAATCTTCGAGTAACTTGACCAATACTTCGCCGCACGTCGCCATGTCTTTGCCCTTTTTGTTCGTTTGAGACACCGGGCCTGCGCAGTGTTTATGATGCGTGGGCAGGTCCAGGGATGGCCTCATTGGAACGGGCGACACGTAGCCGCAACAATGGATAAAAAATCATACTAGCCATGTCCTCACGTCATACCTTGGATCCCAATGAAACGATTGCCTCCCCTGCCGGCGCTGCACACTTTTCTGATCACCGCGCAGTGCTGCAACTTCACCCGGGCCGCCGAACAGCTGTACATCACCCAAGGCGCGGTGAGTCGGCAGATCGCCGGGCTGGAAGAACATCTGGGTTATGAACTGTTTATCCGTCAGGCCCGCGGCCTCGACTTGACCGCCGAAGGACGGGAGTGGCTGCCACGGGTGCAGCAGATTTTCGGCTTGATCGACGAGGCGGTCGAGCAGATCGGCGAGAAGCGCGAAACCCTGCAACTCAAGGCCCCGACCTGCGTGATGCGCTGGCTTTTGCCGCGCCTGGTGCAGTGGCAAAGGGAGCGCCCGGACGTGCCGGTGGAATTGACCACCACGGTGAAACACGGCGTGGATTTTCATCGTGAGCAGTTCGACGCGGCGGTGATTTATGGCGTACCGCCGGAGACGTCACTGGAGTCCCATCGGCTGTTCGATGAGCAACTGACGCCGGTCTGCTCCCGGCCGTATCTCGAAGGACCGGTGCCGTTGCAGGCGCCAGAGGATCTGGAACAGCACATGCTGTTGCACCCGACCCGCGATGAGCGCGACTGGAAAGCCTGGCTGGCCAGCGCGGAGATTCGCTTGAGCAATGTCAGTAAGGGCCAGCACTTCGAAACCCTGGACCTGGCGATGTCGATGGCGTCCCAGGGGACCGGTGTGGCGATTGGGGATTGGTCGTTGATTGGCGATGACCTGAGCGCCGGGCGGCTGGTGATGCCGTTTGAACTGAAGGTGAAGACCGGGTTGGCGTATTACCTGGTGTTCCCGGAAAAACCCGGGCCTTCGCCAAAGTTGCGCGAATTGATGCGGTGGTTGGTGGAGCAGGCTCAATCGCGGTGAAAGTGGTGTGTCCTTTAGATCCACCCCTCACCCTGACCATCTCCCCAGAGGGGCGAGGGGACTGACCGGGTTGTCTGGTCGAAATTTTGCGACCTGAGATATCGAGTCGAACTCAAGTTTTGAACAGCCCCGGATCTGCCCCCTTTCCCCTCTCCCCTCTGGGGAGAGGGCTGAGGTGGTTTTCAGCTTAATACCCGACAGTGAACCGCTGCCGCGAATGCTTCGGCGCTTCGACTTCATCAATCAGCGCAATCGCATAATCAGCAAAGGTGATCCAACTGCGCCCTGCACTGCTCACCAGCAAATCATCCTTGCCCAGCCGAAACGCACCCGTGCGCTCACCTTCGACGAACTCCGCCGACGGTGACAGGAACGTCCAGTCCAGATCCTGTTCCTGGCGCAGGTTCCCAAGGAACTCAGCCCCGGCGCTCGCCTCAGCCTTGTACGCCTCAGGGAAGCCCTCGCTGTCGATGACGCGCGTGCCATCCGGCAGCAACAACGAACCCGCACCTCCTACCACCAGCAGGCGTTTCACCCCGGCCTTTTTCACCGGCCCGACCACGGCGCTGGCCGGCAGGGTCGCGAAGTGCGCCGCACTGATCACCACGTCATGGCCTTCGACGGCGGCGTGCAACGCTTCGGCATCCAGGGCATCGACGTTTCTGGTGACCACCCCGGCACGCGGGCCGATCTTTGAAGTGTCCCGAGCAATGGCGGTGACGCTGTGACCACGACGCAGGGCTTCTTCCAGCAATTGGCTGCCGGCACGGCCGGTAGCACCGATGATTGCGATTTTGCTCATGACATTCTCCAGTTGGCTTGGGTATATCTAACGTTTGCAGCGAGTGCGATCACGCAATCCTGTGGCGAGGGAGCTTGCTCCCGTTCGGCTGCGCAGCAGTCGTAAGCCTGAGAATGCTCTGTGGCTGACACACTGCAGGGGAGCGCTTCGCACTCCAGCGGTAGCAAGCTCCCTCGCCACAAAGGCTCCCTCAGTCGTTAAATCCGGTTACCACTTCATCTCGCCTTTGGCGACTTTCGCGCTCAGCTCCAGCGAGCTTTCTTCGCCCAGTGTCGGGAAGCGTTTTTTCATCGCGCCGATCAGCGCGGTGGAATCCTTGGCCTTGGCGGTTTCTTCATCGAAGGCCTTGATGTAATCGGCGGTGAACTGCACAGCAGCCAACGAACGGGCGCTCTCACCCAGGTAATGCCCCGGCACGATGGTTTTCGGTTTCAGCGTTTCGATGGCATGCAGCGTAGCCAACCAATCGGCATGGGATTGCGCGGTTTGTGTATCAGCCATCCACACATGAATGTTTTCGGCGACGACCACGCCACCGACCACGGCCTTGATCGACGGGATCCACACAAAGGTGCGATCCGGCTGCTTGCCGTCCAGGCCCACCACCTGCAACTTCTGCCCCTCAAGCATCAGGCTGTCGCCCTTGAGTACACTGGGCACGATGGTTTTGGCCGGCACGTCGGCGCCCATTTTCGGGCCCCAGAACGCCAGTTTGCCGTCGACGGTGTGCTTGATGTGATCCACGGTGGGCTGCGAGGCCAGCACCTTGGCGTTTGGGAATGCCGCGGTCAGGGTGTCGAGGCCGAAGTAGTAATCAGGGTCGCCATGGCTGATGTAGATAGTGGTCAGTTGCTTGCCGCTGGCGCGGATCTTCTCGACCACCTGTTCGGCCTGGGATTTGCCGAATTGCGCGTCCACCAGAATCGCTTCTTTCTCGCCGCTGACCAGGACCGAGGTCACCGGGAAGATCGCCTTGTCGCCCGGGTTGTACACGTCCAGGGTCAGGGTCGATGCCGCCGCGGCGTGGGCCGCGAAGCCGAGGGTGGCGGTGGCCAGCAAAATGCGCTTGAGAGAGGTGAAGCCGATCATCTGTTGCTCCGTAATCCAAATGCCGTGTCTGGCGATGGGGACAGAGCTTAGTTGCCTGACTCAGTACAAAAAATGCGATGCTTGAACATAGTTTGTTTCTGAAAGCGGGCAAATCATGGATCGTCTACAAGCAATGCGGGTGTTTGTGTCAGTGGTCGACCTCGGCAGCCAGTCGGCCGCCGCCGATCATCTGGACCTGTCACGGCCGGTGGTTTCGCGTTATCTGGCGGAGCTGGAAGACTGGGTCGGCGCACGCCTGATGCACCGCACCACGCGAAAACTGAGCCTGACCGCCGCTGGCAGTGAAATCCTGCCCCGTTGTCGGCAGATGCTCGACCTGTCCACCGACATGCAAGCCGCCGTCAGCGAGCCGGACGAGGCGCCACGCGGCCTGCTGCGCATCAGCGTCAGCACCTCGTTCGGCCAGGCGCAACTGGCGGATGCCATGGCCGCGTACGTCAAACGCTATCCTGGCGTGAGCATCGACATGCAGATGCTCGACCGCACGGTGAACCTGGTGGATGAACGCATCGACCTGGCGATCCGCACCAGCAACGACCTGGACCCAAACCTGATCGCCCGGCGACTGACGGTCTGCCGCTCGGTGATCTGCGCCTCCCCGGCTTACCTGAGCGAACACCCGACACCGCAACGCGTCGAGGACTTGAGTCAGCACAACTGCCTGACTCACTCCTATTTCGGCAAAAGCCTGTGGCATTTCGAGGAGGACGGCGAACCGGTGTCGGTGCCGGTGCAGGGCAACATCAGCGCCAACGAAGCCAGCACGCTGCTGCGCGCCACCCTCGCCGGGGCGGGTGTGGCGATGCTGCCCAGTTATCAGGCGGGCGTGCATCTCCACAGTGGCGAGCTAGTTCGCCTGCTGCCCCACGCCGAACCACGACAGATGAGCGTTTACGCGGTGTATGCCTCACGCAAACACATGCCAGCGGCGCTGCGCAGCATGCTGGATTTTCTGGTGCTCAGATTCCCTGAAGAACCGTCATGGGATATCGGCCTGTAACCCGATCAAACTGTGGGAGCGAGCCTGCTCGCGATAGCGGTGGGTCATTCAACAATGATGGCGACTGATCCACCGCTATCGCGAGCAGGCTCGCTCCCACAGGGGGCATCAGTGTTCTGAATACCGGGGTAGATGCAAAAACACCATCACTGGCATCTCACCCGCGCTGACCTATGCTGAAAGTAATACCGAAGGGTATTAGTTCAGAGGTCAACGCCATGAACACCAAAACAAGAAGATACCTCGCCATTTTCATCACCTGCGCGGCGACGCTGGCGCTGTATGGCACCGCCGCCTGGCGTGTCGAGCAGTTGCGGCAACTGCCCCGCGATTACGCGAGTTGTAACTTCGAGCGCTGCATTCCCCACAACGCGACCCTCAACGCCCTTCGGTAACGAAGGCGATCAGGCCTCGTTGTCCTGATCGGCCTTCAAGCGGTCGCGAAAAGCCTTGGGCGAGATCCCCACTCGACGCCGGAACAGGCGTGTGAAGTTGGTCGGATCGGAAAACCCCAACACGTCAGACATTTCGTAAATGGTCATGCTGGTGTAGGTCAGCAAGCGCTTGGCCTCCAGCAACTGACGTTCGTGCATGATCTGCAACGCCGGTTGCCCCGCCAGCTCACGGCAGGTGCCGTTGAGGTGCGACACGGAAATCCCCAGTCGATGCGCCAAGTCCTCGACCTTGACGTGCTGGCGGTAAGTCTCTTCCACCAACTGGATAAAACCGTTGAGGTATTCCCGGGCCCGTTGCGGACGCTGGCTGGCGGCACGACGCGTAATCACCTGACGACTCACCCACACCATGATCACGCTGACCAGCGAATGCATGAGCATCTCGCGCGCAGGCTGATGGCCGGTATATTCGTCTTGCAGCGCCGAAAACAGGCTGTTGAGGTACTCGCTTTCCTTGCCCGCCGGGTAACTTTCGGCCTGGGCCAACGCGTTCACCGAGTTGCCCAGCTGCGCCTGAAGATGGGCAACCAGCGGCGCGGCGAGGGTCACGACGAACCCTTCGACGTCCTCGGAAAACCGGTAGCCGTGCACCGATAACGGCGGCAGGATCAGGATGGCCGGTTCTGTCAGTTGCGTGTGTTTGCCTTCGATTTCAAGCTCTGCCTGACCTTTGAATACGAAGAGCAACTGGCACAAATCGGCGTGACGGTGGGGTTTGATTTCCCATTGGTGTTCGCGGCTGCGTTTGGAAATGGTTTCACAGTGCAGCAAGTCGGGGGTCGGCCAGTCCAGGCTTTCACCGTAGAGCTTGAACACTGGAATCGAAGGCAGGTCAGGCTTGTTCATCACTTCAATCCAGGCCTCAAAGGGTTACGGGCGATAATCGCACCGATTGGCAGAATGTACAGGTATCGGCTCAGTTTTCACCTTCAATTGACAGACCCGCAAGGGAAAAATGCAAGCACTCGATCCATAAAAATCATTCACCGGCCTTGGTCGCGTGAAGCTTGCGAGTCATAAGAACAATGAAAATACTGAAAACCCAAATAGCCATCATTGGCGCCGGCCCCTCCGGTTTGCTGCTCGGCCAGTTGCTGCATAATGCCGGAATCGACACCTTGATCCTCGAACGCCAGACCCCGGACTATGTGCTCGGCCGAATCCGCGCCGGTGTCCTCGAACAAGGCATGGTAGAGCTGTTGCGACAGGCCGGGGTGGGTCATCGCATGGACACCGAAGGGCTGGTCCATGGCGGCTTCGAACTGGCCCTCGACGGACGTCGGGTACACATCGATCTGCACGCCCTGACCGGTGGCAAAACCGTGATGATCTATGGCCAGACCGAGGTCACCCGGGACCTGATGGCCGCTCGTCGGGAGGCAGGCGCGCAGACGATTTACCAGGCCGACAACGTCGTACCCCACGGGATGAAAACCGCAGAACCGTTCGTGACGTTTGAGAAGAATGGCGAGACGTATCGCCTCGACTGCGACTACATCGCCGGGTGCGACGGTTTCCATGGCGTGGCGCGACAATCGATTCCTTCCGAGTGCGTGAAGGTTTTCGAGCGGGTCTATCCGTTTGGCTGGCTGGGGATTCTCGCCGATACGCCGCCGGTCCACGAGGAGTTGGTCTACGCCCGCCACGAGCGCGGTTTTGCCCTGTGCAGCATGCGCTCGGCGACCCGCACGCGTTATTACCTGCAGGTGCCGGCGGACGAAAAGGTCGAAGACTGGCCGGATCAGCGCTTCTGGGATGAGCTCAAATCGCGCCTGCCTTCTGCGTTGGCCGACTCCCTGGTGACCGGGCCGTCCATCGAAAAGAGCATCGCGCCGCTGCGCAGTTTTGTGGTCGAGCCGATGCAGTACGGGCGGATGTTCCTGGTCGGCGACGCCGCGCACATCGTCCCGCCCACCGGCGCCAAAGGCCTGAACCTGGCGGCCAGCGACGTCAGCACCTTGTTCACCATTTTGCAGAAGGTTTACAGCGAAGGGCGTGTGGACTTGCTGGAAAAATACTCTGAAATTTGCCTGCGCCGGGTCTGGAAAGCCGAACGGTTTTCCTGGTGGATGACCTCGATGCTGCACCGCTTCGACGATCACGACGCCTTCAGCCAGCGCATCAGCGAGTCGGAACTGGACTATTTCGTCGACTCCGAGGCCGGTCGAAAAACCATTGCAGAAAATTACGTCGGGCTTCCTTATGAGGCTATCGAATAGCCTGCTACCGACTTACACTGGCGAGCATCCCCGCTCGCCTCGTCTCGTGCGGGTCAATCACTGCCCGCAGGTTTCCACCCGTGACCAATCTCAGCCAGCCTGAAACGCCCAAACCGGCCATTCGCAGCGTGTTGATCGCCCTGATGCTGGCGATCTTTCTTGGCGCGCTGGACCAGACCATCGTCGCCGTTTCAATGCCGGCCATCTCCGCGCAATTCAAGGACGTCAGCCTGCTGGCCTGGGTGATATCCGGCTACATGGTAGCGATGACTGTAGCGGTGCCGATCTACGGCAAACTCGGCGATCTGTACGGCCGACGCAAGTTGATGCTGTTTGGCATGGGGCTGTTCACCCTCGCCTCGTTGTTCTGCGGCATGGCCCAGAGCATGGAGCAACTGGTGCTGGCGCGGATCATCCAGGGCATCGGCGCGGGCGGGATGATTTCGGTCAGCCAGGCGATCATCGGCGACATCGTCCCGCCCCGGGAACGTGGTCGTTATCAGGGATATTTCAGCAGCATGTACGCGGTGGCCAGTGTCGCCGGCCCGGTGCTCGGCGGCTACATGACCGAATACCTGTCATGGCGCTGGGTGTTTCTGATCAACCTGCCGCTGGGCCTGGGTGCCTGGCTGGTGGCCAATCGCACGCTGGTGGGTTTGCCGGTGCCACAACGCCAACCGATCATCGATTACCTCGGCACGCTGCTGCTGATCATCGGTTTGACCGCTTTGCTGCTGGGCATCACTGAAGTCGGTCAGGGTCATTCGTGGCGCAGCGCCGAAGTGCTGGGCCTGCTCGGGTGTGCGGTGCTGGTGCTGGCGCTGTTCGTCTGGCATGAGCGCCGGGCGCGGGAGCCGTTGCTGCCGATGCACCTGTTTGCCAACCGCAACGCGATCCTGTGCTGGTGCACGATTTTCTTCACCAGTTTCCAGGCCATCTCGCTGATTGTGTTGATGCCGCTGCGCTTCCAGAGCGTCACCGGCGCCGGGGCCGACAGCGCCGCACTGCACTTGTTGCCGCTGGCCATGGGCTTGCCGATCGGGGCTTATTTCGCCGGGCGCCGCACGTCGGTGACCGGGCGCTACAAACCGATGATCCTGACGGGTGCGGTGCTGATGCCGATCTCGATTCTCGGCATGGCGTTAAGTCCGCCCCAGGCCTTCTTGTTCAGCAGTCTGTTTATGTTGCTCAGCGGAATCGCCAGTGGCATGCAATTTCCGACGTCCCTGGTCGGCACGCAGAATTCGGTGGAACAACGGGATATCGGCGTCGCCACCAGCACCACCAACCTGTTCCGCTCGCTGGGTGGCGCGGTCGGTGTGGCGCTGATGTCGGCGTTGCTGCTGGCGTTGTTGCAGGATTCGAGCTTCGTCCACTTGGCTGGCTCGTCCGTGATTGCAGAGGGCCGGTCGGGGAATGTATTGCTGGATGGCTTGAACGCTGCGCCGGGGGAGGCGCAGAACGCCCTGCGCGCTGAGTTGCTGCTGACCTTTCGGCATTTGCTGATGGTCAGTGCGGCGGTGTCGTTGCTGGGGTTGGCGGCGGCGGTTGCGATGCCGAACAGGGTGTTGCGGGGGCGAGAAGATAAGGTTCGGTAGATAGACCGAGTTGCCCGCCATCGCGAGCAGGCTCGCTCCCACAATGGATCTTTGTCGTCCACAAATGCTGTGAACACTGGAGATCTACTGTGGGAGCGAGCCTGCTCGCGATGGCGTCCTCACAGACACCAAAGAATCAAGGGCTGTAGTAACCCACCGCCACCAGAAAATGCCCGACCTTTTTCAAGTAGGCATGCTTGTCCTCAACCTTTCCGGTCACCGGATTTTTCCAGCGGTATTCGTATTCGCCGTAATCCTGTTTGGCAATCAACGCCAGGATTGGCTCGCCCACCGGTTTGCCTTCCGGGTCCTTGATCTTGCCGAAGTCGGTGTTGATCAGCCGCAAGTTGGTGCCGTGGGCCACGTAGCGCTGGGTGTCCAGATCTACGACGAATACGTACAGGTCATCCTGCAAGTAACCGCCCTTGAGGGAATTGATCGCGGTCAGCGTGCCCTTTTCGTCCTTGGTCAGGTCGGTCGCCGCTTTGTTCAGCAAGGCCATTGCCTGCTCCGCCGATGCCCGTGGCAAGTAGTAACCCACGGCCAGAATCCGCTGGCCAACGCGCTGATAGAACACATGCTTGCGCTCGACCTTGCCGTCGGACCAGTTCTGCCAGCGGTATTCGGCCTGCTGGATGCCATTGCCCTCCGGCACTTTCAAGGCGTCCTTGAAGGCTTTCTGCAAATCCGGCCCCAGGGTTTCAGACACATCACGCCCGATCAACGCCGAAGACGGCCCGCCGCTGGCGAGCATCACGCCTTTGGTATCGACCACGAAGACGTAACGATCCTTGTCAACAAACTCGCCCTGACGGCTGAACGCCGCGAAGGCCTTGTCGCCGTTGTCGTGGTAGTAAGCCAGGGCTTTTTCCAGCAAGGCTTTGGCGGCCTGGCTGTCGTCCTTTTCCGCCGTTGCAGCCTGAACCTGCCCCACGCAAAGCAACAGCATCCCGCCCAGCACGGCCAACTTGTGCAGAACCCCCATAGCGCATCCCCTCGTTCTTGTCGGTGTTTCAAGAGCGTAGACGGCAATGGGATATGTACGAATATTCAGGAAAGCGCAGGCCATTGTGGCAATTGGGTTTATGTGGCGAGGGAGCTTGCTCCCGCTGGGGCGCGAAGCGCCCCCCAAAACCATTCGCCGCAGTTACTCAGTTAGATCGGCAGTGCCTCGTTGACGACTGCTTCGCAGCCGAGCGGGAGCAAGCTCCCTCGCCACAGGTATGCAGCCAACCGGGCTATTGCGCCCGGGCGCGCAGTTGTTGCTGCAGATTCTGGATCTGCGCCTGAAGGGTGTTGATGTTGCGGGTGGTCTGGCCGCGGAAGGCGTCGAACTCGGCGGTATTGGTGACGCCTTGCGCAGCTGCCGGGCGGTTGTCCTGCTGGCTTTTGAGCACGATCATGTCTTGCTCCAGACGCTCGATGGCGGCGCTCGGGTTGCCTTGTTTCTTCAGCGCGACGATGTCGGCGCCGAGGCTTTTGAGCTGGGCGTCGAATTTGCTGGTGTCTTCCGGGGCATTTTTCAGCGCGGTCAACTCGGTGCTCAAGGCTTTGACCTGCGCCTGCAACTGCGTGCTGGCGGTCTGGTGTTCAGTGTTCTGGGCGGTCACTTGCGCCAGGCGTTTATCCAGATCGGAGGTTTGCGCGGTCATTTGGGCCAGACGCTTGTCCAGATCGCTGGTCTGGCCGACAACGCCTTGCTGCTGTTTGCTTTGATCCTGCAGCTGGTTTTCCAGCTGCTTGATCTGCAGCTTCAGCGCTTCGCTGTCGCTGGTGACGTTGGTCTGGCTAGCGACCACCTTGCCGGAAATGTCCTGCAAGCGCCCCGCCGCGTCCTCACTGATACGCGCGAAACTTTCCTGGGTCGCCACCAGCTGCTGCTCCATCAGCGAAATCTGCTGAAAGCTCCACCAGGCAAGGCCGGCGAACGCAAAGAACAAAGCGCCGACCAAGGCCCACAGAGGCCCGGTGCTGGCGCTTTTGACCTTGACCACCGGCGCCGTCCGCGAATGCACGGAGGTGCGAGTCGTGGCCGGATAATCATCGTCATCGGGGACGTCTGCGCGCAGGCTCGGTAAATCGAAGTCGTCGTTGGCATCGTTACGCATGGACATTGAGTCAACCTTTGTGGAACGCGGTGATGGCTTTATGCGGCGAGTATAAACCCCACTGCCGCACCGATTGACCCTCAACGCCAAACTCGGTTCAGTGCTGGCAGGTTTGTCACCGCAAAGTCAGCGGATGTCCTGAGCCTTCCACCAGCCGCAGAATTCATCAAGGGCTGTCCAGAGACTGACTTTCGGATCGTAATCCAGATAATGCCGGGCGCGGCTGATGTCCAGGGTGAAATTTTTGTTCATCACCTGCATGCCCAGTCGCGACAGCGTCGGCTCGGGACGCCCCGGCCACACTTTGCACACCCCTTCGTTGAGCGCGGCAACGCTGTAGGCCAGACCGTAGGAACGGTAGCGCGTCACTTGTGGGACTTCCATCTTGCGCATCACGTAATTGACCACATCCCACAACGGCACCGGCGTGCCGTTACTGATGTTGTAGGCCTTGCCCAAGGCCGAGCCACTGGCCAGCAAACTGCTCAGCAACGCTTCATTGAGGTTCTGCACGCTGGTGAAATCGACTTTGTTCAGGCCGTTGCCAATGATCGACAGGCGGCCCTTGCGCTGCATGTTCAGCAGACGCGGGAAGATGCTCATGTCACCGGCCCCGGTCACGAAACGCGGGCGCAGGGCCAGGGTTTCGAGGCCGAATTCCTGTGCACCGAAGACCTTTTGCTCGGCGAGGAACTTGGTGGCGGCGTAAGGATGCTTGAAACGTTTCGGCACCTGCTCTTCGGTCAGCCCCAGATGATCCCGGCCATCGAAGTAGATCGACGGTGACGACAAATGCACCAGGCGCCGGACGCGCTGCTTCAGGCAGGCCTCGACCACGTTTTCGGTGACCTGCACGTTGCCTTGATGAAAGTCCTGATAACGCCCCCACAAACCGACCGCACCGGCGCAATGCACCACCGCTTCGACATCGGAACACAGCTCGCGCGCCAGCTCCGGGTCGCTCAAGTCGCCCGGGATAAACTCGGCGCCACGGCGCACCAGGTGTTCGACGCTTTCGGCCCGGCGACCATTGACCCGCACGTCCAGGCCCTGCTCCAAGGCAAAACGCGCGAAGCGTCCGCCAATGAAGCCGCTTGCGCCGGTGACCAGAATTTTCATGTAGAGCTCCGATGTCTTTCGTTTTGCGTAATGCGTGAGTCTTGACGCTGCCCGTCAGTCCAACGGCACCAGCCATTGCTTCGACGAACGCACCAATTGATCAGTCAGCAACCCCAGCAGCTGACCGCCATTGCGCCAATGATGCCAGTACAGCGGCACATCGATGGGCTTATCTGGCAAAAGCTCCTGCAATACACCGCGCTCCAGTTGCTCGCGCACCTGCAACTCAGGCACCAGTCCCCAGCCAAGTCCGGCCTCGGTCAGGCGAATGAAGCCTTCAGACGATGGGCATAAATGGTGTTCAAAACCGCCATCGACACCAAGGGACGCGAGGTAGCGATGCTGTAGGAAATCGTCCGGGCCGAAGACCAGCGCCGGAGTTTTCGCCAGCAGGTCAGCACGCACCCCTTCAGGAAAATGCCGCGCGATGAACGCCGGACTGGCCAACGCTCGATAGCGCATGGCGCCCAACAACACGCTGCGCGCACCCGCCACCGGACGCTCGCTGGCGCAAATGCACGCAGCCACTTCGCCAGCGCGCATGCGTTTGAGGCCCACCGTCTGGTCTTCGACGACCAGATCCAGCAGCAGGTGTTGCTCGGCGCAGAAATCACTGACGGCTGCGGCCCACCAGGTGGCAAGGCTGTCGGCGTTGAGGGCGATACGCAGGCGTTCCGGCAGACCTTCTTCGTCCAGCGCCGGGACCAGCGTCTGAAGATCCCGCTCAAGTAAACGCACTTGCTGGACATGGTTGAGCAGCCGCCGACCAATCTCGGTAGGCGCCGGCGGCGTGACCCGCACCAACACTGGCTGGCCGACCCGAGCCTCCAGCAGCTTGATCCGCTGGGAAATCGCCGATTGCGACAAGCCCAGCACCTGTGCGGCGCGTTCAAACCCGGCCTGCTCGACCACCGCGGCCAGTGCAGAAAGCAGTTTATAGTCGAACATCAGTTTTCCTAATGAGCGATCAGCATGATTGGTTTTTCTTATACCGCGCCGCGTCGGAGAATGGCCAGCAAGAACTCTTGAACAAGGAACACCAACATGGCTGGCGAAACTTCACTGGCAACGCTTCTTCGCAGCATGAGCCCGCAGCTCAACGACGGCGAATACGTGTTCTGCACCCTGCGCGACGGTAAGTTGCCCGCCGGCCTTGAGATCGTCGGCAGCTTTCGCGAGCAGGAAGGTCTGACCGTGATTCTGGAACGTTCCCACGCGGAACAGGCCGGTTTCACCTTCGACTATGTCGCGGCCTGGATCACCTTGAACGTGCACTCGGCCCTTGAAGCCGTCGGCCTGACCGCCGCGTTCGCCACGGCATTGGGCCAGGCCGGCATCAGCTGCAACGTGATCGCTGGTTACTACCACGACCATTTATTCGTCGGTCAGGCCGATGCCCAGCGCGCCCTTCAAGTGCTGCGGGACCTGGCGGCCAACGCGGAGTAAAACCTTATGTGGCAAAGTTATGTGAACGGCCTGTTGGTGGCCGCCGGGCTGATCATGGCGATCGGCACGCAAAATGCGTTTGTGCTGGCGCAAAGCCTTCGGCGCGAACATCACCTGCCGGTGGCGGCGCTGTGCGTGACCTGCGATGCCCTATTAGTCGCCGCCGGCGTCTTCGGCCTGGCGACGGTGCTGGCGCAAAACCCGACCCTGTTGGCGGTCGCCCGCTGGGGTGGCGCGGTATTTCTGATTTGGTATGGCAGTCAGGCGCTACGTCGGGCGTGTTCGAAACAAAGCCTGCAACAGGGTGAAAACCAGACGGTGCGCTCGTTGCGCGCGGTGATGCTCAGCGCCTTGGCCGTGACCCTGCTCAACCCGCACGTTTACCTGGATACGGTGTTGTTGATCGGCTCACTCGGAGCCCAACAAACCGAGCCCGGCGCGTATGTGGTGGGCGCCGCGAGCGCGTCGTTGTTGTGGTTTTTCACCCTGGCACTCGGTGCCGCATGGTTGGCGCCGTGGCTGGCACGGCCGAGCACCTGGCGGATTCTCGATCTGCTGGTGGCGGTGATGATGTTTGCCGTGGCGTTTCAATTAATCGTCGCACCCTGATTATTCCAAAAGGCTCTGGAACCTCTATTCCACACAGTTGTTGCGTGGTTATGCCGCACCCCCGGTGCTATGATCCGATCCGATGCGCCGCAAAGAGTACAAACTCCCCGGCGCTTGTCTGGCCGCCCGTGATCGGCCTTGCGCTCACCGCAACTGACCTGATTAGGAGAATCATCATGGCTTTCGAATTGCCGCCGCTGCCCTACGCACACGATGCCCTGCAGCCGCACATTTCCAAGGAAACCCTGGAATACCACCACGACAAGCACCACAACACCTACGTCGTGAACCTGAACAACCTGGTGCCAGGCACCGAGTTCGAAGGCAAGACCCTGGAAGAAATCGTCAAGTCTTCCTCGGGTGGCATTTTCAACAACGCCGCTCAGGTCTGGAACCACACTTTCTACTGGAACTGCCTGGCGCCAAACGCCGGCGGTCAACCAACCGGCGCGCTGGCTGAAGCCATCAACGCTTCCTTCGGTTCGTTCGACAAGTTCAAAGAAGAATTCAGCAAAACCTCCATCGGCACCTTCGGTTCCGGTTGGGGCTGGCTGGTGAAAAAGGCTGACGGTTCCCTGGCCCTGGCCAGCACCATCGGCGCCGGCAACCCGCTGACCAGCGGCGACACCCCGCTGCTGACCTGCGACGTCTGGGAACACGCTTACTACATCGACTACCGCAACGTTCGTCCGAAATACGTCGAAGCGTTCTGGAACCTGGTCAACTGGAAATTCGTGGCTGAGCAATTTGAAGGCAAAACCTTCAAGGCTTAAGCTCGATGCCAGACAGAAAACCCGGCTATATGCCGGGTTTTTTATGGCCTGGAGAAATCAGGCTGCTTGCGGATCGACGTTATCCAAGGCTCGGTTCACGGCGAGCTCGGCCAGCATGATGATCTGCTGGATTGCCATCACGGTGTTGCGCTGCGGACCGATCAGGTTCGCGGCGAAATCACTGGCCATGACACTCGCCGAGGCCAGGGACTCGCAGGCTTGGGCCAGGAGACTTTCGGTGTCCATGTTGGGGGCGATCATGAACATCGTGCTGGGGCGACGGGGTTTTTCGAGATATGGGGCTGGCGGGTCGAGGTAGTAATCGAGGGCGCGTTTTATGGCTTCGTGGTCTTTGAGGAGGGTTTCGGCTTCAGTAGTTTCGGCGGCGGGTGCGATGTTGACGGGTGGGTCGGGGATCAATTTGTCCATTGAATTTCTCCAGCGTTGGAGCCTCCACTTGCCGCTTCTCACACGGCAAAGAGGTGGCAGCTATGTGCGAGGTGAGAAGACCGGTTATGGACACCCGGCCGGACCGAAGTCCGCCCGCACACAGCCGCCATAACGCAAATACTGGCAGCGAGTAAGCTGGCGGCGATTATGCGTGTACAGACACTGGATGACCATAAGTTGCCGGGCTCTCACACCCGGTCGCTGAGTTTTTCAGCGACAGCCAGAGGTTAGAGGCAGTGCTTCCTACCCGGCAACCTGAAAAATGCGTGGGAAATCGCTGTGTTTCTTACACATCTTTCAACACACAAAATGGAACGCGGAGCGTCCCGGGCGGCATTCCCACGCGGAGCATGGGAACAATCAATCGGGGGCAGGAGAAAGAGATTGGTCGGCTGTCAGGCCGCCATCGCTGGCAGGCCAGCTCCCACAGGGTTTGGTGTACATCTGCAAGAAATTGGTCGGCTGTCAGGCCGCCATCGCTGGCAAGCCAGCTCCCACAGGGTTTGGTGTACATCGGCTAGAGACTGGTCGGCTGTCAGGCCGCCATCGCTGGCAAGCCAGCTCCCACAGGGTTTGGTGTACATCGGCTAGAGACTGGTCGGCTGTCAGGCCGCCATCGCTGGCAAGCCAGCTCCCACAGGAATCGGCGTGTACCGCTCGCTTCTCACCACTCATTAGGCCGAGCGTTAGCTCGCCTGCTTTTGATCTTGATCTGCCCGCCCCTTTCGGGAGGCTGAGTGGAGGTGTTCATCCGGGGAGTGGCGCGCAGCGCCGTTCGACGCAGTCGAACACGCTGCATGTAGGTCGTCGCGAAGCAGACCGGAGGGCAGTGTCCCCGGATGGATACCGGAGCGAAGGTACGCCGAGCCCAGGCGAGGGGCCGGACGCTTGGGGCGAGCCTTTTTGGGTACTTTTTTGGCGTTTGAAAAAAGTGCCTCGCCGTAAGGGCGAAACCGCCAGCCGCCGTTACCGCAGGAATAGATATGTACACCAGCAAGAGACTGGTCGGCTATCAGGCCGCCATCGCGAGCAGGCTCACTCCCACAGTTGAAATGCGTACACCAGCAGAAACCAGGCCAATCTCCGACAATGAAACCAGCATTCGGCCCCTTGCCCCCACGCCACAGCAGGCTAACATCAACAAATGGAAAAATAGTCCCAATCCCCCTCAAGTTGAAGGACCCAACTACCGACACAGTACAAATAGGGCAAATACTCAAAACAACAGCATTTCGGCCAAGCTGCTGGCAAAAAACCCTGAGGTTGATTGTCCCTTTGACTGCCATCACGGGATTGCCAATACTCATGGCAACTTGATGCTACCCGCACGGAACAAGGAATAACCCTTTGAAGCTGGAACTCAAGAACAGCTTGTCGGTGAAGTTGCTCCGGGTCGTGCTCCTGTCGGCATTGATCGTCGGCGTAGTCTTGAGCTGCGCGCAGATCGTCTTCGATGCCTATAAAACACGCCAGGCCGTGGCCAATGATGCCGAGCGCATCCTCGACATGTTCCGCGACCCTTCGACCCAGGCCGTCTACAGCCTGGACCGGGAAATGGGCATGCAGGTGATTGAAGGCCTGTTTCAGGACGACGCCGTGCGCCAGGCCTCCATCGGCCATCCCAACGAAGCCATGCTCGCGCAGAAATCCCGTGAGTTGCAGCATTCAAACAGCCGCTGGCTGACCGACCTCATTCTTGGCAAGGAACGCACCTTCACCACCCAACTGGTCGGTCGCGGTCCCTACAGCGAATATTACGGCGACCTCAGCATCACCCTCGACACCGCCACCTACGGGCAAGGCTTCATCGTCAGTTCGGTGATCATCTTCATTTCCGGCGTGTTGCGCGCCCTGGCCATGGGCCTGGTGCTTTACTTGGTCTACCACTGGCTGCTGACCAAACCGCTGTCGCGCATCATCGAACACCTGACCGAAATCAATCCGGACCGCCCCAGCGAACACAAGATTCCGCTGCTCAAGGGCCACGAAAAGAACGAACTGGGGATCTGGATCAACACCGCCAACCAGTTGCTCGAATCCATCGAGCGCAACACCCACCTGCGCCACGAAGCGGAAAACAGCCTGCTGCGCATGGCCCAGTACGACTTCCTCACCGGCCTGCCGAACCGCCAGCAATTGCAGCAACAACTGGACAAGATCCTGGTCGACGCTGGCAAATTGCAACGTCGGGTTGCGGTGCTGGTGGTGGGCCTGGACGACTTCAAAGGCATCAACGAACAGTTCAGCTATCAGACCGGCGACCAATTGCTGCTGGCCCTCGCCGATCGTCTGCGTGCTCACAGTGGTCGCCTTGGCGCCCTCGCCCGTCTGGGTGGCGATCAGTTCGCCCTGGTCCAGGCCGACATCGAACAACCTTACGAAGCCGCCGAACTGGCGCAAAGCATCCTTGATGACCTGGAAGCGGCGTTTGCCCTCGATCATCAGGAAATCCGCCTGCGCGCGACCATCGGCATCACCCTGTTTCCCGAGGACGGCGACAGCACCGAGAAACTGCTGCAAAAAGCCGAACAGACCATGACGCTGGCAAAAACCCGCTCGCGCAACCGCTATCAGTTCTACATCGCCAGCGTCGACACCGAGATGCGCCGCCGCCGGGAACTGGAAAAAGACCTGCGCGACGCCCTTCGGCGGGATCAGTTCTACCTCGTCTACCAACCGCAGATCAGCTACCGCGATCACCGGGTTGTGGGTGTCGAGGCATTGATTCGCTGGCAGCATCCCGAACACGGCCTGGTGCCGCCCGACCTGTTCATCCCGCTGGCCGAGCAGAACGGCACCATCATTGCCATCGGCGAATGGGTGCTGGATCAGGCCTGCAAACAACTGCGCGAATGGCACGACCAGGGTTTCATCGACCTGCGCATGGCGGTGAACCTGTCCACGGTGCAACTGCACCACGCCGAGCTGCCGCGGGTGGTCAACAACCTGCTGCAGATGTACCGCCTGCCGCCGCGCAGCCTGGAGCTGGAAGTCACCGAAACCGGCCTGATGGAAGACATCAGCACCGCCGCCCAGCATCTGTTGAGCCTGCGCCGCTCCGGCGCACTGATTGCGATCGACGATTTCGGCACCGGCTATTCGTCCTTGAGCTACCTGAAAAGCCTGCCGCTGGACAAGATCAAGATCGACAAGAGCTTCGTGCAGGACCTGCTCGATGACGACGACGATGCCACCATCGTTCGGGCAATCATCCAGCTGGGCAAGAGCCTGGGCATGCAGGTGATTGCCGAAGGCGTGGAAACCGCCGAGCAAGAGGCCTACATCATCTCCGAAGGCTGCCACGAAGGTCAGGGCTACCACTACAGCAAACCGTTGCCGGCACGGGAATTGGGCGCTTACCTGAAACAGGCGCAGCGCAGCAACGCAGCGATCCTCTGATCAACGCCCCCTTTGTAGCCGCTGGCGCCTGTGGCGAGGGAGCTTGCTCCCGCTCGGCTGCGCAGCAGTCGCAATGCGCCTTTAGCATTTCTTCAGCCAGAACCTGCCTACAGTTTTTGGGGCGACTTCGCCGCCCAGCGGGAGCAAGCTCCCTCGCCACAAGGTCGCGCCCGCCAGCCATCGCGCGAATAAGAAATATTTCCAGCCACAACCCTTTACAGATAATGCGAAAGATTTGCATTATGTCGCAGTTTTGCGCGCTTGCTGCGCCATACCACCCCTCTCGAAGCAGGATGTTCGCCATGATTCGTATGCCTCTGGCTACCGCCAGTCTGTTGGCCATCGCTATTTCCCTCGCCGGTTGTGGCGAAGGCAAAGACAACGCTGCAGCTCCAGCGCCTACACCGGCCGCCAGCACGACCGCGCCGGCGCCAGCCACCGCCCCTGCCGCTACCAGCAAAGTCGACGAAGCCGCCGCCAAAGCCGTTGTCGCGCATTACGCTGACATCGTCTACGCCGTTTACAGCGATGCCGAATCCACCGCGAAGACCCTGCAAACCGCCGTTGACGCTTTCCTCGCCAAGCCGAACGCCGACACCCTGAAAGCCGCCAAGGCTGCCTGGGTTGCTGCCCGCGTTCCTTACTTGCAGAGCGAAGTGTTCCGTTTCGGCAACACCATCATCGACGACTGGGAAGGTCAGGTGAACGCCTGGCCACTGGACGAAGGCCTGATCGACTACGTCGACAAATCCTACGAACACGCACTGGGTAACCCGGGCGCCACGGCCAACATCATCGCCAACACCCAGGTTCAGGTCGGCGAAGACAAGATCGACGTCAAAGACATCACCCCGGAAAAACTCGCCAGCCTGAACGAGCTGGGCGGTTCCGAAGCCAACGTCGCCACCGGCTACCACGCCATCGAATTCCTGCTCTGGGGCCAGGACCTGAACGGCACCGGCCCTGGCGCCGGCAACCGTCCAGCCTCCGACTACCTGGAAGGCAAAGGCGCCACTGGCGGTCACAACGATCGTCGTCGCGCTTACCTGAAGTCCGTGACCCAGCTGCTGGTCAGCGACCTGGAAGAAATGGTCGGTAACTGGAAGCCGAACGTGGCCGACAACTACCGCGCCACCCTGGAAGCCGAACCGGTTGATTCCGGCCTGCGCAAAATGCTGTTCGGCATGGGCAGCCTGTCCCTGGGCGAACTGGCGGGCGAGCGCATGAAGGTTTCCCTGGAAGCCAACTCCCCTGAAGACGAACACGATTGCTTCAGCGACAACACCCACAACTCGCAGTTCTACGATGCCAAGGGTGTGCGCAACGTCTACCTAGGCGAATACACCCGCGTCGACGGCACCAAAATGACCGGCGCCAGCCTGTCGTCCCTGGTGGCCAAAGCCGACCCGGCTGCCGACACCGCGGTGAAAGCCGACCTGGCCGCAACCGAAGCCAAAATGCAGGTCATCGTCGATCACGCCAACAAGGGTGAGCATTACGACCAGCTGATCGCCGCCGGCAACACCGCTGGCAACCAGATCGTTCGCGACGCGATCGCCGCCCTGGTCAAGCAGACCGGCTCGATCGAAGCCGCCGCTGGCAAACTGGGCATCACCGACCTGAACCCGGACAACGCTGATCACGAGTTCTGATCAACGCTGGCTGAATAAAAAGGCGACCTTCGGGTCGCCTTTTTCATGCCTGCCTAAACACAATCCCCTGTGGGAGCGAGCCTGCTCGCGATGAGGCAGTGTCAGTCAACATAGATGCTGAATGTAAGACCGTCATCGCGAGCAGGCTCGCTCCCACAGGGGGAATGCGGTTTTCCAGCCAAACCCTGCCCCACATCAACCAAACGATAATTCCTCTTATTCAATCTCCCTTGCCCTGTTAGACTTTGCGCCCTTGTTTTGCTCGTCATGCAGGATGTCTGATGCCCTCGCTGCTTCTTCGCTTGTCCGCACTGTTTCTGGCCCTGGGCCTGAGTGCCTGCGATGACGCCCCGCGTTTTACCAAGGCCGAACCCGGTGAAGCCCGGTCCGGTGGCGCAGCGACCGTGCGCAAGACCGATCAGAACGCTTTCTCCCTGCCCTCCGCGAACCTGCCGCCATCACGGCGCGTGGATTTCAGCGTCGGCAACAGTTTCTTTCGCAACCCTTGGGTGATCGCTCCCTCGACCACCACCGCCCGGGACGGACTCGGTCCGCTGTTCAATACCAACGCCTGTCAGGGCTGCCACATCAAGGACGGTCGCGGTCATCCGCCGACGCCTGATGCGGCGAACGCGGTATCGATGCTGGTGCGCCTGTCGATCCCGGACGCGCCGGCGTATGCCAAAGTCATCGAGCAGCTCGGCGTGGTCCCGGAGCCGGTCTACGGCGGCCAGTTCCAGGACATGGCCGTGCCCGGCGTCACCCCGGAAGGCAAAGTGCGCGTCGATTACACCCCCGTTGCGGTCCGCTTCAAGGACGGCACCGAGATCGAGTTGCGCAAACCCAGCCTGAACATCACCCAGTTGGGTTACGGCCCGATGCACCCCGACACCCGATTCTCGGCCCGCGTTGCCCCGCCGATGATTGGCTTGGGCTTGCTCGAAGCCATCCCCGACGAGGCGATCCTCGCCAACGCCGAGGCGCAGGCCAAGGACAAAAACGGCATCGCCGGACGCCCGAACCGGGTCTGGGACGACGTGCAGCAGAAGACCGCTCTTGGCCGGTTCGGCTGGAAAGCCGGGCAACCGAACCTCAATCAGCAGAACGTCCACGCGTTTTCCGGCGACATGGGCCTGACCACCACTCTGCGCCCCTTCGACGACTGCACCGATGCGCAAACCGTCTGCAAACAGGCACCCAATGGCAACGGCCCGAATGGCGAGCCGGAAGTCAGCGATAACATTCTGCGCCTGGTGCTGTTCTACAGCCGCAACCTCGCTGTGCCGGCGCGTCGCGACGTTAACGCGCCCGAAGTGCTGGCCGGCAAGAACCTGTTTTTCCAGGCCGGATGCCAGTCCTGTCACACACCGAAATACACCACCGCCGCCAACGCCGCCGAACCTGAACTGGCCAATCAAGTGATTCGCCCTTACAGCGATCTGCTGCTGCACGACATGGGCGACGGTCTGGCCGACAACCGTAGCGAATTCCAGGCCAGCGGCCGCGACTGGCGCACCCCGCCGTTGTGGGGCATCGGCCTGACGCAGGCGGTCAGTGGCCACACCCAGTTCCTGCATGACGGCCGCGCCCGCAATCTGCTTGAAGCCGTGCTCTGGCATGGCGGCGAAGCGAAAGCAGCCCAGCAACAGGTTTTGTCTTTCAATGCCGAGCAGCGCGCTGCGTTGCTGGCGTTCTTGAATTCCCTTTAAACCGTATTCCATAACGGGAGCCCGACATGTTCCGTCCCAAATTGTTGTTCACCAGCCTTGCAGCACTCGCCCTCGGCGCTTGCTCGCCACAGGACCCGCAAGCCGTCACCTCGGCCGCCATCGCCAAATCGGTGATCCTGCCGACGTACACCCGCTGGGTTGAAGCCGATCGCCAATTGGCCGTCAGCGCCCTCGCCTATTGCGAAGGCAAAGAAAACCTCGACACCGCCCGCGCCGACTTCCTGCACGCGCAGAAAGCCTGGGCCCAGCTGCAACCGCTGCTGATCGGACCGCTGGCCGAAGGCAATCGCGCCTGGCAGGTGCAATTCTGGCCGGACAAGAAAAACCTGGTCGGCCGTCAGGTCGAGCAACTGGTCACCGCGCAGCCGCAGATCGATGCCGCTGCATTGGCCAAGTCCAGCGTCGTGGTGCAGGGCCTCTCGGCCTACGAATACATTCTGTTCGACAGCAAGCCGGACGTGGCCAACGACACTCAGAAAGCCAAGTACTGCCCACTGCTGAAAGCGATTGGCGAGCGTCAGAAACAGCTGGCCGAAGAGATTCTGCAAAGCTGGAACAACACCGACGGCATGCTCGCGCAGATGAGCAAATTCCCGAACCAGCGCTACGCCGATTCCCACGAAGCCATCGCCGATCTGCTGCGTGTCCAAGTCACCGCCCTCGACACCCTGAAGAAAAAACTCGGCACGCCGATGGGCCGCCAGAGCAAAGGCGTGCCGCAACCGTTCCAGGCGGATGCATGGCGCAGCCAGTCGTCCCTGACCGGCCTTGAAGCCAGTCTCGCCGCCGCCAAAACCGTGTGGGAAGGCGTCGACAACAAAGGCCTGCGCGGCCTGTTGCCGAGCGAGCAGAAACCGTTGGCCGACAAGATCGATGCCGCTTACGCCGCGTCCCTGAAACTGTTCGCCAGCACTCAGCGTCCGTTGGCCGACATGCTCAACGACGATGCCGGCCGCCAGCAACTCAACGATATCTACGACAGCCTCAACGTTGTCCATCGCCTGCACGAAGGCGAACTGGCCAAGGCGCTGGGCATCCAACTGGGCTTCAACGCCAACGACGGTGACTGATGAGGGCGAGTGCCATGCTGCGACGTCAGGCTCTGACTTTAGGTAGTTTGCTGCTGGGAGCAGTGACACTGGGCGGCTGGACGCTGTTCAAGCAAAAGGACAAGAGCCCGCTGCTGCTCTCGGCGCGGGACGATGGCGACGGCAAGCATTACGCCGTCGGTTATCGGCTGGACGGCACCCGGGTGTTCGCCACCCAGGTCGGCCAGCGTTGCCACGACATCATTAACCACCCGACGCTACCGATCGCGCTGTTCGTCGCCCGGCGTCCGGGCACCGAGAGTTATCTGATCGACCTGCGTGACGGCACGCTGCTGCAAACCGTGGCCTCGCTGCCGCACCGGCATTTCTACGGTCACGCGGTGATTCACAAGAGTGGCGACTGGCTGTACGCCACCGAGAACGACACCTCCGATCCGGGTCGCGGCTTGTTGGGGGTGTATAAGTTCGAAGGTGAGCGGCTGGTGCACAGCGGCGAGATTTCCACCCATGGCATCGGCCCGCATCAGGTGTCGTGGATGCCGGATGGCGAGACCCTGGTGGTGGCCAACGGCGGCATTCGCACGGAGGCTGAAAGCCGGGTCGAGATGAACCTCAACGCCATGGAGCCGAGCCTGGTATTGATGCAACGCGACGGCACCCTGCTGAGCAAGGAAACCCTCGCCCAGCCGATGAACAGCGTGCGTCATCTGGGGATCGCCAGCGACGGCACCATCGTCGCCGGCCAGCAGTTCATGGGGCCGTCTCACGAGTCTTCAGAGTTGCTGGCGATCAAGCGTCCCGGCCAACCGTTCGTGGCGTTCCCGGTGCCTGAGCATCAGCTGCAGGCGATGGGGCATTACACCGCCAGCGTGGCGGTCCATAGCGACTTGCGGCTGATCGCGTTGACGGCGCCACGGGGCAACCGATTTTTTATCTGGGACATGGACAGCGGTGAAGTGCGCCTGGATGCGCCGCTTCCCGATTGCGCCGGGGTCGGTGCCGTGGCTGACGGGTTTGTCGTCACTTCGGGTCAGGGACGCTGCCGGTACTACGATTGCCGCCAGACAGATCTGGTTGCAAAACCGCTGGAGCTGCCGGCAGGGCTCTGGGACAACCACCTGCACCTCATCTGACCGCTTTCCCTGTGGCGAGGGGGCTTGCCCCCGTTCGGCTGCGAAGCAGTCGTAAACCGGATGACGCGGTCTGGTTGACGGACCGCGGTGCCTGGTTTTGGGGCCGCTTCGCGACCCAACGGGGGCAAGCCCCCTCGCCACAGGGTTTGTGTTCCATCCCGTCCGTGTAGACATGCAACTCGCCTGTAATTTCTACCAGTTGGAATCACCCTGCGACTCAGAGTAATGTGCCCCACTGTCTCACCTGATTTTCTCCAAGGAAGTGGAAATATGCTGCGTCGCCGCATGCTGATCATGTTGGGTATCGTTCTGCTGATCGTGCTGGTCCTGGCCGGTTACAAAGCCTTCTCCATCTACACGATGATCCAAGGCTTCTCCGCGCCGAAACCGCCGATCAGTGTCGCCGCGACCACTGCCACCGAACGCCCGTGGCAAGCACGCCTGCCAAGTGTCGGCACCCTCAAGGCGCTGCAAGGCGTGGACCTGAGCCTGGAGACCGACGGCACCGTCATCGATTTGCAGTTCGAATCTGGCCAGAAGGTCAAGGCCGGCCAACCACTCCTGCGACTCGACAGCGCCGTGGAAAGTGCCTTGCTGGAAACGGCTCAGGCCGACCTCGGGCTGGCCCAACTCGATTACGGTCGCGGTAGCCAACTGGTCGGCAGCCAGGCCATTTCCAAAGGCGAATTCGACCGATTGTCGGCGGTGCAGAAAAAGAGCAAGGCCACGGTCAATCAACTCAAGGCTGCGCTCGGCAAAAAAAGCATCGTCGCGCCCTTCAGCGGAACGATCGGCATTCGTCAGGTGGACATTGGTGACTATGTCGCCACCGGCACCATGATCGCCACCCTGCAAGATCTCAGCAGCCTGTATGTCGACTTCTTCGTGCCCGAACAGTCGATACCGAAGATCGGCATCGGCCAGTCGGTGCAAATCATTGTCTCGGCCTACCCGACAGAGACCTTCCCCGGCACCATCAGCGCAATCAACCCGAAAGTCGAAAACAGCACCCGCAACGTGCAGGTCCGCGCGACCCTGGCCAACCCCGACGGCAAACTGCTGCCGGGCATGTTCGCCAGCCTGCAGGTGATGCTGCCCGACCCGCAACCGCGCATCGTCGTGCCGGAAAGCGCGATCACGTACACGCTGTACGGCAACTCGCTCTACGTCGTCGCGCAGAAAAAAGCCGAAGACGGCAGCGTCGAAAAAGACGACAAGGGCCAGCCGATCCTGATCGCTGAACGGCGTTTCATCGAAACCGGCGAGCGCCGCGACGGGTTGGTGATGATTACCAAAGGCGTGCAGAACGGCGAAAAAGTGGTCACGGCCGGTCAGATCAAACTGGACAACGGCGCACACATTGCCATCAGCGACGACAAGACCCTGACCGATAAGAACAGTCAGCCACGTACTGACTGATCAAGGAATCCTCATGGCTTTTACTGACCCGTTCATCCGCCGCCCGGTGCTCGCCACCGTGGTCAGCCTGTTGATTGTGCTGCTGGGCTTCCAGGCCTGGAGCAAGCTGCCGCTGCGCCAATACCCGCAAATGGAAAACGCCCTGATCACGGTGACCACGGCCTACCCCGGGGCCAACGCCGAAACCATCCAGGGCTACATCACCCAACCGATGCAGCAAAGCCTGGCCAGCGCCGAGGGCATCGACTACATGACCTCGGTCAGTCGCCAGAACTTCTCGGTGATCTCGATCTACGCGCGCATCGGCTCCAACAGCGACCGCTTGTTCACCGAGCTGCTGGCCAAGGCCAACGAGGTGAAAAACCAGCTGCCGCAGGACGCCGAAGACCCGGTTCTGAGCAAGGAAGCCGCCGACGCCTCGGCACTCATGTACATCAGTTTCTTCAGCAAGGAACTGAGCAACCCGCAAATCACCGACTACCTGTCGCGGGTCATCCAGCCAAAACTGGCGACCCTGCCGGGCATGGCCGAAGCCGAGATTCTCGGCAACCAGGTGTTCGCCATGCGCCTGTGGCTGGACCCGGTGAAGCTGGCCGGTTTCGGCCTGAGCGCCAGCGACGTGACCAACGCGGTGCGCCAGTACAACTTCCTCTCCGCCGCCGGTGAAGTGAAAGGCGAGTACGTCGTCACCAGCATCAACGCCAACACCGAGCTCAAATCCGCTGAAGCATTCGCCGCGATTCCGCTCAAGGTCGAAGGTGACAGTCGCGTGTTGCTCAGCGATGTGGCGCGGGTCGAGATGGGTGCGGAAAACTACGACTCGATCAGTTCGTTCGGTGGCACTCCTTCGGTGTACATCGGCATCAAGGCCACGCCGGGCGCCAACCCGCTGGACGTGATCAAGGAAGTGCGCAAGATCATGCCGGAGCTGGAAGCCCAGCTGCCACCGAATCTCAAGGGTGAAATCGCCTACGACGCCACGCTGTTCATCCAGGCCTCGATCGATGAAGTGGTGAAAACCCTCTTCGAAGCGGTGCTGATCGTGATCGTGGTGGTGTTCCTGTTTCTCGGGGCCCTGCGTTCAGTGGTGATCCCGGTGGTGACCATTCCGCTGTCGATGATCGGCGTGATGTTCTTCATGCAGATGATGGGCTACTCGATCAACCTGTTGACCTTGCTGGCGATGGTGCTGGCGATCGGTCTGGTGGTGGACGATGCCATTGTGGTGGTGGAGAACATTCACCGGCACATCGAGGAAGGCAAGACGCCGCTGGACGCAGCCATCGAGGGCGCCCGGGAGATCGCGATGCCGGTGGTCTCGATGACCATCACCCTGGCAGCGGTCTATGCGCCGATCGGTTTCCTGACCGGGCTCACGGGAGCGCTGTTCAAGGAGTTCGCCCTGACGCTGGCCGGGGCGGTGGTGATCTCTGGCGTGGTCGCGCTGACCCTGTCGCCGATGATGTGCGCCCTGCTCCTGCGCCACGATGAAAACCCCAGCGGCCTGGCCCATCGCCTCGACTTGATTTTCGAAGGCCTCAAGCGCCGATACCAAAGCATGCTCCACGGCACCCTGAACACACGGCCGGTGGTGCTGGTGTTCGCGGTCATCGTGCTGTGCCTGATTCCGGTGCTGCTCAAGTTCACCAAGTCGGAACTGGCCCCCGACGAGGATCAGGGCATCATTTTCATGCTGGCCAACGCCCCGCAACCGGCCAACCTCGATTACCTGAACACTTACACCGACGAATTCATCACCATCTTCAAGGAGTTTCCCGAGTACTACTCTTCGTTCCAGATCAATGGATTCAACGGCGTGCAGTCGGGGATTGGTGGTTTCCTGCTCAAACCGTGGAACGAACGCGATCGTACGCAAATGGCAATCCTGCCCGAGGTCCAGCGCAAACTGGAGAGCATTTCCGGGCTACAGATTTTCGGTTTCAACCTGCCCTCCCTGCCCGGTACGGGCGAAGGGCTGCCGTTTCAGTTCGTCATCAACACGGCCAACGATTACGAAGCGCTGCTGCAAGTGATGGACCGGGTGAAAAAACGCGCAATGGAGTCCGGCAAGTTCGCCTTCGTGGACGTAGACCTGGCCTTCGACAAGCCCGAAGTCGTCGTGGATATCGATCGCGCCAAGGCTGCGCAGATGGGCGTGTCCATGCAGGACCTCGGCGGAACTCTGGCCACGTTGCTGGGGCAAGCGGAGATCAACCGTTTCACCATTGAAGGTCGCAGCTACAAAGTCATCGCTCAGGTCGAACGACCTTTCCGGGACAACCCGGACTGGTTGAACAACTACTACGTGAAGAACACCCAAGGCGAACTGCTGGCCCTGTCGACCCTGATCACCGTCACCGACCGCGCCCGTCCACGGCAGTTGAACCAGTTCCAGCAACTCAACTCGGCGATCCTGTCGGGGGTGCCGCTGGTGAGCATGGGTGAAGCCATCGACACCGTGCGCCAGATCACGCAGGAAGAGGCGCCGGCCGGATTTGCCATGGATTACGCCGGCGCATCGCGCCAATACGTGCAGGAAGGCAGCGCGCTGTGGGTGACCTTCGCCCTGGCGCTGGCGATCATCTTCCTGGTGCTGGCGGCCCAGTTCGAAAGCTTCCGCGATCCGTTGGTGATCCTGGTGACCGTGCCGCTATCGATCTGCGGCGCCTTGATTCCGCTGTTCCTGGGCTGGTCGAGCATGAACATTTATACCCAGGTGGGCCTGGTGACCTTGATCGGGCTGATCAGCAAGCACGGCATTCTGATCGTCGAGTTTGCCAACCAACTGCGCAAGGAGAAAGGCCTGACACCTCGTGAGGCTGTGGAGGAAGCGGCGGCTATTCGATTGCGCCCGGTGTTGATGACCACGGCGGCGATGGTATTCGGCATGGTGCCGTTGATCATCGCCACAGGCGCGGGCGCGGTCAGCCGGTTCGATATCGGCATGGTGATCGCAACGGGGATGTCGATCGGCACGTTGTTCACGCTGTTCGTGTTGCCATGCATCTACACCCTGCTGGCCAAACCCGACGCCAAAGAACACCCATAAACCCTGTGGGAGCCAGCCTGCTGGCTCCCACACTGGTCTGGTGCAAGGCTTTAAGTTCGGGCACAAAAAAAGGCCTCGCATTTGGCGAGGCCTTTTATTTTGGCTTCAATCTGTTCAACTCTGCGGCCTCATTCCTTGAGAAAGTCCGAACATGAACAGCAATAAATCATGATCGGGTCGGGATGCCTCGGATGCCTTCGCTACCCGAGGCAACGGACAGTGAGCATCAGCACTCACTGAACTGAGGACTTGCGTGCGGGGCTGCTCCCACGCCGCCACCGCCAATGAAGCAACTGCCAAGGCTCCTATCAGAAACACACCTCGTGCAATTTCTAGTTTCATTGCTATAAACCTTTGATAGCGCTGCCAAACGCCGTCTCATAAAAATAGACGAGTTTGCGCCAGTCTGCCGTGCTGAACGACGAGTGGCGGCGCAGCTGCTTCATGTCATGAGCAGCCGCGCGATAGGCAGTCAAACGCTGTCGGCATTTCTCCAGATCGATCAAGGCAATCTCGACCTTGGCCGAGTCATCTTCACCCGTGACCCGCACAAAAACGTGCTTGATGTAGATGCAGCTGTGCTGCCATCGACCCTTGTGCATGCGGGCCAGATTGTCGGCCAGATCCTTCAGGACGCGATCATGAACCACTTCGCCGTGGCGCTCGCGACCACCGCCGGCGTACCAGTGTTCGATTTCCTCGAAGCCATCCAGCGCCTTGGTCACCAGCAAGGCGCGCCATTTGTGCACAGGGTCGCGCTGTGCGCCGCAGAAAACGATTTCCGGAACGCGCACGTCGAGCGCGCGAAGGCCAATGAGCGCATCGCGCTCGCGCAACACGGTCGGGCGACCGAACGGGTGCAGCCAGCTGCGATAGATATGCCCGGTCTGCCGCTTGGCGTAGAGCAGCTGTCCATCACTGCCCATGACACGCTGCACGCCACTTTCTCCGCCGCGACGGACGTTGGGTTCTTCTACCCACTCACCGCGCTGATTCCAGAAATAGTCGAAGCGGTCCTGAGAAGCGACGTCCGTTTCTGCTGCACATTGCACTGCCATCCTGTTACCTCTTGCGTAATACGTAAACTCGCCACATGGCATAGAGCGGTAAAAAGTCCAGTTGTTCCTGAATACGGAACCCTGCCTGTTCGAACTCCTTTTCTACCGTGGCCGCCGGTAACACAAATCGGTTTTGGTAACCTTCCTGCCCACGCCGTTTCTCTGAGCGCTTGCGTTTCCAGGCCTTGAAATTGCCGTCCACCCACAACGAAAGGATCACGCTGTCACGCGTGACTCGTTCAAATTCGCGCAGGATGGCCAGTCGATGCTCGGATTCACCGATGTGATGGAGCAAACGCATGCAGAAAATGCTGTCGACGGCATTGTCAGGCAAGGCAATGTCGAACGCGGAAGTGTGCAAGGGTTGTACCCGTTTCACCACGTCGGCCGGTTGCGCCTGGGTGGCAATCTTCAACATCGACTCGGAGTTGTCGGCCCCGATGATCGCGCGATTGGCTTTTTCCGCCAGCAAGGGCCAGAAACGCCCCGCCCCACAGGGTAAATCGAGGACCAGCCCGGGCTCGCCGACCAGCGCCAGCGCCTTTCGCGCCAACTGCTCGTCACGCCAGTGGGATAGCTTACGACCGAGGCCATCCTGGTGCTTCTGCAAATACCTTTGAGCGTGTTGATCGTCGTACTTTTCGGAAAAATCGAGTTTGATCGGGCCGTCCATCATTAAGGTCTCCTGAACTTCTGATGACACCTACCATAGGTAGCGTAGTGTCAGTGTCAGGTCATGCCTTTGTGAAAAAATTGTTATGTAAACGCGCAATCATTTCAAGGTTTTTCAGGATGCTCGGAGCCGCGATTCTTGAGCGTCGCTATTGGTGGCCCAACTCCACCTGAAAACGACAGCCATTAGGTTCCATATTGGTCAGGCTGACGTTCCAGCCCTGGTTCTCGCAGATCCGCTGTACCAGCGACAGGCCAAGCCCCAGGCCCTCGCCGCGCTTTTCGCTGCCACGCACAAAAGGCTCGAACATGGCCTCGCGTTTTTCCTCGGGAATACCTACGCCACTGTCCTCGACCATGAACCCCGTGGCCGTGAGGGTCAGGCGAATGAATCCCTGTTCGGTGTAATGCAGTGCGTTACGCAACAGGTTGCCCATGACGGCGTGCAAGAGGGTGGCGTTGTAGCAGGTGGCGAGCGGATTGCCCGGTTCGAAGATCAGCGTCAGCCCCTTGGCTTCAATCGGTTCGCGCCATTGGTTGAGCAGGCCGTCGGCAACCTGCCCCAGCGTCTGCTGCGGCGCCATGCTGGCGTCTTCGCGCTGGGCCCGGGCCAGCATCAGGAACGTTTGCACCAACTCACGCATCTCTGCGCAGGCGCGGGCAATCCGCTCGACCTGGGCACGGCCACGCTGGTCGATACCGGGGTTTTCCAACAGCAGCTCACAGGAACTGGCCAACACCATCAACGGCGTGCGCAGTTCGTGGCTGACGTCGCTGGTAAACAATCGCTCGCGGGTCAGCGCCTGGCGCAAACGCCCAAGGGTGGCGTCGAAAGCAACAGCCAGCTCGCCCACTTCGTCGGCGGCATAATCCGGCGCCAAGGGAGGGGCCAGCCCCAGCAGTTGATCGCGGTGACGCACCTGGCGGGCAAGGCGCACCACCGGCGCCATCACTTTTCGCGCCAACACCCAGCCGAGAAAGACCGCCAGCGCCAGGCTCAGCACGAAGCCCACCAGCACCACGGCAAACAGCACCCGCTCACGCTCTTCGAAATCGCTCTGGTCCTGAAGCAAGACGTAACGCCGGCCATCGACGATTTCGACCATCGCGTGATACGACAGCTGTTCGCGAAAGACCTCGTGGAAACCGGAATCCAGATGCCGCAAATCCTTGGGCAGCTCGAAGTCCCCCGGTCCACCGCTGAAATAGAACAGCTGGTCCGGCTCGGGACGATGGCTCCAGTCCGAGACGCTGTCCATCAGCAGCAGCCGTTGCAAATCGCCGCCCAGCCCGGCCGAAATCAGCTTTTCTTCCACCAGGTGCACGGTCGCCACAATGCCCATGGCGAAGGCGCCCGCCACCAGCGCACTCATCAACGCAAAGGCAATGATGATCCGTTGAGCAAGGCTCTGCTTAAACTCCATCACGGCCCTCGGCCAAGCGATAACCCACACCGTGCACGGTTTGCAGCAACGGCTTGGCGAACGGCTTGTCGATCACTTGGCGCAGTTGATGGACGTGGCTGCGCAGGCTGTCGCTGTCTGGGCAGTCATCGCCCCACAGGGCTTCTTCGAGAATTTCGCGGCGCAGTACATGCGGGCTTTTCTGCATCAGCACAGCCAGCAACTTCAGGCCGACCGGGTTGAGCTTCAGCAGGCGACCTTCGCGGGTCACCTCCAGGGTGTCGAGGTCGTAGCTCAGATCGCCGACCTGCAAGGCTCGTCGACCGCCACCCTGGGCACGCCGCATGACCGCTTCGATACGCGCCGCCAGTTCAGACAGGGCGAACGGTTTGATCAGGTAGTCATCGGCACCGGATTTGAAGCCTTGCAACCGGTCGTCAAGCTGATCGCGCGCGGTGAGCATGATCACCGGCGTGTCGCGACGGGCGTCTTCGCGCAGGCGTTTGCACAAGGTATAGCCGTCGATGCCGGGCAACATGATGTCGAGCACGATCAAGTCATAGTGCTCGGTGGCCGCCAAGTGCAGGCCCGACAAACCGTCCTGCGCGCAATCCACGGTGTAGCCTTTGAGCCCCAGGTAATCGGCCAGATTGGCCAGGATATCGCGGTTGTCTTCAACCAATAGAATTCGCATGGGCACCTCCTCCGTACACAGTAACGGCCGTCATGGCCCGCGCAGCTTAAGGCCAAGTGTGGCTCAGGGCTAGGATTGCGTGCAGTTGCCAATCCAATAGAAATGCAGAGAACCGCTTAACAAGTTTTTCACTATCGATTCACACACCGACGACAGTGCGGGGCTCAGACTCCGCGCGGATGCGCTTTTCAGAACCCTTCACCAACCAAGGAAATGCCATGGCTTCGACCGCTGCCCGCCCCGCTTCCAGGCCCCTCAACTTTTGGGTATGCCTGGGGGTGCCCGCTATCACGGCGATCATTTTGGTGCTGCTTGAACTGACGTCCCTGGACATGGACCTGGCCAAACTGTTCTACGACCCGGTTGCCGGGGAGTTCATCGGGCGCCACAGTTACTTCCTTGAGAACATTCTGCATGACCGCGCCAAGCAGGTGGTCATCGCGTTTTCGGTGTTTGCGATTGTCGGCTTTATTGGCTCGTTTTTTATCGCCAGGCTCAAGCCGTTCAAACGCGAACTGGGCTGCCTGGTGTTGTCGCTGGCGCTGGCGACCTCATTCGTGACGCCGGTCAAAGCGGTGACGGCTGTGCAGTGCCCTTGGAGCCTGGAGCAATTCGGCGGCCATGAAACCTACAGCGAACTGCTCAGCCCGCGTCCGCAAACCGACAAGCCTGGACGTTGCTGGCCCGGAGGCCATGCGGCGACCGGGTTTACGTTGTTTGCGCTGTTTTTTGTCCTGCGTGACCGTCGTCCGCGGCTGGCGCGCCAGGCGTTTGTGTTTGCGTTTGCACTGGGGGCGGTGTTTTCGGTGAGCCGGATGATGCAGGGGGCGCACTTCTTTTCGCATAACGTGTGGACGGCGGTTTTTTGCTGGCTGATTTGTTTGGGGTCTTACTACTACATCCTGTATCGACCGGCGGGCAAGGCTGAGCGAGTGGCCAAAGCACAACAAGCTACAGCCTGAAACACAGATCCAAATGTGGGAGCGGGCTTGCTCGCGAAGGCGATGTGTCAGACAACATTGATGTCGACTGACACTCCCTCTTCGCGAGCAAGCCCGCTCCCACATTTGATCGCGGTGAACCTGCGAGCAATAAAAAACCCCGCCGGCTCATCGCCGGCGGGGTTTTTATGTACGGGGTAAGGCTGGCTTACATCATGCCGCCCATGCCGCCCATACCGCCCATGTCTGGCATGCCGCCGCCAGCTGGGCCGTCTTCCTTGATCTCGGCGATCATGGCTTCGGTGGTGATCATCAGGCTGGCAATCGACGACGCCGCTTGCAGAGCCGAACGGGTCACTTTAGCCGGGTCCAGGATGCCCATTTCGATCATGTCGCCGTATTCACCGGTGGCAGCGTTGTAACCGTAGTTACCCGAACCCTGCTTGACCTTGTCGACAACTACGCTTGGCTCGTCACCGGAGTTGGCAACGATCTGGCGCAGTGGCGCTTCAACAGCGCGACGCAGCAACTGGATGCCAACGTTCTGGTCATCGTTGTCGCCTTTCAGCTCGGAGATAGCCTGCAGAGCGCGAACCAGTGCCACGCCGCCGCCAGGTACCACGCCTTCTTCAACGGCTGCACGGGTAGCGTGCAGGGCGTCTTCAACGCGGGCTTTCTTCTCTTTCATTTCAACTTCGGAACCGGCGCCAACCTTGATCACTGCAACGCCGCCGGACAGCTTGGCCAGACGCTCTTGCAGTTTTTCACGGTCGTAGTCGGACGAAGTGTCAGCCACTTGCTGACGGATTTGCAGAACGCGAGCCTGGATATCAGCTTCAACGCCGGCGCCGTCGATCACGGTGGTGTTTTCTTTGGACAGGATCACGCGCTTGGCATTACCCAGGTGTTCCAGGGTAGTGCTTTCCAGGCTCAGACCGATCTCTTCGGAGATAACGGTACCGCCAGTCAGGACAGCGATGTCCTGCAGCATGGCCTTGCGACGGTCGCCGAAGCCTGGAGCCTTGACGGCTGCGACTTTAACGATGCCACGCATGTTGTTCACAACCAGAGTCGCCAGGGCTTCGCCTTCAACGTCTTCGGCCACGATCAGCAGTGGACGGCCGGCTTTGGCAACGGCTTCCAGTACTGGCAGCATTTCGCGGATGTTCGAGATCTTTTTGTCGACCAGCAGGATCAGCGGACCGTCGAGCTCGGCAGTCATGGTCTCTGGCTTGTTGACGAAGTACGGGGACAGGTAGCCACGGTCGAACTGCATGCCTTCAACAACCGACAGTTCGTTTTCCAGGCCCGAGCCTTCTTCAACGGTGATCACGCCTTCTTTACCGACTTTTTCCATGGCTTCGGCAATGATGTCGCCGATGGAGCTGTCGGAGTTGGCCGAGATAGTGCCGACCTGAGCGATGGCCTTGGTGTCAGCGCAAGGCTTGGACAGGGCTTTCAGCTCTTTGACGATAGCGATGGTCGCTTTGTCGATGCCGCGCTTCAGGTCCATCGGGTTCATGCCGGCAGCGACGGCTTTCAGGCCTTCGTTGACGATCGATTGAGCCAGAACGGTAGCGGTGGTGGTGCCGTCGCCTGCGTCATCGTTGGCACGGGAGGCAACGTCTTTGACCAGCTGCGCGCCCATGTTTTCGAAACGATCTTTCAGCTCGATTTCTTTGGCAACGGACACGCCGTCCTTGGTGATGGTCGGAGCGCCGAAGCTCTTCTCGATGATCACGTTACGGCCTTTAGGGCCCAGGGTCGCTTTTACTGCGTCAGCCAGGACGTTGACACCGGCGAGCATTTTCTTGCGGGCGGAATCGCCGAATTTAACTTCTTTAGCAGCCATGATCGATATTCCTTAAATACTTTGTAGTAGCGGGAAAATGAGCGGGGAATCAGCCTTCGACAACAGCGAGGATTTCGCTCTCGCCGATGACCAGCAGGTCTTCGCCGTCAACTTTCACAGTGTTGCTGCCGGAGTAAGGGCCGAACACAACCTTGTCACCCACTTTCACGGACAGCGCACGCACTTCACCGTTTTCCAGGACTTTGCCCGGGCCTACAGCGAGGACTTCGCCCTGGTTTGGCTTTTCAGCAGCCGAACCTGGCAGGACGATACCGCCAGCGGTTTTCTTTTCTTCTTCGCTGCGACGGACGACGACGCGGTCATGCAGAGGACGAAGCTTCATTGTCGATCTCTCCTAATTGTGGTTTTCATCGGCCGGTGTATTCCCGGCGGGTTTAACAAATCCGGCGGTGCCGGGTGCGGTTCGTCAAGCGAACCGCGGAAGTCTGTCTGGCGTGATCGCCAGAAACCTTGCGGTGACCGTTACATAAGGGCGCATAAGCTTATTACAAGGGCGGGGATCGAAATTTTTTGCATCAATGCCCCGAAAACGAACACGGCACCCGAAGGTGCCGTGCAGCTGAAACGCTTTACTTGGAATCGCGGTGTTCGAACTCGCCTTCGATCACGTTGGGCTCGCGACCCAGCGGCTGCTGGGGAGCAGGACCGCCACGTGGTTGAAGATCGTCGGCGAACGCACGCTGACGGATCGCGGCCTCTTCGGCGCGCTGGCGCATTTTATTGGCCAGCAGTCGACGGGAGATCGGCAGCAGCATGATCAGACCCAACACGTCCGTGACGAAGCCGGGCAGGATCAACAGACCGCCCGCCAGGGCCAGCATCAAGCCTTCGAGCATGGTCTGGGCTGGCAACTCGCCGCGGTTCAGGCTTTCACGAGCACGCAACGCGGTGGCCAGACCGGCGATACGCAGCACGAACACGCCGAGCATCGAGCCGAGAATGATCAGCAGCAAGGCCGGGAAAAACCCGATAGCCCCGCTGACCTTGACGAATACGAACAGCTCCAACACCGGAAACAGTACAAAGAGCAATAAAAAAGGGCGCATCAAATGGTTCCTCAACGCAAGAATGCCTTGCCAGTCTTCCCTAGATGACGTCGCCGTTTCGTGAATTCAAGCGTCGGCCACTTCATTTTTCGGCCAATGCTCGGCGTGAGCCAGGAAAACCAAGGCTTCGCGCACTTGTGTCGGCGTATTACAAGTTGCCTGGAACGGCAGCCAGTACAGGGCCTGACCAATTCGCAGGTGCATACCTTCGCTGTCGATGCCGGCCAGTTGCGCCGGTTCCGTTTTCGGCAGCCCCGCCAAATCGACGTAATGGGCGATGGCTTTGGCGTGATCGGCATTCATGTGCTCGACCATGCTCAGTTCGGCTTTGCCGGCGAACGGGTTGGCCAAGGTCAGATGATCAACCCAGTGAATCGCGCCGAAACCGCCGATGTAACGGTGACGCACAGGCTTGAGCACCCAGAAATCGAAATCGTGGGCCTTGTGGTAGCTCTGTGAATCCGGGAAATAGCGGTAGTAACGCTCGGCCGCCGCTTCGATCGCGACCTCGTCTTCGAGTTTTTCTGCTTCAGCCAGGTAAGTCAGGCGACCAACGGCTTGCACGTCGTCAGCCTCACGCTCGCCCACAAACAGCGAGCATTTCGGATCTTTCTGTAGGTTATGAGTGTGCTGGGCGATGCGACTGATAAGGATCAGTGGCCGTCCTTGCTCGTCCAGGCAGTAAGGAACGACGGAGCCAAACGGGAAGCCGGGCATCGACTTGGAGTGCGTCGACAGCACTCCGCGGTATTCCTTGAGAAGCAATTCTCGGGCATTCTTGGCCGCTTCAACGCTCAATTTATGACTCCTTATATAGAATCCGTCGAAAAAACGGACAGGCGCCTGGGGATAAGTTCCAGTACGTCATCGGGGCAGTTCTCATGTGCAACCAGGCCACATCAGGTGCAGATCGAGAGGCCCTCTAGGAAGGAAAACCACTCTGAACCTGCTATTGGGGCATGCGAATGCAACTCACTGACAAAGTAATCATTATCACTGGCGGTTGCCAGGGTTTAGGCCGTTCCATGGCCGAGTATTTCGCGGGCAAAGGCGCAAAGCTGGCGCTAGTGGATTTGAACCAGGAAAAGCTCGACGACACCGTCGCGGCGTGCAAAGCCAAGGGCGTAGAAGCCCGTGCTTACCTGTGCAACGTTGCCAATGAAGAGCAAGTGACGCATATGGTTGCCCAGGTGGCCGAAGATTTCGGCGCGATTCATGGCCTGATCAACAACGCCGGCATCCTGCGCGACGGCTTGCTGCTGAAGGTCAAGGATGGCGAAATGACCAAGATGAGCCTGGCCCAATGGCAGGCGGTCATCGACGTCAACCTTACCGGCGTGTTCCTGTGCACCCGTGAAGTCGCGGCAAAAATGGTCGAGCTGAACAACAGCGGCGCGATCATCAATATCTCCTCGATCTCCCGCGCCGGCAACGTCGGCCAGACCAACTACTCCGCCGCCAAGGCTGGCGTGGCCGCGGCGACCGTGACCTGGGCCAAGGAACTGGCGCGCTATGGCATTCGCGTGGCGGGCATTGCCCCGGGCTTTATCGAAACCGAGATGACCTTGGGCATGAAGCCTGAAGCCCTGGAGAAGATGACAGCGGGGATCCCGCTCAAGCGCATGGGCAAACCAGAAGAGATCGCGCATTCGGCGGCGTACATCTTCGAGAACGACTACTACACCGGCCGGATTCTGGAAATGGATGGCGGGTTGCGGATCTAAGGCCCCATAGATCAATGTGGGAGCTAGCCTGCTAGCGATTGCGGTGGTTCAGCCAACATATTTGTTGAATGTGAATCCGCTATCGCTAGCAGGCTAGCTCCCACAGTTGATTGAGTTTCAGGCCATCAGTCGTCGCTGATGGTGATGTTCGGCATGGCAGGCGATGCCGCTTCCTGCAACACAATCCGCGCGCCGACGTGGCGGGCGAGTTCCTGGTACACCAGCGCAATCGGGCTGTCCGGCTCGGCGATCACCGTTGGCTTGCCGCCATCGGCCTGTTCGCGGATAGCCATTGCCAGCGGCAACGACGCCAGCAGTTCGACGCCATATTGATTGGCCAGCTTCACCCCGCCACCTTCACCGAACAGATGCTCGGCATGCCCGCAGTTTGAGCAGATGTGCACGGCCATGTTTTCCACCACGCCCAGTACCGGAATGTTGACCTTGCGGAACATCTCCACGCCTTTGCGCGCGTCCAGCAGCGCCAGGTCTTGCGGGGTGGTGACGATGACGGCACCGGCGACCGGGACTTTCTGCGCCAGGGTCAGCTGGATGTCACCGGTGCCTGGCGGCATGTCGATGACCAGGTAATCCAGATCGCCCCAGGCGGTTTGCGTGACCAGTTGCAGCAGCGCGCCGGAGACCATCGGCCCGCGCCAGACCATCGGGGTGTTGTCGTCGGTCAGGAAGGCCATGGACATCACTTCCACGCCATGGGATTCGATCGGCACGAACCATTTCTGATCCTTGACCTTCGGTCGGGTGCCTTCCGGGATGCCGAACATGATGCCCTGGCTCGGACCGTAGATGTCCGCGTCGAGAATCCCGACCTTGGCGCCTTCACGGGCCAGTGCCAGTGCGAGGTTGGCGGCGGTGGTGGATTTGCCCACGCCGCCCTTGCCGGACGCCACGGCCACCACGTTCTTGACGTTGGCCAGGCCCGGAATCTGCGCCTGGGCCTTGTGTGCGGCGATCACGCTGGTGATGTCAACGCGAGCGTTCGTCACGCCGTCGAGACCTTCGATCGCCATTTGCAGCATCTGCGACCAGCCACTTTTGAACAGGCCGGCGGCGTAACCCAGCTCCAGCTGAACGCTGACGCGATCGCCCTGGATGTCGACGCCGCGCACGCACCCGGCGCTGACAGGATCCTGGTTCAGGTAAGGGTCGGTGTATTGGCGAAGGACGGCTTCCACCGCTGCGCGATTGACGACGCTCATGGGCAACTCCGATAGCAAGACTGGAAAATCAGGCGGGTATCCTAACCGTTCTAGATCATGGACGGCATGCCCGCTGATGATTTGTGGCAAACACAATCCTGTGGCGAGGGAGCTTGCCTGTGGCGAGGGGATTTATCCCCGTTCGGCTGCGCAGCAGTCGTAAATCCATAGCACTCGGTATACCGGATGTTCCGTGATGGCAAATTTAAGGGGCGGCTTCGCCACCCAACGGGGATAAATCCCCTCGCCACAGATAAATCTCCTTTCCACAACACTGTTGTGCGAACAAGCCCTCGGGCCCCTCGGGGGTGAAAAATATGCGCCGGCGCTTTATAGTGGCCGACCTCCGTTTCATCAAGTAGCCGAGCCCCATGTCCGAGCCACGCAAGATCCTCGTCACCAGCGCCCTGCCCTATGCCAATGGTTCGATCCATCTTGGCCACATGTTGGAATACATCCAGACCGATATGTGGGTGCGCTTCCAGAAGCACCGCGGCAACCAATGCATTTATGTCTGCGCCGACGACGCTCACGGTTCGGCCATCATGCTGCGCGCGGAAAAGGAAGGCATCACCCCGGAACAACTGATCGCCAACGTCCAGGCTGAACACAGCGCCGACTTTGCCGAGTTCCTGGTGGACTTCGACAACTTTCACTCCACTCACGCCGAAGAAAACCGTGAGCTGTCGAGCCAGATCTACCTGAAGTTGCGCGACGCCGGGCACATCGCCCAGCGCTCGATCACCCAGTATTTCGACCCGGAAAAGAAAATGTTCCTGGCCGACCGCTTCATCAAGGGCACCTGCCCGAAGTGCGGCACTGAAGACCAGTACGGCGACAACTGCGAAAAATGCGGTGCGACCTACGCACCGACCGACCTGAAGGATCCGAAGTCGGCAATCTCTGGCGCCACCCCGGTGCTCAAGGATTCCCAGCACTTCTTCTTCAAACTGCCGGACTTCCAGGAAATGCTGCAGGCCTGGACCCGCAGCGGCACCCTGCAAGAAGCAGTCGCCAACAAGATCGCCGAATGGCTGGATGCCGGCCTGCAACAGTGGGACATCTCCCGCGATGCGCCGTACTTCGGTTTCGAAATCCCTGACGAGCCAGGCAAGTACTTCTACGTCTGGCTGGACGCGCCGATCGGCTACATGGCCAGCTTCAAGAACCTCTGCGATCGCCGTCCGGAACTGGATTTCGACGCGTTCTGGGGCAAGGACTCCACCGCCGAGCTGTACCATTTCATCGGCAAGGACATCGTCAACTTCCACGCCCTGTTCTGGCCAGCGATGCTCGAAGGCGCCGGTTTCCGCAAGCCGACCGGCATCAACGTGCACGGTTACCTGACCGTCAACGGTCAGAAAATGTCCAAATCCCGCGGCACCTTCATCAAGGCCCGGACCTATCTCGACCACCTGTCGCCGGAATACCTGCGCTACTACTACGCGGCCAAGCTGAGCCGTGGCGTCGATGACCTGGACCTGAACCTTGAAGACTTCGTGCAGAAGGTCAACTCCGACCTGGTCGGCAAAGTCGTCAACATCGCCAGCCGTTGCGCCGGTTTCATCCACAAAGGCAACGCCGGTGTGCTGGTGGCCGGCAACGCCGCGCCGGAACTGACCGAAGCGTTCCTGGCCGCAGCCCCGAGTATCGCCGAAGCCTACGAGGCACGCGACTTCGCCCGTGCCATGCGCGAGATCATGGGCCTGGCCGACCGCGCCAACGCCTGGATCGCCGACAAGGCGCCGTGGTCGCTGAACAAACAGGAAGGCAAGCAGGATGAAGTCCAGGCCATCTGCGCCCTGGGCGTCAACCTGTTCCGCCAGTTGGTGATTTTCCTCAAACCGGTACTGCCGTTGCTGGCCGCCGATGCCGAGGCATTCCTCAACGTCGCGCCGCTGACCTGGAACGACCACGCGACCTTGCTCAGCAATCATCAGCTGAACGAGTTCAAGCCGTTGATGACCCGTATCGACCCGGTAAAAGTGCAAGCCATGAGCGACGCCTCGAAAGAAGACCTGACCGCCAGCGCAACCGACACCGGTGATGCTGCGCCGGCCGGTAACGGTGAACTGGCCAAGGATCCGCTGTCGCCGGAAATCGACTTCGACGCCTTCGCCGCTATCGACCTGCGCGTGGCCCTGATCCTCAAGGCCGAACACGTAGAAGGTGCCGACAAACTGCTGCGCCTGACCCTCGACATCGGTGACGAGCAACGCAACGTGTTCTCCGGGATCAAAAGCGCTTATCCGGATCCGTCCAAGCTCAATGGTCGTCTGACCATGATGATCGCCAACCTCAAACCACGGAAAATGAAGTTCGGCATCTCCGAAGGCATGGTGATGGCGGCCGGCCCTGGCGGTGAAGAAATCTACCTGCTCAGCCCCGACAGCGGCGCCAAGCCGGGTCAGCGCATCAAGTAAGGTTCTGCGGTAAATCGATCCCACAGTCGTGCCTGTCGCGACTGTGGGATTTTCATATCTGGCCCCACCCTCCGTCCTTGCCGGATAATGCCTAAGCTTTTTAGACCGCTCTGTTAAAAAGCCCTATTTCAACCGGCACGATCATGACCGAGATTCTGCTTACGCTTATCAGCACTGCCCTGATCAACAACCTCGTGTTGCACTGGCCGCTGGGCGTCGATCCGCTGATCGGCAGCGAGCGCGATCAGGTTCATGCGCTGGGCATTGCGACGACATGCCTGATGCTGGTTGTCGGCCTATTGAGCTACTCGGCCTATCACTGGCTGCTGGTGCCGCTGGAACTGACGTCGCTGCGCCTTTTCGTGTTCATGCCGTTGAGCGTTTTGCTGATCGGCCCACTGTTGAAGCTGCTTTCCCGTTTACTGCCCAGGCTTGCGTTCGATGGCCTCTGGCCGTTGCTGCTGGGCAACGCGGGTGTGCTGGGGCTGACCTTGCTCAACGCCCAGAACGACAAAGGATTCTTGCACGCCACTGCCCTGTGCCTCGGTGCCGGGCTGGGGTTCTGGCTGGTGCTGAGCCTGTTCAGCGACTTGCGCCAGCGCACAATCGATAATGATATTCCCCTGCCCTTTCGTGGCCTGCCGATCGAGTTGATCGGCGCCGGACTGATCGCAGTGGCTTTTCTCGGATTCAGCGGACTGATCAAAACATGAGTCTGATTCAACGCATCGACGCCCTCTTGCCGCAGACCCAATGCGGCAAGTGCGGCCACCCCGGATGCAAGCCGTACGCCGAAGGCATTGCCAGCGGCGAGCCGATCAACAAGTGCCCGCCGGGCGGCAGCGAAACCATCGCGGCGCTGGCTGACTTGCTGAAAGTGCCGGTGCTGGAACTGGACGTCAGTCGCGGTCCGGCCCCGGCGCAGATCGCCTACATTCGTGAAGCGGAGTGTATTGGCTGCACCAAGTGCATTCAGGCTTGCCCGGTGGATGCAATCGTCGGCGCGGCAAAATTGATGCACACGGTGATCGTCGACGAATGCACCGGTTGCGACCTGTGTGTCGCGCCCTGCCCGGTGGACTGCATCGAGATGCGACCACTGCCCTTGGCCACGGTGCTGCCGATTGTCGGTGGCCTCGCGTTCAGCCTCGAGGAACAACAGGCGCGCACCGCCAAACGCAATCATGCGCGGCGTCGCTTTGAACAGCGCAACGCCCGCTTGTGTCGTGAAGAAGAACAGAAACTCGCCGAACGTCAGGCCCGTGCCCAACGCACCGTGCCGCACAACGAAGTGATGACACTCGACCCGGTTCAGGCTGCGCTTGAGCGGGTGCGTGCGCAGAAAGCGGCCAACGCCGATGCGGCGCTGAAAAAAGCCAAGATCGATGTGGCGATGAGTCGTGCGCAACTGAACAAGTCGCTCAAGGCCTTCGGGCATCCGCCGACCTTCGAGCAGCAGTCGCAGCTGATCGTGCTGCAACAGCAATTCGAAGCGGCGGAGCAAGCCTTGGCGAAGCTGGAAAGCAGCGCGCCGCCCACCCCGGCGCAGGCCGCGCCAGCGAAGGATGCCGAACTGAAACGGGCGAAGATCCAGCTGGCCATGCGTCGCGCCGAACTTAACAAAGCGCGAACCAACGAAGCAGCGGCTGAACAGATCGCAGCGCTGGAACTCGCGGTGAAGGACGCCGAGCACCAGGTGGATACCCATGCCGCCCCTTGAACCGGTGGACGAACGCCTTCAGCAGGCCATGAAACTGGTATTGCTGGCCACTGTGCCGGGGATGCTGGTGTTTTTCTGGTTGTATGGCTGGGGCGTTTTGATCAACCTGATTCTGACGGCCGTTACCGCATTGGCCGTTGAGGCAGCGGTGTTGCAACTGCGCAGGCAACTCATCAAACCAACCCTGAGCGATGGCAGCGCCCTGGTCAGCGCAACGTTGCTGGCACTGGCCTTGCCGCCTTATTGCCCATGGTGGTTGACGGTCAGTGCGGCGGCGCTCGCGCTGCTCGGCAAACACCTCTACGGCGGAGTCGGCAAGAATCCGTTCAATCCGGCAATGCTCGGTTTTGCCTTCGTGCTGGTGGCCTTTCCCCAACAGATGACCCTCTGGCCGTCATCCCACGGCATGAATTTGCTCGAAGGTTTGCAGCAGGTCTTCGGCTTCGGACAGGCACCAGATGCCTGGGTGCAGGCCACGGCGCTGGACAGCCTGCGAATCAACAAAAGCCTGACCATGGATGAACTCTTCGCGGGCAACCTTGCGTTCGGCCATTTCGGTGGACGCGGCGTGGAATGGGTCAACCTGGCTTTTCTCGCTGGTGGCGCATTCCTGCTACAACGGCGGGTGTTCACTTGGCACGCCCCGGTCGGCATGCTCGCCAGCCTGTTCGTTATCAGCCTGCTGTGCTGGAACGGCTCGGGCTCCGACTCCCATGGCTCGCCACTGTTTCATCTGCTCACCGGCGCGACCATGCTGGGTGCATTCTTTATTGCCACCGAACCGGTGTCCGGCGCGAAAAGTCCCGGTGCCCGACTGCTGTTCGGTGCTGGCGTGGGATTACTCACCTACCTGATTCGAACCTGGGGGGGTTATCCGGACGGCGTGGCGTTCGCCGTGCTGCTGATGAACCTGTGCGTCCCTGCGCTGGAGCGGTTTGTCGCGGCCAGGCATGAGCAGGTGGCCCCATGAACCGAGCGACGAGCGTTGGGATTCTGGTGCTGCTGAGCGGACTGGGGATTGGCGCGACGTACTTCGTGCAACACGCCAGCGAACCGCGCATCAGTGCGCAACAACGCTTGATCGACAGCCGCAACCTGCTGGACTTGCTACCGTTGGGCAGCTACGACAATCAACCGCTGGAGCAGCCGCTCGCCCTCAAAAACATCCCGCTGCCCAATAGCACGCTGCTGGGTGGTTATCTGGCGACCCAGGCCGGCCAATCTCGCGCGGTGTTGCTGCGCAGTCAGTCCCTGGGTTACGAGGGCTCCATCGAACTGCTGATTGCCATCGGCGCAAACGGAAAGTTGTTGGGGGTCAAAACCCTCAAGCAATCGGAAACCCCTGCGCTGGGTGGCAAGATCGCTGACTGGCCCAATGCCTGGCTTCAGGTGTTTACCGGCAAGTCTCGCACTGAGCCCGGCGATATGGGCTGGGCCTTGAAAAAAGATCAGGGCCAATTCGATCAGATAGCGGGCGCGACCATCACTTCAAGAGCGGTGATCAGCGCTGTCCATGACGCGTTGCGCTACTTTGATGAACACCCGCAACAGTTGATCGGGAGCGAGGTTCATGAATAAGTCATCGACGCTGCGTAACTCACTGATGCTTGCGCCGCTGATCGGCGCTACGGACGCTTGGCAGACGGCGTTGGGCCTCTGGCTGATGTTCTTCGTGGTGATCAATGCGTATGGCGCCAGCATGGTCGCCTTGCGATCACGGCTGATCCCGTCCACCCGATTGCTTGCCAGCCTCCTGCTGGCGGCCGCGTTGACCAGTTGCGCGGAACTTGCCGCACAGGTCTTGTCACTTCAATGGCATCAGCACGTGGGGATCTATGCAGGATTGATCGCCGTGCAATGCCTGGTGCTGGAACACAATGGTTTTTTCCAGGAATCCTGGCTCGATCGCCTGCGCTTGTGTGGCCTGTTTGGCGCGTTGATGGTGGGCCTTGGCTTGCTGCGCGAGCTCATCGGCAACGGCGGCCTGCACCTGGCCACGCTGGTTCCCGGCGGATTTATTCTCTTGGGACTGCTGATCGCCGCCTGGCAGGCCTGGCACCGGCCGGCTCCCTCACACTGACCGAATTCGAGGAAACGCACTGTCCATGAATGCCGCAAAACGCCTGGAAATTTTCCGCAGGTTTCACGAAGACAACCCGGAACCGAAGACCGAACTGGCCTATTCCTCGCCGTTCGAATTGCTGATTGCCGTCATTCTTTCCGCCCAGTCGACGGATGTCGGCGTGAATAAGGCTACCGCCAAACTCTACCCGGTGGCCAATACGCCGGCGGCGATTTATGCCTTGGGCGTTGAAGGGCTGTCGGAATACATCAAGACCATCGGCCTGTTCAACAGCAAAGCGAAAAACGTGATCGAAACCTGTCGTTTGCTCGTGGAGCGCCATGGCGGCGAGGTTCCGCAAACCCGAGAGGAACTGGAAGCGCTGCCCGGCGTCGGCCGCAAGACCGCCAACGTGGTGCTCAACACCGCTTTTCGGCAACTGACCATGGCGGTGGATACCCACATTTTTCGGGTCAGCAACCGCACGGGCATCGCTCCGGGCAAGAACGTGGTCGAGGTGGAGATGAAGCTGATGAAGTTTGTCCCCAAGCAATACCTGCTCGATTCCCACCATTGGCTGATCTTGCATGGGCGCTACGTTTGCCTGGCCCGCAAGCCCCGTTGCGGCAGCTGCCGGATCGAAGACCTGTGCGAATACAAGCTGAAGACCTCGGACGATTGAGGCGCTATTAGATTTATTGATCCATCGATTGAAAAAATCTTTTTTACCCGCCGGGAGTTTGTCGATATAAGGAGCGCCAAAGGCAGTCTTAGCCTGGAGTTAACCTTATGAGCACTGGCAAAGAGCAATTGGACGTAGAAGACGACTTCACACCCGTTGAGGCCGATGACGCTGAACCGGTGGTTGAAGTGGCGAAGACCAACCTGAGCAAACGCCGCACCATCGACAATCTGCTGGAGGAGCGCCGACTGCAAAAGCAATTGGCCGATTACGATTTTGACCTGTGACACCTAAAAGCCTCCCGAAACGGAGGCTTTTTACTAAGTGCCAATCCCTCAGTCGCCAGTGCACTCATACCAGCCCATTGCGTTGAGCCAGTTCAATCAGGTCGACCAAGGACCGAGCATTGAGCTTCAACAACAGGCGAGTCTTGTAGGTGCTGACGGTTTTATTGCTGAGGAACATGCCATCGGCAATCTCCTTGTTTGTCTTTCCTCTAGCCAACTGTTGCAGCACCATCATTTCGCGCCCGGACAAACGATCCACCATATCGGCTTCACTGGCATTCCCGAGACTGGAGCGAACGGTATGCAGCGCTTGATTCGGAAAGTAGCTGTAGCCAGAGAGTACGGCTTTTATCGCACTGAGCAATTCAGTGAGGTCCTGTTGTTTGCAGACATATCCGGCGGCACCCGATTGCATGCAACGCATGGAAAAATGTCCGGGTGCCTGAGAGGTCAATATCAACACTTTAAGAGGCATTGCCGTAGAGGTCAGACGCGCGATGACTTCCAACCCGTCCAGCTTCGGTATTCCAATATCCAGAATGACAATATCCGGCATAAGTTCGCGGGCAAGTTGTAACGCATCCACGCCGTTATCTGTTTCTGCAATGACTTCGTAGCCATGACGCTCCATCAGCATACGTACCGCAAGACGAATGACGGGGTGATCATCCACGATCAGCACTTTATTCATGGGCAAGTCCAATTTCGCTGTTCGAATTTTTAGAGCCCGCACAATAGCCTAGTCGTTTCATCCGTGGCACGCCGCCCCCCTCGCCCACCCGCAGCGAGAGACATTCCCTACAAACAAGCAGGATATGTCTTACAAAAATCAGACAAATACTGTGTGTCTTAAATTTTATCGCCCAGCCAGCGCTGTGCTTTCAAAACTGTTTTTGTATCGATTTACATCAAGAAATCAAAGAAACCAGAAGCTGATAGAGAGATCCGGCAAGCGCTGACGATTGAGCTACGCTTAAAAAGTAACCGATATTGTCAAACCGACACTCATACCGGACAGTTAAACCCTGAATAGACCCATTACAAAAAGCCTTACATCAGGCAACACTTGAGAAACAGCAACACCATAGACTTACAAAAACAAAAATACCCGACTCACAAACAATACAGCTACTATGACCCCTACTAACAAATCAACTAAGAGGACACCACCAAAACAGTAGACAGCTTTCTCCGCCACACCTTTAACTTACCAGCACTCTTAACTTCCACGAACCCATCGAGAAAAGACAATCTTTCATGAGCAAAAAACATGAACAAATTAAAAACAAGAATCTCCAACCCCATGACAATCATCGCGATATTTGCAACCCTGTCTGAAACATCGGCCGCTATTTCTCTTCCCTTTCTCGGCGATGAGGAGAGAGAGATCTATATCTGGTTCCTTATCAGCTTCCCTTTTTATTTGCTCTTCCTGTTCTTCGCCACACTAAACTTCAACTATAGATCGCTTTACGCGCCCTCTGATTTTGAAAAAGGAAAGCATTTCATAAAGGCCATGAGCGATGCCGATCAACCACAAGGAGGCACACCTGAGCCGTTGATTGAGCATCACGTACGCTCAACGGTGCTGTTAAAGGATCTGCACATCGTCGACGCACGATGGATGAGCAGCAAAATGGATTTCAACACCTTGATGGAAAAGGTCCAGCAACCACAGGAAAACCCTGCGCGCGTTATCGTGTTTCTCACGTGTACTGATTCAGAGGCATTGCTGAAGGAAGGCGCACACAAGCATGCGAAACAAACAAAGAAGCGCAACAGCACTGCGTTCTGGGTTGCCTACAATTTGAGCTCGCATGGCATGACGATGATGGCTTGAATACCGGTAGCAGAAGACAGCGCTCGAAGGGCAATCGGAGCGCAAAAGCAGACGAAAGCGTATTTGTAACAACAATAAGAAAGTTGAAACATGATGCACGGCAGGAAACATCCCTCTTTCAGAAATGTGGCCTTGTCACCGACAAGGCCACATTTCCATTACCGTCGTTGCAGCTTCAAAGGTCTCAGAAAAGCTTCCGGCCTTTGTTTGCAGCAATGCGCATGCGCAAGGCGTTGAGCTTGATAAAGCCCGCCGCGTCGGCCTGGTTGTAAGCACCACCGTCTTCTTCGAAGGTCGCGATGTTGGCATCGAACAACGATTCGTCGGACTTGCGACCAGTGACGATCACGTTGCCCTTGTACAGCTTCAGGCGCACAACGCCGTTCACGTGTGCCTGGGACGCATCGATCATCTGTTGCAGCATCAGACGCTCAGGGCTCCACCAGTAACCGGTGTAGATCAGGCTGGCGTATTTAGGCATCAACTCGTCTTTGAGATGAGCCACTTCGCGGTCCAGGGTGATCGATTCGATCGCACGGTGAGCGCGCAGCATGATAGTGCCGCCTGGGGTTTCATAGCAGCCACGGGACTTCATGCCCACGTAACGGTTCTCGACGATGTCGAGACGGCCGATGCCGTGTTCGCCACCGATACGGTTCAGGGTCGCCAGCACGGTGGCTGGGGTCATTTCGACGCCGTCCAGTGCCACGATGTCGCCGTTGCGGTAGGTCAGCTCCAGGTATTGCGCCTTGTCTGGAGCCTTCTCCGGGGAGACGGTCCATTTCCACATGTCTTCTTCGTGCTCGGTCCAGGTGTCTTCCAGCACGCCGCCTTCATAGGAAATGTGCAGCAGGTTGGCATCCATCGAGTACGGGGATTTTTTCTTGCCGTGGCGCTCGATCGGGATGTTGTGCTTTTCAGCATAATCCATCAGCTTTTCACGGGAGAGCAGGTCCCACTCGCGCCAAGGGGCGATCACTTTCACGCCTGGCTTGAGTGCGTAGGCGCCCAGTTCGAAACGAACCTGGTCGTTGCCCTTGCCGGTGGCGCCGTGGGAAATGGCGTCAGCGCCGGTTTCGTTGGCGATTTCGATCAGGCGTTTGGCGATCAACGGACGAGCGATGGAAGTACCCAGCAGGTACTCGCCTTCGTAAACGGTGTTGGCGCGGAACATCGGGAAAACGAAATCACGCACGAACTCTTCGCGCAGATCGTCGATATAGATCTCTTTCACGCCCATGGCCTGAGCCTTGGCGCGTGCAGGTTCGACCTCTTCGCCCTGACCCAGGTCAGCGGTGAAGGTCACGACTTCACAGTTATAAGTATCCTGCAGCCACTTGAGGATCACCGAAGTGTCCAGGCCGCCGGAATACGCCAGAACGACCTTGTTTACGTCCGCCATGCCATCACTCCACGGGGTTCTACGGAAAGCCGTGAAGTCTACCGGTCATACGGAATAATTTACAGAGGCGCGACAGCTTATGACGACGAAGCGACAGATTCTGTCGAGCGAGCGACGAATTCAGCTGGATCAGGAGGTCGCCGAGGAGCTTCCCGGCGTGGTGGTTTGAGGCGCGACTTTCTCGGTCGGTGCCACCCGTTCCAGGCGCACGGCTACCCGGCGATTCTTCGCGCGGTTGGTGGCATTGGTGTTTGGCACCACAGGATAGCGTTCACCGTGGAAACGCATGGTGATCTGCGATTCCTGGATGCCATTGGCCTTGAAATACTCCATTACCGCCAGCGCCCGGCGGCGTGACAGCTCGCGGTTGGTCAGGCGATTGCCGCTGTTGTCGGAGTGCCCATCGAGTTCGATGTGATTGACCGTCGGATCCGCCTTCATGAACTCCAGCATCACCTGCAACTGCGCCTTGGCTTGCGGATTGAGATCGACGCCTTCACCCGGGAAGCCGATCTCGGACTGTTTGACCTGCTCGAAATTCTTCGGCAGCAGCTTCGCGACGCAACCCTGATAGTCGTTGAAAGCCTTGCTGAACTTGACCGGCAACAGGCGTACCTCAGACACGCGACCATCGCCAGAGGAATGGCGGATGACCGGGCTGCGGCCGTCCATCAACCCGCTGATCAGGCGCCCGGCCTGAACTTGCGAACTGTTGAACAACACATTGCCGCTGCCGATTCTCACCGAGCCCAGGTTGATGTCGCCACGTCCCGGTTGCCACGGTGCAGCGGCCGCCAGCAGCGTCGCGGAACCGCCGCCGATCATCGCGTTGTAGGCTTTGAGACGAAACGTCGCCTGCTCACCGGCACGGCGCACGAATTCACCCGAACCGAAATCGGTGATCGGTTGAGTCAGGCGGCATTCGAACTTGTCACCTTCGACCGTCCACTCGATGCTCTCCAGACGCGTCTGGAAAGTGAGCGCCATCGCAGGGAGGCTGGCAAACACACTGAGCAAGGCTAAATAACGCTGGCGCACGGGAGGCTCCACTGGCTTCTACAACAAAAAGACCGATACACATATTTACGGCATACCTGTTGGATATCGGAAGCTTCCTGCAAAACTTGATAGCGAGTGCCTGAGAGAGTCTTTTCCGGTAGCATTCCCCAGAGTTTGACCCGCCTGGAATCCCCTCATGTCCGACCGCCTGACCCTGCTGCGTCCCGACGACTGGCATATTCATCTTCGCGATGGTGCTGTGTTGACCAATACCGTTGCGGATGTCGCGCGCACCTTTGGTCGCGCAATCATCATGCCCAACCTGGTACCTCCGGTGCGTAACGCCGCTGAAGCCGACGGCTATCGCCAGCGGATTCTCGCTGCACGCCCGGCCGGCAGTCGTTTCGAACCGTTGATGGTGCTGTACCTGACCGACCGCACCCAGCCCGACGAAATTCGCGAGGCCAAGGCCAGCGGCTTCGTCTACGCCGCCAAGCTGTACCCGGCCGGCGCGACCACCAACTCGGATTCTGGTGTCACCAGTATCGACAAGATCTTCCCTGCACTTGAGGCCATGGCCGACGTCGGGATGCCCTTGCTGATTCACGGTGAAGTCACCCGTGGCGATGTCGATGTGTTCGACCGCGAAAAACTCTTCATCGATGAGCACATGCGTCGTGTGGTCGAGCGTTTCCCGACGCTCAAAGTGGTGTTCGAACACATCACCACCGCAGACGCCGTGCAGTTCGTCAACGAGGCTTCGGCCAACGTTGGCGCGACCATCACCGCGCATCACCTGCTGTACAACCGCAACCACATGCTGGTGGGCGGGATTCGGCCGCACTTCTATTGCCTGCCGATCCTCAAGCGCAATACCCATCAGGAAGCCTTGCTCGACGCCGCTACCAGCGGCAGTGACAAGTTCTTCCTCGGCACCGATTCGGCGCCGCACGCCCAGCACGCCAAGGAAGCCGCTTGCGGCTGTGCCGGTTGCTATACCGCTTATGCAGCGATCGAGATGTATGCCGAAGCCTTCGAACAGCGCAACGCGCTGGACAAGCTCGAAGCCTTCGCCAGCCTCAACGGCCCGCGCTTCTATGGCCTGCCGGCGAACACCGATCGCATCACCCTGGTCCGCGATGAGTGGACCGCCCCGACCAGCCTGCCATTTGGCGAGCTGACCGTAATCCCGCTGCGCGCCGGTGAAAAACTGCGCTGGCGCCTGCTGGAGGAACACGCGTGAGTGAAGACCATTTCGACGACGAACAGGACGGTCAAGGCGGCGGAGGTGGTTCACGCCACCCGATGGCTGAACGCTTCCGTGGATACCTGCCCGTTGTTGTCGACGTTGAAACCGGTGGTTTCAACTCTGCCACTGACGCCTTGCTGGAAATCGCCGCGACCACGATCGCCATGGATGAAAAAGGGTTTGTGTACCCCGATCACACCTATTTCTTCCGTGTCGAGCCTTTTGAAGGCGCGAATATTGAAGCAGCCGCACTGGAATTCACCGGAATCAAGCTCGATCACCCGCTGCGTATGGCGGTAAGCGAAGAAGCAGCCCTGACCGATATTTTCCGCGGCATCCGCAAGGCCCTGAAAGCCAACGGTTGCAAACGGGCGATTCTGGTCGGGCACAACAGCAGCTTCGACCTGGGCTTCCTCAACGCCGCTGTCGCGCGTCTGGACATGAAACGTAACCCGTTTCATCCGTTCTCCAGTTTCGATACCGCGACCCTCGCCGGTCTGGCTTACGGTCAAACCGTACTGGCCAAGGCTTGCCAGGCGGCGGACATCGACTTTGACGGTCGCGAGGCTCACTCGGCGCGCTACGACACCGAGAAGACGGCCGAGCTGTTCTGCGGCATCGTCAATCGCTGGAAACAAATGGGCGGCTGGGAAGACTTCAACGACTGATCCCGGTCGCTGGATTTCTCCCGCCCATAAAAAAACCGGCCTCAGCGGCCGGTTTTTTTGTGCCTCGAACGTGCCTTACAGCGCAGCAGCGTTCTCGGTCAGGTAAGCCGCGACGCCTTCGGTCGAAGCGGTCATGCCTTTGTCGCCTTTTTTCCAGTTGGCAGGGCAGACTTCGCCGTGCTCTTCGTGGAATTGCAGGGCGTCGACCAGACGGATCAGCTCTTCCATGTTACGGCCCAGCGGCAGGTCGTTGATGATCTGCGAACGGACAATGCCTTTGTCGTCGATCAGGAACGCGCCACGGAAAGCCACGCCGCCTTCGGACTCAACGTCGTAGGCCTTGGCGATTTCGTGTTTCATGTCGGCAGCCATGGTGTAGCGAACCTGGCCGATACCGCCATTGTTCACCGGGGTGTTGCGCCATGCGTTGTGGGTGAAGTGCGAATCGATCGACACCGCGACCACTTCAACATTACGCGCCTTGAAGTCAGCCATGCGGTTGTCCAGAGCGATCAGCTCGGATGGGCAAACGAAGGTGAAGTCCAGTGGGTAGAAGAACACCAGGCCGTATTTGCCTTTGATGGCCGAGGACAGGGTGTAGCTATCCACGATTTCGCCATTGCCGAGGACGGCAGGTACGGTGAAGTCCGGGGCTTGTTTGCCTACGAGTACGCTCATTGAATATCTCCTGGTCTATTAACGTGAAGAACTGGGTTCGCGCCAGCCTGCCACCCTCAGGCGACAGCCCTGTGACACGACCCCCTTCGCAAGGACCGACCATCATACACGGCGTTTTTGAGCTGTCCTCAACGGTTTTTCACCGACGCACCAAATAGGCTGTCTCGGCAGGTAATGGCAGATCGCTAGATGAAAACCGTTCGTCAGTCATACGCGCTTATAACGCGAAGCTTTCAGAAAGCACTTTGACAATCATTCTCGTTAACATTAAGATCCATCGCAACTGAGTCACCACCAGCGACGGTTCTTAGCTTATGTATGTCTGCCTCTGCACTGGCGTCACCGACGGTCAAATCCGCGATGCAATCTACGAAGGTTGCTGCAGCTACAAAGAAGTCCGTCAGGCGACTGGCGTAGCCAGCCAATGCGGCAAATGCGCCTGCCTTGCCAAGGAAGTGGTCCGCGAAACCCTGACCAAATTGCAATCGGCCCAGGCCGCGATTCCTTTCCCTGTAGAATTTACTGCAGCGTAAATACCGTATTCCAAAGAACCGGACTTGAAGTCCGGTTTTTTTATGTCTGAAAATCAATTGCTTACGGGCTAGACGCGGAACACAAACATTCTTATTCCGATTAATTTTCATTTAAGTTTCAATAACTTAGGTTTGACACTCTTAGTTGCGCGGCTCAAACTCTGCCTTATAGACAGCTAATACAGGGCAGGACCCCATCATGAAAGGCGACATTACAGTCATCCAGCATCTCAACAAGATCCTTGCCAATGAACTGGTCGCGATCAATCAGTATTTTCTGCATGCGCGCATGTACGAAGATTGGGGTCTGAACAAGCTTGGCAAGCACGAATACCACGAATCCATCGACGAGATGAAACACGCGGACAAGCTGATCAAGCGCATCCTGTTCCTCGAAGGCCTGCCGAACGTTCAGGACCTGGGCAAGCTGCAGATCGGCGAGCACACCCAGGAAATGCTTGAGTGTGACCTGCGTATCGAAAAAACCGGTCATGCCGACCTCAAGGTCGCCATCGCACATTGCGAAACCGTTGGCGATTTCGGTAGCCGTGAATTGCTCGAAGACATTCTTGAGTCCGAAGAAGAACATATCGACTGGCTGGAAACCCAACTGGGCCTGATCGATAAAATCGGTCTTGAGAACTATCTGCAATCGCAGATGGGCGAAGAGTAAGTTAGCGCCCGCTAAACTCGAGACATTAAAAAGCCCCGCGCTCTTTTGAAGAGGCGGGGCTTTTTCATGACCGGCTTCAGGTTCACCCTGAAACAAATGTGGGAGCGGGCTTGCTCGCGAAGGCGGTAGGTCAGTCAACTAATCTGTTGAATGTTGTACCGCTTTCGCGAGCAAGCCCGCTCCCACATTGAGAGGATCAGGCTTCGGTCTTGCCAGCAGCAGCCGCTTCAACAGCAGCCTTGATCGTGGCCTGCAGCGAACCATCAGCCGACATTTCAGTCATGATGTCGCTACCGCCGACCAGCTCACCACCGACCCACAGTTGCGGGAAGGTTGGCCAGTTGGCGTATTTTGGCAGGTTGGCGCGGATTTCCGGGTTCTGCAGGATGTCCACGTACGCAAACTTTTCACCACATGCCATCACGGCCTGCGCGGCTTTCGCGGAGAAGCCACACTGCGGGGCATTCGGCGAACCTTTCATGTAAAGCAGAATGGTGTTGTTAGCAATCTGCTCTTTAATCGTTTCGATGATATCCATGGAGCACCTCGGCTGAACTTTCCGACTCAAGGGTCGGCACGGTGGCGCATTGTAACGGAAACCCGAGCGCCATGCTCGGTCTCCCCGACAGACACAATCAAGCTGCCGCCACAGTCACCGGAACACCGTTCAACGCCGCATTCCCCGACAACTCATCGAGCTGGCATTCATCGGTCAGGTCATTGGCGCTGGAGCCTGGTTGACCACTGGCGATCGTCATCTGCACGCCGGGCCGCGCATGGCCCCAACCGTGAGGCAGGCTGACCACGCCTTTCATCATATCCAGGCTGGCGACCACTTCCACTTCGATCATGCCGACCCGCGAACTGACCCGCACGCGCTGCCCATCGCTGAGCCCACGGCTGGCCAGGTCATCCGGGTGCATCAACAATTGATGGCGCGGCTTGCCCTTCACCAGACGGTGGTAGTTGTGCATCCACGAGTTGTTGCTGCGCACATGGCGACGACCAATCATCAGCAATTCATCGGCGGCCGGTGCCTGCAGCGCGGCGAAGCGCGCCAGGTCGGCGAGAATCGCGGCAGGCGCAGCCTGGACTCGCTGGTTAGCGGTTTTCAGGCGCGGCGCGAGGTTGGATTTGAGCGCGCCCAGATCGACACCGTGCGGATGATCGAACAGCGTTGCGAGCGAAAGCTTGTGTTCAGAGGCATCACCATAAAGCCCCATTCGAAGTCCGCGATCGATCATCTGTGCGGGAGGAATGGTCGGCTTCAGGTCCTTGCCGGTCTTCGCCGCAAAGGCCTGGGCCAGGCCGACAAAGATCTCCCAGTCATGCAATGCCCCTTCGGGCTTGCCCAGAATCGCTCGGTTGAAACGGGTGACGTTGCGCACCGCGAACATGTTGAACGTGGTGTCGTAGTGATCGTTTTCCAGTGCCGAGGTCGACGGCAGGATCAGGTCGGCATAGCGCGTGGTTTCATTGATGTACAGGTCGATGCTGACCATGAACTCCAACCCGTCCAGTGCCTGTTCCAGTTGCCGGCCATTGGGTGTGGACAGCACCGGATTGCCGGCCACGGTGATCAGCGCACGGACCTGCCCTTCCCCGCCGGTCAGCATCTCTTCCGCCAGGGCCGACACCGGCAGCTCGCCGCCGTACTCGGGACGCCCGGATACCCGGCTCTGCCACAGATTGAAATGGCCGCCCGAAGTGGACGCCACCAGATCCACCGCAGGTTCTGTGCACAACGCCCCGCCGACGCGGTCGAGGTTGCCGGTGACCAGGTTGATCAGTTGCACCAGCCAATGGCACAAAGTGCCGAAGGCCTGGGTGGAAACGCCCATCCGGCCATAACAGACCGCAGTCGGCGCTGCTGCAAAATCACGGGCCAGTTGGCGAATCTGCTCTGCCGGCACCGCGCACAAAGGGCTCATGGTGTCGGCGGTGAATGTGGCGATGGCCTGACGGACTTCATCCAGACCGTCCACCGGTAAATGACTGTCGCGGGTCAGGCCTTCGGCGAACAAGGTATTGAGCAGCCCGAACAACAGCGCCGCATCACCACCGGGGCGCACGAACAGATGTTGATCGGCAATCGCAGCCGTTTCACTGCGACGCGGATCGACCACCACCACTTTGCCGCCCCGGGCCTGAATCGCCTTCAGGCGTTTTTCCACATCCGGCACGGTCATGATGCTGCCGTTGGAGGCCAGTGGATTGCCCCCGAGGATCAACATGAAGTCGGTGTGATCGATGTCCGGGATCGGCAACAGCAAGCCGTGGCCGTACATCAAATGGCTGGTCAGGTGATGAGGCAACTGGTCGACCGAGGTCGCGGAAAACCGGTTGCGTGTTTTCAGCAGGCCCAGGAAGTAATTGCTGTGGGTCATCAACCCATAGTTGTGCACGCTGGGATTGCCTTGATAAACCGCCACCGCGTTCTGCCCGTGACGCTCCTGAATCGCCGCCAGGCGTTCGGCGACAAGGCTGAAGGCGTCTTCCCACTCGACAGGCTGCCATTCGCTGCCCACTCGCAGCATCGGCTGACGCAGGCGATCCGGATCGTTCTGGATGTCTTGCAGGGCAACCGCCTTGGGGCAGATGTGCCCACGGCTGAACGTATCCAGTGGGTCGCCTTTTATTGAGGTGATCTGTACGCCGCTGCCTTCGACCTCGGAGGTCTCGATAGTCAGGCCGCAAATGGCTTCACACAGGTGGCAGGCACGGTGATGGAGAGTCTTGGTCATGGCCAGTCTCTGTTTTGTTCTGGGCGGGCAATATCGGCCGCGGGAACAAAACTATGGCGCGTGACCCGCCACTGCGCCAGCGACGTTCGTCTTGTGAATCGGCGACCATCAGGCCAGCCGATGACCGCGCTCGATCAGTTTGGCGGCAACCCGGGTGGCGGCGTCTGCAACTGGATCTCCTGAATGGTTTCGATCTGCTCCTGGGCGACATGTACGCCGGTGAGCTCGCCGATCAGTCGCCAGTGCTCATCGAGCCCGGTGCTGATGGTTGCCATGCGGTCGATCATGCGTCGACCGGCCGCCTTGGTCACTTCGTCTTCACTGCGCATCAATTCAAAGGACATCGACGTCATGGAAGCGGTGAGGTGGGTCAGAGAACGGGCCGTGAGGCCAAGTAAATCCATTAACAGCTGTTCTTTCGATTCCATTCCGAAGGCTCCCTGCATCATTCGTGAGCTAGTTATAACCCAGCACTTTGCATTAGCAAATGTTTCATCCCGGCACATCGCCAGCCACCGTCGCGAATATCAGGTCAGAAACCGACCCGTGGCCATGCGATCCCCGCCCGGTTTGATTGCCAACCCCAAGGAGCCCAGTGTACAAATGACAGGCTGCTGTCAGTAAACCGGCTTCAAAAGCGCTACTGCGGACACCCCGTAGCCCCTCTGAAATCCCCAAACACCGTAGCCCATTGGAAAAACGCGACATTTAATGTCAATATCGCGCCTCCCCCTATTTCGTCGCCCCGTGCGGCTTACGCCGCAGGTCTCGCCCGTTTTTCAGTTAAACAAGGCTTTGAGTATCTGCGGTCTGTTGCAAAAAGGTAGTCAATGATGAGCGCAAGGCACTTTCTCTCCCTGATGGATTGCACGCCCGAAGAGCTGGTCAGCGTGATCCGTCGAGGCGTTGAGCTCAAGGACCTGCGTAACCGCGGCGTACTGTTCGAGCCTCTGAAAAACCGCGTGCTCGGGATGATTTTCGAGAAGTCCTCGACCCGCACCCGAATTTCGTTCGAAGCCGGCATGATCCAGCTCGGCGGCCAGGCCATTTTCCTGTCACCGCGCGACACGCAGCTGGGCCGTGGCGAACCAATTGGAGACGCCGCCATTGTCATGTCGAGCATGCTCGATGCGGTGATGATCCGCACGTATTCCCACAGCACCCTGACCGAATTCGCCGCCAATTCGCGCGTCCCGCTGATCAACGGCCTGTCCGATGACCTGCACCCGTGCCAGTTGCTGGCGGACATGCAAACCTTCCTCGAACATCGCGGCTCGATCCAGGGCAAGACCGTGGCCTGGATCGGCGACGGCAACAACATGTGCAACAGCTATATAGAAGCGGCAATCCAGTTCGACTTCCAGTTGCGTATCGCCTGCCCTGAAGGTTTTGAACCCAACCCGCAATTCGTGGCCAAGGCCGGTGATCGCGTGACCATCGTCCGCGATCCAAAGGAAGCCGTGCGCGGCGCCCACCTGGTGAGCACCGATGTCTGGACCTCCATGGGCCAGGAAGAAGAAACCGCCAAGCGCCTGAAGCTGTTCGCGCCGTTCCAGGTGACTCGCGCCCTGCTCGACCTCGCGGCTGAGGATGTGCTGTTCATGCACTGCCTGCCGGCCCACCGTGGCGAGGAAATCAGCCTCGACGTGCTCGATGACAAGCGCTCCGTCGCCTGGGATCAAGCGGAAAACCGCCTTCACGCACAAAAGGCCCTGCTCGAGTTTCTCGTCCCGCCTTCGTACCATCACGCATGAGCCATCCATTACTGCTTAACCTGCGCAACCTCGCCTGTGGCTATCAAGACCAGCGCGTGGTGCAGAACCTCAACCTGCACTTGAATGTCGGCGACATCGGTTGCCTGCTGGGCTCTTCAGGCTGCGGCAAGACCACAACGCTACGGGCGATTGCCGGTTTCGAACCGGTGCACGAAGGTGAAATCACGCTGGCGGGCGAGACCATTTCCCGCGCCGGTTTCACCCTCGCCCCGGAGAAACGCCGAATCGGCATGGTGTTCCAGGACTACGCGCTGTTTCCGCATTTGAGCGTGGCCGAGAACATCGCTTTCGGGATCCGCAAGCATCCGCAAAAGGATCGCGTCACCGAAGAACTGCTGGAACTGGTCAACCTGAAAAACCTTGGCAAGCGCTTCCCGCATGAGTTGTCCGGTGGTCAGCAACAACGTGTCGCACTGGCCCGCGCTCTGGCACCGGAACCGCAACTGCTGTTGCTCGACGAACCGTTCTCCAACCTCGATGGCGAACTGCGGCGCAAGCTCAGCCATGAGGTGCGCGACATTCTCAAGGCCCGTGGCACCAGCGCGATTCTGGTAACCCACGACCAGGAAGAAGCCTTCGCGGTGAGCGATCACGTTGGAGTGTTCAAGGAAGGCCGGCTGGAACAGTGGGACACGCCCTACAACCTGTATCACGAACCGCTGACGCCTTATGTGGCCAGCTTCATTGGCCAGGGTTATTTCATCCGCGGCCAATTGAGCAGCCCGGAGTCGGTGCAGACAGAATTGGGTGAGTTACGCGGCAATCGTGCCTACACCTGGCCAGTGGGCGGTGCGGTGGACGTGTTGCTGCGCCCGGACGATATCGTTTATGCACCCGACAGCGGTTTGAAGGCACGGATTGTCGGGAAGTCCTTCCAGGGTGCGTCGACGCTGTATCGTTTGCAGCTGCCGACCGGTGCACAGCTGGAATCGATCTTTCCCAGCCATGCTGATCATCACGTCGGTGCCGAGGTGGGTATTCGAGTCGCGGCTGAACACCTGGTGCTGTTCCAGGCGTCCGGTAGCACGGCAGCGCAGATTCTGGCGGTCGAGTCCGGTGTTCGCCGCTACAGCACCGCCAGCTGACATACACGAATAAACTGTGGGAGCGTGCTTGCTCGCGAAAGCGCCGGACCAGTCAACATCTTCGTTGAATGTAATATCGCTTTCGCGAGCAAGCCCGCTCCCACATAAGATTTGTGTCAACCGAGAATAAGTGTTCCGCTCGCAACCAGCGTCGCATTCCCGCCAATCTTCACCCGATCCCCTTCCAGCCGGCAGAACAACTCTCCGCCTCGATTCGAGCACTGATACGCCGTGAGGCTCGACTTGCCCAACCGCTTCGACCAATACGGAATCAAGCTGCAATGGGTCGAACCGGTCACCGGATCTTCATTGATGCCGATCGCCGGGGCAAAGTAACGCGACACAAAATCATGCTTGCCGCCCTTGGCGGTGACGATCGCGCCCGGCCACGGCAGTTTGGCCAGGGCGACCATGTCTGGCTGACAATCGAGCACCGCCTGCTCCGATTCCAGCACCACGAACAATTCATTTGAACCCAACACGTCGACCACTTCGACACCCAAGGCGCGTTCGACATCCAGCGTCACGCCCACTTCAGACGGCACGATGGCCGGAAAATCCAGCCACAAGCGTCCGTCCTCACGACTCACACTCAACGGGCCGGACTTGCAGATGAAGTCCAGGCGTTCGACCGGTTCCTTATAGATTTCAAACAAAACATGCGCACTGGCGAGGGTCGCATGGCCGCACAACGGCACCTCAGTGGTCGGGGTAAACCAGCGAATGTGCCAGCCCTGCCCCTCGCGCACCACGAAGGCGGTTTCAGCGAGGTTGTGCTCGGCAGCGATCTTCTGCATCAACTCATCGGCGAGCCAGGCCTCAAGCCGGTACACCATCGCCGGATTCCCACTGAACGGGCGATCGCTGAACGCGTCGACCTGATGAAACTCAAGCTGCATAACCTTCTCCCTGATTTAGGCGCGACCGATATCGGCAAACTTGGCCTGAGTGTGTTCGGCCAGCACGGTCGGCGCCAATTCCACTTCCAGACCACGCCGACCGGCACTGACGAAAATAGTCGCAAAGGGCTGAGCAGAGTTATCGATAAACGTACGCAAACGCTTCTTCTGCCCCAGCGGGCTGATCCCACCCAACAGATAACCCGTCGTGCGTTGCGCGGCGGCAGGGTCGGCCATTTCGACTTTTTTCACCCCCGCCGCGTGCGCCAGATGCTTCAAGTCCAGACTTCCGACGACCGGCACCACCGCCACCAGCAATTCACCTTTCTCACTGGCCGCCAGCAAGGTCTTGAACACCTGCGCCGGGTTCAGTCCCAGCTTCTCCGCGGCCTCCAGCCCATAAGACGCTGCCTTCGGATCATGTTCATAACTGTGCACGCGATGTTCGGCTCGAACTTTTTTCAACAAATCCAATGCGGGGGTCATGGCAGCTCCAGACTGGGCGGCAGTAGAAAAATCCTGCGCTGGATTCTAGGACATTGAACGGCAAAAGGCTCTATTGCGCCACTGTTTCAAAGGCTTGGCAGCGCCACGTGCCACTCGTCCGCGCTCGGCCCGCGGCGTGAACGATACGATCATTCACGTGACTAATAGTTGAATTGTGACTGACGGTTCACTTTCGACCTTTGACAGCAGCGTTTCTTGTCTATATTTTTTCGAATCTGAATACTGTACGAATGTGTCATCGCAGCACCCCAGTAGCAGGCCGAGAACAGGATGGGGATTCTGCCTCGGTGGAAAACGCGCTTTGGCCATGACGAATGAAGCGCCAGACAACAACAAAAACGAGGTTTCCAATGACAACTGCTTTACAACAACCGTCGCTCTCAAGCCAATGCATGGCCGAGTTTCTGGGCACTGCACTGCTTATCTTTTTCGGCACCGGTTGCGTTGCTGCGCTCAAGGTCGCAGGTGCCAGCTTTGGCCTGTGGGAAATCAGCATCATCTGGGGCGTCGGCGTGAGCATGGCGATCTACTTGACCGCCGGGGTTTCCGGGGCTCACCTCAATCCTGCCGTCAGCATCGCCCTGAGCATTTTCGCTGACTTCGAAAAGCGCAAACTGCCGTTCTATATCCTCTCTCAAATTGCTGGCGCATTCTGCGGCGCATTTTTGGTGTACACGCTGTACAGCAATCTATTCTTCGATTTCGAACAAACTCACCATATGGTTCGTGGCACCCAGGCCAGCCTCGAATTGGCGTCGGTGTTCTCCACCTTCCCCAACCCGTCCCTGTCCACCGCCCAGGCGTTCCTGGTTGAGGTGATCATCACCGCCATCCTGATGGGCGTGATCATGTCCCTGACCGACGACAACAATGGTTTGCCAAAAGGCCCCATGGCACCGTTGCTGATTGGCTTGCTGATTGCGGTGATTGGCAGCTCCATGGGCCCGCTCACCGGTTTTGCGATGAACCCGGCGCGAGATTTCGGTCCCAAGCTGATGACTTTCTTTACAGGCTGGGGTGAAATTTCCCTCACCGGCGGCCGCGATATCCCATATTTCCTGATTCCGATTTTTGCACCGATTGTCGGTGCCTGCCTCGGTGCTGCCGCGTATCGCGGGCTGATTGCCCGTCATCTGCCCAGCGCCCTACCTGCTACAAAGGACGCAACACCGGCCATTGACGGCAAACCAAGAACTTCTTGATACCGTAGGCGCGTGATCCTGCCCATTTGATCTCGCGCCGGACCTTTCTCCCTTTTTTCGTCCAAGGCAATCGACATGACCGACATTCAGAATAAGAACTACATCATTGCCCTCGATCAGGGTACGACCAGCTCCCGCGCGATCATTTTCGATCGTGACGCGAACGTGGTCTGCACCGCCCAGCGCGAATTCGTCCAGCATTACCCGCAAGCCGGTTGGGTCGAACACGACCCGATGGAAATCTTCGCCACCCAAAGCGCCGTGATGGTCGAGGCCCTGGCGCAAGCCGGCCTGCATCACGACCAGGTCGCGGCCATCGGCATCACCAACCAGCGCGAAACCACCGTGGTCTGGGACAAGACCACCGGCCGCCCGATCTACAACGCGATTGTCTGGCAGTGCCGCCGCAGCACCGAGATCTGCCAGCAGCTCAAGCGCGATGGCCACGAGCAATACATCAGCGAAACCACCGGCCTGGTCACTGACCCGTACTTCTCCGGCACCAAACTCAAGTGGATCCTCGACAACGTCGAAGGCAGCCGCGAACGTGCGCGCAAAGGCGAACTGCTGTTCGGCACCGTCGACAGCTGGCTGATCTGGAAATTTACCGGCGGCAAGGTGCACGTCACCGACTACACCAACGCCTCGCGCACCATGCTCTTCAACATCCACACACTTGAGTGGGACGCGAAGATGCTGGAGGTGCTGGATATCCCGCGCGAGATGCTGCCGGAAGTGAAGTCCTCGTCGGAAATCTACGGGCACACCAAAAGCGGCATCGCCATCGGCGGTATCGCCGGCGATCAGCAAGCAGCCCTTTTCGGCCAGATGTGCGTGGAGCCAGGCCAGGCAAAAAACACCTACGGCACCGGTTGCTTCCTGCTGATGAACACCGGCGACAAAGCTGTGAAGTCCAAGCACGGCATGCTCACCACCATCGCTTGCGGCCCGCGCGGCGAAGTGGCTTACGCGCTGGAAGGCGCAGTGTTCAATGGTGGTTCGACCGTTCAGTGGCTGCGTGACGAACTGAAGATCATCAACGACGCCCACGACACCGAATACTTTGCCAACAAGGTCAAGGACAGCAACGGCGTGTACCTGGTACCGGCCTTTACCGGCCTCGGCGCGCCGTACTGGGACCCGTATGCCCGTGGCGCCCTGTTCGGCCTGACCCGCGGCGTGCGCGTGGATCACATCATTCGTGCCGCACTGGAGTCGATTGCCTACCAGACCCGCGACGTGCTCGACGCCATGCAACAGGATTCCGGCGAACGCCTGAAATCCCTGCGTGTGGACGGTGGCGCGGTCGCCAACAACTTCCTGATGCAGTTCCAGGCCGACATCCTCGGCACTCAGGTCGAGCGTCCGCAAATGCGTGAAACCACCGCACTGGGCGCCGCTTACCTGGCTGGTCTGGCGTGCGGCTTCTGGGGCAGCCTGGATGAATTGCGCGGCAAGGCGGTAATCGAGCGCGAGTTCGAACCGACCCTGGACGAAACCGCCAAGGAAAAACTCTACGCCGGCTGGAAAAAAGCCGTCAGCCGCACCCGCGACTGGGAACCGCATGAAGGCGCTGAATAAGCCAACAGCAGGGTTGTAACTGGTCGGGAGCAGATTCCTGCGGCATCATGGGCAAATTTTTGCACGGCAGCCAAAGGAAGCCCCATGAATCTGCCTCCCCGTCAGCAGCAAATCCTCGAACTGGTCCGCGAACGCGGCTATGTCAGCATCGAGGAAATGGCCACGCTGTTCGTCGTTACACCGCAGACCATCCGCCGCGATATCAATCAGCTCGCGGAAGCCAATTTGTTGCGTCGCTACCACGGCGGCGCAGCCTACGATTCCAGTGTCGAAAACACCGCCTACGCCATGCGCGCCGACCAGATGCGCGATGAAAAGCAGCGTATCGGCGAAGCCATTGCGGCGCAGATCCCGGATCACGCCTCGCTGTTTATCAATATCGGCACCACCACCGAATCGATTGCCCGGGCGCTGCTCAATCACAATCACCTGAAGATCATCACCAACAACCTGCACGTGGCCTCAATGCTCAGCGCCAAGGACGACTTCGACGTTCTGCTGACCGGTGGCAATGTGCGGCGCGACGGTGGCGTGGTCGGTCAGGCGAGTGTCGACTTCATCAACCAGTTCAAGGTCGACTTTGCCTTGGTTGGTATCAGCGGTATCGATGAAGACGGCAGCCTGCTCGATTTCGATTACCAGGAAGTGCGGGTGTCGCAGGCGATCATCGCCAATGCCCGGAAGGTGATCCTGGCGGCTGACTCCAGCAAATTCGGGCGCAACGCCATGATTCGCCTGGGGCCGATCAGTTTGATTGATTGCCTGGTGACCGATCAGCAGCCTGTGCCGGCGTTGGCGCAGTTGTTGAGTCAGCACAAGATTCGGCTGGAAGTGGTTTAACCCTTTCCAAACAGCGCGCTCCCTTGTGGCGAGGGAGCTTGCTCCCGCTGGGCTGCGAAGCAGCCCTAAAACCGGTAATCGTTGTATTTCAGGAAGAGCGTGTCGTCTGATTTGCGTCTGCTGCGCAGCCGATCGGGAGCAAGCTCCCTCGCCACAAAAGCCTCCATCCCGCTCATTTAATGTTCGTAAATTTTCCTTTCTCGGCCCTTCGATCAGTATTTTCAATCGAAGTTAACTGGCTGTGGGCGGTTTAATGGGCTACTATTTTCGCAAATGAACATTAATGTTCGTATTCCAATACAGAAAATCAAAAGAGCCCGAGGCCAGCCGATGCCCACTTCTACCTTGCCTACGCCCCCTCTCGCTGAGGTCTACGACATCGCCGTCATCGGTGGTGGGATCAATGGCGTCGGGATCGCAGCGGATGCCGCCGGTCGCGGTCTCTCGGTGTTCCTTTGCGAAAAGGATGACCTGGCCAGCCACACGTCATCGGCCAGCAGCAAGCTGATCCACGGTGGCCTGCGCTACCTCGAACATTACGAATTCCGCCTGGTGCGCGAAGCCCTTGCCGAACGCGAAGTGCTGTTGGCCAAGGCGCCGCACATCGTCAAACAAATGCGCTTCGTGCTGCCGCACCGTCCTCACCTGCGTCCGGCCTGGATGATCCGCGCCGGCCTGTTCCTGTATGACCACCTCGGCAAGCGGGAAAAACTCGAAGGCTCGAAAAGCCTGAAGTTCGGTCCGGACAGCCCGCTGAAAAGCGAAATCACCAAAGGCTTCGAATACTCCGATTGCTGGGTCGACGATGCCCGTTTGGTGGTGCTGAACGCCATGGCCGCCCGCGAGAAAGGCGCCCACGTTCACACCCAGACCCGTTGCGTCAGCGCTCGCCGCACCAAGGGTTTGTGGCATCTGCACCTGGAACGCGCCGATGGCAGCCTGTTTTCGATCCGCGCCAAAGCGCTGGTTAACGCCGCCGGCCCATGGGTCGCCAAGTTCATTCGTGACGACCTGAAGATGGAATCGCCGTATGGCATCCGCCTGATCCAGGGCAGCCACCTGATCGTGCCGAAACTGTATGAAGGCGAACACGCGCACATTCTGCAAAACGAAGATCAGCGCATCGTGTTCACCATTCCGTACCTGAACCACTTCACCCTGATCGGCACCACCGACCGCGAGTACACCGGCGATCCGGCAAAAGTGGCGATCACCGAAGGCGAAACCGATTACCTGTTGAAAGTGGTCAACGCGCACTTCAAGAAGCGGATCAGCCGCGACGACATCCTGCACAGCTATTCCGGCGTTCGTCCGCTGTGCAACGACGAATCCGATAACCCGTCGGCCGTCACCCGCGATTACACCCTGGCACTGTCGGGCACAGGTGAAGAAGCGCCATTGCTGTCGGTGTTCGGCGGCAAGCTGACCACCTACCGCAAACTGGCCGAGTCGGCGCTGGCACAACTGGCACCGTACTTCACGCACATCAAGCCCACCTGGACCGTCAGCGCCACTCTGCCAGGCGGCGAAGACATGACCACCCCGCAGGCGTTGAGCTCGCTGATTCGCGACAAGTTCGACTGGGTCCCGACCGAAATTTCGCGCCGCTGGGCCACCACCTACGGCAGCCGTACCTGGCGCATGCTGGAAGGCGTGCAGAACCTCAGCGACTTGGGCGATCACATCGGCGGCGGTCTCTACACCCGGGAAGTCGATTACCTGTGCAGCGAAGAATGGGCGACCACCGCCCATGACATCCTGTGGCGCCGCAGCAAGCTGGGCCTGTTCACCACCCCGGCGGAACAGCAGAAACTGGCGGATTACCTGAGCAAGGTCGAGCAGAACCGCAGCAAGATCGAAGCGGCCTGATAGCAAAACCCGCTTGAACGAAAGCCCCTGAATCTCACGATTCAGGGGCTTTTTTGCAGGGGCTCATTGCGCCAGATGCAGCAGCAGGAAATCAATGAACGCCCTCGATTTGTGGGGCAGATGCGGGCTGTTGGGGAACACCACGCTGACGGACTGCAAGGGCAGCGAATAGTCGGGCAACAGACGGATCAGCCGCTCGCTGGCGATGTCATCCTTGACCACCCACGCGGGCAGCACCGAAACACCCAGCGACGACAACGTCATGGAGCGGATGGCCGTGGATGAGTTGGATTCATACTGATTGATCCCGTTGATCTCGACAGTCCCCAATTGTGGATGGCGCAACGTCCACTGGGTCGGTGCCTGCAAGTTGCTGTTGGCAATCCACGGCAGCGAATTCAGGTCCTGAGGATTTTGCACCGGGTGACGCGCAAGAAACGCCTCGGTAGCCACCAGGACAATTTCATAATCCGCCAGTTTACGGCTCTTGAATGCCGAGTCCGCCAAGTTGCCCAAACGGATAACCAGGTCTAACTTCTCCGCCACCAGGTCATTGAGTGACGAGTTAAAGTTATAACAGAGTTTTATCTCCGGGTAGCGCTCTATGAATTGCGGAATCAACGGCAGAATATACGCCTCACCGTACTCACTGGTGGAACTGAAGCGCAACTTCCCGGAAACTCGGTTATGCCCTTTTAATACATTATCAAAGGCGTTATCGATGTCCGCGACAATACCTTTGAACTCTTCATAAAAGTCCTGACCGATTTCGGTGAGGGATATATTTCGGGTATTTCTAATCAACAGCGTCGCTGACAGTACGTCCTCCAGCGCCTTGACATGCAGGCTGGCCATGGCTTTGCTGATGCTCAGGTAATTGGCCGCCTTGGTGTAAGAACCAAAATCGACCACCGCCAGAAAAGTCTGGACCCGATTAAGATGGGTGTGCATAGCAATATGGCTCACTGTTAAATCCTGTCAAACATTGTTTCAAGGATAGTCGTATCGACAGCTCAAGTCCACCGCCCCTATGCTTTGCGGCAAAGGGGAAACACCATGACCTATCGCTACAAAGTTGCACTGATATTTCTCATCGGCTTTTTTATAGACTGCATTAACATCTTTATGTCAGCGGTCGCATTACCGAGTATATCGGCGGCGCTGCACGTTAGTACTTCAGACGTTGCCTGGGTGGCCAATGCTTATATTCTGGGACTGACGCTGATCATTCCGGTCAGCACCTGGTTGGCCGGTCGTTTTGGCAGCCGGGAAATCCTCACCGCCTCGATGCTCGTGTTCACAGGTTCCGTGTGGATGTGCGGGCTGGCCAACAGTTTCAACGAGCTGGTGATCTGGCGCTTCGTCCAGGGGATTGGCGGTGGCCTGTTGATTCCAGTCGGCCAGGCGCTGACGTTCAACCTGTTCAAGGGTGAGCAGCGGGCGAAAATATCCACCTTGGTCATGGCCGTTGCCCTGATAGCGCCCGCCATTTCACCAACCATCGGCGGAGTCATCGTCGACAGCAGCTCCTGGCGCTGGGTGTTCTACAGCAACATCCCGTTCTCGCTGATCGCGGCAGTGCTGTCCTGGTTCTGGATTAACGAAGCGCGGCCGACGAGTTTGCCCCGACCCGACATCAAGGGCTTGCTGCTGGTCAGCGCAGCACTCGGCAGCCTGCTGATGGGCATGTCGTTGTACGGCGGCGATGCTCCGGCATGGGTGGCCGCCCTCTTCGTCATGGCCGGCGTTGCTTTCGTGGTGCTGTACGGGCTGCATTACCGCACCTGCAAAAACCCGATCATTGAACTGAGCCTGCTCAAAAGCAAAAAACTCAGCACCTCCATCTTTATCTATTACGCGATTCCCGGTGTGTTCACGGGGGTCAACTTGATGAGCATCTTCTTCCTGCAAAACACCCTGCACTTCAGCGCCCGCCTGACAGGGATGTTCATGATCCTCTACGCCATCGGCGCGTTCATCGCGATGCTGATCTGTGGCCGGGTCTACAACCGGATGGGCGCAAAGCGCCTGTTTGCCCTCGGCATGCTGTTGCACAGCGCCGGCATTGCCACCCTGCTACTGGTGAACAATCCCTCAGACCTTCTGGTGATTGTCATCGCCTACAGCTTGATGGGGATCGGCGGCGGCATCGGAGCCAACACAGCACAAACCACGTCGTTGATGGATTTCGAGGGCAGTGACACGCACAAGGCCAGTGTCATCTGGAACATCAACCGACAGATGTCATTCAGCATCGGCGCCGCCCTCTTCCTGATGGTTTTCAACCTGCTCCTGAAGCATTTCGATACCACCCAGGCCTACCACGTGACGTTCGCCATTGCCGCGCTGGTGGGCCTGTTCCCACTCTTTCAACTGAGTCAGTTGAACACTCAAAAGGACTGTCATGCACAACAAAATAGTTGAACAGGCGCACCACAGCATTCATCACGTGCACGAGTTGATCCACACCCTGTTCACCGACGCCAACGGTAAGGGGCAGGCCGCGCTCGAGCCGCTGATGTCGGCATTCGTCGAGCACTTCACCATGGTCACCACCTCGGCCGCCATCGTCAGCCGGGCGACGGTCGAACAGATGTTCAAGGGTGCAATCGGCGCCAAACCGGGCCTGGAAATCGTCATCAGCGACCTGCAGACGGTGTGGCAAGAAGGCGCCAGCGTGGCGATCCGCTACAAGGAAACCCATCGCCTGGACCAGCGCGAAAGCTCACGGATTTCGGTGGCGATCATTGGCCTGCATCACCACAACGCCCAATGGATCTACCTGCATGAAACGCCGCTAAGCCAGGAAAGCTGATTTTCGTATGAACTACACAATCACTGATTGCCGAATGCTCTCGGCCTCTATCAAAGAAATCACCGTCAGCCCGCAAACACCAGGGCATGCCGCGCTGGATGCGGGCGCGCATTTCAAATGGTTCATCCCCGAACTGAATGAATGGCGGCACTACTCGGCGGTACAACTGGCGGACCGCATGACGGCGCAAGGCAGCGTCGTCTTTGCCATCCGGCTCACGGCCGACTCGGCCAGCAGTCGCTACATTCGTTCGCTGGCAATCAACGACACGGTGCAGCTCGATGGCCCGTTCAATACGTTCACCTACCCGCTCACTGAAGGCGTCGGCAGGGACATTGCGATTGCCGGCGGCATCGGCATTACGCCGCTGACCGGGATCCTTCATCACCTGACGTCATTGAATCGAAGCGCACACCTGCACTACTTCGCCAGGAACGACGACGACGCGGCCTATGCCTTGCCCCTGCAGGCACTGTTGCAGGAACGCCTGCACTTGCACTTCTCCAATAAACCCGATGGCCGCCCCGCTGTCAGTCAGGTGCTCGCAGATCTGGCACCACACGACCGGCTCTACGTCTGCGGTCCGCAGGCGATGCTCAACGACGTGTTTTGCCATGCCGAGGACAGTGGCCTGGCGCGCGAGCGCATCCATTTTGAAATCTTCAACGTGGTTCGGGAAGACGATGCGTCGGCCTTTGTGATTGACGCCGTCGAGTCGGGTATCAGCGTCAACGTCAATCAAGACCAAACCTTGCTGGAGGCGCTGGAGGCGGCCGGCCTGGATCCGCTCTACGACTGCCGACGCGGTGAGTGCGGTGTCTGCGCGCTGGAGGTCCTTGAGGGTGAAGTCGACCATCGCGACTTCATCATGAGCGAAAAAGAAGCTGCCTGCAGCGCAAGGATTTATCCCTGCGTCTCCCGGGCCAAAAGCCAACGCCTGAAGCTGGCGATCTAACGAGGAACACCGTTTGGACAATTACTTCAACGGCAGAGAAGTGCATAAATCGCTCTACCTTGATCAACAGCTCTTCGACCAGGAACAACACAGCGTCTTCGCCGCCAGCTGGTGTTACGTGGGGCACGACAGTCTGATCCCGCAGCCCGGCGACTTTTTCACCACCGACATTGCACAGCAACCCTTGGCAATGGTCCGGCAAAAAAATGGCGACATCGTTGTCCTGCACAACCGCTGCCCGCACAAAGGCGTGAAAGTGCTGGCCGAGCCTCGCGGCAATGTCGGTCGGTTTATCCGCTGCCCTTACCATGCGTGGACCTTCAAGACCGATGGCGAACTGCTGAGTATTCCGGTGAAAAAGGAATACGACGATTGCGACCTCAGCGCGTGCTCCGCCCACAAAGGCATGCAAGCCGTCGCGGCGGTGGAGAACTATCGCGGTTTTGTATTTGTCCGCCTCCAGGCAGAAGGCATCGACTTCAACACCTTTTTTGGCGAGTCGTTATCGACGCTGGACAACATGGTGCTGCGCTCGCCCCTGGGCCAGTTGCGCGTCGTTGGCCAGCCGCTCCTGCACCGCCATCGCTGCAACTGGAAAATGGTGGTCGATAACCAGACCGACACCTGTCACCCGATGATTGCCCATGAGTCCTCGGCGGGCGAAGCGATTCGCTTGTGGAAGGAAACCAGCGACCAGAGCAGCCCTTCGCCCATGGCGGTCGAGCTATTTTCACCGTTCATGGCGTCCTACGAGTTCTTCGCCAACATGGGTATTCGCATCTGGCCCAACGGCCACGGGCATACCGGCGTCAGCAACTCAATCCATAAAGCCTATGCCGATATTCCGGGTTATTGGGACTTGATGGTCCAGAGCTATGGCGAACGCCAGGCCACCGAGATTCTCGAAGACACCCGACACAACACCGTCTATTTCCCGAACCTGATGGTCAAGGGCCCGATCCAGACGTTGCGGGTGATCAAGCCGATCAGCGCTCAGGAGACGGTGGTCGAGTCGTGGATCTTTGAATTGGTGGGCGCCCCCATCCAGTTGCTGGAACGAACCGTCCAGTACAACAACCTGATCAATTCCCCTTGCTCGATGGTCGCCCACGACGATGTGGAAATGTACGAGCGGGCAACGGAGGGATTGCGCAGTGATTCCAACGAGTGGGTCAACGTGGCGCGACTCTTTGAATCGACCGAATCCTATGAGCGGACCCAGGTGGTTTCGGGCACCAGCGAAATGGCGATGCGCAATTTTTACAACAGCTGGCAGCACTTGATGCGGGATAACCATGCAACTCGATCAGAACAATAAACACGCCATCGAACAGTTGATCGCCAGCGAAATCCAGCTACTGGACCAACAAGACTTCAGTGCCTGGCAACAACTGCTGACCCCCGACTACACCTACTGGATTCCGTTGCGACGAGAACAGACCAGCCCTCTTCATGAGTCCTCGCTGCTGTATGAAGACCGGTTTCTGACCACGCTGCGCATCAACCGATTGGCCAACGCGCGCAACTACTCGCAACAGCCCAAGAGTCGCAGTTTGCATATTGCCCAGTGTTCGTTGATCCGTCTGGAAGACGACGAACTGGGCGCATCGAGTAGCACCAACATGCTCTATTGCGAAGCCCGAGGGGACAGCGAATGGCATTACCCGGTCACCGTCGAGCATCAACTGATTAACGTCGAAGGCAACTGGAAAATCCAAGGCAAAAAAGTACTTCTGCTCAATCCCTCCCGAGCGATTGAAAGCCTGCAGTTAATCATCTGATTTATCGAGAATCACACGTGAACGTTATGACTGCCGGCTTCGACGAAGCCACATTTCCCGGTTCTTTTCCGTATGTCGACCTGTTGTACGACTACGGCCAGTTTTTGCGCAATGCCAGTGATGCGATCGGTTACTTGCCACCCGAAGCGGCCAATAAACACATCGGCATTGTCGGCGCCGGGCTGACCGGGCTGGTCGCCGCCTACGAACTGCTCCGTGCCGGTGCCCAGCGAGTCACGCTGTTCGAGGCCGCCGAAGAACACTTGGGCGGGCGCTTGCTGACCCAGCGCTTTGACGATGACCACCCGCAATTCATCGCCGAAATGGGCGCGATGCGCTTTCCTCCCAGCGAGGTCGGGTTGTTTCACTACCTGAACCGGTTTGGCATCGAAACCACTGAAGCGTTTCCCGACCCCGGTGTCGTGGACACCGAAATCCACTACCGCGGTGAGACTCATCACTGGGCGGCCATGCAGCCTCCACCTGCGATTTTCAGCACGGTCCATCGGGGCTGGAGTGCGTTTTTGAAAGAGGGCGTGACCTTCGATGACGGCACCTGCCTGGCGCCACCGTTGTTACTGACCGAGTTACTCAAGCAACACAACTACGCGGAAGTGCAGCCGGAATGGCAACGCTATCTGGATTACTTCGGCGACAGCTCGTTCTATTCGGCCATGGTGCAGATTTTCACCGGCAGCAACCCGCCCGGCGGACAACCGTGGCGCAAACCCGAAGACTTTCATCTATTCGGTTCACTGGGGATCGGCTCGGGCGGTTTCCAATCGGTATACCGCGCCTCCTTTACCGAGATTCTGCGGCTCGTGGTCAATGGCCTCGAAGTCAATCAACGGCTGGTGCCGATGGGCATCTCATCGCTGTCGGAGTTGATTGCCGATACGTCATTCCATGGCATGCCCCTGCGCGACCGAATCTGCCGCACCCGCATCGAGTCCATCAACAAGGGCAATAACGGTGAAATCCTGCTGGCCGGCAGCAATGGTGAAACCTATGCCTGCGACCGGGTGATCACCACGACGACCACCCGGGCGCTGCAAGTGAACATGAAGCTCACACAGAACCAGGCCTTCGTGAATCGTGACGTGGCCCGGGCGATCAACGAAACCCACATGGTCGGTTCGTCCAAGCTGTTCATCCTGACCAAAGACAAGTTCTGGTTGAAACACGGGCTGCCACAGAACATCCAGACAGACACCTTGGTGAAGGGCGTGTATTGCCTCGATTACGCACCGCAGGACCCTGAGTCCTGGGGCGTGGTATTGATCAGTTACACCTGGGAAGACGACTCCCACAAGATGGTTTCTATGACCGACAAAGTTCAACGCTGCTTGCGCCTTGTCGATGAACTGGCCATGAGCGCACCTGAGTTTGCCAGCCACCTTCTACCGCTCAATGGCAACTACCAGCGCTATGTCCTGGAGTATGACTGGCTGACCGACAAGCATTCGCTGGGCGCCTTCAAACTCAACTTTCCGGGTGACGATATCTACTCGGAACGCTTGTTCTATCAATTCAAAACGGCCCTCGATCCACAGCAGGACACGGGGTTGTACCTCGCCGGGTGCGGCTGCTCTTTCACCGGTGGCTGGGCGGAAGGCGCCATTCAAACAGCACTCAACGGTGCCTGTGCGGTGATCAGCAGTCTGGGTGGCGACTTGATTGCCGACAATCCGCTGGACGGACTGCACGCTCAATACCGCTATTGCTGATGCCTTCATCGCAAGCCTCCTCTCTATCGCCGAGACCGTTTTATGTACAGCCAGCTTTCAATTGAAGAACTCGTCAGCGGATTTCGCAGTGGTCGCCATTGCCTGGATGCCTGGCACCAATCCCTGCGCGATAAACAGTTTGATCATCAACACCTGAACAGCTTCATCACGTTCGACCCGACGGCGTTCGAGGTTGCCCTCGGGGCCGACCGGGAGGCGAGCCTGTATGGCATTCCCGTTTCCTTCAAGGACAACATCAATGTCAGCGGCATGCCGACCACCGCAGGAACGCCGGGGCTCGCTGCTTACTACCCGTTGTCCGATGCCGGGATTGTCGAGCGTTTCAAGACGCTGGGCGCGAGGGTCGTTGGCAAGAACAACATGCATGAACTGTCGTTCGGGGTGACGTCGGCCAACCAAACTTACGGCGCCGTGGTCAACCCGGCTGACGAACGCTACAGCGCGGGCGGCAGCAGCGGTGGTTGTGCGGCAGCCGTCGCAGCCGGTCTTGTGCCCTGCGCCGTGGGTACCGACACCGGCGGGTCAGTGCGCATACCCGCGGCGTTCTGCGGGATCGTCGGGTTTCGCCCCACCACGGGGTGTTACCCGGTGGACGGCATCGTGCCCGTTTCCCAGACCAAGGACACGCCAGGGCTACTGACCCGCACACTGCAAGACTGTCAGTACATCCACCGTCACCTGACCGGGAACCACCCAGCGCCCCCGGACGACAACAGACCCCTACGGGTGGGCATACCGGAAAAATTCTTCTGGGCCGACCTCGACGAAAAAGTCCGACGCGACTGCTTCGCGGCTATCGAGGTGTTGGCAGATCGGGGCGTGGAGCTGGTTCCGGTCGATGACCTGTTGATCGGGGAAATCAATGAGAGCATTCAATTCCCATTACCTATTTACGAGTTCTTTATCGACTTCCCGCGCTTCTTGATGAAAGAAGGCTGGGGCGACCAATTTTTGAGCATCCTGGCGCAGATCCGGGACCCGGGCATCAAGAAAATACTGACGGCGCAACTTGAGAGCCCGGCGATTTCCTACACCGACTATGTACAGGCATTGATGAGCAAACTGCAGCTGAGTCGTGAATACAGCCGTCTGTTCAACGCCCATCAACTGGATGTGATTGCCTACCCCACCGTCAGCTGTACGGCACCGTTGCTCACGGAGTGCGAGGCAGAAAGCAACTTCGAGACCTTCGTGCGCAACACCGACCCGGCGAGCAACCTGGCGGCGCCCAGTGTCACCGTGCCGGTAGCGGAAAAACACTCGCTGCCGGTGGGGCTCTCGTTCGACGCGTTGCCCGGGCAGGACAGCTTGCTGCTGGAGAGATCCCGCCAATTATCCCGTTTGCTGGCCATGCGTTAACGCGCTGTCGGCGCCATTCACTGAATGGCGCTGATCCTTTCTGACGCGCGCCTGCAACCTGGCCCGCCGAAAGAACAGCCCTCTAATAACTCAAATGCAGGCCTTGCCATGCGCAGCACTTCTACGTCCACTTCCGCTCCCTCCGTCGCACTCGAACGGTCGCCCTCGGTGCTCGGCGGCGCCATGATGATCGGTGGCACCATCGTCGGTGCCGGCATGTTTTCGCTGCCGGTCGTCATGTCCGGCCTGTGGTTTTACGGCTCCGTCGCGGTCCTGTTGTTTGCCTGGTTCTGCACCTTGCATTCCGGCCTGATGATTCTTGAGGCCAACCTTAACTATCGTTCCGGTGCCAGTTTTTCAACGATCACCAAAGACCTGTTGGGTCGTCGCTGGAATGTGTTGAACGGCTTGAGCATCGTCTTTGTCCTGTACACGCTGACCTACGCCTACATCTCGGCCAGCGGTTCGGTGATTCATCACAGCGCCCAATCATTGGGAGTGAATCTGTCGGCACGCGCCGGGGGCTTGTATTTCACCCTGACGGTCGCGCTCATCGTGTGGCTGAGCACGGCAGCGGTGAGCCGGGTGACCACAGTGATCTTCGGTGCAAAGATCATCGCGTTCTTCCTGACCTTCGGCGGGCTGCTCGATCACGTGCAACCGGCGACACTGCTCAATCGAAACGCCACGGATAGCCACTACCTTCCTTACCTGCTGATGACCCTGCCCTTCTGCCTGACCTCCTTCGGTTTTCACGGCAACGTTCCCAGCCTGATGAAACACTTCGGCAAAGACCCGCAGCGTATCCGTGCCTGCCTGGTCAGCGGCACCCTCATCGCGCTTGGGCTGTACGTTGTCTGGATGGTTTGCAGCATGGGCAACATTCCCCGGGACGGGTTCAAGGACATCGCTCAGCGTGGCGGCAATATCGACGTGCTGATCAGCGCGCTGGGGGCGATGCTCAACAGTGCGAAAATCGATGTATTCCTCAGCCTTTTTTCCAACTTCGCCGTCGCCTGCTCCTTTCTCGGCGTGTCCTTGGGGCTCTTCGATTATCTGGCCGATGTGCTGGGGTTTGACGACAGCCCGCGAGGTCGCCTGAAAACCGCAGCCACCACCTTCCTACCACCTATGCTCTGCGGGCTGTTGTGGCCAGAAGGGTTTATCCATGCCATCGGTTTCGCCGGTCTGGCGGCGACCCTCTGGGCCGTCATTACCCCGGCATTGCTGGCCAGCGCATCACGCAAGCGCTTTGGCAGCCCGCGGTATCGCGTCTGGGGAGGCCAGCCCATGATTGCCCTGATATTGTTTTTCGGCGTGATCAGCGCGATTTCACATGTGCTGTTTTCATTGGATTTGTTGCCGGTGTGGCGCTAGCGGTCTCAAACGCCATTCGGTTTTCCGAACGCGACCTGTCGGTCGATTCGGTTTACCGGATTATCCTTCGCCAAAATCAGCGCCATAAATATTTAATACCCTTATAAATCAATAACTTGATCTATCTCGCCTGGCCTGGCACGAGTCATGCTCTACACTCTTGGACGAATGCCTGTTGCACCTCACTTCAGGAGCCGTCAGGCATTCGAAGCACAAAAGGGCCATGAACTGGCTCCATAAAAAAAACAATGTCGAGGAAAATTTGATGCGCATCGTTCCCCATATCCTGGGCGCAGCCATTGCTGCCGCTCTGATTAGCACTCCAGTTTTCGCTGCCGAACTCACCGGCACACTGAAGAAGATCAAAGAGTCCGGTGTGATCACCCTCGGGCATCGTGACGCTTCCATCCCGTTTTCCTATATCGCGGACGCTTCCGGCAAACCGGTCGGCTACTCCCACGATATCCAGCTGAAAATCGTCGAAGCCATCAAGAAAGACCTGGACATGCCGAACCTCCAGGTCAAATACAACCTCGTAACCTCGCAAACCCGTATCCCGCTGGTGCAGAACGGCACCGTGGACGTCGAATGCGGCTCCACCACCAACAACGTAGAACGTCAGCAGCAAGTGGCCTTCTCCGTCGGCATCTTCGAAATCGGTACGCGTCTTCTCTCCAAGAAAGACTCCGCGTACAAGGACTTCGACAACCTCAAAGGCAAGAACGTCGTGACCACCGCGGGCACCACGTCCGAGCGCATCCTCAAGTCGATGAACGCCGACAAGCAGATGGGCATGAACGTCATCTCCGCCAAAGACCACGGCGAGTCCTTCCAGATGCTGGAAACCGGCCGCGCAGTGGCTTTCATGATGGACGACGCGTTGCTGGCGGGTGAAGCGGCCAAGGCCAAGAATGCGAAGGACTGGGAAGTGACCGGTACTCCTCAATCCTACGAAATCTACGGCTGCATGGTTCGCAAGGGCGACGAGCCGTTCAAGAAGGCTGTCGACGACGCGATCGTGGCGACCTACAAGTCGGGCGAGATCAACAAGATCTACGACAAATGGTTCATGTCGCCAATCCCGCCAAAGGGCTTGAACCTGAACTTCCCGATGAGCGACGAGCTCAAGACCCTGATCGCCAATCCGACCGATAAAGCGGCTGACGACAAGAAGTCCTGATTTCTGACTAATCTTATCTCCTGAGAGGGCCTCTGCCCTTTCAGGAGATAGTCACTCCCTGCTGGCATTTTTGGAAACACTCGAACCGGTGGCTGTCGAGCCGCTCGTGTGTGCCTGATCGTCAAGGTCGGGCGGGAACGGAGCTTCCCCAGGCGGGCATTTGTACATCGAACGATCTGAGGGGAGACCCTAATGAATTACAACTGGGACTGGAGCGTATTCTTCAAGTCCACCGGCGTGGGCAGCGAAATTTATTTCGACTGGTACCTATCCGGTTTGGGCTGGACCATCGCCATCGCCGTCGCCGCCTGGATCATCGCGCTGCTGCTGGGCTCGGTTCTGGGCGTCATGCGCACCGTGCCGAATCGCATCGTATCGGGCATCGCGACCTGCTACGTCGAACTCTTCCGTAATGTGCCGTTGCTGGTTCAGCTGTTCATCTGGTACTTCCTGGTACCCGATCTGCTGCCGCAAAACCTGCAGGACTGGTACAAGCAGGACCTGAACCCGACCACCTCGGCTTTCCTCAGCGTCGTCGTCTGCCTGGGCCTGTTTACCGCCGCTCGAGTGTGCGAACAAGTGCGTACCGGCATCCAGGCGCTACCTCGCGGCCAGGAAGCTGCCGCTCGCGCCATGGGCTTCAAGCTGCCGCAGATCTACTGGAACGTGCTGCTGCCCCAGGCGTACCGGATCATCATTCCGCCGCTTACCTCGGAATTCCTGAACGTGTTCAAGAACTCCTCCGTGGCGTCGCTGATCGGCCTGATGGAGCTGCTCGCGCAGACCAAACAGACCGCCGAGTTCTCCGCCAACCTGTTCGAAGCGTTCACCCTGGCCACCCTGATCTACTTCACCCTGAACATGAGCCTGATGCTGCTGATGCGTGGGGTCGAGAAGAAAGTGGCCGTACCGGGCCTGATCTCCGTAGGGGGTAAATGATGGAATTCGACTTCTCGGGCATCGTCCCGTCCCTGCCGGGCCTGTGGAACGGCATGGTCATGACCCTGCAACTGATGGCGTTGGGCGTCGTCGGCGGGATCATCCTCGGCACGATCCTGGCCCTGATGCGCCTGTCCCACAGCAAGCTGCTGTCGAACATCGCGGGCGCCTACGTCAACTACTTCCGTTCGATCCCACTGCTGCTGGTCATCACCTGGTTCTACCTGGCGGTGCCGTTCGTACTGCGCTGGATCACCGGCGAAGACACCCCGATCGGCGCGTTCGCCTCCTGCATCGTGGCCTTCATGATGTTCGAAGCGGCGTACTTCTGCGAAATCGTCCGGGCCGGCGTTCAGTCGATTCCCAAGGGCCAGATGGGTGCTGCCCAGGCCCTGGGCATGACGTATGGCCAGATGATGCGCTTGATCATCCTGCCGCAAGCGTTCCGCAAGATGACCCCCCTGCTACTGCAACAGAGCATTATCCTGTTCCAGGACACCTCGCTGGTCTATGCGGTCGGCCTGGTGGACTTCCTGAATGCTTCGCGTGCCAGTGGCGACATCATCGGTCGCTCCAATGAGTTCCTGATCTTTGCAGGTCTCACGTACTTCACAATCAGCTTTGCCGCCTCGCTGCTGGTCAAGCGTCTGCAAAAAAGGTTTGCCGTATGATCTCTATCAAGAATGTCAACAAGTGGTATGGCGACTTCCAGGTACTGACTGACTGCAGCACCGAGGTCAAAAAAGGCGAAGTGATCGTGGTGTGCGGGCCGTCCGGCTCCGGCAAATCCACCCTGATCAAATGCGTCAACGCCCTGGAACCGTTCCAGAAAGGCGATGTGGTGGTTGATGGCACGTCCATCGCCGACCCGAAGACCAACCTGCCGAAACTGCGTTCGCGCGTGGGCATGGTGTTCCAGCATTTCGAACTGTTCCCGCACCTGACCATCACCGAGAACCTGACCATCGCGCAGATCAAGGTGTTGGGCCGCAGCAAGGAAGAAGCCACCAAGAAAGGCCTGCAACTGCTTGAGCGCGTTGGCCTCTCGGCTCACGCCCACAAGCACCCGGGCCAGCTCTCCGGTGGTCAGCAACAGCGTGTGGCGATTGCCCGTGCGCTGGCGATGGACCCGATCGTCATGCTGTTTGACGAACCGACCTCGGCGCTCGACCCGGAAATGGTCAACGAAGTGCTGGACGTGATGGTGCAACTGGCCCACGAAGGCATGACCATGATGTGCGTAACCCACGAAATGGGCTTCGCCCGCAAAGTGGCGGACCGCGTGATCTTCATGGACCAGGGCAAGATCATCGAAGACTGCAAGAAAGAAGACTTCTTCGGCGACATCACCCATCGTGCCGAGCGTACACAGCACTTCCTTAACAAGATTCTGCAGCACTAAGAAAGACACCGCTCCCCAACTGTGGGAGCGGGCTTTTGTGCTGAGGGATTTGGGATAGTGGGTTTTGTGGCGAGGGGATTTATCCCCGTTGGGCTGCGAAGCGGCCCCAGCACTTCAAATTCGAACCGAATTTGATGGGTTGACGACTGCTGCGCAGCCGAACGGGGATAAATCCCCTCGCCACAGAAATCCCCCACCACAAAGGCTCGCTCCTACAAGGGGTCGGTGGTGGTCTGGAGATTTGTGTTGTGGTTGACCCAAGGCATCTGTGATGAAATGCGACCCCACTCTCTATCGCGCCGCGCCGCCATCACTCGCCGTGAAACCCCGTCTGATTCGCCATCTGTTCCTGCCGCCGCTGGTCATCGCCCTGATGATCGGATTGGGTTTCCTCGGCTTCTGGATCAGTGAACACTACGGGATACGCAGCCTCAGCGAGAACGGTCAGCGTCAGCTCGAACTGCACGCCCGCGCCGTCGAGAGCGAGATCAGCAAGTACACCTACCTCCCCAGCCTGCTGGAACTGGAATCCAGTGTTTCAAAACTGCTGGCCGCCCCGTCACCGGAACACCGGCAGACCGTCAACGATTACCTCGAAGGCCTGAACCGGCGCAGCCGCAGTCGGGCCATCTACGTGATGGACACCACCGGCCGCGTCATGGCCACCAGCAACTGGCGCGATGTCGACAGTTACCTGGGTGAAGACCTGTCCTTTCGCGCCTATTTCCAGAACGCGGTGCGCGGTCAGCCGGGACGCTTCTACGGCATCGGCAGCACCAGCGGCGAACCCGGTTATTACCTGGCCCACGGCCTGGAAGAACACGGCAAGATCATCGGCGTCGCCGTGGTCAAAGTCCGCCTCGAAGCCATGGAAGAACGCTGGCAGCGCGCACGCCTCGAAGCCTTCGTCAGCGACGAGAACGGCATCATCATTCTGTCCAGCGATCCGGCACGACGGCTGAAATCGGTTGTGCCGTTGAGCGACGAAACCAAGGAAAAACTGGCCCGCAGCCTGCAGTACTACTGGTTCCCGCTGAACGAACTGCAACCGCTGGCCCGGGAACAACTGGCCGAAGGCGAGGAAAAACTGACCTTCCCCGCCAACAGTGAAGTGGAGTCCGACGAAGAGGACATCAGTTACCTCTCGCAGACCCGCCCCCTGAGCGACACCCCGTGGAATTTCACCCTGCTCACGCCGCTACAGGATTTGCGCCGCGAAGCGATCAACCAGGGGATTCTGGTAGCCGTGGCATTTGCCCTCGTGGCGTTCCTGCTGATTGCCTGGAACGAGCGACGCAAGGTGATCTCCACCCGCCTCGCCGCCCGTGAAGCCCTGCAGGAAGCCAACAATCAACTGGAGCGTCGGATTACCGAACGCACCACCGACCTGCGCGCCAGCAACGAGCGGCTCAAGGGTCAGATCCGCGAACGGCGTCAGGCTGAAGAGACCTTGCGCCGCGCTCAGGATGAACTGGTGCAGGCCGGCAAACTCGCGGCCATCGGCCAAATGTCGACCAGCATCGCCCACGAACTGAACCAGCCGCTGGCGGCGCTACGCACCCTGTCTGGCAATACCGTGCGCTTTCTGGAGCGCGGTCAACTGGACGTGGCCAGCACCAACCTCAAGACCATCAATGAATTGATCGACCGCATGGGCCGGATCACCGCCAGCCTGCGCTCCTTCGCCCGCCGCGGTGACGACAAGGGCCAGGCCTGCCTCGGCAAAGCCGTGGACGCCGCGATGCAACTGCTGGGTGGGCGAGTCGAAAGTGTCCATCTGACAGTGCACCGCGAATTCGACGACAGGCAAGTGCAGATCGACCAGACCCGCCTTGAGCAGATTCTGGTCAACCTGATCGGCAACGCCCTCGACGCCATGCAGGCACAACCATTGCCCGAACTGTGGCTGGAAGGCGAGGAGTTCGACGGTAAATATCGCCTGCGCGTACGCGACAACGGCCACGGTATCGATGCCGAAGCGCGCAAGCATCTGTTCGAACCGTTTTTCACCACTAAACCCGGCGAACAAGGCCTGGGCCTCGGCCTGACCCTGTCCGCCAGCCTGGCCGCCGCCACCGGCGGGCATCTGGGTGTCGAACACCCGGCCAGCGGTGGCACCACCTTCGTCCTCAGTTTACCGTTGGTAAGCCCCCTTCACGCCGAGCCAATATGAACAACGACCTTAGTGTGCTGATCGTCGAAGACGACCCCCATGTGCTGCTCGGCTGCCAACAGGCGCTGACCCTGGAAGACATTCCCTGCGTGGGCGTGGGCAGCGCCGAAGAAGCGCTGGAGCGGGTTGGCGACAACTTTGCCGGCATCGTCATCAGCGATATCCGCCTGCCGGGCATCGATGGCCTGGAATTGCTGACCCGGCTCAAGGCCCGGGATCGCAGCCTGCCGGTGGTGCTGATCACCGGCCACGGCGACATCTCCATGGCCGTCGGCGCGATGCAGAAAGGCGCCTATGACTTCATGGAGAAACCCTTCTCCCCGGAACGCCTCGTCGATGTCGCCCGCCGAGCGCTGGAGCAACGCAGCCTGGCCCGGGAAGTGTCTTCGTTGCGCCGGCAACTGGCGGAGCGTGATTCCCTGGAAGGCCGGATCATCGGTCGCTCGCCGGCCATGCAGAACCTGCGCGAACTGATCGCCAACGTCGCCGATACGTCGGCCAACGTGCTGATCGAAGGTGAAACCGGCACTGGTAAGGAACTGGTCGCGCGTTGCCTGCACGACTTCAGTCGCCGCCACACCAAACAGTTTGTCGCGCTGAACTGCGGTGGCCTGCCGGAGAACCTGTTCGAAAGCGAGATCTTCGGCCATGAAGCCAACGCCTTCACTGGCGCCGGCAAACGACGGATCGGCAAGATCGAACACGCCGATGGCGGCACGCTGTTCCTCGACGAAGTGGAAAGCATGCCCCTGCCCTTGCAGATCAAACTGCTGCGGGTGTTGCAAGAACGCACCCTGGAACGCCTGGGTTCGAACCAGAGCGTGGCCGTGGATTGCCGGGTGATTGCGGCGACCAAATCCGACCTCGACGAGTCGAGCAAAGCCGGCGAGTTTCGCAGCGACCTGTATTACCGCCTGAACGTGGTGACCCTGGAATTGCCGCCCCTGCGCGAACGTCGCGAAGACATCCTGCAATTGTTCGAACACTTCCTGCAGCAGTCGTCCTTGCGCTTCGACCGCGCCGTGCCGGAGTTGGACAACCAGACCTTGTCGAACCTGATGAGCCACGACTGGCCCGGCAACGTGCGCGAACTGCGCAATGTCGCCGAGCGGTATGCCCTCGGCCTGCCGGCCTTCAAGAAGCCCGGCGCCAGCGGTAGCAATCAGGGTTTGGCCTTCGCTGAAGCGGTGGAAGCCTTCGAACGTAACTTGCTCAACGATGCTTTGCAGCGCAGCGGCGGCAACCTGACCCAGGCCAGCCTGGAACTGGGAATGGCCAAGACCACGCTGTTCGACAAAGTCAAAAAGTACGGGCTGAGCCACTGATGGACCTGTTATTGAAAGCGGCGCTCGGTGCGACAGTGGTCGTCATCCTTGCCGCGCTGGCCAAGACCAAAAACTATTACATCGCAGGGTTAGTGCCGCTGTTTCCGACCTTTGCGCTGATTGCGCATTACATTGTCGGCAAGGGGCGTTCGCTGGAGGATTTGAAGACCACCATTGTGTTCGGGATGTGGTCGATTATTCCGTACTTCGTTTACCTGGCGACGTTGTATGTGATGGTGGACCGGATGCGGCTGGAAGCCTCGCTCGCCGTCGCGGCAGTGGCGTGGTTGATGGCGGCTACCGTGCTCGTCACCGTCTGGGTCCGCCTCCACGCCTGACCCCCCCCAATTCCTGTGGCGAGGGAGCTTGCCCCCGTTGGGTGGCGAAGCCGCCCTAAAAACTCAGCCATTGCAGTGATTCCAGCAGACCGCGTTTACAGGGTTTACGACTGCTGCGCAGCCGAACGGGGGCAAGCCCCCTCGCCACAGGGACCCCAGCGTTCTCAGGTCTGGCCCGCCCCTTGCATTTACCCCCAAAAGCCCTCTCGGCCGGCCTTCATGATGGATGAAGCCGGTGTCTGGGAGGGTCTGCCAAGGGTGAATTGCGACCTTGAACATTTTAGATCTCGACCACAGCCTGACAGCCCAGGCGCCCATCTCGCGGCTGCTGGACAGCGGCCGTGCCAAACGCCTCGACCTGCTCGACCTCGGCCCGAAATTGCGCCTGTGGTCCAGCGAACGGACCTTTCGCCGCTTTGCCGAACGCTTGCAGCAACGGCCCCGGCACAGCGGCCCGCAACCAGAAATTTTCTTCGTCGGCTCCGGTGATTACCACCATCTGACCCCGGCCTTCCTGAGCGATTTGCCGGAGCCAGTGAGCCTGATCCACTTCGACAACCACCCCGACTGGGTCCGCTTCGCCCCGCGCCGGCATTGCGGTTCGTGGGTCAATCAGGCGCTGAAGCTGCCGAACATCCAGCGCATCGTCACCCTCGGCCCGTGCAGCGATGACCTGCAAAATCCGCAGCTCAAGGGCGGCAATGTGCGGGCGCTGAAACGCGGCGTGTTGCAGCTGTTTCCGTGGCAGCGTCCGCCCTCGAAAGTGTGGGGCCGGGTGGGTGACGGCGCGGGCCATCAACAGCAGGAAAACCTGCTGCACTGGCGCAATCTGGCGGAGCTCGACTGGCCGGTGTTTCTCGACCAGATGATCTCCAGCCTGCCCACCCACGCGGTGTGGATCACCGTCGACAAGGACGTGCTGGCCAGCGAAGACGCGGCGACCAATTGGGACCAGGGCGGCATGCGCCTCAGCCATTTACTGCAAGCCATCAGAGCCCTGGCGGCCAGCAAGCGAATCATCGGCATCGACATCTGCGGCGAGTACGCTCGCCCGGCCTTCAGCAACGCCCTCAAACGCTGGGAAGCCAAGTCCGACCAGCCCCCGGCCGAACGCTGGAGCGAAGCGGATCTACTGCGCAACTCGACGACCAACCAGGCGTTGATCGACCTGTTCGAGGAGCTGTTCCCATGACCTTCACCGTGATTGTGCTGGTGGCGTTTTCCATCGTGCTGGACGTCATCGGCCAGCTCTGTTTCAAGCTCGGCCTGGACCGATTGCCGGAACTCGAAGGCGGCTTTCGCCTGAATGCGTTCTGGGGCCAGGTGTTCAACGCACCGCTGTTGTGGTGCGGCATCGGCGCCTACGTGATCGAGTTTTTCGTCTGGCTCGAAGCCCTGTCCCGGGCGCCGCTGAGCCTGTTGTTTCCGGCGGCGGCGCTGGCGTACTGCGGCGTGGTGCTGGCTGGCAAACTGATCCTCGGCGAGACCGTCAGCCGGCGGCGTTGGCTCGGCACCCTGGTGATTACGGCGGGCGTGATGCTCGTGTGTGTCACCCATGCATGAGGTTCAATCGATGATCAGAGGCAAGACCGACTGGCTGCAAGAGCGCCTCGGCACGGTGGTGCTGTGGGCGTTGTTGATCGGCTTTGAAAGCGCCGGCCAGATCGCTACCAAGATTGGCGGAGATCAACTGGGGCAGATGGATTTCAACCTGCAATGGTTGCTGGCCGTGGCGGTGAATCCGGGGGTTTGGTTCGCGATTGCCTGCTACATCGGCGCGTTTTTCGTGTGGATGCTGATCTTGCGGCGCAGCAGTTTGTCCCTCGCGTTTCCGTTGAGTTCGCTGGTGTTTGTGGGGGTGTTGCTCGGGTCATGGCTGGGGTTGGGCGAGCAGATCAGCGTGCTGCACTGGGTCGGGGTGGTGGTGATTATGGGCGGGATTGCGTTGCTGGCAGAGGGTGAAAAAACCTGAAATCACCGCAATTTCTGTGGCGAGGGAGCTTGCTCCCGTTCGGCTGCGCAGCAGTCGTAAATTCAGGCAACTCGGTGGACTTGAAGGATTGCAGGGGGCCGCTTCGCAGCCCAGCGGGAGCAAGCTCCCTCGCCACAAGTGCTTAGTTGAATTTGTAGGCCAGTGCAGCCTGCACTTCCCCTTGGTTGGTATCCCCGACCTCTTTGACAATGCTGCTATCCGCCGCCGAACCCGTCAGGTGAACCCAGCTCGCGCTGGTCAACAACGACCACTGCGGCGCCAGCGGAAACTCGAAACTCTGGGTCAACGCCACATTCTGCAAACCACCGCCCGCGTTGTAAGGCCTGATCCCCGAGGCTTGTGACTCATTGGCACTGACGCCGAAGAACGTCTGACTCTGCCGCGCATCAGCGAAATGCGCAGTCAGGTTGGAGCTGCCAATTACCCCGCCACCCAGTGGATAACCCACCTCCCCGCCAACGCGCCCCAACACCCCGCCCTGGCCGCCGCGCCCTCCAATCGCTTGCCCGACCGAGGCAAACACCCGCCAGAAATCAGCCGGCGCGTACTGCACAAATCCGCCCACCTCGCCCATGTCCGGCACGTCGCGCAACCCCTGCAGCTCGCCGTTGGAGGTGCGCCCCGGCAGGTAATTCACGAACGGTCCGGCGCTGAAACCCTTGGTGTTCAACGCGTCCCAGGTCAACCCGTCGTCCGTGCCGAGGCTGACATCGCCCCAGTCGAGATCGACGTACGGCACCGGCCGGGTTTCGTAGCGGCTGCCGGTCGGATCGTGTGGCTGATAGCTGAGGCCAGCCCCCGCTTCACCGGTGATGCCGTCTGCTAAAACGCTGCCCGAAAGGCACGTCAGCGCGGCGAAGAGAGCAATCGTAATCCTCGACATGAGGCCATTCCTTGATCTGGATGTGCGCGCATCAATCCCCGAATCGCATCTCCCGCGCAAGCACTCATGTTGTTTGTAGCGACCTACAAAAATTGTAGCTTCGCCGACACAAACCCTCGCCAGAACCCCAGCCCCGTTGGGCCAGACCCGGTTGGCACAGTCCCTGCTCTACCCCCTTGGCAAGCGCAAACAGCGCCTCCTGCCAAGATAGGTACAACAGATGATTGACTGGCATATCGTGTGTGATTTCGACGGGACCATCACCCGCACCGACGTGATCGACAGCATCCTCCAACGGTTCGCCGACCCAAGCTGGGAAGCGATCGAAAACGAGTGGCTGGCGGGTGACATTGGTTCCCGTGAATGCCTCAGCCGCCAGCTCGCGCTGGTCAAGGCGACGTCCACCGAACTGCTCGGGTTCTTCGACACCATCGAAATCGACCCGGACTTCCCCGACTTCGTCGACCACGTGATCGGCCTCGGCGCGACCCTCGAAGTGGTTAGCGACGGCATCGAGCAAGGCATCGCACGGATCCTGGCGCGCCACTACGTCAGCCTCTTGCCGATCCTCGCCAACCGCTTGCGGCAACTCGACCACCAGAGCTGGCGCATCGACTTCCCGCATGCCAGCGACGCCTGCCGCGCCGCCTCCGGCAACTGCAAATGCAAATCCACCCCCAGCACCAAACGCGTGCTGGTGATCGGCGACGGCCAGTCCGACATGTGCGTGGCCGCCACCGCCGATTTCGTGTTCGCCAAGGATCGCCTGGCCGAGCACTGCGAGCGTAACGGCATCGCCTATGCGCGCTTCGACAGCTTCGCCGAACTGCCCGAGTTACTCGCCCTGCTGCCAAGCGCCAACGCCGCCAACGCCACCTCTTTCAACCTAGAAACACAGGAACGCTTCCACCATGTCTGATATTCGAATCGCTACGCCTGAAGACCAGGTCCTTCTGGATAAAGAAGCCAAATACTGCTCCTACGGCGACACCGTTCACTACATCGACCCGCCGCGCATCTTCAGCCGCTGCGAAGGCTCCTACGTCTGGGACACCGAAGACCAGGCCTACCTCGACCTGCAAATGTGGTACTCGGCGGTCAACTTCGGTTACGCCAACCCGCGCCTGAACAACGCGCTGAAACAGCAGATCGACACCCTGCCGCAGATCGCCAGCCAGTACCTGCACAAAGGCAAGATCGAGCTCTCGGAAATGATCGCGGTGGACGCGAAGAACAAGTTCGGCCTCGACGGTCGCGTGCACTTCAACGTCGGCGGTTCGCAGTCCATCGAGGACTCGCTGAAGGTGGTGCGTAACGCCACCAACGGCAAAAGCCTGATGTTCGCCTTCGAGGGCGGTTACCACGGTCGCACCCTCGGCGCGTCGTCGATCACCTCCAGCTACCGCTATCGCCGCCGCTACGGCCACTTCGGCGAACGCGCCAATTTCATCCCGTTCCCGTACCACTTCCGCGGCCCCAAAGGCATGACCAAGGAAGAATACGGCAGCCATTGCGTGCAGCAATTCGCCCGGTTGTTCGAGACCGAATACAACGGCGTCTGGGACCCGAAAGTCGGCCAGAGCGAATACGCCGCCTTCTACGTCGAGCCGATCCAGGGCACCGGCGGCTACGTGATTCCGCCGATGAACTTCTACAGCGAACTCAAGCATGTGCTGGACCAGCACGGCATCTTGATGGTGGTCGACGAAATCCAGATGGGCTTCTACCGCACCGGCAAGCTGTGGTCGATCGAGCACTTCGACGTCAAACCGGACGTCATCGTCTTCGGTAAAGCCTTGACCAACGGCCTCAATCCGCTGGGCGGGATCTGGGCCAAGGAAGAGCTGATCAACCCGAAAATCTTCCCGCCAGGCTCCACCCACTCGACCTTCGCCTCCAACCCGTTGGGCACGGCGGTGGGCCTGGAGATGTTCAAGATGACCAGCGAAGTCGACTACGGTGCGATGGTCATGAACAAGGGTAAATACTTCCTCGAAGGCCTGAAAGACTTGCAGAAACGCTACCCGATCATCGGCGATGTCGACGGTCTGGGCCTGGCCCTGCGTTGTGAAATCTGCGGTCCGGACGGCTTCACGCCGGACAAGGCAACCCTCGATTTCATGGTCGAAGAAGGCATGAAAGGCGACATCGAAATCGACGGCAAACGCCTCGGCTTGATCCTCGATGTGGGCGGTTACTACAAGAACGTGATCACCCTCGCGCCGTCGCTGGAAATCAGCTATCCGGAAATCGACCTCGGCATCGCGTTGCTCGACCGTCTGCTGCACCGGGCGATGACAAGATGAGCCAGCCTGAGATCGACATGGGCGAAGGCAGCGCCGGTTTCGTTCTCGGCAACGGCGAGGTCGCGGTGTTGTTGATCCACGGCCTCACCGGCACGCCGACCGAGTTGCGCCGGGTCGCGATGGGCCTGGCCAAGGCCGGTTGCACGGTGTACGTGCCGACCCTGGCCGGCCACTGCGGGGACAACGCTGACCTGCAAGCCACCGGTTGGCGCGACTGGTACGAGAGCGCGCGCAACACCTTCATCGGTGTGCGGCGCAAACACCAGCACGTGTTCGTCGGCGGCTTGTCGATGGGTGCGGTGCTGGCGATGTACCTGGCCGCCGAGCATCCGGGGCAGATCGAGGGCTTGCTGCTGTATTCGACCACCCTGCGCTACGACGGCTGGAACATGCCCAAAGTCGCGGTGCTCACGCCGTTGTTGATGGCAATTCCGTATGGCGTGCACCTGTGCCGCTTCAACGAAAAGTCGCCATTCGGCATCAAGGACGAACGCTTGCGCGCCATCGTCGAGCGGCAGATGAAGGCCGGTGAAAGCAGCAACGCCGGGCTGCTGACCATGTCCGGGGTGAGTGTCCGGGAACTGCATCGATTGGTGGCTGCGGTGAAAAAGCGCATGCCACAGATCACCACCCAGGCGCTGGTGTTGCACTCACGGGAAGACGACATCACCAGCCGCTGGAACGCCGACTATGTGGAACGCAAACTCGGCGGCCCGGTGGTGAAAATTCTCCTCGACGACTGCTACCACATGATCACCGTCGACCTGCAATACCGTCGCGTGGTGGAGCTGAGCGCAGACTTCATCCAGCACCGGTTCATGCAACAAGTCACCGCCCCGCAACCCATCCGCCAGGACTACCGGCAACTGGCCTGACCCAAGGAAACGATGTGATCACTGCCCTTGCCTTTTCAACCATCGAAGCCATCGACCGCAGTGCCTGGAATGACTGTTTCCCCGGTGAACTGGAGGACTGGGATTATTACCGGGCCGTTGAACAGGCGGGCATTGCGGATTTCCAGTGGCGTTATCTGGCGCTGTACGAAGACGAGGTGTTGGTCGCAGCGGCGGTGGCGTTCACCACCGCGTATTCGCTGGACACCACGGTTCAAGGTTCGGGCAAACGCGTCACCGAACAGTTGCGCCGCTGGTGGCCGGGGCTGTTGGACGTGCACCTGTACGCCGTCGGTTCGCCGGTGGCCGAGCAATGCCATGTCGGGACCACACGCCAGATCGACCCCGCCCGGCGTCCGGCCTTGCTTGAGCAATTGTTAATCCTGGCGCGCAACGACGCCGATCAAGCCGGCATCGGTCTGCTGGCGGTCAAGGACGCGTCCCACCGGGATCCGCAGTGGTTGCAGGTGTGCCAGGCAGCCGGTCTGCAAAGCATGCCAGGCCTGCCCAGCGCCGAACTGCCGATCCGTTTTGGCTCGGTGGACGCGTACCTCGGCACGCTCGGCAAATCCACTCGCAAAGACCTGCGCCGCACGTTGCGCGGGCATGGTCCGCGCATCGAATGGCGGCGCTCAGTCGAAGACCTGCTCCCGCGAATGATGGCGCTGTACGAAGCCACCCTTTCACGCAGCGACCTGACCTTCGAACGCCTGCCGCCGGCCTACTTCCGCCAGGTCCTCGAACACCTCGATGAGCGCGCCGCGTGCGTGCTCTATTGGGTCGGCGAAGAGCTGGTAGCGTTCAACCTGGTGTTGCTCGACGAGCAACGCCTGGTCGATAAATTCTTCGCCCACGACCTGGCGAAAACCCGCGATCACAACCTGTACGTGCGCAGCTGGCTGGCCAATGTCGACTACTGTATTGAACACGGCATCCCGATCTACGCGTGCGGTCAGGCCGGCTATGCCAGTAAGCTGCGCCTGGGTTGCTCGTTTAGCGGCAACACCGTGTTTTTCCGCCACCGCAACCGAGTGCTCGACGGTTTGTTGCGACTGGTGAAAATGTTCATTCGACCGGACCGTTCCGATTCCGCCATGGCTGCTGCGATAAGCGAAGCACAATGATCAAAGACCCACGCGCCACCGCCCGACCTTTCGCCCTCTCCGGCTGGAGCCTGCAGCGCAAACTGGTGCTGGCGTTCTGGCTGGTCAGCGTGATCCCGACCATGATCGCCGCGGAACTGGCGGCCACCACCCTGTCGCAGATTTTCGACAGCAACGTGCGGATCTGGCTGCAGGAATCGACCCAGATTGTCGAGGACGAGATCAGCGAAATCCTGCGGGATAACGCCCGAGCCGCGCAGTTGTTCCTGCGTTATACGCGCCCGCCCACGGATCGGTTGTCGAGCAAACACGACAAATTGACCACCGACATCGCCGACTCCATGGGCATCGACGTCGTGGCACTGGTGCGCGACAGCGATCACAAAGTGGTGTTCAGCACCGCCGCCGATGACATCGTCCGGCAGATCAGCACCGAGCCCAAAGCGGTGTTGCAAACGCTGCACGTCGGCGGTGTCCCTACCGGCACCGTTGTGTCGACCTTTGAGACCGATCAGGACGGCGTCGATTACAAACTGGTCATCGCCACCTACCTGGACAGCAGTTTCCTCACCAGCGTCGCCGACGTGCACTCCCTCGATCTGCGGCTGTACCTGGCCAAGGCCGATGACTTCTCGGAGATCTTCTCCACCCAGCGCTTCGAAGATCACCCGGCCGCCGTACCGGAGAAAATCGAGCAGATTCTGCGCAACACCAAACAGCCGATCGAACAATTCACCAATCGCTACAGCGGCATTTACCGGCCGATCCTCAACGAAAGCGGCGAGCTGCAAGGCGTGATTTTCAGCGGACTGCTGCGCCACACCAGCCTGGTCGGGCTGGTGAACCAGAGCAACCTGTTCATCCTGATTTTCCTGCTCAGCTCGGCAGCGTCCCTGGCGGTCGGCTGGATTGTCTCGCAACGCCTGACCAAGCCCTTGCGCGGCTTGTCCAAAGGCGTGCAAGCGGTGATTGCCGGAGATTATCGCCAGCGCCTGGCGGTCACGGGCGGCGATGAACTGGCGGAACTGAGCAGCACGTTCAACCACATGAGCGAACGCCTTGCCGAGTTGCAGCACCTGGAATCGCAGCTGCGTCGCCGCGACCGTTTGCATGCGTTGGGCGAAGTCGCCATGGGCCTGGCCCATGAAATCCGCAACCCGCTGGGCATCATCAAGACTGCCACACAACTGCTGCATCGGCGCGCCGATTTGCCCGAGACCGACAAGCGTCATCTGGAATACGTGGTCAGTGAAGTCAGCCGCATCAACGACCTGATCACCGATTTCCTCGACTTCGCCAAGCCCAGCGCACCGATGCGTTCGACCCAGGCAGCGCGGCCGTTGGTGGATGAATTGATCGGCTTCTGCGCCCCGGAACTGGCCAGCCACAACATCGATGTACGGATCGACGATCAGGCCCCCGGCGCGACCCTTCACGCTGATGCGCGGCAACTCAAGCAGGCCGGCCTGAACCTGATCGTCAACGCCATCGACGCCATGCCCGACGGCGGGCGGCTCACGGTCGGCATCAGCAGCGACGAGCACTACACCGTGATCAGCGTCTGCGACACCGGCCAAGGCATCGAACCGGACATGCTCGAACGGATCTTCACGCCGTTCGTCACCACCAAAGCTTCAGGCACCGGGCTGGGTCTGGCCAAGGTCTTCTCGATCATGGAAAGTCATGACGGGCGCATCGAATGCGTCAGTGAAAAAGATGCCGGGACCACCTTCACGCTGTACATTCCGGCCAACGGTGAAGACTTCGAAGAGGGCAGCGATGACACATAACGTACTGGTGGTCGACGACGAGCCCAAACTCTGCGATTTGCTGGCATCGGCCCTGGGTCAGAACGGCATTCAGGTGTTCACCGCCGGCAATGGCCTGCACGCGCTCAAGGTGCTGGAGTGCGAGGACATCGACCTGGTGATCAGCGACTGGCGCATGCCCGGCATGGACGGCCCGCAACTGCTGGCGGAAATCAAAACGCGCTTTCCGCAGCTACCCGTCATCGTGATGACCGCCTACAGCACCGTGAAAAACGCCGTGCAGTCGATGCGCAACGGCGCCTTCGACTACATCGCCAAGCCGTTCGACATCGACGAACTGGACATCACCGTCAGCAAGGCCCTGCAATTTCGCGACATCCTCAAAGACAACCAGCGCATGCGCGCCGAGCTTGATGAGCACCAGCAGATCGACAGCCTGATCGGCGACAGCCCGAGCTTCCGTCGGGTGCTGCACGCGATCGATTCCGTGCGCGAAAGCAACGCGACGATTCTGCTGACCGGCGAAAGCGGCACCGGCAAGGAAATGGTCGCTCGGGCGATCCACAAACACGGCAACCGCGCGGACAAACCGTTTGTGGCGGTGAACTGTGCGGCGATCCCGGAAGGCCTGCTGGAAAGCGAAATGTTTGGTCACCGCAAAGGCGCGTTTACCGGCGCCGTGGCGGATCGCGTCGGGCGCTTCATGCAGGCCGACAAGGGCACGCTGTTCCTCGATGAAATCGGTGAAATGCCGCTGGCCCTGCAGGCGAAAATCCTCCGGGCCTTGCAGGAACGGGTGATCGAGCCGGTGGGCGATCCACGCGAGCGCAAGGTCGATGTGCGGGTGATTGCCGCGACCAACAAGAACCTGCTGGACGCGGTGGCCAACAAAGAATTTCGCGAGGACCTTTACTACCGCCTCAACGTGTTCCCGATTCCGCTGCCGGCCCTGCGCGAACGGGGGGAAGACATCGCGCCGCTGGCCCGGCACTTCGCACACACCCTCGGCGCCACAGCGGGCAAGCGCTTTACCGGATTCAGCCCGGAAGCCTTGCAGGCGATGGCCAATTATTCGTGGCCGGGGAATATTCGCGAGCTGCAGAACTGCGTGGAGCGCGCGACGATTGTGGCGTCGGGGGCGGTGATTGAAGAGGAAGATTTGCCGGCGTATTTGTTTGCTTCAAGTTCCGGTAGCAGTGGCGCCGTGATCACTGAAGGCAGCGTGCCGGCGGATCTGGAAGCGGCGTTGGCCGAGGTCGAGAAGGCTTACATTCTGGCCGCCCTGGCGCAGAGCAATGGCGTGCAGGCTGCGGCGGCGCAATTGATCGGAATCTCCGAACGCAGCTTCTGGTATCGACTGAAGAAACTGGGCATCCACGTCGACAAAATCGTCAGGTAACCGCCCCCCCCCTGTGGCGAGGGAGCTTGCTCCCGCTCGGCTGCGCAGCAGTCGTAAATCCAGCGAATGCAGTCTGCCTGGCTACAACGGTGCTGACATTGGGGCCGCTTCGCAGCCCAGCGGGAGCAAGCTCCCTCGCCACAGAAGCATTCCCGGCAATTAGCTAACAGTCCCGCCTTTTGATTCGCTCATGATCTGCCGAATCGCCCCGACAAAGGTCTCGACCGGCTGCCCGCCACTCACCGCATACTGCCCGTTAAACACCACCGTCGGCACCGAACTCACTCCGCGCGACAGCCACAACTGCTCTTCTTCGAGCACCTCTTTGGCAAACTCATCGGACGCCAGAATCGCCTCGGCCCGCTGTCGATTCAGCCCCACGCTTTCTGTAATCTGCGCCAACTGACCGTGATCAGATGGATTGCCGCCATCGGTGAAATACGCCTTGAACAGCGCCTCTTTCAGATTGAACTGCAACCCTTCCAGGCCCGCCCAAAACAGCAACCGATGCGCATCAAAGGTGTTGTAGATGCGGCTGTTGCCATCGGTGCGAAACGCAAACCCGACCTCGGCGCCACGGGCGCGGATCATCTCGCGGTTCTTCTGCGATTGCTCTGGGGTCGAGCCGTACTTTTCGGTGATGTGTTCGGTGATGTTCTGCCCTTCCGGCCCCATCTTCGGGTTCAGTTCGAACGGCTGGAAACGGATCTCGGCCTGGACCTCATCACGCAGCACCTCCAGCGCCCGGGTCAGGCCATACAGGCCGACCACGCACCACGGACAGGACACATCGCTGACGAAATCGATTTTCAAAGGGGTACTCATCATTCACCTCGCAGGCTTGGGTCGCGCCGGAAAGTTTGAACGATACACCTGACAGGGCCGAGGTGGCAGCCATTCCCCTGATCCCTGTGGAACAGAGTTAGCAGCCATTCCACTATCCCTGTGGGAGCGGGCTTGCCCGCGATAGCGGTGTATCAGAAAAGTAGATAGCGACTGATACGCCACCATCGCGGGCAAGCCCGCTCCCACAGGGTTTTGGGGTGTTTTGGGGAGTGTGTTTAGTTCTGTTTAAGGTTACTTCCTGAAAGCTACAGCGCCTTGCGCCGTCGCCTACAACAACGTCAGAATCCGCTGGCTTGTGCGCTTTGGAGGCCATCGGTAACTTGATTCGCATCACTGATTCCCAGTGATCGGGTTTAGTAGCCCGGGCAGGTTCTAACGGCTGCACAAGTGTCATTCAGTCAGGTTTGTGCCTGCATTCGATGGCGGCTGTGCGCTTGGCGCCCTCGGGCGCGCCGGTTTTGAATCCTCCCGGTCTACTAACTTGCGCACAGCTGCCTCCCTCTTCGTTTAGTAGCGAGATGAATGCGGCTCAACCTGAGGATTTACTTATGTTCAAACTTACTCCGAACCCACCAGAAACCGACGACGTCTCCCCCTACGAAACCCCAGACTCCAAAAAACTCAACGAAGCCGCCGACCGCGCCCTCGATTTCTACCTCAAACCGGTCATCCCCAAAGACACCCCGCGCCGCCCCAGCACCATTTACACCATCGCCCCCGACATCGATCACGAAACCCTGCTGGCCAACGCCTGCGAATCCCTGGCCTCGGCGAGTGTGATGCTGAGTGATTTCGCCGGGTTGCTGGAAGGCCCGCAGCGCAACACCGTGCTGGGCATTCAGCAGTCCGTCATGCTGGGTGAACTGGCGGTGAACCGGATGCTGGATAACCTCGTTCCATCGACATAACCAACTGAGGCAAGGGAGCCTTTGTGGTGAGGGGATTTATCCCCGTTGGGTGGCGAAGCCGCCCCCGCGTCCGTTCAGACAGACCGAGTTGTCTGGATTTACGACTGCTTCGCAGCCGAACGGGGATAAATCCCCTCGCCACAGGTTCCTGCTCGACTGGAGATTGTCTTAAGTGAACAGCATTGCCTCACCACAGGATTTTGTTTCACAGGTTGGATTTGGGGATTACAGGAGATTCGGGGTTGGCACCGGATCAATCTGCGCCCAATGCGATCTGTCTTCACGGTGAGCCTGCAAATACGGCAACACCGCCGCCAGCAACGGCGCCTTGAACGCTTCCTGGAACCGATGCGCCAGTCCCGGAATCAGCTTCAACTGACTGCCACGGATATGCGCCGCCAGGTGCACGCCATGCATCACCGGCAACAACGGATCGGCCGTGCCGTGGACCACCAGCGTCGGTACGCGCAGTTGATTAAGCAGTGCCACGCGGCTGCGCTCGGCGAGGATCGCCATGATCTGGCGCTTCACACCTTCCGGGTTGAACGCCCGGTCATAAGACAGCGCCGCCTGATGCAGCAACGCCTGCCGATCATCACTGACAGTCGGGCTGCCCAACGCCGCCAGTAAATCCGCCTGTTGCTCCAGCGCCACTTCGCGATTTGGCGCGCTCCGCCGCGACAACAACTGCACCAACGCCGCACTCGGCGCCGGCAAGCCTTCGGCCCCGGAACTGGTCATGATCAGGGTCAGGCTCTCGACCCGCTGCGGCGCCATCGCCGCCATGTGCTGGGCAATCATCCCGCCCATGCTCGCGCCCAACACGTGAAATTGCTCGACCTTCAGCGCATCCATCAGGCCAAAGGCATCGTCCGCCATGTCGGTCAGGGTGTACGGCGCCGCCACCGGCAAACCGAGTTTGTAGCGCAGCACTTCGAACGTCAGGTTGGCGTCGGCAGGCGCTTGGCGCCACTTGGAGAGGCCGACATCGCGATTGTCATAACGGATCACCCTGAAGCCCTGCTGACACAACGCGACCACCACCTCGTCCGGCCAGTGAATCAACTGCCCGCCCAGGCCCATCACCAGCAGCAACGCCGGGTCGGACGCACGGCCGATGCTCTGGTACGCCAGGCTCACCTGCGCCAGATCGGCCTGTTCAGTTGGAACGTTGACATCGCAACGAGACGCCGCCAAAGACGGCAGGCCAAACACCAGCAAGGCCAGAAAAATGAATGCACGCATGAAAAACACCGAAACGCAGAACCCCAGTAGAGCGCGAGTCTGATGAAGTTTGATCAAGCGCGCTGCCACAGTTACGTGACAGTTTGATGAAGATTGCCGAGCGGTCATATCGAAGACCGAGTCGCCTGCTTCGCGAGCAAGCCCGCTCCCACAGGATTGATGCCGTACACAATGTCTGTGATCGACATAAATCCACTGTGGGAGCGGGCTTGCTCGCGAAGGCGCCAGTGCAGGCGTCGCAGGACTTTAGGCCAACTGACTCCGCAACTGCCTTGCCGCCGCCACCATGTTCACCAGCGCCGCCTCAGTCTCCGGCCACGCCCGGGTCTTCAGCCCGCAATCCGGGTTCACCCACAACCGCTCCGCCGGAATGCGCTTCACCGCTTTGCTCATCAACTTGACCATCTCCGCCGTGTCCGGCACCCGTGGCGAGTGGATGTCATAAACCCCTGGCCCGATGTCGTTCGGGTAGTCGAACGCTTCAAAAGCTTCCAGCAATTCCATGTCCGAACGCGAGGTTTCTATGGTGATCACGTCGGCGTCCATCGCCGCGATGGACTCGATCACGTCGTTGAATTCGCTGTAGCACATGTGGGTATGGATCTGGGTTTCATCCCGCACGCCGGAGGCGCTCAAGCGGAAGGCTTCCACCGCCCAGTCCAGATATTCCTGCCATTGTGCCCGGCGCAGCGGCAAGCCTTCGCGGAATGCGGCTTCGTCGATCTGCACGATCTTGATGCCGGCGGCTTCCAGGTCGACCACTTCGTCACGCAGGGCCAACGCCAGCTGCTGCGCCTGGATTTTGCGCGAGACGTCTTCGCGCGGGAACGACCACATCAGCATGGTCACGGGACCGGTGAGCATGCCTTTCATGACCTTGTCGGTCAGGCTTTGCGCGTAGGTGATCCAGTCGACCGTCATGGCGTTCGGACGGCTGAGATCGCCATAGATGATCGCCGGTTTGACGCAGCGCGAACCGTAGCTCTGCACCCAGCCGAAACGGGTGAACAAGTAGCCGTCCAGTTGCTCGGCGAAGTATTCGACCATGTCGTTGCGTTCGGCTTCACCGTGCACCAGCACGTCCAGGCCCAGGCGTTCCTGGACTTGCACGGCATGGCGGATTTCGCTGTGCATGGCGTCGGTGTAATCGTTGGCCGACAGCTTGCCTTGCTTGAACGCCTGGCGCGCCAGACGAATCGACCCGGTCTGCGGGAACGAGCCGATGGTGGTGGTCGGGAATGGCGGCAGTTTCAAGCGCGCCTGTTGCTGCGCGATGCGTTTGGCAAATGGCGAGTGGCGTTGGCTGTCTTTGTCACTGATAGCGTTTATCCGTGCCTGCACTTCGGCTTTGTGGATACGCGGAGACTCGGCACGGCTGACCTGAATCGCACGACTTTCGGCGAGGACAGCCTGCACCTTGGACGATTGCGGATCGTTGAGGGCATCGCGCAGCACGGCGATTTCACCGCACTTCTGCACGGCAAACGCCAGCCAGCTTTTTAGCTCCGGGTCGAGTTTGTCTTCACGCTCCAGGTCCACCGGGCTGTGCAGCAGCGAGCAGGAACTGCTGACCCACAGGTTGTCACCAAAGCGCTCTTGCGCCGGTTGCAGTTGCGCGAGGACTTGCTCCAGTTCGCAGCGCCAGACGTTGCGACCGTTGACCAGGCCTACCGAGAGAATCTTGTAGGTCGGCAGGCGATCCAACACCTGGCCGAGTTGATCCGGCGCGCGCACCGCGTCGATGTGCAGGCCTTGCACCGGCAGGCCGACCGCCAGGCCGAGGTTGTCTTCCAGACCGCTGAAGTAGGTCGCCACGAGTTTTTTCAGCGGCGAATATTGAAGGATGTGATAAGCGCGTTCGAAGGCGTTTTTCCAGGCTTGCGGCAGGTCGAGGGTCAGGATCGGTTCGTCGATCTGCACCCATTCCACGCCTTGAGCGGCGAGGCGGCCGAGGATTTCGCCGTAGATCGGCAGCAGGCGTTCGAGCAGGTCGAGCTTGTCGAAGTCGTTGCCTTTGGCTTTGCCCAGCCACAGGTAAGTCAGCGGGCCGATGATCACCGGTTTGACGTTGTGGCCCAAGGCCTTGGCTTCGTCGACTTCGTCGAACAGCTGTTCCCAGCTCAGTTTGAATTGTTGGTCAGCGCTGAATTCCGGGACCAGGTAGTGGTAGTTGGTGTCGAACCACTTGGTCAGCTCCTGGGCGTATTGCGCTTTGCTGTGTTCACCGCCGCAGCAGGCAGTCGTGGCGCCACGGGCCATGGCGAACAGGGTGTCGAGGGTCGGCAGGCCGCGTGCATCCTTGGCGCTGTCGAAACGCTCAGGGATCACACCGAAGGTCAGGGAATGGGTCAGCACCTGGTCGTACCAGGCGAAGTCACCGACGGGCAGCAGGTCGATGCCGGCGTCTTTCTGCAACTGCCAGTGGGTGGCGCGCAACTGGCGGCCGACGCTTTTCAGCGCGTCCTGATCGAGGTCACCCTTCCAGTAGGATTCGAGGGCTTTTTTCAGTTCGCGGTCTGCGCCGATGCGTGGGAAACCAAGTGTGTGTGCCAGAGCCATGGTGAGTTTCTTCCTGTAAAAGAGGCTGTAAAACATGGCGCTATTGTCGACAGCCAACCCAACATGAGACAAACTCAACCTTTTCGTGTTGATCACAAGTTTTCCTCATGGAGCCCCCGGTGCTTGAAATCCGTCACCTGAAGACCCTGCACGCCTTGCGCGAAGCCGACAGCCTGGTCGATGCCGCCGACCGCCTGCACCTGACCCAGTCGGCCCTGTCCCACCAGTTCAAGGAACTGGAGGAGCGCATGGGCATGCCGCTGTTCGTGCGCAAGACCAAACCGGTGCGTTTCACCAGCGCCGGTCTGCGCCTGCTGCAACTGGCTGACGCGACCCTGCCGCTGCTGCGCGGTGCCGAGCGTGATATCGCGCGCTTGGCCGGCGGCACGGCGGGCCGTTTGCACATGGCGATCGAGTGCCACAGCTGCTTCCAGTGGCTGATGCCCACCATCGATCAGTTCCGTGACGCCTGGCCGGAAGTCGAGCTGGACCTGGCCTCGGGCTTCTCCTTCGCCCCGCTGCCGGCCCTGGCCCGTGGCGATCTGGACTTGGTGGTGACCTCGGATCCGCTGGAACTGGCGGGGATCACTTACGTGCCGTTGTTCACCTATGAAGCGATGCTCGCGGTGGCCAATCAGCACCGTCTGGCGAACAAGGCCTACATCGTTCCGGAAGATTTGCTCACGGAAACGCTGATCACCTACCCGGTTGAACGCGATCGGCTGGACATTTTCACCCGCTTCCTCGAACCGGCCGACATCGAACCGGCCCAGGTCCGCACCTCAGAGTTGACCGTGATGATGATGCAACTGGTGGCCAGCGGACGCGGCGTGTGCGGCATGCCCCATTGGGCGCTGCATGAATACAGCTCACGGGGTTACGTGAAGGCCAAGCGGCTCGGCGAGAAAGGACTGTTTGCGACGCTGTATGCGGGGATCCGCGCGGACATGCTGGATGCGCCGTACATGCGCGATTTCTTGCTGACGGCCAAGGACACATCGTTCTCGACACTGGACGGGGTCAGCGCCGTCCGCTAGCCGACACGGTCCCTGTGGCGAGGGGACTTGTCCCCGTTGGGCTGCGAAGCGGCCCTAAAACCTGCGAACAAGGTTTGCCTGAAAGAATGCCGGGGAGCGCTTCGCACTCCAACGGGGACAAGTCCCCTCGCCACAGAAGCCGTTACTCCTCAGAGTCCGAGGAGAGTTCGCGCCACATGTGGATTTTGTCGAAGTAGTCTTCGCCGACGCGTACTGCCATGGGTTCGAGGCCGTACTGTACAAAGCCGCAGCGCTTGTACAGGTTGAACGCGGCCTCGTTGCCAGCGGTGACGGTCAGCTGGATCAATCGCAGGCCCTTATGGTTCTGCGCTTCGGCCAGCGCGGCCTGCACCAGTTGCTGACCCAACCCGCGCTGCCGGACCTTGCCGGACACGTACATGCCAAACAGCGTTGCCTTGTGTCGGGCCTTTTCCCGGGGTTCGAAGGCCAGGCCGACGATGCCCGCCAACTTGCCCTCCTCGAACGCCCCGAACAGCACATCCAGTTTGCTGGTCAGGCGCGATTCCCACCAACTCAACGGCATCGCCGCGCGCTCGCGCACACTTGAGGTGAAGGCCTGCGGATGCAGGTCGTAGGCTTCGAGCATCAGCGCCCGATAGTCCAGGGCATGGCTGGCATCCAGTCGTTCAATCCACATGGTCAAGCCGTCCGACGTTGCTCAAGCATCAGCCGCACCGCCAGCGCTGACAGAACAAAGCCCATGAAATAGCGCTGCACCGACAACCAGGTCGGGTTGTTGACGAACCACGACGCGATGCCGGCTGCGAATATCGCGATCAGCAGATTGACGCAGAAGCTGACGCTGATCTGGGTCAGGCCGAGCACGATGCTTTGGGTGAACACCGAGCCATGCTCAGGGGTGATGAATTGCGGAAACACCGACAGGTAAAACACCGCAATCTTCGGGTTCAGGGCACTGGTCAAAAAACCCATGGTGATCAGTTTGCGCGACGAATCCGGCGGCAACTGCTGCGCTTCAAACGGTGAACGCGCGCCGGGTTTGACCGCTTGCCAGGCCAGCCACAGCAAGTACAGCGCGCCGGCCCATTTCAGCACTTCGTAGGCTAACGGCACGGCCAGGAACACCGCAGTCAAACCGGCCGCGGCGGCGAACAGGTGCACGAAAAACCCCGCGACCACGCCGAGCAACGACGTCACGCCGGCCTTGCGCCCCTGGCAGATCGAGCGGGAGATCAGGTAGATCATGTTCGGCCCCGGCGTCAGCACCATCAGCAACGCGGCAGCGGCGAAAATCAGCAAGTCTTGAAGCGGGATCATGGGGGCAATCCTGGTCCGTGGATGATCAGACGGTGGCAGTCAGCGAAGCTCGATAAAACGGCAGGATCAGGTCCCGTGTCAATGGCGCCAGCGTGAGATGGCCGTCGGTGGCCGGGTCGATCCAGCGCACCTCTTCGATCTCCGCCGCAGGCGATACGTCTGAATCAATTGTCAGCAGAAAGAGTTCAGCCTGTACGACAAAACCCGGCTCATTGGCGGCCGGTGCCGAAAAAGGCCCCAAGTAGGTGGCGTGCGCAGGGTCGATGACCAGCCCGAGCTCTTCTTCCAGTTCACGGGCCAGGGCGTGAACCGGTTGCTCGTGGGCCTCGATCTTGCCGCCGGGCTGCATGAAGGCTTCGGTGCCGCGCTTGCGGACCAGCAGCGTGCGACCGTCGGGGCCGATCAGCAGGGCGGCGGCGATGTGGATGATGCGGGGGGACGTGGCGGTGGAAAGGGTCATGGATCTGAAGAGGCCTTGGGTGAAAGGCGCAAAGGATCACATGGGTGCGGGCTCTGCGTCACCCCGAAAAATCCCGACCGGACGCTGAGCCCTTGTGGGAGCGAGCCTGCTCGCGATAGCGATCTTTCAGTCGACATCAATGGTGAAGTCAGTCCGTCATCGCGAGCAGGCTCGCTCCCACAGGGTTCAGGGCTGAGCCTGAACCACCAGTGGCGCTTCGAGAATTGCGGCTTCCACTTCCTCCGGCACTTTCACAAAAACACTGTATTTCGCCCCTTCCATCGCCTCGAACGCGATCAGCTTCTCCACCAGCGGCCCGCTCAGTACCTTGCCCGCATTGAGCAGCAGCATGCCGTTATCGGCATTGAGGTTGCGCGCCAGAATCATCCCGGCCGCCAGGTCACGGGTGCTCATTACCTTGACCGTCGGATCGGCCAGCGACACATCGCTCAAGTACGCAGCGCAAACCTTGATGAAGTCCTCGACCAGATCAGGATCGTATAGACGACCGGCATACTGGCGGATATAGACCAAGGCTTCATCGCTGTTCATCTGCCGTTCAAGGATCAGCCCGCGTTGCAACTCGATGAAATCCACCGCCAGTTTCAGCCACCGCGACCCGAGCGGAATCGCCTCGCCCTTGAGCCGGTCGGGGAAACCGGTGCCATCCCAGCGTTCCTGATGGTGAAGAATCAGGCGCGCGGCGTCTTTCATCGGATCGAGGGTCATCAGCAGCGATTCGCTCTGCTTCGGATAACCGCGATAGCGTTCCCGATCGCTGTGGTGCAGCAGATCCGCAGGCGCGGTCATCATGCTGTCGGTCCAGCTCAGCTTGCCGATGTTGTAGAGCGCCGCGGCCATGGTCAGGTCGCGGGCGCTGCCCTCGTCCAGGCCATGGCGTTTGCAGTACACCCGCACCAGTTCGATGATTTGCCGGTTCGTCTGCTTGGCCGGCGGCAAACGCAGGTTGGCCAACAGCGAAAACACCTCGGTGCCGGTGACATAGCTGTGTTTGAGCTCTTCGTAGGCCAGGTCGAGCATGTCGGCGGTCTGCTGCAGCTCCGCAGTGCGGGAAGCGACGTGTTTTTCCAGGGTCGCGTTGAGCAGCTTCAATTCTTCGTTGCGGTCCCACGTCTCCTGCACCAGGCGTAAGCGCTCGCGCTCGGAATGCTGGTAGGCGAGGGATTGGCGCAAGGTCAGCAGCAATTCCTCATCGTGCCAGGGTTTGCTGATGTAACGATCTATCTGCCCCTCGTTGATCGCTTTGACGATCATCGTCAGGTCGGCATAACCGGTCAGCAGAATACGCAGCGTGTGGGGATGGCGCTGGTGAATGTGCGCCAGCAGCGTGGCGCCGTCCATATTGGGCATGCGCGCATCGCTCATCACCAGTTCGACGGGCTGTTTCGCCATGATGTCCAGGGCCTGAGCCCCGCTGGTGGCCAGCAGTACTTCGTAGGGCTGGCCGCGCAAGAGCCGGCGCAGACTATTGAGAATCGACTCCTCATCGTCGACCAGCAGAATCGTGGGTTTCCAGGTGACAGTCGTGGGGAGTTGCTCTTCCATGGCATTACCTCAAGCGAAACGGGCGTTGTTGCGTCAGTCATCAGCCAGAACATTCCGTTTCTGGCCTTGCCTGAGCTACAGGCTAGATGATTTCCAGCCAGGCCCCTGGAAATGATTCGTTTCAGTCGACGGGCGAAGTACCGCACGGGCGACTATGCTCTGTTCACTCGGATCCATTAAAGATGCTTCGCCACGTGATCAGGGAAAGGATGCCCCTATGAGCACACCGCTCCACACTGCCATCGCTCCCGGCGTATGCCTATGAATACGCTGCTCGCGCGCACCAACCGTCGGATTCTTATCGTCGACGACACCGCTTCCATTCATGCGGATTTCATCAAGATCCTCAGCCCGCCATCGAGCGAAGACGACGAGCTGATCAGCGCCGAAAAAGCCCTGTTCGGGATGCAAGCGACGGCCACACTGCAAAGTTTCATGCTCGATTCGGCCTTTCAGGGCCTTGAAGCACTGAACAAGGTCGAGCGAGCGTTGGCCAACGACCTGCCCTACGCGATGGCCTTTATCGACATGCGCATGCCGCCGGGCTGGGACGGTCTGGAAACCATCGAACGGCTGTGGCAGGTCGATCCCAAGCTGCAAGTGGCGTTGTGCACCGCCTATTCCGACTATTCCTGGGAAGACATCGATGAACGCCTCGAACTGGGCGATCGCCTGCTGATCCTGAAAAAACCCTTCGATGCCATTGAAATCCGCCAGCTGGCCAGCGCATTGACCGCCAAATGGCAGATGACCGAAGACGCCGAGCTGAAGATGTCATTGCTGGAACAGGCCGTCGAAGAGCGCACCCGGGAGCTCTCTGACGCCAACATCATCGTGCAGAACAGCCCGACCATTCTCTATCGCCTGCGGGGCGAACCGTCATTCCCGCTGATGTACATCTCCCACAACATCACCAAGTACGGTCACGTTGCGGCGAATCTGGTCGCCTCGGCCAACTGGGCCCGGGAGTTGATTCATCCCGACGACCAATCGAAAGTCGACACGGCCATGGCCCGGGTGCTGGATCGCCACGCTTTAGGCGCTTCCATCGAGTTCCGGATGCGCACCGGCGACGGTGACTGGCGCTGGGTCGAAAACCGCTATATCCCGGTGCGTGACGACGAAGGACGTCTGCTGGAAGTCGAAGGGATCATTATCGACGTCACGGAACGCAAGGTCGCCGAGGAGAAAATCGCCCTGCTGGCCCGCACCGACGGGCTGACGGGGCTGGCCAACCGTGCCACCTTGATCGAGCGCCTGCATCAGGCGTTCGCCGCCGCGCGTCGGGGTGCGACACCGTTCGCGATGTTCTATCTGGACCTCGATCACTTCAAACGGATCAACGATACCCTCGGCCACCCGGTGGGCGACCTGTTGCTGCAGGAAGTGGCCCGGCGCATCAAAGCCTGTGTGCGCGAAAACGACGTGGTCGCCCGCCTCGGCGGCGACGAGTTCGCCATTTTGCAACTGGACGTCAGCGACCCGACCCAGTCTGCGTCATTGGCCGGCAAGGTCCGCGATGCGCTGGTGCTCCCCTACTCCCTGGCCGGCAATGACGTGCGCGTCTCGGTCAGCATCGGCATCAGCAGCTATTCGCCGCTCATCACCAGCGCCGACGGCCTGCTGAACCAGGCCGACATGGCGCTCTATCGCTCCAAGGAAAAGGGCCGCAACCAGTATCACTTCCACTCCGAGGAGATCAATCAGGAGGTGGTCGAGCGCATGACCATCGCCAACGATCTGAAAACCGCCATTGAACACGGAGAACTCGAACTCAATTACTGGCCGGAAGTTGACCTGAGCAGCGGCAAGATCCTCGGCATGGAAGCCCAGGTCAGCTGGAACCACCCCGAGCGCGGTTTGCTGGAAGCGCCGGCGTTCCTGCCGGCTGCGGAAAAAACCGGCGCCATCATCGCCCTCGGTCACTGGGTGCTGGATCGCGCCTGCCAGCAAATGCGCCAGTGGCGCGACGACGGCATGGCGCCGCCGGTGATTGCCATCAAGCTGTCCCTGGCCCAGCTCAAAAGCGGGCCCGAGCTGATCTATGACGTGCTGCGCACCACCGCGCGCTGGGAACTGTGTGCCTGGGACCTGCGCTTCGATGTCACCGAAGCGACCCTGGCCCAGACCAAATGGACCCACAACGACGTGCTGCCGCGCCTGCGGGAGCTGGGAGTAAAGATCGCCATCGACGACTTCGGCACTGAATACTCCTCGTTCGATTACCTCAAGACGTACCAGGTCAATCACCTGAAACTCGCCCAGGCCTTCATCGATACCGCGGCCCGCGACCCGGAGAGCGCCAACACCTTGCGCGCAATCATCAACTTCGCTCGCGAGGTAGGGATCGGAATCATCGCCGAAGGTGTCGAAACCCAGGAACAGCGCAGTTCGCTGATGGCCACAGGCTCGCCAATGAACGCACAGGGTTACTTTTTCAGTAAGGCGGTCAGCAGCCAACAAGCCGCCCAGTTGCTCAAAGCCGGCAGCATCGTGCCCGCAAGTGACGAACACGGACCGATCCTGGACAACCCGCACGCCACGGAGGACCAGGAATGAAAACTCCGTTCGTCCAGACCAACCGGCGCATCCTGATCATCGACGACACGCCCTCGATCCATCGGGACTTTCGAAAGATCCTCGGCCCCGACACCGAGGACGAGCAGACCCTCGCCGGTACAGAAGAGGCACTGTTCGGCGTGCAACAACAGGCTCGGCTCACCTTTGAACTCGATTCCGCCTATCAGGGCCAGGAAGCCCTCGAACTGGTCATGCGCGCCCTGGCGGAAGGACGCCCCTACGCCATGGCGTTCACCGACATGCGCATGCCGCCGGGTTGGGACGGGCTGGAAACCATCGAACGACTCTGGAAGGTCGACCCACACCTGCAAATCGCCTTGTGCACCGCCTATTCGGATTACAGCTGGGAAGACATGGCTGAACGGCTGGAGTTTGGCGACCAGTTGCTGGTGTTGAAAAAACCCTTCGACAGTCTGGAAATCCGCCAGATGGCCAGCGCCCTGACCTGGAAATGGCAGATGACGCAGGACGCGGCGACGAAAGTGCAAAGCCTGGAGCAGACCATCGAGGCGCGGGTCCACGAACTGCTCAAGGTGTCTCACCTGCTGCAATACGACGTCTTGACCGAGTTGCCCAACAGCACGTTGCTCGGTGATCGGCTGAACCAGTCCCTGGCGTTGTCCCGCCGCCATGACAAGCAACTGGCGGTGATGTTTCTGGGCCTTGATCGCTTCAAGCGCATCAACAATGCGCTGGGCCATCCGGCCGGTGACGAGATGCTCAAACGGGTCGGGCATAACCTGGTGTCGACGGTGCGCGAATCCGACTCGGTGTTTCGCTACGGCTCTGATGAGTTCGTGGTGATCCTCGCTGATATCCGCCATCCTCAGCAGACCAAAGGCATCGCCGAAAAACTCTTGAACGCCATCGGCACAACCCAGCACATCGCCGGCCATGACCTGAGCGTGACCGCCAGCCTGGGCATCAGCATCTACCCCGATGACGGCTTCGATGCGATCGCATTGATCAAGAAAGCCGAGACCGCGATGCGCAATGTCAAGGAAAGCGGCCCCAACGACTTCCGCTTTTTCATTGAAGAAATGAACCAGCGCGCCCGGGACCAGCAGACCATCGAGTCGGGTATTCGCCTGGCCCTGGAGCGCGACGAATTTGTCCTGCATTACCAGCCCAAGCTCGACCTGGGCACCGGTGAGGTGGTGGGTGCAGAAGCCTTGATTCGCTGGCTGAAACCGGGGCATGGCTGGGTTTACCCGTCGGACTTCATTGGTGTGGCCGAAGACAGTGGCCTGATCGTACCGTTGAGCAAATGGGTGCTGGCCCAAGCCTGTCGGCAAGCCTGCGCCTGGCAGGCGGCGGGGCTGCCGAGGCTGTGTATGTCGGTGAATGTGTCGGCCATCGATTTTCGCCAGCGCAGTTTTGTAGAGGGCATTGAACAGGTCCTCGCACAAACCGGTCTGGATCCGTCATTGCTGGAACTGGAAATCACCGAAGGCGTGCTGATGCAGAACGTCGATGCCACCGTCACCGCCCTGAACCGAATCAAGGCAATGGGCGTGCGGCTGGCCATCGATGACTTTGGCACCGGGTATTCCAGCCTGAGTTACCTGCGACGTTTTCCCATCGATGTGCTGAAAATCGATCAGTCGTTCATTCGCGGCCTGAGCTGTGACATCAACGACGCGGCCCTGGTCAGCGCCATCATCAGCCTGGGCAAGAGCCTCAAGCTGACCATCATCGCCGAAGGGGTGGAGACCCTCGAACAGTTGAATTTCCTCAAGGCCCATCAGTGCGAAGAAGGCCAGGGTTACTACTTCAGCAAAGCCGTGGCGCCGGATGACTTCGTACAGTATCTGACGTCGGTGAAACCCCCTCCCCCTGCAGCCACATGATCGATATGCAGCGACACACGGGCTATCAGCCAAGGAATTACAAGATGTCGCCATTTATCTACCGCTTGCTCTTGATGCCTCTGCTCGGGCTGTGCCTGACAGCCAGCGGCGCGCCACTGGACGAACCGTTAAAGCCGCTGCCGGCCGTGCCAAAGCAGGACCCTCTGCGGGTTGAACTCGGGCGCCGGTTGTTCAATGAGCCACGTTTGTCGGTCAACGGCAGCCTGTCCTGTGCCAGTTGCCATCGCCTGGAAAGCGGTGGCGCCGATAACAAGGCGTTTTCCATCGGTTTCAACGGCCAGCCCGTGGTGGTCAACACCCCGAGCGTGTTCAACGCCAGCCTGAACTTCCGGCAATTCTGGAACGGCCGCGCGAACACGCTGGAAACCCAGATTCACGCCGTGGTGCAAAGCCCCAGTGAAATGGGCAGCAACTGGGAACACGTGGTGCAAACGCTGTCCGCCGACGCGACTTATCAAACCGCGTTCGGCGATGCCTACCCGGATGGTGTGACCATGATCAATGTGCAAAACGCCCTGGCCACCTATGAGCGAACGTTGATCAGCTCCAACTCGCGTTTTGACCAATACCTGCTGGGCGACACCGACATCCTCACCCGCGAGGAGAAGTACGGTTACCAACGTTTCAAGGAATACGGCTGCATCACCTGCCATCAGGGGATCAACATCGGCGGCAACATGTTCCAGAAGTTCGGGGTGATGGGCGATTACTTCGAAACTCGAGGCAACCGTACCGAAACCGACCTGGGCCGGTACCTGGTGACCAAGGACGAAGAGGACCGCAACGTGTTCAAGGTCCCGAGCCTGCGTAACGTCGCCGTGACTGCGCCGTACTTTCACGACGGTTCGGCGAAAACCCTCGAAGAGGCAGTCGACGTGATGTTCAAGTTCCAGCTGGGGCGCATCCCCTCCCCTGAAGACAGGGTGCTGATCATCAAATTCCTCAAGACCCTGACCGGTGAATGGGAGGGCAAGCCGTTATGAAAATGTCCCGCCGCCGCAGCCTGACACTCCTTGGTATCGTCGCCCTGATGCTGGCCTCGATACTGTTGTTTCTGTACCTCAAATCCAGCTCGGACCAGACGTCGACCTACACCGAATCCCGGGATCTGATTTCCCGGATGAAACAGCTGAACGCTCAATGGGAGACGGAAATCCTCAAGGCAAGGATTGCCATCAACCACAATTACGATCCGCTGGTCACGCCACTGACCCAAATGACGCTGCTGTGGGAACGGTTCGACACGATGGAGTCGAATCACGGCCGCAACGCCTCGCCTGTCTGGCTTGCCAGCCATGATGCGTACCTGAGCGCCTTCGAGGAAAAGATCCGGTTGGTGGAGCAGTTCAAATCCCACAATGCCGTGCTGCGCAACTCACTGGCGTTTCTGCCAACCGCCGAAGACGACATCCAGGAACCCCTCGCCCAGTTGCAGGACGGCGACAAACTGCAACTGCAAAACATCGCCAACGACACCTATGACCTGGTCCTCAGCACCATGGAGTTCGCCATGGTCACCTCTGACAACAAGGCTGCCGAAATCCTGGTGGGGTTGAGCAAACTGAAAGTGAACAAACTGCGTCTGCCGGAGGAATTCCACAGTCCGCTGGAGGTTCTCAACAATCACATCGAACTGATTCTGCGTGAACAGCCGGTGGTCAACCGCTTGCTGGAAAACATCGAGGCCATCCCCGTGGCCGAACGACTGGACGGCATCACCGACCTGCTGAACAACGATCAGCAGCGTACCGACGCGGTCAACCAGCGTTATCACTTCTACATGCTGGTGTTTTCGGTGCTGTTGGTGTTGTTGCTGGTGTACCTGGCGATTCACCTGATGCGCAGTTTCACGGTGATCAATCGCGTCAACAAAGCCCTGAAATCCGCCAATGACGACCTCGAAAAACGGGTCGAAGAGCGCACCCGCGAACTCAAGGATACCCAGAGCGAACTGCTGGACACCGCGCGCCAGGCCGGCATGGCGGAAATCGCCACCAATGTGCTGCACAACGTCGGCAACGTGCTCAACAGTGTGAACATCTCTGCCGACCTGGTCAGCCGCAAACTGCGTAGCAGCAAGGCTCAGGGGCTGGGCAAGGCGATGCAGTTGATCAACGAACACCAAGGCAACCTGGGCGCCTTCCTCACCCAGGACGAGAAAGGCCAGTTGCTGCCCGGCTACCTCAATCAACTGGTCGACGCCATTGCGATTGAACAACAGAGCATGTCCGAGGAACTGGCCCAACTGACCAAAAGTGTCGACCACATCAAGGACATTGTCGCCACCCAGCAGTCCTACGCCGGCGCCAACAGCCTGATGGAACCGCTGCACATCAGCGAACTGCTGGAGGACGCCTTGCGGATGAACTCCGGCGCCCTGACCCGGCATCACGTCACGGTGGTCAAGGAGTACAACGAGGTTCCGCAGGTCATGGGCGACAAGCACCGGTTGCTGTTGATCCTGATCAACCTCATCAGTAATGCCAAATACGCCATGTCCGACCTCAGCAATCGGCCACGACAAATGACCCTGGGGGTGAAAATCGTCGAAGACTCCACCCTGCAAATCAGCGTCAAGGATGATGGTGAGGGCATTGCGCCGGAGAACATGACGCGCATCTTTGCCCACGGTTTTACCACCCGCAAGGAAGGTCACGGCTTTGGTCTGCACAGCTGCGCACTGGCGGCGATCGAGATGAACGGCCATCTCAGCGCCCACAGCGACGGACCTGGCAAGGGCGCACAATTCACCCTGCAGATCCCGTTGAATACCGTTCAGGAGGAAGCATGAGTGAGCTTTCGAACCGGCGCATTCTGCTGATCGACGACACGCCGTCCATTCACGATGACTTTCGCAAGATCCTCACCCCGGTTTCGGTGCAGCACGTCGAACTGGACGAAATGGAAGCCACGCTTTTTGGCAGTGAAGTCAAAGCCACCACTGCCCTGTTCGAACTGGATTCGGCGTATGGCGGCCAGGAAGGCCTGGGCAAACTGACTCTGGCCTTGCAGGAAAACCGCCCCTACGCCCTCGCGTTCGTCGACATGCGCATGCCTGAAGGCTGGGATGGCGCGCAGACGATCGAGCATCTGTGGCAGGAAGACCCGCGCCTGCAAGTGGTGGTGTGTACCGCGTATTCCGACTATTCCTGGGACGAACTGCTGGACCGTCTCCACGCCCACGATCGCTTGCTGATCCTGAAAAAACCGTTCGACAACATCGAAGTCCAGCAGATGGCCAGCACTCTTCTGACCAAATGGGAAATGACCGAACGCGCGTTTGTGCAGATGAGCCACCTGGAGCATCTGGTGGACCAGCGCACCACCGAATTCAAACAGGCCAGCGTGGCGTTGCAGCGCGAAATCGACGAGCGCAAACAGCTTGAATCGCAACTGGTGCAATCGGAAAAACTCGCTTCCCTGGGGCAATTGGCGGCCGGTGTCGCCCATGAGATCAACAACCCCATCGGCTTCATTTCCTCCAACCTCGGCAGCCTCGACGGCTACTTCAAGCAACTGCAGGAAATGCTCGACGCCTATCGCGAGGCCGAAGAGGCGATTGCGTCGAGTGAGGTGATCGAGCGGCTTGGGCAGTTACGTGAGCGGATCGAACTGGAGTTTCTGCGCGACGACATTCCGTTGCTGATCAAGGAATCCAAGGAGGGCATCAACCGCGTCGGGCAGATCGTCAAGGACCTGAAGGACTTCTCCCGCGTGGACTCGAACCTGGAATGGCAGTGGACCAATCTGCAACAAGGCATCGAATCGACCCTGAACATCGTCGCCAATGAACTCAAGTACAAGGCCGATGTGGTGAAGGTGTATCAGCTGCTGCCCGACATCGAATGCCTGCCGTCGCAAATCAATCAGGTGATCATGAACCTGATCGTCAACGCATCCCAGGCGATGGGCCCACAACGGGGCACCATCACCCTGAGCACCGGGGTTGAGGGTGAACGGGTGTGGATTGAAGTGGCAGACACCGGGTCCGGCATTGCGCCGGACAGCCTGCAGAAAATCTTCGACCCGTTCTTCACCACCAAACCGGTGGGCCAGGGCACAGGGCTTGGGTTGTCCCTGTCCTATGGCATTGTGAAGAAGCATCGGGGGGATATTTCGGTGCGCAGTGAGGTGGGCGTGGGCACTACGTTCCGGGTCGAGTTGCCGGTGCACCAGACACACTCCGCCGCCTGAACACCTATCAACTGTGGGAGCGGGCTTGCCCGCGATGACGGAGTCACATCCAACATACATGCTGGCTGACCCAACGCTATCGCGGGCAAGCCCGCTCCCACAGGTTGCTCAACAGTCCAGAGGTCAGGTGGCCTCCTGGAAATCCATCTCCGGTGGCTGGCGGCGGAATCCACCGGTCAGCACCGCCAGATACACCACGCCAATCGCCAGCCAGCTCAGGCCCAGATAAATCGCCAGGTGATCGAGGCTGACCATCAGCCACAAATCGGCCGCCAGGCCAATGAACGGGAACAGCAGGAACAACACGAACTCACGCAGGCCTTTGTTCTCGCCGCCGATCCAGTAATGAAAGATCACCGACAAATTCACCAGGCTGAACGCCAGGAACGCGCCGAAGTTGATGAACGAGGTTGAGGTGGTGACGTCCAGTTTCAACGCCAGCAACGCGACCACAGCGCACAACAGGATGCTGTTGACCGGTGTGCCAAAGCGCTCATGCAGGCTGCCGAAAAACGATTTTGGCAGCACGCCGTCGCGCCCCATCGCGAATAACAGACGCGAGCCGCTGGCCTGAGCCGACAGGCCCGAGGCGAACTGGCCGACGATCAAGCCGATCAGGAAGATCGTCACAAACAGGTCGCCACCGATGTTGCGGGCGATTTCATAGGCTGCCGAGTCAACGCTGTCGAACTGGAACGAGGGATGGGCGATCTGCACGAAGTACGAGACGCTGACGAAGATCAGCCCGCCGATCAGGGTAATCAGCATGATCGCCCGCGGGATGGTGCGGCGTGGGTCGCGGGTTTCTTCAGTCAGGGTGCTGACCGCGTCGAAACCGAGGAACGAGTAACAGGCGATGGCCGCGCCGCTCATGATCAGCGGCATCTGCATGTCACCGTTGAAGAACGGCTTGATCGACCACAATGGCGTGCTCGCATCGCCGCCGACGTAATGGATGCACAATGCGACGAAGGCGATCAGCACAAGGAACTGCACGAGCATCAGCATGGCGTTGATGCCGTTGGCCAATTTCAGACCGACGATGTTGATCGCGCTGGTAATGCCGATGAAGGCCAGCACCCAGATCCACTGCGGCACAGCCGGGAATGCGGAGTTGAGGTAGGCGGCGCCGATCAGCCAGATCGCCATCGGCAGGAACAGGTAGTCGAGCAGCACTGCCCAGCCGGCGATGAAGCCGAGTTTCGGGCTGATCGCCTTGCGTACATAGCTGTAGGCGGAGCCGGCGACGGGGAACGCCGAGGCCATTCGTCCGTAGCTCATGGCGGTGAAAAACATCGCCACCAGCGCCGCCAGATACGCGGCCGGAACCATGCCGGCGGTGGATTGAGCGAGGATGCCAAAGGTGCCGAGCACGATGATCGGCGTCATGTAGGCGATGCCGAACAGCACCACCGAACCCAATGACAGGGTGCGTTGCAAACGAGCCATGAGCGACTACTCCGAATTTATTAGATTTATGGCAGAGCCGAGTTCGGCGTTAAATTTCGGGTGTTTCGTTGTTGTTTTTGGTTCATGGGCAAACAGATGTGTTGCCTGCAAGGCCGTCATCGCGAGCAGGCTCGCTCCCACAGTTGGTTTCTGTCGTTCACACATTTAGTGTCCGCTGAAGATCCCCTGTGGGAGCGAGCCTGCTCGCGATGGCGTCAGCCCGGACGACACAGAATCCGGATCAACGCGAAGGAATCAGCAACTCCCGCACGCCAGAAGCCTGCTCGACGATTTCCCCCGGCAACTTCAAACGCTGATCATCCAGATACCGATAGTCCTTGCGTGCCGCCTCCAGCCGGCTGAAATCCAGTTCAACCGCAAACTGCCCTTCATCGCGCCCGGCCTCGAACAACAAGGTGCCCAGCGGATCCACCAGTGCACTGCCACCGGCAAACACCAACCCGTCATCGCTCTCTTCCACGCGGTTGACCATCAGCGCAAACGCTTGGTTTTCCTGGGCGCGGGCCATGATCGCGGTGCGGTGAGTCGGGCCGTAGGGGTCCATGTTGCCGTTGGTGACGATCAGCAATTCGGCGCCCAGTTGCGCCAGGGCGCGGGCGGTTTCCGGGAACTCGATGTCGTAGCAAATCAGCAGACCGACCCGCACGCCGTTCCACTCGCAGGTGGCGTAACGGTCGCCCGCTTCGAACACCCCGCGATCCGACGCCCACAGGTGCGTCTTGCGGTATTTCAGGGCGATGCCATCCGGAGTAATCAGCAGCGTGGTGTTGTAGAAGCGGCCGTTGTCGTTCTCGGCCATGCCGATCACCACGGCGATGTTGCGTTCGCGGGCAGCCGCCACGATGGCGCTGACGGTGGGTCCGTCCAGCGGTTCGGCGGTCTGGGCCACGGTGGCGGCGGACGGAAAGCCCATCAGGTGGGTTTCCGGGAAGACGATCAGCTGCGTGTCAGCCTTGCAGGCAGCGATGGCCGCCAGGGCGCGTTCAAGGTTGTACGCTGTGCCGTTGTCACGGCCCGCCAACTGGGCGAGTTCGACTTTCATGAGTAGTCCTTGTTATGGGCCGGGCGGCAGAAAGATTGCCCGGTCTGTGTCTGTGCGCCAGTATGCGCAGCAAGCCACCGGCCGGGGAATCACGCCGCTGGGGTAACCCGATAGGGGTAGAGGCATGACACTTTCATTAGACGATATCGCTTGGCACCGCTCGGTCGGGCAACTGATCGACGCCCTGGACAAGCCCAATTTCTGGACGCAGCTGGTGCGCCTGCTGGACCAGTACGTGACCTTCGACAGCTGGGTGGCGCTGCTTTTCAGCGCGGACCAGCACCCGCAAGTGTTCGCCGAATGCCCGGGCGAGGGCGGCAGCCCCGACCAGTTGTTCCAGGATTATCTGCGTGGGCTCTATTTGCTAGACCCGTTCTACATCGCCTGCCGCGAGCAATCGCGCACCGGCCTGTATCGCCTGTCGGAAGTGGCGCCGGAGCATTTCGAGCTGACCGAGTATTACCAACGCTACTTTCGTCTGAATGTGGTGGCCGATGAAATTCAGTTCAATTGCCAGCTCGAAGGCGATCGCACGCTGTGCCTGTCGCTGGGCAGCAAGCAGCGTTTCAGCGGCCAGCAGATTGCCTTGCTGTCGCTGATCCAGCCGTGGGTGCTCGGCCTGTTGCGCCAGCGCCTGCCCTACGAAATCAACGAAGTCGTGGCGCTTGCACCGGCACCGGTCCAGGGCGATTGGCGGGTGCAGCTGGAGGCGTCGGTGCAGCAACTCAAGGGCGCGCAATTGACCGCCCGGGAGCTGGATGTCGGGCGCTTGATGCTCAGCGGTTGCTCCAGTAAAGAAATCGCCCGTAAGCTGGAAATCTCTGCTGAAACCGTGAAAGTCCATAAGAAACACATGTACAGCAAACTGGGGATCAAATCCCAGTCGGAGCTGTTTTCGATATTTCTCCAGGCGCAAAATGCCTGACTGCTGTTGCAGCGCCGCAGACTTCTGTGGCGAGGGAGCTTGCTCCCGCTGGACCGCGAAGCGGTCCCCATACAGGCACCGCGTTCAGTCAGACAGAGCCCGTCAGCCGGTTTTGCGACTGCTGCGCAGCCGAGCGGGAGCAAGCTCCCTCGCCACAAAAGCCAAATGCAGCATTGCCAAAACATAACCGAGTCCGAACCAAGGAACCCGTATGAGCCTGTCACTCCTGAGCCGCTACGCCTTCTTTGCCGCTTGCGTGATCTTCACCCTCGCCAGCCTGCCCTTCCTCGAACACGACTGGCTCTGGCCGATCACCGCGGTAACCGGCGTCTTGAGCCTCGTGGGCCTGTTCGATCTGCTGCAAAGCCCTCACGCGGTGCGGCGCAACTACCCGATCCTGGGCAATATCCGTTATCTGGTGGAGGGCATTCGCCCGGAGATCCGCCAGTACCTGCTCGAATCCGACAGCGACGCCCTGCCCTTCTCCCGGGCCCAGCGTTCGCTGGTCTATTCGCGGGCCAAGAATGAAAGCGCCGACAAACCCTTCGGCACCCTGATCGATGTGTACCAGTCGGGTTTCGAATTCATCGGCCACTCGATGCGCCCGGCGCCGTTGAGCGACCCGAGCAGTTTCCGGGTCATCGTCGGCGGCCCGCAGTGCACCCAGCCGTACTCGGCCTCGGTGTTCAACATCTCGGCCATGAGCTTCGGCTCGCTCAGCGCCAACGCCATTCGCGCGTTGAACCAGGGCGCCAAACTCGGCAACTTCGCCCACGACACCGGCGAAGGCAGCATCAGCGCGTACCACCGGGAAAACGGCGGCGACCTGACCTGGGAACTGGGCAGCGGCTACTTCGGTTGCCGCACCGCAGACGGACGCTTCGATCCGGAACGCTTCGCCGCACAAGCGCAAACGCCACAAGTGCGGATGATCGAAATCAAGATGTCGCAAGGCGCCAAACCTGGTCACGGCGGCATCCTGCCCAAGCACAAGGTCACCAAGGAGATCGCTGAAACCCGCGGCATCCTGATGGGTGAAGACTGCATCTCGCCGTCGCGACACAGCGCGTTTTCCACGCCGATCGAACTGATGCATTTCATCCAGCAACTGCGCGAGCTGTCCGGCGGCAAACCGGTGGGTTTCAAGTTCTGCCTCGGTCATCCGTGGGAATTCATGGGCATCGCCAAGGCCATGCTGGAGACCGGCATTCTCCCCGACTTCATCGTGGTCGACGGCAAGGAAGGCGGGACCGGCGCCGCCCCTGTGGAATTCACCGACCACATCGGCGTGCCAATGCGCGAAGGCCTGCTGTTCGTGCACAACACGTTGGTCGGCCTGAACCTGCGCGACAAAATCAAACTCGGCGCCAGCGGCAAGATCGTCAGTGCCTTCGACATCGCCAGCGTCCTGGCCATCGGCGCCGACTGGGCCAACTCGGCACGCGGCTTCATGTTCGCCATCGGCTGCATCCAGTCGCAAAGCTGCCACACCAATAAATGCCCGACCGGCGTCGCCACTCAAGACACCCTGCGCCAGCGTGCGCTGGTGGTCCCGGACAAGGCCCAGCGCGTCTTCAACTTCCACCGCAACACGCTCAAGGCGCTGGCGGAAATGCTCGCGGCGGCCGGCCTTGATCATCCATCACAGCTGTCGGCCAAGCATCTGGTGCGGCGTATGTCAGCGACCGAAATCAAGTTGTTCTCGCAGTTGCATGTGTTCCTGAAACCGGGGGAATTGCTCACCGGTGAGGTGAACGGCGAGTTTTACTCGCGGATGTGGCAGATGGCGCGGGCGGACAGTTTTGAGCCTAATGAGGTGGTTGCCGCGTAAAAATTGTCCTGCATGCCAGCCTTATGGGAAGGCTGGCATCAGCGACACTTTCACGCTTCGCGCTCTCCATACAGGACAAATCCCGAAAAGAAGAGCCCGCAGATCATACTCAACAACGAGAACGACCCTACGGTCACCAGCCCGTGGATTTTCCATACATCGGCGTAATGCCCGACCACAAAACTCATGACCCCCACAAAGAACACATACAACAGATAACGAAGGACCGATGCCCCGGCCTCAAACGTGTAAAGCGCATGCACATAGAATGAGAAGGTCGCGGCCACACAAAACGCAGCAAAATTACTGGCGGCCTGACTCAGCTCGGCGGCGACGGTGAGTACGTAAAAGATCTGCCAGTGAATCAGCGTATTGGCCACGCCAACGACCGCATAGGTGGAGAATGCTTTCCATAAGGCTTTCATGTCCGTTCCTTGAACTGTTCCCGTTTCAGGTGCGGTTCAAACCTAAAGTCGGAGACCGTTGCGCGTCTACTGTAAGAACTAACAGGTAGCGCGGCATTCCAGACCAACGGTCATGGGTTCACCACTGCAGCGAGGGGACGCGGACGGGTTCTTTGATAACGATAAAGCCGTAATCCCCCAGCAGATAAATGCGATAGAACAGGCTGTCCACCAGCGGTGGATAACCCTGGTATCCCACTCGCGTGGCGTTGCGCCGTTCCTTTTCCCTGACCACATTGGTAATGCCTGCCTTGGGCAGGTTTTCCGCGAGCATGTAAAAGTCGGTGTTCAGCAGGTAATGCAAAACCGGCATCTGCTTGAACGACCCGGCTGCGCTCACCAGCCAGTGATCCGAATACGTCACCGACATATAAATACGCTTGGCGTCGCGCAATGCCGGGCGCGAAGCGATGTCGGCACTCAAGGCATACAGCGCATTCGTCGCGAAGGTTTTTTGTAACGTCAGCACACGTCCATAAGCAAAGGACAGCGAGAGCATCGCCAACAGCGGAACCAGCAACAGCAACGGCAGTTTTCCATGCACCGACGCCAACGCCCGATGGCTCAGGTAGAACAGCAGCACCAGCACCACAGCAAAACCCATCAAGGTGCGGGCGCCTTCATTGAAGTCGCGGAAAAACAACGAGGCCCCCGGCACCAGCACCATCAGGACAGGCAAGAGCAAAAGACACAGCAGGCCGATGGTAGTTTTTTCCAGGCCTGTGTCCGCACGCTCCACCACACGCTGCCCCACGCACACGGCACCGGCGACGGCGCACAGCAAAAGCGCGGCGAACACCCAGGCAAAGCCGCCATGGAACAGCAGCACGATTTTTTCCAGCACTCGGCCCGCATTGATTTCAACTTGCAGCAGCGGCGTCGCTGCCCAATTCAACAACGAGGTACGGCTCTGATTCATGAAGGAATAGGCGGTGGCGTAATAGATCAACCCGGCCAGACCTATTTGAACGACTTTGCAGCCGATCAAGCGCCACCACGCGGGCCATGCCAATTTGTCGCTCGCCCCCCGCAGCAACTCCAGGCAACAGAGCCCGAGAAACACATTGAAGCTGACCTGATAAAGCCCGATGGCCAAGGCAATCAGCGCGGCGGGTATCAGCAGTTGCTGGACGCGCGAGGGGCTTTGAAACGTGATCGCGTAGATCACCGCCACCAGGCTCAGGGCCATGGTCGGTCCGTCGTATTGGTACGACAGGTTTTGCAGGAAAAACGGGTTGTACCAAAGCGGCAGCAGCACCAGGCAATGGGCAAACGTCGGTTCGGGGAAGTAGTGAAATGTCAGCCGGGTCAGGGCCCAACTCATTGCCAGCGTGGCGATCAACAGCGGCAACGGGAAGATATTCGGCGCGGCACCGCTGAAAGTCAGCAGGTTGTAGAACCATTGCGCGAACAGCCGGCCCTCCTGCGCCCAGCCGGTACCGGCGGCCAGGGCACGCCAGTTGTCATCGATGTAGGGGAAATCCGCGAGGAGCAGCGGCAGGACGTAAATCAGCGTCGCAAAAAGAAATATCAACCCGACCTGACGGCCTGTGAGCTCTTTGTCGAGCCATTCGCTGATCTTCATGCCGGCGCCTCATGGGAATTCCGCCTTCAATCGATAAGGCTTTGAACCCGACGGTAGCCAGAGATCACGGACCTGCGCGGCTTTTAGACAGGCGGTGGTCACCTCGGCGATGCACAGAGACATTCCGTAATACCCGCACTTTGCAAATGGCGGCGAATCCCTGCACCCTGCGCGCCGCCAATGTGCGGCGCGCAACCTGTTGTGGCGCCGGCCGCTCCTATTTCAAAACCCGTTCAAGAGCCCCCAGCCATGACGACTGAACGCGATCACCGGATCGATTTTTTCCGGGGCCTGGCGCTGATCTTCATTTTCTGGGATCACGTGCCCCACAACCCTTTAGGTCAAATCACCCTGCGAAACGTCGGTTTCAGCGACGCCGCGGAAGTCTTCGTTTTTCTCGCCGGTTACGCGGCGGTCCTGGCCTACGGCAAGATCCTTGCGCGCGACGGTTACTTGATTGCCTGCGTGAAAATCCTGCGCCGCGCCTGGGTGCTGTATGTGGTGCATATTTTTCTGCTGGCGATGCTGATGGGCATCGTGTTCTTCGCCAACAGCCACGTGGAGACCCGCGACCTGGTCGAGGAAATGGGCATGCACCACTTCATCAGCAACCCGCAGCAAGCCTTGATCGATGAGTTGCTGTTGCGCTTCAAACCGAACCTGATGGACCCGCTGCCGCTCTACATCGTACTGCTGGCAGGTTTGCCGCTGGTGCTGCCGATATTCGTGCGCAAACCATGGGTGGTGGTGGCGATGTCGTTTGCGGTGTACCTGACGGTGCCGTTGTTCGGCTGGAATCTGGCCGCCATCAAGGACGGCGTGTGGTACTTCAATCCCGTCGCCTGGCAACTGTTGTTCGTACTCGGCGGTGCCGCTGCGATTCACGCGCAGCGCCCACGCTTGCCCGACAGGCGCTCATTGCTGCGCCAGCCATTGTTTGTGAGTGCGGCGTTATACGCAGGCGTTGCCGGTGTACTGACCGTATTGTGGCGATGGCCGCAACTGCATGATGCGGTGGTACCGACCAGCCTGAGCAACCTGTTGTACCCGATCAGCAAGACCGACCTGTCGCCGGTCCGACTCCTGCACTTTCTGGCGCTGGCGTACGTCACGGCGAAACTGTTGCCGGACACTGGCTGGACGCAGAACTGGCTGGCGCAGCAATGCAGTCGCATGGGGCGTTATTCGCTGGAAGTGTTCTGCCTCGGGGTGTTGTTGGCGCCGTTGGCGGACATGGTCAACGCCCTGACCGACGATGCGTTTGCCATGCAAATCTTCACGGCGTTGGTGGGGGCGGGGTTGATGGGGTTGTTGGGGGTCTGGCTGGATTTCAATAAACGCCTGACCCGGTCGGCTCACGTCGCCGCCGCGTGATATCGGCAAAGTAACCATTGTGGCGAGGGAGCTTGCTCCCGCTGGACTGAGCAGCAGTCGCCCACCAGTCGGCCCCGCTCCCGCCGCATGACCGTCTACACAAAACCGGTTACACCAGATCGAAAGTCCGACAGGCTTACAGCGGCAGGTTCTGCCCCGACGTAAATCGCTCGATTCTTACCTCCCCAGCGTGTTCCCTGTAGACATAGGCATATGCATCAGGAAGAGAGGCAAGGACTTGAGCGACACCTCCTTCCCAAAAGATTGCAGCGCCGTTGTCGCAGGCAATAGCCCTTACACCGGACGAGCGCACGAGTTCCTGCAGGGGGGCATGCCGCTGCTCTTTATCGAGGTGAGGACAGAAAGCACCGGGCAGAAAACCCAATGCTTCCAGCCGCGTCAGACTCCAGCTTGAGCCCGAATCAGCGGAGAATCGGTCCGAGTCACTCAGTCCTGCTTCATACCAGCAAATGGCTCCAGCGCTTAGCCCCGAAAGGATGGTGCCATTCGCTCCCGCTAGGCGCAGAGCCGTATCGATCCCAAAATCTCGCCATATGGCGAGCATCTTTTGTGTATTCCCTCCCCCGACATAGACGAGATCGGAGTACAGGATTTTCTGCAGGACGTCTTGTTGCGTAAAGTCAGAACGCGTAGCCAGCAGGAAATCAACTTTGCAGCCCAGGCGCTCGCCATAGACGTGATGAAAAGTTTTGCAGTATCCCTCTGCATCGCCACTTGCCGTAGGGATGAAAAGGGCTTTGGGGCTGCTCTTTCCTGTTTGGTTACAGATAAACGAATCCAGATCCAGAGTTTCCAATTCAGAAATCTCACCGCCACCAATCGTTACGATTTTCACGTTCAAGCACCTCAGTTCAAGAATGCACCGCAGCGCTCAAATGGAACCCATGACAGGCTGAGCCCACTGTTATCCCTACGCCAAGATGTGCTTTCAGGAAACCCAAGCGCGTGAATTGCAGAGGATGCAACGACACCCGCTATCTCTACATTCATTGGCCCAAAGCTGGGCCCAATAAAGTCAGGAGTTCTTGCCCACTTAACTGCTGGGAATTCATCATCTGCCTGAGATTCTGAGTTACCGAAAATTTTAACCAGAGCCTTATTCTGAAAATACCCACAAGAAATTGTCAGAAAACCATTTCTCTGCGACAACTCTTGAAGTTTTACTTGTGCGACCCCCAACGGTTCATCAGCCGACAGTACAACCAAATCCACTCCTTGCGTTAGCTCTTCAAGGTGTTTGTCATTAACCTGTTCCATCAGCGCGCGGCAACTTCTCAAAGAATATCTTCGCTCAAGAACGACTTTAAGCACTTCGACTTTTGACCGACCAATATCATTCCTTTCCCACAAAAACTGACGGTTAAGATTACTTGCCTCAATTGTGTCCGGGTCCACAAGGATCAGCTCCTCAATCCCTGCTCCGGCAAGCTGCATAGCAACGAGGGAGCCAATTCCGCCACACCCGATGACTAAAACCCGGGCATTCTGAATACGATCAAACGCATTGATCAGCTCTTGGCAATTGCGGGATATGCAGCAAAAATAAGACGCGGTCCTGCTAGTTCTCTCGTCTCGTAGTAGCCTGCGTGTTGCAATGACTTGATCCTCTTCACCGAAAAGAATCGAGTTAGAAGAAACCAGAGCTTCAAACAAATTATTCTGAGAAGCAGGGTTTGGTAATTGTACAATTCCTGCCGGCCCGGCGATGTAGGCACCCCTTGCGCCATCAAGCCCTTCAACAACAGCTGGGCGCATTAAGCCAACAACTTTGTTTTGCGCGTAGACGATAGAGTCAGATACCCGCTCTTCTCCAGCGGTTAGAGATTCAAATAGAGAGTCCATTCCAAATTCCCAGTGTTGCGGAGGGACAGACCAGCGATGTTACTGCTGATCTTGTGTGGTGCAGATTAGTTGCAAGCCAGAGGGTGTGGCCTCATGAAAAGCTTGCACGCCCTTGTAGCAACTATCAACTCGACTGGCTGCACTATTAGGGAAGAAGTTGAAGGAGTGGGCTTAGTAATCAAAAACTGCGCATGTTCCTTTGCGAGATTCATGTCTACAATCACAGGCTTTTCTGTCATCGCGGCTGCGTGAGCGGAAAGAAGGAGGGTTGCCGCGAACGTTACCGATTTAACATGCATATTTTCTATCTCCTGATAGCGCGTAGTGTGTCAATGACACGTCCTTTGCGAGGCTGCCTTGCCTCGCCGTCGATGCTACGAATTCTCATTTTCATTTGCAAACGATCAAGAGTTACGAGCCATGACCGGGCACTCCCAAAAGATTCACGAGTCTGCTCGCTACCGCAAAGCATTTTCGTTTTCTGAGAATTGCTTCCCACGCAAATCCGGCATTGGGGAACAAGTGGGGAGCAGACACCAGCCAATAAAAAGCCCCGGCCAATGGACCGGGGCTTTTGCGTTTCAGGCGTTACGACTTACGAAGCCGAACTCACCGCCCCTTGCGACACGTTGGTCGGTTGCAGCTTGAACACGTAGAACAACACCGTCAGCAGCACCAGGAACGCAGGTCCCACGTAAAGCGCCACGCGGGTTTCCGGGAAGTAGGCCATCAGGCCGACCACCAGCACCAGGAATGCCAGCGCCAGGTACGAGCTGACCGGGTACAGCCACATCTTGTACTTCAGGCCGGCACGTTCGCTGGCACTCAAGCCTTGGCGGAACTTGAGCTGGGCCAGCAGGATCATCACCCAGGTCCAGATCGCGCCGAAGGTGGCAATCGCCGTCACCCAGACGAAGACTTTTTCCGGGACCATGTAGTTGAGCAGCACACCCAGCAACAGCACGAAGATCGACAACAGCAGCGCCCGACGTGGCACGCCGTTGTTCGAGGTCGTGGCAAAACCGGCCGGGGCCTGGCCATTCTGCGCCAGGCTGTAGAGCATGCGCCCGGTGCTGAAGATGCCGCCGTTGCAGGATGACAACGCGGCGGTGATCACCACGAAGTTGATGATGCCGGCGGCGGTCTTGATCCCCAGGCGTTCGAACGTCATCACGAACGGACTGCCTTGGGTGCCGATTTCGTTCCACGGGTAGATCGACAGGATCACAAACAACGCGCCGACGTAGAACAGCAGAATCCGCCAGAACACCGAGCCGATCGCATTGGGAATGGTCTTCTGCGGGTTCTTCGCTTCACCGGCGGTCAGGCCGATCATCTCGACGCCGAGGTAGGCGAACATCACCATTTGCAGGGACATCAGCACGCCTTGCACGCCGTTGGGCATGAAGCCGCCGTGAGCCCAGAGATTGGAGATCCCCAGCGCCACGCCGTCGTTGCCGAAACCGAACGCGATCACGCCGATGCCGCCGATCACCATCGCGATGATGGTGACGATCTTGATCAGGGCGAACCAGAACTCGAATTCACCGAAGGCTTTTACGGCAATCAGGTTGATCGAACCCATGCTGATCAGCGCGGCGAGTGCCCAGATCCAGCGCGGCACATCGGGGAACCAGACGCCCATGTACACCGCCACCGCGGTGATTTCCGCGACACAGGTCACCAGCCACAGGAACCAGTAATTCCAGCCAGTCAGGAAGCCCGCCAGGGGGCCGAGGTAGTCTTGGGCATAACGGCTGAAGGAGCCGGCGACCGGGTTGTGCACAGCCATTTCGCCGAGGGCGCGCATGATCACCAGGATCGCCAGACCGCCGATGATGTAGGACAGCATGATGGCAGGACCGGCCATCTCGATGGCCTTGGCCGAACCAAGGAACAGGCCGACGCCGATACAGGCACCGAGCGCCATCAAGCGAATATGCCGTTCGCCGAGTTCGCGTTTAAGCGGGCCGCCCTGAGCGGTCTCGCCGTGAGGCAGGTGATTGCCGACTGGCATAGGGGTACAACCTCGTCTTGTTATTGGATATGACCACCGAGTAACAAAGCGCTGACCGGTAAGCCATTGCTTCTGAGAAACCGGACCTGCTTCGTGAGCAAACCCGTCTTGCAGGACCACACCTGCAAGATCAGCGGGGCGTGCAGTATAAAAAGCTTCGTAAAGGGTTTTTCACTCTATAAACCCCAACATTCAGGCAGAACTCTCGGGAAAAGCCCGGTTTGCGGAGGGGCATTACCTGGCTTTTGTAGGATTATTCACCAGCTGAAGCGCCGCCGAGTATTGCACAGCATTGGTGCATCGTCATGCCCCTGCCCTGACCTTATTTACTGTTCGATGGCTCTAATCCAAGCTTTTCAGGCGCACTCACGCGTCCTTAGGCAAAAGAGCTGTTGTGGCGAGGGGGCTTGCCCCCGTTCGGCGGCGCAGCAGTCATAAATCCATTGCACTCGGTACACCTGATATACCGCGATTGCTGGTTTTGGGGCGGCTGCGCCACCCAACGGGGGCAAGCCCCCTCGCCACAAATGCCACAAAGCCACAAAGGCTTTGCCAGTCACTTCGCTGGATCCTGCACAGGAATCAGAAATTTCACTCAACAGTCTCAGCGTCGACACAGATCACTGCCCACTAGCCTGAAAGCGTCACTTAATCATCATGCAAGGAAGCAATGGATTGCCAACTCAACCAAACTCCCATCGCCTGCGTTTTGGCCGACATTCCGAAACCGGTCGTGCCTATCTCATCACCGCAGTCGTTCATGACCGCCAACCCCTGTTTTCTGATTGGCGAGTGGGTCGGTTGCTTGTCGCAGAGCTGCGACGAGCACACGATGCAGGGCTAGTGGACTCAATGGCTTGGGTTGTAATGCCTGATCACTTTCATTGGCTTATGCAACTGAAAGAAAACGATCTGGGTGGTGTCGTCGGTTCCATCAAGTCACGTTGTACTCAGACATTGAACAAAATGACTGGGAGGCAGGGGCCTCTATGGCAAACCGGCTATCACGACCGTGCAATCCGTGACGGGGAAGAACTTCTTCCGTTCGCTCGTTACATTATTGCCAACCCATTGCGCGCAGGGTTGGTAGAAAAAATCGGTGATTACCCGCTCTGGGATGCCAACTGGCTATAAATCCGAACACCCTCTTCCTGAAGAACGAGTCCCCTGTGGCGAGGGGGCTTGCCCCCGTTGTACTGCGCAGCAGTCCTGAAAGACTTCCTGTCCCCCCATTCATCAGGCATACCGCATGCATCGCTCCAGCGGCTGCTACGCAGCCGAACGGGGGCAAGCCCCCTCGCCACAAAAGCCCCATTGCCACAAGTCTCCTGGCCACAACAGCACCCCAGCCAAAAAAGGCAATGCGTTCTCGAATTTGTGTATCCACAATTTTTTCACCATCGCCAACCACCGACTAAGCTTCAGACAAGTCCGATCAATCTGCGTGAATGGATCAATCGACTATGGGCGCTTTATGGCAAACCGATTCGAGTAAAACTGTGGTTCCGACTGAACGTGTGGATGAAGCGCCTTTACCTGAAAAACCCCCTCGCAGTCGAGTGACGCACGGATGGGGGGCGTTCTGGTTGTTGCTGGTGATTATCCTGATTGTCCTGGGGCTTGCCGCTGCCAAGGAAATGCGCACCTCGAAGTTTCAATCCCGCGAGGCCAGCAAATTCGCCGCCTCCCTGAGTTATGAAATGAAACCCGGCCCCAGCGACGCGATTCGCTATCCGGGCGCAGGCCCGTTCGACTTACGTCTGGGCTACAGCTCGCTGGACGAGTTTCTGCCGCGGTTGCTCAAGCGTGACTACGTCATTGCGTCACAAACCCGTTTTTCCCAAAAGCTGATGGACTACACCGACAACGGCTTTTTCGTGCCCTACGCGGAGAAAATCCAGGCAGGACTATCGATTACTGATTGCCGTGCGGCACCGCTGTACCAGTACAAATACCCACAACAGCTGTATTCAAGCTTTGAGTCGATTCCGCCAGTGGTAGTCAGCAGCCTGCTGTTTATCGAAAACCGCTTTTTGCTCGACCCCAAGCAACCCTTGGCCAACCCCGCCGTGGACTGGCCGCGTTTCGGCATGGCGATCTGGTCCCAGGTTGCCAAGCTGATTCACCTGCCGGGCCAGTCGGCGGGCGGCAGTACGCTGGCGACGCAACTTGAAAAGTATCGGCACTCGCCCGATGGCCTGACGGCGTCGGGCCCGGAAAAGATCCGGCAGATGATTTCCGCCACCGTGCGGGCTTATCAGGCGGGCCCGGAAACCTTGCAGGCCCGGCAAAACGTGGTTCGCGACTACCTCAACAGCGTGCCGCTGTCGGCAGTACCGGGCCACGGTGAAGTGCATGGCATGGCCGAAGGGTTGCGCGTCTGGTACGGCGCCGATTTCAACAAGGCCAACGAACGGCTGGCCAGCACCGACACGGACCCCAAGAGCATGGCCGAAAAAGGCCTGGCCCTGCGTGAAATGCTCTCGCTGATGATCGCCCAGCGCCGCCCGTCTTACTACCTGACCAAGGGTCACGATGAACTGGCGGAACTCACCGACAGCCACATTCGCCTGCTGGCAGCCAATGGCGTGATCGATGCGCCCTTCGCCGCAGCCGCCCTGGCCAGCCAGGTGACCTACCGCGACTGGCAGACCCAGCCGACCATTCAGCCAATTGAAACCAACAAAGGCATCAGCGTGGCGCGCAGCCGTCTGGGCGGGTTGCTCAACCGTCCGCTGTACGACCTCGACCGCCTCGACCTGTCGGCCACCAGCACCCTGCAAGGCGATTTGCAGACCCAGGCCACCGAATACCTCAAGCATCTGGCCGACCCAGTGTTTGCGACACAAATCGGCCTGATGGGCGAACGCTTGCTCACCCCCACCAGCACCACCCAGGTGCGCTACAGCTTCACGTTGTTTGAGCTGACACCGGACGGCGCACGCGTGCGGGTACAGACCGACAGCACCGACCAGCCGTTCGACATCAATGAAGGCAGCAAGCTGGAACTGGGCTCGACCGCGAAAATGCGCGTGCTCACCACCTACCTGCAAATCATGGCCGAGCTGCACGATAAATACGCCACGATGACCATCCCGGAACTGAAGAAAGTCGACATCCCGGATCAGGATCGCCTGAGCCGCTGGGCCGTTGATTACCTGATCCAGAACAAGGACCGCAATCTGTCAGCCATGCTCGGCGCCGCGCTGGATCGTAAATACTCGGCCAGCCCCGGCGAAGCTTTTTTCACCGGCGGCGGGTTGCACACCTTCGTCAACTTCCGCAAGGAAGACAACGGCCGCATTCCGACCTTGCGCGATGCGTTGCGTGAGTCGATCAACCTGCCCTTCATTCGGCTGATGCGTGACGTGGTGCGCTACACCACGTATTCCGGCCCCAACAACAGCGCCGAATTGCTCAAGGATGATCGCGACCCACGGCGTCAGGAATACCTGGCCAGTTTCGCCGACCGCGAAGGCACCTCGTTCCTGTTGAAGTTCTGGAAAAAATACAAAAACAAGGACACCCAGGCGCGGCTCGACACCTTCCTCGACAGCATGCGCCCAACGCCTATTCGTATGGCCGCCGTGCACCGTTATCTGCTGCCGCAGGCCAGTCAGGAAAGCTTCAACGCCTTTGTGCGCGCGCACCTCAAAGGCGCGAAGCTCACCGAAAAACTCACCGACGAACGCCTGCAACGGCTCTACGAGAACTACAGCCCCGGCGCCTACGACCTGCCCGATCAGGGCTTCATCGCCAAGGTTCACCCGCTGGACCTGTGGCTCATGGGCTACCTGCTGAACAACCCGGATGCCAAGTGGAGCCAGATCGTCAAAGCCAGCCAGTTCGAGCGTCAGGAGGTCTACAGCTGGCTATTCAAGAGTCGTCACAAGGGCGCCCGCGACAGCCGTATCCGCACCATGCTGGAGATCGAAGCCTTCCTCGACATTCATCAGCGCTGGCAGAAAGTCGGTTACCCGTTCGATCACCTGGTGCCGTCGCTGGCCACCGCCATCGGCAGTTCCGGCGACCGTCCGGCAGCCTTGGGCGAGTTGATCGGCACCATCCTCAACGACGGTGTGCGCATGCCCACATTGCGCATTGACACCCTGCATTTCGCGGCCAATACGCCATACGAAACCAAACTGATCAATGACCCGGTCGCCGGCAAACGGGTGATGCCGTCCGAAGTCGCCACGGCCATGCGCGAGGCCTTGTCGCAAGTGGTGGATGCCGGTACGGCCAAACGTGTTTCCGGCAGTTTCATCACACCCGATGGCGAACCCTTGGCCATGGGCGGCAAGACCGGAACCGGCGATAACCGCATCGAAGCCATCGGGTCCGGTGGGCGGATCCTGAGTTCGAAGTCGATCAACCGCACGGCGACCTTTGTGTTCTTCATCGGCGACAACCACTTCGGCACCTTGACTGCGTTTGTACCGGGGCGCACGGCCGAAGCCTTTAAATTCACCTCGGCATTGCCGGTGCAAGTGCTTAAAGGCATGGCGCCGATTCTGACACCGTACCTGCAACCGGGAGGTCACACCGGATGCCTGCCGGTTGAGGTCGCACGGCGCTGATCGCGGGTGGTAATTAATTATTTTCGGCATGGATAATTCAAATGCTTTCGGCACTGTCCACAGGAACCTGACAGCAATAATTCAGACTTTTACTTTGAGCGATGAAAGATAGGCTGTTGTCTTCTATCACTGCTCAAGGCTTATAAAAACAATGTCAGATTTACAAGGACGTAAAGCTGTTCACCTGTCGGTGACAGACGACAATAAGGGCCGTCACTACGATTTCATCAACAGTCGAATTCACCCAACGTTCAAGGACGCCTCATTGCGAAGGGCGCGGGAGTTGGGCCTCACGGAAGTGATGTCCGGACAATGGTTAAAGACGGCTAACACATACGATCACACGCTATTACAAGAAGCCAACCTCGAACTCTGGTCCGCTCAGAACAAGGTGGATCGGTTTATTGAAGCGTTACAAAACGTTGATGACTTTGCCGAACCCTTACTCACCGATGCATTGAAGAAACAGTACGGCGTCGATGTCGATGTAAGAACAACGTACTTACATCTTTATTTACCCAAAGAGCGCCCCTGGTATGCCATCGACATTTCCGGCGGCGTCGTCACCCGAACCGTCTCACTGCTGAACGCCGCCCTACACAACTTCGCACGGACCGAAACCTGTGAGGCGGATTCCGACTTCATCAGTCAGCCCGATGAGCGCGGTCACTTCGACGTTTTGCCGGTCAAACGCAAAATGTCCATCGCCGAGTTCCAGACCCTGTGTCGCAAGCTGGACATCGGCGCGCGTTATGCCCGTTATCTTGAAGACCGCTTGCTGCCTCGCGATGCCGTCGCGAAGCGTTTTTTGCAACTCAAAATCATCGAGAGCGAGAAAGCGGCCTTCAAGGCAGCCGTTCAATTAGCGCTGATGACCGGCGACATTGATGCCCAGGCGAGCGATCTGATCCTGAAGATGCTCGATGGCCAGCGCAACCTCACCCGCAAAGGCCGGGTGATGCATTTCGCTGAATTGTCCGTTCTGGATAGCCGACTGGCCGGGATCGTGTTGATTACGCCGCAGCTGTATCGCGAGCACAAGGGCGAGCGAGAGCGTGAAGCCGTACCGATATTCGCGTATGTCCCGCAAGACCCTGAACATCCGCTGAAAGAGTATCCGTCCACTGTTGCCTTCATGAATGAACTGACTCGCCAGCTGCGTGACAACAAGATCATCTCGTCCGCTGGCATGACTTATCGCCAATACTTCAGCCGGTTCGTCGATCAGTCAGAACGAGGGCATTTTTTCGGCGGGCTGCAACAGCGACTGTTCGAGGTGAAATGGCATCAGAAAGATCCGCTGGATCCAGGACCCAGCTGGCGAGAAGTCCCGGTCGACCCACCCAGTCTTCGTTTCAGCGCCACACCGATCCGCGGCGAATTCTGGGAATACCGCTTTGAGCAGAAGCTGAACAAGATCCTCGATGACGCCCGACACATTGCCGTGTCCACCGCCGACACCGATCGCGATGCCCGATGGGCCTGGTGGGAGAACTTCAAGAAAATAGTCTCGGACATCTTCAACGTCGCCCTGATGGTCATCACACCGTTCGTGCCGGGGTTGGGGGAATTGATGATGGCCTACACCGCCTATCAGATCGCCAGCGATGTCATCGAAGGCATCGTCGACATGACGTTGGGGCTGTGGACAGAAGCCGCTGAGCATATCGTCGGCGTGGTGACGGATGCTATTCAATTGGCGGCGTTTGCTGCCGGCGTGAAGATTGGCGAGATCGCTCGCTTGAAACTTTCACCGTTGTTCGAAGGCATGAAACCGGTGGAGCTGCCCAATGGCCAGCAACGCTTGTGGCATCCCGACCTCAAGCCCTACGAGCACCCGAACGTCGAGTTGCCAGCCGATTCCAGGCCTGACGAATCGGGTTTGCATACTCATGAAGGTCAGCAGATTCTGCCGCTGGAGAAAAAACATTACGCCGTGCAAAAAGACCCGAAAACGGGCAACTATCGTGTCAAACACCCCCATCGTGGCGAGGCCTATTTACCCGAGGTGAAACACAACGGTTTCGGCGCCTGGACACATGAAGCGGAAAGCCCGCGAGACTGGGACCACCCGACACTGATGCGGCGTCTCGGTTACCGCGTCGACGGTTTCAATGATGCGCAGCTGGAGCAAATTCGCATTGCCAGCGGCACCGAAGCGGCTGCATTACGCCAAATGTACGTCGAAAACACCGCCCCGCCCCCGTTGCTTGCCGACGGCCTTGATCGCGCAGACATTCAGCAGCAAACCGAGCAGACGATTCATGACATCCGCTCCGGACGGCCTATCGATCCCGCTTCTTACTGGTTCGAACCGCTGGCGACTTACCTTGAAGGCTGGCCCTCGGACAAAGCCCTGAGAGTCTACGAAAACGCCGACCTGAGGGGCCGCTTTCGCACCTACGGAAATGCCTGGGCGAGCGACGAACAGACGCTCGCCACCAGTCTGTCCCGTCTCATGCAGGGTGACCTGCCAAAGCAGCTCACCGAGTTTCTGAGCGAAGACGAACTTCAAGCGCTGCTCGGCCCGGGTGTCGCCCGGGAAGAACAGCTTCAGGCGCTGCGCAATCAATTGGCTGACGAGGCAGACCGCCTCAGACCCGATATCTTCAATCAGCGCTATCAAGCCGCACAAGCGAGCGCCAACCCGCAGGTTCAACAGCTGCGCGAGGTGGCTCCAGCGTTGCCGACCCGCGCGGCAACCGTACTGCTCAACAGTGCCAACGGCGCTGAGCTCGAACGCATGACACAGGACAAACGCCTGCCGCTGAACCTGAAAAACCAGGCACGTGAAGCGGCCTTCGAAACCCGGGCCAACCATGCCTATGAAGGTTTCACCGATGATGCGCGCTGGATACCAGAGACCGAGCGATTGGTGCTGAACGCGCTCAGGATTCACACCGACGCGTTCGGCGATTTGCGTATCGACGTTCGTCAGGGCACCGACATCGGGCCCATACGGTGCAGCGTGGGAGCAGAAGACGCTTCGGTCATCCGGGTTTTGATCAAGGATGACGGGGCACGGTACGAAGTGTGGAACGCCGACAACCACAAATTGCACGAAGCCGACGACTTCTACGAATCGGTGCTCAACGCGCTGCCGGCCGGCAAACGCCTGCAACTGGGATATCGCCCCGGCCAGGGAGCCTCGTTCAGGCAATGGGTGCTGGTCAAAACCGAAGCCCCCGCCGAGCGCCGGATCGCGTTGGCGCAGCCGCCGATTCGCCCGATCGGCGACCCGGACACCCTGCTGCTGTTGCGCGGTCCGGGCTTTTCCATACAAAGGGCTACCCTGGCGGAACGGGTGCAGGGAACTTACCCACACTTGAGCGAGCGGGAGGTCAGCATTTTTGTTCGATCGCTAGGCGAAGAAGCTCAGGCGCGCAAGACCCTCGATCGACTTGACCGCGAACTCTATGAACTTCAAGTGAAGCTCAATAAATGGCGGAATCAGCAACCGGATGCCTGGGGTCCGGATCGTAACGGATTCGTGAATGGTGGCGGGTTGCACATTTGCGAGCGGCTCATCGAGTGCTTTCAAAGAAAGTCGAGGGCCTTTGGCGAGCGCAATGACACGCTGGAAGGCGGGTATGTGCTGGACCTGTCGATGGAATTCAACACGATTGACCTTGAGTTGTGGTGGAGCAAACTGCCGAATCTGAAGTACTACCTCGACCAGGTCAGCACGCTAAATCTGGACCGTACTGCCTTTTCCACAACCTCCACGGGGCTGCTGGAAGACTTCACCGGACTTCGGCAACTGAGCGCCAGGGGCTGTGAGCTGAAGGAGCTGCCGGTAACGATTGGCAAAATGCATTTTCTTCGCACGCTGCGCTTGATGAACAACCAGCTCCGCTTGACCCGGTCGGCCGTCGAGCAATTGCGGCATTTGACCCATATGGAAACGCTCAGGCTCGATGACAACCCACAGTTGGATTTGCTGCCGAACGTCGAACGCATGCCGAAACTGAAGATTTTGAGTTTGAGCAACACCGGCGCAACCGCCTGGCCTGAAGGCCTGTTCGCAAGGCGCCGCCCGCGCGGGTTTTATCTGGACCTGATGCAAAACCCGTTACGCGACATCCCCTTGGTGGTTCCCGGTTCGGAAGCCGCGCGCCTCGTGGCCCGTACGCGATTGTTTCCGACAGACCTTTCGGACGCCAATCTGATTGTTTACAAAGACTACCGAAGATCAGTGGGCATCAGCCCTGATCGCCCTTATTCGGCCATTGCAGAGCATGCGATCAATCAGTGGCCCATGTCCGACGATTCCCAATGGTGGAGCGACAAGGCCGCCGGCGTGGGCATCTTCAGGGTAGAAGCCTGGCACGACCTGGTGACAGAACCACACTCCCAAGGGTTCTTCAGCTTGATCCAGAAGCAGACAGAGTCTGCCGACTACCGCGCCGGTGGCGATCGGCGCAAGCAGCTGAGTGATCGCGTATGGCGAATGATCGAGGCCATCGACCTGGACACGGCACTGCGCAAAGAGTTGTTTGAAATGGCAACCGCACCGACCACGTGCGCTGACGCCGGTGCTCAGGTCTTCAACAACATGGGCATCAAAGTCTTGGTCAGCGAGGCGTATGCCCAGTCGACTTCGGCCGCGATCCTGGAAAGCAGATTGGTGGCCCTGGCAAAAGGCGCCGCGCGTCTCGAACGGGTGGATGACATCGCCCGGGCGGATTTCGCCAGCCGAAAAGGTCATCCCGATGAAGTCGAAGTGTTCCTCGCTTACGAGACCGGCCTAGCCCAGCGACTCGGTTTACCCTGGCAATCAGAGACCATGCTCTATCGACCCATTGCCGGCGTGAGTGCCAAAACACTCGATACAGCCTTCGATACCGTGATGTCGATGGAAGCCGGTGACGGTTTGATCAATCACATGATCGAGCAGTCGTTCTGGGAAAAATACCTGCATGACACGTATCCCGCGGAGTTCAGGCGCAATGCCCGGACGTATGAAATCAGAACCGATCAATTGGATGAATTGCGCGAGGCCCAGCGTTCCTGGGCGAACGCCAAAGGACGGGTGATTGCGCAAAGACAGGCGATCAAGAAGCGACTGCTGGACCTTGCCAATCAACTGAACGTCCAGGAAAACCGTGTGCTCACCGATAAAGAAATGACCGACGAGGTCTACGACGGATTGCTGAACGACATCGGCTACGAGGAAAAACAACTGAGCAGGCGGTTGACCCGACAGGCGCTGCTCAACGCCGGGTAACAGCCAGTACCCTGAAGGCAAACAAACGCCTTCAGGGCATGCTACGCGCTTATTCGATTTCCGAATCCCAAACCACGGTGAAGTTCGCGGAATATTTGGAGGCCTCGCCCGGCTTCAACATATAGTTCACGTAATAAGGTGCAATCTCGAAATGCAGGATGCCCGGCGCACGATCCACGTAAAAACCAGGTTTGAATTGTTGTGCATTCACGTGCCCGACATGCAACGGACGACGCTTGACCGGTTGCCCGTTGGTGTCCGTCAGACCGTTCGGCAAGCTGACGCTGAGTTGCACCACCGCCGCGCGCTTCGAAACGGGGTCACGAATCATGCAATCGAACAATCCCGGAATGTCACACTCCAGATGCATCTTGAAGCGAGTCGATGACGAGATGTTGAATGTCTGATCACGAAACAACCGGGTCGGTTTACGCCCCTGAGCCAGCCAGGCTTGCCAGCCACCCTGCGGGGCCAGTTCCACACGATCGCCACCGGGAGGGATTTCCACCTTCAAGGTGTGCTCGACATTCAAAGCGAAGTTGAGCGTGATCAGGTTATCGTCCGGCAACATCACATCACCCATGTCGAAGTCGCCACCGGGCCCGACGCGATAACTCATGGTCCCCGTATAAAGCCCGGACGACATTTTCAACGGGTTCGGCGTACGAAGCTCGTAAGCAAAATCTACATAGTTATAAGTCATTGCCGGTATTGGATATCGGGTCGATTTGACACAAACGCCTTCAACAGGCGTTTTCCAGAAAAAGGTATAGCTCCAGGGGTCGTAGGAGCCGACACCACTGTATTCGCAGGGGGGCGGTGAGTAGACCCAACTTGAGCCCCATAAGGTCTGATGCCCTTCGAGCCAGTTCGAGGCACCTGTCAGGCTGATGGTCGTCTCACTGAGCTTATATTGAGACCCCATACCGGCAATGCGTACCTCGACCTGCTCCAACTCCCCCGTAGCTTCATTCTTCACGGACAGGGACCGCCACTGAGCCGGGACTCTGAACATTGAATTATTACGTGGCTCGGCATCAGGCAGCATGGGCCTGACTGACTCGAATTTCAGTGGTAGCCGAATGCTGAACATGTTCTGGTTCTTGCACTCGGAAGGATACGACGCGCAATAACCACTGCTTGGCGTTTGGTTGATGAATTTGTTGTCTGCAGGCTTCGATGGATCAGGCCGAAATAGCGCCGTAATGTCCATTGACGTCGACATCGCCGGCTCAATGCTCCATCCGAATGCCACAATGGCCCAAGCCAACCGACTCGGAATTTTTTCAGTGCTCAGGATGTTCATCGCCTCTCTCAAGCCCCCGGAAGAATCGCATTGAAGATCATGTTGACGCTGCCAAAGTAACTGCCAGGCTTGTAAACCCCATCGGCAGGCGGCATCGGGACGATTTCGAGCAACACGCGTTTTCCGGGTGCTGCCTCGGTCAGCGAAACCACTTCGCTGTTTTCGTGCTCGCTTAACAGCTTGCCGTTGAACAGCACTCGCAAGGCAATGTCATGGGCGTCGGTGCCGTTGGACAGATAGGGACGACCGTCAAGTCGCGCCTCGATCGAGCCCGCTTCGTTTTTCACGTCGAAATATTTGCGCAAGCCACCCAATGTCGACGACCTCAGATTCCACGGCAGTTGCTGCTCACGGTGGATCCAGCCCGCGTCTGATGGAATGACATAAAACGCCTGGGTCGGAATCGTCACGAACACTTCGAAGGTGTGCACTTCCCTGGCGGCGAAGGCACCAGCGCTCGACCCCATCACCACGGCCGACAAAAAAACCTGGATCAGCTTCTTGCTCATGGGTTATCCCTTCACGTCCAGTTTTTTGCTGCTTTCACCTTCAATCAGGGTAAAGCGATATTCGCGACCGGCCTGCTTGTCGAACTGAAACGTGCGGCCGGCCAGAATGTGATGCTTGGTCGTCGGCTGGCAGTCCTGCTCGTTCTTGGCCGAGCAATCCTTGAACTCGTCGATCACCACCACGGTGTTGCCGTTGTTGCGGATCCGGTAGTTGCCGGCCTCGTTCTCGATTGCGCTGTCGAAACGCGTTTCTTTGGGCCGCACGAAAAACACCGCGCCGTAACCTGCCAGCACGGTGACCCCGGCGGACAAGGACTTTTTGTAGTCTTCGCGCTCTTCGCTGGAGACGGCGAATTCATCTTCCTTCTCCGGTACGACCGGCACGAAACGCACCCTGAAATACCGCTCTCTGTCGCGTTTGCCCATGTACAGCAACCGTGTGCCCTGCATGCCATTGGCCGGCACAATCAGCCGCGCCGGACTGGCCATCAAGCCATCCCGGGCATTGCCGTCGGCCTGGGTCTTGAGCGGAACTTCGCGTGAGGTGCCATCGGCGTCATACAGGATTTCAAGGATGTTGACCTTGACGAAGGCCGTGCTGTCGCCGCCATTGAACACGCGTTTCAAATACGTACTTTTGTCACCGTCCAGATAGTCGTAAACGGTCCCGATATTGATGCTCGGTGCGGCGTGAGCCAGTTGCGCGAAAAGATAAAAACCAAACAGTGCCAACAGGTGTTTCATCGTACTGAACCTCGTTGAATTGAATGCTGCAAAGGGCGGCCTGCTAGATGTCTGAATCCCAGATCACCGTCACATTCCCGGAGTACTGCCGTAGTCGCTCGGGCCGTATCATTTCCGCGACTTCGTCGGGAGGAATCTCGAAGTGCAGCGTTCCCGGTCTTCGCTCTACATAAAAAGCCGCTCGGGTCAGGGTGAAAGTGGCGGTGATCTGCTTAACCACCGCTCCCGCCTGCAACGGCGTGACAACCAGGCAGGCCGCGATGAAAAACGTGCTTGCCGAGCGCCATGGCGCAGTCAATAAACGCGTCATTTTGCGGACTCCAGAGATTGAGTAACCCACATCAACCGGCGCTCTGCGCGGCATCACCAACGTCCGCCAACGTGTCTGGAGTGCAACGCAAATCCCCGATCATCAACACATTGTTTTCAGTACGCCCCTGGCTCGGGTCCAGCCGGAACTGGCACAGCAACTGGTTGCCGTAGCGCACTTCCAGGGTCGGTGCGCCGGCGTTCATTTCCATGGAGAAGAACCCGTCCACCTCGCTCACCCCGCGACTGGCGTGGTTGATGATGTGATGGCCCTTGAGCGGATTGCCCTGGGGGTCGATCAGGCGACCGAGTACGGTGAGGGTTTGCATCACGCGAATCTGCCGATAACCCACGCCGCCCTTGTTCAGGTGGTAGCTGGAACGGGCAGGTTGAATGGTTGCGGCGGGGACGTCGGTGCCCTCGAAATCGAAACTCACCGAGCTGCTTTTGTACGCCGTGATCGGCACAAAATTGCGCCCGGGTTTGAGCACCGCGCTGCCGCCGCTCAAGTCGTCGGCACGCAAGGCGATACCGTCGATGTCCGATTCGACATCGATGATCATGCCCGCGCCGTTGCGGTGGAATTGACTGGTCATGACCATTTTTTGCCCGCCGACGGCCACCGTGCTGTCCAGGTTCAAACCGCCAGTGAGATCGTTGTTGAACGACGAACGCTGGATAAACCCGTCACCGTTGACCCGATCCGATTGCATCGTCGCCATCGCGTTCAGACCGATGCCGTAGGTGTCGGTGATGGCCGTGGCCGAGACGCTTTGCAGCAGGTGATCCTGCAAGGTTTTGCGGTAGGTGAGCGAGGCATTGTTATCGCGCCCACCGTCACGGGCGGTGCGCGTGCCGATGCTGCCGGAGATCTGCTCACCGGGGCCGCCCAGCGCGATGTTCACGCTCAGGTCGAGGCCGCGATTGCGATCATTGCCCGAGCTGAAACTGCCCGGACGGTCGAACAGCGACAGGCGCCAGTTGGCGTCGCTGCCGAACAGTCGAGTGCGTTGGGTCCATCCCAGATCCAGGCCGACGCCTTCGGTATTGCCCTCACTGTGAGACACCCGGGCATTGACCGAACTCTTACTGGTGAGTCGATGATTCAACGATAAGGACGAGTTGCTGGTCTGGCCGATAAATACGTTGCGCTGCCGCACGCGCGTGCCATCGGGCAGGGTGTCGTAGAGCCGGGTGGTGTCGAGCCAGCTGCGGTTATGGCTGGCGACGAGGCTGCCGCTGCCGTAGGAATAAAGGCCCTGCACATCGAGGCCGGTGCCGTAGTCTTCGGTTTTGTAGACGTTGGCGAAGAGGCTGGCGTTGTTGACAATCGCCCAGTCAACCGACGTGCCGTATTGCAGAGAGTCGCGCACCTGCCGCCCCGTCAGGCCGAGAATCACTCGTGGATGCAACAGGAAGTTGAACGCCGCGCCGGCGGTCATGTCGCCGTCAGCCTGCTCTTCCCAGTTGCTGAGCAATTTGGACTCGCGGCCGGCGAACAGGTTGTAGCGCCAGCGCTCGTCATGATTGCGCCAATTGTTCGGTTTGTAGACCAGCTCCAGCGTGCTGGAAGTGATTTGGCCGTCTTCGATCAGGCGCACTTCCACTTCATAAATGCCGCCGGGCAGCGGACGCGTATCGAGGTTCTGCAAACCGGCTGGAACGGCCTGAGTGTTGATCAGCAAACCGTCGCGGTAAATCTCCACGGAACCCTGGCGATTGGCCGTGACGTAGATCGGATAAACCGCCGGTTTCGGATTGTTGATGGCCAGGCTGTCGGAGCTGCCATACATGACGCCCAGCGCGTTATCAGGGCTGGCGCCAAACGCACGCGGCTGACGGGTCAGGCCTTCGGAGTTGGGCGTGAAATAGCCCAGGCGCACAAAGTTGCCTTGCAATTCACGCTGGGTAAAAAGCTCATGCACGGCGTGATAGGTCTGATTGTCCATACCGCCGAGGCGCGACAGTTGCAAATTGACCGCCTGGGTCCAGTTGCCCAGGCTGCTACTGGCTTCCAGACCGTAACGGCCACCGAGGTCCTGGTTCTGGCCACCATTGAGGTTCAACTGGTTGCGCACGATCAAGCCCGTGCTGCCACCTTCGGGCAGGCTGTAATACTGCTGCGCCTGATCGTCCCGCTCGGCGTTCTCCGTGAGGATCGACACCAGCGAGTTTTCGAGGCTGTAGTGCACAGCCAACAGTTGTTCGGGGCAGTTGGCCTGGCAGCCGCCCAGCGCCACGCCTTGTTTCAGATGGTTGGCCCAGATGTCACGCTCGCTGGGCTTGATGGTGCTGTCGCTGACATCATTGAAGTCAACTAAGGTGATTAGATCGTCGCGGGTTAATACGACCATCGCCTCGCCGAGAAACTGTTGATCAAGTTCCACCCGCACCGCCAATGGCACATCAAAGAAATGCTCTTCGAAGTCGGTCGGCAAACCCTTGGCTTGCGCAAGCAAACTTCGAGGTGTGTGGCCGTTTTCCGTGGGCGCGGCCAGGGCGGTTGCACAAAAACATAGGGCAAGCGCCGTCGCGATGGGCGTCATCGGGAACATGAACGGGATACTCTGAAAGTAAGTGCGTTGAAACCCGATCGACAGGCAGTGATTACCCATCGACCGGTAAGTGCTAACGAATAAGGCCGAGCCTTAAGTCATGGCTGACTTAGATGCGCGGAACGGCATCGAAGATCACGACTGGATTGGCCGTGTAAAGACCTGTCTGACCGTTAGCAGGCGGGCCGGCAGTAATCACCAGATCAGCCCGCATACCCCCGTTGGATGCAGCATCGCTGACCACTTCTTTGGAAGAAGCGGTCAAGGTTACGCCGTTGAAGGTGTAGTACAGCGGAATGTTGTTGATGCCGTTGAACAGCGGTTGCGGACCACCTTCCATATACGCATGGACCGAACCGAGAGTGTGGCGGATATCGTAAGTCGCACGCAGCGGGCTCAAGGTCTCAGATACCACGTTCCAGGCCATTTTTTCATCTTTACCGAAGTTGGGATCCACCGGTTGGGCGTGAAAATCATAGGTGGGGATATTAGCGCTGATGTTGATGGACGAACGCGTTTGTTCCGCAGCGAACGCCATCGAAGCGCTGAGGGCCAGGAGGGTCATCGGAACGGCGATTGCAAGCTTCTTGAACATTATTAAGTACCTGTCAATTTCAAGGGATTGGGCCGAGGAAAGTCTTGTAACGCGAATACCACTCAATACGAAGATGGCGATTTCGCTTAACTTTCGACGCCGGAGAATGATCGACCAATCCCTTGAGAAAGTAAGTACGTAACTTCCGAAGAACATGTAGTAACAACGGCCTCCGAACAGCAGGAAAATAGTTAAAAAAACACCAATTGAATTGTTTTACCCTCAGAGAAATACTACACACAGATTTAACTGAAAAAGCACACAGACAATAACTAATTAAACTTCCGTAAGACCGGTACTACTTATCACGATAACGAAGTAATTATCAACTGGCGAACTTCCATGATTAGTTTAATTACTCTAAAAGAGCAACCAATGCCTCATTCCCGATCGCTGAGTGCGTCTGTTCTCCCAGCGGCGATCGAAGCCGACCGCTGGTCAAGAAAGCTTGCACAAGGCTAAAGATATATCTTAAGTTGTATCTAAACACGACGAGAGAAGACGCAAAAATGAGAGACCATCATTCCCATCGAGACCACGGCGACAGCCGCGACGGTTTCGAAAAACGTCCTGGCCCCGGTCGCGAACGCGGCGGTCGTGGCCCGCGCGTATTTGCCCCTGGCGACCTGAAACTGCTGCTACTGGCGTTGATCGCCGAACAGCCTTGCCACGGTTATGACCTGATCCGCCAGATCGAAAGCATGTTCGACGGCGCCTACAGCCCCAGCCCCGGCGTGATCTACCCGACCCTGACCTTTCTCGAAGAAAGCGAAATGATCCTGGGCGATGCCGAGGGCGGCAAAAAGCGCTACAGCATCACCGACGCCGGACGTCTGTCGTTGACGGACCAGGCCATTGCGCTGGACGGCGTGCGGATGCGCATCGAGGTCAGCAAGCGCTCATTGCGCGGCCATGATCGTCCCGCCGAGATCCACGAGGCGGTGCATAACTTGCGTCACGCCTTGCAGATGCACCACGGCCGCTGGAGCCCGGAAGAAATCCTGCGGGTGCGCGACCTGCTCAACAACACCGCCAAAGCCATCGTCGACGGCCCCGCCATTCCACCCGTTCAGGAGCAAGCCGAATGACTGAAGTTGTGCACACCATTCACCGCGTCATGCATGAAATCAAACGCCGTCGCCTGCAAGTGCTGCGCGTGGTCGACCTGACGCCGCGGATGCGCCGGATCACCCTGGGCGGCCCGGAGCTGGCCGGTTTCGTCAGCCTGGGCACGGACGACCACGTCAAACTGCTGTTCCCACAGAACGCGGCGGAACACGCGGCGCTGGAAACTCTGGTGCTCGGCGCAGGCAAAGACAACGGCCCCATGCCGGCGATGCGCGATTACACGCCCCGTCGTTATGACCTCGACACGCTGGAACTGGACATCGACTTTGTGTTGCACGGTGACGGCCCTGCCGCGACATGGGCCGAGCAGGCCCAACCCGGCCAGTTCCTGCACATCGGCGGGCCACGCGGCTCGATGATCGTGCCGGACATGTTCGACAGCTACCTGCTGATCGGAGACGAAACCGCCCTGCCCGCCATCGCCCGCCGCCTCGAAGGTTTGCCGGCCAATCGGCGTGCGCTGGTGATTGTGGAAGTGGAAAACGGCGCAGAGCAGCAACGCCTGGAAAGCGCCGCGCAGGTCAATGTGATCTGGGTGTTGCGTGACGGTGGCAAAGACAATTTGCTGACCACCGTGAAGCAGCTGCAAGTGCCCGGCGGCAATCTGTATGCGTGGGTGGCGACCGAGACCAAGGTGTCACGGCAGATTCGTCGGGTGCTGCTTGATGAGCATGGTCTGAATGAGCAATTCGTCAAAGCCGTGGGTTACTGGCGGGCGGATGGCAGCGACGAAGAGTGACTGCGGCTTTTATGCCTGCCAGTTTTCCTGTGGTTAAGAGGCTCCTGTGGTGAGGGCTTTTGTGGCGAGGGGACTTGTCCCCGTTGGAGTGCGAAGCGCTCCCCAAAATCTTCGACAACTGCCGAGATTTTGGGGCTGCTGCGCAACCCAACGGGGACAAGTCCCCTCGCCACAGAAGTCCCCTCGCCACAATGGGTGTTCACTTTTGGCCCGGGCGCCACCGATCCAGCCCGATTAATACGAGTGAAATGAGGATAAACCCAACCAACAATCCCCCCGCATTCAAAAACACCTGTGGATAACCCAGCGTGCCGACGTCAATGAACGGATAGGGATAAACCGCCAATTCATGCCCACGCAGCAATGAATAGGCGAAATACACCAGCGGATAGATCACCCACAACCCGATATGCCGCAGGCGCAAGGTGCCTTTGGGCACGCACCACCACCAGTACGCCAGAAACAGCAGCGGCATGACGTCGTGCATCAACTCATCGGCCAGCAACTGCCAGCCTTCGGGATGCCACAAGTGGCGCAACAACAGGCTGTACGCCAGGCCGACGACCACGATGCTCACGGCAATCGCGCTGCTGACCCACGGCTGCAAGAACCAGCGTCGCGCCGCCGACTCACGGGACGTCCATTCACAGGTCAACACGGTCGCCACCAGCGTATTGGTCAGCACGGTGAAGTAGCTGAAAAAGCTCAGCAGCCCACCGATCAAGCTCGCTTCCAGTGCCCAGCGTGAGTACAGAATCAGGTACAGCTGAATGGCCAGCCCCGCCCAACCCAGCACCGCCGCCACCGCCACAAAACGACGCCTCGCGGCAGAACCTGGTGTCGACAGGTTGACCATGTTCAGAGCGGGCGCTTGGTGCGCATCAGCTTCACGTACAAGCGTTCGACCTTCTCCCGCGCCCATGGGGTTTTACGCAGGAAGGTCAGGCTCGACTTGATGCTCGGGTCACTTTTAAAGCAGCGGATATCAATACGCTCGGCCAGCCCCGACCATTCGTAATGTTCAACCAGGGCGTTGAGGATTTGCTCCAGCGTCACGCCGTGCAGCGGGTTGTTGTTCTGTTCGGTCATGCCGGGCCTTCGAGCGATGTCAGGAGGGGAAGCCGCGCACCTTAGCCGAGGGGATGGCCGGGTGGAAGCGCTCTGTGCGCTCTCTGGTAAATGTAGGTGACCTTGAACAGATCGCTGCCTGGCACTGTTACCAAACAGGAAATAATTCATGTCACGAAAAGCGCTTTCTCTATTTGTAACAGGACATTATCCTTGCGCCCGTCAAGCTGAAACGCTTCATCTGCCCGCGACATAGTGCCGCTTTCCGTTCACCCCCCAGAAAAAGATCAAGAATTCCTTCTCTATGCCTGATTTCCCAACTCCGCGAGACAGCGCTGTCTGCACCGCTATTGCCAGCCGAAAAGCCCTGAACCTGATCGGTGGGTTCACCGCCCTGGGCCTTGCAACCTGCACCCAGGCCGCTCCCGCCTTCGATAGCGAATCGCCCTGGATGCTCGGCGACTGGAACGGCACGCGCACCGAACTTTCGGAAAAAGGCTACGACTTCAAAGTCGATTACACCGGCGAAATGGGCAGCAATCTGCACGGCGGCTACGACCACGATCGCACCGCGCGCTACAGCGACCAGTTTGGGTTCGGCACACATCTGGATTTGCAGAAAATCCTCGGCTGGGACGACGCCGAATTTCAGTTGACGATCACCGAGCGCAGCGGCAACAACATCAGCAACGACCGGATCAACGACCCGCGTGTGGGCGGTTTCACTTCCGCCCAGGAAGTCTGGGGCCGTGGGCAAACCTGGCGCCTGACGCAGATGTGGTATCAGCAGAAATTCTTCGACCAGAAGCTCGACATCAAGGTCGGCCGCTTTGGCGAAGGCGAGGACTTCAACAGCTTCCCGTGCGACTTCCAGAACCTGGCGTTCTGCGGTTCCCAGGTCGGCAACTGGGTCGGCGGCATCTGGTACAACTGGCCGGTCAGCCAGTGGGCGATGCGCGTGAAATATCACCTGACGCCAGAGCTGTATGCGCAAATCGGCGCGTATGAGCAGAACCCGTCGAACCTCGATCGCGGCAACGGCTTCAAGCTCAGCGGCAGCGGCACTCAGGGCGCGATTTTACCGGTGGAGCTGGTGTGGTCACCGAAGCTCAACGGCCTGCCGGGTGAATACCGCGCCGGTTACTACTACAGCAACGCCAAGGCCACCGATGCCTACAAGGACAGCAATGGTCAGCCCGCCGCCCTGAGCGGTGAGGCTTACCGCAGCGCGTCGAGCAAGCACGGCGTGTGGCTGGGCGTGCAGCAGCAAATCACCAGCCGTGCCAGCGACAATTCTCGCGGTTTGAGCGTGTTCGCCAACGGCACGATGCACGACAAGAAGACCAACGCCATCGACAACTATGTCCAGGCCGGCGTCGTCTACAAAGGCCTGTTCGATGCACGCGCCAAGGACGACATCGGCTTTGCCCTCGCCCGGGTCCACGTCAACCCGGCCTATCGCAAGAACGCCGAGGCGACCAACCAGGCTCGCGCCGTCTTCGATTACGACGATCCCTCGTTCCTGCCACCCCAGGACACCGAATACAGCGCTGAACTCTATTACGGCGTGCACGTCACGAACTGGCTGACCGTGCGCCCGAACCTGCAATACATCCGCCACCCCGGTGGCGTGGACAAGGTCGATGACGCGTTGATTGGCGGAATAAAAATCCAGTCATCCTTCTAACCCACACCACAAAACCCTGTGGGAGCTGGCTTGCCAGCGATGGCGGTATGTCAGTCAACATCTGCGCCGGCTGACACACCGCTATCGCTGGCAAGCCAGCTCCCACAGGTATCGCGTCAACCGAACCATTTTTATATGAACCATGCCCGCACAGGATCGTCATCTACAGTGAACTTGCGCGGGACTACTTAAAACGTCACGGAGAACCACACTATGAGCACTGATGGTGCTTTGAGTCGAAGCCGTCTGTTGCCGACCCTGCTCGGCATTCTGCTTCTGCTAATGGGCCTGGCCATGCTGGCCGGCGGGATCAAGCTGAGCATGCTCGGCGGCTCGCTGTATTACCTGCTGGCCGGTATCGGCCTGACGCTGACCGGCGTGCTGCTGATCCTGGCCCGCTGCGCTGCGCTGGGCCTTTATGCATTGGTGCTGTTTGCCAGTACCGTGTGGGCCTTGTGGGAAGTCGGCCTCGATTGGTGGCAACTGGTGCCGCGTCTGGCGATGCTGTTTGCGCTGGGCCTCGTCATGTTGCTGCCGTGGTTCCGCCGTCCGCTGCTGATCACCGGCCCTGCGCCGATGGGCACTGGCGCGTTGAGCGTGGCCGTGGTGCTCGCTGGCGTTACCGCGCTGGCCAGCCAGTTCACCAACCCGGGTGAAATCAAAGGCGAACTGGACCGCGACAGCGTGCCGGGCATGACCAACACCGCCCCGGCCATGCCCGACGGTGACTGGAATTCCTACGGCCGTAGCGCCCACGGTGATCGTTACTCGCCACTGGCGCAGATCACCCCGCAGAACGCGAACAAACTGGTTCCCGCCTGGACCTACCGCACAGGCGACCTGCCTGGGCCGAACGACCCGGGCGAAACCACGGCCGAAAACACCCCGCTGAAAGTCAACGGCATGCTCTACGTCTGCACGCCGCACAGCCAGGTGATCGCCCTTGACCCGGACACCGGCAAGGAAATCTGGCGGTTCGATCCGAAGCTCTCGACGCAAAACGCGGCGAACTTCAAGGGTTGGGCGCACATGACCTGCCGTGGCGTGACCTATCACGATGACGCCGCTTACGCGTCCGAGCAAAGCCCGACCGGCACCGCCAGTCCTGCGCCGGTCAGCACGGTCTGCCCGCGCCGGATCTTCCTGCCGACCGCCGACACCCGTCTGATCGCCCTCGACGCCGACACCGGCAAGATGTGCGAAGACTTCGGCAACAAAGGCCAGGTCGACTTGACCGCCAACATCGGCGGCTTCAACGCCGGCGGTTACTACTCCACCTCGCCTCCAGCGGTCACTAAAGACCTGGTGGTGATTGGCGGCCACGTCACCGACAACGTTTCCACCGACGAACCCAGCGGCGTGATCCGCGCGTTCGACGTGCACACCGGCAAACTGGTGTGGAACTGGGACAGCGGCAACCCGGACGACACCACGCCGATTGCCGAAGGCCAGGTCTACACCCGCAACTCGCCGAACATGTGGTCCATGTTCGCCGTCGACGAAAAACTCGGCATGCTCTACCTGCCGATGGGCAACCAGACCCCGGACCAGTTCGGTGGCGATCGCACACCTGAATCGGAGCTGCACGCCGCCGGCCTGACCGCCCTCGACATCGCAACCGGCCAGGTCCGCTGGCACATGCAGTTCACCCACCATGACCTGTGGGACATGGACGTCGGTGGCCAGCCAACCCTGATGGACCTGAAAACCGCTGACGGCGTGAAGCCAGCGGTGCTCGCGTCCACCAAGCAAGGCAGCATCTACGTGCTGGACCGCAGCACCGGCAAGCCGATCGTGCCGATCAACGAAGTGCCGGTGCCACAAGGCGCTGTCGAAGGTGATCACACCTCGCCGACCCAACCAAAGTCCGACCTCAACCTGATGCCGCCGCCGCTGCAAGAGCGCGACATGTGGGGCGTGACCCCGTTCGACCAACTGATCTGCCGGATCGACTTCAAATCCATGCGCTACGACGGCCCGTTCACGCCGCCATCGCTGCAGGGTTCGATCGTTTACCCCGGCAACTTCGGTGTGTTCGACTGGGGCGGCATCTCGGTTGACCCGGTGCGTCAGATCGCTTTCATGAACCCGGACTACATGGCGTTCAAATCGAAAATGATCCCGGCCGCCGAAATCGCCGCCCAAGGCCCGCGCAAAAGCGAAACCGAAGGCGTGCAGCCGAACAAAGGCGCGCCATACGGCGTCGTCCTCGAACCCTTGCTCTCGCCTGTGGGCCTGCCATGCCAGGCACCTGCCTGGGGTTACGTGACAGCGGTCGACCTGACCACCAGCAAAATCATCTGGAAACACAAAAACGGCACCGTGCGCGACAGCTCACCAGTGCCGATCCCGCTGAGCATGGGCGTGCCTAGCCTGGGCGGTACCTTCGTCACAGCTGGCGGCGTTGGCTTCCTGAGCGGCACCCTCGACCAGTACCTGCGCGCCTACGACGTGAAAAACGGCAAGCAGTTGTGGGAAGGTCGCCTGCCAGCAGGTGCACAAACCACACCGATGACTTACACCGGCAAGGACGGCAAGCAATACGTGCTCGTCGTGGCTGGCGGTCATGGGTCGCTGGGCACCAAGCAGGGTGACTATGTGATTGCGTACAAACTGTCCGAGTAAGGTTTAGCGGCGGTTGAAGAAGGCGACTCCTGCGAGGGGGTCGCCTTTTTTGTCGGAATTTTCCGCCACACCGCCTATCACTTGTGGGAGCGGGCTTGCCCGCGATGGCGGTGTATCAGTCAGCACATGCGTTGAATGTTAAACAGCCATCGCGGGCAAGCCCGCTCCCACATTGGGTCGCGTCAGGCCTGAATTTATTTGCCAACGTCCTACAGCCGTTGCTGTTTTGGCGGAGGATTCCGACAAGTTCTATCGGTTGTCGTGTCAGAAGCCGGAGGGATAGGCTTTTGTGGTCGCTGCAAATTCAGCGGCCGGGTTTGGTCGCCCAGGTTTAGAATGACGCACTTTTCGTGATTGCTTCATGGCGAGCTGTGCGTGGGAGGGCTTCGGCCCTGCCGGGTTCCATTCCCTGGTCGACCAACCTGCGTACGGTTCGCCACCCAACTGCTTGGTCGCAGTCGTGGCGAACTCCCTGTCCCCGAATGGAGCTTCACCATGTTCAAAGAAACCCCGAATCCGCCACAAACCGACGACGTTTCCCCCTACGAATCCCTCGATTCCAAAAAACTCAACGACGCCGCCGAACGCGCGCTGGATCACTACCTCAATCCCGCCGCCCTCAAATCCCCCGCTACCCGCAAACCCAGCACGATGTTTTTGATTGCGCCGGATATCAAAGACGAAGACCTGCTGGCCCATACCTGCGAATCGTTGGCCCAGGCCAGTGTGATGGCGAGTGATTTCGCGGCCTATCTGGAAGGACCGCACCGGCACAAGGCGATGGCCATTCAACAGATCGTCATGCTGGCCGAGCTGGCAGCAAACCGGATGCTCGATAACGTCGCTATACCAAAACCTGCGCCGCACAGCTGATCCCCAGTGGAAGCAAATCCCCTGTGGGAGTGAACCTGCTCCGGGCGGCGCTCCGACGATTGCTGTCCGACATCCGGCATTGATGTTGGCTGACACTCCGCCATCGCTGGCAGGCCAGCTCCCACAATTGGATTGGGTACTTCAGCAAGAGATTGGTCGGCTGTCAGGCCGCCTTCGCGGGCAAGCCAGCTCCCACAATTGAATTGGGTACATCAGCAAGATGTTGGTCGGCTGTCAGGTCGCCATCGCTGGCAGGCCAGCTCCCACAATTAAATTTTGTACATCAGTAAGAGATTGGTCGGCTGTCAGGCCGCCATCGCGAGCAGGCTCACTCCTACAAGGGCCCGGCGTACATCCGCTTCTAACCACTCAACAGGCCGAGCGTTAGCTCGCCTGCAGCTCTTGATCTTGATCCACCCGCCCCTTTCGGGAGGCTGAGTGGAGGTGTTCATCCGGGGAGTGGCGCGCAGCGCCGTTCGACGCAGTCGAACACGCTGCATGTAGGTCGTCGCGAAGCAGACCGGAGGGCAGTGTCCCCGGATGGATACCGGAGCGAAGGTACGCCGAGCCTTAGCGAGGGGCCGGACGCTTGGGGCGAGCGTTTTTTTGCTTACTTTTTTTAGGCGCTTGTAAAAAAAGTGAGTCGCCGTAAGGGCGAAACCGCCAGCCGCCATTACCGCAGAAACGGATATGTACACAACCACCAAGAACATGGTCGGCCCAAAGGCCGCCAAGTCAAAAGCACCTGTCCAAACCCTGAACACACACCCAGAAATATCCCGCCCCATTGAAACCACCCCCCACCTGCCCCATCTAAGACCCATACCCCATTGCGCAGGTGCCCCATGAGCGACCAGCAAGAATTCCCCGAAGACCCGAGCGAATACGCCGACCCAGAGAACGCCGAACACCATTCCACCGGCAAAGGCCTCGCCCTGCCCGGCCAGAACCTGCCGGACAAGGTCTACATCATCCCGATCCACAACCGCCCGTTCTTCCCGGCCCAAGTGCTGCCGGTCATCGTCAATGAAGAACCGTGGGCCGAAACCCTCGACCTGGTCAGCAAATCCGATCACCACTCCCTGGCCCTGTTCTACATGGACACGCCCCAGGAAGATCCGCGCCATTTTGACACCTCGGCCCTGCCACTGTACGGCACGCTGGTCAAGGTGCACCACGCCAGTCGCGAAAACGGCAAACTACAATTCGTCGCCCAAGGGCTGACCCGCGTGCGCATTCGCACCTGGCTCAAACACCATCGCCCGCCATACCTGGTGGAAGTCGAATACCCGCACCAGCCCACCGAGCCGACCGACGAGGTCAAGGCCTACGGCATGGCGCTGATCAACGCGATCAAGGAACTGCTGCCGCTCAACCCGCTGTACAGCGAAGAGCTGAAAAACTATCTCAACCGCTTCAGCCCCAACGATCCGTCGCCGCTGACCGACTTCGCCGCTGCCCTGACCTCGGCCACCGGCAACGAGCTGCAAGAAGTGCTCGACTGCGTGCCCATGCTCAAGCGCATGGAAAAAGTCCTGCCGATGCTGCGCAAGGAAGTCGAAGTCGCGCGGTTGCAGAAAGAGATTTCCGCCGAAGTTAACCGCAAGATCGGCGAGCATCAGCGCGAGTTCTTCCTCAAGGAACAACTCAAGGTCATCCAGCAAGAGCTGGGGCTGACCAAAGACGACCGCAGCGCCGACATCGAGCAGTTCGAGCAGCGCCTGGAAGGCAAAGTCCTGCCGGCCCAAGCGCAAAAACGCGTCGAAGAGGAAATGAACAAGCTGTCGATCCTCGAGACCGGTTCGCCGGAGTACGCGGTCACCCGCAACTACCTCGACTGGGCGACCTCGGTGCCGTGGGGCGTGTACGGCGAGGACAAACTCGACCTCAAGCACGCGCGCAAGGTGCTCGACAAACACCACGCCGGCCTCGACGACATCAAGGACCGCATCCTCGAATTCCTCGCGGTCGGTGCCTACAAAGGTGAGATCAGCGGCTCCATCGTGCTGCTGGTCGGCCCGCCGGGCGTGGGTAAAACCAGCGTCGGCAAATCCATTGCCGAATCCCTCGGTCGGCCGTTTTACCGCTTCAGCCTCGGCGGCATGCGCGACGAAGCCGAGATCAAGGGCCACCGCCGCACCTACATTGGCGCACAGCCGGGCAAACTCGTCCAAGCGTTGAAAGACGTCGAAGTGATGAACCCGGTGATCATGCTCGACGAGATCGACAAGATGGGCCAAAGCTACCAGGGCGACCCGGCCTCGGCGCTGCTGGAAACCCTCGACCCGGAACAGAACGTCGAATTCCTCGACCACTACCTGGACCTGCGTCTGGACCTGTCGAAAGTGCTGTTCGTCTGCACCGCCAACACCCTGGATTCGATTCCCGGCCCCTTGCTGGACCGGATGGAAGTGATTCGCCTGTCGGGTTACATCACCGAAGAAAAAATCGCCATCGCCAAGCGTCACCTGTGGCCCAAGCAACTTGAGAAGGCAGGCGTGTCCAAAGGCAGCCTGAGCATCAGCGACAGCGCCTTGAAAGCCTTGATCGATGGTTACGCCCGCGAAGCCGGGGTGCGCCACTTGGAAAAAGAACTGGGAAAACTGGTGCGCAAAGCCGTGGTGAAGTTGATCGACGAGCCGAAAGCGGTGATCAAAATCGGTCCGAAAGACCTCGAAGCCTCGCTCGGCCATCCAGTGTTCCGCAACGAGCAAGTGCTGTCCGGCACCGGCGTCATCACCGGCCTGGCCTGGACCAGCATGGGCGGCGCCACTTTGCCGATCGAAGCCACGCGCATCCACACCTTGAACCGAGGCTTCAAACTCACAGGGCAATTGGGCGATGTGATGAAAGAGTCGGCGGAAATCGCCTACAGCTACGTCAGTTCAAACCTGAAATCGTTTGGCGGCGATCCGAAGTTCTTCGACGAAGCCTTCGTCCACCTGCACGTCCCGGAAGGCGCCACTCCGAAAGACGGCCCGAGCGCCGGCGTGACCATGGCCAGCGCCCTGCTCTCGCTCGCCCGCAACCAGGCGCCGAAAAGAGGCATCGCCATGACCGGCGAACTGACCCTGACCGGACATGTCCTGCCGATTGGCGGGGTGCGTGAAAAAGTGATCGCGGCGCGGCGGCAGAAGATCTTTGAGTTGATCCTGCCGGAGCCGAACCGAGGGAGCTTTGATGAACTGCCGGACTATCTGAAGGAAGGGATTACCGTGCACTTTGCCAAGCGGTTTGCGGATGTGGCGAAGATTCTGTTCTGACGGTCACCTAGCGCCCTTCTACCGCTATCGCTAGCAGGCTAGCTCCCACAAGGATGGGTGGTGTTCACAAATTTTGTGTTCACTGCAACCACTGTGGGAGCTAGCCTGCTAGCGATGGCGTCATTACTGACACCCCCATTTCTGAACCCGTCACACTTTGTCTCATCTTCAGTTATGCTCGCCGTTCGTCGTGAACGCCGGAGCCACTGACCTTATGTCCCCCACCCGCCTGTTTGTCCCCCTCGCCCTCTCCTTGCTGGCCGCCTGCGCCACGCAACCGAAACAGAACGTGACCGTGGAAAAACAAGGCGAATGCCCGCTGCAAATGCGCAACGGACAGATCCTGATCCTGACTCTGCCGAGCAACCCGACCACGGGTTATCGCTGGGCGATCCAGGATTCGGCCGGCGGTGTGCTGCATGCGCTCAGTCCTGAGGTGTACAGCAACCCGGAAGATGCCGGGATCGTCGGCAGCGCCGGGATTTCGACTTGGCGCTTTCAGGCGTTCACTGCCGGTACGGGCCGTTTGCGTCTGACCTATTCACAGCCTTGGGCACCGGAAGTGCCGGCCGTGAAAACCTTCGACTGCCCGATCGCGGTTAACTGATCGTGGGCTGGCTGATTCTGGCGCTGATGGGCGCGGTGACTTTTCTGTACGGCCTGAGCGTGCACGCCGCGCTGCTGTGCCTGCTGGTCAAGCCGTTGCCGGTGTTGGCCTTGCTCGGTTGGTTGCATGACGCACCACCCAGCGAATACCGGCGCTGGATCAGCCTTGGATTGATTTTCTCCCTGCTCGGCGATGTGTTGCTGGCGTGGCCGGGGGATTTGTTTGTGTTTGGTCTCGGGGCTTTTTTGGTCGCCCACCTGGCGTATCTGAAGGCCTACTTGAGTGATTGCCGACGGTTGGCGTTGTTGCCGCTGATCATCGCTTTGGGCGTCGGCGCGATATTGCTGGGGATCTTGATTTCCAATGGGCTGGGTCCGCTGCTCATCCCGGTGATCGTCTACGGTCTGGCCATCAGCGCGATGCTCTGGCGGGCGCTGGCTCGACTCGGCACTGACGTGCCCAAACGCTCGGCGCTGTTGGCAGCGGCTGGCGCCGTGGCGTTTGTGTTTTCGGACAGCGTGATTGGCATCAACCGGTTTGTCTTGCCGTTTAACGCCGCGCCTTACGTGATCATCCTCAGTTACTGGCTGGGGCAATGGGGAATTACAGCGTCGGCGTTCTCCCAAAAATAACGCTGCCCCTGTGGCGAGGGGGCTTGCCCCCGTTCGGCGGCGCAGCCGTCGCAAAACCGGCAATTACGATCTTACTGATACACCGCAATGGGACGGCTTCGCCGTCCAACGGGGGCAAGCCCCCTCGCCACAACAGCCCTTTCACCATTCAAATTGCATGAGCCCAGCGGTTTATCAGACAACCCGCGCATCCCCCCGTCAATTTGGCTAAAATGCCGGCCTTTTCCACCTATGCCGCTGGAACCGCCGTGAGCAAAGACCCCGATCGCCTTTTCGCCCAGCCTTTGGCCCAGGTGCCTGACTTCGCCTTCAACGAGGACGTGGTGCGGGTGTTCCCGGACATGATCAAGCGCTCGGTGCCGGGTTATCCGACCATCGTTGAGAACCTCGGCGTGCTCGCCGCGCAATTCGCCCAGCCCAACAGCGTGCTCTACGACTTGGGCTCGTCCTTGGGCGCCGTGACTCAAGCATTGCGTCGTCACGTGCGCACCGATGGTTGCCGAGTGATCGCTGTGGATAACTCGGCGGCGATGGTCGAGCGCTGCCGCGAATACCTCAACGGTCAGGACTCGATGTTCCAGGAATTGCTGCCCGTGGAAGTGATCGAGGGCGACATCCTCGCCCTCGACTTTCAGCCCGCCTCGGTGGTGGCGCTGAACTTCACCCTGCAATTCATCGCCCCGGACCAGCGCACCGCGTTGCTCTCGCGTATCCGCCAATCGCTACTGCCCGGCGGCGCGCTGATTCTGTCGGAGAAGCTGCGCTTCAACGACCTTGAAGAACACGCGCTGCTCACTGATTTGCATGTCGCGTTCAAACGCGCCAACGGCTACAGCGAGCTGGAAATCGCCCAGAAGCGCAGCGCCATCGAAAACGTCATGAAGCCCGACAGCCTCGAAGAACACCGTGAGCGCCTGTTGGCCGCCGGGTTCTCGAAAGTCGTGCCGTGGTTCCAGTGTCTTAACTTTGCCTCGTTGATTGCCTTGCCATGATTGATCTATCCCCCCTCGCCCGCCGATTGGCCGGCACACCGCTGGCCGACTGGGCCAACACCCTGCAAGCGCAACTCGACAAGAAAATGGAAAAGGGTCACGGCGACCTGGAGCGCTGGCAAAGTGCGCTGGATGCATTACCGAAGATTCAGCCGACTGAAGTCGACCTGCTCAACGGTCTGACGCTGGACACTGATTGCGATGACGAGACCCGTGCACAAATGCGCACGGCGTTGATGGGTTTGTCGCCATGGCGCAAAGGCCCGTTCGACCTGTTCGGCGTGCACGTCGACACCGAATGGCGCTCGGACTGGAAGTGGTCGCGGGTCGCTCCGCACCTGGATTTGAAGGGCAAACGCATCCTCGATGTCGGGTGCGGCAATGGCTACTACATGTGGCGCATGCTCGGTGCCGGGGCCGACAGCGTGATCGGTGTCGACCCGAACTGGCTGTTCTTCTGCCAGTTCCAGGCGGTGCAGCGTTACTTGTCAGAACCCAATGCCTGGCACCTGCCGTTCCCTTTCGAAGACCTGCCGCCAAACATGGAAGGCTTCGACACGGTGTTTTCCATGGGCGTGTTCTATCACCGTCGTTCGCCGATCGAGCATTTGCTGGCGCTGAAGGATTGCCTGGTCAAGGGTGGTGAACTGGTGCTGGAGACGCTGGTGATCGAAGGCGATCAGCAGCAGGTGCTGGTGCCGGAAGACCGTTATGCGCAGATGCGTAACGTGTGGTTCCTGCCGTCGGTGCCGGCGCTGGAATTGTGGCTGCGGCGTGCCGGGTTCACGGATGTTCGCTGTGTTGACGTGAGCGTGACCACGGTCGAGGAACAGCGCGGGACGGAGTGGATGAAGTATCAGTCGTTGAGTGATTTTCTGGATCCGCAGGATCACAGCAAGACGGTGGAAGGGCTGCCGGCGCCGATGCGGGCCGTCATTGTTGCTCGTAAGTAGAACTCCAATTTCCCAGACACCAGATAAACCTGTGGGAGCGGGCTTGCCCGCGATAGCGTTGGTTCAGTCAAAATCAATGTTTGATGTGCCGACGCCATCGCGGGCAAGCCCGCTCCCACAGGGGCCGGTGTTTATTCTGAAGGTTTGGCTCTGCGGGCCTTGAAGAATTCGCTCAATACGGCGCCACACTCCTCGGCTAACACCCCTCCTTCATAGAGCACCCGGTGATTCAGGAAGCCCTGGGTAAAAAACTGCCCCTGACTCTGCACAATCCCCGCTTTCGGCTCCAGAGCGCCATACACCACCCGCGCAATCCGTGAATGCACGATCAGCCCGGCGCACATGCTGCACGGCTCAAGGGTCACGTACAGCGTGCTGCCCGGCAGCCGATAGTTGCTGGCGGCCAACGCTGCGGCGCGGATCGCGACCATCTCGGCATGGGCACTCGGGTCGTTGCCGCTGATCGGGCAGTTGAAGCCGCGACCAATAATTTCGCCGTCTTGCACCAGCACTGCGCCCACGGGCACTTCACCCAGCGCCGCGCCTTGTGCGGCCAGGGCCAGGGCTTCGCGCATGAAGTCGCGGTCGCGGCTACGGTCGATGATCGCGGCGGGACGAATCTGACGCATCAGGCCACCTCGATGGCGGCCATCAGGCCGGTTTCCATGTGATCGATCACGTGGCAATGGAACATCCACACGCCGGGGTTATCCGCCACCAACGCAACTCGCGCGCGCTCGTTCTTGCCCAGCAGGTAGGTGTCGGTGAAGTACGGAATGACCTTGTGCCGGTTCGAGGCGATGACCTTGAAACTCATGCCGTGCAGGTGAATCGGGTGCTGATACTGAGTCATGTTCTTCAATTCGAAAATGTAGCTCTTGCCCTTCTCGAGCTTGGCAATCGGCCGGTCAGCACAGGTCTTGTCGGTGATGTCCCAGGCCTTGCCGTTGATCTGCCACAAGCTCGGCGGCTTGCCGTTGTCGACGTTGACCGACACCGAGCCTACCCATTCGAAATTGAAGTTGAGTTTCTCGGCATTGGCCAGGTCCGGTTCTGCCACCGGGTTGGCGGGCAGCGCGGGCGGCCATTCGGTGGGTGCATCGGTATTCGCTACCGAGCGCAATGTGCCCAGGCGAACCGGGCCGTTGCGCAGGGACAATTCCACACCGACGGGCGGCGCCTTGATCGCCAGGCAGATGCGCATGCCCGGGCCGAGCCAGTATTCCTTGCCCATGGGCCGCGGTTCTACGGGATTGCCGTCCAACGCATAGATCTGCGCTTCGACGCCGGGAATGTTGAGGCGATAGGTCAGCGTGTTATCGAGGTTGAGCAGGCGCACACGGGTGATTTGCCCGGCGGGCAAGTCAATCACCGCTTGCGAGACACCGTTGATGGTCGAGAGGCGCCCCGCCGTGCCACCACGGGCGGCCTCGCGAGGAATGCTGAACGCTACGAAAGCGCCCTCTTCATCAACGTGCCAGCTCTTGAGGCTCAGGGTTTTCTCGTACTTGAAACCGGTAGGCTCGCGCTCTTCGACGATCAGCGGGCCGACAAGGCCACGGCCGAGTTCTTCGCTGCTGTTCACGTGCGGGTGATACCAGTAACTGCCGGCGTCCGGCACGCGGAATTTGTAGTCGAAGTATTCGCCCGGCAACACCGGCAATTGCGAAACGTACGGAACACCGTCCATCTCCAGTGGCAGGCGAATGCCGTGCCAGTGAATGGTGGTCGCCACCGGCAGATGGTTGATGAAGCGCACCCGCAGCCATTCGCCCTGACGCACCCGCAACTCGGTGCCTGGCGCCGACGGGCCGAACGCCCAGGCTGGGGTCTTGTGCCCAGCGACCAGTTCGACATCCAGCGGTGCTGCGATCAGTTCATAGTCGTGGCCGGCGTCAGCGTCAGCCATCTTGCCCAGCCAGTACCGCGACGCGCCCCCCGCTCCGACACCAACGACAACAAGACCGGCCAGGCCACCGAGGATTTGGCGACGGGTAAAGGACATGAACTCAACTACCTCACGTATCAGCGACAGGCCCGAGGGCCTGTAAAAGGCGAATACGATACACCTGCGGATGAGAAACGGTAAGGGTGGGGCGGCGGATGGCCGCAGAGAGCCACCCCTCACCCTAACCCTCTCCCCAGGGGGTAGAGGGGACTGACCGAGTTGTTCCTGGAGCTACATCGACCTGAAAAATCGAGCCGAACTCAGGTTTGAAAAGCTTGAAGATCTGCTCCCTTTCCCCCTCTCCCCCGTGGGGAGAGGGCTGGGGTGAGGGGTGGCTCTTGAATCTGATCAACTAACGTCCGGCAGCTACCAATCCCATCAACAAATGCACAACGCCTTCGCCCAGCATCATGACTCCTGGCACCCCAGCCACATTCAATGCCTGCCGATCCATCCGCGACACATCCCGCAACTCCACCCGCACCCGGGTCAGCGCCACAGGCTGCTGCGACTTGAGGTTATCCACACCGCCCAGCGCGGCTACGACTTCTGGCGCCAGCCCGGAAACAGGCTGAGCAATTACCTTCGGCTCATCAACCACCAGATCCGGCGTCAACGCTTTCCAGAACGCTCGCTGCATTTTCTCGAACATGTTCAGTTCTCCAGAACCAGTGAAGTATCGACCGTCGCCTCGTGATACAGGCGCAACGCCTCGCGCACCTGCCCGGCACTTTCCAGACCCAGGACCTGTTGGGCAATGGCCTGGCAGTCCACCAGATCCACTTCGCGAACGGCCGCCTTGATGGCCGGAATCAACGGCACACTCACTGACAGCTCATCCACCCCCAGCCCCAGCAACAGCGGCACGGCCAGCGTCTCGGAGGCCATGGCGCCACACACACCGACCCACTTGCCGTGGGCGTGCGCGGCCTTCACGGTGCTGGCAATCAAGCGCAGCACCGCCGGATGAAAGCTGTCGGCCTGACTGGCCAGACGAGGGTGATCGCGATCCATGGCCAGGGTGTATTGCGTGAGGTCGTTGGTGCCGATGGAGAAGAAATCCACTTCGGGCGCAAACAGATCAGCCATCAGTGCCGCCGCCGGCACTTCGATCATGATGCCCAGCTTGGGAAGTTCCGTGAGGCCCAACGCCAGCACCTCCTCTTCAAGCAGTTGCCGAGCCAGACGCAACTCCGAAAGCTGCGTCACCATCGGCAGCATGATGTGCAGCCGGGCCAGCCCGGCGCTGTTCAGAATGGCCTTGAACTGATCGCGCAAAAGCTGCGGGCGCTCCAGGCATAAACGAATCCCGCGCATGCCCAGGAACGGGTTGGTTTCGCTGTCCATCGGCACGTAGGCCAGAGGCTTGTCACCGCCAACGTCCAGGGTGCGCACCACCAGATTGCGCGTCGGCCCAAGTGTCTTGGCGATGGCGCTGTAGATAGACGCCTGCTCGTCATGGCTCGGTGCATGGTTGCGATCCAGATAAAGAAACTCCGAACGCAGCAAACCGACGCCCTCGCCTCCCAGTGCCATAGCCTGTTCGGCTTCAGCCAGCGAAGCGATGTTGGCCGTGACTTCAAAGTGATGACCGTCGCGGGTACAGGCGGCCTGCGTTGCGTTCGCCAACTCATGTTGCTGGCGTTGCTGTTGCAGCTGCCGTTTGGCTTGCAGCTGTTCGATGGCCTGTAGATCCGGATCCAGCTGCAGCTCGCCCTTGTCAGCATCGAGCAGCACCTGGGTGCCGTTGACCAGCGCCAGCACTTGCACCGGCAGCCCGCAGATCGCCGGCAACCCGAACGCCCGGGCGAGGATCGCGACGTGGCTCGTGGCGCCACCGCCGACCGTGGCGAAACCCAGTACCTTGCGAGTATCGAGCCCCGCGGTCTGCGACGGTGTCAGTTGTTCGGCGATCAGGATCGCCCCTTCCGGCAGCTCCATTGCCTGATCCTGTAGGCCAAGGATCAACTTGAGCACCCGCTGACTCACATCGGCCAGATCCGCAGCCCGCTCTGCGAGCAACGCATTGCCCAGGTTTTTGAACAAGGTGGCGGCCGACTCGGTGGCCGTACGCCAAGCGAAACCGGCGCTTTTGCCTTCGTTGATCTGCACGTGAGCCACTTCCAGCAAACCCGGGTCTTCGAGCAGTTCCTGATGCGCCTTGAAGATGTCTGCCTGCGCGTCGCCAATGGCGCTGTCACGCAACTGTTGCAGATCCACCAGCGCCTCGGCCAAGGCGCGAGACAGATGATCGCGTTCAGCCTGCGGTGTAGTGCCGAGTTCATTCACTTCCAGGTTTTGTTCGGCTATCTGCACCACCTGGCCAAACGCCGATCCGGGTGATGCGCAAACCCCACGCAGCACCGTCGACGATGAAGCCTCGATCGCATTCGTCTCAACCTGCGCCGAAGCTTCCACCGCTTCACCGCATCCCGTCCTCAGCAGGTCAGTCAATGTCTTGATCGCCGCTTCAGCGTCCGGACCGGCCGCGCTGACTTGCAAAACGTCACCGTGAGCCGTCTGCAACGCCATGATCGCCACCAGGGATTTCCCGTTCGCACTCTCCTGCTTCTTATGCAGGCAAATGCTCGCCGAAAAACCTTTCGCCGCCTGGGCGAACACCGCGGCCGGACGGGCGTGCAAGCCATTCGGATTGGCCAGTGTCACCGGTTTGGAGAACACTGCTTCGTCTTCTTCCACTACCGGTGCATCCGTCCCCTGCTCAATCGGATTCAAACTCAGGAGCGGCTGACCACTTTCCACCAGGCCCGTTTCCGGCGTCACCCAGGCGAACGGCTCACCGCTGACCACCAGCATCAACGTCAGCAGGCTGCGGGCATTCGTCGCAACAAAATCGGCATCGAATTCGATCAGCGCCTGCCCGACGTCAACCTGCTGTCCCTCCTCGACCAGCCGGGTGAACCCATTGCCTGCCAGGTTCACCGTGTCGAGGCCGATGTGCATCAACACCTGCACGCCGTTTTCGTCGGTGATGCTGACCGCATGCCCACTGGCCTGCACATTGCTGACAACCCCGGCCAGCGGCGCACACAAGGTCGATGAAGTCGGATCGATGCACAGGCCATCGCCGATCACGCGGCTGGAAAACACTGGATCGGGCACGAGGTCCAGTGGCATCAATACGCCGGACAACGGGGCGTGCAGTTGCAATTGTTGGGGTGTGGCCATGACGTCACCTGCTGTTTTGTTCTTTGAAGTGCCGATGGAGCGCGATGCTCCGACAGCATCGCTTATTTCCACCAGTACTCGACCTGCAATCCGACATTCGAGCCGTGCCGCGCCGTGCCGAAGGCGCCGGTATCGGACAACGCCGAACCCGCCGCCAGTTCATTGGCCGCCCGTTTGGCCGCCTCGTTCCAGCTGGCATAGGTGTAATACAGACGCACCTCGGGGCGAGCCCAGAATTCCGGGCCTTTGGGCGACCACGTCGGAGCGAAGGTGAACTTGCTCAGCTTGCGTGTGCCGCCCTCGGCTTCGACCTGATCGTGACCCAGTTCGGTCACCAGCTTAAACTGCTCGGTGATCGCGTAGGCCGGGCGAATCCCCAGGGAAATCCAGTTCTGGTCGGCACCGTCCGGGCGAATGTCTTTCTGGTAAACCGCCTCGACTTGCCCACCGAACCGCGGTGTCACTTGCCAGTCGAAGAACTCCACCACCCGATAGCTTTTGTTGCTGTCATCCAGTTTCACGTTACCGGTATAGCCCAACCCGGTGCCGGGGCCTTCGCCATACTGGAAGGCCAGTTTGTTCTTGCCGCCCAGGAAACCTTTCTGCACATGCTGCGTGGTGATTGCCCAGCCGCGATGTGCATCGCTGCTGTCGGGTTTGTCGATGTAGCTCAGGCCGAATTCCAGTTCACCACCGGGGTTGGTGTTAAAACCGGCAACGTTGAAATCGTGACGATTGATGTAGTCCTTCTGGTACAGGTTGTCCTTGCGTGAAAAGGCATAGCTGTATTTCAGATCGCCGATCAGCACATCCTCGATACCGCCGCCGGTGGCGCTCTGGTTCCAGTAGTAGAAGTCGGAAATATGGATGTCGTTCCGCTTGTAGTAACGTCGACCGGCCCACAACGAGCCGCCGTTGAGGCTCGGCATGTTCGACCATTGCGCGTAAAGCTGTGGCAAGCGGATCGAGCCGTTATCCTCGTTGAACGTCAGGTCCTTGTCGTACTGGTTATACAGCGAAGCCATGCCGTCGACACTCAGCACCGAACCGTCGTCCAGGGTGTACAGGTCCTGGCGTAGTTCGAGTTCACCATACTGCTCACACTCGTTGCCCAAGCGGTATTTGGTCTGCGCGCCGGGCAGCTGGAAACACTGCTGTTTACCACTGTTGACCGACGTTCCGACGCCGCTGCGCAAGTAACCGCCGAACTCCAGGGCCTGCGCCGACAATGGCAACGCCAGGCATACGCTCGCGACAGCAAGGCTGCGATTTAGTGTTGTTTTCAAGAACCACCCCATTATTTTTATTGTGTTGTTCTGCAAATTCGGCGCGCAAAACTCCCCCGCGCAGCGTTCTGCGTGTTTTTAAAGTCGGTGTTTTTTAGTGGTCGGTCAGTCGGTCAGGTGCAAAACGAATGACTCATAGGGCCTGAGAAGAATCTGCCGATTTCGCTGCGGGCAGTCCGGGTAGTTGCTGATGACCAGACGCTGAGCCATCGCTTCGCTGATCACATCATCCGTCAGTTCGACTTCGCACGGCGTGCCATAGAAGTTGTTCAGTACCAGCAAACGTTCGCCATTCCCTTCGCGGACATACGCCCAGATCTGCGTGTGCTCCGGCAACAACTGCCGATAGACGCCATCGCAGATCAGCGCTTCACTGCGGCGCAGGGCAATCAACTGACGATAGTGATGCAACACGGAATCCGGGTCGTCGAGCTGGGAGGCGACGTTGATCTGCGTCGCGTTGGCCGGTACGCCGATCCAGGGTTCTGCGGCGCTGAATCCGGCGTTCGGCTCGGCGTTCCAGTGCATCGGCGTACGGCCGTTGTCCCGGGACTTCTGCATGATTGCCGCCATGTTGTCGGCATCGCTCGCACCGGCTTCGCGCTTGAGCCGGAAGATGTTCAGTGTCTCGACATCGCGATACTGATCGATGTGATCAAACCCCGGATTGGTCATGCCCAACTCTTCGCCCTGATACACAAACGGCGTGCCCTGAAGGAAGTGCAGCGCGGTGCCGAGCATCTTCGCCGACACCACGCGATGCTCGCCGTCATGGCCAAAACGCGAGACCACGCGCGGCTGGTCGTGGTTACACCAGAACAGCGCATTCCAGCCACCGCCGGCCTGCATACCGGTCTGCCAGTCCGAGAGGATGCGCTTGAGTTGGAGGAAGTCGAAGTCGGCGCGGATCCACTTCTGCAGGTTCGGGTAATCGACCTTCAGATGGTGGAAGTTGAACGTCATCGACAGTTCTTTTGAATCCGGCTTCGAGTAGCGAATGCAGTGCTCAAGGCTGGTGGAGGACATCTCGCCAACGTTGATCAGGTCGTGACCTTCGAAGACTTCGCGGTGCATTTGCTGCAAGTACTCGTGCACGTTCGGGCCGTCGGTGTAGAAGCGTCGCCCGTCGGTGTTGTCCTCGGGGAAATCCGCCGGTTTGGAGATCAGATTGATCACATCGAGACGGAAACCGCCCACGCCTTTATCGCGCCAGAAACGCATCATCTTGAAGACTTCGGCGCGCACCTTCGGGTTGTCCCAATTCAGGTCGGCCTGGGTGTGATCGAACAGATGCAGGAAGTATTGGCCGGTTTGCGCCTCGTATTCCCAGGCCGAACCGCCGAACTTGGATTCCCAGTTGTTCGGCTGATCGCGCCAGATGTAGAAGTCGCGGTACGGGTTGTCGAGGCTGCTGCGGGCCTGCTGGAACCAGGTGTGCTCGATCGAGGTGTGGTTGACCACGATATCGAGCATCAACTTGATCCCGCGCTTGCCGGCCTCGGCGATCAATAACTCGCAATCGGCCATGGTCCCGTAGCTTGGGTCGATGGCGTAGTAATCGCTGATGTCGTAACCATTGTCGCGCTGGGGCGAACGCAGGAACGGCGTGATCCACAGGCAACCGACACCCAGCCAGTGCAGGTAATCGAGCTTGGCCACGACGCCGAGCAAATCACCCGTGGGGTTGCCGGCGTGGCTGTGAAAACTCTTCGGGTAGATCTGGTAGATCACCGAACGTTGCCAGTCTTGCATGGCGCTATTCCTTCAATAAGTTTTGTAAGGGCCTTGAGGGCCCCTTCGCGAGCAAGCCCGCTCCCACATTGGAATGCGGTCAACCTGTGGGAGCGAGCTTGCTCGCGAATGCGATCTTTCAGGCGACCCGAAACCCTGGCCGGACAATCTTCATGCTCAACCCACAGGTCAGAACAAACGGCACCACCATCGCGATGACCATCCCGATCACGAACATCGGAATGAACTGCGGAATGATCGAGATGAAACCAGGCAAGCCGCCGACCCCGATGGCCGAGGCCTGGACCTTGTTCATCGACAGGAAGATGCAGCCCAGGGCCGAACCGCACAGGGCCGCATAGAACGGAAATTTGTAGCGCAGGTTGACCCCGAACATGGCCGGTTCGGTGATGCCGAAATAGGCGGAAATCGCCGAGGTCGAGGCCATGCTTTTATCGCGCACATTGCGGGTCATGTAGAACACCGCCAGTGCCGCGCTGCCCTGGGCGAGGTTGGACATGACGATCATCGGCCAGATGAACGTGCCGCCCTGGGTGGAGATCAGTTGCAAGTCGACTGCGAGGAACATGTGGTGCATGCCGGTGATCACCAGCGGCGCGTAGAGCAGCCCGAAAATCGCCCCGCCGACCATGGGTGCGAGGTCGAACAGCATGACCACGCCTTCGGTGATGAGAATCCCCAGATGACGGGTCACCGGGCCGATGACGGCCAGTGCCAGCACACCGGTGACGACGATGGTGGTAATCGGCACCACCAACAATTGCACCGCGTTCGGCACCCGCGCCCGCAGCCATTTTTCGATGACGCTCATCACATAGGCCGCCAGCAAGATCGGCAGGATCTGCCCCTGGTAACCGACCTTTTCGATCTGGAACAGCCCGAGGATGTCGAAGTACGGAAGGCTCTGGCCGTCGAGACCCGCAACAGCCTTTCCGTAGTTCCAGGCATTGAGCAGATCGGGGTGAACGAGCATCAGACCGAGCACGATACCGAGGATTTCACTGCCACCAAATCGCTTGGCCGCCGACCAGCCGACCAAGGCAGGCAGGAACACAAACGAAGTGTTGGCCATCAGGTTGATCAGGCTCCAGAGCCCGTCGAGTTTCGGGTAGGCGTCCAGCAGGGTCTGGCCCTCGATGAACATGCCCTTGGCGCCGATCAGGTTGTTGATGCCCATCAACAGCCCCGCAATGATCAGCGCCGGCAGGATCGGCATGAACACGTCGGAAAACACCCGCACCAGACGCTGCATGGCGTTTATCTTGTCGGCGCTTTTTTGTTTAACGTCGGCGATGGTTGAAGCGGCGAGACCGGTTTGACGGCGCAGTTCGGCGTAGACCTTTTCAACTTCGCCGGGGCCGATGACCACCTGGAACAAGCCGCCAGTGAAGAACGAGCCTTTGACTAGGTCGATCTGGTTCAGTGTGGCGCTGTTGACCAGGCTCGGGTCCTTGAGGGCCAGGCGCAGGCGTGTGACGCAGTGCGCGGCCTGCTCGAGGTTGTCGCTGCCGCCGAGGCTTTGCAGCAGCTCGCTGGCGATATTCGGATAGTCGTGGCTCATGCTTTTCTTCCGCTGTAGTTTTTTGTTTTTGGCAGCACGCCGAAGCGAAAAGTACTCGTCTGTACGAGTTAAAGCAACAACTCGTACAGACGAGTTTGATTTTGTTTATTCTGAACCCGACCGGCGGCGAAGTTTCCTACTCCTAGAAGGGATGAAACCTAAAGCTGCATGGACAAACCCCTACCCTGCCCTTAAGGTTCGAAACCTTGAGTACATCGCGGCACAGAGCCATCCCCATGAGTAAATACAACCAGATCTACAGCGATCTGCTTGCCAGTATCACGACCGAACGTCTGGAACGCGGCGCACGGTTGCCTTCTGAAACCGAATTGATGGACAGCTACCATGCCAGCCGCGGCACCGTGCGCAAGGCCATCGAGCAATTGCAGGAGCGTGGTTTCGCCCAGAAAGTCCACGGCAAAGGCACCTTCGTGCTGTCGACCAACCCGATCGAGTTCCAGTTAGGCGGCATCGTCAGCTTCCAGGAGACCTATCCGCGACTGGGCAACGACGTCAGCACCGAGGTGGTGGAATTCACCCAAATACCCCTCGAAGGCCCGCTGCTCGAACACATCAAGGCTGAAGAAGGCAGCCTGATCACGCGGATCAAACGCGTGCGGCGCATCGACGGCAAACGCGTGATCCTCGATATCAACCATTTTGTCAGCGACGTGATTCCCGACCTGTCCCGCGACATCGCCGAGCAGTCGATCTACGCCTTTATCGAGCAGACCCTGCAACTGCAAATCGCCTACGCCCAGCGCACTATCGAAGCAGTGCCGCGGAGCAAGGACGACCAGCACCATCTGGACCTCGACGGCCAAAGCCATGTGATCGTGGTCAGCAACCAGACCTTCCTGCAGGACGGTCGCCAGTTCGAGTACACCGAATCTCGGCATACCCTCGACAAATTCTACTTTTCGGATGTGGCACGGCGCTGACCCTACACGCTTCAGAATCGCGTTTGGGCATAACTATGTAGTGCACTTGCCTTGAGCAAATGGGCCATTCTCACCGCCCATTTTCTCAAGGAGCGAGAGCATGCCTGTTGATCAACAAATTGAAGTGCCCACCACTGCCGCCGATAAGGATCAGCTGAAAGTCATCGCGCCCGTCATCGTCACGGCCTGTCCCGACTTGCAGGAAGAAGCCCATGCGATGGCCACCGAAATCCTCGCAAAGCATGGCATTACCGGCCTGGACCCGGATCGGGTCTGGTGGCATCGGTTCAACAATGTGTCAGCCAGCAGCACCAAGGCCTTCCTCGGCTGGGAACACGGTCCTAAACCCAGTGAATCAATGACCCTGACTCAACTGGTCATTCATCGGTATTACGTCACCGATCAGGACTACGCCGACCAACTGGACGCTTACGGCGGGTTTTACACCGCTGACGCTACCGCGAGCATTTTCAACGAAACCAATGAAGTGCGGATGTACCCCAGCGAAGTGCTCAAGGACTTCTGGCACGAGACCTTCAGCGACCGTTATCTGAACAAACTGAACGCCTACTGGAGCGCACATTTCGATGACTACCGGGCCTTGGCGAAATGCAATTTCCTGAGTAAAGCCGTCGAGGCACGGGAAAACGGTACGCTCCAGGAGGAAGAGTTTCAAACCCTCATCCGGGCCGTCGCCGCTGACAAAAGCTGGCCGATCACCCTGGAGACCTTGCGTGCGCAAACCTCTGTTCCCCCCGACCTGCGGGTGTGCGCCCTTGACGTCGCCGGGCATGTCGCCACGGATATTCTGCGCATTGTCGACAGCAGTGGCCGGCAAATCACCTACGTTCCCGGCGCCGCAGAAGCCTTCCATGTGCATCCGACGCTGACGGACATGCATTGGTGGATCTTGCTGCAAATGAACGATGACGCGCGCTATGCCGAATTCATGACCCATTTCCCGCTGTCGGTGCGTCAGGAAATCCACGACAACATCACGCCCCTGATGAATCAGTTGGTGGGCACGTGGGGCAAATACGACCACCATTTGATCAATCAGAAGAACATCACCATCGGCGGCGACGCGTTTACATGGCTGAGCGGCAATGTCCGGAGCGCGATGTCGGAAGAAGCGGATCTGTCCCTGGTCACCAATGGACAACTGCGCAAAGGCATGTGGCTCGGCTACCTGACTGCCGGGCTGCACGTCTTCGGACCGCTGGCACTGCTCGGCTGGCCGATTGCGCTGCCGGTGATTGGAGCCAGCATCGCTTCAATGGGCTTGAACATCGACAAGGCCGTCAACGGCAAAACCGTGGCGGAGCGCAAGGCCGGCGTCAAAGGCGCCGTGCTGGATGGCATCAACCTCCTGTTCAACCTTCCGCTGCTCAAGGAGGTCGAAGTTCTGGAGGAAGTCGGCGCTTCAGCCGAGGCCGCCGAAGCCGCCGAAATGGCCAGGCTGCAGGAGGCCAACAACCCTTCTGAGCCGATCGGTGCACAAGACCCGGAGGTATCTGACGGTTCAGAGCGCGCAACCACTCAACTTCAAGAGTTCATCCCCCTGAGACCGGCACCGGCACAGCACCTTGAAGTACCAGAGAACTGGCAAAGCAACGAGATTCTGGAAAGTGAGGCGCCACTCGCCACCAGTGGCAAGTTCCAGGGCATCTACACACTCAACTCCAACCCCTCGACGGCCATCATGATGAACGACGTGGCTTACTACGTGCGCTACGAAGCCGACATCAACGGCGGCGGTAACTGGGCCATCATCGACCCGGCAAATCCTCACGCCTCCTCAGGATCGATACCCGTCCGTTTGAATGGCGAAGGCAAGTGGGAGCTGATACCGAAATCCGGTTTAAAGGCTGGCGGCAACGACGACCTCGCCGCTGTTCCGGGACCGTCCCGGTTGCCCGCCCCTGTCCGACCACCGGAAGAACTTCGCGTACCCTCGACGAAATACGATACCCCCAATGGGCGGTCACTTAACGTCCTGGCGCTAGGTAAAAAAGAAACGCATATAAAAGTCATCAACCTTCCCGATGGGCGCCTAAAAGGGATGACTCCGTATGAAGAGTTCGTCGCTGGACGTCGCGCAACCCTATTGAGCGATACTCGCGCCGCGCTTTCGAAAAAGAACTTTTTTTCCTCATTACCAGCACGTCCGGTACAACCCGTCATTACGCCATCCATGACCGTGCAGGAACTCATCGAGAAGATATTCGACGCCGCGCCCGGGTTAGTGATTGGTGAAAGCCAGGATCGAATTGCCAGCATGCAGTTCCTGATCGAGAACATGCAGACATTGGCCCGGCAAGGCGTCAAGACAATCTATATGCATCGCTTGCTCAACGATTTCAATCAGTTAGACCTGAATACTTTCGCCAGAAGCGAAAAGATGGACGGCATGCTCGAAAAGTATCTGAAGCAGTTACAAAGCGATCCGACCGGACAGTTCACCCCCCTTGAGGTCGTCAAGGTGGCTCGCGAGAACGGTATCCGGATCCAGGCGATCGACTGTCTCGCAAGTTACCGCTATCCAGCATCGTCCTTCATTGACGTTCAGGAACAATCCATTAAAAACTACCTCACCACTGCGATCATGCGTGCCGATGAAGCGCTTGGCAGATCAGGTAAATGGGTCGTACTGACAGGCCAGGAAAACACCAATACCTTTAGAGGGATGGCCGGCATCAGTGAAATGAATGGCGGTATCGGTTTGCGTATTGAGGAGGTACTTCCCGAACACAGCCTGCAAATAGAGATAGATCACGGCGTAGAGGTGGGCCGTAATGCCAGCCCGCTTCCCGTCAACTTTCATGGAGATTTCGACACCTTGTATGCCGATATCAACCTGCAGGTCCCCTTGCCCATGCTGCAACGAACCCCGGTTGAAATAGATCGCATCCTGTTCCGTCAGGGAATGTTCTCCTTCAAGGAATCCAATGGAGCCTGGACACTGATCCATCGCAGCAGGACCGGTCTGATCACCGAAACGCTGGTTGAACGAACAGCCGATGGGCAATACCTGGTCAATCGCCCCGCCTGGGCCGATATCCATCAAAAACCTTACCCTGGACTGGTCGATCTCTCGCACGCCCTCACCCGCATGGGCATGAAACTCGAAGGACGCTTGCCCGTGTAGGAAAACACCGTACCGCGATACGCAAAAGGCCCCGTGAACTCACATTCACGGGGCCTTTCGGTTGTCACGGACGATCAGTCAGACCGGGATCACTCCCACTCGATCGTCGCTGGCGGCTTGCTCGACACGTCGTAAGTGACGCGGGAGATGCCTTCGATTTCGTTGATGATCCGGCCGCTGACGGTTTCCAGCAGTTCGTAAGGCAGGTGCGCCCAACGCGCGGTCATGAAGTCGATGGTTTCCACTGCACGCAGGGCCACGACCCATGCGTAACGACGGCCATCGCCTACAACGCCAACCGATTTCACCGGCTGGAACACCACGAATGCCTGGCTGACCTTGTGGTACCAGTCGGCCTTGCGCAGTTCTTCGATGAAGATGTGGTCGGCGCGACGCAGCAGGTCGGCGTATTCCTTCTTCACTTCACCGAGGATCCGCACGCCCAGGCCCGGGCCCGGGAACGGGTGACGGTAGACCATGTCGTACGGCAGGCCGAGTTCCAGGCCCAGACGACGGACTTCGTCCTTGAACAGCTCGCGCAGGGGTTCAACCAGCTTGAGGTTCATTTCTTCCGGCAAGCCACCCACGTTGTGGTGCGACTTGATCACGTGAGCCTTGCCGCTTTTGGCGCCAGCCGACTCGATCACGTCCGGGTAGATGGTGCCCTGAGCGAGGTACTTGATGTTGTCCAGTTTGTTGGACTGGGCATCGAAGACGTCGATGAAGGTACGGCCGATGATCTTGCGCTTCTTCTCTGGGTCGCTTTCGCCAGCCAGGTTGTCGAGGAACTGGTCTTCAGCGTTGGCGCGGATCACCTTGACGCCCATGTTCTCGGCGAACATGGCCATCACTTGCTCGCCTTCGTGCAGACGCAGCAGGCCGTTGTCGACGAAGACGCAGGTCAGCTGGTCGCCGATGGCTTTGTGCAACAGCGCGGCAACCACCGAGGAATCAACACCGCCGGACAGGCCGAGCAAGACGTTGTCGGTGCCGACCTGAGCGCGCACTTGAGCGATGGCGTCTTCAGCGATCTTCGACGGCGTCCACAGGGCTTCACAGCCGCAGATGTCGAGGATGAAGCGCGACAGGATGCGACCGCCCTGCTTGGTGTGGGTCACTTCCGGGTGGAACTGCACGCCGTAGTAGCCGCGAGCGTCGTCGAACATGCCGGCAATCGGGCAGCTCGGGGTGCTGGCCAGGATGTGGAATTCCTGAGGCATCTTGGTAACTTTGTCACCGTGGCTCATCCACACGTCGAGGCCGAACAGGCCGTCAGCGTCGATGTGGTCTTCGATGCCGTCGAGCAGGCGGCTCTTGCCGACCACGTCGACACGGGCGTAACCGAACTCACGCAGCTCGGAACCTTCGACCTTGCCACCCAGCTGTTCAGCCATGGTCTGCATGCCGTAGCAGATACCGAAGACCGGTACGCCCAGGTCGAACACCGCTTGCGGGCAGCGAGGGCTGTTGGCTTCGTGCACGGACTCGGGGCCGCCGGCGAGAATGACGCCTTTTGGAGCGAATTCGCGAATCGCTTCTTCATCCATATCGAACGGATGCAGTTCGCAGTACACGCCGATTTCACGCACGCGGCGGGCAATCAGTTGGGTGTACTGGGAACCGAAATCGAGGATCAGGATGCGGTGAGCGTGAATGTCGAGGGCCATGATTCAGTCTCGTCTAAGTAATTCAGAAACAGTCGTGATTCAGAAACAACTCGGGGCTGAATAAAACAGCCCCGGTTACTTAACTTTTTGCTGGAAGCCTCAACCTACGCGGTAGTTTGGCGCTTCTTTGGTGATTTGTACGTCGTGGACGTGGGACTCGGCCATGCCAGCGCCGGTGATCCGCACGAACTCAGGCTTGGTGCGCATTTCTTCGATGTCGGCACTGCCGGTGTAGCCCATCGAGGAACGCAGGCCGCCCATCAGTTGATGGATGATGGCGCTCAGGCTGCCCTTATAAGGAACACGCCCTTCGATGCCTTCCGGAACCAGCTTCTCGGCGCCCGCGGAGGAGTCCTGGAAGTAACGGTCGGAAGAACCTTGAGCCTGGGACATGGCGCCCAGCGAACCCATGCCGCGGTAAGCCTTATACGAACGACCCTGAAACAGTTCGATCTCGCCCGGCGCTTCTTCAGTACCGGCGAACATCGAGCCCATCATCACGCAGGAAGCACCCGCTACGATGGCCTTGGACAGGTCACCGGAGAACCGGATGCCGCCGTCGGCGATCAACGGAACGCCGGTGCCTTCAAGGGCAGCGGCGACGTTGGCGATGGCACTGATTTGCGGGACGCCGACACCGGCGACGATACGGGTGGTGCAGATCGAGCCTGGGCCGATACCGACCTTGACTGCGTCAGCGCCGGCTTCGGCCAGGGCCTTGGCGGCAGCGCCGGTGGCGATGTTGCCGCCGATGACCTGCACTTCAGGGAAATTCTGTTTGACCCAGCGAACGCGGTCGATCACGCCTTTGGAGTGACCGTGTGCGGTGTCGACCACCACCACGTCAACGCCGGCATTGACCAGGGCAGCGACGCGGTCACCGGTGTCTTTACCGGTGCCGACGGCAGCGCCAACGCGCAGACGACCTTGATCGTCCTTGCTGGCCAGCGGGTAAGCCTTGGCTTTTTCGATGTCGTTGACGGTCATCATGCCTTTGAGGGCAAATTTGTCGTCGACGATCAGGACGCGTTCGATGCGGTGTTTGTGCAACAGCTCGCGAACGTCGTTCTTGTCGGCGCCTTCCTTGACCGTGACCAGACGCTCTTTAGGCGTCATCACTTCGCGGACAGTGGCTTCCAGACGATTTTCGAAACGCACGTCACGGGAAGTGACGATGCCGACCAGGTCGCCATTGTGCAAAACCGGAACGCCGGAGATGTTGTGCTGGCGGGTCAGTTCGAACAGTTCACGAACCGTGGCGTCGGCCTCGATCGTGATCGGGTCCTTGACCACACCGGCTTCGTAACGCTTGACCTTGCGGACTTCGGCAGCTTGCTGCTCGATGGTCATGTTCTTGTGGATGATGCCGATGCCACCTTCCTGAGCCATGGCAATTGCCAGACGGGCTTCAGTGACGGTGTCCATGGCGGCAGAAACCAGAGGAATATTCAGCTCGATGCCACGGGTTAGGCGGGTCTTGAGACTGACTTCGTTAGGAAGCACCTCGGAATAACCAGGCACTAGGAGAATGTCGTCGAATGTCAGAGCTTCTTGGCTGATACGCAGCATCGCGGGGGCTCCCGAGCGGGAAAATGGAAGCGCGCCATTATAGTCAGACACCCCCTCGGGTTCAATGTAAAACTCTGTCTATTATTAGCATTACTGATATACGGGGATTGTCGCTTCCTACAGCTCGACTTTCACCCAACTGACAGGCTGATCGAGCCAATCGGCAAATTCATCGATAAAGCTCTGCTTGAACCCGGCCTCGGCCCAGTTGTTGAAGATGAAACCCAGGTTGGAAAAACCGCACTCCTGCAGAAAAAGAAAGCCGTTGATGTCGTCTTCATGCCCGCATTCAGGGCAGGTGAAGTTATCGGTGCGCCCCGGCATCCAGTCTTCCAGGCTTTCGAACAGCGCTTCGCCGACTTCCTTGCGGCACTCGGCGCAACCCGCCTCCTCCAGGAAACCCTTGGCCGGCGTGTAGATGCAACGCTTGGTGATGATTTCCAGGCCATTGATCGGCTCGCCGAAAGGCAGGGCTTCCGGGTGAAGCACCACAGCGCGGGCACCGTCGCCGATGGCGTGAGCCATGCGATTACCCGTGCGGCCACAGGTGGTCAGTTCTTCTTTGACGATGTTCTTGCGCACCAGCCAGCGCACGACCGCCCGGGCCCGGGGTTCATGCACCGGCAGCGTGGAGATTTTCGGGACGATGATGCTTTGCGAATTCATGGATGCAGCCCTGCCAATACTGAATGACCACCCTTGTGGGAGCGAGCCTTTGTGGCGAGGGGATTTATCCCCGTTGGGTCGCGAAGCGGCCCCAGCACTTCAAAGTCCAATCGCATTAATGAGCTGACGTCTGCTTCGCAGCCGAACGGGGATAAATCCCCTCGCCACAAAGGCTCGCTCCCACAGGATTTTGCGGTCGGCAGCTTAATCCCTGAGGAAATCCGGTCAAGTACTCAAATAACGCCCGATCAAGGCAATCCCGCTGGCCAGCACCAGCCAGGTCACCAGCCGCACGAACGCCTCGCGGGACAATCTCATGGTCAATCGCCGCCCGACCCACAGCCCCAATGCCATGGCCGGCAACAAACACACGGCCAGCATCAATAAGGGTAGCTCGGCATAGACACCGGCGACGGCAAACAGGCTCAAGCGCACCACGGTGCTGCAACTGATCAGCGCACTCTGGGTCGCCCGCGCCGCCTCTTTCGGCAACCGGCTGTTCAGATAGATCGCATATAAAAAGCCGCCACTGCCAAACAATGCTCCGAACATCCCGCCCACCGTGCCCATCGGCACAGCCCAACCGGCGGACAATTGCGTCGGCCGGGTTTTGACCCACAAGCTGTAAATCGCGTAGGCGCTGATAAACAGCCCCATCAACAGCAACAACACATCGGATTTGAGGTTCAGCAGAAAGATCACCCCCAGCGTGCAGCCCACCGCCATGCAGGGCAGCAGCCGCAGCAACTCGGGTTTCGCCACATCCCGCCGCGAAGGCAGCAGATTGCCGAACGCCGCGACGAAATCCAGTAGCACCAGCAACGGCACAATCTTCGATAGCGGCATGAACAGAATCAGAATCGGCCCCGCCACCAACGCCGTGCCAAACCCGGCGATACCAAACACGATGTAAGCCAGTGCGATGCCCAATCCGATCACCAGCCAATCCGTGGCGCCGAATGGCCATTGGTGCAACAACTCAAGCACATTCATTTGCACGGCTTCCTTGAATAACTGTGATGACTTTAGCCAGCGCCGAGGCTTGCGACTAATATCTTCAACGCCACTCACCCATCTCAAAAAGGCATGCCTTGTGCTTTCAACCCGCCAATTGCGTTACTTCGTGGAAATCGCCGATTGCGGGAGTTTCAGTGCCGCAGCCGAACGGCTGTTCATTGCCCAGTCGGCCCTGAGCCGGCAAATAAAGGACATGGAAACCCGACTGCAAACGCCTTTGTTCCAACGTACTGCACGCCAGCCCCGACTGACGGCGGCCGGTGAAGCCTTCTTGCCCCGAGCCAGAAACCTGCTGAATGAACTGACTAAAGCCAGTGAGATGGCCACCCAGGTCGGCAGTGGAGAGCTCGGCACCTTGCGCCTCAGCCATTCCAGCACCGTGCCCATGAGTGGCCGTTTACTGCGAGGCATCAGCGACTATCTGGACCGGCACGTCGGCGTGTCCATGGAGATCGTCAAACTGTCTTCCGAAGCGCAACTCGAAGCGCTGGCCGACAATCGGCTGGATGTCGGACTGCTGCGCCTGCCGGTATTGCGCCAACGTGAAGGCGTGCAGATTGTTCCTCTATATAACGAGCGCTTGCTGCTGGCCGTGCCGCCCAATCACAGACTGGCTGTGGATAAGTCCGCGCAAGCCATCGACTTGGCGCAATTGAAGGATGAGGCCTTTATCTCCATTCCTCATCCGCAACGTGGCGGATTGAGCTATCTGTCCGCCGAGTTGTGCATGCGCCAGGGATTCTTCCCGAAAGCGGCGCGGGTGGTGTCGCGCAAAACCACGCAACTGCAATTGATTCAGGCCGGTTTCGGCATCGCCCTGCTGCCGGAATCGATGCAGGACATTGCACCGCCCGACATCCACTTCCTACCCCTGGCCGATCCGGATTGCCACAGCACCGTCGCCCTCGCCTGCAAGCAAAATCCCACCGCGCTGGTTCAACACTTCATCAATACCTGCACAAATCCCTGTGGGAGCGGGCTTGCTCGCGAAGACGGCGTGTCAGTCGACATACATGCTGAATGTTAATCCGCATTCGCGAGCAAGCCCGCTCCCACAAGGGGATTTTTGTTGGATCGTGGAGTTTGTTTGCCGAATGCCTTTAAACTGCGCCCCATGATTAAAGATCCCTTTGCAAGACTCGGCCTGGACCGTGAAGTCCTGACTGTCAGCCAGCTCAACGGCCGCGCGCGGGTGTTGCTTGAAGACGTGTTCAGCAACATCTGGGTCGAAGGCGAAATCTCCAACCTCGCTCGGCCGGCGTCCGGGCACGTGTATTTCACCTTGAAAGACAGCGGCGCCCAAGTGCGTTGCGCGCTGTTTCGGCAGAACGCGGCACGGGTCCGTCAGGCGCTGAAGGACGGCCTGGCGGTCAAGGTGCGCGGCAAGGTTTCGCTGTTCGAGGGGCGTGGCGACTATCAGCTGATCCTCGACACCGTCGAGCCGGCCGGTGACGGCGCGCTGCGTCTGGCTTTCGATGCATTGAAAGAAAAACTCAGCGCCGAAGGCCTGTTCAGCGCCGAGCGCAAAGTGCCGTTGCCGGCGCATCCGCAGCGCATCGGTATTATCAGCTCGCCGACTGGCGCAGTGATTCGCGACATCATCAGCGTCTTTCGCCGCCGCGCGCCGCAGGTTCAGCTGACGCTGATCCCGACCGCCGTGCAGGGCCGCGAAGCGACCGCACAGATCGTCCGCGCGCTGAAACTGGCGGACGCTCGTGGGTTCGATGCGCTGATCCTCGCCCGCGGCGGCGGCTCGCTGGAAGACCTCTGGTGTTTCAACGAAGAAGCCGTCGCCCGCGCCGTGGATGCCTGCGTAACACCGATTGTCAGCGCCGTCGGCCATGAAACCGACGTCTCGATCAGTGACTTCGTGGCCGACGTTCGCGCCCCGACGCCGTCCGCCGCCGCCGAATTGCTTGCACCGGATTCCAGCGACCTGGTGCGCCGGGTCGAAAGCCTGCATCGGCGCCTGGTGATGCGCATCCGCGACCGCCTGATGCGCGATCGGCTGCGCCTGGAAGGCATGTCCCGCCGTCTGCGTCATCCTGGCGAACGTCTGCGCCAACAAGCGCAACGTCTGGACGACCTGGACATGCGCATGCGCCGCGCCTTTGAACGCAGTTTGAATACCCGTCGCGAACGGCTGATTCGCCTGGAAACCCGCCTCGCCGGGCAACACCCGGGACGGCAACTGGCGATGCTTCGTCAGCGCCTCGACAGCTTCGCCGAACGCCTGCCGCGCGCCATGCGCGAAGGGCTCAAGGCTCGTCGCCTGCAATTGCAAAGTCAGGTGCAGACGTTGCAGGTGGTCAGCCCGCTGGCCACCCTCGCTCGTGGCTACAGCATTCTGCTGGATGAACGCGGCAACGCGATCCGCAGTGCCGAGCAAACCCACACCGGTCAGCGCCTGAAAGCCAAACTCGGCGACGGCGAGCTGCAAGTCCGGGTTGAAGACAATCACCTGACGCCTGTCACCCTTTCTTTACTGGATTGATCCATGTCGCGTTTTCTAGCTCCGCTGTTGTTGCTGTGCCTGACCTTCAATGCCCACGCCGACAGTTACATCACCCGCCTGTTGAACAAACCGGTGCCGGGTGGCGTGGCCGTGGTGGATCTGGGCGCTTCTGCCCAGGCACCGAAAGCCAGTTATCAGGGCAAACCGGTGCTGGTGGTCAAGGAACAGAACAACTGGCTGGCGATTGTCGGCGTGCCGTTGACCGTCAAGCCGGGCGCGCAGTCGATCAGCAGCGGCGGCCGTAATCTAGGTTTCACCGTCGGCAACAAGAAATACCCGGAACAGCGCATCACCTTGAAGAATACGCAGCAGGTCAATCCGAACCCGGAGAACCTTAAGCGCATCGAGCGCGAGCTGGCCGAGCAAATCGCCGCCTACCGCACGTTCAGTCCGAACACCCCGAGCAACCTGCTGCTGGACAAACCGGTCAACGGCCCGCTGTCGAGCAAGTTCGGTGTGCGCCGCTTCTTTAATGGTGAAGAGCGCAATCCGCATTCGGGCCTGGATTTCGCCGTGGGTGCCGGCACACCCATCAAGACCCCGGCGGCGGGCAAGGTGATCCTGATCGGCAACTACTTCTTCAATGGCAACACGGTGTTTGTCGACCATGGGCAGGGCTTTATCAGCATGTTCTGCCATATGTCGAAGATTGATGTGAAGGTGGGCCAGCAATTGGCTCGCGGTGGCGTGGTCGGGAAAGTCGGCGCCACCGGGCGGGCGACCGGGCCGCATATGCACTGGAATGTCAGCCTGAATGATGCGCGGGTGGATCCGGCGATTTTCATTGGCGCGTTTCAGCCTTAGTCATCTGTGAGTCTACTGGCCTCTTCGCGGGCAAGCCCGCTCCCACAGGTTCCGAGTTGGATTACGAATGTGTGATCCACACCCGTCCACTGTGGGAGCGTGGCTTGCCCGCGAAGACGGCCTCAAAATCGCCGAAGCATCTCCCGACAACTTGGGTCTTTGCATCGACACAGCTCGACTTCTTCAATTGCGCATCCCTCAAGCCTCGCGCAAACATAAAAACGATCATTCCCATTCAAAGCAATAAAATCGCGACAAAATCGCTTTTTCGGGTATTCCTCTCAATTTTTTTCGACTGCTTGCCATCCTCCACCCCCGAGGTTAGGGTTGAAGGCATGAAAACCTCTCACACCCTCATTCAGCTTCGCCAGCACCGCAGCCTGTGCCTCGTCAGCGCACGACTGCCGGGCTGAATCGCGGTGCCTCGCCCTACGCTTTTCCCCAAGAACAATTGATCCACCGGCAGGCCGCCTTTTTTCGGCCCACACAATAAGGATTTCCCGATGAGCATGCTCAAAGACCCGTCTTCGAAATACCGCGCGTTCCCGACCATCGATATCCCGGACCGCACCTGGCCATCGAAGACCATCACCGCAGCGCCGATCTGGTGCAGCTCCGACCTTCGTGACGGCAACCAGTCGCTGATCGAGCCAATGGACGCGGTGAAGAAGCTGCGTTTCTGGAAAACCCTGGTGCAGGTCGGTGTGAAAGAAATCGAAGCGTCGTTCCCGGCCGCGTCGCAAACCGACTTCGACTTCGTCCGTACCTTGATCGAAGGCAACCACATCCCGGACGACACCACCATTCAGGTGCTGACCCAGGGCCGTGAAGACTTGATCGAGCGCACTTTCGAATCCCTGCGCGGGGCGAAGAAAGCCATCGTTCACTTGTACAACGCGACCTCCCCGTCCTTCCGCCGCATTGTCTTCAACCAGGACAAGGAAGGGGTCAAGGCCATCGCCGTGAACGCGGCCAAGCTGTTCGTCAAATACGCCGCCCAGCAGCCGAACACCCAGTGGACGTTCGAATACTCGCCGGAAACCTTCAGCGCGACCGAACTGGAATTCGCCAAGGAAGTCTGCGACGCGGTGATCGAAGTCTGGAACCCGACGCCTGAGCACAAGGTGATCCTCAACCTGCCAGCCACTGTCGAATGCGCGACTCCGAACATCTATGCCGACCAGATCGAATGGTTCGGCCGTCACATCAACCGTCGTGACAGCGTGATCATCAGCCTGCACACGCACAATGACCGTGGCACTGGCGTTGCGGCCACCGAACTGGGCCTGATGGCCGGTGCGGACCGTGTCGAAGGCTGCCTGTTCGGCAACGGCGAACGTACCGGTAACGTCGACCTCGTGACCGTGGCGCTGAACCTCTACACCCAGGGCATTCATCCTGAGCTCGACTTCTCGGACATCGACGGCGTGCGCAAAGTCGTCGAAGAATGCAACCAGATCCAGGTGCACCCACGTCACCCGTACGTCGGCGATCTGGTTCACACCGCGTTCTCCGGCTCGCACCAGGACGCCATTCGCAAGGGCTTCGCCCAGCAGAAACCGGACACCCTGTGGGAAGTGCCGTACTTGCCGATCGACCCGGCCGACATCGGCCGCAGCTACGAGGCGGTCATCCGCGTCAACAGCCAGTCGGGCAAGGGCGGTATCGCCTACCTGCTGGAGCAGGAATACGGCATCAGCTTGCCGCGCCGCATGCAGATCGAGTTCAGCCAGGTCGTGCAGCGTGAAACCGATCGCCTCGGTCTGGAGATGACGGCACAACAGATCCACGCCTTGCTGCACAGCGAGTATTTGCAGGCCAACACCCCGTATGCGCTGGTCAGCCATCGCCTGCAGGAAGAGAACGGTCACAGCGCCGTGGAAGTGGAAGTCTCGGGCAAAGGCCAGGGCGAAACCAACCTGCACTGGCGTGGCAAGGGCAACGGCGCGCTGGAAGCCCTGGTGGCCGGCCTGCCAATTCCCGTGGAAATCATGGACTACAACGAACACGCAATCGGCGCGGGCACCAATGCCAAGGCCGCGGCCTACATTGAACTGCGTGTGAACGGTGAACGTGCGGTGCATGGCGTCGGCATCGATGAAAACATCACCACCGCGAGCTTCAAGGCCCTGTTCAGCGCGCTGAACCGCTCCCTGAGCCAGCCGGAAGCGAAAGCCGCGTAAAAGCGTTCGCTGAAATACAAAAGGCCCCTAGGTGAAAACCTGGGGGCCTTTTTGTTTGCCTGAAAATTATGCAGTGGCTGTCATGGCCTCTTCGCGGGCAAGCCCGCTCCCACAGTGATCGGGGTGAACATGATTTTTATGTACACCACCCATCCTTGTGGGAGCGGGCTTGCCCGCGATGGGGCCCTATCAGGCTGCCGAGATCTCAGGTGAACTCGAATGTATCGGCATCCAGATTCGCCGGAAACCGTGTGCGATAGGCTTGCAGATCCGCCGCATTCAGCACGACCTGGAACACACCATCGGCTTCGCCCGCACTGAGCAATGTCTCACCCTGGAAATCCAGCACCTGGCTATCACCAGTGTAGGCAAAGCCTTTGCCATCGGTACCAATGCGATTCACCGCCGCCACGTAGCACAGGTTTTCAATCGCCCGCGCCGGCAGCAAACGGTTCCAGTGCTGGCGACGTGCGCCGGGCCAGTTGGCGGTGTACAGCAACAGATCGGTGTCCTGTGCATCGCGGCTCCACACCGGGAAACGCAAGTCGTAGCAAATCAACGGTCGTACGCGCCAGCCCTTGAGCTCGAATTGCACCTGGCGCTCGCCCGGCGTGTAGTGGTTGTGCTCGCCGGCCATGCGGAACAGATGACGCTTGTCGTAATGCCAGACTTCCCCGTCCGGCCGTGCCCACAGCAGACGATTGCGATGGCTGCCATCGGCGGCCTGGACGATCACGCTGCCGGTTATCACCGCGTCGAGTTTCGCCGCCTGGACGCGCAGCCATTTGCTGGTCGGACCGTTTTCTGCTTCGGCGAGGGTTTCCGATTCCATGGAAAAACCGGTGGTGAACATCTCCGGCAGGATAATCAGATCCGCCCCGCGAGCCTGCTCAAGCAATTGCTCGAAATGCTCGAGGTTGGCCTGACGGTCGTGCCAGGCCAGGGTGGTCTGGATCAGCGCGACGTTCAGATTGGGCAGTGCACTCAGATCACGCATAGTTTTGCCGCTGCTTCACGCAACGTCTCCTCGCGTTTGGCGAAGCACAAGCGCACCAGGCGCTGGCCTTCAGGTGGTGTCTGGTAGAACACTGAAATCGGGATGCTCGCCACGCCATGTTCACGGGTCATCCACAGCGCCATCTCGACATCATTGAGGTCCGGGCGAATCTGCGAGTAATCGACCAGCTGGAAATAGGTGCCGGTCACCCGTTTGAAGCTGAAACGCGACGGTGCCAGCAGATCGCAGAACAGATCGCGCTTGGCCTGGTAGAAACCCGGCAGTTCTTCAATGTGTTCGGGATGTTCGGCCATGAAGTCGGCCAAGGCGTATTGCAGCGGGGTCACGCCGCAGAAACTGACGTACTGATGCACCTTGCGCAGCTCGGCGGTGAGCGCCGGCGGTGCGACCACGTAGCCGGTTTTCCACCCGGTGACGTGATAGGTCTTGCCGAAAGAACTGACCACGAAGGCGCGCTGATACAGCTCTTCGTGATTCAGCACGCTGACGTGAGGCACGCCGTCGAAGACCAGGTGTTCGTAGACTTCGTCACTGACGATGTAGATGTCGCGATCCCGAATCAACGCTGCCAACTGGTCCAGCTCGGCACGGCTGATCAGTGCGCCACTGGGGTTATGTGGCGAGTTGAGAACGATCATCCGCGTACGCGGGGTGATCGCTTCGGCGAGCTTTTCAAAGTCGATGGCAAAATCGTTCAGGCCCAACTGCACATGCACGCAACGACCACCGGCCAGCTCAACCGACGGCTCGTAACTGTCGTAGCACGGGTCGAACACGATCACTTCATCGCCGCTGTGGATAACCGCCTGAATCGCGCAGAAGATCGCTTGAGTGGCGCCGGGTGTGACCGTCACTTCATGGTCGGCATCCACGTTGACGCCGTAGCTGCGAGCAATCTTCGCCGAAATCTGCTGGCGCAGCCCCGGCAGGCCGGTCATCGGTGAATATTGGTTGTGGCCGTTGGCGATGTGCCGGCCGACCGCATCGCACAGGGCTTGCGGTGCATCGAAATCGGGAAAACCCTGGGACAGGTTGATCGCCCCGGTTTGCGCCGCGAGCTGAGACATCTGAGTGAAGATAGTGATGCCGACATTCGGCAGCTTACTGGTGATCATCGGTGATTCCCTGCTCTACACCCGGCTCTAACGGCGGCGCGGGAGAGCCCGAGGATAGCCCATCCGGCGCCCATAAAAAAAGGGCGCCTGGTGGGCGCCCTTCTTCTTATGCATTCACCACAGAACCTGTGGCGAGGGAGCTTGCTCCCGCTGGACCGCGAAGCGGTCCCATTACCTGCAACCGCGTTCGTTCAGCTAAACCGCGTGGGCTGCGTTGCGGCTGCTGCGCAACCGAGCGGGAGCAAGCTCCCTCGCCACATCAAGCTCGCTGACCACAAGATGCCCGCACCAATGTGCAGGCAGTAGTGAATCAACGCTTGTCGCGGCGCTTTTTGTCGGCCTTTTTGTGGTGCGACATCATGCGGCGTTTCTTGTTGACCTGACGGTCGGTGAGCGAGGTCTTGTTACCTTCATATGGGTTCTCGCCGCCCTTGAACTCGATGCGAATCGGCGTACCGACCAGCTTCAAGACACGACGGTAAGTGTTTTCCAGATAACGGACGTACGACTTCGGCACCTTCTCGATCTGGTTACCGTGGATCACGATGATCGGCGGGTTCGCACCACCCAAGTGGGCATAACGCAGCTTGATCCGGCGGTTGTTGACCATCGGCGGCGCGTGCTCACTGACCGCATCTTCCAGGATCGTGGTCAGGCGGTTGGTTGGCCAGCGGGTGACCGCAGACTTGAACGAGTTCTGTACGGAGGCGTAGAGGTTGCCCACGCCCGTGCCGTGCAGGGCCGAGATGAAGTGGATGTCGGCGTAGTCAACGAAGAACAGTCGACGTTGCAGCTCGACCTTCACGAAGTCGCGCTCGCTCGGCGTCATGCCGTCCCACTTGTTGATCGCGATGACCAGCGCACGACCCGACTCAATGGCGAAGCCCAGCAGGTTGAGATCGTGATCGACCACGCCTTCGCGGGCGTCCATCACAAAGATCACCACGTTGGCGTCTTTGATCGCCTGCAGGGTTTTGACCACGGAGAATTTTTCGACTTCTTCGTGGATCTTGCCGCGCTTGCGCACACCGGCGGTGTCGATCAGCGTGTACTTCTCGTCATTACGCTCGAACGGGATGTAGATACTGTCGCGGGTGGTGCCGGGTTCGTCATAGACGATGACCCGGTCTTCACCGAGCATGCGATTGACCAGGGTCGACTTGCCGACGTTCGGGCGGCCGATGATCGCGATCTTGATCCCGTCTTTTTCGCTTGGGCCAGGAATGCGCTTGGCTTCCTCGCCTTCGGCAACGATCTCTTCCTCGCCTTCTTCCAGCTCGTCATCATCTTTCGGGAAGTCGCTGAGGGCGATTTCCAGCATCTGGGTGATGCCACGACCATGTGCACCGGCGATCGGAATCGCGTGGCCCATGCCCAACGGGGCGAATTCGGCGCGGGCCATTTCAGGGTCGATGTTGTCGACCTTGTTGGCAACCACGTAGGAACGCTTGTTACGTTTGCGCAAATGCTCGGCGATCATCTGGTCGGCGGCGGTGAAACCGGCCTTGGCATCTACCAGGAACAGAACGACATCCGCTTCTTCAATGGCCAGCAGCGACTGCTCGGCCATTTTTTCGTCCATACCGTGCTCGTCACCGGAGATACCGCCGGTGTCGACCAGAATGTAGGAACGCCCTTGCCACTTGGCCTCACCGTATTGGCGATCACGGGTCAGACCGGACAAGTCGCCGACGATGGCGTCGCGAGTCCTGGTCAGGCGGTTGAACAAGGTGGACTTGCCGACGTTCGGTCGGCCCACCAGGGCGATTACGGGAACCATGCGGCTCTCCACTTCGTTATTTCAGAAAATACAAAAGCCGCTGCGAGGCAGCGGCTGGTGCTCGGGGCAGCGCTTGAAGGCGCCGCAAGCCTTGCAGAACAAGGCCGCCTGGGGGTTAAACCCCAAGCATAGTCAAATCTTTACTTAATGGTCAGGGCTTCCAGTTTGCCGCTGTTGCCATATACATAAATCGTGTCACCCACCACCAGCGGACGGGCACGCAGGCCGTCGCTGTCGATGCGCTCGCGGCCGACGAAACGACCGTCCACCTGGCTCAGCAGGTGCAGGTAGCCTTCCATATCACCGACTGCAACATAGCTGGAAAACACTTCCGGAGCCGACAGTTGACGACGGGCCAGCGAATCGTTGCTCCACAAGGCTGTGGTGGAACGTTCGTCGACGCCTTCAACGGTGCCCGAAGACAGGCTCACGTATACGCTGCCAAAACCTTGGGCGACGCCGGCATAGCTGGAAGCATCACGCTGCCAGAGCTGACGACCGCTTTCCAGATCCAGTGCCGCAACGCGACCCTGGTAGCTGGCGACATACAGCGTACCGCCGGACAGCAGCAAGCCGCCGTCGATATCAACCACACGTTCCAGTTCCGAACGGCCTTGTGGAATCGCGACCCGTTGTTCCCACACCGGCACGCCGTTGGAAATATCGAGAGCGACCACTTTACCGGTCGACAGGCCAGCCACCGCGAGGCGGTTGGTAACGATCGGTGCGCTGGTGCCGCGCAAGGTCAGGACCGCAGGGGTGCTGTCATACAACCAGCGCTGGTTGCCGGTAGCGGCATCCAGACCGATCAGACGGTCGTCCTGAGTCTGAACCACCACAACGTCACCGTTGTTGGCCGGCGGTGCGAGGACTTCGCTGGACACGCGAGCGCGCCATTTCTCTTCACCGTTGATCGCATCCAGGGCAACGATTTCGCCCTTGATGGTACCGAACATGACCAGACCGTAACCCACGCCAACGGCGCCGGAAACAGGCAGTTCAAGGTCCTTCTTCCATTTGACGTCGCCGTTGCTGCGATCCAGCGCCATCACCACGCCAGTGACGTCGGCGGCATAAATGGTATCGCCTTCGATCGCCGGAACCAGCATGTTGTAGGTTTCGCCCTGACCGTCACCGATCGAACGACTCCACTGCTTTTGCAGAACCACTTCTTCCTTGAAGTCGGTCAACTCGGCCGGTGGCAATTCTTTTTTGCTGTTGCTGCTGCAACCCGCGGCCAAAATGGCCAGAGCCAGCAATGCTGCATGTTTCCAACGGATCACGTCACGCATCCCCTTTGGCCAGGTCGTCCAGCTTGATTTGTAGGCCACCGACCGCCGCTTCATCCGACAGTGCCGCCTTGGCTTTTTGATACGCCGCGTTTGCTTCGTCAGTACGACCCAGCTGCACCAGCAGGTCGCCCTTGAGTTCTTCACGAGTGGCCAGGAACGCCTTGTCGGCATCGCCTTCGAGCAGCTTCAGGGCTTCATCGACCTTGTTCTGCGCGGCCAGCACCTGCGCCAGACGCTGACGGGCGATTTCGCCCAGCGCCGGGTTGGCCGGTTTGGCAACGATGGCTTTCAGCTCGGTGGCCGCGTCGTCCAGCTTGCCGCTGTCGACCGCGACTTTCGCCACGAACAGGCTGCCGTACTGCGCATAGGCGCTACCGCCGAACTCGCTGTTGAGCTTGCCGGCCAGGTCCGAAACGCGGGCGGCATCAGGCTTGCCGTCAGGCGTCAGCGTGGTTTCGAGCAATTGCTGATAGAGAATCGAGGCGCCTTGCGACTGATTGCTCTGATACTTCTGAAAGGCCTGCCAGCCGAACACGATGACCAGCGCCAACAGGCCGCCAGTGACCAGGGGCTTGCCGTTGCGTGTCCACCAGTCCTTTAAATCCGCCAGGTTTTCGTCTTCGGTACTCGACACCCCAATACTCCTTAATCGCTAAATCGGCTGTTTATGACAGCTTCAACCCTGCACGACGCAGGTGGCCAGGTGTGCAGCAAGCGCATCCCAGGCAATGCTTTGTTGTTCGCCCTGGCCACGCAGGGGTTTGAAACCTACCACTTGCTGGGCCATTTCGTCGTCACCGAGGATCAGCGCATACAGCGCACCGCTCTTGTCGGCCTTCTTGAACTGGCTTTTGAAGCTGCCGGCGCCGGCATTGACTTGCAGGCGCAGGTTGGGCAATTGATCACGAACACGTTCACTCAGGGCCAGACCGGCCAGCTCGGCGGCTTCACCAAAGGCGCAGAGGTAGACGTCGACCTGACGGGAGATCTCTTGCGGGATCTGCTCCAGGGTTTCAAGCAACAGCACCAGGCGCTCGATACCCATGGCGAAACCAACGCCGGGGGTCGGCTTGCCGCCCATCTGCTCCACCAGACCGTCGTAACGACCACCGGCACACACGGTGCCCTGAGCGCCCAACTTGTCGGTGACCCATTCGAAAACGGTCTTGCTGTAGTAATCCAGCCCGCGAACCAGCTTCGGGTTGATCACGTAAGGAATGCCGGCGGCGTCCAGGCGAGCCTTCAGGCCCTCGAAGTGCACGCGGGATTCTTCGTCCAGGTAATCAGCCATTTTCGGCGCATCGACCAGGACGGCTTGAGTGTCGGCGTTCTTGGTATCAAGCACGCGCAATGGGTTGGTCTTCAGACGGCGTTGGCTGTCTTCGTCCAGCTTGTCCAGGTGAGCGGACAGGAACTCGACCAGCGCTTCGCGATAACGACCACGGGATTCGCTGGTGCCCAGACTGTTGAGCTCGAGCTTGACCGCATCACGGATGCCCAACTCGCCCCACAGGCGCCAGGTCAGGATGATCAGCTCGGCGTCGATGTCCGGACCGTCGAGGTTGAACACCTCTACTCCGATCTGGTGAAACTGGCGATAGCGGCCTTTCTGCGGACGTTCGTGGCGGAACATCGGGCCGATGTACCAGAGTTTCTGCACCTGGCCACCGCCGGTGATGCCGTGCTCGAGCACCGCACGCACGCAAGCCGCCGTGCCTTCAGGGCGCAGGGTCAGGGAATCGCCGTTGCGGTCGTCGAAGGTGTACATCTCTTTTTCGACGATATCGGTCACTTCACCGATGGAGCGTTTGAACAGCTCGGTGAACTCGACGATCGGCATGCGGATCTGCTTGTAACCGTAGTTATCCAGCAGACGCGAGACGGTGCCCTCGAAATGACGCCACAGGGGCGTCTGTTCGGGCAGGATGTCGTTCATGCCACGTATGGCTTGCAGAGACTTGCTCACTATAAATCCTTAAATTCGTTCGGCTCTTCAGTCGGGCTCAGCCGCGGGCGATAACTGCCGCGTCGGCTTCGACCTTTTCGGCCGCTTTCTGGCGGATCAAGCGTTCAAGCTCATCCACCAGATTGTCATTCGTCAGTTTCTGCGACGGCTTGCCGTCGATGTAAATCAGGTTTGGCGTGCCACCGGTCAAGCCGATATGGGCTTCCTTGGCTTCGCCGGGCCCGTTGACCACGCAACCGATGACCGCGACATCCAGCGGCACCAGCAGATCTTCGAGGCGCCCTTCCAGTTCGTTCATGGTCTTGACCACATCGAAATTCTGCCGCGAGCAGCTCGGGCAGGCGATGAAGTTGATGCCACGGGAACGCAGGTGCAGGGATTTGAGAATGTCGTAGCCGACTTTCACTTCCTCGACCGGGTCGGCCGCCAACGAGATGCGAATAGTATCGCCAATCCCTTCGGCGAGCAGCATACCGAGGCCCACGGCGGATTTCACTGTGCCTGAGCGCAAACCACCGGCTTCGGTGATGCCCAGGTGCAGCGGCTGGACAATTTCCTTGGCCAGCAGGCGGTAGGCGGCGACGGCCATGAACACGTCGGAGGCCTTCACGCTGACCTTGAAGTCCTGGAAATTCAGGCGTTCGAGGTGCTCGACGTGACGCAGGGCCGACTCGACCAGCGCGGCCGGGGTCGGCTCGCCGTATTTCTTTTGCAGGTCTTTTTCCAGGGAACCGGCGTTGACGCCGATGCGGATCGGAATCCCGCGATCACGGGCGGCATCGACCACTGCACGCACGCGGTCTTCGCGACCGATGTTGCCCGGGTTGATTCGCAGGCAGTCAACGCCCAATTCGGCGACGCGCAGCGCGATTTTGTAGTCGAAGTGGATGTCGGCCACCAAGGGCACTTTGACCAATTGCTTGATCTTGCCGAAGGCTTCGGCGGCGTCCATGTCCGGCACGGAAATGCGCACGATATCGACGCCAGCGGCTTCCAGACGATTGATCTGGGCCACGGTGGCGGCCACGTCATTGGTATCGCTGTTGGTCATGCTCTGAACAGCGATGGGCGCATCGCCGCCAACGGGCACGTTACCGACCCAGATCTTGCGCGATTCGCGACGTTTGATTGGAGATTCGCCGTGCATGACTTATTGACCCAACTTCAGGCGAGCAGTCTCGCCACTGGTGAACGGAGCGACATCGACCGCCTGCCCGTTGTAGCTGACCTGCGCGCCACGGGCAAAGCCCAGACGTACGGCAAAGGGCGGCTTGCCGCTGACGGAAACGTTTTCGCCTTTACGCTTGAGACCGCTCAACAGCACCTTGCCAGTGCCATCAGTCACTTGGGTCCAGCAATCGGCGGTGAACTGCAATTGAACCTGGCCTTGGCCGGCCACCGGAGCAGCAGCTGGAGCGGGAATGGTCGGAGTGACCGATGCGCTTGCAGGCGGGGTCGACACAACAGGCGCAGTCGGTGCTGGCGCAACTGGAGTCGCGACAACGGGCGCAGTGCTGTGTGCCGGTGCAGCAGGCGCTGGGGCAGCAGGTGCAGGCGGGGCGGCAGCAGGCGGGGCGGCAGCAGGCGCGGTGGCTTCAGCCTCGGCCGGTGCTTCAGTGGAATTCTCGGCTTGCGGCAACGCGAGCGCGGTGGCGCCGTCAGCCTGACCTTCCGCGACGGCCTGGTCTTCCGGCTCGTCCAGCGGATGGATCTGGGTGGTCCCATCAGCGCCTTCGACTTCGACATGCTCCGGACTCGGGCTGATCAGGTCTTTGGTGCGCTGGGAGGTTTGATCCTGCCACCAGACAAAACCACCACCAATCACTGCAATCAGCAACAGCAGGCTGACAATGCGCAAAATAGTGTGTGAAACCCGAACCGGTTCTTCGATACGGCCCAGGCTGTGGACGCTGCTGCCCTGGGAGTCGGTGCCGGTGGATTGGTCGAACTGCTGCACCAGAACGGTCTGGTCCATGCCCAGCAACTTGGCGTACGCGCGAATATAACCGCGAGCAAAGGTGTGCCCTGGCAGCTTGTCGAATGCGCCGGCTTCCAGATTGCTCAAGGAATTAACGGTGAGGTTGAGCTTGAGGGCCACTTCGGCCAGCGACCAGCCATTGCTTTCGCGGGCCTGGCGTAAAGTCTCACCGGGGTTAACGCGATTCGCTGCTACAACTTCGGGATGCGCCGCTTTCATCATTGCTCCGACAGGTATTGCTGATATTCCGGCGTACCGGGATAGAGTCGTTTTAGTTGCAGGCCAAAACTGGCGGCCTTGTCGCGATCTTCAAACACTTTTGCCAGCCGAACGCCGAGCAATAGACTACGTGCATTTTGCTCGGTGAGCAGGCTAAAACGATCGTAGTAGTCACGCGCGGGCACATAATGCCTGTCTTCGAAGGACAACTCAGCCATTTCCAGCAATGCACGCGGTTGTTGGCGGTTCAAACGCAGGGCTTTTTCCAGTTGCTGCTGCGCCAGATCACGCTGACCCAGCTTTGAAGCGGTCATGCCCAGGTTCTCGAATACCCGCGAACGCTCAGGATACAGGGTATCGGCGGCGGCCTGTTCAAAGCGCTCGTAAGCCTCTTTGTAACGTTTTTCTTCGAAAAGAAAGCTGCCGTAGTTGTTCAGGATTCGAGCATCGTCGGGACGGGAAGACAGCGCCTTGCGAAAGTGCTGGTCTGCCAGCTCAGGTTCCATTTCCGCCTGGAACACCAATCCAAGCGCCGCATTGGCATCCGGATCGGAGTCATCCAGATCCAGGGCTTTCTTCAATGGCACTTTCGCCCGCTCGGTCATGCCTTGCTGAAAGTATCCCAAGCCCAGTTGCACGTAGGCATTACGCGCTTCATCGCGACCCTTGCTGGTTTTCATCGGGTTGAAATCGCCCGACAGGACGCAGCCAGCACACAGGCTGGCCAACAGCAAAAGCAGCGCGAAGCGCAGGGACATAGAGATCCTCTCTTGATTTATTTCGCGGCGTTTTGCGCCATATCGTTTTCGGCGCTCAATTCGCGCACGGCGATATAACGTTCGCTGCGACGGGTGCGATCCAGCACCTGCCCTACCAATTGGCCACACGCGGCATCGATGTCCTCACCGCGGGTGGTGCGTACGGTGACATTGAAGCCTGCATGGTGAAGCTGATCCTGGAACCGGCGAATCGCATTGTTGCTCGGGCGCTCGTATCCGGAATGCGGGAACGGGTTGAACGGAATCAGGTTGATCTTGCACGGGATGTTCTTGAGCAGCTCGATCATCTCGACGGCATGCTCGACCTTGTCATTGATATCTTTCAACAAGGTGTACTCGATGGTCAGCACGCGCTTTTCGCCCAGGGACGACATGTAGCGCTGGCACGACTCGAGCAGCATCTTAAGCGGATATTTCTTGTTGATCGGCACCAATTGGTTACGCAATGCGTCGTTTGGTGCATGCAGCGACAACGCCAGGGAGACGTCGATGTGCTTGGACAGCTCATCGATCATCGGCACCACGCCCGAAGTGGACAGGGTCACGCGGCGCTTGGAGATCCCGTAGCCCAGGTCATCCATCATCAGATGCATGGCGGCCACGACGTTGTCGAAGTTCAGCAGCGGCTCACCCATGCCCATCATCACCACGTTGGTGATGGCACGGTCGGCGGTCGCCGGGATGCTGCCGAACGATTTATTGGCAATCCACACCTGGCCGATGACTTCGGCGGCGGTGAGGTTGCTGTTGAAACCTTGCTTGCCGGTGGAGCAGAAACTGCAATCCAGGGCACAGCCTGCCTGGGACGAAACGCACAGAGTGCCGCGCTTGCCCTGGGGAATGTAGACGGTCTCGACGCAGCTGCCGGACGCCACGCGCACCACCCACTTACGGGTGCCGTCGGTGGAAATGTCCTCGCTGACGACTTCAGGACCACGAACTTCGGCAATAGCCTTGAGCTTGTCGCGCAAGGCCTTGCTGACGTTCGTCATGGCGTCGAAATCATCGACGCCAAGGTGGTGAATCCATTTCATTACCTGACCGGCACGGAAACGCTTCTCCCCGATTGAGTCGAAGAATTTTTCCATTTCCTGTTGGGTCAGACCCAGCAGGTTAGTTTTTACAGTCGATGTAGTCATGGATTCACCTTCACTCATAAGCCAATGCTTAGCGAGTGGTTACTTCAGTAGCTGCGAAGAAGTACGAGATTTCGCGAGCAGCAGCGGCTTCGGAGTCCGAACCGTGAACGGCGTTGGCGTCGATGGAATCAGCGAAGTCAGCGCGGATGGTGCCGGCAGCAGCTTCTTTAGGGTTGGTAGCGCCCATCAGCTCACGGTTCAGAGCGATAGCGTTTTCGCCTTCCAGAACCTGAACGACAACCGGACCGGAGATCATGAAAGCAACCAAGTCGCCGAAGAAACCACGAGCGCTGTGCTCAGCGTAGAAGCCTTCAGCTTCGGCTTTGGACAGTTGCTTCAGTTTCGAAGCTACAACGCGCAGGCCTGCTTTTTCGAAACGAGTGGTGATCTCGCCGATGACGTTTTTTGCAACAGCGTCAGGCTTGATGATGGAGAAAGTACGTTGAACAGCCATGGTGTAACTCCAGAAACGGTAATTTGCGAAAAATTAAACCCGCGAATTATACGCGGGTTCTTTGGTATTGCCTAACTGCGTACGGCGCAGACTCAGTCTGCTTCTTCGATCCAGGCGGCCTGAATGGCTTCAAGCACCTTCTCGCCACCGCGGGTCGGATCATCACTGAACTCCGGCAATGCCAGCACCCATTTGTGCAGATCGACGAAGTTCACGTAACGCGGGTCCACTTCCGGCTTGGATTCAGCCAGTTGGATCGCGATTTCCAGCACATCAACCCATTTCAGACTCATGTCACTTCCTTGAATCAGTGCGGCGCTTCGGCGGCATGGTTGAGCGAGTATTTCGGAATTTCAACGGTCAGGTCTTCAGTCCCGACTTTTGCCTGACAGGCCAGGCGCGACTGAGCTTCCAGCCCCCAGGCCTTATCAAGATAGTCTTCTTCCAGTTCATCAGCCTCTTCCAGCGAGTCAAAGCCCTCACGGATCAGGCAATGACAAGTGGTGCAGGCACAGACGCCACCGCAAGCGCTTTCCATCTCGATATGGTGCTCATGCGCCAGTTCGAGGATGGAGATGCCGGGTTCAGCCTCCACAACCATGCCGTCCGGGCAAAACTTCTCGTGTGGCAGAAAAATGACCTGCGGCATCGTTATTCCTCAATCTCATTCAGGTTGCGACCCGCCAGCGCGGCTTTCACCGTCGAATCCAGGCGGCGGGCAGCAAAGGCATCGGTCACTTGCGACAGACGCTTGGTCTGCTGCTCGATGGCGAAACCATCGGTGCCTTTCATCAGTTCGGTCAGTTCCTGCATCTGCAGCTCGATGACCATGCGCTCTTCGGCGTCGAGCAAGCGCTCACCGTCGACATCGATGGCGGCCTGCACCGCTTCGATCAGGCGCTGCGCATCGACCTGCTGCTCGCGCAGTACACGGGCAACCTTGTCGTCGTTGGCGTGCTGGAACGATTCCTTGAGCATCTTGGCGATTTCGCCGTCGGTCAGGCCGTAGGAAGGCTTGACCTGAATGCTCGCCTCGACGCCCGAACCCAACTCGCGGGCCGAAACACTGAGCAGACCGTCGGCATCGACCTGGAACGTCACGCGGATTTTTGCGGCACCGGCGACCATTGCCGGGATACCGCGCAATTCGAAGCGCGCCAGGGAGCGGCAGTCGCTGATCAGCTCACGCTCGCCCTGCAACACGTGAATCGCCATGGCCGACTGGCCATCTTTGTATGTGGTGAAGTCCTGGGCGCGGGCGACGGGGATGGTGGTGTTGCGTGGAATCACCTTCTCCATCAGCCCGCCCATGGTTTCCAGCCCCAGGGACAACGGAATGACGTCGAGCAAGAGCAATTCGCCGCCATCGCGCTTGTTACCAGCCAATGTATCGGCCTGGATCGCAGCACCGATGGCCACCACTTGATCCGGATCGATTTCAGTCAGCGGCTGGCGACCGAAAGCTTCAGCGACGGCTTCGCGAACGCGAGGTACGCGCGTCGAGCCACCAACCATCACCACGGCGTGCACTTCATCCAGCTCGATGCCGGAATCACGCACCGCGCGGCGGCAAGCTTTAAGGCTGCGGGCAACCATTGGCTCGATCAGCGCATCAAAAGCTTCGCGAGTCAGTTGCGCTTTCCAGTCACCGTAAGCGACTTCAACGGATGAGGCGTTGGTCAGGGCTTCTTTGGCTGCGCAAGCGGATTGCAGCAGATGGCGTTGCGCACCCGGATCAAGGTCGGCGGACAAACCGGCGCTCTCAATGATCCAGCCAGCGATCGCGTGGTCAAAGTCATCGCCGCCCAGGGCGCTGTCGCCACCGGTAGCGAGCACTTCAAACACACCGCCGGTCAGGCGCAGGATCGAAATATCGAAGGTACCGCCGCCCAGGTCGTAAATCGCGACCAGGCCTTCGGCGTGTTGATCCAGACCGTAAGCCACAGCGGCAGCGGTCGGCTCATTGAGCAAGCGCAGGACGTTCAGACCGGCCAGCTTGGCCGCATCCTTGGTAGCTTGACGCTGAGCATCGTCGAAATAGGCCGGAACGGTGATAACCGCCCCCACCAGTTCACCGCCCAACGCCTCTTCAGCGCGTTGACGCAGCACTTTCAGGATATCGGCAGAGACTTCGACCGGGCTTTTCGGGCCCTGAATCGTGTCGATGAACGGCATGTGCGACTCGCCACCGACAAAGCGGTACGGCAGTTGGTCGCCCAATTGCTTGACGTCGGACAGACCACGACCCATCAAGCGCTTGACCGACAGCACAGTGTTCAAAGGATCGGTCGCGGCCGCCAGCTTGGCGGTCTCGCCGACTTCGACGCGATCGGCGTGGTAGCGCACGGCGGACGGCAGAATGACCTGCCCGTCAGCGTCGGCCAGAGGCTCGGAAAGACCACTGCGCAATGCAGCGACCAGCGAATTGGTAGTGCCCAAGTCGATCCCCACAGCCAGACGACGCTGGTGCGGTTGAGGACTTTGGCCGGGTTCGGCGATCTGCAGTAGGGCCATCGTTATCAGGACTTATCTGTATATCAGGCGTGCGACCGGAGCGGCACTGGGTTAATCGTCGAGGCGCTCTTCTAGCTGGCGCACTTCGTAGGTGAGCTTGTCGAGGAACTGCATGCGTCGCATCAGGCGTTCGGCCTGCTCACGTTGCGCTGCATCATCCCAACAGGCTGCGAAGCTTTCGTTCAGTTCATCCTGAGCGGTCTTCAGGCGACGCTTGAACACTGCAACACCCGCCAGGTCGGCGCTGTCTTGCAGGTCTTCGAGCTCTTCACGCAATTCCATCTGCTGCAGAAGGAACTCCGGATCATGCACCGTGACCTCCAGCGGCAGCTCGCCCCCATTCAAAGCGAGCAGGTATCGCGCGCGTTTCGGGGGACTTTTGAGCGTCTGATAGGCCTCGTTGAGGCTCGCGGATTGCTCTAGCGCCAGCCGTTGCTCGCGCTCCGAAGCGTCTGCAAAGCGGTCCGGATGAACACCGCGCGCCAACTCACGATAGCGCGTGGCCAACTGATCGAGATCCAGACGGAAGCTCGGCTGCAGTTCAAATAAAGCGAAATGACAAGGAGTACCCACGAGCAGCCTCAGATGTTGAAGCTTTCGCCGCAGCCACATTCACCGCGTACGTTAGGGTTGTTGAACTTGAAGCCTTCGTTCAACCCTTCCTTGACGAAATCGAGTTCGGTGCCGTCCAGGTAGGCCAGGCTTTTCGGGTCGATGATCACTTTCTCGCCGTGACTTTCGAACACCTGATCCTCTGCAACCACCTCGTCGACAAACTCCAGCACGTAGGCAAGGCCGGAACAGCCCGTGGTGCGAACACCCAGACGAATCCCTTCACCTTTGCCGCGCCCGTTGAGGGAGCGTCGCACGTGTTGAGCAGCCGCTTCTGTCATGCTGATAGCCATCGTTGACTCCTTACTCGTCGCTTAATGCTTAGATCAAGCCTTTCTTCTGCTTGTAGTCACGAACGGCCGCTTTGATAGCGTCTTCAGCGAGTACGGAGCAGTGAATTTTTACTGGCGGCAGGGCCAGCTCTTCAGCCAGCTGAGTGTTCTTGATGGTCTCTGCTTCATCCAGAGTCTTGCCTTTCATCCACTCGGTTGCCAGGGAGCTGGAAGCGATTGCCGAACCGCAACCGTAAGTCTTGAACTTGGCGTCTTCGATGATGCCTTGCTCGTTGACCTTGATCTGCAGACGCATCACGTCGCCGCACGCCGGAGCGCCGACCATGCCGGTGCCGACATCAGGATCTTCCGCGTCCATCTTGCCGACGTTGCGCGGGTTTTCGTAGTGGTCGATGACCTTTTCGCTGTAAGCCATGGTTCTTAATCCTCACTCATCAGAGAGTCGCTCTTGAGCCCTGAAACCTTGGTTTGCAGGGCCGGTTTGCGGCGACTTGAAATCAGTGTGCCGCCCACTCGATTTTCGAAATGTCGACACCGTCTTTGTACATGTCCCACAGCGGCGACAAGGTGCGCAGCTTGGTAACGGCCTCGCAGACTTTCTGCGCGGCGTAGTCGATTTCTTCTTCGGTGGTGAAACGGCCGAAGGTGAAGCGAATCGAGCTGTGTGCCAGTTCGTCGTTGCGGCCCAGGGCGCGCAGTACGTACGAAGGCTCAAGGGAAGCCGAGGTGCAGGCCGAACCGGACGAAACCGCCAGATCCTTGAGCGCCATGATCAGCGACTCGCCTTCAACGTAGTTGAAGCTCAGGTTCAGGTTGTGCGGTACGCGGGCGGTCATGCTGCCGTTGATGTACAGCTCTTCCAGGCCTTCGACCTGTTTGAAGAAACGGTCGCTCAGGGCTTTGATGCGAATGTTCTCGGCCGCCATGTCTTCCTTGGCTACGCGGAACGCTTCGCCCATGCCGACGATCTGGTGGGTCGCCAGGGTGCCGGAACGCATGCCACGTTCGTGACCGCCGCCGTGCATGGTCGCTTCGATGCGAACACGCGGCTTGCGGCTGACGTACAGCGCGCCGATGCCTTTAGGGCCGTAGGTTTTGTGGGCGGAGAACGACATCAGGTCGACTTTCAGCTTCTGCAGGTCGATCTCGACCTTGCCAGTGGACTGAGCGGCGTCGACGTGGAACAGAATGCCCTTGGAGCGGGTCAGTTCGCCGATGGCTGCGATGTCGTTGATGGTGCCGATTTCGTTGTTCACGTGCATGACCGAGACCAGGATGGTGTCGTCGCGCAGAGCGGCCTCGATCATCGCTGGTGTAACCAGGCCATCAGTCTGAGGCTCGAGGTAGGTCACTTCGAAACCTTCACGCTCCAGTTGGCGCATGGTGTCGAGGACAGCCTTGTGCTCAATCTTGGTGGTGATCAGGTGTTTGCCTTTGGTCGCGTAGAAATGCGCCGCACCCTTGATTGCCAGGTTGTCGGACTCGGTGGCACCGGAGGTCCAGACGATTTCACGCGGATCGGCGTTGACCAGGTCAGCGACCTGACGGCGAGCGTTTTCGACGGACTCTTCAGCTTTCCAGCCGAACACGTGGGAACGGGACGCCGGGTTACCGAAGTTTCCGTCAACCAGCAGGCATTCACTCATCTTTTGCGCCACACGCGGATCAACCGGGGTGGTTGCAGAGTAATCAAGGTAAATCGGCAATTTCATGGACTATCTCCTAAATCAGGCTGGCTGGCGTACCGCTTGGCTCTGTGGCTGTCATTCGACGGCGGACGCTTCAATCTTGTCCAGGCGTGGCGCCTTGCTGTTGCAACGGCGCTGGTCCTGACGCTGGGCTACTTCTTGCACCTCACGGCGAGTTACAAGGTCAGCCAAGCTGATACCGCTCAGAAATTCGTGAATCTGCAGGCTCAGATCGCACCACAAGTGGTGGGTCAGGCAGGTGTCGCCTTGATGGCAATCACCCTGGCCCTGGCATTTGGTCGCATCGACCGATTCGTTCACCGCATCGATCACCTGGGCGACCTGGATGCCCTGCATGTCGCGGGACAGTTGGTAGCCACCGCCCGGGCCACGAACGCTGGAAACCAGATTGCTGCGGCGCAATTTGGCGAAGAGCTGTTCGAGGTAGGACAGGGAGATGCCTTGGCGCTCGGAGATATCGGCCAGGGACACCGGCCCGTGCTGCGCGTGCAACGCCAGGTCAAGCATGGCGGTTACGGCGTATCGGCCTTTTGTAGTCAGTCGCATGGACAATTACCACGGAGTTCGGAATGGGGCGAGTATGCAATTCCCGAGTATTTAAGTCAACTATAAGACCTAGTACTTTAGTCAGGATTACCCGCAAAAGAGCGGCCGCATCATAGCAAAGGCTGGCGGCGTACAGCCAGCAATTGCGCGTTATCGCTCTTCGCGAGCAAGCCCGCTCCCACAAGGACGATGAGCATCCTGTGGGAGCGGGCTTGCTCGCGAAGGGGTCAGCGCAGTTCAGCTGGCCTGACTCTGATCCTTGTCCTTCACACAGGCGAAGTCTTCTTCGCGCAGCTCAGGCAGATCTTTCGCACAGTAATTACTGCCCAGATCCTTCAACGCCCCGCACATCCCCTCCAGACGCCCATCAACCGCTTGCAAGTGGTCGAGCAACTGATTGATGGCTCGCGCCACCGGGTCAGGCATGTCTTCGCCAACACCGTAGGCATCGAAACCGATCTTCTCGGCCATGGCCTTGCGTTTGGCGTCTGTCTCTTCGTCGGATTTGACGATGATCCGCCCCGGAATCCCGACCACAGTCGCACCCGGCGGCACAGCCTTGGTCACCACCGCATTGGAACCGACCTTGGCCCCAGCGCCGACCGTAAACGGGCCGAGCACCTTGGCGCCCGCCCCTACCACCACGCCATCTTCCAATGTCGGGTGACGCTTGCCCTTGTTCCAGCTGGTGCCGCCCAGGGTCACACCCTGATAAAGGGTGACGTCATTGCCGATTTCAGCGGTTTCACCGATGACAATACCCATGCCATGGTCAATAAAGAAGCGACGACCGACCTTGGCGCCCGGATGGATCTCGATCCCGGTCAACCAGCGACCGAAGTTCGACACCAGACGCGCCAGCCACTTCCAGCCCATGCCCCACAGGGCCGATGACAGGCGATGTATCCAAATGGCATGCATGCCCGGGTAGCAAGTCAGGACTTCAAAGGCGTTGCGCGCTGCCGGGTCACGATGGAAAACACTCTGGATATCTTCACGCAAACGCTCGAACATTTTTAATCCTTCCGCTTTAGAAGCTCGCCACGGGCCGCTTTCTGGGTTTCCGTGAGGATGCCACGCAATATATTCATTTCCGCCCGGCTGACCGAGCTTCGACCGTACAACCGGCGCAGGCGCGCCATCAAGTGCCGCGGCTTTTCCGGATCGAGGAATTCGATGGCCACCAGGGTTTGCTCCAGGTGCTCATAGAATCGCTCCAGCTCATCCATGGTCGCCAGCTCACCACTTTTGGTGGAGGCCACTTCATCCTTCTCGACCTTGCTCGGCTGGCCTTGGGCCGCGAGCCAGGACATGCGCACTTCATAGCTCAACACCTGCACCGCTGCCCCAAGGTTCAGCGAACTGAACTCAGGGTCTGATGGGATGTGCACGTGATAATGACATCGCTGCAGCTCTTCATTGGTCAGGCCGGAATCTTCACGACCAAAGACCAAGGCGATCTCGGCACCCGACGCGGCTTCCTCGACCACCTTCACGCCGCATTCGCGGGGATCAAGCAACGGCCAGGGAATACGCCGGTCACGGGCGCTGGTACCGAGCACCAGATTGCAGCCGACCAAGGCATCTTCCAAGGTGGCGACGACTTGCGCGTTTTCAAGGATGTCCCCGGCGCCGGAAGCGCGAGCATCGGCCTCGTGGTGCGGGAACAGCCGCGGTTCGACCAGCACCAGCCGCGACAGGCCCATGTTCTTCATGGCACGCGCAGCCCCGCCGATGTTGCCGGGGTGGCTGGTATTGACCAGGACGACACGAATGTTTTGCAGCACGGGAGGCGTCTCGAACACAGAAATGGGGAGCAGAATCTTACAGTTCATCCTACCGTTAAGCTATGAAAGCGAACACCAACCTTCACCTGTAGAAAAGTTCTGATAGAATGCCCGGCTTTCTTTAACAACCTTAGGTGACACATCCATGCAGCCCATGCTGAATATCGCGCTGCGCGCCGCCCGCAGCGCCAGTGAATTGATCTTCCGCTCCATCGAGCGCCTGGATACCATCAAGGTCGACGAAAAAGACGCCAAGGATTACGTATCCGAGGTGGATCGCGCCGCCGAACAGAAAATCATCGACGCACTGCGCAAGGCCTACCCGAATCACTCGATCATGGGTGAAGAAACCGGCATGCACGCCGGCACCGGGATCGAAGGCGAAGAATACCTGTGGATCATCGATCCGCTGGACGGCACCACCAACTTCCTGCGCGGCATTCCTCACTTCGCTGTCAGCATCGCCTGCAAATACCGCGGTCGCCTGGAACACGCTGTTGTTCTGGACCCGGTTCGCCAGGAAGAATTCACCGCCAGCCGTGGTCGCGGCGCCCAACTGAACGGTCGTCGCCTGCGCGTCAGCGGTCGCACCAGCCTGGACGGCGCCCTGCTGGGTACCGGCTTCCCGTTCCGTGACGACCAGATGGACAACCTCGACAACTACCTGGGCATGTTCCGCGCCCTGGTGGGCCAGACCGCCGGCATCCGCCGCGCAGGTTCGGCGAGCCTGGACCTGGCCTACGTGGCTGCCGGCCGTTTCGATGCGTTCTGGGAGTCGGGCCTGTCCGAGTGGGACATGGCTGCAGGCGCCCTGCTGATCCAGGAAGCTGGCGGTTTGGTGAGCGACTTCACCGGCGGCCACGATTTCCTTGAGAAAGGCCACATCGTTGCCGGCAACACCAAGTGCTTCAAAGCAGTGCTGACGGCGATCCAGCCGCACCTGCCGGCTTCGCTGAAGCGCTAAGCGAACGCCCACAAAAAAGCACCCTTCGGGGTGCTTTTTTTATGCCTGGGATTCGTCCCCGAAAACACCGACGATTCCTGTGGGAGCGAGCCTGCTCGCGATGACTGAGCCACATTCAACATTAATGGAGGCTGACACACCGCTATCGCGAGCAGGCTCGCTCCCACAGGGGACTTGTGGTGAGGCATAAATTTCGGGCACAAAAAAAGCACCCCGCAGGGTGCTTCTTTTGAATCTGAATTTCAGCTTTGTTAGTGGGCCTGCTCATTCTGCGACAGGACCAGCTTGCCTTCCTTGTCGACCGGAATCTGGTTGCCCGGATCACGATCCATCCGCACCTTGCCTTCCTTGCCGTCCAGCGAATAACGAACGTCGTAGCCTACAACCTTGTCGCTGATGTCATTCACGGTGTTACAGCGAGTCTGAGTCGTGGTGTAGGTGTCACGCTCTTGCATGCCTTCCTGAACCTTGTTGCCCGCATAACCACCACCGACAGCGCCTGCGACCGTGGCAATCTTCTTGCCGGTGCCGCCGCCGATCTGGTTACCCAGCAAACCACCTGCCAATGCACCGACCACTGTACCGGCGATCTGGTGTTGGTCTTTCACCGGCGCTTGCCGGGTCACTGCTACATCCTTGCACACTTCACGTGGCGTCTTGATTTGTGTCTTGACCGGTTCAACGGCTAGCACTTGCGCATACTCAGGGCCGCTTTTAACCAGGCTGTAGGTGGCAACAGCACCCCCGGCAGTTACACCGACAGCACCCAATACCGCACCAACCAGCAACGACTTGTTCACATGAACCTCCTGACCATCACATGCGGGCAAAGCCCGCGCTTCTCCCAGCCTTGGAGCATAAAAAAAGGCGCGAGTTCAACTCGCGCCTTTTTCGGCTGACAGCTGGAAAAGCGATGGCCGTTATGGACGGTCGTCGACTTCCTTGTCAGTAACCACAGGAGCAATCAGATCTTCGCTGCTCAGGTTCAGCCAGATCAGCACCACGTTCGCGATGTAGATCGACGAGTAGGTACCCGCCAGAACACCGATGAACAGGGCGATGGAGAAGCCGAACAGGTTGTCGCCACCGAAGAACAGCAAAGCAGCGATCGCCAGCAAGGTGGAGATCGACGTCGCCATGGTCCGCAGCAGGGTTTGCGTGGTCGAGATGTTGATGTTCTCGATCAGGCTGGCCTTGCGCAGTACACGGAAGTTCTCACGAACCCGGTCGAATACCACGATGGTGTCGTTGAGCGAGTAACCAATGATCGCCAGTACCGCCGCCAGCACCGTCAGATCGAAGGTGATCTGGAAGAACGACAGGATACCGATGGTCACGATCACGTCGTGGATCAGCGAAACGATGGCACCGACCGCGAACTTCCACTGAAAGCGGAAAGCCAGGTAGATCAGAATGCCGCCCAGCGCCATCAGCATGCCGAGGCCGCCCTGGTCGCGCAGCTCTTCACCGACCTGCGGGCCGACGAACTCGACGCGCTTGACCATCGCCGGGTTGTCGCCGCCGACTTTCAGCAGCGCTTCGGCCACTTGATGGCCCAGCTGCGGGTCCTCACCCGGCATGCGCACCAGCAAATCGGTAGTCGCACCGAAGCTCTGCACGATTGCCTCGTGATAGCCCGAAGTAGCCAGCTGCTCACGCACCTTGGTGACATCGGCCGGACGCTCGTAGGTCAGCTCGATGAGCGTACCGCCGGTGAAGTCCAGGCCCCAGTTCATGCCCTTGGTGGCGACGCTGAACAAAGCCAGCACCGTAAGGAACAATGTGACGCCGAACGCAACGTTGCGAACGCCCATGAAGTTGATTGTACGTAACATGGCAGCCCCTTAAATCCACAACTTCTTGAAGTCACGACCGCCGAAGATCAGGTTGACCATCGCGCGGGTCACCATGATGGCCGTGAACATCGAGGTAAAGATCCCGAGGGACATGGTCACTGCGAAACCTTTGACCGGGCCTGTGCCCATCGCAAAGAGAATCCCGCCGACCAGCAATGTGGTCAGGTTGGCGTCGAGAATCGCAGTAAATGCCCGGCCGAAGCCTTCGTTGATTGCCCGTTGTACGGTCATGCCCGCCGCGATCTCTTCACGAATCCGCGAGAAGATCAGCACGTTGGCATCGACCGCCATACCCATGGTCAATACGATACCGGCGATACCCGGCAGGGTCAGCGTTGCCCCCAGCAGCGACATCAAGGCCAACAGCAACACCATGTTCACCGACAGTGCGACGGTGGCGATGATGCCGAAGAAGCGATAGATGGCGATGATGAACAGCGAGACAAACAGCATGCCCCACAGCGATGCATCGACACCTTTGATGATGTTGTCCGCACCCAGGCTCGGGCCAATGGTACGTTCTTCAGCGAAGTACATCGGGGCAGCCAGACCACCGGCACGCAGCAGCAGCGCCAGTTCGGACGACTCGCCCTGACCGTTCAGGCCAGTGATGCGGAATTGAGCACCCAGCGGCGACTGGATGGTCGCCAGGCTGATGATCTTCTTTTCTTCTTTAAACGTTTGAACCGCTACGTCTTTCTCGACACCGTTCACCATTTGTTTGGTGTACGTGGTGACCGGACGCTGCTCGATGAAGATCACCGCCATGCTGCGACCGACGTTGCTGCGGGTCGCACGACTCATCAGCTCGCCACCGTGGCCATCCAGACGGATGTTCACTTCTGGCGTGCCGTGCTCGCCGAAGCCAGCCTTGGCGTCAGTCACCTGGTCACCGGTGATGATCAGGCCACGCTCGATCTGTGCCGGCGGACGATTGCCTTCACGGAACTCGAAGCTTTCGGAAGTGGCTTTCGAAGCGCCCGGCTCAGCGGCCAGACGGAACTCAAGGTTGGCCGTCTTGCCGAGGATACGCTTGGCTTCTGCGGTGTCCTGTACGCCCGGCAGCTCAACCACGATGCGGTTGGCGCCCTGACGCTGAACGATCGGTTCGGCAACACCCAGTTCGTTGACGCGGTTACGTACCGTGGTCAAGTTCTGCTTGATGGAGTATTCGCGGATTTCCGCCAGCTTGGCCGGGGTCATCGCCAGACGCAGCACCGCCTGACCATTGAGGTCGGCCGGAACAATGTCGAAATCGTTGAAGTTCTTGCGGATCAGCGCACGGGCCTGTTCGCGGGAAGCTTCATCACTGAAACCCAGCTGAATGGCGCCGTTGAGTTGCGGCAGACTGCGATAGCGCAGTTTCTCTTTACGCAACAGGCTCTTTACATCGCCTTCGTACACTTTCAAGCGTGCGTCGAGGGCTTTGTCCATGTCCACTTCGAGCAGGAAGTGCACACCACCGGACAAGTCCAGACCCAGCTTCATCGGGTGCGCAGCGAGGTTGCGCAGCCATTGCGGGGTGGTTTGTGCCAGGTTCAGCGCGACGACGTAGTCATCACCCAACGCCTTGCGCACAACGTCTTTGGCCGGCAGCTGATCTTCAGCCTTGGTCAGACGAATCAGACCACCCTTGCCATTGGCCGCCAGCGTGGCTGCCTTGACGTTGATCCCGGATTCCTTGAGCGCAGCGCTCACACGATCCAGATCAGCCTGAGTGACTTGCAGCGAAGTGCTTGCGCCGCTGACCTGAATGGCCGGGTCATCAGGATATAAATTGGGAGCGGAATAAATCAGACCGACCGCCAGCACCGCCAGGATCAGAATGTATTTCCACAGAGGGTATTTGTTCAGCATCACGCCGCCCGCTTATGACGCGGGGCGCCTTGCGCGCCCCGTCGATTGAGTAGAAGTTGAAACTTAGATCGCTTTGAGCGTGCCTTTTGGCAGCGTGGCGGCGATGGCGCCTTTCTGGAATTTCATTTCGACGGTGTCGGAGACTTCCAGAACAACGAAGTCGTCGGACACTTTGGTGATCTTGCCGGCGATACCACCGGTGGTCACAACTTCGTCACCTTTTTGCAGGCTGCCCAGCAGGGTTTTCTGCTCTTTGGCGCGCTTGGCCTGTGGACGCCAGATCATCAGGTAGAAGATGACCAGGAAACCGACCAGGAAAATCCACTCGAAACCGCCACCCATTGGGCCGGCAGCAGCAGGTGCAGCAGCGTCAGCCATGGCATTAGAGATAAAAAAGCTCATTTAGCACTCCAGTTGCAAATGTTGAATCTTGGGGTCAGAAAACTCAGTCCAAAGGCGGAACAGGTAACCCGCGTTTGGCGTAGAAGGCATCGACAAAGGCGGCCAATGTACCCTGTTGAATAGCCTCGCGCAAACCAGCCATAAGCACTTGATAATGACGCAAGTTATGGATGGTATTGAGCATGCTCCCCAGCATTTCGCCGCACTTGTCCAGGTGATGCAGATAAGCGCGGGAGAAGTTCTGGCAGGTATAGCAATCGCAGGTCGGATCGAGCGGCGAATCATCATGGCGATGGAACGCGTTTCGGATCTTCAGCACGCCAGTATCAATGAACAGATGCCCATTGCGGGCATTACGGGTTGGCATCACGCAATCGAACATGTCCACACCGCGGCGCACACCCTCAACCAGATCTTCCGGTTTGCCAACGCCCATAAGGTAACGAGGTTTGTCAGCCGGCATCTGGCCCGGCAGGTAATCCAGCACCTTGATCATCTCGTGCTTGGGCTCGCCCACCGACAGACCACCGATGGCTAGGCCATCGAAGCCGATCTTGTCGAGGCCTTCCAGGGAGCGCATGCGCAGATCCTGGTGCATGCCGCCCTGAACGATGCCGAACAGCGCCGCCGTGTTGTCGCCATGGGCTTCTTTCGAACGCTTGGCCCAACGCAACGACAGCTCCATGGAGATACGAGCGACGTCTTCGTCGGCCGGGTAAGGCGTGCATTCGTCGAAAATCATCACGATGTCCGAGCCCAGGTCACGCTGGACCTGCATCGACTCTTCCGGCCCCATGAACACTTTGGCGCCATCGACCGGAGAAGCGAAGGTCACGCCCTCCTCCTTGATCTTGCGCATCGCGCCCAGGCTGAACACCTGAAAACCGCCGGAGTCAGTCAGAATCGGGCCTTTCCACTGCATGAAATCGTGCAGGTCGCCGTGCTTCTTGATCACTTCAGTGCCAGGACGCAGCCACAAGTGGAAGGTGTTGCCCAGAATGATTTCCGCGCCAGTCGCGGTGATATCCCGAGGCAACATGCCCTTGACGGTGCCATACGTGCCCACCGGCATGAAGGCCGGGGTCTCGACGGTACCGCGCGGGAAGGTCAAACGACCGCGACGAGCCTTGCCGTCAGTAGCAAGCAACTCAAACGACATACGACTTTGGCGACTCATTCTTTGTCCTCAGGGCCACGTGGTGCGGGGTTACGGGTGATAAACATCGCATCACCGTAGCTGAAAAAGCGGTATTCATGCTCCACGGCGGCTTTATAAGCGGCCATGGCTTCGGGATAACCGGCGAACGCCGAAACCAGCATCAACAGCGTGGATTCGGGCAAATGAAAGTTGGTGACCAGGGCATCGACCACATGAAACGGCCGGCCCGGGTAGATAAAAATGTCGGTGTCGCCACTGAACGGCTTGAGCACGCCATCGCGCGCGGCACTTTCGAGGGAACGCACGCTGGTGGTCCCCACGGCAATCACCCGACCACCACGAGCGCGGCAAGCGGCAACGGCATCGACCACGTCCTGGCCGACTTCCAGCCATTCGCTGTGCATGTGGTGGTCTTCGATCTTCTCGACCCGCACCGGCTGGAACGTACCCGCCCCCACGTGCAAGGTCACGAACGCCGTCTCGACGCCCTTGGCGGCAATCGCCTCCATCAGCGGCTGATCGAAATGCAGCCCCGCCGTCGGCGCCGCCACCGCGCCCAGGCGCTGGGCGTACACGGTCTGATAGCGCTCGCGGTCCGAGCTTTCATCCGGGCGGTCTATATAAGGAGGCAGCGGCATGTGCCCGACGCGGTCGAGCAGCGGCAACACCTCTTCGGCAAACCCCAGCTCGAACAACGCATCATGACGCGCCAGCATCTCGGCTTCGCCACCGCCATCGATCAGGATCTTCGAACCCGGCTTCGGCGACTTGCTGGAGCGCACATGGGCCAGCACGCGATGACTGTCGAGCACCCGCTCCACCAGAATCTCCAGCTTGCCGCCGGAAGCCTTCTGGCCAAACAGCCGCGCCGGAATCACCCGGGTATTGTTGAACACCATCAAATCGCCCGGGCGCAAATGCTCAAGCAAATCAGTGAATTGACGGTGCGCCAGGGCGCCGCTGACCCCATCAAGGGTCAACAGGCGACTGTTGCGACGCTCGGCCAAAGGGTGGCGAGCAATCAGCGAATCAGGGAGTTCGAAAGTAAAGTCAGCAACGCGCATGATGGGGTTCGTCTAGCAGGGGCCGGAAGTCTAGCCGAAATAGTGAAAATTCTCTATGTACCTGATTGACCGACGGTAATCTCATCTCTATACTTCGCCGCCATTGAGCCCTGATGGCGGAATTGGTAGACGCGGCGGATTCAAAATCCGTTTTCGAAAGGAGTGGGAGTTCGAGTCTCCCTCGGGGCACCAAAATTAAGAAAGGTCTTGCTTAGCAAGGCCTTTTTTTTCGTCTGCGATAAAGTGGCTGACACCCCGCCGACCTGTAGGAGCCGGCTTGCTGGCGATGCTTTTGATCTTCTCGTTCTCGGTTGGTACGACAATTCTCAAGGATTCACCCCATGGAACTGCTGCTGGAAACCGTCGCCCTGTTCTGCCTCAAGCTTGCTTATGAGACGGAGGATTCGAGTCCGATTCTTCGGGATGATCCGATCATGAGTGATTATGAGCGGGAGGTGTTTGGGTTGCTGGTGCGTAAGGGGGATGTCGAGACGATTCAGTTGAAAGTGGATGAGTGTGTGGGATTGGCACTGGAAGCCATCGGTGGTGTGGATAAGCCGCTGGGGCGGGAATTGAAGAGGTTGGCGGCTGAATTTGCCAGTATTCAGACGATGGAGAAGCTTGAAGCCCCGCTTATCGCGCTCAAGGATTATCTGAAAGACATTCAGTGAATAAATCGGCCCCACGCAATCGTGGATGCATAACAAGGTGCCCTTCCAATCCCGCCCTTGTTCGTTCTTACGCTCCGCGTGGCAATGCATCTCGCGCCGCTTTTCGCCGCGGATTGCCGCAACTCTAAAACGAGTAATACTTACCACATATCGCCCACAAAACTCGGAGTGCTATTAATGCGTTTGCACTTGTTTCGACGGATTACCACGCCAAATTGCGAAATGGCATCGACATCTAAGGATTTCCCGCAGAGTATTCACCCTCCTACTGTTTATCCTATACGGTTGTAATGGCAGACGATCCATCTCTGGAGAAAACGGGACAGCCCCCCCTTATGATTCATTAAAAAGTGGCCTGCCCCCTATTTCCAATACACCCCAAGATACCCCGCAGCGGAAGAAAATTGCTAATTACGCAACCATCTCCCATAAATCAAGAAAGCTTTTGATATGGTGAGTTTTCAAGTTTTAAAATACGACTAAGCACCAATTCAGTTGTTGGCTTTACGGGACAACCAGTACTACCCAAGCTTGAATATAAGCACGTAACTTCCGGGTAATTCATAGCTGCAACAATAGACGCTAACGCGTGCGGCTTTGGACCAAATGGAACAATAACTACAACAGCCGAATTTATATACGGGTAAAAAATCTCACGAATAGTATCGTAACACTGCTGCACACTTGTTAGTGGAGAAAAAACAGTTCCATTCGAGAAGTTATCTAAAAAAAACTTATTTATACTCAGAGTTTTGTCAGTGTAGTCATCTAACGCACCTGGTCGTGCGACAAGTGAAAAGGTTCTATCGGGTTCGATTTTATGATGCAGGCAGATTGGTCCACCCTCACTGAAACCCAAACTAAAAATCCCAATAGTTTCTCTATTATACGCAGATACCGCCTCACAGCCCGGCAAGACTATTGGCTCACTTAACTGACTTATAACATTGGATGATGAATGCTCACCAACCGAATATACAAAATCGCAAGCCACAGGCACACCGAAATCGAAACATTTTATAAAATTCAATATTTCGGAATACCACAATCGCGGCATTGAAGAGTAGTCAACAACAATTCTAACCGTTTTACCTTCACTTATTTCAATTTCAGAAAACGCACCAAGCAAACATTTAAATATTTGGTTAAGGTCGTTATATTCAAGAAAAATAGGGGAAAGAGAAAAATTCTGACGATAGAATTCTTTATTCAACAAAAAAACTTCATTAGTAGAACTTGACGAAAAACCTAACAACAAAACCTTGCCAAACTTTGAAGAGCGCATCCCTGGAAAAAAAACTGATCGCTCCTCATAGCCGCAAGCAAATATCGCCAAGTCGTATGAAGCTCCTTCAACCTCATTAAACGATATATCTGTTACATCCAAATAAGTACTCATAGCAAATCCATCTGCTGAAATGTTAAACCTCGATCCAATCCCCGATCGACACCAAAAGCCAAGATGGTGCTTAGTGCCACATCCTTCCCTCGGCGGGGTAGCAAATCAAAATGCGGGGACAATATATAAGACAGTCTAAATACACCGTTCATGACAGGCAACGTCTCGTAATCCGACCTCTCCACCATTGGCCTTACTAGCCCAAGACCTATGGCATCCGCAACGACTCCCCACAGAGCCTCATCATTCAGATTAAACCTAAAGGAAAGAGTCATATCAGTACCTAGCTTCTGATAATGAAGCAGATGTTTAAAGTACTTACCCACCAAGGAAATAATATCGTATATCTTCTCACCCTGATTAGGTTCAAATACCATCCGCCTGTACTCGTCAAAAGAATAAAGTCTTAATATCTTGTCTTGAGTAGCATTTGATATCGGTTTAAAACCCGAGGTTTCACTACTGGCATTGTAAAAGGCATTAAGCAGACTTATGAGGCGCCTAGGATTACCATCACTGCACCTTATAACCATTTCATAGCCAGAATAAGCCGTAATCCTGGAGTTCCCCTTATGAGTAGCACCGAAGTCCCTTAAAAGAAGTGCCCCCTTTAATTTCCTTCCTATCTCGTCGTCAAATTTTTTGGTCCCAAGCAAATCGTGAGCTCTTCGCTTGGTCCTATCATTCGCATATTTATCAATCAGTTTTATCATACCATCCTGGTCGACTTTCTCCTCATTTGACAGAAGATAAGAGCTGCTCAAAAGCGACTCTAAAGAAATACCGCTTCCACCCCAAACACTATCTTTTATTCGCTTTTCAAATATATCTTCACAAAACTTTTTAAGTGATTCAAATTCACTATTTTTCCCACCACGAGCAGCAACATCTATGTTATCCAAATAAATATACGTAAAATCATCCTTTCGATTCAACGGCACACTTGTATTGGTATCCAAAGAATAATGTTTATATGGCATGGTTGTGATCTTGAAAACCAAGCCATCTGCAAAGGTTCTAAGGTGCGAATTCAAGATTATATGATGCAGTTTACTTAAGTACTCCGCCTCGTCTAAGCAAACGGCCCAAGCTACATCAGCAGGAAAATCGATAAATCTCTTTGTAACATCTATAGCTCGCTTTAGCGGCTCAAACAACCCCAACTCAAAAGCAGCACCGACACTTTCAGGCGTTACATTGCTATCGACTCTAGCACGCTGTTCATTCAATAGCTTTTCGTATTCAATATCCGCAAGCGTCTCTCTTAACTCTCTTATACTGTAAATATTATCCTTACCAAACCAAGACTTACCCACTCTTTCAGCGATGTTACGCTCTGTAAGCGCTCTCTGCCCGGCATTCTCAGAATAACAATCAATGCAGCTGCGGAGAGTAGCCAAGTATGATGAGCAGCATGAAATATTCAATCTCCATTGAAAATGCCTCTCATGCTCGGCCTCGCTAAGCCAAACTTTATTCTTCAGGCCCCCTACCCATGAAAGCCTCATCGGAACATATATACCAACAAATTTCCGAGAGCGAATTATTTCTACCGCTTCCTTATTATTCAACTTCGAAAGATATTCATGTGACAGCATCTTAATTATCGCAGTCTTACCTGAACCTCTAGCCCCTAACACGATATGATTCTTGGCTGATATAAGACGACTAAATGCTTTCGTCCAAACAAACTGTTTTGGAAGATCTTCAACAGTACTATTTCTAGCATTATCATTTTCAAAAGGATTAGACGCTTTCAGAGAACCGGAAAATTCCATTTTCTTCACCTCTTGAGGATAACAAGCTGATCAAGATTTATATTATCAATTTCATGAAGGGTTGCATTTAGCTCCCCCTGAATTGCTTTTAGTGATGCGCGGAGTGACTCATTCGTGTAGTACTTGAGTTCCGGGTTTACGGAAACAAAACTTTTCCATTCAACAAACTTTTTTTCTTCAAGGATTGAACCAAGTCGTAACTGAAGCTCTGCTTGCAACTGAGGCAGAGGTAAAAAAGCACCAAAATAATGTTGCGAATCGACAGACCCCTTGGCTTGGCTTTGCATCCATCCAGGCCCAGAGTAGTGAGTCCAAGACTTGACGACACCTCGAGCATATTGCGTCTTAGAGCAACGATCATGAAATTCAATCAAGTGGAAATTATTACCTACAGCTTCAAAATACCTATTATCCAAACTAGCACTAAAGCTACCCGCGCACAAAATCCATAATGGATGACCAACTGTTTGAATCTGCATAGTAAATCGAGGAATGTGCTTATGACCATGTACGACAAAATCAAAACCATACTTCGACAAAATATCTAACAGACCTTCAGCATTTGTCATCGCGCTAAAATCTGCAAGTGGAAAAGTACTATCTAAATACTGTTTAGGGTGGTGGTGAAAGATAAAAATCTTTAACTTTTTCGTGGCAGATTTGTCACTCAAAATCTTATCAATCTGCATTAACTGCGCGGGCTTCACCTCTCCATGATGAGGTTTTTTGTCCGACTCATCGAATACAGCAGTATTCAACGAGCATACTAGGACATCCTCAAACTCCCACGACACCAGGTAAGGGGATTCGTCAAACCTACCATCTGCACTAGTCAGATTATCACTAAAAACAAGGCCGCCAGAGTGAAAATTCAGATACTTAGATCTAATTACATCACTTTCACTATGATGCAACGCTCTCAAAGCTGTAATCGTCTTCCAATCAACATCGTGATTTCCAGGACAGAAGAGTATTTTTTTCTCTTCCACACCCAGTGACACAGCAATCTGCTTTATCAACGAGGAGGCAAGCACAAACTCTTCTTTATCAGCACTATTGCTTATATCTCCGGGAACCACTAAATAATCTGCTTTAATATTCTCCTTAACCACGAACTCTTTAAACTGGTCAAGGTAATTGTCGATTACAGCTCCGGAGACATTATCAACAGAGAAGTCCTTGCTCTTGGCACCCCCACCAATATGCAAGTCACTTATTATTGCGACATTAATCTTTATCCCAGAACTTTCCATGTATAGTCTCGACAATCAATGGGAAAAATTACTGACTATTAACTCTTCAACAATTCTTCTATGCGCGCTGAATCCGGCTACGTGCCGCTTAACACTAATATTTTCCACATTCCATTTTTGCTTCAAGGCAGATCTAATTATTTCGCAATCGCTGTAAGAAAGAATGAAATAAGCTTTTTTTCTATCTATTTCTTCTAAAGTTGTAATCAGTCGATCTATATCGTCAAAATGAAAAGAATTCGGTCCATATTCCCCCCTCATTCGCCCCTCAGGCTTTGAGTAAGGAGGATCTAAATAGACAAGATCGCCTCGATTAACCCCTGGCAATATCCCACCGAAATCTCCATTCAAAAGAACAGCATTCTTTAAAGCTAAGGAATATTTTTCGATAACATCTCTTGTTGGCATCTTGCCTGTCTTTGTGCCCATCGGAACATTAAATAGACCCGCTTTATTAGTACGATAAACACCGTTAAAACAAAGGCGATTCAGGTAAATAAATCTGGCCGCGCGGGCTTCTAAAGACAAATTATCGATGCGAAGACTTCGAACTTCGTAGTACCGTTCTTTATTAACTTCAAATGCTTCCAGATGATCATATACCAAACCAGGCACTTCTTTAATCTGCCTATATGCAAGCATCAGCTCTTCGTTCATATCAGAAAGAACTGCATTCTTAGGCAAGACATCAAAAAAAAGACAGGCGGAACCACAAAATGGCTCGTGATACCGATTAAATTCTTTAGGAAACCGATCCTTAATGCTAGAAAGCAGTTTCTTTTTGCTGCCTGCCCATCGAAAAAGCGGATCCAAAGTTAAACCCTAATAAGACATTTTTTCATTTCGACAGGCTCAATTAACCTCGTCGTACTCGTTGGGAGCGAATCTCTCTCGTCACCCATTGCGCGGAGCCGGGTAAAACAGTGGGACAGAGCTCCATTCAACGTAGCGTACCCGCAAACTCAGCAGATAGACAGATTCGTTGAAAGAGTTGTGAAAACGGAGGACAGGCTACCTTTTCATCATAGAAATAAATGAGATCTGGGACGATTTCGGATCTCAGCCAACGGGATGTAGGGCTATTCCGAGATATGCGTAGGGATACTTTCTGCGTCGCATAATGCTGGCGATTTCCAACCCTAGTGGTTGATCTAGGGGCTCTCAAAGGTTGCAGGAACGGGGTCTGCACGATACCCTCCCACCGTCGCTGCCAATTCAGCGACCGGGTGTGGAAACCCGTGTAATTCAAGGCGCAACAGCGCCCCATCACGTCTGCCGGCGCTTTTTTTATGCCTGCGGCGTGAGTTATGGCGGCTGTGCGTGGGACGTCTTCGGGCGTGCCGGTTTCCTTGATTCCCGGTTTTCCACCCTGCGCACAGCTGTCACCCATTCGTGTGGAAACGAATGCGGCAGCTTCACATATCAAGGAGTCTGATAATGCGCAGCATCAATCCGTACAAAATTTGGCTTTCCCCTCAACGTGACTCCCAGTTGCGTAATGCCCCACTGTCCACCCTCTCCCATCGCCTCTCCGTCATTGGAGGCGGCAAATGACTGATCAACCAGAACTCCAAACCATTGGCCTGACACCCGCCATCTACTGCGCGGATCAACCACTCTTCCATGTCACTCGCGGCGTCCCGCTCGGCGATGCCCTATCCATGGCTTCTGACTTTCTGTTTCTCGCCAAGAAGCTGACCGAAGATGCTGCTTACGCCACAGACACCGACCGCCACGCCTGGGCCGCGCATTATCTGACGGCGATGAGTAAGGCGGTGGTGGATGATGCGGTGAAGGTGCTGAATCGGGATCGGGACAATGAGCTGGCGTCTAAGCGGGCGGGGGCGGAGTCTGAAGGGTAGTGGCTGGGAATGGCGGGATGGTTCTGATGTCGGTCGGCGAGGTGTGAAGTCTGGGGGAGCGGACTGCTTGGGATGATGGTAGGGCATTCAGGATTGATGTTGGATGGTCTGGCGCTTTCGCGAGCAAGCTTTGCTCCTACAGGGTTTGCGGTGAATTGACTGGCATTGTTAGCCCCGAGTTCTTTCGGGGCTTTCGACCTGCTGGTGATGCCCTGCCCGTTGACCGCGATGATGCGTTTGTTGGCAAACACCAAGCCGTCGCGCATGGATTTGCAGGAGGCGGTGATTTGCTCCCCTTCCAGTAGCAACCAAGTATGACTTCACGCCGTCGGCTTACCCGGCTCGTCCTGCCCCGCCGCCCGCACTGCAATCTCAATCGCCCGAACACTGATCGCCGCAAATATCGCGGTCATCAGCACCCCGTTGAACCCCAACAAAATCGCCAGAATCCGCGAGACGCCAAGTTTCGGCACGAGTTCTCCATAGCCAATGGTCAAACCGGTCACGAAGCCGAAATAGATGCCGTCAAAAGGATCCCACCCCTCCAGGTAGCTGATGATGAGGCCGAACAGCACGATAAGAAAAAACAGTACGGAAAAGATCGGCCAGACAACACGCAAGTAGAACCCGATTGCTTTGAAGAATTCTCGACGGACGTGCGATGCATGAGTGGGCTTCATGTCATGGGCTTCCTGAGGTTTGCCTGAGCGGCAGGCGTATTAACACTCCATCAGCTTGGCACAAGCGCTGGAAACTGGTGCATCAGCAGCGGGTCGGGGGTGGTTCAAGCACGATTCGCGATAGCGTTGCACATAGTCCCCGACCATTCAGGGACGACGCCTCCGGCCGCACTCTTCTAGACTCAATAGAAGGTCGTAGAAAGAACCGAACACGTCGCTTTGGTGCTGTTGAATCAAAAGCAGCGTGGCAAGCTGCCTTAATGCCCTTTAAGAGGTGCGGCAAAGACCGCAACGGGCACAACAAGATGCCCGCCAAGGGTGCCCTGGCCAACGGCCTGAAATTGCCACGATTCCGTGACGTGGTGTGAGTGCCGCAGCCGACACTTTCGGACGACCGACAACCTTCTGGTTTGTCCGTGACCGTGAGGATTGCTGAATGCCTGATGAGACGTTGCACGTGCCTTTGGTCAACAGCCTGCTGGAGCGCCACAAGGGCTCTGCGGGCGCACTGTTGCCCATTCTTCATGATATTCAGGAACGCATCGGTTACATCCCCGATGCGGCCGTCCCCGAGATTGCCCACGCGCTCAACCAGAGTCAGGCCGAGATTCGTGGGGTGATCAGCTTTTACCATGACTTCCGTACTGCGCCTCCGGCCCGACACATTCTGCGGTTGTGCCGCGCAGAGTCGTGCAAGAGTCGCGGTGCCGAGCAGCTTGCGGCGCAGTTGCGTGAACGTCTGCAATTGGACGATCACGGCAGCAGCGCCGATGGCAGCATCAGTTTGCGTCCGGTGTATTGCCTCGGGGCTTGTGCTTGCTCGCCCGCTCTGGAGCTGGATGGGCGGGTGCATGCGCGGCTGAGTGCTGAGCGTCTGGATGCTTTGCTCGACGCTTGCCGGGAGGACGCATGATGCCGTTGCTCTATTTGCCCAGTGATTCGCTGGCCCGTGCGGTGGGTGCCAATGAGGTGGCGGTGGCCCTGATCACTCAGGCCCGGGAACGCAATCTGCCACTGGAGTTGCAGCGCACCAGTTCGCGCGGCCTGTATTGGCTGGAACCGCTGTTGGAAGTGGAGAGCCCGCAAGGCCGGATCGGCTTCGGTCCGCTGACCACCGCCGATGTGCCGTCCGTGCTCGAAGCCTTGCAAGGTGAACCGTCCGCGCATCCACTGGCCTTGGGGCTGGTGGAAGAATTGCCTTATCTGAAGACTCAACAACGGCTGCTGTTTGCCCGCGCCGGTATTACACGACCGCTGTCGCTGGATGATTATCGGGCCCATGGCGGTTTCGAGGGTTTAACGAGGGCCGTGGCCGTTGGCGGTGAGCAAACCGCGACGGAGGTGTTCGATTCAGGCCTGCGTGGCCGTGGCGGCGCGGCCTTCCCCGCCGGGATCAAATGGCGCACGGTGCGCGCTACCGAAGCAGCGCAGAAGTACATTGTGTGCAACGCCGACGAAGGCGACTCCGGTACTTTCGCCGACCGCATGCTGATGGAGGGCGACCCTTTCCTGTTGATCGAAGGCATGGCCATTGCCGGCATTACCGTCGGCGCCACTTACGGCTACATCTATGTACGCTCGGAATATCCAGACGCCGTGGCGACACTGCGCCAGGCGCTGAACCTGGCTCGAGCCGCCGGTTACCTCGGCGCCAATGTCGGCGGCAGCGGCCAGGCTTTCGATATGGAAGTGCGGGTCGGTGCCGGCGCTTACATCTGCGGTGAAGAAACCGCGCTGTTGGACTCGCTCGAAGGCAAGCGCGGGATCGTGCGCGCCAAACCGCCGATCCCGGCGCTGAAGGGGCTGTTCGGCCTGCCGACGCTGGTGCACAACGTGCTGACCCTGGCCTCGGTGCCGCTGATTCTCGCCAAGGGCGCGCAGTTTTATCGCGATTACGGCATGGGCCGCTCCCTGGGCACCATGCCTTTCCAATTGGCGGGCAATATTCGTCACGGCGGCTTGGTGGAACGGGCGTTTGGCCTGACCTTGCGGGAACTGGTGGAAGACTACGGCGGCGGCACCGCCAGTGGCCGGCCGCTGAAGGCCGCGCAGGTGGGCGGCCCGCTCGGCACGTGGGTGCCGCCGTCGCAATTCGACACGCCGCTGGATTACGAAGCCTTCGCCGCCATGGGCGCGATGCTCGGTCACGGTGGTGTGGTGGTGGCGGATGACACGGTGGACATGGCTCAAATGGCGCGTTTCGCCATGCAGTTTTGCGCCGAGGAATCCTGCGGCAAATGCACGCCCTGCCGTATCGGCTCGACCCGGGGCGTTGAGGTGATTGACCGCCTGTTGGCCGCGCCGGACCAGAGCGGTCGCAATGAGCAGGTCATCATCCTCAAGGACCTGTGCGACACGATGCAATACGGTTCGCTGTGTGCCTTGGGCGGCATGGCCCCCTTTCCCGTGGCCAGCGCCCTCAAGTACTTCCCCGCCGACTTCGGTCTGCAATCTTCGGAGGCCGACCAATGATCACCCTCTTCGACCCGAAAACCGATATCGATCTTGGAACGCCGGCCCGCGACAGCGACGTGCAAGTCACGCTGAACATCGACGGCCGCAGCATCAGTGTGCCCGAAGGCACCTCGGTGATGCGCGCCGCCGCGCTGTTGGGCACCACCATTCCAAAACTGTGTGCCACCGACAGCCTGGAAGCCTTCGGCTCCTGCCGCATGTGCCTGGTGGAGATCGATGGCATGCGCGGTTATCCGGCGTCTTGCACCACGCCGGTCACCGAAGGCATGACCGTACACACCCAGACGCCGAAACTCGCGACCCTGCGCCGCAACGTCATGGAGTTGTACATCTCCGATCACCCGCTGGACTGCCTGACCTGCTCGGCCAACGGCAATTGCGAGCTGCAAACCGTCGCCGGCCAAGTCGGGCTGCGGGAAGTGCGTTACGGCTATGAAGGCGAAAACCATCTGGCTGACGTCAAGGACACCTCCAACCCGTATTTCGACTACGACCCGAGCAAGTGCATCGTCTGCAACCGCTGCGTGCGCGCCTGCGAAGAAACTCAGGGCACCTTTGCACTGACCATTACCGGGCGCGGTTTTGAATCCCGGGTAGCCGCTGCTGGTGGCGATAATTTCCTCGACTCGGAATGCGTGTCCTGCGGCGCCTGTGTGCAGGCCTGCCCGACCGCGACCTTGATGGAAAAAAGCGTGGTCGAACTGGGTCAGCCTGAGCGCAGCGTGATCACTACCTGCGCCTATTGCGGCGTGGGCTGTTCGTTCCGTGCCGAGATGAAAGGCGACCAGCTGGTGCGCATGGTTCCGGACAAGAACGGCCAGGCCAACCACGGCCACTCTTGCGTCAAGGGGCGCTTTGCCTGGGGCTACGCCACTCACCCGGATCGCATCACCAAGCCGATGATCCGCCAGCACATCAACGACCCGTGGCAGGAAGTCAGCTGGGATGAAGCGGTGACCTACGCCGCCAGCGAATTCCGCCGGTTGCAGCAAAAGTACGGTCGCGACTCGATTGGCGGCATCACCTCCAGCCGTTGCACCAACGAAGAAACCTATCTGGTGCAAAAACTGGTGCGCGCCGCGTTCGGCAACAACAACGTCGACACCTGTGCGCGGGTCTGCCACTCGCCGACCGGCTATGGCCTGAAACAAACCCTTGGCGAGTCCGCCGGTACGCAGAGTTTCGATTCGGTGATGCAGGCCGACGTGATCCTGGTGATGGGCGCCAACCCCAGCGACGCCCACCCGGTGTTCGCCTCTCAGCTCAAACGCCGCTTGCGTGAAGGCGCGCGGCTGATCGTCATCGACCCGCGCCGCATTGATCTGGTGGACTCGGTGCATGCCCGCGCCGAACTGCACCTGGCCCTGCGCCCGGGCACCAACGTCGCCATGCTCAATGCGTTGGCCCACGTCATCGTCACCGAAGGTCTGCTCGATCAGGCCTTTATCGACGAACGTTGCGAGGGCAGCGATTTTGCGCGCTGGAGTGAGTTCGTCAGCCGTGTGGAAAACGCGCCGGAAGTGCTTGGCGACATTTGCGGGGTAGACGCTGCCGATATCCGTGCCGCCGCCCGTCTGTACGCGGGTGCCGGCAATGCGGCGATCTACTACGGCCTGGGCATCACCGAACACAGCCAGGGCAGCACCGCGGTCATGGGTATCGCCAACCTCGCCATGGCTACCGGCAACATCGGCCGCGAAGGCGTCGGCGTGAATCCGCTGCGCGGACAGAACAACGTCCAGGGCTCCTGCGACATGGGCTCCTTCCCCCACGAGCTGCCCGGTTACCGGCACATCTCCAACGAAGTGGTACGGGCGCAATTCGAACAAGCGTGGAACGTGACCTTGCAACCCGATCCGGGCCTGCGCATTCCCAACATGTTCGAATCTGCGCTGGCCGGCAGTTTCAAAGGCCTGTATTGCCAGGGCGAAGACATCGCCCAGAGCGACCCGAATACCCAGCACGTCACCGCGGCCCTGTCGGCCATGGAATGCGTGGTGGTGCAGGACATTTTCCTCAACGAAACCGCCCGGTTCGCCCACGTGTTCCTGCCGGGCAGTTCGTTCCTGGAAAAGGACGGCACTTTCACCAACGCCGAGCGGCGTATCTCGCGGGTGCGCAAGGTCATGGAGCCGCTGGGCGGCAAGGCAGACTGGGAAGGCACGGTGGCACTGGCCAACGCGTTGGGCTACCCGATGAACTACACGCATCCGTCGCAAATCATGGATGAAATCGCCAGCCTGACGCCGACCTTCACCAACGTCAGCTACGCCGCACTGGACAGCCACGGCAGCCTGCAATGGCCGTGCAACGCCGCGGCACCGGACGGCACGCCGACCATGCACATCGATCAATTCGTGCGCGGCAAGGGGCGCTTCATGCTCACCGGTTACGTGCCCACCGAGGAGAAGGTCAACAATCGCTATCCGCTGCTGCTGACCACCGGGCGCATCCTCAGTCAGTACAACGTGGGCGCTCAGACGCGGCGTACCGAAAACGTCGCCTGGCACGACGAAGACCGTCTGGAAATCCACCCGACCGACGCCGAGAGCCGCGGCATCAATGAAGGTGACTGGGTTGGCATCGGCAGCCGCGCCGGCCAAACCGTACTGCGTGCGCGGGTTACCGAACGGGTCGCCCCGGGCGTGGTGTACACCACGTTCCACTTCCCGGAATCGGGGGCCAACGTCATTACCACCGACAACTCGGACTGGGCCACCAACTGTCCGGAGTACAAGGTCACCGCCGTCGAAGTCAGCCGCGTCTACCACCCTTCCGAATGGCAAAAACGCTATCAGGCCTTCAGCGACGAACAGGACCGTCTGCTCAAGGAACGCCGGCATGCCCGTGGCGCTAAAGCGGAGGTGCGCCGATGAGTACGGAGAACCTGATCAAGATGGTCAACCAGATCGCCCTGTACTTCGCCACCGAACCGGACGAGCAAGCGGCCGTGCTCGGTGTGCGTAATCATCTGCAGATGTACTGGACGCCGGGCATGCGCAAGGAATTGCTGGCCTGGCAGACGGAACATCAAGGGGCAGATTTGCACCCGTTGGCGCAGGCTGCGGTCAGTGGCGCGGGGTGGGAGGCTTAGGCTCCCACGATCTTGAGACTAGCTAAAAACCTGTGGGAGCGAGCCTGCTCGCGATGAGGCCAGTACATTCAGCATCAATGTTGACTGAACTGACGCTATCGCGAGCAGGCTCGCTCCCACAGGGGTTGTGTGTTCAGAGCAAATGCTTGGAAATCAGCTTCGAAATTTCCACCATCGATGTCTTCCCGGTGAACTCGAACTTCACCTTCCCCAACGACGAAAAATAAATCTCCAATTCGGAGTCCAGGTCAAACGTGCCGGACGTTTCCACCGAATACGCCACGATGTTTTTGTACGGCAACGAGGTGAAGTCTTTCTTGCTGCCGGTAAGGCCCTGGACGTTGACGGCGATGATCCGCTTGTTGGTAAACACCACGCCATCGCGCATGGATTTGTAGGAGTCGATGACCTGCTCCCCATCCAGTAGCAGCGCAGTGACGCGTTCGGCGTATTCGTCGTTCTGCTTGAGTTTGAAGAAGCCTTTGTTGTTGAAATCAATCATCTGTCATTCCCTGTTTTCAAATGAACCTCTAAACCGGATGCACCGGCAACACCACCAACGCTTCCAGCCCGCCCTTCGACCGATTACGCAGTTTCAGTTCCCCGCCGTGCTCCAACACTATCGCCCGCGCCGCCGATAATCCCAAGCCCACGCCGCCGGTGCTTTTGTTTCGCGATCCTTCCATGCGAAAGAACGGCGCGAACACTTGTTCAAGGCTGGCCTCCGGAATCCCCGGCCCACGGTCCAGTACTTTGATCCGCACTTCCCCGGCATCAGGGATCAGCTCAATCGTCGGCTCACTCCCGTACTTGATCGCGTTATCCAGCAGATTGGTCATCACCCGCTTAAGCCCCAGCGGTCGCCCGAAATACACCAGCCGCAACGGCCCGCTGAAGGCCATCTCAACACCTTGATCGCGATAATCATCCAGCAAGGTTTGCAGCAGTTCAGCCAGATCAAACTGGGTCGCCGGTTCCAGCCGCGCATCATCCCGGAAGAATTCCAGCGCCGAATTAATCATTGCCTGCATTTCATCCACGTCACGAAACAGCCGTTGCTGTTGCTCGCTGTCTTCAATGAATTCCCCGCGCAAGCGCATCCTCGTCAGGGGCGCGCGCAGGTCGTGGGAGATCGCGGCGAGCATTTGCGTGCGGTCGCGGATGAAGTGTTGCAACTGCGCCTGCATGGCATTGAAGGCGAGGATCGCCTGGCGGATTTCCTGGGGGCCGAGGGGTTCGATGGGTGGGGCGCGGAAGTCCACGCCGAAACGCCGTGCGCCTTCGGTGAAGTGTTGCAAAGGTGTGGCGAGGCGGCGAGTGGCAATCAGTGTGACGAGGGTGGTGGAGATCAGCACCAGCAGGATGACGATCAGGTAGCGTGGCGTATCGTCGAGGCCCCAATTGCGCGAGTGTGCGGCGAAACTCAACCAAGAGTGGTCCGGCAGTTCGATCAGCAGCGCGTAATGCGCGTCCGCCGAGTTTTCCGTCCAGTCAGACGGCTCATAGACCTGGATTCGACCGGCGAATTTAAGCAGCGGCTGCAGGACGGTCGAGCCGATTTCGGAGTCCAGATCCTCCACCGGTGGCAGATCGAGTTCACGCCGATCAAGGTGCCAGCTAACGGTGAAGCCATCATCGCTGACGGCTTGCGCCATTTGACTGCGCAGCGGCGCCGGGGCGGCCTGGATGATGCGGGTGATGGCGGCCATTTTATCGAGCAGCCCGGTTTCGGTCAGCGGCGGACGTGCCCACACGCCGGCCAATTGTATAAACAGTCCATTGAGCGCCAGAGAAATGAGCATCGCCAGAATGATGGTCAGGGCGATCCAACGCGCCACCGTGTCCCGGCGAATCCGCTTCAGCCAGATCATCGCCGCGTCACGCTGGGGGTGAACAGGTAACCGCCATTGCGCACCGTGCGAATCATCGCCGGGCGCTTGGTGTCGGACTCGAGTTTGCGGCGCAGGCGGCTGATTTGCACATCAATGCTGCGATCAAACGCGTCATGGCAATGCCCGCGCGCCAGGTCCAGCAACTGCTCGCGGGTGAGGATGCGCTGGGGGTGTTCGACGAAGACCAGCAGCAAGTCGAACTCACCGGCCGAGAGCGGGATCATCACGTTGTCCGGCGAACGCAGTTCACGGCGGGTGACGTCGAGGTGCCAGTCGGCGAAGTCGATCAGTGGCCGCGGGCGCTCCTGCACGACCGGGCGGCGCTCGTCCACGCGCCGCAACACGGCGCGTACCCGGGCCAGCAGTTCGCGAGCGTCGAAGGGTTTGGTCAGGTAATCATCGGCGCCGAGTTCGAGGCCGACGACCCGGTCGCTGAGTTCGCCCATGGCGGTCAGCATGATCACCGGCATGGCGTAGCGAATCCGCAGTTGCTGGCACAGGATCAATCCACTGTCACCTGGCAACATCACGTCAAGAATGATCAGGTCCGGCGGCTGTCGCTCGATGGCCGCCCACAGCGACGCGCCGTCGGTGGCGACCTCGACGCTGTAACCGTGTTGTACGAAGAATTTTTTCAGCAGATCGAGGACTTCAACGTCGTCGTCCACAATTAAAAGGCTGTTCACCGAAGGTCACTTAAGGGCCGAATGGAACCGCCATCTAAAACCATTCACGGCAGCGCGTCATATATTTCAATCCTGCAATAAAACATCAGCGCCGCAATAAACCGGACATCTTTGCGCAAGGCTTGGGGCTCAGCATCTCGGCGAATTCCTCCCGAGACTTGCGTCCATGTTGCCTTTCAAATGTGCTCCCTGGCTGGCCCGCAACACTTCGATTGCCGTGCTGGCCGCAGGGCTGGCGGGTTGCAGCAGCCAACCGCCCGCGTCCGCCACGGTGGCCTGCGCCGAAATCAGCTATTCGGTGTACGACCCGGTGGAGCCGTTCAACCGCGGCGTCTTCGCCTTCAATCGGGTGGCCGATGACTATGCCTTGGCGCCGGTCGCTCGTGGCTATCGTTACTTGCCGGACTTTTTCCAGACGGGTGTGCATAACTTCGTGGCGAACTTTGGCGAACCCAAGGTCTTTATCAATGACCTGCTGCAAGGCAACCCGATGCGCTCGGTCAACACGTTGGGGCGTTTCGCGCTCAATACCACGGTGGGTGTGGTGGGCTTGATCGATGTGTCCGGCATGGCCGGCATCCCGCGTCACGACGCGGACTTTGGACAGACGTTTGGCGTGTGGGGCATCGGCGGCGGTCCGATCGTCGAGCTGCCATTGTTCGGCACCTCGAACAGCCGCGATGCGGCCGGGCGAGTGCTGAGTTTTGTGGTCGACCCGTTCGGCAGCAACAGCGACACCGTGGATACGCTGTCCACCATCAATACGGTCGGCGGCATCGTCGATGGTCGAGCAGAAGCGTTACCGCTGACCGACAGCCTGCAAAAACTGCCGGATTACTACAGCGCGTTGCGCAACGTGGTGGCCGAGCATCGTGCCGCTTATGTGGCGGATGGCAAACAAGGCTTAGCGCAAACCACCAAACCTCAATGCGAAGGAGCACCGGCCGATGGTTTCTGAAAGCAATCATTTAACGCTGCAACAACGAGTGACCCGGCAGGACTCGGTCAATCTGCACTGCCGGGAAATCACCCTGCGCCTGTCACCGGACTGCCGCCAACTGGTGCTCAGCCGCTACACCGAACACTACGGCCCGGCAGTGGTGCGCTGGATCGAGCGCAGTCATACGGTGTCGCTGAGCGAGCTGTTTCGCTGGCTGGTGGCCAATGGGGAAACGAGTGTCATGAGAGGGGACAGCCTTTCGCTGCCTTGATGAACCCCTTAAGCCTTCGGGTGTGAGTGATGCCGAAACGATCACCGCTTGTTACAGATTCAGCAGCAAGCCAGTGGCCATCAGATAATCCTGGGCGCTGGCTGCGCTATCATCGCGCGCTCTGTGCACCAAGAGTCTTGAACCTGCATGCCCATGTCTTCGCCATTCCCCGACAGCCATCGCTCTCTGCCTCCGGTCCTCGCCGGCCCGCTGTTGCGGCGTCTGGAGCCCACGCGCCTGGTGTTCTGGCTGGTGGGAAGCCGGGCCTTGTCACTGACCTTGCGCCTGCAAGACGTCGGCGACATTCGCCTCGACGCCGGGCAATGCACGGTCATCCCGATTGGCAAGCATGCCTTCGTTCATCTGATCGATGTGCCGCTGACGACCGCCCTGCCCTGCGACACCCTGATCGACTATGACCTGCTGATAGATGACGCGGCGGCCGGTATTGCCGACTGGGCGCCTCATCTGCTGTATGGCGAAGCCCGTTGCCCGAATTTCGTGTTGCGCTCGCGCATTGATCAGTTAATGCACGGTTCCTGCCGTAAACCTCACCACCCGGCAGCCGACGGCTTGCTGTGCGTCGATCGTTTTCTGGCGACAGAACATGTCGCGACAGAGCGCCCGGCCCTGCTGATGATGAGCGGAGATCAGGTCTACGCCGACGACGTCGCCGGCCCGACGTTGCGAGCGATCCATGCCCTGATCGAGCAACTGGGATTATTCGAAGAACACCTCGAAGGCGCGGTGGTCAGCGACAGCGCCAAGCTCTACGAGCACCCTGCCAGTTACTACCATCGCGCGGATTTGTTACCGGCGCTTGAGAGCAACAAAACCCTGCGCGAACGATTTTTCGGCGGGGCGCGTAAGCCGATTTTCACCAGCAGCAGTGCCGACAACCATCTGGTGACGTTCGCCGAAGTCATGGCCATGTACCTGCTGGTCTGGTCGCCGACACCCTGGACGCTGATCGCGCCACAACCCCCGGCGCTGACGCCCGAAAGACAAAAGCGTTATGCCCTTGAGCAAACCCGTATCGATGACTTCAAGGCAGGGCTGGGCGGTGTCGCGCGTGCGATGGCGCATCTGCCGTGCTTGATGATTTTCGACGACCATGACATCACCGATGACTGGAATCTGTCCGCGCAATGGGAGGAAACGGCCTACGGCCATCCGTTCTCCAAGCGCATCATCGGCAACGCGCTGCTCGCCTACATGCTGTGCCAGGGCTGGGGTAACAACCCGGATGCGTTCGGCGGTGTGCTGGAAAAAGCCCGCTTATTGAGTGCCACCGGGCATGACCACTATCTCGACAGCGATGCTCAGGACGCTCTGATCGATGAGCTGCTGGTTTTTCAACACTGGCATTACGTGCTGCCGACCAGCCCGGCGCTGGTGGTCATCGACACCCGCACCCGACGCTGGCGCAGCGAGATGAATATCAAACAACCCTCGGGTCTGCTGGACTGGGAAGCGCTCAGCGAACTGCAACAGGAACTGCTCGATCACCCGTCGGCGATCATCGTTTCGCCGGCGCCGATCTTCGGCGTCAAACTGATCGAAACCGTGCAACGCGTCTTCAGCTGGTGCGGTTATCCCCTGCTGGTCGACGCGGAAAACTGGATGGCCCATCGCGGCGCGGCGCAGGTGATCCTGAACATTTTCCGACACTCGCGCACACCGGGTAACTACGTGGTGCTGTCGGGCGATGTGCATTATTCCTTCGTCTACGAAGTCCTGATCCGACACCGCAAGGCCGGTCCGAGGATCTGGCAGATCACCAGCAGCGGCATCAAGAACGAATTCCCGCCCGCACTGCTCGAATGGTTCGACCGCCTCAACCGCTGGCTCTACTCACCGCGTTCGCCCCTGAACTGGCTGACCAAACGCCGCCGCATGCGCATCATCCCGCACACCCCCGAACATGCTGAAGCGGGCGAACGGTTGTGGAATTCGGCGGGGATCGGCCAAGTGTTCTTCAATGAGAAAGGACAACCGCAGGAAATCTATCAGCACAACTCAAACGGTGCGCCGAAGACGCGGATGATTGCGCCTGACAACGACGACTGAAAATGTGAGCCACCATGGACCTCACCCGAACCCTGATCATCGGCAACTCTGGCGCTGGCAAAAGTTGGCTGGCTAAACGACTGGCTGAGCAACTGCATGCGCCACGGACCGATCTTGACCGGGTTCATTGGGTGTCGGATGAATGCAGCATCGCCCGCCCTCGCCCCGAAGCACTCGCCATGGCGCGCGTCGCGGCGGATGAACCGCGCTGGGTGATCGAAGGGGTGTACGGCTGGATCGTCAACGAACTTATCCACCGCGCCACTGCGCTTGTCTGGCTGTGTGTTGACGACGAAAGCTGCGTCGCCAATATTCGCCAGCGAGAAAACCGGCAGGACAACGACGAGTTGCTGATCGCGTTGCTGGAATGGGCCGGCAGTTACCGTGTTCGCGAAGACTCCAGTGGGTTTTCCGCACACCGGCAATTGTTCGAAGGATTCAACGGTTCAAAAATCAGGCTCATGGATCGGAGTGAAATCGCGGCCTTCGCGAACACCCCTCCCGACTCATCTCACGGTTTTTAAAAAGGATAGGTATGTTTGCACGGAGCAAGTTGGTGCCCGAACTGATGGTCACCGACATCAAGAAAAGCCTGCATTTCTGGACCTCATTAATCGGTTTCAAGATCGCCTACGAGCGTCCGGAAGCGGGTTTCGCCTACCTCGATAAAAACGGCGTGCAGATCATGCTGGAGCAATACGCGCCGGACGAAGGCCAGTGGATGACGGGGGCATTGGAAGCGCCGTTTGGCCGGGGCATCAACTTTCAGATCACTGTTGATCTTGTCGAACCGATACTCAAACGATTGGCGGATGTTGAATGGCCGCTGTTTCGTCCCTGCGCCGACGTCTGGTATCGCGCCGATGCGGTGGAAGTCGGGCAGCGGGAATTTCTGGTGCAGGACCCGGATGGGTATCTGGTTCGGTTCGTGGAGAGTTTGGGGGAGCGGGTGTGTTTGTCAGGTTGTTGAGGTCGCAACAACCATTACCCCGAGCAAGATCGTTCCTACGCTCTGCGTGGGAATGCAGCCCGGGACGCTCCGCGTCCAAAAAGCGGACGCAGAGCGTCGATTGAGGCATTCCCACGCCGAGCGTGGGAACGATCCTTTCACTAGGCGGTGATTAGAGCCCGACAAACCCCTCTGACAATCATCTCCACTTCCCGCTCATCAAGCGTCAACGGTGGCAGCAGGCGAATGGTCTTGCCCCGTGTCACGTTGATCAGCAAGCCGTGGTCCCGTGCGGCGATCAGGGTCAGGTCGCGGATCGGTTGCTTGAGCTCGATGCCGATCATCAGGCCTTGGCCACGAATCGCCAGGACGTTCGGGTCGTCGGCCAGTTCGGCGCGCATTCTGGCCAGCAGGCGTTCGCCCTGGAGTCGGGCGTTTTCCAGCAGGCCTTGTTCTTCGACGATGTCCAGCACCGTGCAGCCGACGCGGCACGCCAGCGGATTGCCGCCGAAGGTGCTGCCATGGCTGCCGGGGGTGAACAGCTCGGCGGCTTTGCCCCGGGCCAGGCAGGCGCCGATGGGGATGCCGTTGCCGAGGCCCTTGGCCAGGGTCATGACGTCCGGAACGATGCCTTCGTGCTGGAAGGCGAACCACTGGCCGGTACGACCGATGCCGGTCTGGATTTCGTCGAGCATCATCAGCCAGCCGCGCCGGTTGCACCGTTCGCGCACGGCTTTCAGGTAACCGGGAGGCGCTAACTGCACGCCGCTTTCGCCCTGAATCGGTTCCATCAGAATCGCCACAATGCGCGGGCCGTGGGCTTGCTGCACCTTTTCCAGCGCGTTGAGGTCGCCGAAGGGCACTTTGACGAAATCGCCGGGCAATTCATTGAATCCCAAGCGCACGGCCGGGCCGTCGCTGGCGGATAACGTGCCCAGCGTCCGGCCATGAAAGGCGTTCTCCATGACCACCACCAGCGGCTGCTCGACGCCTTTGTGCCAGCCGTAAAGCCGTGCGAGTTTCAGCGCGGTTTCATTGGCTTCGGCACCGGAGTTGTTGAAAAACGCCCGTTCCATGCCGGACAGCTTCGTCAGCTTCTGCGCCAACCGCTGCTGCCAGTCGATGCTGTAGAGATTGGAGGTGTGCAACAGCAGCCCGGCCTGTTCGCTGATCGCCGACACGATTTTGGGATGAGAGTGGCCGACATTGGTCACCGCCACACCGGCCACCGCGTCCAGATATTCACGACCCGCCTGATCCCACAGTCGAGTGCCCAGGCCTTTGCTGAAACTCAGGGCCAGGGGTTGGTAAGTGGTCATCAGGCAGGCGGCGGTCATGACATCAAGCTCCATCAATTGTCGGTGTTTTTGCAGTATGGTTAGCCACCTGAGCTGGATAAACGCTGCAACACTTCAATCATCTTAAAGCTGAGCTTGATAATGGATTTGTTCCAGGCAATGACGGTTTACGTCCGAGTGGTCGAAGCCGGCAGCATGACCGCCGCCGCCCAGCAGTGCGAAATGTCGACAACCATGGTCGGCAATCACCTGCGCGCGCTGGAGCAACGTCTGGGTGTGCGCTTGTTGAATCGGACGACACGGCGCCAGCGACTGACGGAATTCGGCTCCGCCTATTACCAGCGCTGCCTGGAGGTGCTGGGGTTGGTGGAGGATTCCGAGCGGCTGGCCGAACAGAGCCAGGACACGCCGAGCGGGACCTTGCGGATCACGGCGCCGTTGACCTTCGGCACTGAAAAGCTTGCGCCGGCGCTTAGCGAATTCGCCCTGCGTTACCCGCAAGTCAAACTGGACGTGGTGCTCACCAACGGGCGACCCGACCTTCTAGAGAACGGTCTCGACGTGGCTTTTCGCCTAGGCGCAATCGAACCGTCCAACCTGATCGCCCGCCCGCTCATCGACTACACGCTGACCATGTGCGCCTCGAAATCTTATCTGGCACGCCGGGGCACACCGGAAAAACCCGAAGACCTGCAACATCACGACTGCTTGTCTTTCGCTTACCCGGTCGGCGATGACTGGCAATCCGTGGAAAAGCAGTGGCGCCTGAGCGGGCCGGAAGGCGAAGTCATGGTGGCCGTCAAAGGCCCGATGCTGATCAACAGTTCGGCGGGGCTTCATCAGGCCGCTCGAACCGGGATGGGCATCGTGATGTTGCCCGATGCGTTGGTCGAGCAGGATTTGCTGAACGGAAAACTGGTGGCGTTGATGCAGAACTATCAATTGCCGAGCCGGCCGATGCACTTGGTGTACGCCCAGGATCGCTACCGCTTGCCGAAATTACGTCGCTTCGTCGACTTTGCCATGCAGTTGTGGGCCAAGCACTAGCCGGAGCATTACACCATGCACTAATCTCCCGAACTGACGGGTCACTTTGATATCAGTGCAGGGAGAGCGGTGATGGGTGAGGCATCAAGTATCGAGCCGTTGAAATTCAATGTGTCGGATTTGAACGAGGACATGTTGCACACCATTCTGGAACTGGTCAGTGATGGCATATGGGACTGGAACGCCAACACCGGGTTCGTCTACCGCAATCCCGGGTGGTACGAAATGCTCGGCTACGCGCCTCACTCCCTGGACAACACCGTGTTTACCTGGGAAAACGTGATGCACCCCGATGACTACCCGCGGGTGATGACGGTGTTTGATGATTACCTGAATCAACGAGCGCCGGGCTACCAGGCTGAGTATCGCTGCCGCAAGCAGGACGGCAGTTATATCTGGATCGAAGATCGCGGCTACGTGCTGGCACGCAATGCCGACGGATCGGTGGCGCGGATGGTCGGTGCGCACCGCAGTATCGAAGACAAGAAACGTCTCTTCGAGGAAATGGAGCGGCGCAATCAATCCCTTGAAGCCATCGTCGAAGAACGCACCCGCGAGTTGTCGCGGGTCAATCAGCAGCTGCAAATTCAATTGGAAGAAAACCGCAAACTGGCGGAAACCGATGCACTGACATCGATTGCCAATCGCTATCGTCTGGAAAAAACCCTGCCCCAGGAATGCGACCGTGCCCAGCGCTTTCGGCAGCCACTGTCACTGATTGCGATGGACATCGACGACTTCAAGAACATCAACGATCACTACGGCCATGCCCTGGGAGATGCGGCGTTGGTGCAGGTCGTCAAGAGCGTAAAACGCTGCGTGCGCTACGGCGACCTATTGGCGCGCTGGGGCGGCGACGAGTTCATCATGATCCTGCCCAATACGTCGCTGGCCGACGCCAGATCCTTCGCCGAGCAAATTCGACATGGCCTGTCGAGCCTTCCGCCTGTGGGAGAGTTTCAGGTCACCATGAGTTTTGGCGTAGTCCAGCGCTTTGAAGAAGAGCAACAAACCGGTCTTCTGGCCAGAGCCGATCAGGCGCTGTATCGGTCAAAAGTCGCGGGCAAGAATGTGATTTCCGGGTGAGTGCCGTCCTGCATGTCCGCGATGTACTGCCCGTGGAAGTGGAATCCGTGCGGCTTTTTCTTGAGCAGAACGGATGGGCTCATCGCCTGGGATCAACTGACCATTTTGCGCAGTTGATCGCCAACTCCCAACGCACAGCGCTTGCCGTGAAGGACTCCCACATCGTCGGGTTTGCCCGTGGCATTACCGACGACCTGTCCAACGGTTATCTGTCGATGGTTGTCGTGTCCGGGCAGCATCGACGTGAAGGCGTTGGTCGGGCGCTGGTCGAGCATGTCATGGGCGAGAACACCGACATCACCTGGGTTCTGCGCGCTGGCCGCGAAGGCGCTGCGGAATTCTTTTCGCGCCTGGGTTTTGAACCGTCGAGCATCGCGATGGAGCGCCCACGCAGTCGATAGCCAAAACGCCCTTCACATCCCCGACTTCACCAGCACCGGTTTCTCCTGATACCGATCCGGGTACAGCTGCTTCAGCTGCGCCACTTTCGGCAGGTCATTGATCACGATGTATGGATACGTCGGGTGCTCGGTCAGAAAGTCCTGATGCTCCTCCTCCGCCGGGTAAAAACCGTTGTAGGTTTCAAGCTTGGTCACAATGGGTTTGTTGAACGAATGGGCGGCGTCGAGCTGGGCAATGTAGGCCTGGGCGACGCGCTGCTGTTCAGTGTTCGCCGGGAAGATTGCCGACCGATACTGGGTGCCGCTGTCGGGGCCTTGGCGGTTCAACTCGGTGGGGTTGTGCGCCACTGAGAAATAGATCTGCAGCAAGGTGCCGTAACTGACCTGCGACGGATCGAAAGTGACCTCGACCGATTCCGCATGACCGGTATCGCCGTCGCTGACGCGCTCATACCGAGCGGTGTTCGCTTCACCGCCGGCGTACCCGGAGACGGCTTGTTTCACGCCTTTGACGTGCTGGAACACCCCTTGGACGCCCCAGAAGCAACCGCCAGCAAAGACTGCGGTTTCACTGTGGGCCTGAGTGGTTTCGTCCAGGGCAGGCGGCGGGATGATGACCGCCTCCTCCGCTGCACCGAAAGAGAACGCCGAGCATTGGCCGATGACGCCAGCGGCTGCCAAACCCAACAAGGTACGGCGCCATACAACTGGGATCTTCATGAGTCTGACTCCTGAACAAATGATAGGGCTATCAACCGAAGGTAAAGGCATAGGCCGACACACCCGGATCGAGAAACTCGATGCTGAAGGTCCGGTCCGTCACGCCGCCGTTCTGGCGCACCAATTGATATAACCGTTGCTCGGTGACACTGCCGCTGCCATCGGGTGCCACGTCGGTACCGTGGGCATCGCCGGGGGCTTTTCCGTCGATCAGCACTTTGAAGCGCACCGGTTTGCCGTCTGCTCCGGGGCCCAGTACGAGGTGCAAATCGCGAGCGTGGAAGCGGTAGACGATGCGGCTGGCGGGCGCAGTTGAGGTCGCGCGTTCAGAACCGACGTTCCATTGACCGTCCAGCCCCCAATCGTTGAGTGCCAATTGCGGTGGGGTGGTGTACGCCGACGCTTTGTCCGGTACCAGACCGGTTGCCGGTACGAAGTGCTCCGCCCGCTGGTAGCCGACGTAGGTCTCCGGTGACTGAACTTCATTCATGTCCGGGGCTAGTTGAACCCCGGTGGCGTCGGCTTTGATCAGCCCATCGGCGACCTTTGTGGCGCCCGCTTCACGCAGCAGTTGCTGGATGACCCGTTCCGATTCGGCGTAATCGCCTTCACCAAAGTGGTGATAACGAATGCGCCCCTGTGCGTCGGCAAAATAATGGGCTGGCCAGTATTCGTTGTTGAATGCACGCCAGATCTTGTAGTCGTTATCGATCGCCACCGGATAGGTGATGCCCAGGTCTTTCATGGCTTTGGTGACATTGCCCACATCACGCTCAAAGGCGAACTCAGGCGCATGCACACCGATCACCACCAGGCCCTGATCGCGGTACTTCTCGGCCCAGGCTTTGACATAAGGCAAGGTGCGCAGGCAATTGATGCAGGAGTAAGTCCAGAAATCCACCAGCACGACCTTGCCCTTCAACGCCTGTGCGGTCAGAGGGGATGAATTGAGCCACTGCACGGCACCGTCCAGCGGCGGGAGGTTACCCTCAATCGGCAATGCGCCCGGCGCTTTCGCCGCCATTTTCATCGCCCCGCCAGCGGCCATCATCGCTCCGCTGTTGCTCGGTGACTTACCGGCTAACCGACCCACCAAGGCCTGCTCGATGCCGCCGGTGGAAGCTGTCGAAATCCGCGCCAGAATCCCGGTGTCCAGCCCAAGGGCAATCGCCGCCACGCCGGCCAGCATCGCCGCGCCCAAACCTCGGCGCAGCCATTCACCCGCGCCGATCGAGCGCTTCATCGCCGCAAAGACTTTACCGCCCAGCAACAACGCCACGGCGAGGGAAGTGGCGGCACCCGCGGCGTAGGCCAGCAACAGCAACGTGGTGGCGATGCTTGCCCCTTGCAGCGCTGCGCCGGTCAGCAACAGGCCGAGAATCGGTCCGGCACACGGCGCCCAGAGCAGGCCCGTGGCGACGCCGATCAGGAACGAAGCGCCGGGACGCGGACGAGCATCGGCGCCCGCCGCTTCCGACAGTCGGCTGCCGGCCGCCACCAGTGGACGTGTCAGGCGCTCGGCCAATCGAGGCAGCAGCAGCGTCAGCCCGAACAGTGCCACGAACAGCAACGCGAGCCAGCGACCGTACTGATTGACTTGCACCACCCAACCGCCGCCCACCGCCGCCAACGAGGCGACGAGCGCGAAGGTCAGCGCCATCCCCGCCAACAGCGGCAAGCCACTTTTCATAAACGGCTGCCCGGTGCGAGCGAAGACAAAGGGCAATACCGGCAGAATGCACGGGCTGACAATCGTCAGCACACCACCGAGATAAGCGAGAACCAGAAGCCACATAGCATCGACCTGCATTAAATGAGTGAAAGGAAGTGCCCATGGGTCACGCCGCCTGGGGCTCGAAGGTCATCGCCAGACCATTCATGCAGTAACGCAGGCCGGTGGGCTTGGGCCCATCGTCGAAGACATGGCCCAGATGCCCACCGCAACGCCGGCAATGGACTTCTTCGCGCAGCACGCCGAAGGATCGGTCCTGACGAGTCGCCACTGCCTTGTCCAGCGGCGCCCAGAAACTGGGCCAACCGGTGTGGCTATCAAACTTGGTGTCGGAAGAAAACAGCGGCAAGGCACAACCGGCACAGGCAAAAATCCCCTCGCGATGCTCGTTGTTCAACGGGCTGCTGTAGGCCCGCTCGGTGCCCTCTTCCCGCAGGATTTCGTACTGTTCGGCACTGAGCAGGGCGCGCCATTCGCTGTCGGTGTGAGTGACCTCGAACACCTCCGACGCACTGGCGTCGCTGATCAGCTCGGTACGGGCGGCAAATTTTGGCAACACACCGACCACCAGGGCTGCAGCGCCCAGCCCGCCGCTCGCTACAAGAAACTGTCGCCGTGAAAACATGGCCTTCTCCAAAATTCCAGATGCCTGATAGGGAGCACAGCCTAGGCTTGGGTTGATCGCCAAATCCTCACGGACAGTTAAACAATTCGTGATAACTCGACCCGAGGAAAACCCGCACAATGTGCCCATTGCGCTACAAAGGATTGAGCTTTATGGAACAGACCAAACGTGTCCTGGTGGTCGAGGACGACCTGCACATCGCCGACCTTATCTGCCTGCATCTGCGCGATGAGCAGTTCGAGGTGGTGCACTGCGCCGACGGTGGTGAAGGCATGCGACTGCTGCAGCAAGGAAGCTGGGACGCATTGATCCTCGACCTGATGTTGCCCGGTGTCGACGGCCTGGAAATCTGCCGTCGGGCGCGGGCCATGGCCCGCTACACACCGATCATCATCACCAGCGCCCGATCCAGTGAAATGCACCGGATCCTGGGGCTGGAACTCGGTGCCGACGATTACCTGGCCAAGCCTTTCTCCATGCTTGAGCTGGTCGCCCGGGTCAAAGCCCTGCTGCGACGAGTCGACGCCATGGCCCGCAACCTGAAAATGGACGCTGGCAGCCTGATCACAAATGGCCTGTCCATCGACCCGATCACCCGCGACGTCTCTCTCGACGGTCGTCGCCTGGACCTGACTCCACGCGAGTTCGACCTGCTGTATTTCTTCGTCCGTCAGCCTGGCAAGGTGTTCTCGCGGATGGACCTGCTGAACGCGGTCTGGGGCTACAGCCACGAAGGCTACGAACACACGGTCAACACCCATATCAACCGCCTGCGGGCCAAGATCGAAGCCGATCCGGCACAACCCGCGCGCATCCTGACGGTGTGGGGTCGCGGCTATAAATTCGCGGCCAGGGAGGAGCAGCCATGAGGCTGACCCTGACACAGCGCCTGTCCCTGGTGTTCGCCGTCCTGTTACTGGTGTGCTGTAGCACCTCGGCCTGGATGCAAGTGCGCTCCAACAAGATGCACGAACTGGAAGTGGTTCAAGGGCTGTCGCGCGATCTCGCCCAACACATCGCTCGCGACACCGTGCTGATGGACACCAATGGCCTGATGCCGAACGCCGTGCGCGAACTGTTCAGCAAACTCATGCTGGTCAATCCCAGTGTCGAGGTCTACCTGCTCAACACCGAGGGACATGTCGTCGGCAGCGCTGCCCCCGAAGGCCGGATGCGCCGGGACCGGGTCGATCTGGCACCGATCCAGCGGTTGCTAAAAGGCGATGCGCTGCCGATTCTCGGCGACGATCCGCGCAGCGTCGACGGACGCAAAGTGTTCAGCGCCGCGCCGTTGCAGGTCAACGGCAAACAGGAGGGTTACCTCTATGTGGTGTTGCTCAGCGAAGAACACGACCGCTTCGCCGAACGCGGCGCCACCAGCGCCGCGCTCGATACCGCGCTGCTGTCCATCGGTCTGGTGGCGTTGTTGTGCCTGATCGCTGGCCTCGCGGCATTTGCCCTGATCACCCGACCGCTGCGTCGGTTGACCGAACGAGTCAGCCAGTTCGACATCGACGGCGTCCCCTCCTCCCCGCCCGTCACGGACCCGGTAGAAAAAACGTCCAGTCATGATGAGATTGCCGTACTCGACGCCGCCTTCCGCCAGATGCAAACCCGCCTCAGCGAACAGTGGCGCTCGCTGACTCGCCAGGATCAGGAGCGCCGCGAACTGGTGGCAAACATTTCCCACGACCTGCGCACACCGCTGGCCTCGCTGCACGGGTATCTGGAAACCCTGTCGCTCAAAGACGCCACGCTGTCCCCCGTCGACCGCCGTCGCTACCTGGGCATCGCCCTGGATCAAAGCCGCAAGGTGGGTGGCCTGGCGCAATCGCTGCTGGAACTGGTTCGGCTGGAACACGGTTTCGTGCAACCGGTGCTGGAGCGTTTCTCCCTGACCGACCTGGTGCAGGACATCTTCCAGAAATTCGAACTCACCGCCGAATCACGGCAGATCGAACTCAAGGCCACCTTCGCGCCCAACGTTTCGGCCGCCTGCGCTGACTTGGGGCTGATCGAGCGCGTATTGACCAACCTGTTCGACAATGCCCTGCGCGACACACCTCAGGGAGGCGAAATCGAACTGAGCCTGCGCCCTCAGGGGCCCTTTATCGAAGTCACCGTCAGCGACACCGGCCCCGGCATCGCACCCGAATTGCGCGAAGGTTTGTTCCTGCGTCCGTTCAACATTGGCGGTGCCCGGCGCGATGGCGGGCTGGGGCTGCGAATCGTGCATCGGATCCTGCAATTGCACGGTCGCGAGATCCAGTTGATCGACGTTCCGGGTCGTGGCGCGACCTTCCGTTTTTCCTTGCCGGTGGATGAGCAAACGGCGGAAAAGTGGGCCGTACGGTCCATGAACCTGAATTCGATGGGGAAATAGCCAGATTTCAGCGGTCACAGTTTTGAACCTGATGCTGAGGCGAAAAAACGCTGATGACTGACACCACGCTCCTGTATATCGGCTGCGCCGGATGGAGCCTGCCCCGCGAACAATGGGAGGCATTTCCTGCCGCAGGCACACACTTGCAACGGTACGCGGCGCAGTTGACGTGTGTGGAGATCAACAGCTCGTTTTATCGGCCTCACCGCCCGGCGACCTATGCACGATGGGCCGAGAGTGTGCCGGAGGGTTTCAGGTTTTCAGTCAAAATCCCCAAGCAGATCACTCACGAAGCTCGCTTGCTGGATTGTGAAAAGTTGATCAATGACTTTGTCGAGCAATGCTCCCATCTGGGTCAGAAGCTTGGTTGCCTGCTAATCCAGATCCCGCCCTCCCTGTCCTTCGAAATCAAAACCGCCGAAACCTTCTTCACCACATTTCGTTCGCGTTACTGCGGCTTCGCAGTATTTGAACCGAGGCATGTCAGCTGGCAAACACCTGAGGCGCAAGCGCTACTGATTGAGCATCGAATCGGCCAAGTGGCAGCCGATCCTTCGCCGCTGCCCGAAGGTGATGTGCCCGGAGCCTGGCCGGGCATCCGCTACTACCGATTGCACGGATCACCGCGAATCTACTACTCAAACTACGAGATGCCATGGCTTGAATACCTGGCCCACAAGCTACAACCCCAAGCCGACGGCGTCCCCACCTGGTGCATCTTCGACAATACCGCCAGTGGCGCGGCGACGGCCAATGCGCTGGAGCTTCAGCGAATGACGCCTCCCCGCCAAAAATGATGACCAACCGCCTGTTCATCCGTGACAACTCAGGTCAGGTCCAATAGATTAGGCGGCCTGAAAAGGCCCCGTGCTTTCTCGCCTAAACCCAAGCTAAAAGAAGTAGTGAAATTTCAATGTCCGATTCCAATACCGCTGAATCCGTAGTCACCTTGTCGTCCAAAGCGGAATACGAAAACTCCATCAATCTTTCACAGCATGTGCCACAGGCCAAGACCATCAGCGAGATGGTCCTGGACGCTTTTCAATCGACCCGGGAAAGCGACCAGATCCGCGAGCTGCGCGCCGCGATTCGCCAGGCTCACGACAGCTTCGACGACGATAAAGCCTATGAACTGATGGGCGAACTCAAACAACTGAAAGACGCCGAAGCGTCCGACATTGCCGCGCTGGAAGACCTGAGCAGCAAGTTTCCGATCAGCCGTATTCTGTCCAGTTTCAAGGAAGACCCGGCGTTTCAGGAAATCGTCTATGGCCTGGCCTTGAAGGTGCTGAACCAGACGCATCAGGCCATCAGCAACCCAAGCACCGGCAAGAGCAAAGTGGCTCGCGCCAAGAAAGACCTCGAAGTGTTTACCATCAGCAAGGATGGCGCGAGCGTCACGCTGCCGCTACGCACGCCTCGTGCGAGCCTGAACGTAGATCGCAAAGCGCTGGAGTTCCTCGGTTTCACTTTCGTCGGCGAAGGCGAGGATGCGCAGATTGAAAGCGAAACGTTCCTGGACAACACCGGGGCCGAACAAGCGGTCAACCGCAAAAACATCATCACCGCACTTCAGCAGCAAACCGCGTTCGACGGCTACAGCATCGCCGCGCAGTAACACGATCGACCTGAAAGCTTTCAGTCAGTAAGCAACCTGTGGCGAGGGAGCTTGCTCCCGCTGGGCTGCGTAGCGGCCCCAAAAAAATGTGGCAACAATGCCGATTCTTGTGAGTGCTACGCACTCAAGCGGGAGCAAGCTCCCTCGCCACAAAAGCAGATATGCCCAAAAGACTTACCGCTCGGACGGATACAAGGCCGCGATCATATCCACTTCTATCGGCGCGTTTTTCGGCAACTGGTAAACACCGACGGTCGTTCGTGTGTGCTTCCCGGCTTCACCCAACACATGCGTAAAGACGTCGGACGCGCCGTTGGCCACCTCGCTGAGGTCCACAAAGTCGAACGTGGATTTCACGTAGACGGTGATGCGCAGCAGTGCCTTGACGTTATCCAGTGAACCGATGGCCTCACGGATCAGTGCAAGCCCACGGATCGCGCTGATACCCGCGGCCTCTTGGGCATCGGCCAGGTTGAGTTCCAGCCCCACTCGGCCGGGGTACTGGATTTTGCCGTTCATTCGCGGCACCAGCCCGCTGACATACAGTTCGTCATCGTGCCGGATCAGCGGCGCGTAATGCCCGCCAGCAGAGTTCTCGTCGTAGATATCAAAGCCGAGTTCTTTCGCCATCGCGAGGAAGCGCTCGTCGCGACTCATTTGATTACTCATTAACCGAACCCTCTTAATCAATCATGCATACGCGCAGGTGATGGTAGAGAGAGATGCGTGTCTTGATCAGGGCAACTTCGTATAAGATCCAACAAACTTTACTGCCAGGGAGACCAGTAAAATGCAGCGCGCCGTCATCGCCGCCATCGAGTTCCAGCCAGGAGTGCCGCTGGTGCAGCAGATCGTCGATCAGTTGTCTGCGGCCATCAGCCAGGGAGGCCTGCCTAACGGGGCCAAGTTGCCGCCGATTCGCGAACTCTCCGAGTTGATGAACGTGGGTAAATCCACTGTGGTCGACGCCCTCGACCGCTTGCGGGCCAAGGGGCTGGTGGTCTCACGCCAAGGTTCGGGGCATTACATCCATCGCCCGAGCCCCTCTCCCCAACACGCAGCTGCCCCAAATCTACAACCCCAAGACACGCTCAGCCGGGTCCGCCGCGCAATGCTGCTGGACAACGGTGCGCTGCGTCCCGGCTGCGGATTTCTGCCGGCCTCGTGGCTGCCCGCCGACGAATTGCTCAAAGCCGTGCGCAGCACCCTTCGCGCGACCGCGCTGCGCATGGGCGAATACGGCGAGGTCGGTGGTTACCTCCCGCTGCGCGAGGCGTTGCGGGTCAAGCTGTCGACCGTCGGCATCGAGGTGCCAGTGGCGCAGATCATCACCACCGCCAACACCGTACAGGCCATCGACCTGCTGATGCGCCTGTTGATAAAACCCGGCGACACCGTGCTGCTCGACGATCCGTGTTACTTCAACATGCACACCAACCTGGCGTTGCACGGCGCCAAGGTCATCACCATCGCCCGCGATTGCGACGGCCTGGATCTGGAAGCCTTCGAGCAATTGCTGATCGCCCATCGCCCCGTGCTGTACATGACCAACAGCACGCTGCACAACCCGACCGGGCACTCGTTCTCCGCCGCACAGGTGTATCGCTTGCTGGAGCTGAGCCACCGTTACGGCGTCCACATCCTCGAAGATGACTTGTATGGCGACATCCAGCAAAGACGCACCCCGCGCCTGGCCGCGAGCGGTCTGGACAATGTCAGTTACGTCTCCGGTTTCTCCAAGACCCTGACCGCCAACAGCCGGGTCAGCTATACCGCGCTATCGCCACAATTGGCCGCACGACTGATCACTTTGAAGATAGCCTGCGGCGGCGTGACCTCGGAACTGGCGGAGCAGATCACCTGCACCATGCTCAGTAACGGCAGCTACGCCAAACACACCCGGCGCACGGTTGATCGCCTGTATGAATCGAGCAGTCGCGTGACGAAATGGCTGACAGAGGCTGGATGCTCGGTGTCATCGATACCGGGTGAAGGGCTGTTCATCTGGACACGACTGCCCGAAGGACTGCATGCCGAAACGCTGGCCAGCAAAGGCCTTGAAAACCATCTGGTGCTGGCGCCTGGCACTCTGTTGAGCAAAGCCGCTGATGCCAGCAGCTTCCTGCGTTTCAACGTGGCGCACAGCGATAGCCCGCAGGTGCGCGAGCGGTTCTTCCGGCTGCTTGATCGCTGAGTTTTTCTGATGCCATTTTGCTGTTCCAACAAAAAGCCCCGCTCTTCTCTCAAAGGCAGGGCTTTCAATCGACTGTCGGATTTTTGTTACACAACGCAGGCTCAGGACAATACTGCGCGCTGCTCTGCCTCGTAATGTCGAGTCTGAAAAGGCATGAGGGTTTGAGCCTTTAGGCCTAGACCTTCACTCAACCCCCAGGAGGCTGCCAGTTCATCACGGCGTCGGCGAAGCGGCGCGGCTGTTTCCGGCTTCAAGTCTTGCTTGATAGTCGAGTAGGCAAAAAGCTCAAGGGCATTGAAGGTTTCCAACACGCGGCTATCAGACACGCATGAAAAACGTGTAAAGCGTTCGAGCAGGTAGCCTGCGCGACGAACCTCGACCTCATCCGAATGGCCACTCAAAAAAGCCGAGACTTCATTTGCGAGGTTCGAGCTTGAGTACCAGACAGCTTTTGCAGCGCTCACAAGCGCAGCATCATCTGCCTGATTCAAAGGGCTTTTGACCAGGGTGTCCAAAGCGGATGAGAGGACGTGGCCACTAAGGGGCTTCGCCATCTGTATTCTCCAGATAATTGTGCAAAATATTTTCGAGAACAGAGGTTGGTGACTCTTTATTGCCAACATATACATCAATCGCCTGCAGCGCCAGCCGGCGCAGCTCGGTGGTGAGTATGAAACCACATCTGAGCAGCGCCATGATATCGCCAATGTCTTGATCCGTAGCTCTGCCCAATTTAGAAATGGCAATGTCGATCGGCGATGCAATGTGAACATGCAGAGGAGACTCACTCGCAAACTCGGCAAGTGGAAGGCTTCGCTCCCAGTAATCCTCGTGAACGGGCCCAAAGCTTGTGTTGTATTGAAGGTCGTAGTTCAGCTCCATCAGTCGACCGGATCGCTCATCGAAAAATTGTTCGGGAACCTCTGCGAGCATGGTTTGAAGGTGGAGACTTTTGGGGACATTAGCCTCGTAAATCTCGGCATCGACATCCGTGGAAACACGGTGATTTGTATATAAGTGAACCGCACACCCACCGAACACAATAATTTTTACCGCCCCAGTTTCTGCATACTCAAGCACCAACTCAGCTTCGACAGATTTGAACATTGAAATCAAAGCCTGCCCTAACGCTGTGCTCGTATTAACACGGGGAATGATTACGTCCGGCAAATCCATATTCGAACCTCTAACAACTAAACGCCAGACAGCTGTTTCAGCTGATTTGGCAAAGTCCTGAGGTTAGAAAGGCGACTTCCGACCGACAACCTGAAAGGTTTGTAGGAAGGTTCTGCCACATTGGTAGGCAGGAGAACTGGACCTCGCTTCAGTTGCGTGCCTGTTTCGAGACTTGGTGTGCAAACAACTGAATCGCCCCCAATAAAAAGCCCCGCTCTTCTCTCGAAGGGCGGGGCTTTTCTTTACAGCATCCGACGTTTAAGGCGCGTACGTCAGCAACAACTCGCTCGGCACTTTGAAGTCCAGGGACATCATCACGCTCAACGCGGTAATGGTGAAGATCGAGAACACGAACAGCTTGCGTGCCCAGACCGTGTCATCCACTGCCTTGTAGCCGGTCCAGGCCATGTACAACCAGTACATGCCCATGGCTGCGGCGACGGCGAGGTAGCTCATGCCGGCGTAGCCGCTGAAGGTCAGCATCAAGGTCGCCACGAGGAAGGCCAGGATGTAGATCAGGATGTGCTTCTTGGCCACTTGAATCCCGCGCTTCACAGGCAGCACCGGAATCGATGCGGCCAGGTAATCGTTGAAGCGGAAGATCGCGATGGCGTAGGAATGCGGCATCTGCCACAGGCTGAACATCACCAGCAGCGTCAGTGCGGCCATGTCGAAACTGTTGGTCACAGCCACGTAGCCAATCACCGGCGGCATTGCGCCCGACAGACTGCCCACCAGCGTGCCGTGAACCGACTTGCGCTTGAGGTACAGGCTGTAGAAGCCGACGTAGATGACAAAGCCGATCACCGCGAACAACGCGGCCAACGGGTTGGCCACTTTGTACAACAGTGCAACGCCGAAAACACCCAGGACGGTCGCAAAAGCCAGGGCCAGTTTCAGGGAGATCAAGCCCTGGACCAGCGCCCGGTTTTTGGTGCGTTCCATCTTCAGGTCGATGTCGCGGTCGATGCAGTTGTTGAACACGCAACCGGAAGCCACTACCAGGGAGGTGCCGATCATTGCGGCCAGGAAAATGGCCAGATCGACATGCCCTTTCGAGGCCAGGAAAAATCCGCCTGCCACAGAAAGCACGTTACCGAAAATGATCCCCGGTTTGGTGATTTGGATAAAGTGCTTCAAGGACATCCGGATTTACCTCAGTGCGCCATCATGTTGGTGTGGATGCTGAACATGATCCACAGCGACAGGCCAACCAGCAGGACGATCACGATGGCGGCGAAAACAAACGCAATCACGTTGTTACGCTGCGCGGCCGAACGGTCCAGGTGGAGGAAGTACACCAGGTGCACCAGCACCTGGATCACTGCGAAGGCCAGTACGATCCACAGGGTCATGGCTTTCGGCAGCGATGGGTACATCACCAGGCCGAAAGGAATGACGGTCAGGATCACCGACAGAATGAAACCGATAGCGTAAGACTTGACGCTGCCGTGGCCGGCGTCGTGGCTATCGTGGGAATGAGCGTTAGCCATTTACATAGTCCCCATCAGATAAACAACGGTGAATACGCAGATCCACACCACGTCCAGGAAGTGCCAGAACAGGCTCAGGCAGCTCAGACGGGTCTTGTTGGTCGCCGTCAGGCCGTTTTTCTGCACCTGGTACATCATGATCGCCATCCAGATCAGACCACTGGTCACGTGCAGACCGTGGGTGCCGACCAGGGTGAAGAACCCGGACAGGAAGCCGCTGCGGCTAGGGCCGTAACCTTCGGCGATCAAGATGTGGAACTCGTTGATCTCCATGGCGATAAAGCCGGCGCCCAGCAGGAAGGTCATGCCCAACCAGCCCAGGACCTGATTCTTCTTGCCCTTGAACAACGCCAGCATGGCGAAGCCGTAGGTGATCGAACTGAACAGCAGCAGAGCGGTTTCGCCCAGTACGTATGGCAGTTCGAAGATGTCGTGGCCCGACGGGCCACCCGCTACGTTGTTAACCAGTACCGCGTAGACCGCGAAGATCGACGCAAACAGGATGCAGTCGGTCATCAGGTAGAGCCAGAAACCGAATACGGTCATCTCGCCCGAGTCGTGGTGATGGTCATCGTGCCCATGTCCATCGACATGGGTGTGTCCAGCATTGGTCACTAAGTTCGACATGGTTTAAGCCTGTTCCAACGAGGTTTCAACACGGGTGGCGGTGGCTGGGATTTTCCCGGCCGCTACCAGACGCTTGTGCTGCTCGGCTTCGATGCGTTCGATTGTCTCGACCGGCACCATGTAGCCTTGGTCATCACGTGCAGCGTGGATCACGAAGTAGACCACGGTGCCAACCAGGCCAACGATGGCCAGCCACCAGATGTGCCAGATCATCGCGAAACCGAACACAGTCAACAGAGCGCCCATGACCACACCGGTCGCGGTGTTGTTTGGCATGTGGATCGGCTCGTACTTGGCCGGAGCCTGGTACGCGGTACCGTTTTCCTTGGCTTCGGTGAACGGGTCGATGGTTTCGGCTTTTGGCAGCACAGCGAAGTTGTAGAACGGTGGTGGCGACGAGGTCGACCATTCCAGCGTGTGGGCATTCCACGGGTCGCCGTGTTCGCACATGTTTTCCGGCTTGTTGCGATCACGCACACTCACGTAGAGCTGGATCAGCTGGCAAGCGATACCCACAGCGATCATCACCGCACCGAACATGGCGACGTACAGGTACGGCACCCACTCAGGGTTGGTGGTGGCGTTCAGACGACGGGTCATGCCCATGAAGCCCAGTGCATAGAGCGGCATGAACGCGACAAAGAAGCCCGAGATCCAGAACCAGAACGCTGCCTTGCCCCAACCTTCGTGCAGCTTGAAGCCGAACGCTTTAGGGAAGTAGAAAGCGAAGCCGGCGATGTAGCCGAATACCGCGCCGCCGATGATCACGTTGTGGAAGTGAGCGATCACGAACAGGCTGTTGTGCAGGACGAAGTCAGCACCCGGGATGGCCAGCAATACGCCGGTCATGCCGCCGATGGCGAAAGTCACCATGAAGCCCAGGGTCCACAGAACCTGGCTGGTGAAACGCAGACGGCCTTGGTAAATGGTGAACAGCCAGTTGAATAGCTTCACACCCGTCGGGATCGAAATCAGCATCGTCGCCAGACCGAAGAAGGCGTTGACGCTGGCACCCGAACCCATGGTGAAGAAGTGGTGCAGCCAGACCATGAAGCCCAGGATCGAGATCGCGCCCGATGCGTAGACCATCGAGTGGTGGCCGAACAGACGCTTGCCGGTGAAGGTCGAGATGACTTCGGAGAAGATCCCGAACGCCGGCAGAATCAGGATGTAAACCTCAGGGTGACCCCAGGCCCAGAACAGGTTGACGTACATCATCGGATTGCCACCAAGTTCATTGGTGAAAATGTGGAAATCCATGTAACGGTCAAGCGTCAGCAGTGCCAGGGTAGCGGTCAGGATAGGGAACGAAGCCACGATCAGGACGTTGGCCCAGGTGCAGGTCCAAGTGAAGATCGGCATGTCCATCAGCTTCATGCCAGGGGTACGCATCTTCAGCACGGTGGCCAGGAAGTTGACCCCCGTCAGCGTCGTACCTAACCCGGATAGCTGTAGCGCCCAGATGTAGTAATCCATCCCCACGCCAGGGCTGTATTGCAGGCCCGACAGCGGCGGATAGGCAACCCAGCCGGTCTTGGCGAATTCGCCGACGCCCAGGGACAGGTTGATCAGCACCACGCCCGATACCAGCAGCCAGAAGCTCAAGGAGTTCAGGAACGGATAGGCAACGTCACGCGCGCCGATCTGCAGCGGCACTGCAAGGTTCATCAGGCCGGTGAAGAATGGCATCGCCATGAAGATGATCATGATCACACCGTGAGCGGTGAAGATCTGGTCATAGTGTTCAGGTGGCAGGTAGCCAGGCGAACCCTCGGTGGCCATGGCCAGCTGGGTACGCATCATGATGGCGTCGGCAAAACCGCGCAGCAGCATGACCATGGCGACGATGATGTACATCACGCCGATTTTCTTGTGGTCGACCGAGGTCAGCCACTCGGTCCACAAATAAGTCCACTTCTTGAAGTAGGTGATTGCAGCGAACAGCGCCAGACCGCCGAGCGCGATCATGGCGATGGTAATCATCACGATCGGTTCGTGGAACGGGACCGCTTCCCAACTTAATTTACCAAACATCGTTTACTCCTCTGCCCCGGCAGCTGAATGCGAGTTCATGTCCATTCCTTGCGTAGCGGCCACTTCTTTCTCTTTCTTCTCGTGCTTGACCTTCGGACCCGGTTTCATGCCTTCGTACTTGTCGACGATGATCTGGAACAGGTTCGGAGTGACCGAGGAGTAGAGCTCGACTGGGTTGTTCTGGCTCGGCTTGGAAAGGGCTGCGTATTCAGCTTCTTCAAGCTGTTTAGGTGCCTTTTTGACTTCACTTACCCAGGCGTCGAAATCTTCCTGGGAAGTGGCGATAGCCTTGAATTTCATGCCGGTGAAACCAGCGCCGCTGTAGTTGGCGGAGATACCGTCCATTTCAGCGTTCTGGTTGGCGATCAGGTGCAGTTTGGTCTGCATGCCGGCCATCGCGTAGATCTGGCCACCCAGGGCCGGGATGAAGAACGAGTTCATCACGGAGTCCGAAGTCACCTTGAAGTTGATCGGCGTGTGCGCCGGGAACACGATCTTGTTGACGGTGGCGATGCCTTGCTCCGGATAGATGAACATCCACTTCCAGTCCAGCGCGACCACTTCAATGGTGATCGGCTTGACGTCGGATTCCAGCGGCTTGTATGGATCCAGCGCGTGGGTCGACTTGTAGGTGATGTAACCCAGGGCAATGATGATCAGTACCGGGATCGTCCACACTGCGATTTCGATCTTGGTGGAGTGCGACCACTTCGGTGTGTAGACGGCATCCTGGTTAGACGCGCGGTATTTCCAGGCGAACAGGAAGGTCATGACGATGACCGGTACCACGACCAGAAGCATCAGCAGCGTTGCGGTGATGATCAGGTTTCGCTCATCCAGGCCAACCTGGCCCTTGGGATCGAGCAAGGTCATGTTGCAGCCTGACAGCAACAACGTGCCGAGCAGCGGCAATAAGCCTAGTAGTCTGGGGTACCTGTTTTTACTCATCTCACGACCTCTAAAGCAGCTTGCGCAATGCAGTTGGGTTTTGATCGCCAACACTTCACCCTGCCAAGGGTTGGCATTTTTCTTGGATTGAATAAGGGCTGCCCGTCGCGCGTCAGACGCTGTTCGACAAATCCTGGGCTAGCGGTAAGTTCTTATTCGAATTCGTGGTCAAAGGCCTTGTTACAGACCAATTCCATTTGGTGCGGATAGTTGGAAGGCTCCGACACCTGGGAGTCGCACGAAGCGTTCAGCTCCTCGACGCCCTGTTTTCCTGCTCAAGGTGAGCAGTGCCGGAATTCAGTGCGGGCGATTGTAGATACGTAGCGATCCATAAACCATGTCTCATCCCGAAATAATTTTTATCCATTCCAGCAACAATCATTAACGGTTTTTGCAAAAGTGCGGCATCTTATCGAAATTCATTCTCAACAAAAACACCAAAATTTGTAGGTCTACCGCACGCAGTTCAGACAGCTATCAGGGCTTGTGCAGACACTTCGAGGATGCCCTAGCCCCTATCAGACAAGGGCTCTGGCGATTCGCCAGCCCCTGTTAAAACTGCCTGCTTGCGCGTGATAGCCTTTAAATCGACAGACGCCTGAGCAGGCCAATTTCGTTGTCTGGCTATGCACCAATCAGGCACCTTGAAATGCCTTGCGACAGCCTCGCTGTGACAACATGTCGCACACGTGTCGCACCCTTCGCTGCCGCACATCACTAACTTTTTACGCCGACCCTGAAATGCAAAACGCCCCGGTCCTCTTGATGAAGGACCGGGGCGTTTTTCGTTTCAGTAACGGATCGTCCGCGCGAGTGGCGGATGACCTCAGCGCAACGCTTTGCGGTTACGCGAAGTGAGCAGCGGCACCAGCACCACGATCAGCACGAACGCAACCAGCGCCCACTGCGCCAGCGACAAACCGAGGACCGGCGGGTACGGCGTGGAACAGAAACCGTCGACCTGGAAGCCCAGCGGGAAGATCTTCGCCAGCGGCAGGCCATCAACAATCGGTTGCAGCACATCGATGCCACAACTCACTGCCGGGTAGAACTGGGTGTAAACGTGATGCCCGGCCACGGCGACGCCTGCGATGGCGCAGATGACCACCAGCGTCTCGAACACCGTGATGCTGCGACGGGTGCGCATGGCCGCGCCAATGAAGGCAAACAGCGCAATCAGCAACAGCGCATAACGTTGCAGGATGCACAGCGGGCACGGCGCCTCGCCCAGCACAATTTGCATGTACAGCGCGCCACCGATCAGCGCCAGGCAGATGATGCCCAGCAACACCAGATAGCGCCGTTCACGTCCCAACCGCATCGTTTCCTCGCTCATCGCGTTTCCCTTGTAAAGATCGATTGCCCGGAAGTCTACACGCAGGCTCCAACCTTTGAGAGCCCGGCGCGTTCCGGTGGTGATCGGGGAATAGACGATAAAGCGGTTAAGGAGGGATTAACTTTCGAAGGTTTTTACGAATGAAGACCGAGGTGGGCCAATCGCGAGCAGGCTCGCTCCCACATTCGATCGCATTCCCCTGAAAGAACGCGGTCAAGTGTGGGAGCGAGCCTGCTCGCGATGAAGGCGACTCGCTGTTTCCGAGTCGCCGCAGCTGATTATTCCAACGCCGAAGCCGGCCCGAAGAACTCGTAACGGCTCTGCTTCTCCGGCACACCCAAGGCTTTCAAGTGACGCTTGGTCGCCGCCATAAACCCTTTCGGCCCCAGGAAGTAAGCATCCACATCACGCTGCTCGGGCAGCCACTCACCCAATTGCTCCCGGCTCAACAACCCGACCTTGTCCGCCGCCGGGCTCACGCCGTCATCTTCGGCGTAGCAATAGAAGCGCTTGAGCTGCGGGTGACGCGCGGCCAAGGCATCGATCCAGTCGCGGAAGGCGTGAACACTGCCGTTGCGCGCGCAGTGGATAAAGTGCACCGGCCGCTCAGTCGCCAGCGCCGCTTCCAGCATCGCCAGCGTCGGGGTGATACCGACGCCGCCGCTGATCAGCACCAACGGTTTGTCACTGGCGGTCAGGGTGAACTCGCCCGATGGCGGGAACAGCTGAATGCTCGAGCCGACATGCAGTTGATCGTGCAAGTGGTTAGAGGCGCGGCCACCGGTCTCTCGCTTGACGCTGATGCGGTATTGACCTTTGTTGGCCAGCGCCGACAACGAATAGTTACGGCGGATCTCTTCGCCATCGAGGATCAGTTTCATGCCGATGTACTGGCCCGGTTCAGCCGCCAGAATCGCGCCTTTGTCCGCAGGTTCGAAGTAGAACGAGGTGATTTCCGCGCTTTCCTCGACCTTGGCCGCGACGATGAATTCACGCGCCCCGCGCCAGCCGCCGGGGGCTTGTTCCTTTTGATCGTAGATGCTGGTTTCGGCGCCGATCAGGATATCGGCCAATTGACCGTAGGCCGCGCCCCAGGCACTCATCACTTCAGGGGTGGCGATTTCGTCGCCCAGCACTTCGGAAATGGCGCGCAGCAGGCAATTGCCGACAATCGGGTAGTGTTCGGGCAGGATTTGCAGGGCCACGTGCTTGTTGATGATCTTGGCGACCAAGTCGCCCAACTGATCGAGCTGGTCGATGTGGCGCGCGTACATCAATACGCCGTTGGCCAGGGCGCGTGGCTGATCACCGCTGGCCTGGTGGGCCTGGTTGAACAGCGGACGCACTTCCGGGTATTCGGAGAGCATCATGCGGTAGAAGTGAGTGATCAGCGCTTCGCCACCGCTTTCCAGCAGCGGCACGGTGGATTTGACGATGGCACGGTCTTGAACGCTAAGCATAAAGTGACTCCTGGGCTACTTGGGTTACTAACTGATTGCCCTAGACTTATCACTTTCCATGCCAGAAATTTAAACGTTTAAAATCAATATCTTATAAACAAGATAGTCATATCGACACACACTGCCTTATAGTCATACCGACTACACGGAGTCACTATGACTGCAAAATCTCTGCTCACCGCCCTACTGCCGCTGGTCTCCGACCTGTCCCGCGAACTGCCCGAAGGCGAGCGCTATCGACGCCTGCTCGAAGCCATGCGCGCCCTGCTCCCCTGCGATGCCGCCGCCCTGCTGCGCCTGGATGGCGAATGGCTGGTGCCGCTGGCCGTCGATGGGTTGAGCACCGACACCTTGGGCCGGCGTTTCAAAGTCAGCGAACACCCACGCTTCGAGGCGTTGCTCAGCAGCCACGGCCCGACCCGGTTCGCCGCCGACAGCGACTTGCCTGATCCTTACGACGGTTTGGTCGACGGTCTCGACGAGCATCTGGAAGTCCACGACTGCATGGGCTGCCCGCTGTTTATCGACGAGCGACCGTGGGGTTTGCTGACCCTCGACGCCCTCGACCCGGAACAATTCGAACCCATCGAACTGGACGCCCTGCAAGCCTTCGCCAGCCTCGCGGCGGCCACCGTCAACGCCGCCGAGCGCATCGAGCGCCTGGCCAATCGCGCCGAAGACGAACATCAGCGCGCCGAGGTCTACCGTCAGGCCAGCGGCCAGCAGAACCGCGAGATGATCGGCCAGAGCAAGGCGCATAAACGCCTGGTGGAAGAGATCAACCTGGTGGGCGGCAGCGACCTGACCGTGCTGATCACCGGCGAAACCGGGGTCGGCAAGGAACTGGTGGCGCAGGCGATTCACGCCGCCTCGCCTCGGGCCGACAAACCGATCATCAGCCTCAATTGCGCCGCCCTGCCGGACACATTGGTGGAAAGCGAATTGTTCGGCCATGTGCGCGGCGCGTTCACTGGCGCCACGAACGATCGACGCGGCAAGTTCGAACTGGCCAATGGCGGCACATTGTTTCTCGATGAAGTCGGCGAACTGTCGCTGACCGTGCAAGCCAAGTTGTTGCGGGTGCTGCAAAGCGGTCAGTTGCAGCGCCTGGGGTCGGATAAAGAGCATCAAGTCGACGTGCGGCTGATCGCGGCGACCAACCGCGACCTGGCCGAAGAAGTGCGCAGCGGCCGCTACCGTGCTGACTTCTACCATCGCCTGAGTGTTTACCCGCTGCTGGTGCCTGCCCTGCGTGATCGCGGGCGCGATGTGTTGCTGCTCAGCGGTTATTTCCTGGAACAGAACCGCTCGCGGATGGGCCTTAATAGCCTGCGCCTGAACAGCGACGCGCAAGCGGCACTGCTGGCGTATGGTTGGCCGGGGAATGTGCGGGAGCTGGAGCACTTGATTGGTCGCAGCGCGTTGAAAGCGTTGGGCAACTGCAAGGAACGGCCGAAGATTCTCAGTTTGAGTGCGGCGGATCTGGATTTGCCCACTGGCAGCGTCGAAATCGCCGCCACCGAGCAACCGGCGGCCAGCCCTGCCGTTTTGGTCGCGGGAGATTTGCGTGAAGCCACCGAAAACTATCAGCGACAATTGATCAGCGCTTGCCTGGAACGGCATCACGACAACTGGGCGAGCGCGGCGCGCGAGCTGGGCCTGGACCGAGCGAATCTCGGGCGGATGGCGAAGCGACTGGGCATGAAATAACGCCCCTGTGGCGAGGGAGCTTGCTCCCGCTGGAGTGCGAAGCGCTCCCCAATCAGACGACGCGTTTTGTCGGGCAATCCGCAGGCGCAGGTTTTGCGACTGCTGCGCAGCCGAGCGGGAGCAAGCTCCCTCGCCACAGAGGATCACCGTTTGGCTGCCAATGGGTATTTAGCCTAAAGCCTGCCCCCAACAAGTCGATAACCCGGCATCAATAGCTTTTGGCGACTTTTTCCTCGCCGATCACCTTTTTCCACAGAAGGTTTTTATGTCCACCACCAAAGCCCGCGCAGACTCACTTTCGCTTCTGCTGTTTACCTTGCGCAGCGGCAAGCTGATGGCAATCAACCTGCTGAAAGTCAGCGAGATCATCCCCTGCCCGCCGCTGACCAAGCTGCCGGAGTCGCACCCCCACGTCAAAGGCATCGCCACCCTGCGCGGCGCCTCGCTGTCGGTGATCGACCTCAGCCGCGCCATCGGCGAGCGGCCGCTGGAAGACCCGAACGGTGGCTGCCTGATCGTCACCGACGTCAGCCGCTCCAAGCAGGGCCTGCACGTTCAGGCCGTGAGCAAGATCGTCCACTGCCTGACCACCGACATCCGCCCGCCACCCTTCGGCTCCGGCGGCGTGCGCTCGTACATCACCGGCGTGACCTCGGTCGACGGCACCCTGGTGCAAGTGCTGGACATCGAAAAGGTCATCCACGGCATCGCCCCGGCGCAGATCGAAATGGCCCCGACCGAACTGAGCATGGAAGACGCCGAAGTGCTGGGCAATGCGCGGATTCTGGTGGTCGACGACAGCCAGGTCGCGCTGCAGCAATCGGTGCACACCCTGCGCAACCTCGGCCTGCAATGCCACACCGCCCGCAGTGCCAAGGAAGCCATCGACTGCCTGCTGGACCTGCAAGGCACGGCGCAGCAGATCAACCTGATCGTCTCAGACATCGAAATGTCGGAGATGGACGGCTATGCCTTCACCCGCACCCTGCGCGAGACGCCGGACTTCTCGCACCTTTATGTGCTGCTGCACACGTCGCTGGACAGTGCGATGAACAGCGAGAAAGCGCGCCTGGCCGGGGCCAACGCAGTGCTGACCAAGTTCTCCTCGCCAGAACTGACCCGATGCCTGATCGAGGCGGCCAAAGCCGTCGCCGAACAAGGTCACTGAGTCTTGGCCGAGCAATTTTGCTTTTTGATGCGGCGCAACCTTGCTGAGGTTGTGCCCGCGATCACCTGGCCCGAGGGAATAGTCCTCGTCGAATACCGCCCCGAACTGGCTGACGCCGTTCATCACTTGATGGAACAGGGGCATAGAGAGGGCGGTGGTCGTGTGCCGGCACTGGATGTCTGGCAACAGCGATTTGAGACCGATCCAGAATACGATCCGAGCCTGTGTTTCATTGCTCTGGATGGCGGAAACATCGTCGGTGTTTGCCAGTGCTGGACCAGCGCGTACATCAAGAGTTTGGTGGTGCATCCACAGGCTCAGGGCCTCGGATTGGGTCGTGCGTTGCTGCTGCATGCTTTCAAGGTGTTTCAGGATCGCCGGGAAGGCTTTGTGGATTTGAAGGTATTGGAAGACAACCTTCGGGCGCAACGGCTGTATGAAAGTGCCGGGATGTATGTGGTCCGCCGAGAGCAGGTTCCCGTCTGATACACCGCCATCGCGAGCAGGCTCGCTCCCACATTTAATCGCGTACCCCCTGTGGGAGCCAGCCTGCTGGCGATGAGGCCGACACATTCAACCCAACACCATCAGGCATACTCCCCCCCTCGGCCAACTCACCGCCCAAGGATGCCAGCCCCATGAAAACCGCCACCCTGACCTTCCTCTGCCTTACCGCCCTCGCCACCCAGGCCCACGCCTCCAGCCCTGACGCCTGGGCTGCCTACGACAAAGCCGTGCTCGCCAGCTGCAGCAAAGCGAGCGGCCTGAAAAACGCCAAACCCGTCGGTAACGCCGCGCAATTCGACGACCGCGTTGGCTACACCGCGCTCCTGCTGCAAGGCCAATACCCGCAAAAACACATGAAAGGCCAGCAAGGCACCGAGCTGTGCCTCTACAACAAAAAGACCAAAACCGCCTACGTGACCGAGTGGGACTCCATCCGCCCCACCGCCAAAGCCCAGTGAATGGCGCATAACTTGCTTCGAAACGTGCTTTCGCGGTGTCTTTCTGGCGCCGTTTCATGCCTTCGGAAGCGACCGGCCGTTCAATGAATACGACATTTTCCTGCGTAGGTTGCGGCAAATGCTGCAACGACCACCACGTGCCCCTGACCCTGGCCGAAGCCCGTATGTGGGCGGCCGACGGCGGTCAGGTGATCGTGTTGGTGGAAGGTTTCCTGGGCAACGGCCTGGGCCTGCCCGTGCAGCAACGCGAACACGCCGAACGCCGTTCAGTGGTGGTCCGAAGCGGTACGTCCGAGGCGTACGTGGCGATCACCTTCGCCGCCTACAACGTCGGCCCCTGCCGGAATCTTGACGAAGACAACCTCTGCCGCATCTACGAACGCCGCCCGCTGGTGTGCCGCATCTACCCGATGGAAATCAATCCGCACATTGCGCTGAACACGGCAGTGAAGGAATGCCCGCCCGAATCGTGGGAACAGGGCCCGGACTTGATCATCGGTGGTGAGCTGGTGGATCAGGAACTGGCAGGATTGATCCAGCGTTCACGTCAGGCGGATCGCGATGACATCCAGACCAAGGATGCGATTTGCGGGTTGCTGGGGATTCGGACTACAGCATTGAAGGGGGATGGGTTTACGGCTTATCTGCCGGATATGAATGCGTTTGCCATGGTTATTGATCAGCTTGCCGGTCAGCCGCTGGCGGGCTCAGACAGTGAATGGCAGTTCCATGTGTCGGGCGACGATATCGCCGGACAAGTGCTGGCGGCTGGAGCGCAAGTGGCGACTGAAGCGCCGGTGAACTATGCGTTTATTTCGTTGCGGGCGGCTTGATTCAGAAGATATGTCGCCTGTTATGGCCTCATCGCGGGCAAGCCCGCTCCCACAGGTGATCTCTATAAGACACAGATTTTGTGTACGACAAAGATCCACTGTGGGAGCGGGCTTGCCCGCGATGAGGCCATAACAGATACCGCAAAAGCTAAAACTCAGCGCTTACCCATCGACCGACGAGTCCCAGGAGGCGCCGCCCCAGGCGTCTTGGTATGGCCATTCTTCGCGCCATTCTTGTACCAAGGCTGGCTGGCGTTCTTCGCGGCGGCCAGATCACCCGGTTTGAACGGGAATTTGAACGCCGGGATCGCGGCTTTGGATTCGCTGTCTGCGCTGGAGTCGACGCTGTCTGGCAGGTCTGCCTGGTCGTCGCTCAAAGCGTCGGCAACCGGCGGTTGTGTCGGGGAAGTCATGAAAGCTCCGGGGTGATGCAAAAAGTCGGGCCCGGTCAGCGAGCCGCGAAAGGCGGCAGTATACCTGTGTCCAGAGCCGCAAGCTTCACGCTGCAAGCGAGTCCGTCGGGTTTTGTGTCCACTGACACACCGCCTTCGCGAGCAAGCCCGCTCCCACAAGAACACCGCAGTACCTGTGGGAGCGGGCTTACTCGCGAAGAACGAAACCGTGGTTTACCAGACCAAACGCAATCTAAGCCGGAAGCTCAACCCTATCCAACACCCGATTCACCGCCAACTCCGCCAGCATGAGGACCTGCTGAATCGCCATCAGCGTATGCCGCTGCGCCCCCTCCAGACTCATCGCAAAATCACTGCTCATCACACTCGCCGACGCCAAAGATTCACAGGCATGGGCCAACAGACTTTCAGAATCAACATCGGGGGCGACCACAAACATCGTGCTCGGGCGACGCGGTTTTGCGCTGTAGCGCTCGGGGGGATCGAGGTAGTAATCGAGCGCGCGTTTTATGGCTTCGTGGTCTTTGATCAGCGATTCGGCCTGGGTGGTCTCTTCGCGGGGAGTGGTGGTGTCGATGGGTGGATCGGGGATTAACTTATCCATGCAAACTCCTACTGAAATGGGTGCCACCATTCGCCGGATCTCAAGCGGCGAAGAGGTGGCAGCTATGTGCAGTGTGAGATCACCGGTAGTAGGCACCCGGCCAGACCGAAGTCTGCCCGCACACAGCCGCCATAACGCATTTACAGGCAGCGGATAAGCTGGCGCCAATTATGGTGACATTGGCGCTAGATGCATACTAGTTGCCGGGGATCTCACGCCCGGTCGCTGAATTTGCAGCGACAACCAAAGGTTAGAGAACACGCTTCCTACCCGGCAACCTGAAAAATGCGTGGGAAAACACTGTGTTTCTTACACATCTTTCAACACACAAAAATGGAACGCGGAGCGTCCCGGGCGGCATTCCCACGCGGAGCATGGGAACGATCAATCGAGGCAACGGGAAGAGATTGGTTGACTGTCAGTCCGCCATCGCTGGCAGGCCAGCTCCCACAGGGGGTTGGTGTACATCTGCAAGAAATTGGTCGGCTGTCAGGCCGCCATCGCTGGCAAGCCAGCTCCCACAGGGTTTGGTGTACATCGGCTAGAGACTGGTCGGCTGTCAGGCCGCCATCGCTGGCAAGCCAGCTCCCACAGGGTTTGGTGTACATCTGCAAGAAATTGGTCGGCTGTCAGGCCGCCATCGCTGGCAAGCCAGCTCCCACAGGGTTTGGTGTACATCTGCAAGAAATTGGTCGGCTGTCAGGCCGCCATCGCTGGCAGGCCAGCTCCCACAGGGGGTTGGTGTACATCTGCAAGAAATTGGTCGGCTGTCAGTCCGCCATCGCTGGCAGGCCAGCTCCCACAGGGGTTTGGTGTACATCTGCAAGAAATTGGTCGGCTGTCAGGCCGCCATCGCTGGCAAGCCAGCTCCCACAGGAATCGGCGTGTACCGCTCGCTTCTCACCACTCATCAGGCCGAGCGTTAGCTCGCCTGCAGCTTTTGATCTTGATCCACCCGCCCCTTCGGGAGGCTGAGTGGAGGTGTTCATCCGGGGAGTGGCGCGTAGCGCCGTTCGACGCAGTCGAACACGCTGCATGTAGGTCGTCGCGAAGCAGACCGGAGGGCAGTGTCCCCGGATGGATACCGGAGCGAAGGAACGCCGAGCCTTAGCGAGGGGCCGGACGCTTGGGGCGAGCGTTTTTTTGCTTACTTTTTTTAGGCGCTTGTAAAAAAAGTGAGTCGCCGTAAGGGCGAAACCCTAAGTGGCCGTTACCGCTGGAATGGATATGCACCCGATCAACCACAACATGGTCGGCCCACAGGCCGCCAAGCCCAAACTGACAGCGCCGTCAGTTAGCAGTCACCTTCCTGACCAGCGAACAGGTTTATAAAGGAGGGTATAAACCTGACCCGACTCCGACCACCCAGCCCGGCGCCCCCCTCGCATGCGAATTCAGAAAAAACCCGCCTTGATCGCAGGTCTGCTGATTGCCCTGGCAGCAGGAGGCGCGTGGTACGCCACCAAACCCGCCACCGCCAAACTCGCCGCGCCCACGGCAATCCCGGTTCGGGTCGTCAGCGTCACCGAAAAAGACGTCCCCCGCTATGTCAGCGGCATCGGCTCGGTCCTGTCCCTGCACAGCGTGGTAGTTCGTCCGCAAATCGACGGCATCCTCACCAAAATCCTGGTCAAAGAAGGCCAACGGGTGAAACAAGGCGACCTGCTCGCCACCATCGACGACCGCTCGATCCGTGCCAGCCTCGACCAGGCCCGGGCCCAATTGGGCGAAAGCCAGGCCCAACTGCAAGTCGCCCTGGTCAACCTCAAGCGCTACAAACTGCTGAGCGTCGACGACGGCGTATCCAAACAGACCTATGACCAGCAACAAGCCCTGGTCAACCAGCTCAAAGCCACCGCCCAAGGCAATCAAGCGTCAATCGACGCCGCTCAGGTGCAGCTTTCCTACACACAGATTCGCTCCCCGGTCACCGGCCGCGTCGGTATTCGCACGGTCGACGAAGGCAACTTCCTGCGCATGACCGACACCCAGGGCCTGTTCACCGTGACGCAGATCGACCCGATCGCCGTCGAGTTCTCCCTGCCGCAACAAATGCTGCCGACCCTGCAAGGCCTGATCGGCGACCCCGAGCGTGCACAAGTGAAGGCTTACATCGGCGCCGACACCGACGGCGAAACCGGCAACCTGCTGGGCGAAGGCCACCTGACCCTGATCGACAACCAGATCAACGCCAACACCGGGACCATCCGCGCCAAGGCCGAATTCAACAACCCCGGGCAGAAACTCTGGCCGGGCCTGCTGGTGACGGTAAAAATTCAGACAGCCCTGGATAAAGATGCGCTGGTGGTCCCGCCCACCGTCGTACAGCGTGGCCTCGATCAACATTTCGTGTACCGGGTCAACGGCGACAAGGTCGAAACCGTCACCGTCCAAATGGTCCACCAAGGCAGCGGTCAGGACATCATCAAAGGCGTGAAACCGGGTGACGTGCTGGTCAGCGACGGCCAGTCGCGGCTCAAACCCGGCTCGACCGTGCAGGTGCTGACCGAGCCGCCGCAAGTGGTGCAATCGGAGCCCAAGCCATGAAGGGCCACGGCTCGGTCTCGGCCTGGTGCATCGATCATCCGGTGGCGACGATCCTGCTGACCTTTGCCCTGGTATTGCTCGGCGTTATCGCTTTCCCGCGCCTGCCCATCGCGCCGCTGCCGGAAGCCGAATTTCCGACTATCCAGGTCGCTGCGCAACTGCCCGGTGCCAGCCCCGAAACCATGGCGTCATCGGTGGCAACGCCCCTTGAAGTGCAATTCAGCGCCATCCCCGGCGTGACCCAGATGACCTCGAGCAGCGCCCTCGGCTCGACCAACCTGACCCTGCAATTCACCCTCGATAAAAGCATCGACACCGCCGCCCAGGAAGTGCAGGCCGCGATCAACACCGCCGCCGGTAAACTGCCCAAGGACATGCCGAACCTGCCGACGTGGCGCAAGGTCAACCCGGCCGATAGCCCGGTGCTGATCCTCAGCGTCAACTCGACGCAAATGCCCGGCACGGAACTCAGCGACCTGGTGGAAACCCTGCTCTCGCGTCAGATCAGTCAGATCGACGGCGTAGGCCAAATCAACATCACCGGTCAGCAACGTCCGGCGATCCGCGTTCAAGCCTCGGCGGACAAAATCGCGGCTATTGGCCTGACACTGGCGGACATTCGCCTGGCGATCCAGCAGGCCAGCCTCAACCTGGCCAAAGGTGCGTTGTACGGTGAGTCGAGCATTTCCACGCTGTCGACCAACGATCAGCTGTTCCATCCCGAGGAATACAGCCAGCTCATCATTTCCTACAAGGACGGTGCCCCGGTTCACCTCAAGGATGTCGCCAATGTCGTCAACGGCTCGGAAAATGCCTACGTGCAAGCCTGGGCCGGTGACAAGCCGGGGGTGAACCTGGTGATTTCCCGGCAACCGGGCGCCAACATCGTTGAAACCGTGGATCGCATCCAGGCCGCCCTGCCCGGCCTCGAAGCCATGCTGCCGGCTTCGGTGCAGGTCAAGGTGCTGGTCGACCGCACGCAGACCATCCGCGCGTCGTTGCATGAAGTGGAAGTCACCCTGCTGATCGCGATCATGCTGGTGGTGGCGGTGATGGCGCTGTTCCTGCGCCAGTGGTCGGCAACCCTGATCGTGTCCGCCGTATTGGGTGTTTCGCTGGTCGCCAGTTTCGCCCTGATGTACATCATGGGCTTCAGCCTGAACAACCTGACGCTGGTGGCGATCGTGGTGGCCGTGGGGTTTGTGGTCGACGATGCGATTGTGGTGGTGGAGAACATTCACCGCCATCTCGAGGCCGGCGACGGCATGCGCGAGGCGGCGATCAAGGGCGCCGGCGAGATTGGTTTTACGGTGGTCTCGATCAGCTTCTCGCTGGTGGCGGCGTTCATTCCGCTGCTGTTCATGGGCGGCGTGGTCGGGCGGCTGTTCAAGGAATTCGCCCTGACCGCCACCTCGACCATCATGATTTCAGTGGTGGTGTCACTGACATTGGCGCCGACCTTGGCCGCGCTGTTCATGCGTGCGCCGGTGCATCACGCCCACAGCAAACCTACATTTGGCGATCGCTTGCTGGCAGGCTATGAAAAACTTCTGCGCCGCGCCCTCTCCCATCAAAAGCTGATGATCAGCGTTTTCTTTCTGTCTTTGGGCCTGGCGGTCGCCGGTTACATCTTTATCCCCAAAGGCTTCTTCCCGGTGCAGGACACCGGTTTTGTCCTCGGCACCACGGAAGCCGCCGCCGATATTTCCTACGGCGACATGGTGAAAAAACACCTGGCGATGGCCGAAATCGTCGCGGCGGACCCTGCGGTCCAGGCGTTTTCCCACTCGGTGGGCGTCTCGGGCAGTAACCAGACCATCGCCAACGGTCGCTTCTGGATCGCCCTGAAAAAACGCGGCGACCGCGACGTTTCGGCCAGCCAGTTCATCGACCGGATTCGTCCGCAACTGATGAAAGTCCCGGGCATCGTGCTCTATTTGCGCGCCGGCCAGGACATCAACCTCAGCTCCGGCCCGAGCCGCGCGCAATACCAATACGTACTCAAGAGCAACGACGGCGCGACCCTCAGCACCTGGACCCAGCGCCTCACGGAAAAACTGCGCGCCAACCCGGCGTTCCGCGACATTTCCAACGACCTGCAACTGGGCGGCAGCATCACCCACATCAGCATCGACCGCAGCGCCGCGGCGCGTTTCGGCCTGACTGCCAGTGACGTCGACGAAGCGCTGTACGACGCGTTTGGCCAGCGGCAAATCAACGAGTTCCAGACCCAGATCAACCAGTACAACGTGATTCTGGAACTGGACACCAAGCAACGCGGCAAGGCCGAAAGCCTCAACTATTTCTACCTGCGCTCGCCCCTGAGCGGAGAAATGGTGCCACTGTCGGCGCTGGCCAAATTCGATGCGCCAACGGTCGGCCCGCTGTCCATCGCCCATGACGGCATGTTCCCGGCCGCCAACCTTTCGTTCAACCTCGCGCCCGGCGTGGCGTTGGGCGATGCGGTGATCATGCTCAACCAGGCCAAGGCCGAGATCGGCATGCCGGCGGCCATGAGCGGCAACTTCCAGGGCGCGGCGCAAGCGTTCCAGAGTTCCCTGGCCAGCCAGCCGTGGTTGATCCTGGCGGCGCTAGTGGCGGTGTACATCATTCTCGGCGTGCTCTACGAGAGCTTCGTCCATCCGCTGACCATCATCTCGACCCTGCCGTCGGCAGGCCTCGGCGCGGTGATCATGCTGTGGATCTGCGGCCAGGACTTTTCGATCATGGCGTTGATCGGGCTGGTGTTGCTGATCGGCATCGTGAAGAAGAACGGCATCCTGATGATCGACTTCGCCCTCGAAGCCCAGCGTAAGGGCGGTTTGCCACCGGAAGAGGCGATTTACCAGGCCTGTATCACACGATTCCGACCCATCATCATGACCACCCTCGCCGCCCTGCTCGGCGCGCTGCCGCTGATGCTCGGCTACGGCGCTGGCGCCGAACTGCGCCAACCATTGGGCATCGCGGTGGTCGGCGGCTTGCTGGTGAGCCAGGCGCTGACGCTGTTCACCACTCCGGTCATATACTTGTGGCTGGAGCGGCTTTTCCATAAGCCCAAACCCGCACCGATGCCGGCGCTGGCAACCACAGACTGAGGCGGGGTCATGCGCGTTCTGATTATCGAAGATGAAGAAAAAACCGCGGACTACTTGCACCGCGGCCTGACGGAACAGGGTTACACCGTGGACCTGGCGCGTGACGGCGTCGAAGGCCTGCACCTGGCGCTGGAAAGCGACTACGCGGTGATCGTCCTCGACGTCATGCTGCCGGGCCTCGATGGCTTCGGCGTACTGCGCGCGCTGCGTGCGCGCAAGCAAACCCCGGTGATCATGCTCACCGCCCGCGAGCGTGTCGAAGACCGCATCAGAGGCCTGCGCGACGGTGCCGACGATTACCTCGGCAAACCGTTTTCTTTCCTTGAACTGGTCGCGCGACTGCAAGCGTTGACCCGGCGCAGTGGCGGCCATGAACCGGTGCAAGTGAGCATCGCCGATCTGTGGATAGATTTGATCAGCCGCAAGGCCACCCGTGCCGGCACCCGTCTGGACCTGACCGCCAAGGAGTTCTCGCTGCTCAGCGTGCTGGCCCGTCGGCAGGGTGAAATCCTCTCGAAAACGGCGATTGCCGAAATGGTCTGGGACATCAATTTCGACAGCGACGCCAACGTCGTCGAAGTCGCGATCAAACGCCTGCGGGCCAAACTCGACGGGCCGTTCGACGAAAAACTGCTGCACACGATCCGTGGCATGGGTTATGTGCTGGAGAGCCGCGGTGTCCAGTAATTCGATTGCCCTGCGCCTCAGCGGCATGTTCACGCTGGTGGCGCTTCTGGTGTTTCTGTTGATCGGCTGGGCCTTGTACCAGCAGGTCGATAAGGGCCTGGGTTTGCTGCCAGAGGCGGAGCTGGATGCGCGTTACAGCGTGCTCGAATCCACCGTCGGGCGTTACGGCACACCCGAGCATTGGGTGAAGATCAACAACAAGCTCAAGTTGCTCGGTGAAGAAGACAAGCGCATCAGTTTCTGGATCATCAGCGGCGATCCGCACTATGAATACGGCAACCTGACGCCGCAAATCCGCGCCTTCGCCGAAGGGCCGCTGGGGATGCGCGACATGTTGCCGGACCAGCCTTATCCGCTGAAAGTGTTGGTGAGCCAGTTCCCGGCCAAGGACCAACGTCCGCCGCTGCGCTTCATGATCGGCATCGACACCGAGACGTTTCTCCAGACCCAGCATCATCTGCTGATCGCGCTGATCAGCCTGGCGATTGTCGGTGTGTTGCTGGCGTCGGCGCTGGGTTATTGGGTGGCGCGCATTGGTCTCAAACCGTTGATCAAGTTGTCGCAGGAAGCCCAGCGACTGGCGCCGCCGTTGCGTTCCGGGCGCTTGCGCTTATCGCCTTTGCCGCCGGAGCTGAATCAATTCGTCAATTCGTTCAACTCGACCCTGGAGCGGGTCGAACAGGCCTATTCGCGCCTTGAGTCGTTCAACGCCGACGTCGCCCATGAACTGCGCTCGCCCCTGACCAACCTGATCGGCCAGACCCAGGTCGCACTGACCCGTGGACGCTCGGCGGAACACTACTTCGAAGTGTTGCAATCGAACCTTGAAGAACTGGAGCGGCTGCGTTCGATCATCAATGACATGCTGTTTCTTGCCAGCGCGGATCAGGGCAGCAAGGCGACCAAACTGACCTCCACCTCGCTGGCCGATGAAGTGGCGACGACGTTGGAGTATCTGGATTTCATTCTGGAGGACGCGCAGGTTCAGGTGCAGGTCAGTGGTGATGCGCAGGTGCGGATCGAAATTGCTCATCTGCGCCGGGCGTTGATCAATTTGCTGAGCAATGCGGTGCAGCACACCGGGCCTGGGCAAGTGATCGAGGTGCGAATCGAGGTTGAGGATCATCAGGTCAGTATCGGCGTAGCCAACCCCGGGTCGCCGATTGCCAGCGAGCATCTGCCGCGCTTGTTCGAGCGCTTTTATCGGGTGGATGCCTCGCGCAGTAACAGTGGCAACAACCACGGGTTAGGGCTGGCAATCGTCAAGGCGATTGCGCTGATGCATGGCGGGGATGTGTTTGTGCGCAGTGATCACGGCATGAATACCTTCGGCATCCACCTCCCGGTCTGACAGAGTTCGACTCGTGCCCCCCCTCACCCTAACCCTCTCCCAGAGGTAGAGGGGACCGACCGAGGTGTTTTTTCGAGTGACATCGACCTGAAATATTGAGTCGAACTCAGGTTTTGAATGCAATCGAGATCAGCTCCCTTTCCCCTCTCCCCCTTTCGCTACAACGCAAAGCTCGACTGTTGCTTTTAGCGCAACAGTCCTTTCATGAATCCGCTCTTTTTCCCTTCTCCAATCCCCCTTATCTTTGCCGCACCAAACAGCACTTGCCAAGCAAGAAGGTTTTAAAGATGTCCAACACTATGGGTATTGCCAGCGCTTTCGTTTTGTCCTCTTTATTCCTGTCTCCGTTCGCCCTGGCTGAAGAGTCGCAAACGTTCGTCGCGCAAAATGCAGCGCGCGCCGCGGCGTATGAAGAGCATCAGAGCGAAATGACAGCCAAGGCCCAGGACGCTGCGCAAACCCCTCAAACGTCCACCTCTACGACCCAGCAACGGGTTGAGAAAGACAGCTGATCCCGCGTATTCGCTCCTTTTCCCTCGACACTTTTCATCGGCTCTTCCCTTTGAAAAGTTGTCTTCAAAGCCGCTGCTATCAGCGGCTTTTTTTCGTTGTGGTTTAAACACCGTCCGGTTCGTCTTCACTAACAAGAACATTTTGTACTTCATGCATACGAAGTGCTTAGTTGACCCAAGGAGCTTTTCCGCAAGTGCGTTTCCCTCTCCGCTGCACCCCGCTGTTCATTGCAATCGCTGCAACGATGCCCCCCGCCGCCCACGCCGCCGACGCCGCCGACGCCGCCGACGAATCCAGCCATGAAGGTTTTGTGCAAGGTTCGAGCCTCAACCTCAATGCCCGTAACTACTACATGAACCGCAACCGCCTGCAGCAGGCGGACGACAACATCGAATGGGGCCAGGGTTTCCTCGGCATCTTTGAATCGGGTTTCACCCAAGGCACCGTCGGCTTCGGCGTTGATGCCCACGCCATGCTCGGGCTCAAGCTCGACGGCGGTGGCGGCACGGATGGCTCAAGCATCCTGCCGATCGGCGATGGCAACGGCAAAGCGCCGGGGTCGTTCTCGACCGCAGGGGGAACGTTGAAAATGCGCGCCTTTGATACCGAGTTGAAGGCCGGCGACCTGTTCCTCGCCAACCCGGTGATTGCCGGCGGTGAAACCCGCATGCTGCCGCAGACCTTTCGTGGCGTCAGCCTGACCAACCACAGCTTCGACGGCTTCCTGATCGAAGGTGGCCAGGCGAGCTTCACCAAGCCGTACAACCAGAGCGGTCACACGCGCATCGGCACTTCCTACGGCAGCCTGGCGGACGGTGACGACAGTCAGCACCTGAACTGGGCCGGCGTGGCCTGGAGCGGTCTGCCGGGATTGACCAGCAGCCTGTATGCGTCCGAACTCAAGGACATCTGGAACCAGTACTACTACGACCTGGATTACACCTACGCGCTGAACGACCTGGTCAGCCTCAACCCGGGCCTGCACTTCTATCACACGCAAGACACCGGTGATGCGCTGCTGGGCAACATCGACAACAACACCTACAGCCTGCATTTCACCGTCGGCGTGGGCTTTCACAGCGTTACGGCGGCGTATCAGCGGGTCAACGGCAACACGCCGTTCGACTACATCAGCCAGGGCGACAGCGTGTTCCTCGACAACTCCCAGCAGTATTCGGACTTCAACGGCCCGAACGAGCGCTCGTGGAAGCTCAAGTACGCCTACGACTTTGCCGGCCTCGGCCTGCCCGGCCTGACCTCGGCACTGTCGTACTCCCGGGGCGAACTGGACTTGACCAAAGTCGATCCGGACAGCCACGGTTACGCCTCGTGGTACAGCGCCGACGGCAAAAATGCCAAGCACTGGGAGCGTGACGTCGATCTGAAGTACGTGGTCCAGGGCGGCAAGGCCAAGGATCTGGCGGTACGCCTGCAATGGGCTACCAACCGTGGCGGCAATGGCTACGGCGCGCTGGATCAAGACACCGATGAATACCGGGTGATCGTCGACTACCCGCTGAATGTCTTCTAAGCTTTATTAAGCAAAAGGCCAGCATGTTTTGCTGGTCTTTTTTTTATCCGCCATTTATACAAGCGCTCTGGACGCGACCGGTTTCTGGGACTCTGCCCGATTCTTGTAAGAAAACTTTCATAACACCTTATTTGCAGAAGTCAGAACCATGAGTGTGAGCAGTGTGAAATCTCAAGATCCGATCGGCTCGACACGATCGGAGCGACTTCTTATTCTCGGCAGTATGCTGTTGGTGGTTGCGATACTCAGCATCGTGACCTTCCTGCTGATCCGTGAACGCGCCAATGCCGAGTTGTCCGCCACTCGCGCCGCCAACAACATCGTGCAATTGATCGACGCCGATGTGCTGCGCAATGTCGAACTCTATGATATTTCCCTGCTGGGTTTGATCGCCGCCTCCCGGCGAGAAGACCTCAAGAGCGTTTCTCCAGCCATTCGCCATATGGCCTATTTCGACCGCGCCACTGCCGCGCCGTACAAGGGCAACATTTTGTTGCTCGACAACAAGGGAGACGTGATCGCCGACTCGGCTTCGGTGGAGCCCAGGCAAGGCAACTACGCCGACCGCGAATACTTCCAGTCTCACGTGAACAACCCGGACCCGGGCATGTTCATCAGCCCCCCCTTCAGGGCCAGGGCGCCAGAACAGGATTGGCGTATCAGTTTCAGTCGACGGGTGAGCGGGTCCCAGGGTGAGTTTCTGGGGGTCGCCGAAGCCGCCATGCGCTTGAGTTACTTCGATCAGTTGTTCAACAGTTTAAGCATCGGCCGCGACAGCACGGTCAATCTGATCAGCAAGAACGGGATTCTCCTGGCCCAGCAACCCCGTCTGGCCGAAGAGCTGGTCGGCAAGGATTTCAGCAACCGCCCCAATTTCCAGCGCATCGTCAAAGAAGGCAACGGCAGCTTCACCAGCATGTCCGATCTATACCGTGACAAGCGCCTGTATACCTTCTCCAAGGTCGGAAATTTGCCATTGATCGTCGTCGTTGCGCTGTCCAGTAATGAAGTCTTTGCGGCCTGGAAGCGCACGGCGGTGGTGGTCAGCTCTGCAACCATGGCCTTGTGCGTGAGCCTGCTGTGGCTGACATGGTTGCTTCGCCGGGAACTGCGTCGGCGACACCACGCCGAACACGAGTTGGCGCAACTGGCCGCCACCGACGCGTTGACCGGCCTGGCCAACCGCCGAACACTGGATCAGGCCCTGCGCCACGAATGGTTTCGTGCCCAACGTTCCGGCATGCCGTTGTCGGTGATGATGATCGATGCCGATCACTTCAAGGCGTTCAACGACCGCCATGGCCATCAAGCCGGCGACCAAGCACTGCGCTCGTTGGCCAATGTCATCAGCGCTAACGTCCGACGACCGGCGGACCTGGCTGCCCGTTACGGCGGCGAGGAGTTTTCGGTGATCTTGGCGGAAACCGATAGCGCGGGTGCGCGGCAGCTTGCCGAAAACATCCGCAAGGCGGTTGAGCAGTTGCCGATGGTTGAGGGCGCCGAGTCGCCGATGACTGTCAGTATCGGGATCAGCACCTGGACGACAGCGACAGATATCAGCCTGGAGAGTTTGCTGTTCGCAGCGGACAAGGCGCTGTATCAGGCGAAGGAAGGTGGTCGGAATCGGGTTGTGGCTTCTGTCTGAAGTTATTGTGCTGATGCGAGCGGCCCCTTCGCGAGCAAGCCCGCTCCCACAATTGACCGAGTTGCCCAGACGGACGCGGTTTAATGTGGGAGCGGGCTTGCTCGCGAAGGGGCCAGCCCGGACACCGCAAAATCAGCGCATAAAAAAAGGCCACCCGAAGGCAGCCTTTAAAAACTAGAGAGGTTTTTTTACTTACACGGCCGCAACGGGACGCATGTAAGAGATCGGTGCTGTGCTGGCGTCTTCGAAAGTCACGACTTCCCAAGCATCTGTCTGCTCAATCAACTTGCGCAGCAGCTGGTTGTTCAATGCATGTCCGGACTTGAAGCCCTTGAACTCACCAATCAGGCTATTGCCCAGCAGGTAGAGGTCACCAATTGCATCGAGGATCTTGTGCTTCACGAATTCGTCTTCATAGCGAAGGCCGTCTTCGTTCAGTACACCATCCGCGTCGACCACAATAGCGTTTTCAACGCTGCCGCCGAGTGCGAGGTTGTGCTTGCGCAGGTACTCGATGTCACTCATGAAACCAAAGGTACGGGCGCGGCTGACTTCTTTTACGAACGAAGTACTGGAAAAATCCACGCTTGCACTTTGTGTGCGGTCACGGAAAACCGGGTGATCGAAATCGATCTCGAAGCTCACTTTGAAACCTTCGAAAGGGACGAAAGTGGCGCGCTTGTCGCCGTCTTCCACTGTCACTTCCCGCAAGATCCGGATGAACTTCTTGGCGGCGTCCTGTTCTTCCAGGCCCGCCGACTGAATCAGAAATACGAAGGGTCCAGCGCTACCATCCATGATCGGGACTTCAGACGCGGAGAGCTCGACGTAGGCGTTATCGATGCCCAGGCCAGCCATGGCCGAGAGCAAGTGCTCCACCGTATCCACTTTGGTGTCACCACTGACCAATGTGGTCGACATCGTGGTTTCACCAACGTTTTCCGCGCGGGCAGGAATCTGCACGACCGGATCGAGGTCGGCACGAACAAACACAATGCCGGTGTCGATAGGTGCGGGCTTGAGGGTCAGGTATACCTTTTCCCCGGAGTGCAGGCCTACACCTGTAGCACGGATAATATTTTTCAGTGTGCGTTGTTTAATCATGGCTTGGGCCGCTTCAGCGCAAATTGCGAACTGGTATCAACAAAGGCTGGCGATAATAGCAGACCAGACCTTTGCTGAACACCAATCACCTTCATAGCCCTGATACATTCCATCAATCAGCCTGACGACGCAGGAAAGCCGGGATGTCCAGGTAATCCAGATCATCTTGCGGATTCATCTTCGCGGCAGTCGCAGCACCGGCCTGAGCCTGGTTGCGCATGACGGTCGGACGGTCCAGATCACGGTAGTTTACCGCCGGTTGTTCCTGACGAGCGGGCGCCGATTGTTGCGGCTGCGAAGCCATCGAGGTGTGAACGGTGTTGTCGATGACCTTCACAGGCTTCTCGATTTTTGCGCCCAGACCCGTGGCAACCACAGTCACGTGCAGCTCGTCGCGCATGTCCGGATCGATAACGGTACCGACCTTGACCATCGCGTGCTCGGAAGCGAAGGCTTCGATGATGCTACCCACGTCGGAGTACTCACCCAGGGACAGGTCAGGACCGGCGGTGATGTTCACCAGGATGCCGCGTGCACCTTGCAGGTTCACGTCTTCGAGCAATGGGTTGCGAATGGCCGCTTCGGTGGCCTCACGTGCACGGTTCGGACCGCTGGCGCAGCCAGTACCCATCATCGCCATGCCCATTTCGCTCATCACGGTGCGTACGTCGGCAAAGTCGACGTTGATCATGCCCGGACGTTTGATTATGTCGGAGATACCGCGAACGGCACCGGCCAGTACATCGTCAGCCTTGGCGAACGCGGACAGCAGGCTTGCGTCCTTGCCAAGGATGGTCAGCAGTTTCTCGTTGGGAATGGTGATCAACGAGTCGACGCTTTCAGACAGCAGACGGATACCTTCGTCGGCGATCTGCATGCGCTTGCGGCCTTCGAACGGGAACGGACGAGTCACCACCGCAACGGTGAGAATCCCCATTTCCTTGGCCACTTCAGCAATGATTGGCGCAGCACCGGTACCGGTACCACCGCCCATGCCTGTGGTGATGAACACCATATTGGTGCCCTGCAGGACTTCGGCAATGCGCTCGCGATCTTCGAGAGCGGCCTGACGACCTACTTCAGGGTTGGCGCCGGCGCCCAGACCTTTGGTCACACCGGTACCGAGTTGCAGGATGGTCCGCGCGCCGATGGATTTCAGCGCCTGGGCATCAGTGTTGGCGCAGATGAATTCAACGCCTTCAATGTTGCTCTTGACCATGTGGTTGACAGCGTTGCCGCCGCCTCCGCCAACACCGATAACTTTGATTACCGGGCTTGCGGGGATGTTGTCTACGAGTTCGAACATTTTCCCTCTCCTTTACGTTCTCTAGTTTTTTCGCCTACTGCGTGTATCTACAACGGTGCTGCGGTAAATCTTCAGAAGTTGCCTTGTACCCAGCTCTTGAAGCGATCGAGCAAGGCGACTTTCGGTTCTTCATTGCTGTAGCTGTCGCGGCTGCTGATGCCCGAGAACGAAATCCCGTCGGACTGCTTCTGCAGGCCGTACATCAACAGGCCAACGCCCGTGGAATAAATCGGGTTGCGCACCACATCGTCCAGGCCCTTGACGCCGTGAGGCACGCCCAGGCGGACCGGCATGTGGAAGATCTCTTCGGCCAGTTCGACCGCGCCTTCCATTTTCGAGGTACCGCCGGTCAGCACGATGCCGGCCGGGATAAGGTCTTCGTAGCCGCTGCGGCGCAGTTCGGCCTGGATCAGCGTGAACAGTTCGTCGTAACGCGGCTCGACCACTTCGGCCAGAGCCTGGCGGGACAGCTCGCGCGGTGGACGGTCGCCAACGCTTGGCACCTTGATGGTTTCACCGGCACCGGCCAGTTTGGCCAGGGCGCAGGCGTAGCGAATCTTGATTTCTTCGGCGTACTGGGTCGGGGTGCGCAACGCCATGGCGATGTCGTTGGTCACCTGATCGCCCGCAATCGGGATCACAGCGGTGTGACGGATCGCGCCTTCGGTGAAGATCGCGATGTCGGTGGTGCCGCCGCCGATGTCGACCAGGCATACGCCCAGCTCTTTCTCGTCGTCGGTCAGGACCGAATAGGCCGAAGCCAGTTGCTCGAGAATGATGTCGTCGATTTCCAGGCCGCAGCGACGCACGCATTTTTCAATGTTTTGTGCAGCGTTGACGGCGCAAGTCACCACATGAACTTTGGCTTCCAGACGCACGCCCGACATGCCCAGCGGCTCACGGACGCCTTCCTGGTTATCGATCACGTAATCCTGCGGCAAGGTGTGCAGCACGCGCTGGTCAGCCGGGATCGCCACGGCCTGGGCAGCATCGAGGACGCGCTCAAGGTCGGCGGAGCTGACTTCGCGATCACGAATCGCCACGATGCCGTGGGAGTTCAGGCTGCGGATGTGATTGCCCGCCACGCCGACGAACGCCGAGTGGATCCGGCAACCGGCCATCAGCTGCGCTTCTTCGATCGCGCGCTGGATCGATTGCACGGTGGACTCGATGTTCACCACCACGCCTTTCTTCAGGCCACGGGACGGATGAGTGCCGATCCCGACGATTTCCAGCGTGCCGTCGTCCGAGACCTCGCCGACCAGCGCCACCACCTTGGAGGTGCCGATATCGAGACCGACGATCATTTTGCCGCTTTGCACGTTTGCCATGGGTCCTGCCTCTTCTTAATTCTTCGCGACAGCGGGTTGGGCTGTCGTGGGCGCTACAGGTTCCCGCCAGCCAACAGCGAGGCCGTTGGCGTAGCGCAGATCGATGCGCGCAATGTTCGTAATCTGTTCTTTAAGCGTCTTGTCGTAGATGGCAATGAAGCGGCGCATCTTTTCCACCAGCTTGCCGCGTCCCAGCAGCAGTTCGATCCCCGGGCCCGCACTGCCGGCTCCGGTGGTCAGGAACCAGCTGCCTCGTTCACGCAATTCCAGGCGTGCAATCGAGAAGCCCAACGGCCTGAGCATCTGGCTCAGCACCTGGTATTGCTGCATTACCTGCTGTTGAGCCCGTTGTGGGCCGAACAGCTGTGGCAAGTGTTCGTAGTTCGCCAGCTCACGCGGGGTGAACGCCTGACCCTGGTTGTTCAACAGCGATTCATCGCCCCAACGTGCCACCGGCAGTTGTTCTTCCAGGCGGATCACCACTTGATCCGGCCACACCCTGCGCACTTCGGCGTGGGCAATCCATGGCATCGTTTCAAGCTCGGTGCGCATGCTCGCAAGGTCGATGGTGAAGAAGCTCGACGCCACGTACGGGGCGATCCGCTGCTGCACCGCTTGCTGGCTGATGTAACTCAAGTCGCCCTGCACCGCGATTTTGCTGATCGGCCGGTCGGCGTACGGCAGCAAACGCTGCGCGCCTTCGTAAGTGCCGAACCCCAGCGCCACCAACAGCACCGGCCAGAACAGGCTTTTCAGAAAACCAAAATTGGCTTTCGGCAGGCGCGCAGACATCGGCTCTTTAGCCACCATTCGGCTGGCACCCCGAGGCACCGGCTTGCGGCCGGGTGCTGGAGGGGGCTGATGTCTCAGCTGTGCGCCTTGCATGGTCTTACCCTCGTGGCTCAATACTTGCGGCCAGAATCGCCAGAACCAGTTGCTGGAAATCCAGACCGGCAGCACGCGCTGCCATCGGCACCAGGCTGTGATCGGTCATGCCCGGTGCGGTGTTGACTTCGAGGAACCAGAACTGCCCGTCGGCGTCCTGCATCACGTCTGCCCTGCCCCAACCGGCGATACCCAGCGCCTCACAGGCTTTCGCCGTGAGGTCCATCAGTTCTTTTTCTTTGTTGCTGTCCAGGCCACACGGGATCCGGTACTGGGTATCGGAAGCCACGTACTTGGCGTCGTAGTCGTAGAAGCTGTGCGTCGTGCCCAGGGCAATTGGAGGCAACACCTGGTCACGCAGGGTGGCGATGGTGAACTCCGGACCTTGAATCCATTGCTCGACCAACACTTGCGAATCGTAGGTACTGGCCGCTTTCCACGCATCGATCAACTCCGACGCGGAGGTCACTTTGGCCATCCCGATACTTGAACCTTCATGGGCCGGTTTGACGATCAAAGGGAAGCCCAGTTCCGTCGCCGCGGAAATACAATCGGCCTCGGAGCTCAATACGGCATGGCGTGGCGTCGGAATACCGAGGCTGTGCCAGACCTGTTTGGTGCGCAGCTTGTCCATGGCCAGGGCCGAGGCCAGAATGCCGCTGCCGGTGTACGGAATACCCAGGCATTCCAACAGGCCCTGCATGCTGCCGTCTTCACCGCCACGGCCGTGGAGAATGATGAAGGCGCGATCGATTTTTTCGTTCAGCAAACGCTGCAGAAGGTCATCGCCCACGTCGAGGCCGAACGCATCCACACCGGCGCTCAGCAGTGCGTCGAGTACAGCGTTGCCCGACTTCAGGGACACTTCACGCTCGGCACTCTTGCCGCCGAACAGCACGGCGACGCGGCCGAAGTCTTTCGGCGCGATCGTGGAGACGAGGTTGGCGTATGCAGCAGTCATTTCAACTTCCCCGCAGTCGGCGCGGCAACAGCTCCCGCGAATAGTGGACTGGCCAACAGTTTCGGGGCGAGGCCACCGATATCACCGGCGCCCTGGCACAGCAGGATGTCGCCGGCACGCAGCAGCGGCTTGACCAGCGGCGCTAGGTCGACACCGCGCTCGATGTAGATCGGGTCGAGCTGACCGCGCTGGCGAATGCTGTTGCACAGCTTGCGGCTGTCGGCGCCCGGGATCGGCTCTTCACCGGCCGGGTAGACTTCCATCAGCAGCAAGACGTTGGCATCGGCCAGTACATTGACGAAATCGTCGTACAGGTCGCGGGTGCGGCTGTAACGGTGCGGCTGGTAAACCATCACCAGACGGCGCTCCGGCCAGCCACCGCGTACGGCCTGGATCACGGCCGCGACTTCGGTCGGGTGGTGACCGTAGTCGTCGACCAGCATCACGTTGCCGCCGTCTACCGGCAGTTCGCCGTAGACCTGGAAGCGTCGGCCGACACCCTGGAAGCCGGACAGGCCCTGGACGATGGCTTCATCGCTGACGCCTTCGTCGGTGGCGATGCAGATGGTCGCCAGGGCGTTCAATACGTTGTGGTTGCCCGGCATGTTCACCGAGACATCCAACGGCTCGCGATCCGGGCGCAGCACCGTGAAGAAGGTTTGCATGCCTTGCTGGCGCACATTGATGGCGCGTACGTCGCAGTCATCGCCGAAGCCATAAGTGACCGTCGGGCGTTTCACCAGTGGCAGGATTTCACGCACCACCGGATCGTCCAGGCACACCACCGCCAGACCGTAGAACGGCAGGTTGTGGAGGAACTCGACGAAGGTTTTCTTCAGTTTGTTGAAGTCACCGTCGTAGGTCGCCATGTGGTCGGCGTCGATGTTGGTGACCACGGCCACCAGCGGCTGCAGGTGCAGGAAACTGGCATCGCTTTCGTCGGCTTCGGCGATCAGGTAGCGGCTGGTGCCGAGCTGGGCATTGGTGCCCGCAGCATTCAGACGACCACCGATGACGAACGTCGGGTCCAGGCCACCGGCCGCGAACACCGAAGCGATCAGGCTGGTGGTGGTGGTTTTGCCGTGCGTACCGGCAACGGCGATGCCGTGGCGATAGCGCATCAGTTCCGCGAGCATTTCGGCTCGCGGCACCACAGGGATACGGCGTTCCAGAGCAGACGCGACTTCCGGGTTGGAGGTGTTCACGGCGCTCGATACCACCAGCACGTCAGCGGCAGAGGCGTTTTCGGCACGGTGGCCGATGAAAATGTGCGCGCCAAAGGACTCGAGACGCTCGGTCACCGGCGACGCTTTCAGGTCGGAACCGGACACTTCATAGCCCAGGTTCAGCAACACTTCGGCGATGCCGCACATGCCCACGCCGCCGATGCCGACGAAGTGGATGCGACGGATGCGGCGCATTTCCGGTTGCGGCATGGCTTTCTGTTTCTCAACCATGGGCCACCTCCAGACAGGTATCGACCACGTTACGGGTTGCATCGGGTTTGGCCAGGCGGCGTGCCGCGGTGGCCATGTCGTTGAGTCGTTGTGGTTGCATCAGGACCTCTGTCAGGCGCGCGGCAAGATCCGCTGCGCCAGTCGTTCTTTGCGGCATCAGGAAGGCAGCGCCTTCACGGGCCAAATAATCGGCGTTGCGGGTCTGGTGATCGTCGATCGCGTGGGGCAACGGCACCAGCATCGAGGGCAGACCGGCGGCAGCCAGTTCACTGATGGTCAACGCGCCTGCGCGGCACACCACCAGGTCGGCCCAGCCATAGGCTTGGGCCATGTCTTTGATGAAAGGCTGCACTTGCGCCTCGACGCCAGCCGCGCGATAGCGCTCTGCAGTCACTTCATCGTGGTTTTTGCCGGCCTGATGAAACACTTCCGGGCGCAGGTCGGGGGCGACTTGCGACAGGGCTTCAGGCAGCAACTTGTTCAACGGCTCTGCGCCCAGGCTTCCGCCCAGGATCAGCAAACGCGCCTTGCGACCCGCCAGGGCGGGACGCTGTGTTTCGAGGAACAGCTCGGTGCGCACCGGGTTACCGGTGGTCCGACGGCTGTCCGACAGGGTAAAGGTGTCGGGGAACGCTTCACAGACTCGGGCGGCCAACGGCACCAGCAACCGATTGGCGGTACCGGCCACGGCGTTCTGCTCATGAACGATCACCGGCACACCGGCCAGTTTGGCGGCAACGCCACCAGGACCGGTCACATAACCACCGAAGCCGACCACACACACCGGCTGCAGCTGACGAATGATCGCCCGCGCCTGCCAGACCGACTTGAGTACCATGAACGGAGCCTTGAGCAGGGACAACTTGCCCTTGCCGCGCAAACCGGTGGCATTGATCCGGTGCAGCTCGATACCGGCCATCGGCACCAGGTCGTTCTCGATGCCGCGTGGCGTTCCGAGCCAGTGCACGGTGTAACCGCGGGCCTGGAATTCGCGGGCGCACGCCAGCGCCGGGAACACATGGCCACCGGTGCCGCCCGCCATGATCAAGACGTTAGCGCCCATGGGTCGGCTCCTCGGCGAAGTCGCTCTCATGGAACTCCATCTCTTCGCTGCCCAGGTGGGTTCGACTCTCCCACTCGATGCGCAATAACAAGCCGAGACAGGCACCGCAAATCACCAGCGAACTGCCGCCATAACTGAGGAACGGCAGGGTCAGGCCTTTGGTCGGCAGCAGGCCGACGTTCACCCCGATGTTGATCAGGAACTGGCCGATCCACAGGAACGACAGGCCGTACGCAATGTAGGCGGCGAAGAACTGCTTGGCCTTCTCAGCCCAATAACCGATGTACATGCCACGCACACAGACGAAGACGAACAGCGCTACGGTGCACAAGGAACCCACGGCGCCCAGCTCTTCGGCCAGCACCGAGAACACGAAGTCGGTGTGGGCTTCCGGCAGGTAGAACTGTTTCTGCACGCTGTTGCCCAGGCCAACGCCCAGCCATTCGCCGCGACCGAATGCGATCAATGCTTGCGACAACTGGTAGCCGGCACCGAACTGGTCGGCCCACGGATCGGCAAAGTTGGTCAGACGCGCCATTCGATACGGCTGCACTTGAATCAACAGCACCACCGCCCCGACCGCGAGGACCACCATTAAGGAAAACCGGAACAGCCCGACCCCGCCGAGGAATAGCATCGCCGCTGCCGCGCCCATCATGACAACGGTGGCACCGAAATCCGGCTCCATCAGCAACAGACCGGCCATGGGCAGCAGAACGATGAACGGCTTGAAGAAGCCCATCCAGCTTTCGCGCACTTCTTTCTGGCGACGTACCAGATAACCGGCGAGGTAGATCACCACGAACACCTTGGCGATCTCGGACGGCTGGACGTTGAAGAAACTGAAGCCGATCCAGCGCATCGAACCGTTCACTTCACGGCCGATCCCCGGGATGATCACCATCACCAGCAAACCGAATGCACCCAGCAGCATCAGCCAGCCCAAGCGTTGCCAGGTGGCGATCGGAATCATCATGGTGATGACGCAGGCGCCCAGGCCCAGCACGATGTAGATCAGGTGGCGAATCATGTAGTACAGGGCACTGCCCGACTGCACGGCCGCCACTTCGGTCGAGGCCGAGGCAATCATCACCAGCCCGAGACCGATCAAGGCCAGGCAACCGGCGAGCATCGGGAAGTCGAGGTCGATCCCGCGCCCAGTGATGATCGGCGACGGGTATGGCTTGATGATATTGAGCAGGCTCATGCCAGTTCCTCCACAGCGCGGACGAACTGATGGCCACGGTCTTCGTAATTCTTGAACATGTCGAAACTGGCGCAGGCAGGCGACAACAGCACGGCGTCGCCTGGCTCGGCGACGGCGCGGCACTGTGCGACCGCTTCCTCCAGTGAACTGACGCGAATCAGCGGCACGGCATCGCCGATGGCCTGACCGATCAGGTCACTGTCACGGCCCATCAACACCACGGCGCGGCAGTTGACCGCCACCGGGTCACGCAAATCCTTGAACTCGGCACCCTTGCCATCGCCACCGGCGATCAGCACGAGTTTGCCGTCGATGTCCGCGCCCAGCCCTTCGATGGCGGCCAGTGCGGCGCCGACGTTGGTGGCTTTGGAATCGTTGTAATAGCTCACGCCACCCAGGTCACGAACCCATTGGCAGCGATGCTCGAGGCCAGCGAAGGTGCGCAAGCTCGAGAGCATGGCGTCGAACGGCAGACCGACGGCGTGGCCCAGGGCCAAGGCCGCCAGGGCGTTGGACTGGTTGTGGGCGCCACGAATCTTCAACTCGCGCACCGGCATCAGGTTCTGGAATTCGAAGGCCAGGTACTTCTCGCCGTCTTCTTCGCGGATCCCGAAGGCCTTGAAATCGGGTTTGCTCAAACCGAAAGTCCAGCACGGCTGGCCCTCGCCCATCAGCGGACGGCTCAGGGCGTCCTGACGGTTGACCACAAACTGTTTGGCGCCACGGAAGATCCGGTGCTTGGCCAGGTGATAGGCCGGCAGACCGCTGTAGCGGTCCATGTGGTCTTCGCTGACATTAAGCACGGTCGCCACTTCGGCGTTGAGTTGATCGGTGGTTTCGAGCTGGAAGCTCGACAGTTCCATCACGTACAACTCGACGTCGTCGTCGAGCAGATCCAGCGCCGGCGTACCGAGGTTGCCACCGACAGCGACACGCTTGCCCGCCGCCACTGCCATCTCGCCAACCAGGGTGGTGACGGTGCTTTTCGCGTTGGAACCGCTGATGGCGACAATCGGCGCCTTCGCGTTACGCGCGAACAGCTCGATGTCGCCGGACAATTTCACGCCACGGGCGGCGGCAGCCTGCAGGGCCGGGGTCGCCAGCGCCAGGCCGGGGCTCACGTAGAGCTCGTCGGCACGGCACAGGAATTCGACGTCCAGCTCGCCACAACGCACTTCCACGTGCGGATAGTCACGCTTGAGCGTGGCCAGTTCCGGTGGATTTTCCCGCGTATCAGCCACAGCAAACGACGTGCCCCGGTTCGCCAGGAAGCGAACCAGGGACATGCCGCTCTTGCCGAGGCCGACAATGATGCGGAAGTGGTCAGAAGCGATCAGAGACACTCGTTCTACCTCAGCTTCAGGGTGGCAAGGCCGACCAGTACGAGAATCACGGTGATGATCCAGAAACGGACGATCACGCGTGGTTCAGGCCAGCCCTTGAGTTCAAAGTGGTGGTGAATCGGCGCCATGCGGAATACGCGGCGACCGGTCAGCTTGAAAGAAGCAACCTGGATAACGACAGACAGGGTTTCCATCACGAACACGCCGCCCATGATGAACAGGACGATTTCCTGGCGGACGATCACCGCGATCGTGCCAAGCGCTGCGCCCAGCGCCAGTGCGCCGACGTCGCCCATGAAGACTTGCGCCGGATAGGTGTTGAACCAGAGGAAACCGAGGCCCGCACCGATCAAGGCACCGCAGAACACGATCAACTCACCGGCACCCGGCACGTAAGGAATCAGCAGGTATTCAGCGAATTTCACGTTACCGGACAGGTAGCAGAAGATCCCCAGGCCGCCGCCGACCATCACCGTCGGCATGATCGCCAGACCGTCGAGGCCATCGGTCAGGTTGACCGCATTGCTCGAGCCGACAATCACGAAATAGGTCAGAACGACAAAGCCTATGCCCAGCGGAATGCTGTAGTCCTTGAGCATCGGCAGGATCAGGGTGGTTTCTACCGGCGTCGCAGCGGTCATATAAAGGAAGATCGCCGCGCCGAGGCCGAACACCGACTGCCAGAAATACTTCCAGCGGCTCGGCAGGCCTTTAGAGTTTTTCTCGATCACCTTGCGATAGTCGTCGACCCAACCGATAGCACCGAACAGCAACGTCACCAGCAACACGGTCCAGACATAACGGTTGCTCAGGTCAGCCCAAAGCAAGGTGCTGACACCGATAGACGACAGAATCAGTGCGCCGCCCATGGTCGGGGTGCCCGATTTTGAAAGGTGCGATTGTGGACCGTCATTGCGAACGGATTGACCGATCTGACGGTTCTGCAACGTGCGGATCATCCACGGGCCATAGCACAGCGACAAAACCAGCGCGGTCAGCACACCGAGGATCCCGCGCAGGGTCAGGTACTGAAAGACCGCGAAGCCTTTGTAGAACTGTTGTAGGTACTCCGCTAACAGCAGCAGCATTAATGTTTCTCCAGGCTGGACCCGCACAAAGCGGCGACGATGTTTTCCATCGCAGCGCTGCGCGAGCCCTTGATCAAAATGGTGGTGTTGGTGTCTTGCTCGGCGCCCAAGGCCTTGATCAGCTCAGCCTGAGTGCTGAAGTGAAAGGCCTGGGGACCGAAAGCGTTCACGGCGTGAGCCATCAGTGGCCCGACAGCGTAAAGCGCGGAAACCTTGCCGCGGGCGTACTCGCCCACATCGCGGTGCCCCTGCTCCGCCCAATCGCCCAATTCGCCGATATCTCCGAGCACCAGAACGGTGCGGCCGGAAAAGCCGGCGAGTATATCAACGGCGGCGCACATGGAGGTGGGGTTCGCGTTGTAGGTGTCATCGATCACGCGTATGCCATTAGTGGCCAGTTGCGCGACGGTACGACCCTTGACCGGTTGCACCGCGCCGAGACCGGTAGCGATGCCGAACAGCGACACGCCCAGAGCATACGCGGCAGCGGCGGCGGCCATGGCATTGGCGACGTTATGGGTGCCGAGCAGGTTCAGTTGAACGCGCTCCACACCTTCAGGACTGTGCAGGTTGAAGGCAGGGCAACCACGCGCATCGCGATCCAGCTCGCTGGCGTAGAAGTCGGCGCTTGGATTGTTCAGGGCGAAAGTCAGCACTTTGCGACCGCCCGCACGAGCCTTCCAAATACCGAACGCTTTGTCGTCAAGATTGAGCACGGCGACGCCATCGGCATCCAGCCCTTCAATGATCTCGCCCTTGGCTTCAACGATTTTTTCCGGCCCGCCGAACTCGCCGACGTGAGCGGTCCCGGCATTGTTGAGCACGGCCACGTGCGGCTTGGTCATGCCCACGGTGTAGGCAATTTCGCCGAGACGCGAAGCACCGAGCTCGATCACGGCGGAGGTATGTTCCGGCGAGAGTTCGAGCAGGGTCAGCGGCACGCCGAGGTCGTTGTTCAGGTTGCCACGGGTCGCCAGTACCGGACCGCGGGTGCGCAGGATGCTCGCGAGCATTTCCTTGACCGTGGTTTTACCGCTGGAACCGGTGATCGCCGCCACTGGTTGAGTGAACGCGGCACGGTTCATAGCGCCCAGTTGACCCAACGCCTGACGAGTGTCCTTGACCAGCAATTGCGGCAATGCGCTGTCGGCGACTTCGCGCTCGACCAGTGCAGCGACCGCGCCTTTGCTGGCGACATCGTTCAAATAGTCATGACCATCGAAACGCGGGCCGGTCAGGGCAATAAACAGCTGACCCGGTTTGATCGCGCGGCTGTCGATGCTGACGCCATCGAATGTGGCATCGCCCGCGATCAATCGTGCATTCAGTGCGCCGGTCAGTTCGCTCAGTTTCAAGGCTTTAAGCATGAGCCACCTCCCACGCGGTCAAGGCATGATCAGCCTCGACCAGATCGGAGAAAGCGTGACGCTCGCCGTTGATTTCCTGATAGTCCTCGTGACCTTTACCGGCCAGGACAATCACGTCATCCGCCGAGGCGCTGGCGATCAACTGGGCAATCGCCTGACCACGGCCGGCGACAAAGGTGACTTTATCCACAGCGGTAAAACCAGCGCGAATGTCATCAAAAATCAGCGAAGGATCTTCGGTGCGCGGGTTGTCATCGGTGACCAGCACACCGTCGGCCAGACGCTCTACCACTTCGGCCATCAGCGGACGCTTGCCGCGATCGCGATCACCGCCGCAACCGAACAGGCACAGCAAACGGCCTTTGGCGTGTGGACGCAGAGCCATCAAGACTTTTTCCAGCGCATCCGGCGTGTGGGCGTAATCGACCACCACCAGCGGCTGGGTGCCGCCGCCGAGACGCTGCATGCGACCGGCCGGACCTTCGAGTTTCGGCAGGACCTTGAGGATTTCGTCCAGCGCGTAGTCCAGGCCGAGCAAGGCGCCGACTGCGGCCAGCACGTTGCTCAGGTTGAAGCGACCGAGCAAGGTGCTGCGCAAATGATGCTCGCCCTGGGGCGTGACCAGCGTGGCGCGCACGCCTTCGTCGTCGAACTGCGCTTCACGGCAATAGAGGTAGGCGCTGGCATCTTCCAGGCTATAGGTGATCAGGCGCGACTCACGTTTGTCCGCAGCCAGTTGGCGGCCGAACTCGTCGTCGAGGTTGATCACCCGGCACTTCAAATCGTTCCAGGCAAACAGCTTGGCCTTGGCTTCGCCGTAGGCTTGCATGGTGCCGTGGTAATCGAGGTGATCGCGGGACAGGTTGGTCATCACCGCCACGTCGAACGCCAACGCCGTCACGCGACCTTGATCCAGGCCGTGGGAAGACACTTCCATGGCGACGGCTTTGGCACCGGCCTTTTTAAGGTCAGCCAAGGTCGCTTGTACGGCGATCGGGTTCGGCGTGGTGTGCAGGCCGCTTTCCAGCGCGCCGTAGAAACCGGTGCCCAGGGTGCCGACGATGCCGCAATGCTGTCCGAGCAAGTCCAGGGCCTGCGCAACCAACTGCGTGACGCTGGTTTTGCCATTGGTGCCGGTTACGCCAACCAAGTTCAGGTGCCGGCTCGGGTCGCCATAAAAGCGACCGGCGATGTCCGACAGTTGCGCCGCCAGGCCTTTGACCGGAATCAGCGGCACGTCGGTGATCGGCAATACGGTAGCGCCTTCGACTTCATAAGCCACCGCAGCAGCACCGCGCTGCAAGGCGTCGGCGATGTGCGCGCGCCCGTCGAACTTGCCGCCAGGAACGGCAAGAAACAGATCGCCAGCCCGCACGTTGCGGCTGTCCAGGGTCAGTTCGCGGATCAACAGATCGCGGCCAGCGTGGGCGAAAATTTTATTCAGACTAAGAGACATCAGCCGCGCCCTCCATTGGCTTTCAGTGGAACGACCGGTGTGGCGTTAGCGGTTTGCGTCGGCGGCAGGTTGTCCGGGGTGATGTTCATCAGGCGCAACGTCCCGGACATCACCTTGCTGAACACCGGCGCCGAGACCAGACCACCGAAGTAACCGGCCTTGGTCGGTTCATCGATCACCACCACGATCGCGTAACGCGGATCGCTCATCGGGCCGAAACCGGCGAACAGCGAGCGGTAGGAATTCTCGGCGTAGCCTTTGGTGCCGACCGACGTCTTACGCGCCGTACCCGACTTGCCAGCCACGTGATACGCCGGCACCTGCGCACGGAACACACCGCGCGGGGCTTCGATCACCTGGGTCAGCATGGTCTGCATGGTTTTCGCGACGGCTTCGGGCAGCACTTGCGTGGTTTGCGCCGGCTTGTCGGTCTTGATCAGGGTCAGCGGCGCGAGTCGACCATTGTTGGCCAGGGCCGAGAAGGCGTGGACCAACTGGATCGCGGTGACGGAAATACCGTAGCCGTAGGACAACGTTGCGGTTTCAGCCTTGCGCCATTCGCGGTAGTTCGGCAGGTTGCCGACGCGCTCGCCCGGGAAGCCGAGGCCGGTGTCCTGGCCGAGGCCGACTTTCTGCGCGAGGCGGAAGATGGTTTCGCCGCCGATATCGAACGCGACCTTACTCATGCCGACGTTACTGGAATTGATCAGGATGCCGGTCAGGTCAAGCACCGGGCCTTCGGACTTGGAGACGTCCTTGATGGTGTATTTACCAATCTGCAAAGTGCCCGGGTACACCTCGACGGTGTCGCTCGGCTTCCAACGCCCGGTTTCGATCGCGGCACTCATGGAAATGGCTTTCATGGTCGAACCCGGCTCGAACACGTCGATCATGGCGCGGTTGCGCATCATCGCCGGTTGCAGGTGGCGACGGTTGTTCGGGTTGTAGGTCGGCTGGTTGACCATGGCGAGGATCTCGCCGGTCTTCACGTCCATGATCACCAGGCTGCCGGCCTTGGCGCCGTTCTCAATGATCGCGTTACGCAACTCGCGGTTGGCCAGGTATTGCAGACGCAGGTCAATGGACAACGCCAAGGGCTTGCCGGCCTTGGCGTTTTTGGTGACCTGGACATCCTTGATAAGTCGGCCACGCCGATCCTTGATGACCTGCCGCTTGCCAGGGACCCCGGCCAGCCATTCGTCGTAGGCCAGTTCGACCCCTTCACGACCATGGTCATCGATGTCGGTAAAACCGACCATGTGCGCGGTGACTTCACCGGCCGGATAGAAGCGCCGGAATTCTTCGATGCCGTAGACACCCGGCACTTTCAGATCGAGTACAGATTGGCCCTGCTCGGGGGTGAGCCCGCGCACGAGGTAGATGAATTCTTTGTTGGCCTGGGCTTCGAGGCGCTCGGCCAGGGCTTTAGGGTCTTGGCCCAGAGCCGCCGCCAGTGCTGGCCACTTCTCTTTGGCCAGCTGCATTTCCTTGGCGTTCGCCCACAGCGTGGTGACCGGCGTACTCACGGCCAAAGGCTCGCCGTTACGGTCGGTGATCAGACCACGGTGAGCCGGAATCGGAATGTGACGAACGCTGCGCGCATCGCCCTGGCTTTTAAGGAAGGCGCGGTCGACGACTTGCAGATCGATGATCCGCCAGCATATAGCCGCAACCATGACCCCGAGCAAGCCCAGCACCAGGCGGAAACGCCATGGAAACAGTGCGCCCTCGAGTTTCATCATGGCGCCACCATCTGCACTTCAGCGGCGCCGGGAATGCGCATCTTCAGTTGCTCGGTGGCCAGCACTTCGATACGGCTGTGGGCAGTCCAGGTGCTCTGCTCGAGAATCAACCGGCCCCACTCCGCCTGCGCCTTGTCGCGCACACTCAACTCGGCGTACAGCGAGTTCAGCAACTGCCGGTTCCAGTGGGCGCTGTACGACACGCCAATGGCCGACACGAGCACGCCAATAAACAGCAGCAGCATGAAAAAGCTTCCGCCGGGAAGAGGCTTGGCGAAAAGCTTGCTCACCGCAGCTTCTCCGCGACGCGCATGACGGCGCTGCGCGAACGTGGGTTGGCTTTGAGTTCGGCCTCGGAGGCGGACTGCGCTTTGCCATGAATTTTGATGATCGGTTCGAAAGCGACGTGACGGACCGGCAGGTTGCGCGGCAGGTTGTCGGCTTCGCCTTTTACCAGTTTGCGCATGAACAGTTTGACGATGCGGTCTTCCAGCGAGTGGAAGCTGATGACGACCAGGCGGCCACCGATTTCCAGGCAGTCCAGTGCAGCTTCGAGGCCGGCTTCCAGATCACCCAGTTCGTTGTTGACGTGAATACGCAGGCCCTGGAACGCACGGGTGGCGGGGTTCTTGCCCTTTTCCCATGCGGGGTTGGCGACTTTCAAGACTTCAGCCAGGTCGGCTGTGCGCTCGAACGGCTTGATGTCTCGGCGCTCGGCCACGGCACGGGCCATGCGGCCAGAGAAACGCTCTTCGCCGTATTCCTTGAATACCCGGGCGATTTCTTCCACCGGTGCGGTGTTGACGAATTCGGCAGCGCTGATTCCGCGGGACGGGTCCATGCGCATGTCCAGCGGGCCATCATTGAGGAAACTGAAGCCGCGCTCAGGGTCGTCGAGCTGCGGCGAAGACACGCCTAGGTCGAGCAAAACGCCGCTGACCTTGCCGTGCAGACCGCGTTCGGCCACTTCCGAACCGAGCTCGGCAAAGCTGCGTTGCACAACGACAAAGCGGCCGTCTTCGGCCGCTAGCGTTTGCCCGGTGGCAATCGCTTGAGGATCTTTGTCGAATCCGAGGACCCGACCATCGGGGCCCAGCTGGCGGAGGATCAACCGACTGTGCCCGCCGCGCCCGAACGTGCCGTCCAGATAGCAGCCATCAGGACGTACGGCGAGAGCCTCCACGGCTTCGTCGAGCAGTACGGTGATGTGGTTAAAGCCGCTATCAATAGTCACAGGATCAAATCACGCAGTTCATCAGGCATGGCGCCCGGTTGTTGAATAGCAGCCAGGTCAGCGGCAGAAACCGCATCCCAGGCATCCTCGTCCCACAATTGGAACTTGTTCAGTTGGCCTACCAACATCGCGCGCTTATCCAACTTGGCATATTCACGAAGACGCGGTGGAACCAGAAAACGACCACTGCCATCGAGCTCGAGGTCGACGGCATTACCAATCAGTAAACGTTGCAGGCGGCGGTTCTCTTCGCGAAGCGAAGGCAGTGCGCGCAGTTTGGTTTCGATAATTTCCCACTCATCGAGGGGGTAAACACACAAACACGGATCAACGGCATCAATTGTGACGATCAACTGACCGGAACTACGCGAAACGAGCTCGTCACGGTACCGGCTCGGCATAGCGAGACGGCCCTTTGCGTCGAGACTGATAGCGTTAGCTCCGCGAAACACGTCAGCGTTTCTCCAAATATTAGCGTTTTACGCTCAAAAAACCCACTTCATGCCACTTTCCGCCACTTGCGCACACTATAGGAATGCGGCCACCGCACCGTCAAGGCGCGGTTTAAAGGAAAACCCTTACAGAACTGAGATTTAGGAGGGTAAACAGAGGTGCAACGAGAATCTGACGTGTGATTTTGCTCAATAACTTGAATCAGCACAGAAGGCTGCGTTCGAAAGTTAAAGTAATTTGTTAAGAGTAAGATTTTTTCGGTATTACGAAAGTGTTCTGGCAACGATTCTGGAAGGAGGGAAATTGCTACTACCAGCACCCTGCTCAATGATTAAAGCAGGGGGAGAAAAAAGGTGGAGAGTCGATCTGTAAGCCGGGTTCTGTCTTGAACAGTCATTCGTCTACGATGGCCATCACTGGACATCTTTAGCAACCTACCCGGTCCCAGCGCGGGCCACGCCTTGGGACCCTATTTGGTCTTGCTCCAAGTGGGGTTTACCTAGCCACGAACTGTTGCCAGACGTGCGGTGCGCTCTTACCGCACCTTTTCACCCTTACCGGCGCCGAAGCGCTTAGGCGGTTATTTTCTGTGGCACTTTCCGTAGGCTCACGCCTCCCAGGCATTACCTGGCACTTCGCCCTATGGAGCCCGGACTTTCCTCCCCCCCCTAATTTTCATAGAGGGCAGCGACTGTCCAATCGACTCTCCGCCGCGAAGGTTAACGGCAGAGCGGCCGAAGAACAAGCGCTAAACGCCTTCAGCTGATCCTGCGCGTCGGGTTTTTACTCGCCCTTCTGTTTATCCAGCGCCACCTGATAGAGCACATTCTTGCGCTCACCGGTAATTTGCGCCGCCAATGCCGCCGCACGCTTGAGCGGCATTTCTTCAAGCAACAGATTGAGGATGCGCATGGCTTCGCTGCTGACCGCGTCCTCGGTCTCAGGAACCGACCAGCCGGCCACCAATACCACGCACTCGCCGCGCTGCTGATTGCTGTCCGACTCGACGAACTCGCGCAACTCGGCCAGCGGCAAACCTTTGAGGGTTTCGAACGTTTTGGTGATTTCACGGGCCAGCAACGCCGGACGCTCGGGGCCGAACACCAGCTCCATGTCTTGCAGGCACTCAAGGATGCGATGTGGCGCTTCATAAAAAATCAGCGTGCGCGGCTCTTCCTTGACCAGCTCGAGGCGAGCACGGCGACCGACAGCCTTGGCCGGCAGGAAACCTTCGAAAATGAAGCGGTCCGACGGTAGGCCCGCCGCCGACAACGCTGCGATCAATGCACAGGCCCCCGGGACCGGCACCACATTGATCCCGGCAGCACGGGCCTGACGCACCAGGTGATAACCCGGATCGGAAATCAACGGCGTGCCAGCATCGGAGATCAGCGCCACATCGTCGCCCGCCAGCAATCGCGTGATAAAGCGGCTACCTTCATCTCGCTCGTTGTGCTCATGACAGGCTGCCAGCGGCGTCGGAATGCCGAAATGCTGCATCAAGCGCTGGGAGTGACGGGTGTCTTCGGCGGCGATCAACGCGACGTCGCGCAGGATTTTCAGCGCACGCGCACTGATGTCGTCCAGGTTGCCGATGGGCGTCGCCACCACATAAAGCGAGCCAGCAGCGGAATTCAAAGCACCTGGAGCAGTCAAAGCGCACACCTCATGATCGGTAAAAGGCGACATTGTAGCGCGTAGCGGCGCTTGCGATCGCCCCGCCCTCCTCGGGTTTTTCAGGCGTTTGTGCAGCGCTGCAACATTTGTACGAGCTAAATTGATCGATTCACGCCAGTAACATCGCGCCCCGGCCAGTGCTTGGGTACAATTCCACGCTAATTTGATCGAGTATCAGGAACACTACATGATCGCTTGCCTGCGGCTGTTCACTGCCCTCTGCCTCGCTGCCTTGCTGGCGGCTTGCGCCAGCTCGCCCTCCTCCAGCCTTGGCGAACTTCCACGGACCCCGGACGCCAGTATCGAGCAACTGCTCGAACAGGCTGCTCAAAGCAAGGACCCGGAAAAAGCCGCGCTGTTGCGCCTGAGCGCGGCCGACCTGGCTTATCGTCAGGGCAATGCCGGCCAGTCCGCGCAAATCCTGCAACAGGTTCCGGTGGAACAACTCAAGCCCGGCCAACAAGTCTTCGCCAGCACCCTGGCGGCTGAACTGGCCATGGCGCGCAACCAGCCGAAGGCGGCGCTGACTGCGCTGAGCCATCCGAGCCTGCAACGCCTGAGCGAATTGCCGGTCGAGCAACAGGTTCGCACCGGCACCGTTCATGCTCGCGCCCTTGAGGCCGATGGCCAGACACTGCCGGCTGCACGGGAGCGCATCTTCATTGCGCCAATGCTCGAAGGTGAAGCGGCCGCTAAAAACCACGAAGCGATCTGGACTCTGATCGCCTCGCTGCCAACCGATCAACTGCAACCCACCACCAATGATGATCTCGGTGGCTGGATGGGCCTGGCACTGGCGGTAAAAACCGCCGGCACCCTGGAACAGCAGCAAGCCGCGATCGACAACTGGCGCGCCCAGAACCCCAAGCACCCGGCCGCCATTCAGTTGCCGCTGCCACTGACCAAGCTCAAGGAACTGGCCAGCCAGCCGTTGAGCAAGATCGCCCTGCTGCTGCCGCAAGACGGCCCGCTGGCCTCGGTCGGCAAAGCACTGCGCGAGGGCTTCATGGCCGCTCACTACCAAGCTCAACAAGCCGGGCAGAAGCCGCCAGCCATCGAGTTCTATGACAGCTCGAAACTGACCTCGATGGACGAGTTCTACCGCAAGGCCCAGGCCGACGGCGTGCAACTGGTAGTCGGTCCGCTGGAAAAACCGCTGGTCAAACAGCTCAGCGCTCGCCCGCAACTGCCGATCACGACCCTGGCGCTGAACTACAGCGAAGGCGAACAAGGTCCGGCCCAGCTGTTCCAGTTTGGCCTGGCCGCTGAAGACGAAGCCCGTGAAGTGTCTCGTCGTGCCCGCGCCGACGGCCTGCATCGCGCCGCGATCATGGTGCCGAAAGGCGAATGGGGCGATCGCGTGTTGCGCGCCTTCAGCCAGGACTGGCAAGCCAACGGTGGCAGCATCGTTGCGACCGAACGCGTTGACCAACCAGTGCAACTGGCCCAGCAGATTGCCGACATGTTCCAGCTGCGTCAGAGCGAAGGTCGCGCCAAAAGCTTGCAAAGCACCGTTGGTTCGCAGGTAGCGGCCCAGCCTTCGCGCCGTCAGGACATCGAGTTCATCTTCCTGGCCGCGACCCCGCAACAGGCCCAGCAGATAAAACCGACCCTGAACTTCCAGTACGCGGGTGATGTGCCGGTTTACGCCACGTCACACGTATTCAGTGCCAGCGGCGATGTGAATCAGTACAACGACATGAACGGTATTCGCTTCTGCGAAACCCCATGGTTGCTGGACGCCAATGATCCGCTGCGCAAACAGGTCACCGCACAATGGCCACAAGCCGCCGGCAGCCTCGGCCGCCTGTACGCAATGGGCGTGGATGCGTATCGCCTGGCGCCGCGACTGGGCCAACTCAAGGCGCTGCCGGACAGCCGCATTGAAGGCCAGTCGGGCAGCCTGGGCATGACCCAGAACCAGCGCGTGGTGCGCCAGTTGCCGTGGGCACAGTTCGTCAGCGGCCAGGTTCAACGCCTGCCGGATACCCCGCGCTGATGCCTGACAGGTCACGCCAGCAAAGCGGTAAAGATGCCGAGCGCCACGCGCTCGAGCATCTTCAACAACAGGGTCTGCGCCTGCTGGCGCAGAACTGGTTGTGCAAACGCGGCGAGCTTGATCTGGTCATGCTTGATGGCGATACAGTAGTATTCGTTGAAGTCCGCTACAGAAAAAACACCCAGTGGGGTGGAGCGCTCGACAGCATCGATGGGCGCAAACGGCAGAAACTGATTTTCGCCGCGCAGTATTTTCTTCAGCGCGAGTCGCGTTGGGCCAATTCCCCCTGCCGCTTCGACGTGGTTGCCATCGACAGCAACCTCGATCAGTTGAACTGGTTGCAGAATGCCTTTGACAGCTGATCACGCTCGACCCGAAGCGGACACCTTTACCCAACACTTTTGCTCTTTGCTTTGCGGGCTGCACATTCATGTGCCAAGTAGCCGCGCTAATTAAGGTCACACAGATGGACATGCAATCCCGAATTCGCCAGCTTTTTCAGGCCAGTATCGACACCAAGCAAATGGCGATGGACGTACTTGCACCGCACATCGAGCAAGCCAGCCAGGTGATGGTCAACGCCCTGCTCAACGAGGGCAAAATGCTTTCGTGCGGCAACGGCGGCTCCGCCGGTGACGCCCAGCACTTCTCATCCGAGCTGCTCAACCGCTTCGAGCGCGAACGCCCGAGCCTGCCAGCCATTGCGCTGACCACCGACAGCTCGACGATCACCTCGATCGCCAACGATTACAGCTACAACGAAATCTTCTCCAAACAGATCCGCGCCCTCGGCCAGCCAGGTGACGTATTGCTGGCAATTTCCACCAGCGGCAACTCGGCGAACATAATTCAAGCGATCCAGGCCGCACATGATCGCGAAATGATTGTCGTAGCATTGACCGGTCGTGATGGCGGCGGCATGGCGTCGCTGCTATTGCCCGAGGACGTCGAGATTCGCGTACCGGCCAACGTCACCGCACGTATTCAGGAAGTCCACCTGCTGGCGATCCATTGCCTTTGCGATTTGATCGACAGCCAACTGTTCGGGAGTGAAGAATGACCCCTAATCGCCTAGGCCTTCTGGCCTTGACCCTGTGCCTCGGCATCAGCGGCTGCACTTCGGTGGTTAAAGCCAGCCGTGAAGCGCCAATTGAAGATGACCGCGGAACGCGCACCTTCGGCAGCAAGATCGACGACTCCCTGATCGACACAAAAGTCGGCGTGAACGTCGCCAAGGCCGATCCGGCCCTGGACAACGATTCGCACATCGTCGTCACCAGCTTCAACGGTGTCGTGCTGCTCGCCGGGCAAACACCGACCGCAGACCTCAAGGCCAAGGCCGAACAGGCTGCCGCTGCGGTTCAGCGGGTGAAGAAGGTGCATAACGAACTGCAAGTGCTGCCGCCATCAGGCTTCCTTGCCCGCCAGAACGACACCTGGCTGACCTCCAAGATCAAGACCCAGATGCTCACCGACCCGAACATCCCGGGTTCGCGCATCAAGGTCGTCACCGAGAACGGCATCGTTTATCTGCTGGGTCTGCTGACCAAGCAGGAAGCGGCGCAGGCCACCAACCTGGTGCAGAGCGTTTCCGGTGTGCAGAAGATTGTGAAGTTGTTTGAGTACATCGACTGACCCCTTGGGGGGAGCAGGCACAAAAAAGGCGATCCATCCGGATCGCCTTTTTTATTACTTCACCACTTTCAAACTGGGTCGACCGCTGGGACGCGGCGGCTCACTGTCGGGCGGCGGAATATCATCATCCGGCTCGATCTCTTCCTCGTCTTCCATAGGCGATTCCAGATCGAACACCATGCCCTGGCCATTCTCCCGGGCGTAAATACCCAGGATCGATGCGATAGGCACGTACAGGGTGTGCGGTACGCCACCGAAGCGCCCTTCGAAGCTGACCGCCTCGTTGTCCATGTGCAGATGACGCACGGCAGCCGGTGATACGTTCAGGACAATCTGTCCGTCACTGGCAAAACCCTGAGGCACCTGCACCGACGGATACTCGGAATTGACCAGCATGTGCGGGGTGCAATCGTTGTCCACAATCCACTCGTAGAGCGCGCGGACCAGATAAGGTCGACTGGAGTTCATAGCGGCTCCTTAAGCCTTAGCGCATATCGCGTTCGACACCAGACAGACTCGCCTGGAAAGCCTCACGCGCAAACGAGCGCTCCATGTAATCAAGCAACGGCTTGGCAGGCCGCGGCAGTTCAATACCCAAAATCGGCAAACGCCAGAGTATTGGCAATAGGCAGCAATCCACCAGACTTTGTTCCTCACTGAGGAAAAACGGCTTGTCGGCGAACAACGGCGACACGCCAGTCAGGCTTTCACGCAACTCTTTACGAGCCACGACGCGGGCGGCTTCCTTGGTCTTCGAATCCAGGATCAGATCCACCAGACCACACCAGTCACGCTGAATACGATGAATCAGCAGACGGCTATTGGCACGCGCCACAGGATAAACCGGCAGCAAGGGCGGGTGCGGGTAACGCTCATCCAGATATTCCATCACCACGGTCGACTCCCACAACGCCAGGTCACGATCGACCAGGGTGGGCAGACTTCCGTAAGGGTTCACTTCAATCAGTTTAGGCGGCTGGCGACCAGCTTCCACGTAAATGATCTCTGCGCTGACACCCTTCTCTGCAAGTACGATGCGCACTCGGTGGGAATAGTGGTCGGCGGGGTCGGAGTAACAGGCCAACCGATTGGTCACGCCCATGGCGGTCCTCCTCGCTTGTTGAAATTATCGGAAGCGGAAAAACGCACGCGCCCAGAAGACGCCTCCCGTAACGTCTGGCTTACCAGACTCGTTACACCTTCAGAGACGCCCCTGGGCGCGTGCGATTAACAGCAATTGCTTACAGCTTTATCAATGGACGTCTTTCCAGTATTCACGCTTGAGCAAGTAAGCGAATACGAAGAAGAACGCCAGGTACAGCAACACATAGGTACCGATGCGCTGATGCTGCAGCTTCACCGGGTTGGCCGAGTAGGCCAGGAAGGTCACCAGATTCTTGACCTTCTCGTCGAACTGCTCTGCGTTCAGCGTGCCGGTTTTCGGCAGCACGGTCAGCTGGTCACACGCCTCATGAGTCAGAGCCGTACCGGTCAGCGGATCGTATTGCTTCTTGCCGTCTTCGACGATTTGAACTTGTTTGCAGCCTACCACCTGACGACCCTGCAGGCCGACCAGAACGTTAGGCATCCCGACGTTCGGGAAAACTTTGTTGTTCACGCCCCAAGGACGCGACGGGTCTTCATAGAATGAACGCAGGTAATTGTAAAGCCAGTCAGTGCCACGAACGCGAGCGACCAGGGTCAGATCGGGCGGCGCCGCACCGAACCAGGTCTTGGCGTCTGCCGGCTGCATGCCGATGCTCATGTGGTCGCCAATCTTGGCGCCGGTGAACACCAGCTTCGAGAGCATCAGGTCGTGCGGAATGCCCAAGTCATCGGCAACACGCTCGTAGCGCTGGAACTTGGCGCTGTGGCAGCCCATACAATAGTTGGCGAACGTACGTGCGCCATCCTGCATGGCAGCCTGATCGGAAACGTCAATGTCGACCTTTTCCAATTCAGGAGCACCGGCTGTCGACGCGAACGAGAACACAGGCATGGCAGCAAGAATCAGTACAGCAAATAGCTTTTTCATCAGCCAGTCACCCTTTCCGGAACCGGTTTGGTCTTCTCGAGCCTGGTGTAGAACGGCATCAGAATGAAGTAGGCGAAGTACAGGAAGGTACAGACCTGCGACAGCAATGTACGGCCTGGAGTCGGAGCCAGAACACCCAGCACACCCAGAATCACGAACGAAACGCAGAACACCACCAGCCAGATCTTGCTCAGCCAGCCTTTGTAGCGCATCGACTTGACCGGACTGCGGTCCAGCCATGGCAGGACGAACAGCACCGCAATGGCCGCACCCATGGCAATAACGCCAAGGAGCTTGTCCGGCACCGCTCGCAAAATCGCGTAGAACGGTGTGAAGTACCAGACCGGAGCAATGTGCTCTGGGGTCTTGAAGGCGTTCGCCACTTCAAAGTTCGGCTTCTCGAGGAAGTAGCCGCCCATTTCCGGGAAGAAGAACACGATCGAGCAGAAGATGAACAGGAACACCACCACGCCGACGATATCTTTCACGGTGTAGTACGGATGAAAAGCAATACCATCCAGCGGTACGCCGTTTTCGTCCTTGTGTTTCTTGATGTCCACGCCGTCCGGGTTGTTCGACCCGACTTCGTGCAACGCCAGGACGTGCAGCACCACCAGGCCGAGAATCACTATCGGCAAAGCCACGACATGCAACGCGAAGAAGCGGTTCAGGGTAATACCGGAAATCAGGTAGTCACCACGGATCCACTGGGTCAGGTCGTTACCGATGACCGGGATCGCACCGAACAGCGAGATGATCACCTGGGCACCCCAGTAGGACATCTGGCCCCAGGGCAGCAGGTAACCCATGAAGGCTTCAGCCATCAGCGCCAGGTAGATCAGCATACCGAAGACCCATACCAGCTCACGCGGCTTCTGGTAAGAACCGTAAAGCAAGCCACGGAACATGTGCAGGTAGACCACGATGAAGAACATCGAAGCGCCGACCGCGTGCAGCAGACGCAGGATCGAGCCGTACTCAACGTCGCGCATGATGTATTCGACGGACGCAAACGCTTCTTCCGCCGACGGGGTGTAGCTCATGGTCAGCCAGACACCGGTTACGATCTGGTTGACCAGAACGAGCAGTGCCAGGGAGCCAAAGAAATAGAAGAAGTTGAAGTTCTTCGGGGCGTAGTACTTGCTGAGATGGTCTTCCCACATTTTGGTCGCGGGAAAGCGCGCATCAACCCAATCCATGAACTTGCTCATCACGCTTTCTCCGTATCGACGCCAACGACAATAATGTCATCAGTCTCATAGGAATGCGGGGGAACTGGCAGGTTCAAAGGCGCAGGTTGCGACTTGTAGACGCGGCCAGCCAGATCGTAGTGGGAACCATGGCAAGGGCAGAAATAACCACCTACCCAGTCCTTGCCCAGATCCGCAGGTGCCACTTCTGGACGGAAGGTCGGCGAGCAACCCAGGTGCGTGCAGATACCGATCAGCAGCAGAACTTCTGGCTTGATCGAACGCGTTTCCGGGTCGACATAGGTCGGTTGTGTCGAGTTCTTGGAGGTCGGGTCAGACAACTGGCCCTCGATCTTTTTCAGATTCCCCAGGATTTCCTCGGTACGGCGGACAATGAACACCGGCTGACCGCGCCACTCAGCAATCATCTGCTGGCCTGGCTCGATTTTGCTGACATTCACTTTCACCGGTGCACCTGCGGCTTTCGCCTTGGCACTGGGAAACCATGACCCCACGAACGGGACCGCAGCCCCCACCGCTCCTGCAGCACCCACCACGGATGTGGCTGCTACCAAGAAGCGACGCCGGCCTGCATTCACGCCGTCATTGCTCATTCAGTCCTCTCCCATCAGCTTTGTGGCCTGTTAAATCAGGCGTCTACTAAGTAAATCTGTGTACTTATAAAAATTTTGCCGAATGGTAATGAAAAGCCCCAATTCTGACAAGGTAATTACCGAGGGGCTCCACTGCCAAGCCTTGCAGTATAGGGCTTCTACGGCTGTGGCAAGTTGTCACAGCGCAATTCTTTGATAAATCGCGCCCATAAAAAAACGCCCAGCTTCGCGAGGAAACTGGGCGTTCTTTTTGAACGCGAAAGCGAATTAACGCTTCGAGTACTGCGGACGCTTACGCGCTTTACGCAGACCAACTTTCTTACGTTCAACTTCACGAGCATCGCGAGTAACGAAGCCAGCTTTGCGCAGAGCGCCACGCAGGGTTTCGTCGTACTGCATCAGTGCGCGAGTGATACCGTGGCGGATTGCGCCAGCTTGACCACTTACACCACCGCCGATCACGGTGACGTAGATGTCGAACTTCTCGACAGTCTCAGTCAATTCCAGCGGCTGACGAACTACCATGCGGGCAGTTTCGCGGCCGAAGAAATTATCCAGCGAACGGTTGTTGATGGAGATGTTACCAGTACCCGGACGCAGGAAAACGCGTGCGGTTGCGGTCTTGCGACGGCCAGTGCCGTAATTTTGAGTCGCCGACATAATGAACTATTCCGTTAAAACTTCAGTTCTTGGGGCTGCTGAGCAGTATGAGGGTGTACAGCGCCCGCATAGACTTTCAGCTTACGATACATGTCGCGACCCAGCGGGTTCTTAGGCAGCATGCCTTTGACCGCAGTCTCGATCACGCGCTCAGGGGCTTTAGCGATCAGCTTTTCGAAGTTGATCGACTTGATGCCGCCCGGGAAACCGGAGTGGGAGTAGTAGATTTTGTCGGTGGTTTTAGCACCGGTTACACGAATCTGCTCGGCATTGATAACGACGATGTAATCGCCGGTGTCAACGTGAGGAGTGTACTCAGCTTTATGCTTGCCACGCAGACGGCTCGCGATTTCGGTGGCCAGACGACCCAGGGTCTGACCTGCAGCGTCGACGACAAACCAGTCGCGCTGTACTGTTTCCGGTTTAGCAGTAAAAGTTTTCATTCTTTATAGCCTCAGGGGCCGCCCTGTAAATTAGACGGCGGATCTTACTGAATAGTGCGTACTTTGACAAGTCAAAGGCAGCCGGATACAGACGCTTTCGGGGGCTCGGGTCGGCGCGTCCGTTCAACGGCAAGATTCTTCGGCGGCGGCGCATCACTTCCACTGCAGAAAGAGGTGCGCAATTATGCAGATTGCGAAAAATATTTCAACCTGCTTTTATGATTGTTTTGCCCAAGGAGCACCCGATGGACTATCGCCAGCTAGGCCGAACCAATCTGAACGTGAGTGCCATCTGCCTCGGAACCATGACCTGGGGCGAGCAAAACACTGAAGCTGAAGCCTTCGCCCAGATCGAACGGGCCAAGGAAGCCGGGATCAATTTCATCGACACCGCCGAGATGTACCCGGTGCCGCCTAAGGCCGAAACCTACGCCACCACCGAGCGTTACATCGGCAATTACTTCAAAAGCCGCGGTGATCGCGCCGACTGGATCCTCGCCAGCAAGATCGCCGGCCCCGGCAACACCATCGATTACATCCGCGACAAAAACCTGCGACACAACCGCCAGCACATCACTGAAGCCGTGGACGCCAGCCTCAAGCGCCTGCAAACCGATTACATCGATCTCTATCAGTTGCACTGGCCGGAACGCAGCACCAACTTCTTCGGCCAGCTGGGTTACAAACACAAGATCGAAGCCAACCTGACGCCGCTCGAGGACACCCTCGAAGCGCTGGACGAGCAGGTCAAAGCCGGCAAGATCCGCCACATCGGCCTGTCCAACGAAACGCCGTGGGGCACCATGCGTTTCCTGGCGCTGGCCGAAGCCCGTGGCTGGCCGCGTGCGGTGTCGATCCAGAACCCGTACAACCTGCTCAACCGCAGCTTCGAGGTCGGTCTGGCGGAAATCGCCATCCGCGAACAATGCGGCCTGCTTGCCTATTCGCCGCTGGCGTTCGGTTTCCTGTCGGGCAAGTACGAAGGGGGCGCGCGTCCGCCGAAAGGTCGCCTGAGCCTCTACAGTCGCTTCAGCCGCTATTTCAACCCGCAATCGGAAGCTGCATGCAGCCGTTATGTGGCGCTGGCCCGTGAACACGGCCTGGACCCGGCGCAGATGGCGTTGGCATTTGTTACCCAGCAGCCGTTCGTGACCAGCAACATCATTGGCGCCACGACCATGGAGCAGCTTGAAAGCAATTTAGCGAGCTTCGAGCTGAAACTTTCCGATGAAGTGCTGGAGGGGATTGAGGCGATTCACAAGGATCACCCGAATCCTGCACCGTAACTTACGACGACGATCGTTCCCACCAGAGCGTGGGAACGATCAACGCTGCATTACAGCGACCGCGCAATAATCTCCTTCATGATTTCATTGGTCCCCGCATAAATCCGCTGCACCCGCGCATCCGCCCACGCCCGGGCGATCGGGTATTCCCACATGAACCCGTAGCCGCCATGCAGTTGCACGCATTCGTCGAGCACCTTGCATTGCAAGTCCGTGCCCCAGTACTTGGCCATCGCGGCCGTCGGCACATCCAGCTTGCCTTGCAGATGCAGCTCCAGACAGCGGTCAACAAAAACCCGGCCGATCTGAATTTCAGTGGCCATCTCCGCCAGCTTGAAGCGCGTGTTCTGGAAATCGGCAATCGCCTTGCCGAACGCCTTGCGCTCGCGGGTGTAATCCAGCGTCCATTTCAACGCGGCCTCGGCCGAAGCCAGTCCACCGATGGCCACAGTGAGACGCTCCTGAGGCAATTCCTGCATCAAGTAGGCGAAGCCCATGCCGGCCTGCCCTAACAGGTTTTCCTTGGGTACTCGCACGTCCTGGAAGAACAGCTCCGAGGTGTCCTGAGCCTTCATGCCGACTTTTTCCAGGCGCTTGCCCTTGTCGAAACCCGGGGTGTTGGCCTCGACCAGAAACAGACTGGTGCCCTTCGCGCCGGCCTTCGGATCGGTCTTGGCCACGACAATCACCAAGTCGGCCAGAAAGCCGTTGGTGATAAAGGTCTTCGAACCGTTGATCACGTATTCGTCGCCATCGAGCACGGCAGTGGTTTTCACCCCTTGCAGGTCGGAACCGGCACCCGGCTCGGTCATGGCAATCGCGGTGACCATCTCGCCAGACACCAGTTTTGGCAGGTATTTGTGCTTCAGCGCCTCACTGCCGTAATGCAGGATATAAGGCGCGACAATGTCCGAATGCAGCGAAAAACCGATGCCGGTCAGGCCGAGGCGACCGACCTCTTCGATCACCACTGCACTGTAGAGAAAGTCCGCCCCCAGCCCGCCGTATTCTTCCGGCAGATGCGAGCACAACATCCCCGCCTCTCCCGCCTTATTCCAGAGTTTACGGTCGATGTAGCCTTGTTTTTCCCATTGCCCATGGAACGGCACGGCCTCCTTTTCGAGGAACGTTCGCACGCTGTCGCGAAACAATTCGTGCTCGGAACTGAACAAGGTTCTGGGGATCATGCGGCACCTGTCGTTAATTGTTAGAAGGAATTGACCTTCAGAGACTAAGCCCCGCATCCGATACAGGACACTGGACACATCAGACAAAAAATAAGACGATCCAGCCGTCTGGTGACCACTTTCCCCTATAAGAATAAAGTTGAATTATGTCTAACCAAGTCTCCACGCCCTTGCGGCGCGTCAGCATCCTGGCTATCGACCGGGTTTTCGCTTCCACCCTCATGCAAGCCAAGGATTTCTTCCACCTGGCCAGCCTGCGCTATGGCAAACAACTGGGGCAGGGCCTGACTCCAGCGTTCGAAACGCGATTGGTCAGCCCCGACGGCAAACCGGTGAACAGCTTCAGTGATGTGATCATGCCGGTGGACGGCGGTCTGGAAAATGCCGACGTCATCATCCTTCCGGCCTTCTGGGACGATTTCGATACCCTTTGCCAACGTTATCCTCAGGTCCTGCCATGGCTGCGTCAGCAACACGCTCGCGGCGCCGTGCTGTGCGGTGAGGCGACCGGAGTGTTCTGGCTGGCCGAGGCCGGGCTGCTCAATGGCAAGGAAGCAACCACGTACTGGCGCTTTTTCAATGCCTTTGCCGAACGCTTTCCACAGGTTCAGCTCAATCAGGACAAACACCTGACCGACGCCGACAACCTGTATTGCGCAGGCGGCACTACTTCGGCGTGCGATCTCTACATCTACCTGATCGAACGCTTCTGCGGTGCCAACGTATCGCAAGCCGTGGCGCGGGACATTCTCTACGAAGTGCAACGCAGCTATTCCCCAGGACGCATCGGCTTCGGCGGGCAGAAGTTGCACCAGGACGTGATCATCCTGCAGATTCAGCACTGGCTTGAAGAACACTTTGCCGACAAATTCCGCTTCGAAGACGTCGCCCGCGAACACGGCATGAGCATCCGCAACTTCATGCGCCGCTTCCAGACCGCCACCGGTGACAAGCCACTGCATTACCTGCAACGGCTGCGTATCGAGACAGCCAAGGGCTTGTTGTCGGGAAGCCGCAAGAGCATCAAGACCATCAGTTATGAAGTCGGTTACGACGATGCGAGCTTCTTCGCGCGGTTGTTCCGCCAGCACACGGAATTGTCGCCGAACCAGTATCGACAGCAGTTTCAGCAAGCTGCATAAACAAAAAAAGGGCCTGCAATGCAGGCCCTTTTTCATTTCCCGAAATGTCCTACGGCTTGTGCGCCCGGGACAGGAATTCGTGCGACTGCATCTCCAGCAAGCGGCTAAGCGTGCGCTGGAACTCGAAGTTCAAGCGACCGCCGGTGTAGAGGTCTTTGAGCTCGACTTCAGCCGAGATGATCAGCTTGACGTTACGGTCGTAGAACTCGTCGACCATGTTGATAAAACGTCGGGCGATGTCGTCGGTGGTGACGCTCATTTGCTCGACACCGCTGAGCAGCACGGCGTGGAAGATCTTGCCCAGTTCGATGTAATCGTTCTGGCTACGCGGGCCGTCGCACAGTTCGCGGAAGTCGAACCAGGCCACATCATCACAGGTACGCACCGCACGAATCTCACGATTCTCGATCATCAGCACGTCATTCTCGATGGCGGCCGTGCATTCCGGTGTCAGGGCGCGGAAGCTTTTGCGCAAGCTTTCCTGGGCGGCTTCGTCCAGCGGGAAGTGGAACAGCTCGGCTTGCTCAAGGTGACGCAGACGATAATCGACGCCGCTGTCGACGTTGACGATGTCGGTGTTCTGCTTGATCAGCGCAATGGCCGGCAAGAAGCGCGCACGTTGCAGGCCATCCTTGTACAGACCGTCCGGCACGATGTTCGAGGTGGCGACCAGGGTCACGCCGTTTTTGAACAGCTCTTCCATCAGCGTGCCTAGGATCATCGCGTCGGTGATGTCGGACACGAAGAATTCATCGAAACAGATCACCCGGGCTTCGTCGGAGAAGCGCTTGGCGATGATGGTCAGCGGGTTTTTCTCGCCGCCAAGGGTCTTCATCTCTTCGTGCACACGCTTCATGAAGCGGTGAAAGTGAGTACGGACCTTTTCCTTGAACGGCAGCGCTTCGAAGAAGGTGTCGACCAGGTAAGTCTTGCCACGACCTACGCCACCCCAGAAATACAGACCTTTGACCGGTGCCTGGTCTTTCTTGCCAAACAGTTTGCCGAGCAGACCCGGCTTGTTGTTCGACGCAGCGACCAGATCGTCGTACAGGCGCTGCAAATGGCGCACGGCAGTTTCCTGCGCGGCGTCATGGAAGAATTCCGGGCGTTTCAGATCAGCTTGATATCGTTCTAGGGGCGTCATAATTCGTTAGCAAGGCAACAAAAACGGGCCGTCACTGTAGCGACGGCCCGTGGGAATGGCAATCGGCCCTTGGTCGGACCGAGCCGTTGATTTATTCCTGAACCGGCGTCAGCGCAACCCGCAGGGCGTCGATGGCGACGTCGCGAGCGGCGTTGTCAGCAAATGTCGGGCTGTCGCCAATGCATTCGCCTTCCAGCCAGACGCTGAAGCTGCGGTCTTCACTGCGCACATCCAACGGCAGGCCAGATTGCAGCTGCTTGGTCACCTGGCCTGCGGTTTTGCCGTCAGCGAAGTTGCGCGACAGCAGCAGTTGCTCGCCATCGGCCGCCAACAGACGGAAGCGGAAACTGCTGTCTTCTTCGCGAAAGCTGACAAAACGCGCGGCCTTCGCGGCTTTCTTCTTGGTCGTCGCAGCGACCTGGGTTTGGGCGACGAAAGAACGCAAGCCGACCGCTTCGCGCAGTTCGTGGAGGAACGGTGTCGCCACCGAACGGGCCTTTTTGGCGCCGACCTGCAAGATGTCTTCCAAGTCTGCCGGGCGCTCGATCAACTGGTGATAACGCTCGCGGGATTCGCCCAGCTCGCTGCCCAGCAACTGGAACAGACGATTCTTCGCTTCGCCCCAACCCAGGCCCTGCAACAGTTCGCTGCGGAATTCATCGGCCTGCGCCGGCGTGGCAAACGCCTGGAACAGAGTGAACAGATGCGAATTATCCGGATCCTTGGCTTCGCCCGGCGCGCGGGAGTCGGTGACGATCCGCGAGATCGCGTCCTTCATTTCCTTGGCGCTGCTGAACAACGGAATGGTGTTGTCGTAGCTCTTCGACATCTTGCGACCGTCGAGGCCTGGCAGCGTGGCGACGCTTTCTTCGATCAGCGCCTCGGGCATGGTGAAGAATTCTTTGCCCTGGCCGAACAGGTGGTTGAAGCGCTGGCCGATGTCACGGGCCATTTCCACGTGCTGAATCTGGTCACGACCGACCGGCACCTTGTGCGCGTTGAACATCAGGATGTCCGCGGCCATCAGCACCGGGTAGCTGTACAAGCCCATGGTGATGCCGGCATCCGGGTCTTCGCCGGTCTCGACGTTCTTGTCCACCGAAGCCTTGTAGGCGTGGGCGCGGTTGAGCAGGCCCTTGGCAGCGACGCAGGTCAGCAGCCAGGTCAGCTCGGGAATTTCCGGGATGTCGGACTGGCGATAGAACGTCACACGGTCTACATCCAGGCCACCGGCCAGCCAGGTCGCGGCGATTTCCAGACGCGAGCGCTGGATGCGCAGCGGGTCATCGCATTTGATCAGGGCGTGGTAGTCGGCCAGGAAGTAGAACGAATCGGCATTGCTGTCACGGCTGGCGAGGATCGCCGGGCGGATGGCACCGGCGTAGTTGCCCAGGTGCGGCGTGCCGGTGGTGGTGATGCCGGTGAGGATACGGGTACGAGTCGTCATGGGTAATCGCTTGTCAGACTGCAATCAATTCGAGAGACGCGGCAGGATCAGATCCTTGAGATCGGTCAGCTTGCCATGAAAAAAGTGTCCGCATTCTGCCACTTTCAGCAGCTCATGGGGACGTTCGAGCTTGTCGGACCACTCGTAGACGAGTTGTGGATCGATAACTTCGTCGGTTTCCGGCTGGATCAGGGTCAATTCGCCCTGATGCGGCAGTTGATCCTGATCGCCCAGGCGCATGACGGCTGGCGCCACCATGAACACATGCTTGAGCTGCTCGCCCTTGGCTTCCAGGCGTCCGCCGAGACTTGCTGCAACAAAACCACCGAAGGAGAAACCGAACAGGGTCAGCGGCAAGTCAGGATGTTTGGTCCGCAACCATTCGGCGGCGGCCTGAGCATCATCGACCTCACCGGTGCCCATGTCGTGAGTGCCTTCGCTGGCACCGACGCCACGGTAGTTGAAACGCAACGTGATCAAACCGGCGTCGCGCGCGGTGCGCTGCAAGGTCGAGACCACTTTATTGAGCATGGTCCCACCCTGCACCGGGTTCGGATGGCAGATCAGCGCCAGGCCGCGCGGCTGCTCATTATCAAGATAAAGGGCTTCCAGTTGGCCCGCCGGGCCATCAATCACTACAGGGGTTTCGCGCATAAGCAAGGAAGGAACTCCGTGACCTCGAATCGGGTCGACTCGTCTAGCAAATTGTCTGTGCCAATCTATTGCGAGTGAATCGCGGTATACAGCGCAGGTTCGAGCCGTTAACGTAAAGCAAAGCCGTTTATAGAGGAAGGACTCGTGGAACACTCGCTCTTAGTTTGGTTGTTGCCGACTCTTGCCCTGGTTGTGGGTGTCGCCATTGGTTTCCTGATCGCTCGCCTGGTGCCGAATGCCGCGCCGAGCAGCACACAACGTCAGCTGGATGACATTCAGGAACGTTTCGACAGTTATCAGAACGAGGTGGTCACTCACTTCAACAGCACTGCAAACCTGGTCAAGAAGCTGACTGCCAGCTATCAGGAAGTGCAGGATCACCTCGCCGAGGGTGCCAACCGCCTGGCCCTGGACGAGCAGACTCGTCAACGCTTGCTGGCCGCCCTGCACGCCGACGCGGCGCAGGCTCCACGGGAACGCCTGACGCCACCGCGCAATCAGGAGCCGCCTCGTGATTACGCACCGAAAGCCCCGAACGCGCCGGGCATGCTCGATGAACATTACGGCCTGAAGAAGTAATCAGGTTTTGCGCGACATGAAAAAGCCCCCGGATGAGTAATTGTCCGGGGGCTTTTTTAATTTTGAAGTTTTCATCGCCTGTTCTGTCCCCTTCGCGAGCAAGCCCGCTCCCACAGGGGATTTGTGCTTTGCCACATTGTTGTGATCGACACAGAACACTGTGGGAGCGGGCTTGCTCGCGAAGGGGCCGGAACTGGCGACAAAAAAAACCGCCCGATCTGCTGAGAATCGGGCGGGCTTTTTTACGCCTGGGGTTCAATCAGACAATTACGGATACTGCTGAACCGTACCCGGCTGCTGCTGACCACCATACTGCTGACCCGGAATCGCCTTCAGGTTGACCTCGACACGACGGTTCTGCGCCCGGCCATTTGTATCACCGTTGCTGGCAATCGGGTTATCCGGCCCGGCACCGCGAGCCGACAGGTTCGCACCGCTGACGCCTTGCGAGGTCAGGTAAGTCGCTACGCTCTGCGCTCGACGCTGGGACAGGTCCATGTTGTGCTGGCGACTGCCGGTGCTGTCGGTATAACCGACGATTTCGATCTGGTTCTGGCTGAACTCCTTGAGCGAGCCAGCCAGATTGTTCAGCGGCTGATAGAAGCTGGAAGCGATATTCGCCGAATCGGTAGCGAACGTGATGTTGCCCGGCATGATCAACTTGATCTGGTCACCCTGACGCTGCACCTCGACGCCAGTGTTGGCCATGCTGGCACGCAACTTTTTCTCTTGCTGGTCAGCGTAGTAGCCGTAACCGGCAGCGGAAGCACCCACGACGGCTGCGCCGATCAGCGCGCCCTTGCCACGGTTATCGTGACCGATGGCGGCACCAGCCAAGGCGCCAGCCAGAGCGCCGAGGCCACCGTATTTAGCGGTTTTGCTCATGCCCGTGGAGCCACTGTCAGCCTGGCCCTGATTGTCATAAGGGTTAGGCGAGGCGCAGCCAGACAGCAAGGCCACAGCCGTAGCGACAATAATCAAACGCTGCTTGGTGAACATGAAGAGCTCCTACTTTTGCATTCTGGGGTGCAACGGACAAAGGCATTGGACCTTTGCGGGTGTTGGATCATTTTGCCCGGCGAAAATTCCATCGGTTACATTCAAGCCCGCACAAACGGGTTCTCGCGCATTTCATCGCCCAGGCGCGTGTCCGGACCATGCCCGGTCACCACCGTCGCTTCTTCGTCGAGCGTATAAAGCCGCTGCTTGATCGACCGCACGATGGTCGCCTGATCGCCACCCCACAAATCCGTGCGCCCTACCCCGCGACGAAACAGCGTGTCGCCGGCAATCAGCAGCTTGGCCTCGGCAAACCAAAAACTCATCGAACCCGGCGTATGACCCGGCGTGTGCAACGCCACGCCGCACCCGCAAGCCAGTTCTTCATCGTCGGCCAACCAGCGATCCGGCGACGGCACCGGCGTGTAAGGCACACCGAACATCTGGCACTGCATCTCCAGATTGTCCCAGAGGAACTGATCTTCTTTATGCAGGTGCAGGGTTGCGCCGGTTTTCTCCTTGAGTTGTCCGGAGGCCAGAAAGTGATCCAGGTGCGCATGGGTGTGGATGATGCTCACCACCTTCAAGCCCAGGGCATCGAGGCGCGCCAGGATCAACTCATGATTGCCGCCCGGGTCGACCACGATGGCTTTTTTGGTGATCGGGTCACCGATGATGGTGCAGTTGCACTGCAAAGGGCCGACGGGGAAGGTTTCGCGAATCAGGGTGGGCTGCTGGGACATCTGGGCATGCTCGGAAAACAGGGATGGGCAATTTTGGCACAAAACCGTAGCAAGTCTTTTTGTGGACCCTGTAGATCTTGAAAATGCGCTACCCCAACACGCCCAACTCTTTAGCTCGCGCCACCGCCTGCGTGCGCCGCTCAACACCAAGCTTGCTGTTGATGTGGCTGGCGTGGGTCTTGACCGTGTGCAGCGAGATGAACAGTTGATCGCTGATTTCCTGGTTGGAGCAACCTTGGGCGATCAGGCGCAGGACGGCCAGCTCACGGGCGCTGAGCTGTTCCGCCCCGGGGGATGCCTCCAATACCGCGCGAGGGGCCATGACCGGAAGTTTTTCGGCCAGGTTCTGCGACACCACTGTCGGGGCACAGAGCTGCAGTTGCCCACGCAGCCAGTCCGGGTGTTCGGTCAGCAACGCGTCGAACGGTTGCAGGACGCCCCCGTCAGCCGCTTCCAGCGCCTGAACCAGCGCCTTGCGGGCTTCGGGTTCACGGCCGCACGCCAGCAACAGGGTGATTTTCTGAGTCAGCGCCATCACGCTGAGCATTTGCCGTCCCGATTTCTGTCCATGCTCAAGCAGCGCGTTCAAACGCCCCTCGGCCAGCATCGGTTGCCCCTGAATCACCTCCAGCAAGGCTTGCTGCAATTCGATGTGCAGCGGCAGCTGTGGATGAAATTCCGGCGGCGCGGCCGCATGGTCGCCGTTGTAGGTCTGGCCCAGTCGTGCCAGCCAGGCTTCGGCCAGATCGGTACGCCCCTGGGCCAGCCAGAGTTCGCATTTGACCAAAGTGATCATCGCCAAGTAATAGATCGGCGGCACGTCCCAGATGTGCATCAAGCGTTCGGCTTCGGCAAGTTCGGCGAAGGCTTTGGCGAACTCGCCGCTGCTGCCCTCAAGCCGGGCGATCACGCAGTGACCGATCAACACGCTGATATCGCGACAGGCTCGGGCTTCACTCAACCCGGCTTGCAGACGTGCCCGCGCGGCTTGTGGTTGCAAGCGAACGGCCAGCAAAAAGCCCTCGTACAAGGTCAGCCGTGCACGCACGGCGTAAAGCCGTTGCGGGGATAACCCTTGCAAGCGTTGCAGCCCCTGACGGACTTCTTGCAGTGAACGCAGGATTTCCCCACGCGCCTGCAACACACGTGCGCGGTCGTAATGGGCCAGCGCTTCGAACAGCGGGTTGCCGACCCGTTGCGCCAATTCCAGCGATTCGCGGTTCAAGCTGCGGGCACGCCACAGGTCGCCGTCGGCGATCGCCAGGTTGGACAAGGTCGAAAGGCACATCAGCCGTTGCCCGTAGCGCTTGGCCGGCAGGCTCTCCAGCGCTTCGGTGCAGTAAAGTTGCGTGAGCGCGCGATGGCCTCGCCCCCGGGCGATGATACCGCTCAGGGCCAGCCATTGCGCCAGCATGGACTTCTGCGCGGTGGCCGACGGGGCTGGCAGGAAGCGGCTCAAATGGGCCGCAAGCTCCTCGGCAGCGTCCAGCTGACAGGCCAGCCCCAACGCCCAGCTGTAGAGCACGATCAGCCGCGGTGTACTGATCAGCAGGCTGTCAGGCAAATCCATTTTCCAGCGCAGCAGCATGCCGACGTTCTGTTCGGCGAGCAGTTGTTCTTCAGAGAGGTTTTGCACCAGGTTCGCCGCAACGTCCAGGTGCCCGGCGCGTAACGCCTGCTCCACCGCCTCGTCGAGCAACCCTTGTGCATTGAACCAGCGACAGGCGCGCAGGTGCAGGCTGGCGGCCGGCACGATCGACTGGGTAGTGGGCCGGGTACGCAGCAGATCGGAAAACAGGTGGTGATAGCGATACCAGCGGCCGTGCTCGTCCAGCGGTACCAGGAACACTTGGTGCGCCTGGAGGAAACGCAGGATTTCGGCACTGTCATGGGCCTCGCGAACCGCGTCGCAGAGCTCGCTGCAAAAACGCTCCTGAGGCGCGGTGTCGTAAAGGAATGACTGCACTTCGGCGGGCAGACAATCAATGACTTCTTCAAGCAGGTAGTCGCGAATCAGCCCTTCCCCACCATGCAACGACTGCGACAACGCACCGTCGGTGCCTGCCTCGGAGGCCGCCAGCAACCAGAAACGCAAGCCGGCGACCCAGCCTTCACTGCGCTGGATCAGGTTTTCCAGCGCCTCGCCTCGCAATGAACTGCTGTGTCGATCGAGCAGTGTGAGGGCCTCATCGTGGGTCAGCCGGAGGTCCTGCTCATGCAATTCGAGCAGTTGCCGCGACAGGCGCAAACGCGCCAGGTGCCAGTCCGGACGCTGTCGACTGGTCACCATGACCAGCAGGCCATCGGGTAAATGATTGAGGAAAAACTGCAGGCAGCGATCGAGCACCGGCCCCTGGGCCAGATGATAGTCATCCAGCACCAGCAGCAAAGGCGTCATCGGCGAAAGGTGGATGGCCAACTCATCCAGCAATCCGTCGAGCCATTCTTCGAAGGCGAATGGTTGATGGCGCTGGCGCATTTTCAGCAGGCCCAGCGCCTGGCTGCCGAGCTTCGGAAAGTAGTCCTGAAGACCGTCGAGCAAACGTTCGAGGAAACGTCCCGGATCACTGTCCCGAGGACTCAGACCCAGCCATAGACTTTGCCAATGGGCCGGCAGCCCCTGGCAGAACTCCACCGCCAATGAACTCTTGCCGAACCCGGCGGGTGCGCTGACCAGCAACAGCCTGCCACCGAGGCCGGCACTCAAGCGCTCGCACAGACGAGGCCGCAGCACATGGCCGTCAGGCAACGGGGGCCGAAAAAAGCGCCCGTCCAGTGCCGCGACGGCAACGCTTGCAGGGCCCGGGAGTGGGGACAGATCAGTCATGGCCGGCTCTTGTTTGAATTGCGGGTGGCGGCGTTGCAGATGTCCGCAGACTATCGGTAAACGAAGAGGGAATGAAGGTTATTGCTACAAATGGCTACAAAAAGAATACAAGCAGAAGTGTCGAGCAAACCCGACAGTCACACCGCCCTCGTAGCAGCTGTCGAGCCTGCGAAGCTGCGTTCGGCTGCGAAGCAGTCGTAAAACCATGCAACGCGGTCTGCCAGACAAACCGCGTGCACCGAATTTACGAGGACTTCGTCCTCGAACGCAGCCTCGCAAGCTCGACAGCTGCTACAACGATCATTATGAAATTCAAAAAAAAACGCCCCGAACCAGTCGGGGCGTTTTTCGAGGATGCGGCCTCTGTTCAGTGCAGGTTAACGAACCCCGTCCTGACGCAATGCAGCGGGGGTGAAATCGCTGGTGGTCGCGGTGAAGCCGAAGTCATACGCCGACTTCTCTTCGTTTTTCATGCCCAGTGCCAGGTAACGGCCCGATTGCAGGTCGTACAAGGTTTCCAGGGTGTACCAAGGCACTTGAACGTTGTAGTAGTTCTGGGAGTGAGCTTCCGCCACACGCCACAGCTGATTACGACCGTCGTAGTGGTCGATCACCGCCGCTTGCCAGGTGTCTTCGTCGATGTAGAAGTCACGTTTGGCGTAGATGTGACGCTGACCTTCCTTCAAGGTAGCAACCACATGCCAGACCCGGCGCAGCTCGTAGCGAGCCAGGTCCTGGTTGATGTGACCGGCCTTGATGATGTCGTCGTACTTGAGTTGTGGCGAGTCGAGCTTGTAGCTGTCGGAGGCGATGTACATCTCTTTCTTGCCTTCGAGTTTCCAGTCGTAGCGATCCGGCGCACCGTTGTACATGTCCAGGTTGTCGGAGGTCCGCAGGCCGTCAGCCGCAGTACCCGGCCCGTCATAGGACACTTGCGGCGCACGACGCACACGACGTTGACCGGCGTTGTAGACCCACGCCGAACGTGGCTCTTTGACCTGGTCGAGGGTTTCGTGCACCAGCAGCACACCACCGGCCAGACGTGCCGGCGCGGTCACTTTCTGCTTGAAGTAGAACAGGATGTTGCCCGGGTTCGCCGGATCGTAATCCTTCATCTTGTCGCGGAACACGAACTGATCCTGGAAGTACACGAGGCTGTACGAGCCATTCGGCTGCGGCGTGGCCTGGGTCACCAGACGGGTCACGCTGCCACCGCGATAGCGGGTGATGTGGTTCCAGATGACTTCGACGCCGGTCTTCGGAATCGGGAACGGCACGGCCGTTTCGAAGTTCTCCAGACCGTTGCCGCCAGACACCAGATTGGTGCTGGTGGCGTTTTTCTTGATCGAGGCAAACACGGCATCCGGCACGGTCGCGCCGCGATGGGACGGGTAAACCGGCATCTTGAAGGTTTCCGGGTAGCGCTTGAACATCGCGTACTGGCCCGGAGCGAGTTTGTCCTTGTACTGGTCGACGTTCTGCGCCGTGATGGTGAACAGCGGTTTTTCACTGGCGAACGGGTCAGACAGGAAGCCTTTGCCGTCGACGGTGCCGGCGTTTTTCGCCATCGGTTTCCAGGCCGGGATCGAGCCGTCGGCGTTGCCCGCCATCTCGGCGCCCATCGGCGTCAGGCTCTTGCCCAGTTTGTCCGCTTCGGCGGCAGGCACGGCTGCCATGACGCTGGTCGCCAGCAGCGAAAGCCCCAGAACTCCGGCGTGGAACAGACTCTTTGTTATTTTCATATGTGTGTTCGTCCTGAAAAAACAGTGCTTAGAAGTTCACGCCGAAGCTGAGCGCAACGAAGTCGCGGTCATCGACGGTGGTGTACTTGCCATCAAAGAAGTTGGTGTAGGCCAGGCTCGCGGTGTAGGTGTTCTGGTACTCGGCGTCGACGCCCAGGCTCACCGCTTTGCGACCTTCCTCGAAGTTGCCGCCAGGGCCAGGCGAATAACCGTCTACGTCATGGGACCAGGCCACGTTCGGCTTGAGGTTCACACCGGCAAACACGTCGTTGTATTCCCAGATGGCGCGACCACGGTAGCCCCACGAAGTCGACGTGGTGAAGCCGTCGCTGTTGCAGTTGCGGCTGCGGTTGTTGGTTGGAGTGCCCGGGCCGGCGCCGTTGATGGTGCTGGTGTTGAGCGCCACGCAAGTGTTGACAGCGCCAGTGGCTGGCAAGGCACCCGGGCCGTAGACCGGATCGCGGCCATAACGGACGTCGGAGGTGCTTTCCAGGCCGCCGACGTGAGTCACGCCCACTTCGCCCACCAGGGTCAAACGGCTCGCGCCCATGACCTGGTCAAAGAAGTGCGTCAGGGTGGTCTGGAACTGGGTGATTTCCTTGCGACGATAGCCATGCAGGTCTTGACCCGGGCCGGCAGAGAGCAACGAAGCGTTACCCAGTGCGCCGCCCAGAGGACGTACACCGGCGAACAGAATGTCGGTGGAGTTGAGTTGCACCGGCGCGTTCGGACGGTAGCTCAGTTCACCGCTCCACGCCGTACCGGTAGGCAGGGTGGTGGAGAAGCTCAGGCCGTAGAGGCGAATGTCTTCCGGGTACTCGATGAAGTATTTCGAGTTACCTGCCACCAGCAGCGGCGCGAGTGCAGCGAACGGACCTGGCAGAGACGCCGCGGTGTTATAGACCGACTGCGGCGCACCCGTGGCGCTGAAGATCGGCGCACGGCTGTGGTAGTTCATGAAGTAGGCACCGAACTCGGTGTCCAGCGGCTCGAACATGTACTTGAGGGACGCGCCCCACTGGCCGCTGTCGCGAGCATCACGATCGCCGCCACGCTGGACCAGCACACCTTCCTCGTTGACATTGACGCCGTTGGCGGCCAATGGACCCAACGCAACGGCTGGAATCTGCGAGCGCTTGTTCAGCACACGCAGGTTGGTGTCGCAACCGTCAGCGACGATATCCGGCTGCGAGAAGAACGTGCCGCAGTTATCGACAACGGTCTGGTCCCATTCCAGCTGATAGAACGCTTCGGCCGACAGGTTTTCGGTCAGGCTCTGGGACACATAGAACATGTTGACCGGGATCAGGCCTTCCTTGATCTCGGCACCCGGACGACGGAACGCGGACACGTCGATCGGGTTGATCGAGTTGATGCCGCCGCCGATGAAGGTACTTTCACCCCAGCTCACCACCTGCTTGCCCAGACGCACGGAACCCGGCTGATCGGCAACGGAGTAGTTGTGGTAGACGAAGGCGTCGAGGATTTGCCCGCCAGAGGACTTGGCGCCTTCCTTGCGGTTGCTGTCGCTGATGTCCTTGAACGGACGGCTTTCGTCCTTCAGTTCAAAGTCGTACCAGTATTTGCCACGGACGAAAACGCCGGTATCGCCATATTTCAGTTCAAGGTCATGGATGCCCTTGAAGATCTTCGAGAAGGTTTTACCGCTCTCGAAGTTCAAGTGACCGTCATCGGAGGTCTGGGACAGGCCACTGCCACCGTTGTTCACGCCGATGAGGTTCTTGTTGGCACTCTCGGTAGACCAGCTCGCACCGATCGAGAGGGAGGAATCGAACTGACCTTCGATTTCACCAACGTTGAAACTGACGCCGAATGCAGGCCCGGCGAGCGAAGAGGCGAGACTGACCGCCAGGGGCAATTTCGCCCGGCGCCAGAACGTGTTTACTGATGTCATCGACGCTACTCCATGTGCATTATTGTTATGGCAGTTAGCACTTCTAAAAACGTTGTGGATGACAGGGAGCAAAGGTGTCCCGAAGTCATTCCAAATTGCATCGCCCCGTTTTGTGCGTGCGCTCCGTTCTTAAAAATCCTTGAGCGGACTATAGCCAGCAGGTAGTAGAGCTTGATCCCTCTAAAGTGTGATTTGCAGCTGCCGGCCACTCTGGAACAGTCCTTTCGCCAGTCCGACACATGTCGGCACGGCAAGGATGGCTGAAAATTTGGATTTCACAAGCCAAGCGCTTGCTTGGTGGGGCTGGCGTGCCTTTTCAGGCACGCCAGAAGGCGCTTAAAGCGTCGAGAGGAAGGTGCTGTTGTTGGCCTGCCATTCAGTGATGTCGAGGCGGATTCGCTTCTTGTCGAGCTTGCCGACACTGGTCTTGGGAATTTCAGTAACAAGGGCGATCTGGCTCGGGATTGCCCACTTGCTCAGGTGGCCCAATTCCACGAATGGCTTGAGGTGTTCCTTGAGCTCCTTAGCCCCTATCTCATGCCCTTCGCGGATCACCAGCAGCGCAAACGGGCGCTCGCCCCACTGTGGATCGGCGATGCCCACCACTGCTACTTCGCGTACCGCCACGTGGCGGCTGATCAGGTCTTCGAGGTCCAGGGACGAGATCCACTCACCGCCGGTCTTGATCACGTCTTTGATCCGGTCGCGGATGTCGATCACGCCCATGCTGTCCAGCGTCGCCACGTCGCCGGTGTGCAGCCAGCCCCCGGCCCAAAGCTCGGCGCCCTTCTGCGGCTCGTTGAAGTAACCCTCGGTGAGCCACGGCGCACGCAGCACCAGTTCGCCCTGAGTCTCGCCATCGGCAGGCAGGAAGTTGCCGTTGGTGTCGACGATCGCCGCCTCCACCAAAGGCCCCGGTACGCCGGCCTTGATGCGATACGTGGTGCGTTCGTCTTCGGTGCCGGCCATCAACTCATCGTTGAGGTGAGCACAGGACACCAATGGCCCGGTTTCCGACATGCCGTACGCGGCGGTCAATTGAATGCCCTTGGCCTTGGCCGCGTCATACAACGCACGGTTCAGCGCACTGCCGCCGATGACGATTTTCCAGCCGCCGAAATCGGTGGCTTGCGCCGCCTTGGAATTGAGGACCATCTGCAGGATGGTCGGCACGCAATGGGAAAAGGTGACCTTCTCCTTGCGCCACAGCTCCACCAGGTATTCCGGGTCGTAACGACCGGGGTAAACCTGCTTGAGCCCGAGCATGGTCGCCACATACGGCAAGCCCCAGGCATGCACGTGGAACATCGGCGTAATCGGCATGTACACGTCGTTGGTGCCCAGCAGGCGCACGCTGTCGATTGCGCCCATGATGGTCGACACACCCATGGTGTGCAGCACCAGTTGCCGATGGGTGAAGTACACGCCTTTAGGGTTGCCGGTGGTGCCCGTGGTGTAGAACGTGGTCGCGACCGAGTTCTCGTCGAAATCCTGGAAGTCGTACTGCGTGCTCGCAGCCGCCAGTAACTGCTCGTATTCGCCCACCAGATTCGGCAGATCGGCGGTTTTTTCCGGCAGATCGGTCAGCAGCAGGGTTTTCTCGACCGTGGTCAGGTGCCCGGCAATCGCCTGGTACAGCCCGACGAACTCGCTGTTGACCAGCACGAAGCGGTCCTCGGCGTGGTTCATGGTGTAGAGGATCTGTTCCGGTGACAGGCGCACGTTGATGGTGTGAATCACCGCGCCGATCATCGGGATGGCGAACATGCATTCCAGATACCGATGGCTATCCCAGTCCATCACCGCCACGGTATCGCCGGCCTTGACGCCAGCTTCCGTGAGCACGTTGGCCAGCCGCGCGACCCGCTCGATCAGGGTCGGGTAGCTGTAGCGCAACTGGTCGCGGTAAATGATCTCGCGGGTTTTCTCGTAACGAGCGCCGGACATCAGCAGCCGTTTGATCAGCAACGGATACTGGTAAGCGCCTTCGGCTGGGGGGATAACGCGAGTCTGCAACATAAGAATCCCTTTTCTGACTGCACGGTGTTGGCTTTTAGAGGCAACCACTCTAGAACCCTTATACGCCGGCCAAATCAGCCAAAGGAATGATTTGCAGAGCCGTACAAATGCTAGCTTTGCGCCAGCATTTGCAGGAAATCGCTATCCGTCGGGTATTGCGCGATCAATGCATCTCGGTGAAGGCGAGTTTCACGCCGATGGCGATCAGCACTACGCCCATGGTCCGGTCGAACCAATGGCCCATGCGAGCGAAACCGGCGCGCACGCGTTGCTGGCTGAACAGCCGCGCCACCAGGCAGAACCATACGGCCGTCGCCGCGGCGAGATAGAGCCCGTAGCCAGCCTGTACCGCCAGCGGCGTGTGCGGGTTGATCACCACGGTGAACAGCGACAGGAAGAACAGCGTGGCTTTCGGGTTCAGGCCATTAGTCACGAAACCCGAGGTGAAGGCACCGCGAGGCGTGCGCTCGCCGGCCTCTTTGTGCAGATCGTCGCCGACTACTTTGGCCGGCTGCGCGCGCAGGGCTTTGTAGCCGATGTACAGCAAATAGGCGGCAGCCGCCCATTTCAAGGCGTTGAACAGCACGATGGACTGCGACACGATCAGGCCGATACCGAGCAACGAATAACCGACGTGCAGGAAAATCGCTGTGCCGACCCCCAGCGCTGTCCAGGTCCCGGCGCGGCGACCGTGAGTCACGCTCTCACGCACCACCACGGCGAAATCCGGGCCGGGGCTGGCAACGGCGAGCAAGTGAATCAGGGCAACGGTCAAGAACTCTGTCCAGTACATGGGGGCTCCTTTAGGGCGGATCGGTTTGATTGATCAATTCTGAAGCGAACTCAATCTCTGTGGCGAGGGAGCTTGCTCCCGTTCGACTGCGAAGCAGTCGTTAAAAAGGATGATGCGGTACTCCTGACAAACCACGCCCACATGGGTTGGAGCTGCTACGCAGCCCAGCGGTAGCAAGCTCCCTCGCCACAGGTTGTGTGTCAATCCAGCTATTGGGTAACCATTTGTTTCATCTGGTAGGCTCGGCAGATTACGCCTTCAGTTCACCGCACAAAAGGTACAGTTGATGACGAACTCTCTCCGCGCCGTTTTCCTCGACCACCCGTCCCTGGACCTGGGCGATCTCGACCTCAGCCCGTTGCGCGCCTGCTTTGACGATTTGCAGCTGTTCGCACAGACCACGCCGGACCAGGTGATCGAACGCCTCAAGGGCGCCACCGTGGCCATCAGCAACAAGATCCTGATCGATGCCGCCGCCATTGCCGCCAGCCCCGAACTGAAGCTGATCCTGATCACCGCCACCGGCACCAACAATGTCGACCTCGCGGCCGCTCGCGCCCACGGCATCACGGTCTGCAACTGCCAGGGTTACGGCACGCCATCGGTGGCGCAGCACACGATCATGTTGCTGCTCAACCTGGCCACGCGCCTGGCCGATTATCAGAAGGCCGTCGGCGAAGGTCGCTGGCAACAGGCGAAACAGTTCTGCCTGCTGGATTACCCGATCGTCGAACTGGAAGGCAAAACCCTCGGCCTGCTCGGCCATGGCGAACTGGGTGGCGCGGTTGCGCGGCTGGCCGAAGCGTTCGGTATGCGCGTGTTGCTGGGGCAGATTCCGGGGCGCCCTGCCCGGCCGGATCGCTTGCCGCTGGAAGAACTGCTGCCGCAAATCGATGCCCTCACCCTGCATTGCCCGCTCAACGAACACACTCGCCACTTCATTGGCGCCCGCGAATTGGCCTCGATGAAACCCGGCGCTTTCGTGGTCAACACCGCGCGCGGTGGCTTGATCGATGAACAGGCACTGGCCGATGCCTTGCGCAACGGTCATCTGGGCGGCGCGGCGACTGATGTGCTGAGCGTCGAGCCACCGACTGCCGGCAATCCGCTGCTGGCCCATGACATCCCACGGTTGATCGTCACGCCGCACAACGCCTGGGGAAGTCGTGAGGCACGGCAGCGGATCGTCGGTCAGTTGACCGAAAACGCACAGGGATTTTTCAGCGGTAAAGCGCTGCGGGTCGTCAGTTGATAGACTGCGGCACTTTTTTTCACAGGAGCAGTTATGGATCCGCGCAGTGAAGTACTGCTTCGTCAGGCCGAGTTATTTCAGGGTTCGGTGCTGCTGGCCGGTTTGCCCGCCGACGATTTGCTGGGCCGTCTGCCCGACGCCCACGGCTGGTGCTGGCATGCCGGCGATCAAGCGGCGCTGGACGCGCGTTTTGCCGAGCGCAGCCATTTTGGCGTGAACGCACCCGAGCGCGAGTTCGAGACGGCGGTGGTGTTCTTGCCCAAGTCCAAGGACCTGACCGACTACATCCTCAACGCCCTCGCTTCGCGCCTGGCCGGTCGCGAGTTGTACCTGGTGGGTGAAAAACGCAGCGGCATCGAAGGCGCGGCCAAGCAATTGAACCCGTTCGGCAAGCCACGCAAGCTCGACAGCGCGCGGCATTGCCAGCTCTGGCTGGTCACCGTGGCCAACGCGCCAGCAGCCAAGTCGCTGGAAAGCCTGGCCCAGACTTATGAATTGCCGCTGGCCGAAGGTCCGTTGAAAGTCATCAGCCTGCCGGGTGTGTTCAGCCACGGTCGGCTGGATCGGGGCAGCGCGTTGCTGCTGGAGCATCTGGACAAGTTGCCAAGCGGCCACCTGCTCGACTTCGGTTGCGGCGCGGGTGTGTTGGGCGCTGCGGTGAAACGTCGTTATCCACACAATCAGGTCACCTTGCTCGACGTCGACGCGTTTGCTGCCGCCAGCAGTCGTTTGACGCTGGCGGCCAATGGCCTGGAAGCGGACGTGATTACCGGTGATGGCATTGATGCGGCACCGATGGGTTTGAGTGCCATTCTGAGCAATCCGCCGTTCCATGTCGGCGTTCATACCGATTACTTCGCCACCGAGAACTTGCTGCGAAAAGCAGCCAAACATCTGAAAAACGGCGGCGAACTGCGTTTGGTCGCCAACAGCTTCCTGAAGTATCAACCGCTGATCGAAGAGCACTTGGGCGTGTGTGCGATCAAGGCCGAAGGACAAGGTTTCAGAATTTATCGGGCCAAACGAGGCTGAAAAATAAGTGCTTGCCTAACGGGTTTCGCCTAGGCAGAATCCGCTCCGTCCTAGGGGAGTAGTCTCCCACGAGCGCCATGCTCGTCCGGCATACGTCAACATACTTGGTCAACAGACCATGGCGTATGCGACCCAAGCGTCCGCATCAGACGGATCGCAGGGTTTGACAAGACCTATGACACGAACACCTTACCCGGGGCGGGAAGGCTGTACGTGTCATAGCCGTGTCGACCCGCCCCTTAGGAAAATCCCTGATGCTGGACTCTTTGCTCGTTCCCACCGCAATCGTTGCCTTGGCCGAAATCGGCGACAAGACGCAACTGCTCGCGCTCATTCTCGCTGCCCGCTTTCGCAAACCCTGGCCGATCATCGCCGGCATCGTCGCCGCGACCCTGGCCAACCATGCGGCGGCCGGCGCGGTAGGCGCCTGGTTCGGGAGTTTCTTCTCGGACGCGGTGTTGCACTGGATCCTGGCCGCGAGCTTCGCCGCGACCGCGCTGTGGACCCTGGTGCCGGACAAAATGGATGACGATAAAGCCAGCACCGCCCGCAAGTTCGGGCCATTCCTGACTACGCTGATCGCGTTCTTTCTGGCCGAAATGGGCGACAAGACTCAAGTGGCTACCGTGATGCTCGCCGCGCAATACCCGGAACTGTGGCTGGTGATCATCGGTACCACCGCCGGGATGTTGATTGCCAACGTGCCGGTGGTGTTGGCGGGTAACTTTGCGGCAGACAAATTGCCGCTCACCCTGATCCGTCGCCTGGCGGCGGCGGCGTTCCTTATCCTGGCGATTGTGGCGGTGTATAAGGCGATGCAGAGTAGTGGGTGGGTTTGACGTGGTAGGTCGATAGACCGCGTTATCGTTCTTCGCGGGCAAGCCACGCTCCCACAGGTTTTTGGTCGATTACATAATTTGCGTACGACACAAAACCTGTGGGAGCGTGGCTTGCCCGCGAAAGCGTCAGTGGCATCAACGCCTGGCTATCAGGACTTCGGCGCTTTCTCGTACAACGGCATCACCTTGGGAATCGCTGCCTGCAACGAAGCAATACGACTGGTCGAAGCCGGGTGCGTGCTCAAGAACTCCGGTGGCGCGCCTTCCGAGGCTTTGCTCATTTTGTTCCACAACGTGATCGCGGCATTCGGGTTGTAACCGGCGCGGGCCGCCAGTTCGAGGCCGATCAGGTCCGCCTCGTTTTCATTGCCACGGCTGTTGGGCAAGGTCATACCGTATTTCGCCACGGTGTCCGCCAGGGCCAGGCTGTCCTGACCCAGGCCGAGCAACGCGCCAGCACCCTGCTTGGCCATCTCGACGCCGTAGGCCTTGGACATCGCTTCACGACCATGTTCGCGCAGGGCATGGGCGATTTCATGGCCCATGATCGCGGCGATTTCATCGTCGGTGAGTTGCAGTTTGTCGATCAGCCCCGTGTAGAAAATGATCTTGCCGCCAGGCCCGCAGTTGGCGTTGAGCTCGTCGCTCTTGATCAGGTTGACTTCCCATTTCCACTGGGCCGAATCCGGACGGAAAACCGGCGCCTGGGCAATCAGCCGGTCGGCGATCGCCTGCACGCGTTTGGCGTCGTTGCTGGTCTTGTCCAGCACACCTTTGGTGTTCGCCTCTCCGACCGTCTTTTGATAAGACTGAGCGTACATCTGGTTGACTTCGTCGGTGGATAACATGCTGAACATGTACTGCTTACGCTCAACGCCCACGGCACCGCCGCTGGTGGTGTTGACCGACTGACAACCAGCAAGCAACAAACCTGCGCTCAGCGCACACACAACCAATGTCTTGTTCATCAAAAACTCCCTGGAAACATGGCGCGTATCCTGGGCGGGAATGTATCGACGCCAGTTACGCAGATGAGTAGACGTCTATTTCAGTCAAAACTCTCATGACCGTAGGAAAAAATTCACATACCGACGCCGGCCACGGCCGACAACGGCCCGCAATGATTCATTTGCGACATCCAACACTCCAAAATAGCCATTTCGCCCGACCCCGCTCATGACCCTCCGGGCGCCTGCCGATACACCACCGCAGACGTCCTCTTGCGTGCGGAGCACCCATGAAATTCAAGTCGATCCAGTTTTCCGTGGCCGCCCTCGCTGGCGCCATCGTTCTTAGCGTAGTCGCCGCGCTGGTGCTGTACGCACTGTTTTCCGGCGCCCGGACGCAAGACATGGTCCAGGAGCGGACCCAGGCGCAATTCGAGCAAGTCATCGAGCAGCGCCTGACCTCCCTGGCGCAAACCCAGGTCAGCCAAATCCAGCGTGAGCTCGAAGCACCGCTGCTGATCGCAGGCGGCCTGGTGCGGGTCAACGCGCTGATCGGCACACCGGGCGCCGATGGTCAGCCGCAGCTGAGCCTGAGCCGTGAACAGTTGATCAGCCTGACCAAGGAAAACGTGGCCAGGAACCCGAAAATTCTCGGCACTTATATCGGCTGGGAAAAAGATGCCCTCGACCACAACGACGCGGCCTATGTCGACACCAAAGTGGTCGGCATCGATGCCAGCAACGGGCGCTTCCTGCCGTGGTGGTTCCGCAACGAGGACGGCACCCTGGGCCTGGACAAACTGGTGGACGTCGACGACCAGAAAACCCTGTCCACCGGGGTCCGCGCCAGCGAGTACTACCTGTGCTCGAAAGAAACCAAAAAGTCCTGCGTGATCGATCCGGCGCCTTACAAGGTCGGTGACAAAATCGTCATGCTCGCCTCCTTTATTGAACCGATCATGCTCAACGGCACCTTTCAGGGCATCGTCGGCGCCGACTTATCGGTGAACTTCATCCAGGAAATGTTGCTGGGCGCGAATCAGAAACTGTACAGCGGCGCAGGGGAAATGGCGCTGATCGGCGGTAATGGCCGGATCGTGGCCTACACCAAGGACCCGAGCAAATTCGGCGAGAAGGTCAGCGACATTCTCGACAGCAAGCAGATCGCCAACATGGCCAACCTCAAGCGCGGCGAAGTGACTTACACCGTCGACAAGGCCCAGGGTCGGATCGAGCTGTACTTGCCGTTCGGTATCGGCCAGACCGATGCACGCTGGACCTTGATGCTGCAGTTGCCGTTGAACGCAGTGATGGCCGACCTGCAAAAGCTGCAGGGTGATCTGGACGTTCAACGCAAATCCGACACCTTCGGCATGGCCATGGTCGGTTTGTTGATCGCCGGTATCGGCTTGCTGGTGATCTGGTTGGTGGGCCATGGCATTGCCCGCCCGCTCAAGCAAATGGTGGCGATGCTCGACGATATCGCCAAAGGCGAAGGCGACCTGACGCGCCGCCTGACCAGCGACCGCGCCGACGAACTGGGCTCGATTGCCAAAGGCTTCAACACGTTCCTGGCCAAGTTGCAGGCAATGATCACCCAGGTCGTGACCTCGGTGCAGAGTGTCAGCGATTCGTCGGAACACACTGCCGACATCGCCATCCGCACTAACATCGGTGTGCAGAAACAAATGGCCGAGATCGATCAAGTGGCCACGGCGGTGCATGAAATGACCGCCACCGCCCAGGACGTGGCGCGCAACGCGACCCAGGCGGCGCAAGCCGCCAGCCATGCCGATCAGGCCGCGGCCCAGGGCATGCAGATCGTGCGCGATACGTCGAACTCGATTGGCGTGTTGGCCGTGGAAATCGGCAAGGCTGTCGGCGTGGTGCAAACCCTGGCCAAGGACAGCGAAAACATCAACGCGATCCTGACCGCCATTCGCGGGATCGCCGAACAAACCAATCTGCTGGCCTTGAACGCGGCCATCGAAGCCGCCCGCGCGGGCGAACAGGGCCGTGGTTTTGCGGTGGTGGCCGATGAAGTGCGCAACCTGGCGCAGAAAACCCAGAAGGCCACGGAAGAAATCCAGACCATGATCCAGCAACTGCAACAAGGCACCCGCGATGTGGTGCGGGTCATGGAGGACAGCCAGAACCGCACCGACGAAAGCGTGCAGCATGCGGCAAAAGCGGCCGAGGCGCTGGAGACGATTACTCAGGCGGTGTCGGTCATCAACGACATGAACACGCAGATTGCCAGTGCGGCCGAGGAGCAGAGCGCGGTGGCCGATGACATCAACCGTAACGTGATCAACATCGGGCAAGTGGCCAATGAAGTGGCGGGCGGGGCGGATGAGTCGAGTGCTGCGAGTGCGGACCTGACCAAACTGGCTGAGCAGCAGCGGCGGTTGATCAATCAGTTCAAGGTTTGATCCAAAGGCCCCATCGCTAGCAGGCTAGCTCCCACAGTTGATCTTCAGTGAACACACAATTTGTGTACAGCACAGATCCAATGTGGGAGCTAGCCTGCTAGCGATGGGGCCAGCAGAGACACCCCATCAGCCGGGGGTAAGACACTCCGGCCCATTCAACTTCGGATCATTCACCAGATTCGCCAGCACCCGCTCGCGCAACGCTGCGGGCTCACTGGCGAGCAACGCCTGCAAGGCATGCAATGGCGTTTCGGGATCGAGCCAGGCCTCTTGCCCCGCCGCGTCGAGAATCAACGGCCGACGCTGACTCGCGGCTGGTTGGGTGATCACGGCCGTGCTCAGCCACACCTGCTCCTGCACCGGATACGCTTCCCAGATTGCCGCGAAAAATAAAGTAGAGCCCTCCCCCGGCGTTAGCCAATACGGCCGCTTGCGGGTGGTGCCGCGCCATTCGTAAAAACCGTTGGCCGGCAGGAGGCAACGGCGCTCGCGCAAAGCCTGGCGAAACATCGGTTGTTCGGCAACGGTTTCGGCCCGGGCATGGGCCGGGGTGCGGGAAAGGTCAGTCAGCCACGGCGGCGTCAAACCCCAACGCGCTCGGGCCAACTCACGCTGGCCGTCGACACCGGCACGCAGCATCAGCACCGAATCGTTGGGGGAAATATTCCACTGGGCCTGCTGATCGGCGGGGAAGCCAGGCAGGGCCGCGAAGGCGGGGTTCCAGCGAAACAGGGCATAACGTCCACACATGGGGCAACACGACTCTCAATAAAACGAACGCCAGCCTAACAGACCAGCGTGCCGGGAAAACTGTCCGGTTCATCACCGGGCAGTGGCAGCGCGGCATTGTACGCGGTGATCAGCTCCCGGGCGTATTCGGCCTGGTCGTTGTCCACCGACAAGCCCAGCAGGCCATAAATCGGCAATTCACCGGCCCCGCCGATCAAATCGCGGCCCGCCAGATGCGCCTCGATGCCCTCGCTGGCCAGCATGCCTTGCAGCAACTCCCCTTCCATCAGGTTTTCCGGCTCGTAGATTCGCTGCATAGACGCCCCTTACTCGTTTTCACTGAACACTTCGAGATGCCATTCCTCTCCTTCCACCTGCAACACAAACGTTATCGGCCGACAGCACACCTGACAGTCCTCGATATAGGTCTGATCGCCACCGGACAGGTCCACCGCCGTCTCAACCTCCTCACCACAATACGGACATTCATACAGCGCAGTTTCCAGCATCGCGGTCTCCCAGGTGACTTGTGCGTATAATCGCCGGTCTATTTGCAGGGCTATTTTTGTCTGGCTAACTTTTCAGACCGTGCCCCGTTGGTTTTCGATCAAAACCTTTACTTACCCTAGCCGTTTCTAACAAGAGAGCATGATGGGCGAATTCGATGCCATCCGACCTTACGACGACAGCGAAGTCCCAGCGGTGCTGGACCGACTGCTCGGCGACAAGGCGTTTCTAGATATCCTCATCCACTTCCGCTTCCCGCGCTTTGCCGGTGCTTTCGGCTGGGCGCTCAAACCTCTTATAGCTCATCGGCTGCGCCGTGAGTTCGCCGGCGTCACGTCGGTGGCCACGCTGCAGGATAAAGTCGAGATGTATGTCGACCACACCATCGAGCGAGCCACGGACGGTGTAACGTACACCGGCGTCGAGCAGTTCAAGTCCGGCAGCGCCTACCTGTTCATCGCCAACCACCGCGACATCGTGATGGACCCGGCCTTCGTCAACTACGCCGTGTACCACGCCGGCCTGCCGACCCCGCGCATCGCGATCGGTGACAACCTGCTGCAAAAGCCATTTGTCAGCGATCTGATGCGCCTGAACAAGAGCTTCATCGTGCACCGATCGATCACCGGGCGTCGCGAGAAGATGGCGGCGTATCAGCTGCTGTCGGCCTACATCAACCACTCGATCCGCAACGATTGCGCCTCCATCTGGATCGCCCAGGCCGAAGGCCGGGCCAAGGATGGCGACGACCGCACAGAGTCGGCGATCCTGAAAATGTTCCACATGAGCCGCAAGGACGAACCTTTCGGTGAAGTCATCCGCTCGCTGAACGTGAGCCCGGTGTCGATCAGCTACGAATACGACCCGTGCGACCAGGCCAAGGCCCGCGAGCTGTTCATCCGCGCCACCACCGGCAGCTACACCAAAGTGCCGGGTGAAGACGACGTCAGCATCGCCAAGGGCATCACCGGCTACAAGGGCCGGGTGCACGTGAACTTCGCCGCGCCGATCACTGAACTGTTCGACGACACCAAGCAATTGGCGATCGAAATGGACCGGCAGATTCTCGGCGGCTACCGGTTGTTCCCGGTGCACTACCTGGCCTACGCCCAGTGGAAAGATGCCGATCCGCAACTGCAAGTGCCGAAGGCTGCCGAGGTGTTTGCGGCGGACGAACTGGCCAAGGCACAGGAAGAATGGCAACGTCGCCTGGAAGCTTGTCCCGAGGAGCATCGTCCGTATCTGGTGCTGCAATATGCGACACCGGTGCGGAATCAGTACCGGGTCAAGGCTGGTTTACCGCTGTAATTGCCCGGATACAACAACGGCGCCCTGTGGCGAGGGGATTTATCCCCGTTGGGCTGCGCAGCAGCCCCAACACCTGCAATCACAGTTTTCAGACAGGCCGTGGGCGCCGATTTACGACTGCTGCGCAGCCGAACGGGGATAAATCCCCTCGCCACAGAGTCCCCTCAACACGGCAGTCTCTTCACCACAGCAGCTCCCTCACCACAGGGGTCTGCGCAAGAGATTCAGAACCGTGTGCTGATCCACGACACCAGCAGCGCCAGCCCCAGGCAGGCGAAACCGAAGCGGTAGAAGAACCGGTTCATGCGCAAGGTCGCCCAATCCAGGGTGGGCTCTTTGTTCGGGCGGCTCTGGCGTTGGGCGACAAGGCTCGCCATGGCGCGTTGTTCACGGCGGCGAGTGGCATGCAGCAGCCAACCGCCCGGGAACGCCAACAGCAGCGCAAGCAGGTTGATCAACTTGGCGGGATGGTGGGTGAACAGCGAAATCAAATGCAACGACATCACGGACCTCGGCAGAACAGGTGTGGCAAACGCCGAACCGACGATCGCGGCGCGGATTCTACCGAAAGCCCGCCCACCTGCCCCGCCTTTCCGACAAATAACGAAGCATCTGACCAAATGCTGCCCTGTGTCACGGCGCCGTCATCTGAATAGGCCAGTCTGGCGGCCCTCGAAACCGACACGGAAACCGTCATGCTGCACGCCGAAAACCAGGACCGCCTCTACCTCATCGCCCAGAGCGACGAACAACAAACCCTAGTAGGAAGCCTCGCCTTTAACGTTCAGGACCGGCACTGGCTGGTTTATTGCGCGTTGGGTGGGCATCAACATGCGGATTTGCCGGAGACGGATTTGCTGACGGGCGTGAGTGTGCTGGATTTTTATTCGCAAGCTGCCTGAACTGTATGACCAATGTCGATGCCACACCGCCGACCCAATGTGGGAGCGGGCTTGCTCGCTCCCACATTTGTTCGGGGGGAATTCACGAAAATCAGCAGCCATGAAAAAGCCCGGGGCCATTGCTGGCACCCGGGCTTTTTTGCATCTCGCGAACGTTATTCGCTGAGAATCTGACCAATCGTCGGGTCCTTGAACAGACGCGTCAACGCATCGCTCAATACATCACTGACCAGCTTGGTGTTGGTTTCCTGATTCGGCGCCATACCGAAACGCTGATCCAGGGACGCACCGTAACGACCGCTGTAGCGACGGTTGGCGTTCTGCACATCAGAGCGGAACGTCGCGCCAATAGTCGCCTCGGTCACGTACATGCCTTCTTTGGGCGACTGATACTTCAGTTCGGCCAGCGTCACCGTCAACTGCGGAGCATTCAGCGCATTCGACGTCGGGGTAAAGCCCAGCAACCGCACGGCCGCCTCGGCCTGAGCCTGCAACTTCGGCAGAATCTGCGCGCCCTGCACGGTGATCGCGCTGGTCTCAGGGTACAGGCCTCCACGAGTGCCCAGGGTCGGCGACGGACGACCGTCCACCACACGCACCACCACCGGCTGACCACGGCCGACCGGCGCCAGCTGAGTCGTCAGCTTGGGTTCAGGGTTCAGTTGTTGCGGGCTGTGGGCGCAGCCGACGAGGGTCAAACTGGTCACAGTGATCAAACCGAACAACAGGCGTTGCAACATGCTCTTCTCTCCAGAATCAGGCACAAACAGGCCCGCAGTATAGCGGTGGGCCACTGCGGGTAACTAGCACCTCACAGTGAATACTGAAATGTCTGACAAACCCGTGGGAAACCGGTTCCTGTCACAGATCTGTCATCGCCCATACACTTGCACGTCACGGCTTGCTGGCAACCTTCACTACAGGTCACCCACAAGGTACTTCGCCATGCGTTATCTCATCTCGCTGTTCGCACCACGCCCGCTGCACCGCAGCTTTGCCCTGCTCGACCGCAACGGTCACTGCCAGGCGTTCAAGCAGTGCAGCCTCCAGCCGATGGGCGATGGCTGGGTCGAAATCGAAGAAATCCGCCTCAACTGGCTGCACCATCCGCTGCCGCCTAGCGCCCGTGTCAGCCAGCGTCGGCCACGTGCACGGGTGCAACATCTGTTGACCACCTGACCAGACGCCTAATAAAAGTCATTAAACACGTCCATTTCCCTGCGTTTCTTAGATACAATCTCCCCCCGATTATAAGGACGTCTCCTGATCGGGCCTCGCAGCATCGTCAATGCTTCGGTATTGGCACCCCGCACCGCCCACAGAGAGCCGCCCACACAGATCGAGTGAAGCTGGCGCGCTTGCTGTTCCTTGAGCAAAAACCCCACTTTTCGCGAATCTGCAGAGCTGTCATTACGCTCGGTTACTGAGCTGTTTGCCCGTTTTGCCTGTCATGTACCCCATGACGGCAATCCATCCGGGCACGGTGCCAGGCTGGGACAGCCCTTTTTTGAGGTTCACGTCTTCAAAAGAGCGTGAAAAAAACGGGTTTTCACAACTTCACAAGAGTGTGGCGAGCAAATGAATAGTTTTGCGTCTGAACATGCACCATTAGCGTCTGAAACAGCCCAACGACACAGGACCGAGTACTCCTCGAACACCGGAGCCTGAAGCCTGTCCGCTACGGATTTGGTTGCACAAACGGATGTCTCGACCATAAGTCGAATTGCCAGCCGCGCGCCGAGATGAGTTCATGTAACTCTTTAGGCCCGGCCGCATGCATCCGTCGAAGTTGCGAAAAATTGCGAAGATTCGGACATGGCGACACTGGCCATGGTTACCTGGGGCATCACTGACACGCCCCTGAACACCTGGCCGCCATGCCGACAATTTGGTGCTGCAGATTTTGGAGACGCGTTAAATGGCGCATAACGAAGCAGTCGACGTAGTACTGGTTGGGGCCGGCATCATGAGTGCCACCCTTGCCGTACTGCTCAAAGAACTCGACCCCGCGATCAAGCTGGAAGTCGTCGAGCTGATGGATTCCGGTGCCGCGGAGAGTTCGAACCCGTGGAACAACGCCGGTACCGGTCACGCCGGGCTGTGTGAGCTTAATTACACGCCACAGGCCGCCGATGGTAGCGTCGACATCAAGAAAGCCGTGCACATCAACACTCAGTTTGAGGTGTCGAAGCAGTTCTGGTCCTACCTGACCAAGAAAGGCACGTTCGGCTCGTGCAAGACGTTCATCAGCCCGGTGCCGCACCTGAGCTTCGTGCAGGGCAATGACGGCGTTTCCTTCCTCAAGGAACGCTTCAAGACCCTGAGCAAGCACCACGCCTTCTCGGACATGGAATACACCGAAGACAAGACCACCATGTCCGAGTGGATGCCATTGATGATGCCGGGCCGGCCAGCCGATGAAGTCGTCGCGGCCACCCGCGTGATGAACGGCACCGACGTCAACTTCGGCGCCCTGACCAATCAACTGCTCAAGCACCTGACCAGCGCACCCGATGCCCAGGTCAAGTACTGCAAGCGCGTGACTGGCCTCAAGCGCAACGGCAGTGGCTGGACCGTCAGCATCAAGGACGTCAACAGCGGCAACACCCGTGAAGTCGACGCCAGGTTCGTCTTCCTCGGCGCGGGCGGCGCGGCACTGCCGTTGTTGCAGGCCTCGGGCATCGAAGAAAGCAAAGGCTTCGGCGGCTTCCCGATCAGTGGCCAGTGGCTGCGTTGCGATAATCCGGAAGTGGTCAAGCATCACCAGGCCAAGGTCTACAGCCAGGCTGCAGTGGGTTCGCCACCGATGTCGGTGCCGCACCTGGACACCCGCGTAGTCGATGGCAAGAAGTCCCTGCTGTTCGGACCTTACGCCGGTTTCACCACCAAGTTCCTCAAGCATGGCTCGTTCATGGACCTGCCGATGTCGGTTCGCGCCGGCAACATCGGCCCGATGCTGGCCGTGGCGAAAAACAACATGGACCTGACCAAGTACCTGGTCAGCGAAGTGATGCAGTCGATGGAGCAGCGCCTGGAATCCCTGCGTCGCTTCTACCCTGAAGCGAAAGCCGAAGACTGGCGCCTGGAAGTGGCCGGCCAACGGGTGCAAATCATCAAGAAAGACCCGAAAAAGGGCGGCGTTCTGCAGTTCGGTACCGAACTGGTCGCGGCCAAGGACGGTTCCCTTGCCGCCCTGCTTGGCGCCTCCCCAGGCGCTTCGGTGACAGTTTCGATCATGCTTGAGCTGATCGAAAAATGCTTCCCGAACAAGGCTTCCGGTGAATGGGCTGCCAAATTGGCGGAAATCTTCCCGGCCCGGGAAAAGGTTCTGGAAACCGACGCTGCGCTGTATCGCAAGATCAATACGCACAACAACGTCGCACTGGAACTGGTTGAAGCCAGTAACGAGACCGAAAGCTACGCTTGATTCGGCCGCATAAAAAACGCCCCGTTCTCAGTGAGAGCGGGGCGTTTTTTTTAGGGCGCTGAAATTATCTTTGTGGCGAGGGAGCTTGCTCCCGCTGGGCTGCGAAGCGGCCCCAAAGCTCTGCGAACGGCATATATTTTGTGAGCGCTGCGCACTCAAGCGGGAGCAAGCTCCCTCGCCACAGATTCCGGTGTATCCGGGATCAGCCGCGCGCCTTGGCGATCAACTCGATGTACTCGGCCGCATTGCGCTGGTCCTTGAGCAGGGCAACGAAGTCATTGCCCTGCTCATCCTTGCCATCCAGGTCCAGGCCAGCTTCGACGAAGAACGTCAGAAAACGCTCGAAGTCATCGATGCGCAGGCCACGGTAGGCCTTGATCAGTTTGTGCAGGGACGGCGAAGTGGCGTCGACCGGTTCGAAATCGAGAAACAACTTGATCTGCTCATCGCCGATCTCGTCACCAATCACTTGTTTCTTATCTTTACGCATTGCCGACTCCAGCTCGCAGACATTTCACGGGGCGGGCAGTTTACCCCTGCCCGGGCAAAAGGCTCAACGCGGACGAACAGCCCCGGTGTGCAGATCTGCCCAGACATGGCCGTTGGCGTAGCTGAGGAACTGGCAATACACCGTGTCATTACGCAACAAATCGATCACCACCCGGTACTGCGCCATCGGGTAAAACAGCGTCAGGGTTTTGCTTTTTTCGTCGTAGATCGGCTTTTTCAGGCTTTTACTTTCGCCGTCGAAATTGACCAGCACCTGATTGATGGTCGCTCCCTTGTTCAAGGACTTGCCCTTGAGGCGGATCAGCAAGGGGGAAGTAACAGGAATCGGCTGCTGATTGGACTGACGCTGGCTGCCGACCACCACCGAATACTCGGTGACCTGTAACAGTTGCTGCTGTTCAGGTTCAGCGTCACGCAGGGTCAGGTCATCCGGCGGCAGAAACTGCGCGTGCATCGGTGCCGGGGCAGCCGCCAGAGGCAGGCTTAGGGTCAGCAACAGGGCGGCGCAGCTGCGGATCAAAAGGCTCATGACGGGCTCCGAAGGCGAGGCCAAGCACTCTAGCATGAGGATCAACCGCGCGAATTGGCGATATAGGTCAATACTTCGCAGTACGAGGCTGGCGATGCTGGACGAGCTTTCAGCCGTCGTTCAACAGTGCATCGTCTTCTAGGGAGTGCTCATGACGTTCTCCGTCCCCCCGTTGTTCGCGGCCTGGCGTCAGACCTGGCGCGCCGGCTACACCCTCAGGCGCTTACGCGGCGACATCAGTGCCGGGGTAACGGTAGGGATTATCGCCATCCCGTTGGCCATGGCACTGGCGATTGCCGTAGGTGTACCGCCCCAGCAAGGGTTGTATACGGTACTGATCGCCGCGCCCCTGATCGCCCTGACAGGCGGTTCGCGTTTCAATGTCAGTGGGCCGACCGCCGCGTTCGTAGTCATTCTGCTGCCCATCACCCAACAATATGGCCTGGGCGGCCTGCTGCTTTGCACCATGCTTGCCGGCGTCATCCTCATTGCCCTGGGGCTGATTCGAGCCGGGCGGTTGATTCAGTACATTCCGTACCCGGTCACCCTGGGCTTTACCGCCGGGATCGGCATTGTCATAGCCACCCTGCAATTGAAGGATTTGCTGGGCCTGAACACCGCCGGCCAGGCAGAACACTACATCGAACAGCTGGGCGTTTTGATTCTGGCGTTGCCCAGCGCCCGGCTAGGGGACGGGATCATCGGCCTCACCTGCCTGGCCGTTCTGATTGTCTGGCCACGGTGGGTGCCGAGGATTCCGGGGCATCTGGTAGCGCTTACCATCGGCGCGTTCCTGGGGTTGGCGCTGGAGCACGGTGGGCTGGCGGTGGCGACATTGGGTGAGCGTTTCAGCTACATGGTCGAGGGCGTCAGCCATCCCGGTATTCCGCCGTTCCTGCCAAGCTTTGATTGGCCGTGGAATCTGCCCGGTCCCGACGGCCAACCTCTGCACCTGTCGTATGACTTGATCCGTCAATTAATGGCGCCGGCGTTCGCCATCGCCATGCTCGGCGCCATCGAATCCTTGTTGTGTGCGGTGGTGGCGGATGGCATGACCGGCAGCAAACACGATCCCAACGCAGAACTGCTGGGCCAGGGCCTGGGCAACCTGATCGCACCGTTGTTCGGCGGCATTACCGCCACGGCGGCCATTGCCCGAAGTGCCACCAACGTGCGCAGCGGAGCCTTTTCGCCACTGGCCGCCATTATTCATAGCGCAGTGGTGCTGATGGCAATACTCGTCCTCGCACCGCTTTTCAGCTACTTGCCGATGGCTGCACTGGCAGCATTGCTGATCATGGTGGCGTGGAACATGAGCGAGGCCCGGCACGTGCTGCATACCTTGCGCATCGCACCTCGCAGCGATGTGCTGGTCTTGCTGACCTGCCTGAGCCTGACGGTATTGTTCGACATGGTGATGGCCGTCGCCGTCGGCCTGCTGCTGGCCGCCGGGTTGTTTATCAAACGCATGAGCGATCTCACCGACACCGCTGAACTACCCCGCGCCTTCCATCAAGCCTTGCAGGACATGCCGGAACATGTTCGTTGCTATGCGATACGCGGGCCGCTGTTCTTCGGCGCAGCTGAAAAAGCCTTGGGAGTGCTACGCAAATTCAGTCCGGAGGTCAAAGTGGTGATCGTCGAGATGAGCGCCGTGCCGATGCTGGACATGACGGCGCTGGCGGCCTTCGACAATATCCTGAGGGATTACCGCACGGACGGCATCGGCCTGATTCTGGTGGCGACCGCTCCAAGGGTGCGCCTGAAGCTCAGGCGCGCGGGCATCCATCGGGAACAGCGTCAGTTGGCCTACGTGAACAACCTGGAACAGGCTCGTCGCAAAAGCGAACGCTGGCTGGCCGGGGAAAATTGAGCGCACGGCTCAATCAAACTGCGCGCGCATCCACGCCTGATACTCGGCCACACCCGGCTCGCCTTCACGTGGCGCCCACGGAGCAAGCTCACCCTCACCGACCGGGCGATAAGGCCCGGCTTTGCACTCGAACATCACGCTGTCGGCTTCCAGCACGACCAAGCCATGGAACACACCTGTTGGCAGGTCCACGCCGACACAATCACCACCGGCGACGAGGACTTGCTTCTTCACGACCACGCCAGACTCATCAAAGATCAGCAAACCGAGCTGCCCTTTGAGGACCAACAAGGTTTCGGCCTTGTTGTCGCCCAAGTGTCGGTGAGGCGGGATATACGTGTTCGGCTGCAAGCCCACCGCCATGCGATGGCAAGCCTCTTCCATCTGATGGAAGTTGTGATGCTGACGCCCGCGAGGATTCGCCGCCGCTTTCTCGGCCAATTCGGTGAACAGGGTTTGATCAAGAAAGCTGGGCACGGTCATGTTCTTACATTCCTTTAACAGCAAAAATCCCGTTGGCGTTACGCCAGTAGCCTTTGTAGTCCATGCCGTAACCGAAGATGTAACGGTCGATACATGGCAGGCCGACGAAATCGGCTTTCAGGTCCGGGCGAGCCTTGCGGTCGTGGTCCTTGTCGATCAGCACGGCGGTGTGCACTTTGCGCGCGCCGGCGTGTTTGCAGAAGTCGATGATCGCGCCCAGGGTGTGACCTTCGTCGAGGATGTCGTCGATGATCAGCACGTCACGGTCGATGAACGAGACTTCCGGCTTGGCTTTCCAGAACAGGTCGCCGCCGCTGGTTTCGTTGCGATAACGGGTGGCGTGCAGGTAGGACGCTTCCAGCGGGAATTGCAGATGGGTGAGCAGCTTGCCGGCGAAAATCAGACCGCCGTTCATCACGCAGAACACCACCGGGTTAGTGTCAGCCAGTTGTTCGTTGATGTGTGCACCGACGCGGGCGATGGCCGCCTCGACTTCAGCTTCGGTGTACAGGCAGTCAGCCTCTCGCATGATTTGACGGATATGCTCGAGATCAGCGGACATGGCGCTCTCCAGGGGGTGGCAGGATTCGGGAAAAGCGGGCAAAGGTACGCATCCCGCACGGCCAGATCAAGCGTTTGTGGACTAACGTACTCTATGTCTATAGGACAACACCCTCGGATAGATTAATCTAGGCCGGTTTTTTTGCCCGCCGCCGGAGCCTTTCCCATGCCCATCCTCGAGATCCGCCATCCGCTGATCCGTCACAAACTCGGCCTTATGCGCCGCGCCGACATCAGCACGAAGAATTTCCGTGAGCTCGCTCAGGAAGTCGGTGCGTTGCTGACCTATGAAGCCACCAAAGACCTGCCGCTGGAAACCTACGACATCGAAGGCTGGTGCGGCACCGTGTCGGTGGAGAAAATCGCCGGCAAGAAGATCACCGTGGTGCCGATCCTGCGCGCCGGTATCGGCATGCTCGAAGGCGTGCTGAGCCTGATCCCGGGCGCCAAAGTCAGCGCCGTCGGCGTGGCCCGCAACGAACAAACCCTGCAGGCTCACACCTACCTGGAAAAACTGGTTCCGGAAATCAACGAGCGCCTGGCAATGATCATCGACCCGATGCTCGCCACCGGCAGCTCCATGGTCGCGACCATCGACCTGCTGAAAAAGGCCGGTTGCCGCGATATCCGCGCCATGGTGCTGGTTGCCGCGCCGGAAGGCATTGCCGCTGTAGGCAAAGCGCACCCGGACGTGATGATCTACACCGCCTCCATTGACGAAAAACTCAACGAACACGGTTACATCATCCCAGGCCTGGGCGATGCCGGTGACAAGATCTTCGGTACCAAGCAGAAGGACGCTTGAGCATGCAGCAAGAGTTCAACGATCCGCTCTGGCGCACGGTACTGTCTGGCGCACAGATGCTGTTCGTGGCCTTCGGCGCCCTGGTGTTGATGCCGCTGATTACCGGCCTCGACCCGAACGTGGCGCTGTTTACCGCAGGTCTGGGAACGATCCTGTTCCAGATCGTCACCGGGCGTCAGGTGCCGGTGTTCCTCGCGTCGAGCTTTGCCTTCATCACCCCGATCATTCTCGCCAAGGGCCAGTTCGGCCTCGCGGCGACCATGGGCGGCGTGATGGCGGCGGGTTTCGTCTACACCTTCCTCGGCCTTGCCGTGAAGATCAAAGGTACTGGGTTCATCGACCGTCTACTGCCACCGGTGGTGATTGGTCCGGTGATCATCTCCATCGGCCTGGCCATGGCGCCGATTGCCGCCAACATGGCGATGGGCAAGGCTGGCGACGGCACCGAGCTGATTCATTACCAGACCGCCATGCTGATCTCGATGCCGGCGCTGCTCACCACCCTGATCGTCGCGGTGTTCGGTAAAGGCATCTTCCGCCTGGTGCCAATCATTTCCGGCGTGCTGGTCGGGTTTGCCATGGCGTTCTATTTCGGCGTCGTTGATACCGCGAAGATTGCCGCCGCACCGTGGTTTGCGATTCCGCAATTCACCGCGCCGGAGTTCAACTGGCAGGCGATTCTGTTCATCGTTCCGGTAGCGCTGGCGCCGGCCATCGAGCATATCGGCGGGGTGATTGCCGTCGGCAGCGTGACCGGTCGCGACTACCTGAAGAAGCCCGGCCTGCACCGCACCCTGCTCGGCGATGGCATTGCCACCACTGCGGCCGGTCTGTTCGGCGGCCCGCCCAACACCACCTACGCCGAAGTGACGGGCGCGGTGATGCTGACCAAGAACTACAACCCGAAAATCATGACCTGGGCGGCGATCTTTGCCATCAGCCTGGCGTTCGTCGGCAAGTTCGGCGCGTTGCTGCAAAGCATTCCGGTGCCGGTGATGGGCGGGATTCTGTGCCTGTTGTTTGGATCGATTGCCGCGGTAGGGATGAACACGCTGATTCGCCACAAGATCGACCTGGGTGAAGCGCGCAATCTGGTGATTGTGTCGGTGACGCTGGTGTTCGGGATTGGCGGTGTGCTGGTCGGCACTGGCACCGGCCCCGACGACTTCGGCCTCAAAGGCATCGCGTTGTGCGCGGTGGTGGCGATCGGGCTGAATCTGCTGCTGCCGGGCAATGACAGCTGGAAGCACAAGAAGGCGGATGAGCCGCTGCTGTAACAGACGACTCAATCCCTGTGGCGAGGGGGCTTGCCCCCGTTTGAGTGCGCAGCACTCACAAAATCTTCATCCACTGCGAGAATTTTGGGGCCGCTTCGCGACCCAACGGGGGCAAGCCCCCTCGCCACAGTTTTACAACGCCAGCGGCGCTCGTTCACACAAGGCACTCAACGCCCGCGCCCACTGCGGATCATCGTTGAGGCACGGCACCAACACCAATTCCTCTCCCCCCGCCTCGCGGAACAATTCCTTGCCGCGATCGCCGATTTCCTCAAGCGTCTCGATGCAATCGGCCACGAACGCCGGGCACATGACCAGGACTTTCTTCACGCCCATCCCCGCCAATTCATCCAGGCGCGCCTCAGTGTAGGGTTCGATCCATTTCGCCCGGCCCAGGCGCGACTGAAACGACACCGACCATGTGCCGTCCGGCAGGTCCAGCCGTTTAGCAAACTCGGAGGCAGTGCGCAGGCATTGGGCTCGGTAACAGGTCGCCAATACTTCTGGCGAAGCGTTCAGGCAGCAATTATCGCCTTTGAAGCAATGGTGACCGGTAGGGTCGATCTTGGTCAGATGCCGCTCCGGCAAACCGTGGAAACTCAGCAGCAGGTGATCGTAATCCTGCTGCAAATAAGGCTTGGCGCTGGCCACCAACGCATCAAGGTATTCCGGCTGATCGTAGAACGGCTGGAGAATCGAGAACTGCACATCGAGCTGCTTCTCGCGCACTACCCGCTTGGCTTCCTCGATCACGGTGGTCACGGTGCTGTCGGCGAACTGTGGATAAAGCGGCGCGAGGGTGATTCTTTTGTGGCCCTGGGCCGCCAGCTCAACCAGTTTCGACTCAATCGACGGCTCGCCGTAACGCATTGCCAACTCAACCGGCCCGTGGGTCCATTGGGCAGTCATTGCCTGTTGCAGACGACGGCTGAGCACCACCAGCGGTGAGCCCTCCTTCCACCAGATTGACGCGTAGGCGTGGGCCGATTGCTCTGGACGCTTGATCAGGATCAGCGACACCAGCAAGCGTCGCACCGGCCATGGCAGGTCGATCACGTACGGGTCCATCAGAAATTGATTGAGGTAGCTGCGCACATCCGCCACCGAGGTGGAGGCAGGTGAACCCAGGTTAACCAGAAGCAATGCGTGATCGGTCATTCAACGTCCTATTTCAAAGGCGGCTGGACAGGTCGTCCAGGGCCGCGCGCAAATCAGTGAACTGGAAAGTGAAACCCGCTTCCAGCAAGCGCGCCGGTACGGCCTTCTGACCACCCAGCAACAGCAGGGACAACTCGCCCAGGCACACTTTCAGGGCCAGGGCTGGCATCGGCATGAACGCCGGGCGGTGCAGCACGCTGCCCAACGTCTTGGCGAACTCGCTGTTGCGCACCGGTTTAGGCGCGCAGGCATTATAGGGACCGCTGGCGTCGTTGCGATGCAGAAGAAAATCAATCAAGGCGATTTGATCGTTGATATGAATCCACGGCATCCACTGCCGACCACTGCCCAGAGGCCCGCCCAGTCCCAGTTTGAACGGCAGCAACAGCCGCGACAAAAAGCCGCCCTCGGCGGACAACACCAAACCGGTTCGAATCAGCACCACTCGAATACCCAAGGCCTCGGCGCGCTGAGCGGTTTCTTCCCAGGCAATGCATAACTGACTGGCGAAATCATCGATGGACGGCGGAGAGGCTTCCGTCAACTCCCGCTCACCACTGTCGCCATACCAGCCAATGGCGGAACCCGAGATCAATACCTGCGGTTTCTGCTCGCGGGTCTCGAGCCAGGCCAGCAAGGTTTCGGTCAGGGTGATGCGACTGCTCCAGAGCAAGGCTTTGCGCCGGGACGTCCATGGCCGGTCGGCAATGGGTGCGCCCGCCAGGTTGATAATCGCGTCTACCGGTTCTTGCCCGAGGTCTTCGAACAACGCGACGCCGCGAACCTGGGCGCCGCAGATTTTTGCGACTTTTTCGGGCGTGCGGCTCAAGACGGTCAGGCGATGTCCCTGGCTCAACCAGTGTCGGCAGAGTTGACGTCCTATCAAACCAGTACCGCCGGTCAGCAATATGTGCATGACTTCTTCCTCGCGTGGCGTTTTACCCTGATCACTAGTCTATTTTTATAAGCAGGGATCTTTGATATCGGGCAGTGTCTGTGTTTAACAATAGGCCAAGCTGTCAGATCGAGAACGCTAAAAGTTATACCGAAAAACAATATTGTACAGGTTTAAACCACGGCGTAGTCTGTACAGAAAGGTAAACGAGGCCCCTATGACTGTACCTATCGCAATCATCGGCACCGGCATCGCCGGGCTCTCCGCCGCGCAAGCCCTGACAGATACAGGGCATGTCGTTCAACTTTTCGATAAAAGCCGCGGCAGTGGCGGACGCATGTCGAGCAAGCGCAGTGATGCGGGAGCTCTGGACATGGGCGCCCAGTATTTCACTGCCCGCGACCGGCGCTTCGTCACCGAGGTCCAGCGTTGGCAATCCAACGGATGGGTCGCCGAATGGGCGCCGCAGCTCTACACCTTTCACGGCGGCCAGCTCAATCTGTCGCCGGACGAACAGACGCGCTGGGTCGGCACGCCCCGCATGAGCGCCATCACGCGCGGCCTGCTCGGCGATCTGGAAGTGCATTTCGCCTGCCGGATCACCGAGGTGTATCGCGGTGAAGAACACTGGCATCTGCAAGACGCCGAAGGCTTCACCCATGGTCCGTTCAGTCATGTGGTGATCGCCACACCGGCGCCTCAAGCCACTGCACTGCTGGCCTCCGCGCCGAAACTCGCCGGGGCCGCCGCCGGGGTAAAAATGGAGCCGACCTGGGCCGTAGCGCTGGCGTTCGATACACCGCTGGATACGCCCATGGAAGGTTGCTTCGTGCAGGACAGCCCGCTCGACTGGCTCGCGCGCAACCGCAGCAAACCCGGACGCGACAACACCCTCGACACCTGGGTGCTGCATGCGACCAGCGCCTGGAGCCGGCAACATATCGACCTGCCCAAGGAAGCGGTGATCGAGCAACTGCATGGCGCATTTGCCGAGCTGCTGCACAGCGCCATGCCCGCTCCGACCTTCAGCCTGGCGCACCGCTGGCTCTACGCGCGTCCCGCCAGCAGTCACGAATGGGGCGCCCTGGCCGATGCCGATCTGGGCCTGTATGTGTGTGGCGACTGGTGCTTGTCCGGGCGTGTAGAAGGCGCTTGGCTCAGTGGTCAGGAAGCGGCGCGGCGGTTGCATGAGCACTTGCAGTGAATCGCATTAATCCGAGTAAATTGCTGCTGTCGAAATGGACAGCAGCCCACCCGCAAAACCGCGAAAAACATTTTCTGGTGACCGCGCTGTTCCGCGATGAGGAAGGTATGGTGCTGGACATTGAGTTGCAGGCGGTGCTGACCCAGCGCTGTGAGCGTCTCGCATGGCAGACTTTGAAAGATAGCGACGGCTGGATCCTGGGCTGGAAGTAGATCCAGTGTGGGAGCGGGCTTGCTCGCGAATGCGGTGTGCCAGCCTCCCATGTCTCTTCTGATACACCGCATTCGCGAGCAAGCCCGCTCCCACATGAGCATTGCACCCCTCTCTAAAATACTTATACAAATAATTTGACTTGTACACCTTTGAATCTATGATGAAGACAAAGTTGTACAGAGTTCCCACTCTGTACAAGTCTGGATTCGAGGTGCTCCGATGTCCGTACAGCCAGCGACCCAACCGAAAATCGCCATCAGCGCCTGCTTGATGGGGGCCGAGGTGCGTTTTAACGGCGGGCACAAGGAATCACGGTTGTGCAGCCGAACCCTCACTGACTATTTCGATTTCGTCCAGGTGTGTCCGGAAGTCGCCATTGGCCTGGGCATTCCTCGCGAACCGATCCGCCTGATCGGCGATCCCGAACGTCCCGAAGCCGTCGGCACCGTCCACCCCGAGATCAACGTCACCCGTCCGCTCGCCGAGTACGGTCAGAAAATGGCCGCGGAACTGGACGACATCTGCGGCTACATCTTCATGCAGAAATCGCCTTCCTGCGGTCTCGATCGGGTCAAGGTCTACCACGCCAACGGGTCGCCGGTGGACGGTGGTGGTCGCGGCATCTACGCCCAGGCCTTCTGTGCCCAGCACCCGGACTTGCCGGTGGAAGAAGATGGCCGTCTCAACGACCCGGTGCTGCGCGAAAACTTCCTTACCCGCGTGTTCGCCTACAGCGCCTGGCAGCAGTTGCTGCAAGAAGGCCTGACCCGGCGCGGCCTCACGGACTTCCACTCGCGCTACAAATACCTGCTGATGGCCCACAACCCGGTGCAATACAAAACCCTGGGTAACCTGCTGGGCAACATGGGTCAGACCGATCCTGCGGACATTGGCCCGCGCTATTTCAGCGAGTTGATGTCGGCATTGAAAAAATGCGCCACGCGCCGCACCCACACCAATGTGCTGCAACACATCAGTGGTTACCTCAAACAGGTCATCAGCCCTGAAGACAAGCAGGAAATGCAGCACGTCATCGCCCAATACCGGCTTGGCGTCGTGCCGCTGGTGGTGCCATTGACGCTGCTCAAACATTTCTTCCGCCAACACCCGGATCCGTATATTGCGCAACAGGTTTACCTTCAGCCGCACCCGGAAAACCTCAGCCTGCGAAACGCAATCTAATGAAGAGCCCACTCGACACCAGCGCCCGGGAAGACCTTGGCGATGACTTCAAGAAAGCCCTCGACGAAGGCTGGTTGCCGATTCGCGAAGTGGCGCGCCAGACCGGCGTGAACGCCGTGACCTTGCGCGCCTGGGAACGACGTTATGGGTTGATCGTGCCCCAGCGCACGCCCAAGGGGCATCGCCTGTTTTCTGCAGAACACGTGCAACGGATTTTGACGATCCTCACCTGGCTCAATCGCGGCGTGGCCGTCAGCCAGGTCAAGCAACTGCTCGACACGCCGCAAGCCTTTACCGAAGCCATCGAAAACGATTGGCAGGTGCTGGGCCAGACGTTGCTGCAAGCGGTAACCCAACTGAACGAACGCACGCTTGATGACACCGTCAATCAAGCCATGGCGCTGTATCCGCCACGCACTTTGTGCGAACAACTGCTGCTGCCGTTGCTGGCGGAACTGGAGCAACGCTGGCAAGGCCAGTTCGGCGCGCAGATGGAGCGGGTATTTTTCTTTTCCTGGCTGCGCAGCAAATTCGGCGCACGCATCTACCATAACAATCGTCAGTTACGCACCGCCCCGCTGCTGTTGATCAATCAGTCAGACCTGCCACTGGAACCTCATCTGTGGCTGACCGCGTGGCTGATCAGCAGCGCCGATTGCCCGGTGGAAGTCTTCGACTGGCCGCTGCCGGTGGGCGAGCTCGCACTGGCGGTCGATCACCTGCAAGCCCGCGGCGTACTGCTGTATTCCAGCAAAGCCATGAATCTTTCGCAGTTGCCGAAACTTTTGAGCGGCGCCAGTTGCCCAAAAATAATCGCCGGACCAACGGTATGCATTCACCACGCCGAGTTGTCCGCAAAAACGACTGAGATCGCTGATTTGTTCCTGGCCGAAGACCCGTTATCGGCTCACCAGGAACTGGTCAAGCGTGGGCTGATTTAATGGATACCGCCATGCAATTGATCTGGCTGCGCAGCGACTTGCGCCTACACGACAACACCGCCCTCTCGGCTGCCGCAGCGCGCGGCCCGACGGTGGCGGTGTACCTGTTGAGCCCGCAGCAATGGCTGGACCACGATGACGCACCGTGCAAAGTGGATTTCTGGCTGCGCAACCTGCGTGATCTGAGCCGCGCGCTGGGCGAATTGAACATTGCGCTGCTGGTCCGCCAGGCGCCTCGCTGGGATGAAGCGCCGAAGGTTCTGCTCGAACTGTGTCAGCAATTGAACGTTGAGGCGGTGCACGTCAACGAGGAATACGGGGTTCATGAAAGCCGTCGTGATGCGGCGGTAGCCGAAACGTTGAAGACCAACGGCATCGACTTCTTCAGTTACCTCGATCAGTTGCTGTTTAAACCCGGCACCGTGCTGACCAAGACTGGCACTTACTTCCAGGTCTTCAGCCAATTCCGCAAGGTCTGTTACGAACGCCTGCACCGATCACTGCCAGGTCAGGTAATCGCCCCCATGGCCCAGGCGCCCTTGGACATCAGCAGCGACACGATCCCGTCGAGCGTTGAAGGGTTCGAAACGCCCAGCGACAGCTTGCGCAAGCTCTGGCCAGCCGGTGAAGCCGAAGCCCGCCGCCGCCTCGACACCTTCGCCGACGCGCAAATCGACTACTACAAGAACGAGCGCGATTTCCCGGCCAAACCCGGCACCAGCCAGCTTTCGGCCTATCTCGCCGCCGGGGTGATTTCCCCTCGTCAGTGCTTGCACGCTGCCCTGCAAAGCAATCAAGGCGAGTTCGAAAGCGGCAAGGTGGGCGCGGTCACCTGGATCAACGAGCTGCTGTGGCGCGAGTTCTACAAACACATTCTGGTGGGTTACCCACGGGTCTCGCGTCACCGTGCCTTCCGCCCGGAAACCGAAGCCCTGGCCTGGCGCGACGCTCCGGAAGAACTGCTGGCCTGGCAGCAAGCCCGTACCGGCCTGCCAATCATCGACGCGGCCATGCGCCAATTGCTCGAGACCGGCTGGATGCACAACCGCTTGCGCATGGTGGTGGCGATGTTCCTGACCAAGAACCTGCTGATCGACTGGCGCGAAGGTGAGCGGTTCTTCATGCGCCACTTGATCGACGGTGACCTGGCGGCGAACAACGGTGGCTGGCAGTGGAGTGCGTCCACGGGCACTGACTCGGCACCTTACTTCCGTATTTTCAATCCGCTGAGCCAGTCGGAGAAATTCGACGCCGAAGGCGTGTTCATCAAGCACTGGTTGCCGGAACTGGCCGGGCTGAACAAGAAAGAAGTGCACAACCCGGCGAACCTCGAAGGCTTGTTCGGTGTTGCGGATTATCCATCGCCAATCGTCAATCTAAGTAAATCCCGCGAACGTGCACTGGCTGCATTCAAGAACCTGCCCTCGCGACAACATGCCGGAGGCGCTCATGAGTGATTTCCTGGAGCATTTTGCCCGGCAGTTCGCGCAGTTGGACAAAGACAATTTACAACGCCTCGGTGAGCTCTATGCCGATGACGTGCACTTCACCGATCCGCTGCACGACGTGCAAGGGCTCGGACAGTTGCGCAGCTACTTCGCCGAGCTCTACGCCAACGTCACCGAACTGCGTTTCGATTTTCGCGGCTTCGATCAGACCGGTGAAGGCGAAGGGTATCTGCGCTGGGTCATGAGTTACCGCCATCCACGCCTGAGCGGCGGCCAGTTGATTCACGTTGACGGCTGCTCGCACCTGCTCTGGCGCGACAAGGTTTATCGCCACCGGGATTACTTCGATGCCGGGGCACTGCTTTATGAGCACTTACCCGTATTGGGTCGGGCGATTTCGTGGCTGAAAAGGAGAATGGGATGAGCCTTACACCTCCACGGCGATACTGGCTGACGGGCGCCAGCAGTGGCATTGGCGCCTCGCTGGCCGAAGAAATTCTGAAAACCGGCGCTCACCTGGCCGTGAGTTCGCGCTCCATAGCGGTACTGAAAGTCTTGTCCCTGCGTTATCCCGGGCAAGTGCTGGTGGTGCCTGGCGATCTGACCGACAGTCAGACGGTGCGCGAAATCGGCGAACAAATCGCTCATGAATGGGGCTCTCTGGACACGGTCATCCTCAACGCCGGCACCTGCGAATACGTCGACGTTCAGCAGTTTGATGCGTCGATCGTCGAGCACGTGGTGCGCACCAATCTGCTCGCGAGCGCCTATTGCATCGAGGCCGCTTTGCCGCTGTTACGCAAGGGCACTGCGCCGCATCTGGTGGGCGTCGCCAGTTCAGTAACCTATTTGCCGTTGCCTCGGGCCGAAGCCTATGGCGCGTCGAAGGCCGGGCTGCGCTACCTGTTCGAATCCCTGCGCATTGACCTTGCGCCGGAAGGCATCGAAGTCACGGTGGTCAGCCCGGGGTTTGTAGAGACCCCGCTGACGGCGAAAAACGATTTCCCGATGCCGCTCAGTTGGCCAGTGGCCAAAGCCGCACGGCACATCTTCGCCAAGCTCAAGCACCGTCCACTGGAGATCGCCTTTCCGGGACTGTTCATGGCTGCGCTCTGGCCCCTGTCGAAAATGCCCGCATGCGTGAAACTGGCAATCGGCAAACGCATGGTGCGCAGCAGTCCACCGATCAAGGATGTGCCGTGAACATCGCCATTATCGGCAGCGGGATCTCGGGGCTGACCAGCGCCTACCTGCTCAATCGCAGGCATGAGATCACCCTGTTCGAGGCCAGCGACTGGATCGGCGGTCACACGCACACCGTGGACGTGACCGTCGATGATCAGCGCTACGCCGTGGACACCGGTTTCATTGTGTTCAACGACTGGACCTACCCGAATTTCATTCGCCTGCTGGGCCAGATCGGCGTCGCGTTCAAACCGACGCAAATGAGCTTTTCGGTGATGGACCCGGACACCGGGCTTGAGTACAACGGCAACACTCTCAACAGCCTGTTTGCTCAACGCCGCAACCTGTTGTCACCAGGGTTTTGGGGCATGTTGCGCGACATTCTGCGCTTCAACAAAGAAGCGCAGCGCGACCTCGCCGAGGGTCGGATTGCCGCCGACACCACGCTGGACGAGTATCTGAAAAACGGCCGCTATGGCGAACGCTTCATCCTCCATTACATCGTGCCGATGGGTGCGGCGATCTGGTCGATGTCCATGGCCGACATGCTCGGTTTCCCGCTGCAGTTTTTTGTCAGGTTTTTCAAGAATCATGGCCTGCTGTCCGTCAGCAATCGCCCGCAATGGCGGGTGATCGAAGGCGGCTCAAGTGCCTACATCGGGCCATTGACGGCGACCTTTAACGAGAAGATCCGTCTCGACTGCCCAGTGACCCGGGTCGAGCGCGATGAGGATGGCGTCGTCATCCACAGCGCCGCCGGCCGCGAGCGATTCGACAAAGTGGTGTTTGCCTGCCACAGCGATCAAGCCCTGAAACTCTTGGCCAAGCCGAGCGATGCCGAACACTCGATCCTCAGCGCCCTGCCCTACGCCGACAACGAAGTGGTGCTGCACACCGACACAAGGATGCTGCCCACACGAAAACTGGCCTGGGCCAGCTGGAACTATCGCCTCGGTGGCCCGGGCCACACGCAGGCCGCCGTCACCTACGACATGAACATCCTGCAAGGCATCCAGAGCGACACGACGTTCTGCGTCAGCCTCAACCAGAGCGCGGGCATCAGCCCGAGCAAAGTGCTCGGCAAATACACCTACGCCCATCCGCAATTCAGCCTGGCCGCCGTCGCCGCGCAAAACCGCTGGGAGGAACTGGACGGTGCGCAGCATTCTTACTATTGCGGCGCCTATTGGGCCAATGGTTTCCATGAAGACGGCGTGGTCAGCGCGTTGCGCGTTGCCCGCTCGTTTGGCGAAGTGTTGTGAACAGCGCCCTCTACAGCGGCTGGATCGCCCATCGGCGGTTCGCCCCAAAGCCTCACGCCTTCCGTTACCGGATCGGTCTGCTGTACCTGGACCTCGACGAACAGGACGCCGTGCTGGGTTTGTCGCCGCTCTCGGGCAGCAGTCGCTTCGCACCGTTCTCGTTTCGCGAGAGCGATTATCTCAAGGCCTATACCGGCAACGGCACGCGCTTGATTGAAGCGGTGCGCCAACTCGTCAGCCAGGCCATCGGCCATGCACCGCAAGGTTCGGTCTGCCTGCTGACCCAGGCGCGCAGCTGGGGCCTGTCGTTCAACCCGGTGAGTTTTTTCTACTGCCATGAGGCTGACGGGCAACTGGCGGCGATTCTTTGCGAAGTCACCAACACCCCGTGGCGCGAGCGTTATCACTATGTATTGCCGGCCAAGACCCCGACGAACCTGAGCGACTTCCATCAACATTTTGCTGTGGCAAAGGCGTTCCACGTCTCGCCGTTTTTGCCGCCGGATCTGGAGTACCGCATGAGTTTCAGCCCCGCCGCAAAAAAGCTCGGCGTGCACATGGCGGACTGGCAGGGCGAACTGAAATTGTTCGACGCCACGCTCAACCTCAAACGCGAAGCACTGGATCGCGCCAGCCTGCACCGTTACTTGCGGCGCTTTCCATGGATGACGGCGAAAACCTGCCTGGCGATCTATTGGCAGGCTCTGCGCTTGTTGTTCAAACGCGCACCGATCTTTGCTCATCAGGCTGCCGATGGCAGCTTCCAGACCGCCATGGTGCCTCCCAAGGATCGCCGTCATGAAATCCTCTAGTGCCTCGGCCAAAGTCAATCTGCTCAGCACCAACGGCCTGACCGGGTCGTTGCTGCGCCGTGGCGTACTACGGCAACTGAAGCACCTCAAGCATGGGCAACTGGTGGTCATCGAAAACGGTGAACGGCAGGTCTTCGGCACCGCAGGCAGCTCATTGATCGGGGAGATCCATATCCTCGACGCGGCGGCGTGGGGACTGGTGGCGGGCAACGGGTCGATCGGCGCTGGCGAAGCGTATATCCATGGTTATTGGAGTTCGCCGGACCTGACCGCGGTGGTTCGCGTGTTTGTCAGCAACCTTGAAGTGCTGGATGCGCTGGAAGGCGGCCTGGCGAAACTCGGCCGGCCCTTCGTCCAAGGGCTGCACTGGCTCAATCGCAACACGCGCAAAGGCTCGCAGAAAAACATCGCCGCCCACTACGACCTGGGCAACGACCTGTTCGAACAGTTTCTCGATCCCACCATGATGTATTCCGCCGCGCAGTTCCTGACGGATGAAGACAGCCTGGAACAGGCGCAGTTGAACAAGCTGGAGCGGATCTGCCAGAAACTCGCGTTGAAGCCCAGCGATCACTTGCTGGAAATCGGCACCGGCTGGGGCAGCATGGCGCTTTACGCAGCGCAGCATTACGGCTGCAAGGTCACCACCACCACGCTTTCAAAAGAGCAGTACGCCTTTACCGCACAACGCATCGAAGCCCTCGGCCTGCAAGACCAGGTCACGCTGCTGCTCAAGGATTACCGCGACCTCACCGGGCAGTACGACAAACTGGTGTCGATCGAGATGATCGAAGCGGTTGGCCATCGCTTCCTGCCGGTCTATTTCAAGCAATGCGCGCAATTGCTCAAAAGCAACGGTTTGATGCTGTTGCAAGCGATCACCATCCGCGAACAGCGCTACGAACAGGCCAAGGGCAGTGTCGATTTCATTCAGCGTTACATTTTCCCTGGCGGCGCCCTGCCCTGTGTGCAGAAGATGCTGGAAGTCATCAGCCGCGACACCGACATGAATTTGCTGCACATGGAGGATTTCGGCCTGCACTACGCCCGGACCCTGCGCCTGTGGCATGAGAATTTTCGCCGCGCCCAGGGCCGTTTGATCGAGTTGGGCTACGACGATTATTTCCTGCGCTTGTGGGAATTCTATCTGTGCTACTGCGAAGGGGGATTTCTGGAACGCACCATCGGCACTGCGCAATTGCTGCTGGCCAAACCGTCGGCGATGCCCGCGCCGCTGCTGGGTCGTTTCGATGCGTGAGCGGGTAGCCAATGCCGCGTTGTTTCAGCTCGGCTGGTTTGCCTGTGTGCTGGGCGGCAACAGCCTGTGGTTGTTAGTGGCGCTGGCGGCGCTGGTGATTCATCTGCTGTGGATAAGTCGCTGGGCTGATGAGGGCCGACTGATCCTCAGCGTTGTGCTGCTGGGCACCACCGTCGACAGTTCATTGCGCTGGCTGGGGGTGTTCGACTTCGCCGATGTCGCGCCCTTGATTCCGCTGTGGCTGATGTTGTTGTGGGCGCTACTGGCAACGACCTTGCGCCATTGCCTGAAATGGACCGCGAATCCTTGGTGGCTCGGCAGCCTGCTGGGTGCCGTGGGTGGACCCGCGTCCTATTTCGCCGGTGGGCAACTGGCGGACGTGCAGTTCCCCTATGGTCAGGTGCCCACGCTGGTGGGCCTCGGGCTGCTCTGGGCCTTGCTGTTTCCCGCGCTGCATTTCATGGCGCAACGGCTGGCGGCGGACACTCGCAGCTAATCGTCCGTCAGGCCTTTCACACAGCATCGGCCCACTGCCTTACACTGCGCGGCATGAAAACCATTCCCCACACGCAAATCGCCGAGCCGGCCGTCACATGCTCGACCTGTGCAGCCTGCTGCTGCCAGCTCGAAGTCATGCTGATCACCGACACGGGCGTGCCCGAACGATTTATCGATACCGATGACTGGGGCGGGGAAGTGATGCTGCGTCTGGATGACGGCTGGTGCGCTGCGCTGGATCGCAACAGCATGATGTGCACCATCTACGAAAAACGCCCGCTGATCTGCCGGGAATTCGAGATGGGCGCACCGGAATGCATCGATGAGCGCCAAGGGATAACCACGGCGTATCGCTGAAAGTCAGGCCATTGAAGATCTATTGTGGGAGCGGGCTTGCTCGCGAAAGCGGTTTAACATTCAACATTGATGTTGACTGACAGTCCGCTTTCGCGAGCAAGCCCGCTCCCAGATTTGACCGAGTCCAGCCTTACAACGGCATCGTGTAGTGCAGCGCGTAGCTTTCTACACCGTTGTTCGGGCTACTGAGCCCGGCATTGGAATAGTGCGTCGCACGAATCCCGACTTCATGCCCGCCCGCAAAGCGCAGGCCAAAGCCGAACCGGTCTTCGAACTGAAAGGCACTGCCGAGTTGATTGTTTTCGACTTCAGTATTGGCGAACACCGCGACGCCAACGCCCAACTCCACGTAGGGCTTGACGGTCTGGCCGGAAAATTCGTAAACCAGCACCGGCGAGAACGACAGGCTGTGGTTGCTGGAGGACTCGTCGCCGTCCCAGTAGGTGTAGGCGCCGCTCCAGTAACCGGTCAAACGACCGACATCACTCTGCAACCAGCTCTTGTCCCAATCGAATTGCATGCCCAATCGATAGGTCATGGTCGACTCGCTGGTCTGGCCGACCGCGAACTCCACGCCTGCTGCCTGTGCGGTAAAACTGTGCCCCATCAGTGCGGCCGCAATCGCGGCCAAGCAGAATAGTCGCTTCATTAGAAACATCCTTTTCCGAACGATTTCGTAAGGTTTTTTTTGTTGCTCACCGCTATAGAAGTCGACGTTTAATCAGAAGTTCACCCCAATTATTCGTTTGCCCCAGGATTTTTGTTTACCCCTTGAAGCTTTGCACAACGCCGGCGCTATTCCACAGGATCGGCAAGATATTTCTGAAATGCTCCGGATCGGCACTCGTCCAGAACTGCGCAGCACGTGCAGGCCCATCGGCGAGCAATTCACGCTCGGCCAACAAGCGCTGAAGTTGCCGCGCCACAGCGGCACCGGTATCAATCAAGCTGATGTCATCGGGGATCATCTGCTTAAGCAATGGCTTTAGGAAGGGATAATGCGTGCAGCCCAGAATTATTGTGTCGCACCCGGCGCCGAGCAGCGGCCCGACGTACCCGGCCAGCAAATGACGCAATGCCTCACTGTGCAGATCGCCATTTTCAATCAGCTCCACCAGGCCGGGGCACGGCTGAGTGATGACGCGTACATCGGTGGCGAAACGGTCGAGCAAGGCGGCGAACTTGGCGCTCTGCAACGTGCCGGTGGTGGCGAGCACACCCACCACACCGCTGCGGGTGGCGGCAGCGGCAGGTTTGACGGCGGGCTCCATGCCGACGATGGGCCACTCGGGATAATCGCGTCGCAAGTCTGCAACGCCAGCGACGGTCGCCGTGTTGCACGCCAGCACCAGGGCCTTCGCGCCCTGCTGCTGGAAGAATTCGGCCATCACGCTGCAACGCTGCTGGATGAATGCCGGGGTTTTCTCGCCATAAGGAATGTTGCCGCAATCGGCGACGTACAGCAGAGACTCGTTGGGCAGCAAGCGCTGGATCTCGGCCAATACCGAAAGCCCGCCGACGCCGGAGTCGAACACGCCGATCGGCGCTTCACGCATGTTTCGAACCACAGACGCTGCAGCCCGGATCACGCTTGACCCGTAGTTCACGGAAGCGCGAGCCCAAGGCATCGATCAACAACAGGCGCCCCACCAGTGGTTCGCCGAAACCCACCAGCAATTTCAGGGCTTCCAGCGCCTGGAGACTGCCCACCAACCCAACCAGTGGACCGACGACGCCGGCTTCACTGCAGGTCAATTCGGCTTCGCTGCCGTGACCGTATAAACAGTGGTAACACGGGCTTTCCGGGCGGCGCGGGTCGAACACCGACAATTGCCCTTCAAGACGAATAGCCGCGCCGCTGACCAGCGGTTTGCCGGCGGCAACGCACGCGGCATTGACCGCTTCGCGGGTGGAAAAATTGTCGGAGCAGTCCAGCACCAAATCCACTGCAGACACGGCGGCGGCCAGGGAGTCTTCGTCCAGCGCGGTGCGATGGGCGATCAATTGGATCTCGGGATTGATTGCGCTCAAACGGCGGATCGCCGAATCAACTTTGCTCAGGCCAACGCTGTCGGTGTCGTGAACAATCTGGCGTTGCAGGTTGGTCAGGTCGACCGTGTCGAAGTCCGCCAAATGCATCTCACCAACGCCGGCTGCTGCCAGATACAACGCGACCGGTGAGCCAAGACCGCCGAGGCCGACGATCAATACGCGGCTTTCTTTCAGTCGCAGCTGGCCGTCGATGTCGACGTGTTGCAACAGAATCTGCCGGCTATAGCGCAACAATTCCTGATCATTCAGCACGGCAGGCGCCCCAGGCTGATACGTTCGTGACCGCCCAGATCGGTGCGGCTGTGGACTTCTTCAAAGCCGCGGGTCAGCAGCAAATCGCGTACGGCCACGGCTTGATCGTAACCGTGTTCGAGCATCAGCCAGCCACCCGCCTCCAGATAATCCGGCGCCTGGGCGACGATCAGACGCAAATCGTCGAGCCCGTCGACACCGGCGACCAAGGCGCTGGCCGGTTCAAAGCGCACATCACCTTCCACCAGATGCGGATCGGCGGAAGCGATGTAAGGCGGGTTGCTGATGATCAATTGAAAACGCTGACCTTCCAAGGCGCTGAACCAGTGGCTGCTCAGCACGATGACGTTGTTCAGGTGCAGGCGCTGACGATTGCGCTCGGCCAGCGCCACGGCTTCGAGCACGCGGTCCACGGCGGTCACTTTCCACGCCGGACGTTCGCTGGCCAGAGCCAAGGCAATGGCGCCGCTGCCGGTGCCGAGATCCAGGACCTTGGCCGGTGTCGCAGGCAACAATTCCAGCGCAGCTTCCACCAGCAATTCGGTATCCGGGCGCGGGATCAGCGTGTGCGGCGCGACTTCCAGATCAAGCTTCCAGAACCCTTGCTGCCCCAGAATGTAGGCCACTGGCTCACCGCCACGACGACGTTGCAGGAACTCAGCAAATTTCAGCGCCGCTTCGCTCGGCACGATGCGTTCCGGCCAGGTGTGCAGAAAGCTGCGGGACTTGCCCAAGGCAGCGGCCAGCAACAATTCGGCATCCAGGCGCGCCGTGGGCGAATCGGGCAAATCGGCGGCGCGCAACAAACTGGCAATGATCGTCATTTACTCACCTATCGCTGCCAATTGATCGGCCTGGAACTCGGCCAGTAACGGTTCGATCACCGCTTCGACACCACCCGCGAGGATTTCGTCGAGGGAATACAGCGTCAAGTTGACCCGGTGATCGGTCACCCGGCCCTGAGCAAAGTTGTAGGTGCGGATGCGCTCGGAGCGATCACCCGAACCGACCAGCAACTTACGCTCGCTGGCGATCGCATTGGCGGCGGCGCTGGTCTGCTGATCGTTGAGTTTGGCCGACAGCCAGGACATCGCCCGGGCGCGGTTCTTGTGCTGGGAACGTTCTTCCTGGCACTCGACGACGATACCGGACGGCAAGTGCGTGATGCGGATCGCCGAGTCGGTCTTGTTGACGTGCTGGCCGCCGGCACCGGAGGATCGATAGGTATCGACCCGCAAATCCGCCGGGTTGATCTCGATCGTTTCCTGCTCATCCGGCTCGGGCAACACGGCCACGGTGCAGGCCGAGGTGTGGATTCGCCCTTGGGACTCTGTGGCCGGAACCCGTTGCACGCGGTGCGCGCCGGATTCGAATTTCAGTTTGCCGTAAACGTTCTCGCCTTCAACCCGGGCGATGACTTCTTTATAGCCGCCATGCTCGCCGATGTTCTCGGAGAGGATTTCCACCCGCCAGCCGCGACGCTCGGCGTAACGCGAATACATGCGGAACAGGTCGCCGGAGAAAATCGCCGCCTCGTCACCGCCGGTGCCGGCACGGATTTCGAGAAACACGTTGCGCCCGTCATTCGGGTCCTTGGGCAGCAGCATGCGTTGCAGGCTGGCTTCGATGTCGATCAGCTGCTCTTTGGCTTCGCGAACTTCTTCCACGGCCATTTCACGCATGTCCGGGTCGCTGTCCTTGAGCAGTGCCTGGGCGCCTTCGAGGTCGTCCTGCACTTTTAGCAGCTGTTTATAGGTGGCGACAATCGGTTCGACTTCCGCGTATTCCTTGGAATAGGTGCGGAACTTGTTCTGATCGGAAATGACTTCGCCATCGCCAAGCAAGGCGGTCAATTCCTCGAAACGGTCCTGGAGGATGTCCAGCTTATTGAGCAGTGACGCTTTCATTGCGGTTTCTTATCCGAAAAGCTATCCGATGAGCCCTCATTCAGGGCAAAGAGTTCCTGGGCCATGGCCAGCGCATCGAGGCGGCCTTCGGCAGAGAGCTTTTTCAACTGCACGCTCGGGGCGTGCAAGAGTTTGTTGGTCAGGCCTCGTGCCAATTGCACCAGCACGTCTTCGGCGCTGCTGCCGTTGGCCAGCATGCGCTGGGCCTTCTGCAATTCTTCGTCGCGCATGCGCTCGCTTTGTTGGCGATAGGCCTTGAGCACATCCACCGCCGCCAGCTCACGTAAGCGGACCATGAAATCTTCGGCACCGACCGAGACCATCTCTTCGGCCGCCTGGGCTGCGCCCTGCCGGCTCTTGAGGTTCTCGGCGACCACTTCGTGGAGATCATCGACGCTGTAGAGGTAAACGTCGTCCAACTCGCCGACTTCTGGCTCGATATCGCGCGGTACGGCGATGTCTACCATGAAGATCGGTTTGTGCTTGCGCAGTTTCAAGGCGCTTTCCACGGCGCCTTTGCCCAGGATCGGCAACTGGCTGGCAGTGGAACTGATCACGATGTCGCTGCGCACCAGCTCGGCCGGGATGTCCGAGAGCAAAACGGCATGGGCGCCAAACTGCTCGGCCAGGATGCTCGCGCGTTCCAGGGTCCGGTTGGCGACCACGATACGCTTCACACCCAGTTCATGCAGATGACGGGCGACCAGGGTGATGGTCTCGCCGGCACCAATCAGCAAAGCCTGGCTGCGTTGCAAGTCACTGAAAATCTGTTTCGCCAGGCTGACCGCGGCAAACGCCACGGACACCGGGTTCTCGCCGATGGCCGTGTCGGTGCGCACTTGTTTAGCGGCGTTGAACGTAGCTTGAAACAAACGCCCGAGCAGCGGACCGATGGTGCCGGCCTCACGCGCCACGGCGTAGGCCGATTTCATCTGACCGAGAATCTGCGGTTCGCCCAACACCAGCGAATCGAGCCCGGAAGCGACCCGCATCATGTGACGAACTGCCGCATCATCTTCGTGCACATAAGCGCTCGCGCGCAGCTCTTCGAGGCTCAAATGGTGATAATCGGCCAGCCAGCGCAAGATGATGTCAGCCGAAAGGTGATCCTGTTCTATATACAGTTCACTGCGATTGCAGGTGGAAAGGATCGCAGCTTCGCGGCTGTCGGTGAGTCGGCAGAGCTGCTGCAAGGCCTCCACCAGCTGCTCAGGGGTAAAGGCCACGCGCTCGCGGACGTCTACTGAAGCAGTCTTGTGGTTGATACCGAGTGCAAGGAAGGCCATTCAAGGTCGCTGATGGTGACGTGAAGCCGGCAATTGTCCTACTTCGACAGAGCCAGAACAACTACCGCTGACTATTGTCCCAATGACCTGCCTCTATAAAGGCATCCATCGAGACTCGGTTATGTTTGGCCGAAGGCTTGTGTCATGATGATCCGACCGCAGGTTAGTCGTCCTCTCTCTATATGAATAGATCTTCCGCGTTGCTCCTCGCTTTTGTCTTCCTCAGCGGCTGCCAGGTCTTGGCACCCGTTTCGTCGGACGGTACGCCGCCGGTCGAAGACAGCACTCCGGCCCCTGAAAAGCCCAAGGTTTACAGCTCATTCAGCGAAGAAACCGTCTTCAGCCTGTTGAGCGCCGAACTGGCTGGCCAGCGCAATCGTTTCGACATTGCCCTGGACAACTACGTCACCCAGGCCATCAACACCCAGGATCCGGGCATCTCCGAGCGGGCTTTCCGCATCGCCGAGTACCTGGGCGCCGATCAGGCTGCCCTGGATACCGCTTTGATCTGGGCGAAAAACGCCCCGGACGATCTTGAGGCGCAACGCGCGGCTGCCGTGCAACTGGCGCGCGCCGGGCGCTATGACGACTCCATGGTCTATATGGAGAAAGTCCTGCTCGGCAAGGGCGACACGCATTTCGACTTCCTGGCCCTGTCCGCGTCCGATACCGACCAGGACACGCGCAACGGCCTGATGAAAAGTTTTGACCGTTTATTGCAGCGCCACCCAAACAACAGCCAGTTGATTTTCGGCAAGGCCTTGCTGCTGCAACAGGACGGTGACGCCAAAGGCGCACTGGCGTTGCTGGAGGACAATCCGCCGGACGAAGGCGAAATTGCTCCGATTCTGCTGCGCGCGCGCCTGCTGCAAGTGCTCAACCGTGGCGATGAAGCCTTGCCGCTGCTGCAAAAAAGCATCAAGAAATACCCGGACGACAAACGCCTGCGCCTGACCTATGCACGCATGCTGGTTGAACAGGACCGCATGGACGACGCCAAAGTCGAGTTCTCCAGCCTGGTTCAGCAATACCCGGAAGACGACGAACTGCGTTACTCCCTGGCGCTGGTGTGCCTGGAAGCCAAGGCCTGGGACGAGGCCAAGGGTTACCTGGAAGACTTGATAGCCCGGGAAAGTCACGTCGATTCGGCGCACCTGAACCTCGGCCGCATCGCTGAAGAGCGCAACGATCCACAAGGCGCGTTGATCGAGTACGCTCAGGTCGGCCCCGGCAATGACTATCTGCCCGCGCAACTGCGCCAGACCGACATTCTGATCAACAATGGCAAGACCGCCGAAGCCCAGCGCCGTCTGGCAACCGAACGCGACGAGCAACCCGATTACGCGATCCAGTTGTACCTGATCGAAGCCGAGACCTTGTCTGCCAACAAGCAGCCCGACAAGGCCTGGCAGGTTCTGCAAACCGCGCTGCAAAAGTACCCGGACGATCTGAACCTGCTTTACACCCGCGCGATGCAGGCGGAAAAACGCAATGACCTGGCGCAGATGGAAAAAGACCTGCGCCTGATCATCAAACGCGACCCGGACAATGCAATGGCGTTGAACGCCCTCGGCTACACCCTGTCCGACCGTACGACGCGCTACGTCGAAGCCAAGGCCCTGATCGAACAAGCGCACCAGATCAACCCGGAAGACCCGGCGGTCCTTGACAGCCTCGGCTGGGTGCACTTCCGCCTGGGCAACCTCGATGAAGCCGAGCGCTACCTGCGTCAGGCCCTGGAGCGTTTTCCCGATCAGGAAGTCGCCGCTCACTTGGGCGAAGTCCTCTGGGCTAACGGCAAGCAAAGCGAAGCCAGGCAAATCTGGAGCAAGTTCCTCAAGGAACAACCCGACAGCCCCATCCTGCGCAGCACCATCAAGCGCCTGACCGGATCAGAGACTCTTTAAGATTATGTTTTTGCGCCACCTTATTGTTTTCAGCTTCATCGCCCTGCTCGCCGGTTGCGCGGGCTTCGGCGCTCGCGAATCGGTCCAGGGCCAAGGCAACCCGGCCCAATGGCGCGATTACAAACAACAGCTGACCAGCCTTGATGGTTGGCAGATCAACGGCAAGATCGGTATCCGCGCGCCCAAAGATTCGGGCAGCGGTACGCTGTTCTGGCTACAGCGACAGGACTACTACGACATCCGCCTTTCCGGCCCACTGGGTCGCGGCGCAGCTCGCTTGACGGGTCACCCTGGCAAAGTCTCGCTTGAAGTGGCCAATCAGGGCCGCTATGACGCCACGACACCGGAAGCGTTGGTCGAAGAACAGCTCGGCTGGAAGTTACCCGTTTCCAACCTGGCCTGGTGGGTTCGCGGGCTCCCGGCGCCGGACAGCAAAAGTCGCCTGACCCTGGATGCCGACAGCCGTCTGGCCAATCTCGAACAGGATGGCTGGCAGGTCGAATACCTGAGTTATGCCGAGCAAAACGGTTATTGGTTGCCCGAGCGGATCAAACTGCACGGCACAGACCTTGATATCACGCTGGTGATCAAGGAATGGCAACCACGCAAACTGGGGCAGTGAACATGACCGCTCCTCGCTTGACGCTACCCTCCCCGGCCAAACTCAATCTGATGCTGCACATCCTTGGTCGCCGTGAAGACGGTTATCACGAATTGCAGACGATTTTTCAGTTTCTCGATTACGGCGATGAAATCACCTTCGCCGTACGCGACGATGGTGTGATTCGGTTGCACACCGAATTCGACGGTGTTCCTCACGACAGCAATCTGATCGTCAAAGCCGCGAAAAAACTTCAGGAGCAATCCTGTTGTTCGCTCGGCATCGACATCTGGATCGAAAAAATCCTGCCCATGGGCGGTGGCATCGGTGGCGGCAGTTCAAATGCCGCGACGACTTTGCTGGGCCTCAATCATCTCTGGCAACTGGGTTGGGATGAGGATCGCCTGGCTGCGCTAGGCCTGACGCTGGGCGCCGACGTCCCGGTTTTCGTGCGTGGACACGCCGCTTTTGCCGAGGGCGTAGGGGAAAAACTCACCCCTGTAGACCCCGAAGAACCGTGGTATGTCGTGCTGGTGCCGCAAGTCTCTGTAAGTACAGCAGAAATTTTTTCAGATCCGTTGTTGACACGTAACTCTTCTCCCATTAAAGTGCGCCCCGTTCCCAAGGGAAACAGTCGAAATGACTGCTTACCGGTGGTAGCAAGGCGTTATCCAGATGTACGTAACGCTTTGAATTTGTTAGGTAAATTTACCGAAGCAAAACTCACCGGAACTGGAAGTTGTGTGTTTGGGGGCTTCCCAAGCAAAGCTGAAGCTGATAAAGTCTCGGCCCTTCTTACAGAGACCCTTACAGGGTTTGTAGCAAAAGGAAGCAACGTTTCGATGTTGCATCGCAAGCTGCAAAATCTGCTCTAAAGGAATCGATTACTGGGTAATCGTTGCAACAGATACAGGGGCGTCGCCAAGCGGTAAGGCAGCAGGTTTTGATCCTGCCATGCGTTGGTTCGAATCCAGCCGCCCCTGCCATTTTCCTATACTCATCCAGGTTACCCTCAGCCTTCAGGTACTGCGCGTGTCCAAGATGATGGTCTTTACGGGGAACGCTAACCCCGATCTGGCTCGGCGTGTTGTACGTCAGCTGCATATCCCTCTCGGTGACATCTCTGTCGGTAAGTTCTCCGACGGCGAAATTACTGCCGAGATCAATGAAAACGTCCGCGGTAAAGATGTCTTCATTATTCAGCCGACTTGCGCTCCGACCAACGATAACCTGATGGAACTGGTAGTGATGGCTGATGCCTTCCGCCGCTCCTCGGCTACTCGTATCACTGCTGTTATTCCTTACTTTGGTTATGCCCGTCAGGATCGCCGTCCGCGTTCCGCACGTGTGGCTATCAGCGCGAAAGTCGTTGCTGACATGCTTACCGTAGTCGGCATCGACCGTGTTCTCACGGTTGATCTGCATGCTGACCAAATCCAGGGTTTCTTCGATATTCCGGTAGATAACATCTACGGCTCCCCGGTATTGGTGGATGACATTGAAGATCAGCGCTTCGAAAACCTGATGATCGTTTCCCCGGACATTGGCGGCGTCGTGCGTGCACGTGCTGTTGCCAAATCCCTGGGCGTTGATCTCGGGATCATCGACAAACGCCGTGAGAAAGCCAATCACTCTGAAGTGATGCATATCATCGGTGATGTCGAAGGGCGTACCTGTATTCTGGTCGATGACATGGTCGATACCGCCGGCACTCTGTGCCACGCGGCCAAGGCCCTGAAAGAGCATGGCGCTGCCAAGGTTTTCGCCTACTGCACACACCCTGTGCTGTCCGGTCGGGCGATCGAAAACATTGAAAATTCCATGCTGGACGAACTGGTGGTGACTAACACCATCCCGTTGTCCGCTGCAGCTCAAGCCTGCTCGCGTATCCGTCAACTGGATATCGCGCCGGTAGTTGCCGAGGCGGTCCGCCGCATCAGCAATGAAGAATCGATCAGCGCGATGTTCCGTTAAGGGCCCTGCCCTTCTCGACTGTCTCGTTGACGAAAAGCGCCCCGCCCCGGCATTCCTGTCGGGGCGGGGCTTTTTTGCCCATATCGCCTTTAGCGCTGGTCGCAACCGCTGGGGCGAATGTGGTTATTTTGGAGATACAACATGAACGATTTTACTCTGAATGCTGAAGTGCGTTCCGACCTGGGGAAAGGTGCGAGCCGCCGCCTGCGTCGTCTCGCAAGCCTGGTTCCAGCTGTAGTTTACGGTGGCGAAAAAGCCCCTGAATCCATCAGCATGCTGGCTAAAGAAGTTGCCAAACTGCTCGAAAACGAAGCGGCTTACAGCCACATCATCGAGCTGAACGTTGGCGGCACCAAGCAAAACGTAATCATCAAAGCTCTGCAGCGTCACCCGGCCAAAGGCCACGTGTTGCACGCCGACTTCGTACGCGTTGTAGCTGGCCAGAAACTGACCGCTATCGTGCCTGTACACTTTGTTGGTGAAGAAGCTCCGATCAAGAAAGGCGGCGAAGTTTCGCACGTTGTTTCGGAAATCGAAGTGACCTGCCTGCCGAAGGACCTGCCTGAGTTCATCGAAGTCGACCTGGCTAACGCCGAAATCGGTTCGATCATTCACCTGTCCGACCTCAAAGCCCCTAAAGGCGTTGAGTTTGTTGCTCTGGCACACGGCGATGACAAGGCTGTTGCCAACGTCCACGCTCCACGTGTTGCTCCAGAAGCTACCGAAGAAGGCGAAGCAGAGTAATTTCACTCTGTTTGCCGGAGTGACTGGAAACATCGCGGACTAGAGCGTAGCGAGAAAGCGGGCGAGAACGCGGAGTTTACATAATGGTAAATGAGCACTTGTCGTCCACTTTCGCCGCACACACTGATTACGGCGATGTTATCCACCACTCCAAGGAAGGGCCCCTATCGTGACTGCCATCAAACTGATCGTTGGCCTGGGAAATCCAGGCGCTGAATACGAACAGACCCGGCATAACGCAGGGGCCCTTTTTGTTGAGCGCATCGCGAACGCACAGGGCGTAAACCTTGTGGCGGATCGCAAATATTTCGGCCTGACCGGTCGCTATTCGCACCAGGGTCAGGATGTTCGTCTGCTGATTCCCACCACGTACATGAACCGCAGCGGCCAGGCCGTCGCGGCACTCGCCGGTTTCTTCCGCATCAAGCCTGAAGAAATCCTCGTGGCGCATGACGAACTCGACCTGCCACCGGGCGTTGCCAAACTCAAACAGGGCGGCGGTCACGGCGGTCACAACGGGTTGCGCGACATCATTGCGCAACTGGGCAATCAGAATACCTTTCATCGCTTGCGGCTTGGCATTGGCCACCCGGGCGTTGCCAGTATGGTTTCAAATTTCGTCCTGGGTCGTGCGCCACGCGCCGAACAGGAAAAACTCGATGCCAGCATCGACTTTGCCCTCGGCGTGCTGCCGGATATCCTCGCCGGGGAATGGAACCGCGCGATGAAAAACCTGCACAGCCAGAAGGCCTGACTCTTATCCGAGGGGAAACACCATGGGATTCAATTGCGGCATCGTCGGCCTGCCTAACGTCGGCAAGTCCACCCTGTTCAACGCCCTGACCAAATCCGGGATCGCGGCCGAGAACTTCCCCTTCTGCACCATCGAGCCGAACACCGGTATCGTGCCGATGCCGGATTCGCGTCTGGAAGCCCTGGCGGCCATCGTCAATCCAAAGCGCATCCTGCCGACCACCATGGAATTCGTCGACATCGCGGGCCTGGTCGCCGGCGCCTCGAAAGGTGAAGGCCTGGGCAACAAATTCCTCGCCAACATCCGCGAGACCGATGCCATCGCCCACGTGGTCCGCTGCTTCGAAGACGAGAACGTGATTCACGTCTCCAACAGCGTCGACCCGAAACGCGACATCGAAATCATCGACCTGGAACTGATCTTCGCCGACCTCGACAGCTGTGAGAAGCAACTGCAGAAAGTCGCGCGTAACGCCAAGGGTGGTGACAAGGACGCCGTGGTCCAAAAAGGCCTGCTGGAGCAACTGATCGCTCACTTCACCCTCGGCAAGCCAGCGCGCACCCTGATGAAGACCATGGGCGCCGACGATAAAGCGGTGATTCGTGGTTTCCACCTGCTGACCACCAAGCCGGTCATGTACATCGCCAACGTCGCTGAAGACGGTTTCGAGAACAACCCGCTGCTGGACATCGTCAAAGCCATCGCCGAAGAAGAAGGCGCCATGGTGGTTCCGGTCTGCAACAAGATCGAAGCCGAAATCGCCGAGCTTGAAGACGGCGAAGAAAAAGACATGTTCCTCGAAGCCCTGGGCCTGGAAGAACCTGGCCTGAACCGCGTGATCCGCGCCGGCTACGAAATGCTGCACTTGCAGACCTACTTCACCGCCGGTGTCGAAGAGGTCCGCGCCTGGACCGTCCGCGTCGGTGCCACCGCACCACAAGCCGCTGGCGTGATCCACACCGACTTCGAAAAAGGCTTCATCCGCGCCGAAGTCATCGCCTACGACGACTTCATCCAGTACAAGGGCGAAGCCGGCACCAAAGAAGCCGGTAAATGGCGTCTGGAAGGCAAGGACTACATCGTTAAAGACGGCGACGTGATGCACTTCCGTTTCAACGTCTAAGTTTTCAAGACGAAACAGCCGCACAAGAAAAAGCCGCGTTTGATACGCGGCTTTTTTGTGCCTGAAACAATCATCCGCCACACCACCAAACCAATGTGGGAGCGAGCCTGCTCGCGATGGCGGAGTGTCAAACGACATCCATGGTGAATGTGAGACCGCAATCGCGAGCAGGCTCGCTCCCACAGGGGATTTGTGTTTGGTCAGGGCTTTTTGGTTCTTGGCAGCAAGATCGCCAGCACGCCTAACAACGGTAAGAACGAACACAGGTAGTACACGTATTCGATGCCGTGAATGTCAGCCAAATGCCCGAGTAACGCCGCGCCAATCCCGCCAAAACCGAACATCAATCCAAAGAACACCCCGGCAATCATCCCGACATTCCCCGGCACCAGTTCCTGGGCGTAAACCACAATCGCCGAGAACGCCGACGCGAGGATGAAGCCAATCACCACGCTGAGAATGCTGGTCCAGAACAGATCAACATGCGGCAGGATCAAGGTGAACGGCGCAACACCAAGGATCGAGAACCAGATCACCGCCTTACGCCCAATCTTGTCGCCGATGGGTCCACCGAAGAAGGTCCCCGCCGCCACGGCCCCCAGAAACAGGAACAGATGCAGCTGCGAACTGGCCACCGACAGGTCGAACTTTTCGATCAGGTAGAAGGTGAAGTAGCTGGTGAAGCTCGCCATGTAGAAATACTTGGAGAACACCAGCAGCCCGAGCACCACCAGCGCACTGATCACCCGACGTTTCGACAGCCCGTGAGTGGCGGCCTGACCTTGCTTGAGCTTGAACAGGTTCAAGTGATTGGCGTACCAGCGGCTGATCCGATAGAGCACGAACAGCGCAAACACGGCAAACAATCCGAACCACGCCACATGGCCCTGGCCGAACGGAATGATGATCGCCGCCGCCAGCAATGGACCAAAGGCTGAACCGGCATTACCGCCCACCTGAAAGGTCGATTGCGCCAAGCCGAACCGCCCACCCGAGGCCAGCCGTGCCACACGAGAGGCTTCGGGATGGAAGGTCGACGAGCCGATGCCGATCAACCCCGCCGCGAGCAGAATCATCGGGAAGCTCCCGACCACCGACATCATCAAAATGCCGATCAGCGTGCAGACCGTTCCCGCCGGCAGCAGCCAGGGTTTGGGATGGCGATCGGTGTGGTAACCGACCCACGGTTGCAACAATGACGCGGTCAGCTGAAAGGTCAGGGTAATCAATCCAACCTGGGTAAACGTCAGGCCATAGTTGGCCTTGAGCATCGGATAAATCGACGGCAGCACCGACTGGATCAAATCGTTGATCAAATGCGCCAGCGCCACCGCGCCGATGATGCGCATGACCAGCGGGCTGCTTTGTGGAGTCGCGGGTGCCGACGTCGCGCCGGTCTGAGCGTTCGTAATAGCCATGAGATTTTCCGTACAGCAGATGGGTGCACACGGGCAGGTGCGTCAATGTGCCATTTTTCAGTGCAGCAGCGCCATCCCCTTAGCCTGCTAACGACCTCGACTTTCATCGCCGAGAAGGTGATAGCGCAACGCCATGGTCTGAATCTTGCCTTGTTAATCCGCTTCAACGCGGCCCCTTACAAAGGGGACCGAGAATGGGAAGTTTCGCCACAGAGTCGGCCTACAGAGCTGACAAGGGTGAACTTTCGAGGCCTTTTAAAGGGGCACAAGTCGCGGTCGCAACGACCCCGACGCACGCCATTGGTGCGTGGTGTCCAGAGGAGTCATGGGGCATGCAGGCTTTTTTATCACCGGGGATTGGATTGCTGGGGCGTTTTGGCTTCGCACGCAAATTTCAGCTGTTGTTCCTGCTGTTTATCCTGCCGCTGGCGGGCAGCCTGTTGATGATCGGTCAGGACTATCGGGCCAAACTTAATTTGATCTCCGGCGAACGTGCCGGCGTTCGTCAACTGCTCGCCCTGGATGCGCTGGATAACCTGCTCGCCGCCCAACGTGACCGCGCGGCGCGTTGGCGCGCGACGGAAACCAATCGCCAGCCAACGCCTGCGACCCTTGCCGCGATGGCCGCGTTCGATGCGGTTCAACCCGCCGTCACCCAAGCCACCACAGACCTCGGTAATGCGCTTAAAACCGAAGGCGCCGAGGGTGAAACCCTGACCCGTTATCAGGCGCTGCAAACCGCACTCAACGGCCTCGACTCGAAAAACCTGAGCAGCGTCGGCTGGTGGCCGGATGGCTACGATCGTTTCACCAATGCCTTGAGTGCGCTGCAAGCCTTGCGCGAGCAGATCGCCATGGACAATCGCCTGACGCTCGCGCCGTGGCTGGAAACCTACCTGCTGACGCAAATCTCGACGCAACATGCGCCGGACCTGATTGAGCGGGTTGGCCGCCTGGCCAGTGTCGGCCAGGCGTCAGTAGTGTCCGGGCAGTTCACCCTGCAAAGCCGTCTGCAATTGCGCGACTTGCGCAGCCGCATCGGCGATGCCCGGGAACAGTTGGTGAAAACCGCCAGCCTCCTGGAAGCACGCCTGCCCAGCGCCTTGCAAAGCTGGGCCGGGCAATACCACGACAGCCTCAAGCATCTGGACGCCGAACTGAAAGTCCTCGATGACGGGGTCTTCGGCGGCAGCATCAAGCTCAAGCCGGAAGAGTTCGAACGCAGCCTCGACAGCCTGCTCACCGACCTCGCCTCACTGCGCCAGCAGTCGCTGGTGTCGCTGGATCAGCGTCTGGATTACTACCATGGCTCGGCGATTCGCCAGTTCATTCTGGTGGCGACAATCTTTGGCTGCCTGCTTTTGGCCGCGCTGTACCTGTTCATCTGCTTGCAGGCCTCGATCCGTCGCAGCGCCAGCGGTATCACCCTGCTGGCCGAAGCGTTGCGCGACGGCAACCTCAGCCTGCAAGTGCCGGTGCAGGGCCGCGACGAACTGGCGGCCATCAGCACCGCGCTGAATGTAGCGGTGGTGCAACTGCGCAACAGCTTGCTGGGGGTCGATCACGAAACCTTGCAGGTGAGCAATGCGGTGCGCACCCTCAACCATCACTCCAGCGGCGCCCTTGGCGAAGTTGAAGCGCAGCAGTTGCAGATCAGCCAGATCGCCGCTGCAGCCACGCAATTGGCGGCCACCTCGCAAGGGGTCGCCCAGAGTTGTGAACAGGCCTCCGGCAGCGCTCAACACACCCAGCGCATTGCGGCCGACAGCAGCCGCGACAGCCAACGCACCACGGCGAGCATTCAGCAGCTCAACCAGCGTTTGAACGAGACGGCGGCAGCACTTGGCCGGGTCAGCGAACAAGGGCAACAGATTCAATTGGTGGTCGACACCATTCGCGGCGTCGCCGAACAGACCAACCTGTTGGCGCTCAATGCGGCCATCGAAGCGGCTCGCGCTGGCGAACAAGGTCGCGGCTTTGCAGTGGTCGCGGATGAAGTGCGCAGCCTCTCGCAACGCACTCAATCCTCCACCGCGCAGATCGCCGGCACGGTCGACAGCCTGCGCAGCACGGTGAATGAAGCGGTAAACCTGATGGAAGCGGCCTGTAACCAGGCGCAAAGTGACGCCCAGTCGGTGACCGGTTTAGGCGAACGCCTCGGGGAAATTGCCCTGGCGGTACAAGGCGTGACCGACACCCTGGCGCAGATCGCCACGGCGGTTGAGGAACAGGCCTGCACTGCCGATGAAGTCAGTGGCAACATCCAGCAGGTCGATCAGGCAGCGGTAAGATTGCTCGAAGGCGCGCGGGCGGTGAACCTGGCAGCGGACACCTTGAGCCAGGGCAGCAAGGCCTTGAGTGCCAATACCGGGAGATTTCAGCTCAGTTGACGCCCTCCTCCGGTCCGGATTTTCGGCTCAGGTGGATAAGCGGTTGAAAGCGTAGAGAAATATTTTAGATTTACGCTTGACGCATCTGCATTACCGGTGAATAATGCGCGCCACTTGGCTACATAGCTCAGTTGGTTAGAGCATAGCATTCATAATGCTGGGGTCCGGGGTTCAAGTCCCTGTGTAGCCACCAAGTACTAAAAACGGCTTACCGAAAGGTAGGCCGTTTTTTTATGCCTCGAGAAAAGTGCCTCTCAACAGCACTTCAAGAACGAATCGTCGGCAACGCCGACAAGGCGCGCTCCCAAATCTGCCAGGTGCGCAGCCAGACCATCGCCTGCCAGTCGCTGTCGGCGGGATAGAACTGCTCCAGCAGATTCAATTTGATCTCCCGCCCTACCGCATCACCCGGATTGCCGTGCAGATGCAGCCAATGATCATCGCGCAAATGACGATGAACGTCCGGCCCCGGATACGTCCCGCACTCGATCACGAACGGCATCAGTTTTACCTGCGGCAGCGCATTGATCAGCGCCTGCGAGGTGTAGCCCGTAGCGGTGGCCGCCACACCGGTCTCACTCAAGGTGTCGGCGCTCGTGAGCAACGTGTAGAGCCACGGACCGTAGATGGCCTGCGCATCGGGCAGCGCGGGATAAGCGCCCTCGGTGATGGTCAGCAACATCGGATGACCGTATTCGCCAGCACCGGTGTGCAAGTCGAAACACATTGCGACCTCGCCATGGGAAACATGCTTATGCAGGATTTCGTGCAGCGTACGGTTCGACCAGCTCGGCGCCAGCCCGCCATAAAACAGACCATCGGGATGACCGTGCTGGCCACCCTCGACAATCGACATCACCGCCGACCAGCCGTGCTTTTGAATCTGCCCGTCGAGCAAGGCATCGGCGCGGTCACGTTCGGGCCCCCGCAACTCAGTGAACGCATAGATATCATGCAGCGCTGCGTAATCCCGATTGTCCGGCAGCGGACGTTCGAAGTTCAGGTGATTGCGGTTCAGGTCGATGTTGTCCTCGTTGACCCGACGCAGCCACGCGGTGCCCCAGGGATTGATCAGATGGATCATCACCACCGCGACATCGGCCGGCAGTGAACGCTTGCCCAACTCCTGCATCCATTTGATCTGGCATCCCGAACCATAGAAACCTTCCACCCCATGGGTGCCGCTCAACGCGATCAGAAGTCGCTTGGCGGCCGGATCGCCCAACACCGCCACATCGGTGCTCAAGGGCTCGCCGAATGGCCCTTTGAGTGGGTGAGGATACTCGGTCAACGTCGCTCCGGCCGCGGTCGCTGCCGCGAGGAATTGCTCACGTTGAGTGCGATAACTCGGCTGCGTGGGAAACTCGGTCTGCATGGCTGCCTCTTGTTGATCTTCTGACCCGTCTGTTGCCTTCGACCCTACAGAAAATCCGTCGACTGATGAAGGACAAAAGCGCCTGTGCTGTAGTCCGTGATTTGCACCTCGCTCTGACGGCCGATAAAGTCCCATGATCTTTTCCCACGGACGGAGTGCCCCCACGTGTTCTCAGCCTTCCACTTGAGCCGCTATCGCCTGTCAGCCCTTTCGCTGATCGCCACCGCGCTGACCCTCGCTGCCTGCAGCGCTCCGCCCACTTCGACATTGCCAATCGCGCCGGAAGTTGCGTCGGGTTATCGCACCGACCTGAAAACCCAATACGCCTCGAAACACATGGCCGCAGCGGCCAACCCTCTGGCAACCGAAGCCGGCCGGGAAATACTGCGTCAGGGCGGCTCGGCGATTGATGCCGCGATTGCCATGCAAGCAGTGCTGACGCTGGTGGAGCCGCAATCCTCGGGTATCGGCGGCGGCGCGTTCATTGTGTTGTGGGATGGCAAGAACGTGCGCACGTACGACGGTCGCGAAACCGCTCCGGCCGGCGCCACAGAGAAGCTTTTCCTACAGGCCGACGGCAAACCGATGGCCTTCACCCAAGCACAGATTGGTGGCCGCTCGGTGGGAACGCCCGGCGTATTACGGGCGCTTGAGTTGGCTCATCAGAAACACGGTCGCCTGCCGTGGGCGCAGTTGTTCGAACCGGCCATCCGGCTCGCGGAGCAAGGTTTCGCCATCTCACCGCGCCTGCATCAGTTGATCGCTTCAGACTCATCCATGCGCCGCTCGCCGGACATGGTGGCGTATTTCCTGAATGCGGATGGCAGCCCGAAAGCGGCCGGTACTCAACTGAAAAACCCGGCGCTGGCCGCGGTGTACAAACGCATCGCCAAAGAAGGGCCGGATGCGTTGTACAAAGGGCCGGTTGCGCAAGAAATCGTCGCCAAGGTTCAGGGCCATGCCAACCCCGGCAGCCTGTCGCTGAACGACCTCCAAGGCTACCAGGCCAAGGAGCGCGCGCCGCTGTGCACTGACTATAAACGCTGGCAGGTTTGCGGCATGCCGCCGCCGTCGTCGGGCGGGATCGCCGTGGCGCAGATCCTCGGCACACTCCAGGCGCTGGAAGTTCGCGATCCGCGCTTCGCCTTGGCCTCAATGAAACCGCTCAAGACCGATAAATCCGCCGGCACCGAGCCGACGCCAGAAGCCGTGCACCTGATTTCCGAAGCCGAGCGCCTGGCCTATGCCGACCGCGCGCTGTATCTGGCCGACGCCGACTTCGTACCCGTCCCCGTCAAAGGCCTGGTGGACCCGACCTATCTGGCCAGCCGCGCCGCCCTGATTGGCGATCGCAGCATGGGCACGGCCAAACCAGGGACTCCGCCGGGCATCAAGGTCGCCTACGCGCCGGATCGCTCGCCGCTGCGCATCTCGACCTCGCAAGTGGTGGCGGTCGATGACGAAGGGGGCGCGGTGTCCATGACCACCACCGTCGAATCCGCGTTCGGCTCGCACGTGATGGTGCAGGGCTTCCTGCTCAACAATCAGATGACCGACTTCTCGTTCATCCCGGAAGAAAACGGGCAGAAAGTCGCCAACCGCGTCGAACCCGGCAAACGCCCCCGCTCGTCCATGGCACCGACGCTGATCTTCGATCGCCAGAGCGGCGAATTCCTCGCCACCGTCGGTTCACCCGGCGGCTCGCAGATCATCGAATACGTCGCCAAATCCACCATCGGCCTGCTCGACTGGAACCTCGATCCGCAAGCGGCCATCAGCCTGCCCAACTTCGGCAGCCGCAACGGCCCGACAGAACTGGAAGAGGGCCAGTTTAGCGCCGGGTTGATTCAGGCGCTGAAGGACAAAGGGCACAGCGTGAGCGAGATCGACATGACCAGCGGCACCCAGGCGATTGTTCGGGTGAAGGATGCGCAGGGGAAAGCGTCGTTGGCGGGCGGGGCCGATCCTCGGCGTGAAGGGGCGGCGTTGGGGGATTGAGTCCTACAAGTGAATAAGCATGGGCTTACCGGGAGGTAGGCCCTTTTTCACATATGCCATTCGGGATAATGATGTGTTGCGCAACTAGGCGCTCACATACACCCACGCTTCAATCCCGGATTGAAGGACCACACTGACACGCTTGTAATCCGACACTTCATAGCGGTCAGCGGCGGCCAGTTCCTCGGGTGTGATCTGGAACACCATCCCCGGAATCGGCGCGCTGCTGTCGCTGCCCGGCCGAAGAATCGGGTGTTGCGTCTTGCCACTGGTGGCCAACACCGCGGGGTCGGTGATTTCCACCAAGGACTGCTCGTAACCCAGCATCGCGTCGGCACGGCCAGTCAGTTCGCGCCCGAAGTTGGCCAGTTGTACGGCTTTGTCCTGCAAGGTGCCGTAGGAAAACAGGTTCACCGTTTTATCGCTCATCCAGAAATCCTTGATTGAATAGTCGCGTGCCGCTCAGCGAGTGATCTTCAGCGCTTGCCGTGCCTTGTGCTTCTCCAGCGCCAGATCGATCAAGCGGCTGACCAGCTCGCTGTACGTCATGCCGGTGGCTTGCCAGAGTTTGGGGTACATGCTGATTCGGGTGAAGCCGGGCAACGAGTTGATTTCGTTGATCAGCACTTCGCCGCTGTCGGTCAGGAACACATCGACCCGCGCCAGCCCGGAACAGCCCAGCACCTGAAACGCTTCGACGGCCAAGGCGCGGATGCGCTCACTGGCTTCGCTGCTGATGTTGGCCGGTACGACGACCTCAGCCGCTTGAGCGTCGATGTATTTGCTGTCGTAGGAATAGAAGCCGCTGCGCACCACGATCTCGCCACAACCGCTGGCAATGGCGTCCTCGTTGCCGAGCACGGCACACTCTATCTCGCGGCCACTGACAGCGGATTCGATCAATACTTTTTCATCGAAACCCAGGGCCAGCTCCACGGCCGCCGTGTATTCGGCTTCGTCACTGACCTTGCTCACGCCCACGGACGAGCCCTGGTTCGCCGGTTTCACGAACAATGGCAGGCCGAGTTTGCCCTGGACTTCGGCGAACCCTGTACGCGCCGCGCTGACACGGTTCAATGTCACGAACGGTGTGACCGCAATCCCCGCGTCACGCAGCAGGCGCTTGCTGATGTCCTTGTCCATGCACACCGCCGAGCCAAGCACGTCGGAGCCGACAAATGGCAAATCCGCCATGCGCAGCAGGCCTTGCAGGCAACCGTCTTCACCCAGCGTGCCGTGCACGATCGGGAAGATCACGTCGACGTGGCCCAGCAGTTCCTGACTGGAGGTTTCAACCAATTGCTGGCTGGCCTTGCCCGGTACCACGGCCAGTTCCCGGTTGGACTGGTTGAGGGCGATCAGGGCCGGATTTTCCTGGTTGAGCAGGAAATTCGAGGGGTCGTTGAGGTGCCAGTGGCCTTGCTTGTCGATACCGATCAGCACTGGTTCGAACCGCGACCGATCCAGCGCGTCAACGATGTTTTTCGCCGACTGCAGCGACACTTCGTGCTCTGCCGAACGACCACCAAAAATCACACCTACCCGCAGTTTACTCATTCAAAACTCCTCAACGATTGGCCACCAGATGCGCGCCGAACAGCAAGTAACAACTGCCGGCGAAGCGATCCAGCCATTTACGTGAACGATCATAGGCCCCCGCCACCCGACGGCTGGCGAACAGCAGCGCCACACTGCAATACCAACCGAATGACAATGTCGCCATCGTCAGCACGGCCAGCGCCAGCAGCATCGGTGGCGGGGAGGCAGGCATGGCAGTGGCGAAAATCGTCGCCACGAACAGCGCAGCTTTGGGATTGGTCATATTGCCTACAAAGCCCCGGCCATAAGCCGACAGCAACGTGCGCCCTGCCCCGTTCAACGAACTGTCCCCCGGCATCACCGCCGGTTTGCGCTTGAACTGTTTCAGGCCCAGGTAAATCAGGTAACAACCACCGGCAATCTTGAAGCTCAGGTACAACGTCGGTGCCGCGCTGAACAGTGACTTGATGCCAAGGCCTCCCGCCAGTCCCCAGAGTACGGTGCCCGTCGCCACGCCCAACGCAGCCACTACGCCATGGCGGCGGGAGCAACTGGCGGCCAATTGCGCGGTATTGAAAAAATTGGGGCCCGGCGTCACTACCGCCACCGTCCATAAAAGCGCCAGGGACAACAGCGGTGCGGCGTAGCTCAGAGGAGTCATTTCCATAATATCGGCGCCTTCGTGGCTTCAGAGAATGCTCGATACCTTGCAACATTTGCCCACGGTTTTCTACCGGCCCAATGGCTTTTGTCGGGCAGCAGACAGGTGGCCGGTCCCTGGGTTACCGTGTTCGCATTGAGTTCAAGACAACGACACCATGGCCAAGCACACGCCTCCCATCGACTGGTTCCACCGCGCGCCCGACGTGGGCGGGGTTAAGCGTTTCGAGGCGTTTTTTGCGGGCCACGGCTACGACCTCCACCGCCATGACACCTATGCAATCGGCCGCACCCTGGCCGGCGTGCAGAGTTTTCAGTACCGCGGCGGCTGGCGCCACAGTCTGCCGGGCGGGACGTTGGTGCTGCACCCGGACGAAGTCCACGATGGCGAGGCCGGCACCGAGGCCGGTTTCAAATACCGAATGATGTACATCGAACCGGCGCTGATCCAGCAGATACTTGGCGGGCAGCCGCTGCCGTTCATCAAGACGGGATTGTCGACCGACCCACGCCTGTTCGCCGCCACCGACGTGCTGCTGCGAAGCCTGGATTGTCCCCTCGACCCGCTGGAAGAACAGGACGCGCTGTTCGATCTGGCGCACGCCTTGAGCAGCGTCTCCGGCGCGCCAGACAAACGCCAGCGCTTCGACTACGTGGCGGCAGAACGCGCGCGGGAGTTTATCCACAGCGCCCTGGATCGCACGGTGACACTGGAGGAACTGGCGCAACACAGCGGCCGGGATCGCTGGAGTCTGTCGAGGGATTTTCGCCTGTTGTTCGGCACCAGCCCTTATCGATACCTGACGATGCGCCGCCTGGACCTGGTCCGCGCACTGCTCATCCAGGGCCAGTCGCTGGTCAGTGCCGCGCTGATCGCCGGCTTCACCGACCAGAGCCACATGACCCGGCAATTCAGCAAGACCTACGGCCTGTCGCCCGCCCGCTGGATGAAAATGCACCAGCGCTGAGCCACGCACAATCGTGCAAGAAACCCGCTGTCGTGCCGACTATCGTGGATTCACGATCAACCACGAGAGCTCGTTTCATGAACGCCTACCAAAGCCTGAACTTCGCTGAAAAAATCGCCCGGATCGACTCGCACTGGAGCCCGCGGGTCATCGCCGAAATGAACGACTACCAGTTCAAAGTGGTGAAATTGCTGGGGGATTTCATCTGGCACGATCACCTGGATACCGACGAGACCTTCATCGTGCTTGAAGGGCAGTTGCGCATCGACTTTCGCGATGGCCACGTTCTGATAAACGCGGGCGAAATGTACGTGGTGCCAAAGGGTGTCGAGCACAAACCCAGCGCCGAACAGGAAGTGAAGTTGCTGCTGATTGAGCCCAAGGGTGTGTTGAACACGGGCAGCGAGGGTGGCGAACGCACGGCGCAGAATGACGTCTGGGTGTGAAAGGCAGCCGGTTTACGGCTGCAGGGTCTTGCCGTCCACCGGGTCACCGATTGTCAGGAAATGCCCGCCAGCCACGTGGTGCAAGGTGCGCAGTGCGTCGTGCCCTTCGAAGTGCCAACGGCCTTCGCTGAACACGCGCTCATCGGCCTGGGCGGCAATCACCTCGGCCACGAACAGATCGTATTGCTGATGATTGTTGGGCTCCGGCAGCAGTCGGCATTCCAGCCAGGCGACGCAACCTTCAAGCATCGGTGCATCGATCAGCTCACCGCTGAACGTCTGCAGGCCATAGACCTGAAACTTGTCCTGACCCTGGCCTTGAGTCAGTTCCAGTCCCGACGTCGAGCCCACAGTCTGGGCGATATCGGCCTGTGCAGCGCAGGGAACGTTCAACACGAAGGTTCCCGACGCTTCCAGCAGTTGTCGGGTCCAGGTGGACTTGTCCAGCACCACGGCGATTTTCGGCGGCTCGAAATCCAGCGGCATCGCCCACGCGGCGGCCATGATGTTGCGCTGACCGTCATGCGCCGCGCTGACCAGAACGGTCGGCCCGTGATTGAGCAGGCGATAAGCCTTGGACAAGGGAACCGGACGGCGATGGGAAACGCTCATGAGGGCTGCTCCTGTGGAAAACGCCGATTGTAGCGATTTCCAAAAGGAGCGCAGGTATCAAGTCGCCAGTTGATTGGCGAACTGCCCGACCGCGTTCACCACTTTCTGCGCGCCGTCCTGGATCTCGACGATCACCGTGCCCGCCTCCGCCGCCAGCGCCAGGCCTTGTTCAGCCTGGAGTTTGCCGTCGGTCATCAGGGCCACGGCATTGCGCGCCATGTCCTGGTTCTGACGCACCACGCCGACGATTTCATCGGTGGCCTGACTGGTGCGCGAAGCCAGTTGCCGGACTTCATCCGCGACCACGGCAAAACCCCGGCCCTGCTCACCGGCGCGCGCCGCTTCGATCGCCGCGTTAAGCGCCAGCAGGTTGGTCTGTTCGGCAATGCCGCTGATGGTTTTGACGATGGTGCCAATGACCAGCGACTGCTCGTTCAGCGCTTCGATGCCTTCGCCGGCGGTCTGCATATGCCGGGCGAGATCACGCATCACGTCCACGGCTTGAGTCACCACGGCGGTGCCGCGCTGGGCGCTTTGATCGGTTTGCTGGGAGGTGCTGTAGGCGATGTTGGCCGCTTCGGCGACCGCCTGCTCCTGATTGACCTGATCGGTAATCACCGTGGCGAACTTCACCACTTTGTACAGCGTGTTGTTGGCATCGACCACCGGGTTGTAGGACGCCTCCAGCCAGACCACACGACCGTGGCTGTCCACACGCTTGAAGCGGCCCGCCACGAACTCGCCAGCGTTCAAACGGCGCCAGAAGTTCTGATACTCAGCGCTGCTGTACTCCTCAGGTTCGCAGAAAGTACGGTGATGTTTGCCTTTGATCTGCGCCAGGCTGTAACCCATGCCGCTGAGGAAGCGCTCGTTGGCCGCCAGCACGTTGCCATTGAGATCGAACTCGATGACCGCCGTCGAACGCACCAGCGCACCGATCAGGTTCTCATGCTCGCGGGACGCCTCGATGGTGCGGGTCAGGTCGCTGGAGTAAATCGAGAAGTGCTTGATGCGCCCTTCCGAGGACCGCACCGGCTGCGCGATCGAGCGCAGCCAGGCTTCTTGGCCATTGCCACGCAACAAACGCACAGTGCCGGCGAAGTGCTCGCCACGGGTCAGCGCAGACTTGAAGCGGTGGTGGAATTCGTCCGATTTCACATGGGGAGGGACGATGTCTTCGATGTGCCGGCCGATCAGGTCGCTGCTCTTGTAGAGCATCTCGCCGAGGAAGTTCTGGTTGACCGATTGAATCCGCCCATCGGGATCGAGGGTCAGGACCAGCATCTCGCTTTCCAGACTTTCCTTCACTTGCTGAAGGCTGGAGAGTTCTTCGCGAAGAGCCGACAGCTCCTGCTTCAAGCGTTTGTTGAACATGGAAAGCACCGATGGACAGGGAAGGAAAGCGGCATGCAGCCTAGCCATCGGCCTTGCGGATATTTTCTGAAGAGTGTTTCAGGTTTGTCCTACAAAAATAGTTGGGACACGCCTGCCGGGTTTTTCATTCATGCCGTGCCGGTGGCCGGGCAGTGTTCAACCCGTGGCATGCGTGTGCCGAAATACGCCGCGCTGCTCACGCCCACCGCGCCCATTACCGCGCTGAAGATCACGCAAATCCACGGACTCCACGGCATCAGACCGATCAGCAACAGCGGTGTGATGCTTGCCCATGCCGCATAGGCAATGTTGTAGGTGAAGGAAATCCCCGAGACGCGAATCCGCGCCGGAAACAGGCTGACCATCACTGACGGCACCGCGCCGACGACCCCGCAACCGAGACCGGCAATCGCGTACGCCAAGCCGATCCAGTCGCCGCCGGTGATCAGGCACGTATAAAGCACGCCAATGCCCAGCGGCAGCAGCAGGCTGTAAAGCATGACCGTGCGCCAGGCACCGATGCGATCGACGAGCAGCCCGGCGAGTACGCAGCCGATGTTCAGGAACACAATGCCCAACGCGCTCAAGGCGAAGGTGTGGCTGGCGGTCATGCCGAAAGTTTTCTGCATCATGGTCGGGGTGATGACCACGAACACCACCACCGCCGATGTCAGTACGCAGGTGAGGATCATCGCCGGTAATATCGCCAGGCGATGTTCGCGCAAGACCGTGCGCAACGGCAGTTCGACAGCGGCATCGCGCTTCGCCTGCATGGCCATGAACACCGGGGTTTCGCTGAGCCAGCGGCGCAGCCAGACACCAATCACGCCAAACACGCCGCCCAGCAGGAACGGGTAGCGCCAGGCGTAATCGAGGATTTCCGCCGGGGTGAACGCCTGCGCCAGAAAGGTCGCCGTCAAGGCGCCGATCAGGTAGCCAAAGGTCAGCCCGGCCTGAAGGAAACCCAGGGCATAACCGCGATGCCCGGCCGGCGCATGTTCGGCGACGAACACCCAGGCGCTCGGCACTTCTCCGCCGACTGCCGCGCCTTGCAAGACCCGCAGGGCCAACAGCAAAAGTGGTGCGAAATAGCCGATCTGGGCGTAGGTCGGCATGATCCCGATCAGCAGGCACGGCAGCGCCATCATCAGGATGCTCAGACTGAAGACCTTCTTGCGCCCCATCCGGTCGGCGAAGTGCGCCATCAGAATGCCGCCCAATGGACGCGCCAGATAACCCGTCACGAAGATCCCGAAGCTTTGCAGCAAGCGCAACCACTCGGGCATTTCCGGCGGGAAAAACAGCTGGCTGAGGGTCAGCGCGAAAAATACGAAAATGATGAAGTCGTAGATTTCCAGCGCGCCGCCAAGGGCCGCCAGGCCAAGGGTCTTGTAGTCCGAGCGGCTGAACGGCGCCGGGCGCGAATCGGTGTTGGCAGTCATGAAAAGAACTCTGGCACGGGCAAAAAACCAAGGCGCCCATGGTCTACGCAAATGCGCCCACGGACAACCCGTTAGACGAAAGTCTCAGACCGGTTAATCTTCGTCACAAAATATGACTGATTGATTTACTGTTGGCACCTGTCCAGACGGGCCTTTGCCGCCCCAAAGACCACAATAAACATAAAAATTCGAGGTACTCCCGTGGCCGCTGATATCGAAGATACCCGCTCCGCCCGTTTTGCCCTGCGCTGCTCAAGTTTTGCCGAACGCTGGTTCCCCGACTCCTGGGTATTTGCCGCGCTGGCGGTGATCATCGTCACAGTGGCCACCCTGTTCATGGGCGCCAAACCGACCGATGCGGCGATGGCGTTTGGTGACGGTTTCTGGAGCCTGATCCCGTTCACCATGCAGATGGCGTTCGTGGTGATCGGCGGTTATGTGGTCGCCAGCTCCCCGCCCGCGGTGAAGCTCATCGACCGCTTGGCGCGGATCCCGAAAAACGGGCGCTCGGCCGTGGCCTGGGTCGCGTTGATTTCCATGGTTGCGTCGCTGCTGAACTGGGGTTTGTCGCTGGTGTTCGGCGGTCTGCTGGTGCGCGCCCTCGCTCGCCGCACCGACCTGAAAATGGATTACCGCGCCGCCGGTGCTGCCGCGTATCTGGGTCTCGGCGCCGTGTGGGCTTTGGGCCTGTCGTCGTCCGCCGCGCAATTGCAGGCCAACCCGGCCAGCCTGCCACCATCGATTCTGTCGATCACTGGCGTCATTCCCTTCACCCAGACCATCTTTCTCTGGCAGTCCGGCGTCATGTTGCTGGCCCTGATCGTGATCTCGCTGATCATCGCCTACGCCACCGCGCCGGGGCCGAAAACAGCCCGCGACGCCGAAGCCTGCGGCATCGACCCAAGCTTCAACCTGCCGCCGCTGCAACCGCGCACCCGCCCCGGCGAATGGCTGGAGCACAGTCCACTGCTGACGATTTTGCTGGTGCTGCTGGCGGCGGGATGGTTGTTCCACGAGTTTTCGACCAAGCCTGCGATCAGCGCGATCTCGGGCCTGAACACTTACAACTTCCTGTTCATCATGCTTGGCGCGCTGTTGCACTGGCGTCCGCGCAGTTTCCTCGATGCCGTGGCGCGAGCCGTGCCGACCACCACCGGCGTGCTGATCCAGTTTCCACTGTACGGCTCGATCGCCGCGCTGATGACCACGGTCAAAGGCACTGACGCTCAGACGCTGGCGCACCACATCTCAACGTTTTTCGTCAGCATTGCGTCCCACGACACTTATGCGCTGCTGATGGGCGTGTACTCGGCGATCCTGGGTTTCTTCATCCCGTCCGGCGGCGGTAAATGGATCATCGAAGCGCCGTACGTCATGCAAGTGGCCACCGACCTGAACTACCACCTGGGTTGGGCCGTGCAGATCTACAACGCGGCGGAAGCCCTGCCGAACCTGATCAACCCGTTCTACATGTTGCCGCTGCTGGGCGTGCTCGGGTTGAAGGCGCGGGACTTGATCGGCTTTTCATTCGTGCAGTTGTTGGTGCACACGCCGCTGGTGCTGTTTTTGCTGTGGGCGCTGGGAACGACGCTGACGTATACGCCGCCGGTGATGCCTTAATCCCGACCTGATAATCACCACAAAACTACTGTGGGAGCGGCGGTGCGACGATTCGACTTGCTCGCTCCCACATTAAAATCCCGGTTGTATTCAAAACAGTTGTCCTCTGAGGATCAACTGCGTCCCGTCGCAAATAATAGCTCAGTGCCACTACTTTCCTTTACCGCCCCGCTGCTCCGGTAATATCCTTGCGCGAATATTATCTGTTTCAACTTTTTGCAGGCCGGAAAGGGAGTTCATCGCATGATCGTAGGGATTGACCTGGGGACCACCAACAGCCTCGTCGCCGTCTGGCGTGGGGAGTCCAGCGAGTTGGTGCCCAATGCACTCGGCCAGTTCCTCACCCCCAGCGTGGTCGGGCTCGATGCTCAAGGCCGCGTTCTGGTCGGCCAGGCCGCCCGCGAGCGTTTGCACACTCACCCGCGCCAGACCGCTTCGCTGTTCAAGCGGCACATGGGCAGCGCCACGGAAGTGCGACTGGGAGACCGGTCATTCCGCCCCGAGGAGCTTTCGGCGCTGGTGCTCAAAAGCCTGAAGGAAGATGTCGAGCGGGCCTTTGGTGAAACCGTGCATGAAGCGGTGGTCAGCGTGCCGGCCTACTTCAGCGATGCCCAGCGCAAGGCCACGCGCATTGCCGGTGAACTGGCCGGTCTGAAAGTTGAAAAACTGATCAACGAGCCGACTGCGGCGGCGCTGGCCTATGGGCTGCATCAACGGGACAAGGAAACCTCGTTCCTGGTCTTCGACCTCGGTGGCGGCACCTTCGACGTGTCGATCCTGGAGCTCTTCGACGGAGTGATGGAAGTGCGCGCCAGCGCCGGCGACAACTTCCTCGGTGGCGAAGATTTCGACAGCGTGCTGCTTGAGCACTTTCTCGAACACCATCGCAACACCGACAACTTTCCTGACCGCACCAGCATCATCCAGCCGTTGCGTCGTGAGGCCGAGCGCGTGCGCAAAGCCCTGGGTCAGGACAGCAGCGCCGAATTCAGCCTGCGGGTCGATGGCCAGCAATGGACGCAAACCATCACCCAACAACAATTGGCGACGCTCTACACGCCGTTACTCGAACGCCTGCGCACACCGATCGAGCGGGCCCTGAGAGACGCGCGGATTCGCGTCAGCGATCTCGACGAAATCCTGCTGGTGGGCGGTACGACGCGCATGCCGCTGGTTCGCAAACTGGCGGCCGGCCTGTTTGGGCGTTTTCCTTCGATCACTCTCGATCCGGACGAAGTCGTGGCCCACGGTGCGGCGATTCAAGCGGCGTTGAAAGCACGCTCCGCAGCGCTGGAAGAAGTGGTGCTGACGGACGTCTGTTCCTACACCTTGGGCATCGAGACGACTACCCAGATCGGCCAGCAATATGAAAGCGGTCACTACCTGCCGATCATCGAGCGCAACAGCATCGTGCCGGTGAGCCGGGTCAAGACGGTGTACACCCTGCAAGATAATCAGGAGCACGTGCTGCTGAAGATCTTTCAGGGCGAAAGCCGCCTGGTCAAAGACAACGTTGCGCTGGGCGAGTTGGACATCAAGGTACCGAAACGCAAGGCCGGCGAAGTCGCCCTCGACGTGCGCTTCACCTACGACAACAACGGTTTGCTCGAAGCCCAGGTGGTCATCCCGCTGACGGGCGACAAGCATTCGCTGGTCATCGAAAACAACCCCGGCGTGCTCACGCCCGAGGAGATTCAGCAGCGCCTGGAGGGCCTGGCGCTGTTGAAGATTCATCCGCGCGATCAGCAGGTCAACACGGTATTGACGGCACGTCTTGAGCGTCTCTATCAGGAAAGCCTGGGGCAGATGCGTGAGCAGATCGGTCATTGGGCCAAACAGTTTCAGCACGTGCTTGATTCACAGGATGAACGCCGGATCCGTGAAGCGCGTAGCGAACTGACCCGGCAACTGGGCACGCTGGACAACGGCCTCTGGCAGTAAGGAGCGGCAACATGGATTGCTGGTCTGTGCTGGAACTGCCCGAAGACGCCGACGCGCGCACCATCAAGCGAAGTTATGCGCGACTGCTGAAAACCTTCCGGCCCGACGAAGATCCGGAAGGCTTTCAGCGCTTGCGCGAAGCCTATGAGCGAGCGCTGGATGTTGCGCAATGGCGAGCCGAATATGCCGCCGAAGAACCTGAAGTCGCAACAGCCGAAGTCGTCGAACAGCCGAATCACGCCAACCTCCAGGCGTGGTCCGATGTGCTCGATCTGCGTCCGCTGAGCATTGAAAGTCCACCCCCTCTTCGCTCGCTGAATCTTGCACTGTCCGATCCCCAGGCCTTGCACGAACCGGACGTCGCGCCGGATGAGTTGGCGGCACGTGCGTTACTCGACGGGCTCTCGGCGCAGAACCTGTCCGAGCGCTGGGCGCAAGCACAACAACAGCACTGCGCCCAGGCGTTTGAGAAGTTGCTGCTGGCGTTGTGCTTCGATCATCCGGGCTTGCGCAATTCGATTGCCTCGTGGGCGGTCCAGCACCTCGATTGGCTCGCGCCCTGGCAAAACATCGAGATGACCGATTGGCAGCGAGATGCGCTGGCCAGCGGACTTCTGCAGGATTATCGGCAGTCGTTGCAGGAATTACTCGAAGGCGGCAAAGAGCGGGAAGTCCTTACGCAGCTCAAAAGTTACACAGAACAACCCTGGCTGCAGGTGTTCGATCGGCGTCAGGAGTGGCAGCGAATCCTCCTGCAACTGTTCAACGACTCCAAATGGAGCCTGCCGCTGTTCGACCGTGTCGGCCAGGTGTTTGGCTGGGACGATGAGAAGGGCATTCATCCTGAACCGGCGTCGCTCTGGCAGGCACTGATCGAGCGCTGCAATCAGGAAAGCTTCTACGCAAGCCTGCAGGCCAAGGCGCAAGACAGCCGGACCTGGGCCGCTGACGTTCAGGCCGCGCATTTGCTGATGAACCCGATGAAGCCCGGGCAGCAGAAGAAAATGATCGATGGCTTTGGCCAAAATGAATGGCAGGCCTGTCATGACCTCGCGCAAACCCTCAAGTGGCGTTACCCGGAGTTGCGCTTACGATTGCCCCACGCCGATGTTTTTCACTGGCGACGTTTCCTGCCGCGTCCCATTGCCGACGAGACCTGGGTGCAAGTCTGGGCGGGCATCGCGCTGGCGCTGTTCTTGTTTTATTTCCCGACCGAGCACAAATCCCTGGGCTACAGCATCAGCATCCCGTTGATATTCGCCTGCGTTCCGGTCTGGTTCCTCCGTTTCGCCATGAGCTGGTGGGTGCCGATCATCTCGCACGTCATTGTCCATGACCTGTGGCTGACCGAAGGCCTGGTCCCCCGCCACTGGAACCCGGATACCCGCTGGCTGGTAATCCGACATGGTATTCCCCAAGCCATCCTCACGTTGCTGTTCGGGATTCTGTTGGGTTGGCCGGGGGTGGTGACTTATGTCGGTTTTATGCTGATCGGTCTCTTGCACAAGCGCCGTATCGGTCAGCTTGACCCTGAACTGGCCGCGAGGCGTCCATGGCTGACCGCGCTGCATTGGGCGCACTTCAGTCCGTTACAGTTGGTGTTTTTGCTGGTGATGGTCGGCGTCACCTTCGTGTGCCGGATGTATTTCCCGGAGTATCACCTGACTCATTTGATGTTCAGGTGAGCGATTGCCGGCCGATCTGCTTAAGTAACTATCGCCCGCGATCAACGCGGTCCCACGCTGAAAAGGATCTGAGCATGTTCAAACTGACAGGACTTACCCTCGCAGCCCTCACCCTGAGCGCCGCCGCCCACGCCAATGTCGATCTGAAACTGGGCAGCACCGAACGCGTCACGCGGCTGTTCGCCTACCCAAACAATTGCAACGTGATTTGCTTTCGCAACTGGACGCTCGAGCAGACGGTCGAGCATTACCTGACCCAAAGCGTGCAACGCGACGGTTACAGCACCGCGAAGGTACGGGTCAAAACCGATAACGATCAGCTGTATGCCGACATCAGCGGCGTGCCAAAGGGTTACGAAAAACCGCTGGCCGCGCTGCTCGATGCGGGTGATCTGGCCTACACCGGTGCCAAAAAACTCAGCGTTGATGGCAAGTGGGCTTACAGCTGGTATCTGTTCCTGCCGTTGGGCATGGCCCTGGAAAACCGCAAAAGTGTCGAATTGCTGCATTTCCCGCCGGATTACTCCCTGACGCAGGCCCAGGATTACCTGCGGTCCGCCACCACCGATCGCTGGGCCACGCTGCTGACCGACAACGGTATCCCCGCCGATCAGACGCCGGGCTACCAGACCATCATCGATATCGCGCCGATTGCGGCACCTTCCAGTGCTGGCAAGGATCTGGAAGGGGTCTACGACTACTTCAAGGACTACCAGACCACCATGGTCAAGGAAGTCAGTCAGAACGCCCGCGGCGCGGCATTGCCGATGGTCGCGTTCGGCGCACCGGTGCGTAACTGGATCAAGCAGCAATACGGGCCGACCGTTGATGTGCTGGGCCTGGCCACCATCAGCCCGAGCGCCGGGGTGAAGGTGCCGGTGCTGGGTTCCAACCACCCGAGCTACATCTGGTACGCCGCCGACCCGGAGAGCTACACCGGCGAGGATGCTCAGGCCAAGGCCGACGCCGCGGGCCTGAAAGTCATGGGCCAGGACTTGAGCGCCGCCTGCTGGCAGGCGGGCATGGGCAGCAAACCCGGGACTGACCCGACCGTTCAGCTGAAAGGCTGCACGCAGACGTGGCAAGTGACCCGGAAAGAAAAAACCTGCGAGCTGTTCTACACCTCGATCCGTAACCTGACGCCTGAACAAGCGGTGGCCAAGTGCGCGACGACGCCGATCCAGTCCGAACTCAAACAGTTGCAAGCCCCGCCACCTGTGACTGCGGCACCTGCGCTGTAATCACCCTTGCACTTTTGCGCGTGAGCGAAGGCTTACGCGCAAAAGCGCACTTTCCTCCTGTCAGTTCTGACAGTAGACCCCTCGTTTCATTTGCGAGATCTTGAGGTGACACCCTGTGTTGCTGGGCTGACAGGACGTCAGTTTTTGAAATCGCAACGCGCTGCCGACAAGGATCGTTATGAAACCTAACCCCCTGCCCGGGACCGTTGCGCAACCTCCCGATGGAATCTACCCATTCCCGGAGCTGCCGCTGAGCCTTGGATTTCCCTCTCGCGCGGATTTCGAGATTATCTACAACGCCAATGGATCAGCGGTGGCCGTTGCGGCCCTGCGCGATTTCCCACGGATCAGCCGAATCTGCCGCGTGTCGGGGCATCTGCTGCCTTACCGCAATCAGCATACCCGGCAGCTGGCGCCGGGCATTCACGTCTACGACCCACATTTCAGCGGACTGCTGGAACACTCCTGCGCACCCAACATCTTTTTCGACATGAGCGAACTGTGGCTGTGGGCGCTGAAGGACATCCGCAAAGGCGACCACTTGACCATGGACTTCGCCACAACCGAAGACAAGCTGCTGCGCCAATTCGCCTGCTGTTGCGGTCGTCCCGAATGCCGAGAGTGGATCACCGGCTACGATGAGCCGCCAAACGCCGACGGCCAGTTGTATTACCACCACTGGCGTCGGCGCAGTCTTTGCTGAACGGCGTTACAGCGTCTCGACCGGACGCAGACGGTACTGCGGCGGCAATTGCTCAAAACCACTGATGGTCGTGTTCAGGCTTTTCCAGCGACCATCCTTGATGCCATAGATGCAACCGTGGATCGACAGGTTCTGCCCGCGATGCCAGGCGTTTTGCACAATGCTGGTGTGGCCGACGTTTGCCACTTGCTGGATCACGTTGAGCTCGCAGAGACGGTCAACCCGCTCTTCTTCAGTCGGTAACTCGGCCAGTTGTTCGCGCTTTTCGTAATAGAGGTCACGAATCGAGCGCAACCAACCGTCGATCAGGCCCAACTGACGATCCTGCATCGAGGCGCGCACACCACCGCAGCCATAGTGGCCAGTGACGAGGATGTGTTTGACCTTGAGCACGTCGACTGCGTACTGAATCACCGACAGGCAGTTGAGGTCCGTGTGCAGCACCACATTGGCGACGTTGCGGTGGACGAACAGGTCGCCGGGCAGCATGCCGACGATCTCGTTCGCCGGCACCCGGGCGTCGGAACAACCAATCCACAAGTATTCCGGCGTCTGTTGGCGGGCCAGCTTGGAGAAGAAGTCCGGATCTTCCTGTTTGATCGCCTCGGCCCAGCGTTCGTTGTTATCAATCAGATCTTGTAATTCGTTCATGCTGTAAAGCCTCAAGAATGATGCGCTGGTTTGACAGACAACCGCCCGTCGGGGTCACGCGCTTGATGCAAGTATGGCCGGTGGAATTCTCAGGAGTTCAGTGGGTCCACCCTAGTAAGGCCCACAGTATGAGGAATTGCCATGACTGATTCACGACGTCCGTACGATGCGGTGCAACCCGAGCCCATCGATGATAACGAAGACCGCATGGGTTCGATGCATGAGCTGGACTTCGACGAGGAAGAGCCCAGCGCGAAAATCGGCGACGAGTTACCGGAAAACGAACGCGAGCGCCTGATGCCTCGCGAACGCGTGCGTGAAGCCGGCATGACCGGCGCCTCGACCGATGACCATGAGTCTACCGACGACGACATGAGCCCGGAAACGTTGATCCGTGAAGACGGCGCGCGGGATGCCCATGAGGCCGGTGAAGGCGATCAGGCGGATTGGGATTTGAGCATTGTCGATGAAGACGATATTGGCGGGGGCAATGGGCTGGATGAAGAGGAACTGGCGAAGCGGGATCCGATGGATGGTAATCGTTGATCTGTGGCGAGGGAGCTTGCTCCCGCTCGGCTGCGAAGCAGTCGTAAAATTTCAGGATCGCTTCGCGGCCTAGCGGGAGCAAGCTCCCTCGCCACAATAGCTGTAGTTCAATCGACGAGGGTGCAGGCCATAACCACGGCATCTTCTCGCCCGCCCACCGCCGGATAATAATCCCGACGACGGCCAATCTCGTTAAACCCATACCGCTCATACAACTTGAACGCCCCACGGTTACTGTCGCGCACTTCCAGGAAACACTCTCGCGCCTTGGCGTCATACGCCCGGGACATCAAATGCTCCAGCAGCGTCAAACCCAGGCCACGGCCCTGATTCTCCGGCTTGACGGTGATGTTCAGCAGGTGCGCTTCATCAAGGATGATCTGCACCACGCCATGACCGACTTGCTGCTGGCCTTCGAACATCAGCCAGATCTGATATTTACCCAACCCATCGAGAAAAATCCCGCGGGTCCAGGGATGGCTGTACGCCGCGTATTCGATTTTCAGTACAGCGTCCAGGTCCGCCTCGGTCATCGGGCGGAACGATACAGCGTCACTCATTTGATTCTTTCCAGCGCGCCATCAGCCGACGCATGGCTTGCCAGACATCAGCCTTACGCTGTGGCTCTTCCATTAATAATTCCAGGCCCGGCAGGGCCCAGACCGAGCCCAGGCCTTCGACCTGGAGTTCGCGGTTGAAGGATTCGGCATTTGCCTCACCGGCAAAACGCACGGCCGGCAAGCCGATCAGCCACACGCAGACACACGGAGCGTCTTCCAGTCGGGCCGAGAGGAAACCTTGCACGAAATCCCGAGCGGCTTCCGGGCCCTGGTCCATGGTACCCCGGACCAGCAGCGGCCAGCGTACCGGCTCACCGATGATCTGCGGGCTGTCCGGCAGACCGGCGGCGCGCAGCATGTCCTTGAGCAGCAGATAGGCAGGGTCGCGGGTCTGGAACGTTTCGCCTGTGGGTAACTCGACCAACAGCAGGCAACGACCGGCGCGCAGCAATTGCAGGGAAAAACGCGGTGGCGGCACGACCGGCGCTTTGACCGCGACCGGCGCGGCCTCTTCTTCGACCTTGGCGTTCGTGCGCGTGCTGGCCAACGAGGGGCGCGGCACTTCGATCTTGACCCGTTCCGTCGGCGTCACCACCGGCGCAGCGGCGGCGTTGGCGGTAGGAGCTGGCGCAGAAGCAGGCACCACCGGCGCGACGACCAGCGGCTCCGGCATCTCCAGCAACTCGGGACGCGAGGGCGCGGCAAAGGGCAATTCGGTGCGCGGCAGCCAGTTGACCACCTGCATGGCGGTCAAATAGGCGCGGCGACGGGACTCGATTAGCAAAGGTCGGCCACTTGTGGATAACTAAAGTGCGGTGATTCTACCGCCCTTCGCTCAAGATCGCCCACGCTTGATCGATACTCTTTCCCTTAGAAACAGCTACAGCCCGTCCCGAGAGTGAATCGCATCGGTCCCGATGCAGTACAATCGCGGCTTTTAATCGCCAACCAGCCGGCCATTCCGATGATCGAACCCAAGCGCGTCTTGCGCGCCCTCGCTGAACACTGGGCACTTCTGGAGCCACTGTGCGAGCACTTCGACCAAGGCACCTTGAGCCTCAACGAACTGCGTTCACAGTTGGCCGCCCAGCAACTCGACAGTACGCCGCAGGACATCACCAGCCTGCTGGACGTGTGGATCCGCCTCGACATTCTGGTCCCCGTGGCGAAAAGCCCGAACCGTTTCGAGCTCAACGCGCAGATCCACGACTTCCTCGCGTACCTGCGCCGTGAGCACCGTCTGGGCCTGTGCCTGGAAATCGAAGCCTATCTGCGCCATCTTGAGCGCCTGGCCGGTTATATCCAGGACGCTTTCGATATCCGCGACGGCCACGACCTTGCCCGTCAGTTGCGTCTGCTCGACATGCGCGTACGCGATGTTCTGAAGAAACTGGCCAACGACGAACAGGCCCTGGTGGCCGTCGCCGAACGCGCCAAGACCAGCGATCGGCAGATCCCGCTACGTCAGCGTTACGCTGAAGTACTGGCGACCTGGGACGAATACGTCGAGCCGATGATTCAGCTGGTGAACGCCGACGGCGCCTTCGAGCAAGGCGTGCGCAAAGTCGAAAACGTCCTGCTGAAGATGCTCACCGAGCAGCAGCGACTCGGCCACCTAGTCGATGACGACATGCTGCTGCGCACCCACGCGCGCATCCTCGAAATGCAGACCAGCGCCCAGCTGACCCTGCGTCATGCCCGCGAACTGCTGCTGCCGCTGCGTGAAGAGGCCCGTCGGCACAACGCCGTGACCCGTGGCGCGGCGCTGGCCTTGTCGGCCATCCGTCGCAAAGGCATCGACGCGGTGCCACAAGCCGCGATGCCGATGTTCACCCGCCCGCAAAGCACCTTCCTTGGCAGTGCCAGTCAGGTCGAAGCCTACGTGTACGCCCTGGCCCGATTCGAGCCGAAACCGGCGCGGTTCCCCAAGGCTCACAAGACGCAGAAAGGCGAAGCCCCGCGCGCGCCACGCACCGTTCGCGAAATGCTCGAACGCTGCGAAGATGCCCTGCCGATGCCGGACCTGATGACCTGGCTGCTCGAGCAGGAACCGGACGGCGCTACCGACGAATTGCTTTACTGGTTCTCGCGCCTGTCGCGGGAAAAGCGCTTCACACGCGAGCGTCTGGAACGCCGCGATTACCACACTCACGAGCACCAGGTCAGCCTGCGCTCCTTCGCCCTGCTCTCGGCCCGCGATACCGCCGCCGAGGATTCTGCGAGCACCCCACATGCATCTTGATCTATCCGAACTGTCCCAACTCGCGCCGATCTTCCGCGAACTGTTCAAGGGCTATCACGTCAGCCGCCGCGATCCGGAACTGTACGCGCAGCTGTCGAACTTCCAGGACCAGTACCGCACGCTGTTCCGGGCGCTGGGTTATGAGTTGGTCTGCGACACTCGCGGTTTCTACTATTTCGTGCCGGACCTCGCCGCCGCAGCAGTGAACAAGACCGCACAACGTCTGGCGCTGTTTACATTCATCCTCGTCGAGCACCTGGCGGATCAGGGCCGTGACCCGGTCGCCGTGCTCGACGGCGGCAGCCTTGGCCGTGATGAGTTGCCGTCCTTGTTGGAAAAATACCGCGACCTGTTTATCCAGGCCGAAGTACAGACCGTCGAAGAACTCGAAGAAAAAATCATGCGCCGCATGACTCAGCTCGGTTTTGCCGGCGAAGAAAACGGCGTCTACCGTTTCCTACCGCCGATGCACCGCTTCCTTGATGTCTGCCTGTCGGTTCAGCAGGACCGCGATCTGGCGGCCAGCCTGCACAGCGTGTTGCCGTTGCCGGTTCCAGTATTGATCGACGACGATAGCGACGAAAAACTGCTGCAAACCGACGACCCGCTGGACCTCAGTGACTTCGAAGAAGACAGCGAAGAAGACGCCATGGCCCGCGCCATTGCCGAAGAACAGGAGACCGACGCATGAGCAAGGAACGCTACGGCATTCGCCGCTTCGCCCTTTTGAACACCGCCGGTTACAGCCTCGGCTTGTTCCCGCTGGAAGAACCGTTGTCGGTCTACGGCGCGAACAACCTCGGTAAATCCGCATCGATCAACGCCTTGCAGTTCCCGATTCTGGCGCGCATGTCGGACATGAGTTTCGGCAAGTACAGCCTGGAACAATCCCGCCGTTTCTACTTCGCTTCGGACACCAGTTATATCCTGGTCGAAGTGTCCCTCCCCCACGGCCCGCACGTGATCGGCGTGGTCGGTCGCGGCCCGGGCGGTGGTTTCGGTCACCAGTTCTTTGCCTACGCCGGCAAACTGGATCTGGCGCATTACCAGAAGAACGACACCTGCCTGCGGCAGAAAGAATTGTTCACCAACCTTGAGCGCGAAGGCCTGAAAGCCTACGAACTCAAACCGGATGAACTGCGTCGTTTGCTGGTCGGCGGTCACACCTCGATCCCGCTGGACCTGACGCTGATCCCGCTGCGCTCCACCAGCGAGCAGAGCCTGAAGACCTTCCGCGCCCTGTTCATCAACTTGCTGCACATGCGTGAAATCACCGCGGCCAAGCTCAAGCAATTGTTTCTGGATGCGTTTGAACACAGCCTGCGCTCCGGCAGCGTCGATTACATCGCCGCGTGCGAAGAAGCGTTCCGCGATGTCCGTCGCATGGAACAGGACTACAACTCGCTGGTGACTGCCGGCCCATTGGTCGAAGCCCTTGCGGCAGGCGTGACCCAGCGCAATATCCTGCGCGGCAAGCTGCACCGGATCTCGCCGCTGCTCGATTCGTTGCTGGGCACCTGGTCGGATTACGCCAGTGCGCGCAAGGAAGAGTTGACGATTCAGGCCGAGCACTACCGCAACGAGCAGGACGCGCTGCAAAACGATCAGCGCGGCGGCACTCAGGAGCTGATGCGCCTGGAGCGGGAAATCACCGGCATCCAGCGCTGGCTCGGCGAGCTGTCGGTGCTCAAGCATCGCTTCGCGTTGGTTGATGACGTCAAAGTGCTGGAACAGCAACTGCTCGCGGCCAAGGACGCGCACGACGAACTGGCCGGTGCACTGGCGCAGTCGCGGCAGTTCTCTGCCGAAGACCTGGAAGAACGTCTGCGGGACCTGGAAAAACGCCTGAAGTCGGTGAAACAGCAACTCGATCACGCCGACAACAACAGCTACGCCCGTCTGCGCGAGGAATTCTCGCAACAGGACGTCGAGCGTCTGATGCGCCTGTTCAACAGCGCACTGTTCAGCCTGCCGCTGGGCGAACACGGCATTACGCTGGACGAGGACGGTCAGTGGGTCAAGTCCATGGAGTTGATCCTCGACGGTTTCAAAGGCGAGCGCTTCGAAGTGCCGGGACTGTCCATCGACATCTCGCACATCGAGCCGCCGGCCCTGCAAGCTTTGGCTGACCGCGCGGCATTGCGCGATCAGAAAGAGCGTCTGGACAAAGAACTCAAGCAGCTTAAAACCCAGGCGGCCGTGGCCGCCGACCGTGCCGCGAGCAAGACCCAGACCGAAGCGCTGTACCAGCAAGTGCTGGACGCGCAGAAAGCCCTGGAAGATTTCCGTCGCGCGCAAACCCTGAGTGCCGAGGAAGGCGACAAACTCGAACAACTGGCGCAGATGGAAGCGGCGCAGGACGAATTGAAGCGTTCCAGCGATGCCTTCACCGAACGCGTCCAGCAACTGTCGGCCAAGCTGCAACTGGTCGGCCGGCAGATCGGCGACATGGAAGCCAAGCAACGCACCCTCGACGACGCCTTGCGCCGCCGCCAGCTGTTGCCGGCAGACCTGCCGTTCGGCACGCCGTTCATGGACCCTATCGATGATTCCATGGACAACCTGCTGCCCCTGCTCAACGACTACCAGGACAGTTGGCAGGGTTTGCAGCGCAGCGACGGTCAGATCGAGGCGTTGTACGCTCAGGTCCGTCTCAAAGGCGTGGCCAAGTTCGACAGCGAAGACGATATGGAGCGTCGCCTGCAACTGCTGATCAACGCCTATGCGCACCGTACCGACGAAGCCCTGACTCTTGGCAAGGCCCGCCGTGCGGCGGTCACCGACATCGCCCGGACCCTGCGCAACATCCGCAGCGACTACGACAGCCTCGAGCATCAACTGGCGCTGTTCAACCGTGAGATCAACAAACGTCAGGTCTCCAACCTGCAGAGCTTCCGCATCGTGCTCGCGCCGAACAAGGAAGCGCTCAAGCACATCGACCAGATCATCCACAGTGCCGGCCAGTACGAAGAAGGCGAAACCCTCTCCGTCTTCGACCTGAGCCAAAGTGCCGATCAGGACAACAAGAACGAAGAAGCCAAGGAATACCTGGCACGGCTGGTGGCGGCGAACCACAACCAGCTCGGCCTCAAGGACTTGTTCGAACTGGCGTTCGAGATCACCAAGGTCAACGGTCAACCGGTGATTCACACCGACATCGACGGCGCGGCGTCCAACGGCACCACGATGACCATCAAGGCGCTGACCAACATGTACTTGTTGCTGCACTTGATGGACCGCGACCAGGCCGGTCGTGTGCGCCTGCCGTACTACCTCGACGAGGCGGCGGACATCGACGAGAAGAACCAGGCCGCGTTGCTGGAAACAAGCCTGCAACTGGGCTTCGTGCCGATCCTGGCGAGTGTGAAGCCGCAGGTCTGCGCCAGTGTGGCGATCGACCTGGAAGGTGGCAGCGGGCCGAACGGGATCTACATCGATGAGGCAGACTGGAAGTACATTCGCCGGCATGATGAGGTGAAGGCTGCTGTTGTTGCACAGGCGGACGAGCCGGAGCTGGATGCGGTCTGATTTGGCGTTAAATCGAAGGCAATAAAAAAGGCCGCGATCCAATGGATTGCGGCCTTTTTTATGGTGAGAGACTTGTAGTGGACTCCAAGGCGGCCTCTTCGCGAGCAAGCCCGCTCCCACATTGTTTCTGCGCCGTGCACAAATTCAGTGTGGGAGCGGGCTTGCTTGCGAAGGCGTCATCACAGACGCCCAATCAACGTCCCGCTATTTACCGAGTGAAATCTTCGGCGCCCAGGTCAGCCACTCATCTTCAAACTTGTCGAACAACGGGAACGTCTGCTCAGGCCGTGCCGGGCTGCCCATGCGATCACCGTCCGGCGTAGCAAAGGCGATACCGCCCTGAATCAACGTCTCCAGGGATTCAGTCCTTACCGTCGCGCCTTTGAACAGGCCGTAGTCGAAACCGAAACCGCTGGTGTTCCAGAAACGCGTGCCGCTGCGCACCAATGGCGCGTACTTCGGCTCGATCAGAATGTGTACCAACACACGATCAGCGGTCTGGCCCAATTCATAGCCCGTCACTTTGCCCACGGTCACCTCGCGGTACGTCACCGGCACACCGGTTTTCAAGGACCCACGGCGAGCGGCGCTCAGAACCAGACTCAAACCGGCTTCCTGTTTGGCCGATTCCGGTGGAGTGGCCAGGGCGACGAAGTTCTTCTGCGGGCCGAGGTTCTTCGGCGCGGGCTGTACTTCAATGTATTGGCCGGTGACCAATGTTTCCAGGTTAGAAGTCTTGATCAGGCCCAGCTCAGGCTTGACCACCCAAAACTGGCTGCCGACCCGGGCAATGCGCTCCGGCACTTCGGTGATTCGTGCGGTGAGCATCACCGATTGCAGGTCATCACTGAGGTCGACGTCTTCAATCTTGCCAACGTCCAGGCCTTTGAATCTCACGGGGGTGCCGCTGTGCAAACCATCGGCGCGATCAACCTTGATGGTGACCACGGTGCCTTTCTGATTGGCCTCCTCATGGTTGGCGAACAGGCGAAAACGTGGAATGCGCTTCTGCAACGGCGCCTTGGCTTCCGGGGTTTCGAAAGCGATACCGCCGGCCATCAGGCTTTGCAGCGACTCGCTTTTGACCTGGATTCCGCCAGTCAATCCGCCTGTGAGCGTGATGCCGCTGGCGTTCCAGAAGCGGGTCGACGCGTTGACCAGGCCTTCGTACTCTTTCTCGATGTGGACACCGATCACCAGTTGCTTCTTCTTCTTGGAGAACTGATAGCTCTGCACCGAACCGACCTTGACCTGCTTGTAGAGAATCGGACTGCCGACTTCCAGCGACCCCAGATTCTCGGTGAACAACACCAGGTGCAGGCCGGGCGAACGCAGGTCCAGCGGCGGCGCCTTGGGCCTGGCAACGAACTCACGTTGCGGCGCAGCCCCTTTGTCGCCCGGTCGCACAGCGATGTAGTTACCTTTGACCAAGGCCTCCAGACCGGTGATACCGGCAAGGGAAATCGACGGTTTGACTACCCAGAACTGAGTGCCTTCGACCAGATAATCCTCGGCCAGTGGGTCAAGGGTCAATTCGGCAGTGGCGGCATTCAGGTCCGCATCGACCTTCAGCGCTTTCAGGTTGCCGACCTGGATGCCTTTGTACATGACCGGTGTACGGCCGGCCTGCAGGCCTTCGAAATCGCTCAATTTGACCTTTACCCGAATACCGGCAGCGGCGGCATCGAAATCCTCGTAGAGACGGAATGGCAGGCTCGGATCGGTGGGCGGGCTGTCCTTGCGGTTCTCCGGCGTGGCGAACGCCATACCTCCTGCGACGATGCTGGCGAGCGATTCGCTGCGCACTTTCACACCCGACAGGTTGGCGTCGATGCTGATGCCGCTGGCGTTCCAGAAACGCGTGTGTTTGCGCACCAGATTGGCGTAGGTGGGCTCAATGAAGACTTTGAGTTCGACAGTGCTTTGGTCTTCCGACAGCAAGTAGCTTTTGACCTGGCCAACTTTGATCTGCTTGTAGAACACCGGGCTGCCACGGTTCAGTGAACCGAGACGATCAGCCTTGATGGTGAGGTGCAGACCGGGTTGGGAGTCTGACAGCGGGGGCTCTTCGGCCAGGGCCTTGAACTTGCGGGTCGGCTCGCCCTCGCCCGGGCTGATGGCCACGTAGTTGCCGGACACCAGCGTTTCCAGCCCGGTGATACCAGCCAGGGTCACGCTGGGTTTGACCAGCCAGAAGCGGGTGCTGGTCTTGAGGTATTGCTCCACGTCCTTGTTCATCTCTACGGTGGCGATCACCCCTTTGGAGCTGCCTTCATCATCGAGCTTGAGGGTTTTCACCTTGCCGACTGACATGCCTTTGTAGACGACTTCAGTCTTGTTGGCCTGAATGCCTTCACCGCTTTCGAAACGCACCTGAATCTCGATGCCGGTTTCGCTGTAGGCACGCCAGCCGAGCCAGCCGCCGATGATCAAGGCGATCAGGGGCAACACCCAGATGGCAGACCAGTTCGAGGCCGGTCGGGTTTTAGCTGTAGGCAAATCAGTCATGGTCGTCGTCCGACTCCGTGTTATCCCAAATCAGTCGGGGATCGAAAGTAACTGCGGCAAGCATCGTCAGAATCACCACACTGGCGAAAGCGATGGCGCCAAGATTGGCTTCGACGCTGGCGAGCCGTCCGAAATTCACGACCGCCACCAGGATGGCGATCACAAAGATGTCCAGCATCGACCAGCGGCCGATGAACTCGATAAAGCGGTACATCCAGATTCGCTGGCGTGCCGAGAGTGGCTGGCGACGTTGCACTGAAAACAGCAGCAGCGCGATGCCTACCAGTTTGAACGTTGGTACCAGAATACTGGCGATAAAAACTACGGCGGCGATGGGAATCATGCCGTGCTGAACCAGCTGGATGACACCGGACATGATCGTACTCGGATCGCCCTGCCCCAATGAGCTGACGGTCATGATCGGCAGCACATTGGCCGGGATATAGAGAATCGCGCCGGTTATCAGCAGCGCCCAGGTACGCACCAGACTGTTCGGACGACGGGCGTGCACCAGCGCACCGCAACGGGTGCAGGTCTGCTCGTCGGTGTCGGCTTCCTGCTTGTTCAATTCATGGCATTCGGTGCAAATCAGAATGCCTGCATCAATCGCCCGCATGGGCATCCTCTCCTGACAAAGCCTGCCAGATCTGATGAGGTGACATCACAACCTCCAACCAGACCTGGACCAACAACAAACTGATGAAACACGCCAAACCAAGGCCTACGGTAATGGCCGCCATATCTGCCAGCTTGACGATCGCTACCAGTACGCCCATGAGGTAAACCTCGAGCATCCCCCAGTCCCGTAGATGGTGGTAAATGCGGTAGAGCAACAAGCCGTAGCTGCGTCCGATATCAAAGCGGATGGTCAACAGCACGGCCAATTGGCAGAGCAGCTTGAGCAGCGGAATTCCCATGCTGCACAGGAACACAATCACCGAGACGCCTTGCATGCCGGTATCGAACAAGCCGACAACGCCGGTCCAGACGGTGTCTTGCGACGATTGCCCGAGTAGATTGAGCTGCATGATGGGTAAAAAGTTCGCAGGGATGTACAACAGCAAAGCGGCGATGACCAACGCGAGACTGCGCTGCACCACGTTATGGCGATGGGCGTAGAGCTCGTAACCACAGCGTGGGCATAAGGCTTTCTCGCCATGGGCGAGTTGGGGCTTGCGCATGAGCAAGTCACACTCATGGCACGCCACCAAGTCGTCCAGCGGTAATTCTGACAGCCCAGGGGCGTCAACCGGATCTGGCATAAAGGCTCTGGCCTCCGAAAAAGTTGGGCCTATTCTAGTGTCATGGCTCGAAAATAACTGTGCAAATTTGTGTTGTACCGAAGCAGTACTTTCCTGCGGGCAAAACAAAACCCCAATTGCTTTCGCAATTGGGGTTTCGGAATTTAATCTTGACGATGACCTACTCTCACATGGGGAAACCCCACACTACCATCGGCGATGCATCGTTTCACTGCTGAGTTCGGGATGGGATCAGGTGGTTCCAATGCTCTATGGTCGTCAAGAAATTCGGTAGCCAGGTCGTGGGCCCTTGCGGGTTCACGCTCCAGCGAATGGGTATGTGACAGCTTGGTGTTTTGTGAGTATCTCGAACTTTCGGTTCGTTTCGTCTTCACACACCGCAATCTGGTGCTCTTTCGCCTTTGGGCTCGAAGCAAGCAAATTGCTTGGGTGTTATATGGTCAAGCCTCACGGGCAATTAGTATTGGTTAGCTCAACGCCTCACAGCGCTTACACACCCAACCTATCAACGTCGTAGTCTTCGACGGCCCTTCAGGGGACTCAAGGTCCCAGTGAGATCTCATCTTGAGGCTAGTTTCCCGCTTAGATGCTTTCAGCGGTTATCTATTCCGAACATAGCTACCCGGCAATGCCACTGGCGTGACAACCGGAACACCAGAGGTTCGTCCACTCCGGTCCTCTCGTACTAGGAGCAGCCCCTCTCAAATCTCAAACGTCCACGGCAGATAGGGACCGAACTGTCTCACGACGTTCTAAACCCAGCTCGCGTACCACTTTAAATGGCGAACAGCCATACCCTTGGGACCGGCTTCAGCCCCAGGATGTGATGAGCCGACATCGAGGTGCCAAACACCGCCGTCGATATGAACTCTTGGGCGGTATCAGCCTGTTATCCCCGGAGTACCTTTTATCCGTTGAGCGATGGCCCTTCCATACAGAACCACCGGATCACTAAGACCTACTTTCGTACCTGCTCGACGTGTCTGTCTCGCAGTCAAGCGCGCTTTTGCCTTTATACTCTACGACCGATTTCCGACCGGTCTGAGCGCACCTTCGTACTCCTCCGTTACTCTTTAGGAGGAGACCGCCCCAGTCAAACTACCCACCATACACTGTCCTCGATCCGGATAACGGACCTGAGTTAGAACCTCAAAGTTGCCAGGGTGGTATTTCAAGGTTGGCTCCACGCGAACTGGCGTCCACGCTTCAAAGCCTCCCACCTATCCTACACAAGCAAATTCAAAGTCCAGTGCAAAGCTATAGTAAAGGTTCACGGGGTCTTTCCGTCTAGCCGCGGATACACTGCATCTTCACAGCGATTTCAATTTCACTGAGTCTCGGGTGGAGACAGCGCCGCCATCGTTACGCCATTCGTGCAGGTCGGAACTTACCCGACAAGGAATTTCGCTACCTTAGGACCGTTATAGTTACGGCCGCCGTTTACCGGGGCTTCGATCAAGAGCTTCGCGTTAGCTAACCCCATCAATTAACCTTCCGGCACCGGGCAGGCGTCACACCCTATACGTCCACTTTCGTGTTTGCAGAGTGCTGTGTTTTTAATAAACAGTCGCAGCGGCCTGGTATCTTCGACCGGCATGGGCTTACGCAGTAAATGCTTCACCCTCACCGGCGCACCTTCTCCCGAAGTTACGGTGCCATTTTGCCTAGTTCCTTCACCCGAGTTCTCTCAAGCGCCTTGGTATTCTCTACCCAACCACCTGTGTCGGTTTGGGGTACGGTTCCTGGTTACCTGAAGCTTAGAAGCTTTTCTTGGAAGCATGGCATCAACCACTTCGTGTTCTAAAAGAACACTCGTCATCAGCTCTCGGCCTTAGAATCCCGGATTTACCTAAGATTCCAGCCTACCACCTTAAACTTGGACAACCAACGCCAAGCTGGCCTAGCCTTCTCCGTCCCTCCATCGCAATAACCAGAAGTACAGGAATATTAACCTGTTTTCCATCGACTACGCTTTTCAGCCTCGCCTTAGGGACCGACTAACCCTGCGTCGATTAACGTTGCGCAGGAAACCTTGGTCTTTCGGCGTGGGTGTTTTTCACACCCATTGTCGTTACTCATGTCAGCATTCGCACTTCTGATACCTCCAGCAAGCTTCTCAACTCACCTTCACAGGCTTACAGAACGCTCCTCTACCGCATCACCTAAGTGATACCCGTAGCTTCGGTGTATGGTTTGAGCCCCGTTACATCTTCCGCGCAGGCCGACTCGACTAGTGAGCTATTACGCTTTCTTTAAAGGGTGGCTGCTTCTAAGCCAACCTCCTAGCTGTCTAAGCCTTCCCACATCGTTTCCCACTTAACCATAACTTTGGGACCTTAGCTGACGGTCTGGGTTGTTTCCCTTTTCACGACGGACGTTAGCACCCGCCGTGTGTCTCCCATGCTCGGCACTTGTAGGTATTCGGAGTTTGCATCGGTTTGGTAAGTCGGGATGACCCCCTAGCCGAAACAGTGCTCTACCCCCTACAGTGATACATGAGGCGCTACCTAAATAGCTTTCGAGGAGAACCAGCTATCTCCGAGCTTGATTAGCCTTTCACTCCGATCCACAGGTCATCCGCTAACTTTTCAACGGTAGTCGGTTCGGTCCTCCAGTTAGTGTTACCCAACCTTCAACCTGCCCATGGATAGATCGCCCGGTTTCGGGTCTATTCCCAGCGACTAGACGCCCTATTAAGACTCGCTTTCGCTACGCCTCCCCTATTCGGTTAAGCTCGCCACTGAAAATAAGTCGCTGACCCATTATACAAAAGGTACGCAGTCACCCAACAAAGTGGGCTCCCACTGCTTGTACGCATACGGTTTCAGGATCTATTTCACTCCCCTCTCCGGGGTTCTTTTCGCCTTTCCCTCACGGTACTAGTTCACTATCGGTCAGTCAGTAGTATTTAGCCTTGGAGGATGGTCCCCCCATATTCAGACAAAGTTTCTCGTGCTCCGTCCTACTCGATTTCATGACTAAGAGATTTTCGCGTACAGGGCTATCACCCACTATGGCCGCACTTTCCAGAGCGTTCCGCTAATCTCAAAGCCACTTAAGGGCTAGTCCCCGTTCGCTCGCCACTACTAAGGGAATCTCGGTTGATTTCTTTTCCTCAGGGTACTTAGATGTTTCAGTTCCCCTGGTTCGCCTCTTAAGCCTATGTATTCAGCTTAAGATAACCATCTTATGATGGCTGGGTTCCCCCATTCAGACATCTCCGGATCAAAGTCTGTTTGCCGACTCCCCGAAGCTTTTCGCAGGCTACCACGTCTTTCATCGCCTCTGACTGCCAAGGCATCCACCGTATGCGCTTCTTCACTTGACCATATAACCCCAAGCAATCTGGTTATACTGTGAAGACGACATTCGCCGAAAATTCGATAATACTCAATTAAGAGCAACTCACAAATTTTACCTTAGCCTGATCCGTTACCAGTGAAAGTAACGTTCAGTCTATCTTTCTATCACATACCCAAATTTTTAAAGAACGATCTAATCCAAAGACTAGAAATCAACATTCACCATCATCACAATGGAATGCTCATTTCTAAGCTTTCAACAAACAGAAGCAGTAGTGGTGGAGCCAAACGGGATCGAACCGTTGACCTCCTGCGTGCAAGGCAGGCGCTCTCCCAGCTGAGCTATGGCCCCGTATTTCTACAGGTTCCCACACAAAATTGGTGGGTCTGGGCAGATTCGAACTGCCGACCTCACCCTTATCAGGGGTGCGCTCTAACCAACTGAGCTACAGACCCAATTTCGGGCTGCTTCTTTATCGTCTTCTTCAATGAATCAAGCAATTCGTGTGGGAACTTATGGAGCAGCTGATGTCGTCGATTAAGGAGGTGATCCAGCCGCAGGTTCCCCTACGGCTACCTTGTTACGACTTCACCCCAGTCATGAATCACACCGTGGTAACCGTCCTCCCGAAGGTTAGACTAGCTACTTCTGGTGCAACCCACTCCCATGGTGTGACGGGCGGTGTGTACAAGGCCCGGGAACGTATTCACCGCGACATTCTGATTCGCGATTACTAGCGATTCCGACTTCACGCAGTCGAGTTGCAGACTGCGATCCGGACTACGATCGGTTTTCTGGGATTAGCTCCACCTCGCGGCTTGGCAACCCTCTGTACCGACCATTGTAGCACGTGTGTAGCCCAGGCCGTAAGGGCCATGATGACTTGACGTCATCCCCACCTTCCTCCGGTTTGTCACCGGCAGTCTCCTTAGAGTGCCCACCATTACGTGCTGGTAACTAAGGACAAGGGTTGCGCTCGTTACGGGACTTAACCCAACATCTCACGACACGAGCTGACGACAGCCATGCAGCACCTGTCTCAATGTTCCCGAAGGCACCAATCCATCTCTGGAAAGTTCATTGGATGTCAAGGCCTGGTAAGGTTCTTCGCGTTGCTTCGAATTAAACCACATGCTCCACCGCTTGTGCGGGCCCCCGTCAATTCATTTGAGTTTTAACCTTGCGGCCGTACTCCCCAGGCGGTCAACTTAATGCGTTAGCTGCGCCACTAAGAGCTCAAGGCTCCCAACGGCTAGTTGACATCGTTTACGGCGTGGACTACCAGGGTATCTAATCCTGTTTGCTCCCCACGCTTTCGCACCTCAGTGTCAGTATCAGTCCAGGTGGTCGCCTTCGCCACTGGTGTTCCTTCCTATATCTACGCATTTCACCGCTACACAGGAAATTCCACCACCCTCTACCATACTCTAGCTTGTCAGTTTTGAATGCAGTTCCCAGGTTGAGCCCGGGGATTTCACATCCAACTTAACAAACCACCTACGCGCGCTTTACGCCCAGTAATTCCGATTAACGCTTGCACCCTCTGTATTACCGCGGCTGCTGGCACAGAGTTAGCCGGTGCTTATTCTGTCGGTAACGTCAAAACACTTACGTATTAGGTAAATGCCCTTCCTCCCAACTTAAAGTGCTTTACAATCCGAAGACCTTCTTCACACACGCGGCATGGCTGGATCAGGCTTTCGCCCATTGTCCAATATTCCCCACTGCTGCCTCCCGTAGGAGTCTGGACCGTGTCTCAGTTCCAGTGTGACTGATCATCCTCTCAGACCAGTTACGGATCGTCGCCTTGGTGAGCCATTACCTCACCAACTAGCTAATCCGACCTAGGCTCATCTGATAGCGCAAGGCCCGAAGGTCCCCTGCTTTCTCCCGTAGGACGTATGCGGTATTAGCGTCCGTTTCCGAGCGTTATCCCCCACTACCAGGCAGATTCCTAGGCATTACTCACCCGTCCGCCGCTCGCCACCAGGTACAAGTACCCGTGCTGCCGCTCGACTTGCATGTGTTAGGCCTGCCGCCAGCGTTCAATCTGAGCCATGATCAAACTCTTCAGTTCAAACATCTTTGGGTTTTTAAGAAACCCTAAACTTGGCTCAGCAATCGTTGGCTACATCTTTGATTTCTCGCGGAGTAACTTGTGATGCTGATAATCTTGTTGACTATCAGTCTGACCCCACAAGCACCCACACGAATTGCTTGATTCAGTTGTTAAAGAGCGGTTGGTTAAGATCTTTCGTCTCAACCGAGGCGCGCATTCTACAGCAGCCTCTGTTGCTGTCAAGCGGTTATTTTCAGAAGTTTTCAAAGTTTCCTTTGCAACTTCAACCACTTGCGCTTCCGATCTCTCGTTAGCGGGAGGCGAATTCTACAGCGTTACTCGCTGCTGTCAACACCTCTTTTTCTCCGCTTTCGACCGAGAAGATCGAACCGTCAATCAAGCCAAACAAACCCGCTTGATCAACTCCTTCTGGGCTTCGATGACCTGAAGCAACTCACTGCCGAAAACTGCGTAACTCTTTGTTTACCAAGGAGTTTTCCGTTTCGACTGCGCCGGAAGTGGGGCGAATTATAGACTTCCAGAATCTGCCGTCAACTCCTATTTACGCTTTTCTTGCAGAAGGTACCTTTTTAGCTATTAAGCGCGGGATTCGGCGAGCAATCGGGGGAATGCGCAGCACTAATAGCAGCGCGCCTATAGAGGCATAGACAGACCATTCCTTCAAATCCGCTCGAACGATCCAAAGCATATGCAGCAAGCCGAGCCCGAGAATCACATAAGCCAGCCGATGTAACTTCTTCCAACGCACACCCAAGCGTCGCTGACTATAACGATTGGAAGTCACCGCCAATGCCAACAAACCAAGAAATCCCAACGTCCCGACAATGATGTACGGCCGCTTGCGCAACTCGACACCCAGCTGCGACCAGTCAAATCCAAGAATGAATGCTGTATAGCCGCTCAAATGCAGAACCACATAAGCGAAACACCACAACCCCAGTTGCCGGCGTACAGCGATCCACCCCGCCCAACCGGTAAGTTTCTGCAGAGGCGTCATGCTTAAGGTTATCAATAGCAGGACAAGCGTCCCCAACCCGAGACGGTCAACCAACACCTTGCCCGGGTCGGGGCCCAGCACATCCTGCCAAGCCTGATACAACCAAAGCAGCGGCCAGATCGCAGCCGCTATAAAGACGCCCACTCGCCAAAACAGATAACGCATCAGTAGTTCTTCCGCAGATCGAGCCCTGTATAGAGAGAAGCGACTTCATCCGAGTAGCCGTTGAACATCTGCGTATCCCGAACATTGGGCTTGAACAGACCGCTCGGCAACCGACGCTCCCGCGCCTGGGTCCAGCGCGGGTGATCGACGGTAGGGTTCACGTTCGCGTAGAAGCCGTACTCATCCGAGGCAATGCTCTGCCAGGTGGTTTTCGGCTGTTCACTGACCAGACTGATCCGCACGATGGATTTGATGCTCTTGAAGCCGTACTTCCAAGGCACCACCAACCGTAGCGGCGCCCCGTTCTGATTCGGCAATTCGCGCCCATACATGCCCACCGCAAGAATCGCCAGCGGATTCATCGCCTCATCCAACCGCAGCCCCTCTACATAGGGCCACTCGATCAAGGCAAAGCCGGAGCGCTGACCCGGCATGCTCTTGGGATCTTGCAGCGTTTCGAAACGGATGAACTTCGCCTTGGACGTAGGTTCGACCTCCTTCAGCAAAGCCGAGAGAGGAAAACCGATCCACGGAATGACCATCGACCAGGCCTCAACACAGCGAAGACGATAAATCCGCTCCTCCAATTGATAAGGCTTCATGAAGTCTTCCAGCGCATACCGCCCCGGCTTACCCACCTCCCCGTCTACTACCACGGTCCAAGGTTCAGTCTTCAACGAACCGGCATTGGCAGCAGGGTCGCCTTTATCAGTGCCGAACTCATAGAAGTTGTTGTAGTGGGTCGCATCCTTGAATGGCGTGATCGCCTCATCCTTGACGTTGACCGCCCCCCACTTGGTAGAAGGAAGCTTTTCGGCAAACCAGGAAGGTGCCTTGCCAGGCTCGACATCGGCGTAGCGAGCGGCTTCGTCAGCACTGGCCCAACGCGGCAGACTGCTCACAGCCAGACCGGCTACGGCAGCACCCAATAGATTGCGTCGAGAAAGATAGAAGGATTCAGGCGTGACGTCCGACTCGTGGCAGTCAGACGCTTTGGGGACTTTGATCAGCATGGCAACTCCGCAGCATTGGAGGACAGATGCACCAATAGACTGCGGAGTATGAGGGAAATTACATCACTCGGCTTTTTTGTGCCGACGAAGATGCAACAGGTATTGCACCGGACCGGACGCCGCGTAAGCGAGGAAAACCAGCAGCAGAATGCGCGGTGGATCACTGAAGACCACGGCAAACACCAGCACCACCGCCAGGATCGCGACAAAAGGCACTCGTCCCTTCAAGTCCAGTTCCTTGAAGCTGTTGTACTTGATGTTGCTGACCATCAGCATGCCGGCGGCGGCCACCATCAGCGCAACCAGGAAGGACATCTTGGACCCCTGAATGCCGTAATCGCTGAACGCCCAGACAATCCCCGCGACCACACCCGCGGCAGCCGGGCTGGCCAGACCGATGAAGTAGCGTTTGTCCGCAGTGCCGACTTGCGTATTGAAGCGGGCCAGACGCAATGCCGCGCCAGCAACATAGATGAAGGCAACCATCCAGCCGACCTTGCCCATGTCGCCCAAGGCCCAGCCAAACGCCAGCAATGCCGGCGCGACACCAAAGGCGACCATGTCCGACAGCGAGTCGTACTCGGCGCCGAAGGCACTCTGGGTATTGGTCATACGGGCGACTCGACCATCGAGGCCGTCGAGCACCATGGCGACGAAAATCGCGATAGCGGCAAACGCGAAATACTTGCTCGCGCCAACCGAATCACCGGCACTCAAGGCGCTCTGGGCGCTCATCGAACTTATGATGGAATAAAACCCTGCGAACAGGTTCGCAGTGGTGAACAGATTCGGCAGAAGATAGATACCACGATGCCGGACTTTACGACCTTCAGCGTCGTGCCCTTCCTCGATGTGTTCATCGATGGGCAGCAGGCTTTCGGCGTCAGAAGCCTTGTTTGGCTCTTCGGGACGTTCGCTCATGGACATTACCTTGCAACGGGGTGGAAAGTTTCGACAGGTGTCTGGGACGACGGTTCGGCCGCAAACGATGCAGCTTTATACCAGAACCGGCCACCCAAACGAAAAAACGCGGCCTAAGCCGCGTTTTTCGTACAAGTGCGCGACTTAGTTTTTAGCTTTGTCGACGATCTTGTTGGCACCGATCCACGGCATCATGGAGCGCAGTTGCTCGCCGATGATTTCGATACCGTGAGCGGCGTTGTTACGACGCTTGGCGGTCATCGAAGGATAGCCGGTCGCGCCTTCGCTGATGAACATCTTGGCGTATTCGCCGTCCTGAATACGTTTCAGGGCGTTGCGCATGGCCTGACGGGATTCGGCGTTGATCACTTCCGGACCGGTCACGTACTCGCCGTACTCAGCGTTATTGGAGATCGAGTAGTTCATGTTGGCGATGCCGCCTTCGTACATGAGGTCAACGATCAGCTTCAGTTCGTGCAGGCATTCGAAGTAAGCCATTTCCGGCGCGTAGCCAGCTTCAACCAGGGTTTCGAAACCGGCTTTGACCAGTTCAACGGTACCGCCGCACAGAACGGCTTGTTCGCCGAACAGGTCGGTTTCGGTCTCGTCCTTGAAGGTGGTTTCGATGATGCCGGTACGACCGCCACCCACGCCTGCGGCGTAGGACAGTGCAACGTTTTTGGCGTTGCCCGAAGCATCCTGGTAGATAGCGATCAGGTCAGGGATACCGCCGCCTTTGACGAACTCGGAACGCACGGTGTGGCCCGGTGCTTTCGGCGCGATCATGATCACGTCGAGGTCAGCGCGCGGAACAACCTGGTTGTAGTGGATCGCGAAGCCGTGGGAGAAGGCCAGGGTGGCGCCTTTCTTGATGTTCGGCTCGATTTCGTTCTTGTACAGGGCAGACTGGAACTCGTCCGGGGTCAGGATCATGACCAGGTCGGCCGCAGCAACAGCGGAAGCAACGTCGGTCACTTTCAGGCCGTGGGCTTCGGCTTTGGCAACAGTGGCCGAACCTTTGCGCAGACCGACAGTCACGTCAACGCCGGAGTCTTTCAGGTTGCACGCTTGAGCGTGGCCTTGGGAACCGTAACCAATGATGGCAACTTTCTTGCCCTGGATGATCGACAGGTCGCAGTCTTTTTCGTAATAAACTTTCATGAAATTCCCCTATATATCCAGGCCGTTCAGGCCGTTCGCTAATTTGGTTTAGATGCTGAGTACTTTGTCGCCGCGAGCGATGCCGGTCACGCCGCTACGGACGGTTTCCAGGATCGAGGCGGTGCCAATGGACTGAATGAAGCTGTCGAGCTTGTCGCTGGTACCGGTCAATTGAACGGTATACACGCTAGCGCTGACATCGACGATCTGCCCACGGTAAATATCGGTGGTGCGCTTGATCTCGGCGCGCTGGGCGCCGGTGGCCTTGACCTTGACCAACATCAGTTCGCGCTCGATGTGAGCACTCTCCGACAGGTCGACCAGTTTGACCACTTCGATCAGCTTGTTCAGGTTCTTGGTGATCTGCTCGATGATTTCATCGTGGCCGACAGTGGTCAGCGTCAGACGCGACAAGGTCGGGTCTTCGGTAGGGGCCACGGTCAGGCTTTCGATGTTGTAGTTGCGCTGCGAGAACAGGCCGACTACACGAGACAGAGCACCGGGTTCGTTTTCCAGAAGCAGGGAAATAATATGTCGCATGATTAAGTACGCTCCGTCTTGCTCAGCCACATATCGCGCATGGAGCCGTCTTTGATCTGCATCGGGTAGACGTGCTCACCGGCGTCGACCTTGATGTCGATGAACACCAGACGATCCTTCATCGCGAACGCTTGCTCCATCATCGGCTTCAAATCCTTCAAGTCCGTGATGCGCATCCCCACGTGACCGTAGGCTTCGGCCAACTTGACGAAGTCCGGCAACGATTCCATGTAGGAGTGCGAGTGACGCGCGCCGTAGCTCATGTCCTGCCACTGACGGACCATGCCGAGCACGCCGTTGTTGAGCAGGATGATCTTCACCGGCAGGTCATGCTGCAGGCAAGTGGACAGCTCCTGGATGTTCATCTGGATGCTGCCTTCACCAGTCACGCAAGCCACGTCCGCTTCCGGGAAGCTCAGTTTCACGCCCATTGCTGCCGGGAAACCGAAGCCCATCGTGCCCAGGCCACCGGAGTTGATCCAGCGATTAGGCTTGTTGAAGCGGTAGTACTGCGCCGCAAACATCTGGTGCTGACCCACGTCGGACGCAATGTAGGCGTCGCCCTTGGTCACTTCGTGCAGGGTTTCGATAACGGTCTGCGGCTTGATGATGCTGCCGTCCCCTTTGTTGTAAGGGAACATGTCGCGATCACCGCGCCACTCTTCAACCTGCTTCCACCAGGCAGCAACCGAGTCCTTGTTCGGGGTCTCGCCGATTTCCTTGAAGGTAGCGACCATTTCGGTCAAGACGCTTTCCACCGGGCCGACGATAGGAACGTCGGCCTTGATGGTCTTGGAGATCGAAGCCGGGTCGATATCGATGTGGATGATCTTGGCGCTTGGGCAGAACTTCGATGCACCGTTGATAACACGGTCATCGAAACGTGCGCCCACGGCCATGATCACGTCCGCATGGTGCATCGCCAGGTTGGCGGTGTAGCTGCCGTGCATACCAAGCATGCCGAGGAACTGACGGTCGCTGCCCGGATAGGCGCCGAGGCCCATCAAGGTATTGGTGACCGGCACGTTCAGCAGTTGCGCCAATTCGGTCAACGGCGCGGAGCCGTTGCCCAGAATGACGCCGCCGCCGGCATAGATGATCGGCCGCTTGGCCGCCAACAGCATTTCCACCGCTTTGCGGATCTGGCCCGAGTGACCACGAACCGCCGGGCTGTAGGAACGCAGCTTGGCTTTTTTCGGGAAGATGTATTCGAACTTCTCGGCCGGGTTGGTCATGTCTTTCGGGATGTCGACAACGACAGGACCAGGACGACCGGATTGCGCGAGGTAGAACGCCTTTTTCATGATCTCCGGGATTTCCGAAGCATGCTTGATCATGAAACTGTGTTTCACGATCGGCCGGGAGATACCGATCATGTCGGTTTCCTGGAAGGCATCGGTACCGACCATGGTGCTAGGCACCTGGGCGGTCAGGATCACCATCGGGATCGAGTCCATGTACGCAGTAGCAATACCGGTAATGACGTTGGTCGCGCCGGGACCGGAGGTCACCAGTACGACGCCGGCCTTGCCGGTAGCGCGCGCATAGCCGTCCGCCATGTGAGTGGCAGCCTGCTCATGACGAACGAGAATGTGTTGAACGGCTGGTTCTTTGAACAGCGCGTCATAGATATGCAATGCGGCACCACCCGGGTACCCATAGATATATTTAACGCCTTCGTCACGCAAAAAGCGGACGAGCATCTCACCGCCAGATAAAAGCTCCACGTTGTTCACCTCTAAAACGCCAGAATACCGCCCACATCAAAGAGGACGGGTCTTAATAGGTTTACTTCTCAGCAGAGCATGAGCGACGGTGGTCGCCGACTACGTCAGCACTGACTGAGCAAGTATTGGGATCGTCCCAAGTGTTGCGGGGCTTTCCCACCCAGCGCGAGGTAACGCGTTGCGGGTGTAACAGGTCGGCGCGGATGTGCGCCTCATGATCTGCTGAGTGGGCCTGCTTCTGGCAGTCCCTCTACAGCGGACTTTGGATTCTTCTGTTTCGTCCCCTGCAAGTCAAGCCGTCTATGTGCTTTATTGAAGTAAGCACATGAGAAAGCAAGAAAAAACCGCTAAACCGCAACTGTGTTAGCTTCAATTGCGCAACTCTGGCAAGGAAATGGCATGCGAACGTTCTTGATGGTCAGTCTGCTGATCAGCCCTTTGTGTATGGCCGGTCAGATCTATAAATGGGTCGACGCTCAAGGTGTAACCCACTTCGACGCGCAACCGCCGCAAGGCCAGGAGGCCACCACGGTGCTGACGCCCTCCCCGCCTGCCGGCAAACCCGCCGCTCCAACGCGCAGCACGACGATTGGCGATCAACAAGCCATCGACAACACAGTGAAAAAGCAGGTTGCCGAGCAGCAAGCCCAGCTAAAGGTATTTTGCGAGCAGGCGCGAACGAACCTGGCCCAGCTGCAGAACAATCCACGATTGCGGGAGGATGTCGACGGTGAGAGGCGCCGTCTGACCGATGAGCAACGTCAGGAGCGCACGACCGAAGCACAGAAACAGATTGCGGATAACTGCCAGTAGAACCTGGCAGTTTCCGTTTCAGCGAGAGGCGGTGATGAGCAGGTCGAACTCTTTGAGCAAGACCTGCAAATAGCGATCTTTGCCCTGGACATTACGGGCGGCGAAGACCATTTCGGCCATCTCCTGAATCCCTGATGCGTTAGGCAGCGGCAGATCCTGTTCGAGGATGATCTTCATCCGCGGCAAGAAGATCCATTGCAACCACTGCTCGAAATCCAGCGTATCCACCGAAAACGGCTCGACGCTGGATAATGCCTCAGCGGAGGGCGAAACCTCGTCCCACCAGCCCTGAATCCGCAACTCACGCTCGATCAACAACAGTTGCTCGGCAATCTTCGGAAAGCGTGCGTCCATCACGACGAAACCTTGGCCTTCTGACGGGCCAGTGCAGCACCTGAGGAATCACCCTGTTTCTCACGCGCCTGGGCGATCAATTCCCACAGGCTGGCCTGAAGCGCCGGACGACCACTTGCGAACGTCAGGCCACGACGGGCGAATTGTTCAGCCTGGGGTGCATCGCCTTGGGCCATGCGCACCTGAGCCAGTCGATAAAGCACTTGCGGCTCACGCGGCGCAACACGCTGGGCGCGCTCGAGACTGGAGGACGCACCATTGAGGTCGCCGCCGGCCTGTTGCTGCTGAGCCGTGGTCAACAACGCGAGTACCGGACCGTCCAGTTGCTCATCGGCAGACAAGCCTCCGGAGCTCGCCGAAGGAATCCCGCTCGGCGTCGACGGCATGCTGTAGCCGCCCTGATTGACCGGTGCCGACTGCACCGGCGAGGTGTCGATCGGGCCAGGCGTAATCGGCCCGGTGCTGATCGGTGCCGACGCCACTGCGCCGCCACCCGGGACCATCACGACAACACCTGTGTCACCTTGTGGAATCGCCTGAGTCTGGGCTTGCACAGGGCGTTTTGACGTCGTCTGACGGAAACCGCCATTTGCCGACACTCGCTCACTGTTGGAGACAGCGCTGCCGGAATCCACAACCGGGATCGAGCCGCGCTGTACGGAGGAGCAACCGCTGAGCAAAGCCACGGCGGTAACCGCTGGAATCAACCACTTGTTCACTTGAAACCCTCTTTGCTTAATTCATCCAGCCCTTGACCCAATCCATCACCGTTTCGCCGGATGCAGGGCTTTCGCCACCGCAAGCAGCGCCGGGAGGCGGTTCGCTGCCGCGAATATACGGCATCTGCACAGCGCCTGGGCAGCTGCCTTCGGAACCTTGCCCGGTCCGCGAATCCACCCAAGCTTGAACAACATTATCCGGCTGCGGCATGTCCAACGGCAGCGGATCGGCCTTGCGCATGAAACTGGTCCAGACCTGCAATGCACCGGTGGCACCAGTGAATGGCGTCTTGCCGTTGTCATCGCGGCCCAGCCACACCACCGCCAGCAAATCCTGGCTAAAACCGGCGAACCAGCTGTCTCGCGAGTCGTTACTGGTACCGGTTTTACCCGCCAGGGTCAGGGTTTTCGGCAGCACGTTATAAACCGAACTGCCGGTACCTTCACGCATGACCCGCTGCATGGCGCTCTGGATCAGGTAAATAGAGGCTGGGTCGAAACGCTGCTCAATCTGGAACGGATAACGCTTGAGCGGCTCGCCTTCGGCGGTCAGTACGCTACGAATCCCGCGCATCGGTGTATTGAAACCACCGTTGGCCAGCGTCTGGTACATGGTTGCGACTTCGATCGGCGTCAGACCACCAGCCCCCAGCAACATCGAAGGGAACGCCGGAAACTCGCGACTGACACCCAGGCGCGCCAGTGTCTTCAGGACATTTGGCACACCCACCGCCAACCCGAGACGCGCCGTCGACAAGTTGTAGGAATGGGCCAGGCCCTGGTACAGGAACACCGTGCCGTGGGATCGGCGATCATAGTTCTGGGGTTTCCAGACCTGACCGTCCGCACCTTTGACCGAGAAGGATTCGTCCGACAGCCAACTGGTCAACGTGTACTGGCTCGGCTTCTCCAAGGCTGTCAGATAAACCGCAGGCTTGATCAACGAACCGATCGGGCGCACCGCATCGAGCGCCCGGTTGAAGCCGGCAAAACTCGCCTGACGGCTGCCGATCATGGCCTGGACTTCACCGGTTTCCGGGTTGGTCACGACCATCGCCGCTTCAACCTCATCGGAACCCTTGCGCCCGGCCAGGCGTTTAAAGGTGTCGTTGACCGATGCTTCGGCTTTCATCTGCAGGATCGGGTCGAAACTGGTGAAGATCCGCAGGCCTTCTTCGGTCAAGTCTTCGTCGCGGTAGTCTTCGCGCAACTGACGTTTAACCAGATCGAGGAAGCCTGGGAAAGAACTGTCCGCCAGCTTGCCGCGCGTCGTCACGCCCAATGGCATTTTTTTCGCGGCGGCGACCTGCTCAGCGGTGGCTACGCCTTGCTGCTCAAGCACATCGAGCACCAGATTGCGTCGCTCCATCGCCCGTTCCGGGTTGCGACGCGGATTGTAATAAGACGGCCCCTTGACCATCCCCACCAGCATTGCGACTTGATGCAGTTTCAGCTCGGACAATGGCTGCCCGAAGAAGAACTGGCTGGCCAGGCCGAAACCGTGCACTGCGCGCTGACCATCCTGACCGACGAACACTTCATTGAGGTACGCCTCAAGAATTTCCCGTTTGTCGTAATGCAGCTCAAGCAGCATCGCCATCATGGCTTCGGTGAGTTTGCGAGTCAGGCTGCGTTCGCTGGTCAGGTAGAAGTTCTTTACCAACTGTTGGGTCAGCGTACTGCCACCCTGGGTCATCTTGCCGCCGGAGGTGTTGACCCACACGGCGCGGGCAATCGACTTGGGCGACACGCCCCAGTGGCTATAGAAATCCCGGTCTTCCACCGCCACCAGGGTTTCCAGCAGATACGGCGGAACCTGATCAATCTTGATCAGAATGCGATCTTCGAGGTTTTTCGGGTAGATCCCGCCAATCAGCAGCGGCTCCAGCCGCACGACCGAAAGCTTCGAACCGTTGATCGCCGAAAGTTCGGCCACATAGTCGCCGGAGAACCGCACGCGCACCTGCTGAGCGCTCTCCAAACCTTCATAGAACTGGAAGCCACGGGTATTCAAGTCGACGGTGTTGCCGTTGACCGCCGCAGCGCCGGGGCCGTTGCTCACCGCTTCACGGCGATAGCCCAAGGCGTCGAGCTCGGTCAGGAAGTCTTCCTTGCTCAGCTTCTGGCCGGTGAACAGCTCGAGCGGGCGCGCATACACCTTGGCCGGGATGGTCCAGCGCTTGCCGGAGAACTTCTCCTGGACCACGGCGTCGAGGTACACCGCGACCCCGGCGAGCACCACGAGGCCGACCAGACTGAGTTTAAGGGCCCAGCCCAGCCAAGGGCTCAAGCCCTTGGAAGGTGGTTTTTTTGGGGTACGGGGGGATCGAGTACGAGTCATGGCGGCGGATTATACGCACTTTATTCATACTCAACAGGAGCCCTCCGAGGTTTGCGTCAGGCGGACTTGCAGCCATAATGGCGGCCGTGAATTTTCCCCAGTCTTTGAAGGATCGCCTGTGAGCCAGTCCCTGATCGCCGCCCTGCAAAACCCGGCCCTCTACCCGCATCCGGTAGACGGATTCCAGGTCATCGAGACCCATATTTCCTGGGTCATCCTCACAGGTCCCTTTGCCTATAAAGTGAAGAAGCCCGTGAATTTCGGCTTCCTCGACTTCACCAGCCTCGATGCGCGCGAGCATTTCTGCGGCGAAGAGCTGCGCCTCAACCAACGGCTGACCAACGATCTGTATCTGGAAGTGTTGCCGATCACCGGCAGCGCAGAAGCACCACAACTGGGCGGCGACGGTCCGGTGGTCGATTTCGCGCTGAAGATGCGTCAGTTCCCACAGAGCCAGTTGCTCAGCACCTTGCAAGCCAACGGCGAATTGACCACCGCGCACATCGACGAGATGGCCGCGCAGATCGCCCAATTCCACCTCACCGCACCGAAAGTGCCTGGCGAACACGAAGCCGGCACCCCGGACAGCGTGATGGCGCCGGTACGCCAGAACTTCGAACAGATCCGCCCATTCCTCAGCGACAAGGCCGACCTGCTGCAACTTGATGCCCTGCAAGCCTGGGCCGAAAGCAGCTTCGAACGCCTCAAGCCGCTGTTTGCCCAGCGCAAGGCTGAAGGCTTCATCCGCGAATGCCACGGCGATATCCACCTGGGCAACGCCACCGTCATCGACGGCAAGGTCGTGATCTTCGACTGCATCGAGTTCAACGAACCGTTCCGCTTCACCGACGTGTATGCCGACACCGGTTTCCTGGCCATGGACCTGGAAGACCGTGGCCTGAAAAGCCTGGCACGTCGCTTCATCAGCCAGTACCTGGAACTGACCGGCGACTATCAGGGCCTTGAGCTGCTGAACTTTTATAAAGCCTACCGCGCTCTGGTTCGCGCCAAGGTCAGCCTGTTCAGCATGCCGGCCGAGGCCGACCCGGTGCAACGCGCCACCACCCTGCGCCAGTACCGCAACTACGCCAACCTGGCGGAAAGCTACAGCACCATCCCGTCGCGCTTCATGGCCATTACCCACGGCGTATCCGCTGTCGGCAAGAGCCACGTGGCCATGCGTCTGGTGGAAGCGTTGGGCGCCATTCGCCTGCGTTCCGATGTTGAACGCAAGCGCCTGTTCGGCGAGCAAACCGTCCCGAATGACCCGCAGGCCGGCATTTATAGTGCCGACGCCAGTGCCGCCACTTACAGCCGCCTGCATGAGATTGCCGCGGTCATCCTGCGCGCTGGTTTCCCGGTGGTCATCGATGCGACGTACCTCAAGCGCGACCAGCGCGACGGCGCAGCGAAAATCGCCGAGGCTACCGGTGCACCGTTCCTGATCCTCGATTGCAATGCGCCACAGGCGGTCATCGAGAGCTGGCTGGCCTTGCGTCAGGCAGACAAGAAGGATCCGTCCGACGCCAACCTCGCCGTTATTACCGCCCAGCAAGCGAGCCGTGAGCCCCTGACACCAGCAGAGATTCTGTGCAGCAAACGCGTCCAGACCAATGAAAGCGGGACGCTCGATACCGTCGTTGCGCAGATCCGCCAGCGCATGCCAGGCCTGTAAAAAACTATTTCAGCCGTGGAGCCTTTGCCGGCTTCACGGCTGTCAAATAGTGGCACTATACTGGCGTCATAAAACCATCAGGTGATGCGACATGAGCCAGCCGAAACTTCTCGACACCCCGCTTTATGCCTTGCTGCACAAAGACGACATCACAGGCTTCAATGCCGAACGCGCCAGTCATGCCTCGGTCGACATGGTCGGCGGCGATTTCCGTGGCCTGGACCTGCGTGAGCTGAACGCCGATGGCGTCGACTTCACCGATGCCTATTTCCGCTCCGCCGATTTGCGCGGCATCGACTTCCGCAACTCATGCCTGGAAGGCGCGAGCCTGGCTCACGCACAGATCTCCGGCGCCTACTTTCCGCCGGAACTGAGTGCTGACGAGATTTTGATGTCGATGAATTTCGGGACACGCCTGCGTTACCGCACCCGCTAACAACGACGTTCTACCGGACAAGTCCAGCGCCCCCGCTTTGCGCTGGACGCCGGTTTTTCTGTCCGGAAGTTGATTCCTCCGCACTTCCCTACCTCTCCCTCAGACGTTCACGCAGCTCTTTGAGCGCGCTTCTTAGAAGCTTTTGCGTCGAAGCCGACCAAACAATCACGCTTTTCCTACTGATGGCTACACTCCTGAGAGGCTCGCCCACGCACCGTTCGGCCGTCGCAAGGAGGCTTGATGAATGATGAACTGCAACACCTGAAGAATCTTGGCAAGACGTCGGCACAGTGGCTGCATGCCGTGGGCATCCACAGCGCGTCGGACTTGCGCCGCCTGGGAGCGGTGGATGCTTATCGGGCCGTGCGTACGCGCGGGTTCCGGGCGTCCAAGGTGTTGTTGTATGCGATCGAAGGCGCGCTGATGGACGTGCACTGGAACGACATTCCAGCCGATCGCAAAGAAGCCTTGAACAAACAACTGGAAGCCATCTCGTCCCGCCACAAGAACTGAACAGGCAGATTCACTTCAGGATTTAGTGCTCTGGGCACAATGATCATGGGCTCTTGAGCAAGAAAACAGAGGACTGCAAAGAAATCAAAAAAACAGCGGTTGACTTGGTAATGAGAATCGCTATGATTATCACAACTGGTCGCGAGACTGGTCGATATTTGAAAAGCCCTTGGTTCGGACTCTCAGATATCTCCTCATCAGGCTAATCACGGTTATTTGACCCGGCTCTTGCCGGGTCTTTTTTTGCCTGTGGAAAAGTCGCCCGTTTACTTCCCGAACTGCTTACGCATTTGTGCGCAGTAATCCTGCGCCGGTGTGGCGGGTGTGTACCAGACGAAATCAGCCATGGCCGGCGTGACCTCGCCACCCTGCTCCGCCAGCATCAGAACCGTGGGGGCTTCAGGCTCTCCAAGATCAAGCACGTGGATCGGCACGCCAACATCCTTGCGCGCGTGGTAGGCGCCAGCCAACAGCAGCGAAGGCATCGGAGCCGACAGCAAGCGCTCGGCCATCCGCCGATCACGTTGCTGCTGGACCGCCAGCATCGCGGGCATCTGCGATGTTGGCAGCAGGCCGCAATGGGAGTCATTGATCTGCGCCAGCAACTCATCCTTGACTGACGAGGCGTTGGAACGCGAACCGCTTACTGTCGGCGGTTTGCCATAAACAGTACGGACTTCATGATTGTCCAGGTTGGCCGCCAACAGCGGGTAGGGTTGAGTCAGGACAAAGCGCACGATCGGCCCGTAAAGATTCCAGTCCCAGCCCGACTGCCAGTTGAGCGCGCCGGACAGATCTGCAGGTAGCGTCGAGGCACGGCGCACTTCATCGATGCGCGGTTGTTGATCCGGCGTAAGCATTTCCAGCAGCAGACTGCCTTGGGGTCGACGCTCACCCAGCGACTGCAACAACCACAATTGAAGTTGATGGTGATCAGGGTTGTCGTGCTGCTCGCCGACGATCAGCCGTGACGACTCGGCAAGTCGTTCAACCAACTCCTGGGGCGTCAGGATCTGGCCGCTGCGCAGGTCCTGAATCTCACCGACAACCGGAGGCTGCACCGAGACGTGCTGGCAGGCACTCAACAACAATACCGCCAGTAGCAAAATCCCTCGCATACTCACCTCAATGTCATTCTCAACGGGCGATGATCAGCGGATGCCCACGTTCCGGGTGCTGCTGCACCAAAACCTCCAGCCCGAACACGGCCTTGAGGGGTTCCGGACGCAAGACCTGCTCCGGCGTATCAAGCGCCACCGGTCGCCCACCTTCGAGTAGCAACAGGCGATCACAATAGCGCGCCGCCAGGTTCAGATCATGCAGGATCACCAGCACCGCCGCGCCGTGATCGGCGAATTCACGCACCGCTTGCAGGGTGGTGTGCTGGTGCAGCGGATCGAGCATAGAGGTCGGCTCATCGAGCAACAGCGTCTGCCCCGCTTCGCCCGGCCAGAGCTGCGCCAGCACCCGCGCCAGATGCACCCGCTGACGCTCGCCGCCGGACAGCGCCAGATAACTTCGACCACTCAGGTGTCCCGCATCGGCAGCGTGCAAGGCGGCGGCGACGATCTCGTCATCCCGCACTCGTCCGCTCTGGTGCGGCAAACGGCCCATGCCGACTACTTCTTCGACACGGAAGGCGAAGTCCAACGTCGACACCTGCGGCAATACCGCCAGCCGCTGGGCTCGCTGCGCGCCGGTCCAATGCCTCAACTCGCGATCATCGAGCCAGACGCTGCCGTGGTCAGCCTTCAACTCGCCACACAAGGCGCCGAGCAAGGTGCTTTTGCCGGCACCGTTGGGGCCCAGCACGCCAAGGACTTCGCCCGGATTGAGTTCAAGTGTGATGTCCGTCAGAACGATCTTGGTGCCTCGACGGATTTGCAGGCTCTGGGTTCGCAACATCAGGCTCGCCCTCTGAGCAGTAAATACAGGAAGAACGGCGCACCGATGAAGGCCGTAACGATCCCGATCGGCAGCTCCGCCGGCGCCAGCGCTAACCGCGCCACCAGATCGGCAAATAGAAGAAGACTGGCACCCGCCAGCACCGAGGCCGGCAACAACACTCGATGATCAGGGCCGGCCAGCAGGCGCACCAGATGCGGCACTACCAGGCCGACAAACCCGATCATCCCCGCCGCCGCCACGGCCGCGCCAACGCCCAGCGCAGTGCAAAATACCAGTTCGCGCTTGAGCCCTTCGACGTCAATGCCCAAGTGACCGGCCTCCGATTCGCCGAGCAACAACGCGTTCAAGGCCTTGGCCCGACGCGGCAACCAGAGTGCCACACCGGCGCTCACCAACAGTAACGGCCAAAGGCGCGAATAGCTGGCGCCGTTGAGGCTGCCCAGGTTCCAGAACGTCAGTGTGCGCAAGGTCGCGTCGTCGGCCAGATAGGTGAACAAGCCGACCGCTGAACCCGCCAGCGCAGTCAATGCAATGCCGGCCAGAAGCATGGTTGCCACGTTCGTCTGCCCGTTACGCCGCCCTAGCCGATAGACCAGCGCCGTCACGCCCAGCCCGCCGAGAAATGCGCATACCGACAACAGATAAGGTCCGAACGATTCAGGCAGTCCGCCAAACACCGAACCGCCGACAATCGCGATAGCGGCGCCCAACGCTGCACCACTCGACACCCCGACCAACCCCGGATCAGCCAGAGGGTTACGAAACAATCCCTGCATCGCCACGCCGGACAATGCCAGCACGCCACCCACCGCCAGGCCCAACAAGGTTCGAGGCAGGCGGATTTGCCCGAGGATCAGCTCGGCCTGTTCCAGTCCATCGGGTGCAATGGGCACGCCGATCATGCGCAACGCCGCACGCAAGGTATCGAACAACGGCAGGCTCACCGGCCCCAGCGCCAACGACAACCAGATCGCCAGCAAACACAGCAGGCTCAAGCCAATGAACAAGGCACGGGGTTTAACCAGAATGGTCATTGGGTGGCTTTACCGGGGTAGAAACCTTCAGACAGCGTTTTCAACGCATCGGGCAAACGCGGTCCCAATCCACCCACCAACAAGGTCGGATCAAGCTCCATGACGCGCCCGTCCCTGGCCGCGCGGGTCGCGGACAGAATCGGGTTTTCCTTGAACAACGCCGCACGCGCGGCATCGCCGGTCAGCGCTCGGTCCGCAAACACCAAGACGTCCGGGTCAAGACTGACCAGCGATTCAACAGAAAAGGGTTTGTAGCCGGTGTGCGTGGCCAGATTGTGCCCGCCCGCCTGCTGGATCAACCAATCGGCAGCGGTGTCCTTGCCGGCGATGAGCGGTTTGCCGCCCGCATGGCCGAGCAGCATCAGCACGCCCGGCGATTTTTCCTTCAACTGCGCGCGAGTGACCCGGACCTTCTGCAGCTCAAGTTGCTGCTGATAGGACTGGAGCAACTGCGCAGCCTTATCTTCAGCCCCGAGCAACTTGCCCAGATGCGCCAGGTTGCCCTGCAACGTCGGCAGATCGGGCTTGGCCGAGAACAGCTCAACCTGCACGCCCGCGCTACGAACCTGCGACAGCACCGGCGGCGGCCCCATTTCCTCGGTGCCGATCAGAATCTGCGGGCGTAAGCTCAAGATGCCCTCCGCCGACAGTTGCCGCTGATAACCGATGCTCGGCAGCGCCTTCAACGATTCCGGATGCTGACTGGTGGTATCGACGCCGACCAGTTTCGACTCGCCGCCCAGCGCGCTCACCCACTCCGACAGAGCGCCACCGGCACTGACCCAACGCTGTGGCAGCTCGGCCGCTGCGGCGTGGTGGCTGACGAAGAGTCCGACACACAGCGCAGCAACGCGGGTACTCAGGCGCATAAACAGCTTCCTTTTAAGTTTCCCCAGGCATCGAGATGACAGGCCAAGTATCCTCGGCATCCGGCACCTGCGCCCGATGGGCGAAGCGGCCATTTGATAATTGTTTGCATTTGAACGTCAAGCTCGGACATATCCGGTCACGAGCCGCCGGAATTGAGGATAGACATGAAGTGGCTTTGCACAGGTGCCGAATTGGCTGACAACAGCAGTCGCGGATTCGACGTGGACGGTCAGAAACTCTTCGCCGTGCGCCGGGGCGGCCAAGTGTACGTTTATATCAATCGCTGCCCGCACCGGGGCGTCGGGCTGGAATGGAAACCCGACCAGTTTCTCGACCCCAGCAACAGCCTGATCCAGTGCGCCACCCACGGCGCACTGTTCCTGATCGAAGACGGCGAATGCGTCGCCGGCCCGTGCGCCGGGCAATCTTTGACCACCGTTGCCAGCCGCGAAGACGAACAAGGGATCTGGATCAGCCTTTAGCCGTTCAGCAGCACTTCCAGACGTCGATCGACCACCATTTCTTCGTGCGTCAATCGCACACCATAGGCCAGCACCTCGACTCCGCACGCCACCGCCTCGCGCAAGGCCGCCGCGTAGGCCGAATCGATCTCGTCTGCCGGACGCACCGCTTCAATGCCGGTCAGGTTGACGCAATACAACTGCACCGCGCGAATCCCGTCCCGGGCCAGATGCGCCAGTTCCCGCAAATGCTTGGCGCCCCGTTGCGTCACCGCATCGGGAAACGCCGCCACCGATGACCCGTCGAAGCCCAGGGTTACGCTTTTGACTTCCACATACGCCGGCCCGCCCGGGTAATCGAGACGAAAATCGATGCGGCTGCTTTCCTGTCCGTAGGCCACTTCGGTTTTCAACCCGGTAAAGCCGTTCAGTTCGGTAATCACACCCGCCCGCAACGCTTCTTCGATTAGCCCGTTAGCACGCCCAGTGTTTACGCAAAACTGCCGGCCCTGCGGGGTTTCACCGATTTCCCAAGTGCCAGGCAACTTGCGTTTCGGGTCGTTGGAGCGACTGAACCAGACCTGCCCGCCCTCTACCTGGCAATTGAGCATCGAGCCGGTGTTGGGGCAGTGAATTGTCAGCAACTCGCCGTCAACGGTTTCGATATCGGCAAGAAAACGCTTGTAACGTCGGATCAGACGACCTTCTTCGAGGAGAGGAGAAAAACGCATCAGCCTTGCCAGCTCCGCAATCCACGAGCGATCCGCTCAACCGCTTCTTCCAGGCGCGGCAGGCTTTGAGTGTAGGCAAAACGCACATGATGCCCGGCCTGATAGCGCCCGAAGTCCAGCCCCGGGGTAATTGCCACGTGCTCGGTTTCAAGGAAATGTCGGCAGAATGCGAAGGCATCACCGCCGAACTTGCTGATATCGGCGTACAAATAGAACGCGCCTTCAGGCTCAACGGCGATCCCGAAGCCCAGCTCCCGCAGGGCCGGCAACAGGAAATCCCGACGACGACCGAATTCGGCGCGACGCTCCTCCAGGATACTGATCGTGGCCGGTTCAAAGCAGGCCAATGCGGCATGCTGGGCCATGCTCGGGGCGCTGATGTAGAGGTTTTGCGCGAGTTTTTCCAGCTCGCCGACCGCCGCTTCAGGCGCGACCAGCCATCCCAACCGCCAACCAGTCATGCCGAAATACTTGGAAAAACTATTCAAGACGAAGGCGCTGTCATCGACTTCCAGCACACTGGCGGCATCGGTGCCGTAAGTCAGGCCATGGTAGATCTCGTCCACCACCAGATGACCGTGGCGCGCCTTGATCGCCGCCGACAAGCCGGCCAGCTCGTCGCGGGTCAGGATGGTTCCGGTCGGGTTGGCGGGCGAGGCCACCAAGGCGCCGACGCTGTCTTGATCCCAATGGCGCGCCACCAAGTCCGGCGTGAGCTGATAACGCACATCCGGGCCGACCGGCACCAATTGCGCAGCGCCTTCGACCAAGCGCAGGAAGTGCCGGTTGCACGGGTAACCCGGGTCCGCCAGCAGCCAGTGTTTGCCAGGGTCGACCAGCAAGGCGCTGGCCAGCAACAGCGCGCCCGAACCGCCAGGCGTGATGAGGATTCGCTGCGGATCAATGCTCAAACTGTAACGCTGTTGATAGAAATTCGAGATCGCTTCACGCAACTCGGGGATGCCGCGCGCAGCGGTGTAACGGGTCTTCCCCGCCGTCAGTGCGGCCTGGCCGGCCTGGATGATCGGTTCGGCGGTGGTGAAGTCCGGTTCGCCGATTTCCAGGTGGATCACATCGTGACCCGCAGCCTGCAGTTCATTGGCCCGCGCCAGCAGCGCCATGACGTGGAAAGGTTCGATCGCGCGACTGCGGGCACTGTAGGACTGAGCCATTAGCCTTCCTTACAACGGAGAAAAGAATCGATTCTACCCAAGCGCCGGAACGAGCGAGAACCTAAAGCGGTCAGAGCCGATATATCCCTGGCCACAAACGACTCAAGCGCGTACCCCAGGTTTGACTAAAATCAATAATTGATCAGGCCTCCAACGCCGCCAGACAAGGCTTTGCAATCATTTGCAAGCCCTTGGGGCCACTACCTCGACATCCGGGAGTAGCGCGCCCCGATTTGATCTGGTAAGTTCGCCCGCTTGCAGCCGCAGGGCCGGCAGGTGTCGGTGATGGAGCAATCCTGCGCAATGGATTACAAGAGTAGAGGCGGTCCATTTCATGCCCACCCAAGCAAAGCAGCAAAATACGTCGATCAGCGGCTTCGAACCCTACAAAGAAGTAAAGGGCGAGGAGTACATGGGCAAACCCATGCGCGCTCACTTCACCAAGATCCTGAATAAGTGGAAACAGGACTTGATGCAGGAAGTCGACCGTACGGTTGATCACATGAAAGACGAAGCGGCCAATTTCCCGGACCCGGCAGACCGTGCCAGCCAGGAAGAAGAGTTCAGCCTTGAACTGCGAGCCCGCGACCGCGAGCGCAAGTTGATCAAGAAGATCGACAAGACGCTGCAGCTGATCGAAGACGAAGAATATGGCTGGTGCGAGTCCTGCGGCGTCGAGATCGGCGTCAAGCGACTGGAAGCCCGTCCTACCGCCGACATGTGCGTTGACTGCAAGACCCTGGCGGAAATCAAGGAAAAGCAAGTCGGCAAGTAATGTCGCCTTGAACGAACAACGGAGCGTGCGAACGCTCCGTTTTTGTTTCTGAAATTCGCCCCAGCAAAAAACCTGAGGGAGGGAGCCTTTGTGGCGAGGGGATTATCCCCGTTGGGTCGCGTAGCGGCCCCAAACGCTGCAATCGAGAGGCGTCAGAAAAAACGCATCCACCGGGTTTGCGACTGCTCCGCAGCCGAACGGGGCGGTGCGACGTTTCGCTAAATCCCCTCACCACAAAGGCTCGCTCCCACAGCGACTTGCGTACGCCGGACAACATAGATCGCCTTTATGACCGCCACCACCTACATCGGGCGCTTCGCCCCCACGCCCAGTGGACATCTGCATTTCGGTTCGCTGGTCGCAGCGCTGGCTTCGTACCTTGACGCGCGCGCGGTGGGTGGCCGCTGGCTGATGCGCATGGAAGACCTCGATCCGCCACGGGAGGAACCCGGCGCTCAAGCGGCGATTCTTAAAGCCCTGGAAAGCTACGGTTTCGAATGGGACGGCGAAATGGTCCGCCAGAGCGATCGGCACGAGGCTTACGCTGAAGTACTCAATCGCCTGTTCAATCAAGGCCTCGCTTACGCCTGCACCTGCTCGCGCAAGCAATTGGAGCCGTATCACGGCATCTACCCGGGCCTGTGCCGAAATGCCGGCCACGGCACTGAAGACGCCGCGATTCGACTGCGTGTACCCGAGCTCGACTACCACTTCATCGACCGCGTGCAAGGCGAGTTTCGCCAGCATCTGGGCCGGGAAGTCGGTGACTTCGTGATCCGCCGCCGCGACGGGCTCTACGCCTATCAACTGGCGGTGGTACTGGACGATGCCTGGCAAGGCATCACCGATATCGTCCGGGGCGCTGACCTGCTGGACTCCACGCCGCGCCAGCTCTACCTGCAAGAACTGCTTGGCTTGCGGCAACCGCGCTATCTGCACATCCCGCTGATTACCCAGCCCGATGGCAACAAGCTCGGCAAATCCTACCGCTCGCCGCCATTGACCGCCGATCAGGCCACGCCTTTGTTGCTGCGTGCGTTGCGCGCACTCGGGCAAAACCCGGGCAAGGAACTGGCCTATGCGTCACCACGGGAAGTGCTGGATTGGGGCATCGCCCACTGGGATGCCTCATTAATCCCGCGCACACTCACCCTGCCCGAAGCGCAACTACAGTGATCACACTTGCAGTGGCGCGCCCATCCGTTACCATCGCCGCACGTTTTCGGGCACACGCCTAAAAAAGAGAGGCCGGGATGTACATCTATCGCTTGGTCCTGCTCCTGGTAGTGGGGATTTATCTGTTCTCCCCGGCCATCATGGATTGGTGGATCGACGCCACTGGCGCCTGGTATCGCCCTTATCTGCTCTGGCTGATTCTGATCGTCGTGACCTTCATCCTGCAGAGCCAAAAAGATGCCGATGAGCTTTAGCCTGACCCAGATGATCCTGATCAGCGCCGCCTACCTGGCGGTGCTGTTCGGCGTGGCCTGGATCAGCGAACGGGGCATGATCCCCCGGGCGATCATTCGCCACCCGCTGACGTACACCCTGTCGCTGGGCGTGTATGCCAGCGCCTGGGCGTTTTACGGCACGGTGGGCCTGGCCTATCAGTATGGCTATGGCTTTCTGTCCAGCTACCTGGGGGTTTCCGGGGCATTTTTGCTGGCACCGGTGTTGCTGTACCCGATCCTGAAAATCACCCGCACCTATCAACTGTCGTCCCTCGCCGACCTGTTCGCCTTCCGTTTCCGCAGCACCTGGGCCGGGGCACTGACGACGATTTTCATGCTGATCGGCGTGCTGCCGTTGCTGGCGCTGCAGATTCAGGCGGTCGCCGACTCCATCGGCATCCTCACGCGCGAGCCGGTGCAACACCGCGTGGCCCTGAGTTTCTGCGCACTGATTACCCTGTTCACGATCTTCTTCGGCTCGCGCCACATCGCCACCCGCGAGAAGCATGAAGGCCTGGTGTTCGCGATTGCTTTCGAGTCGGTGATCAAGCTGATCGCCATCGGCGGCGTCGGCCTCTATGCCCTTTATGGGGTATTCGATGGCCCGCAACAGCTGGAGCTGTGGCTGCTGCAAAACCAGACCGCCCTCGCCGCTTTGCACACGCCGTTGCAGGAAGGCCCATGGCGCACGCTGCTGTTGGTGTTCTTCGCTTCGGCGATCGTGATGCCGCACATGTACCACATGACCTTTACCGAAAACCTCAACCCGCGCTCGCTGGTCAGCGCAAGTTGGGGTTTGCCGCTGTTCCTGCTGCTGATGAGTCTGGCGGTGCCGCTGATCCTCTGGGCCGGCCTGAAACTTGGCGCCACGACCAATCCGGAATATTTCACGCTGGGCATCGGCATCGCCGCCAACAGCAAAGCCCTGGCATTACTCGCCTATATCGGTGGATTGTCGGCCGCCAGCGGGCTGATCATCGTCACCACCCTGGCGCTGTCCGGGATGGCGCTGAACCACTTGGTGCTGCCGCTCTATCAACCACCGGCCGAAGGCAACATCTATCGCTGGCTGAAGTGGACCCGCCGCGCACTGATCGTTGCGATCATCATGGCCGGTTACGGCTTCTACCTGTTGCTGGGCGCCGAACAGGACCTGGCCAACCTCGGCATCGTCGCGTTTGTCGCCACGCTGCAATTCCTGCCGGGCGTGTTGTCGGTGCTGTATTGGCCGACCGCCAACCGTCGTGGATTCATCGCCGGTTTGCTGGCGGGGATTCTGGTGTGGCTGGTGACCATGCTGTTGCCGCTGGTCGGCAATCTGCAGGGCTTTTACATTCCGCTGCTGAACATGATCTACGTGCTGGACGACACCAGTTGGCACATGGCCGCAATCGCATCCCTGGCCGCCAACGTGCTGATGTTCACCCTGATCTCGCTATTCACCAACGCCAGCCCCGAAGAGGCCAGCGCTGCCGAAGCCTGCGCCGTGGACAACGTGCGCCGGCCGCAACGCCGCGAGCTGCACGCTGCCTCGCCTCAGGAATTCGCTACGCAACTGGCCAAACCATTGGGCGCGAAAGCCGCACAAAAAGAAGTCGAACAGGCACTGCGCGATCTTTATCTGCCGTTCGACGAGCGCCGGCCGTACGCCTTGCGCCGTTTGCGTGACCGTATCGAAGCCAACCTGTCCGGCCTGATGGGCCCGAGTGTGGCGCAAGACATGGTCGAAACCTTCCTGCCGTACAAGGCCGGCGGCGAAAACTACGTCACCGAAGACATCCATTTCATCGAAAGCCGCCTTGAGGACTATCACTCGCGCCTCACCGGCCTTGCCGCCGAACTCGATGCCCTGCGCCGCTATCACCGCCAGACCTTGCAGGAATTGCCGATGGGCGTGTGCTCGCTGGCCAAGGATCAGGAAATCCTCATGTGGAACAAAGCCATGGAGGAGCTGACCGGGATTGCCGCGCAGCGTGTGGTCGGTTCACGCCTGAGCACCATCGCCGATCCGTGGAAAGAACTGCTGCAAGGCTTCATCAATCTGCCGGACGAGCATTTGCACAAGCAGCACCTGGCGCTTGATGGCCAGACGCGCTGGCTGAACCTGCACAAAGCGGCGATCGATGAACCGCTCGCGCCGGGTAACAGTGGCCTGGTATTGCTGGTGGAAGACCTGACCGAAACCCAGATGCTCGAAGACAAACTGGTGCACTCCGAGCGCCTGGCCAGCATCGGCCGCCTCGCCGCGGGTGTGGCCCATGAAATCGGCAACCCTATCACCGGCATCGCGTGCCTGGCGCAGAACCTGCGCGAAGAGCGTGAAGACGATGGCGAGCTGAAGGAAATCAGCGGGCAGATCCTCGAGCAGACCAAGCGCGTGTCACGCATCGTTCAGTCGCTGATGAGCTTCGCCCACGCCGGCAGCCATCAGCACAGCGACGAGCCCGTCTGTCTGGCCGAAGTGGCCCAGGATGCGATCGGTCTGCTGGCCCTGAACCGACGCAATTTCGAAGTGCAGTTCTATAATCTGTGCGACCCCGATCACTGGGTCGAAGGCGATCCACAGCGCCTCGCCCAGGTCTTGATCAACCTGCTCTCAAACGCCCGTGACGCCTCGCCTCCCGGCAGTGCGGTGCGGGTCAAAAGCGAAGCCGGCGAACACACGGTCGATCTGATCGTGGAAGACGAAGGCAGTGGTATTCCGAAGAACATCATGGACAGATTGTTCGAACCTTTCTTCACCACCAAGGATCCTGGCGAAGGCACCGGTCTGGGCCTTGCACTGGTCTATTCCATCGTTGAAGAGCATTATGGACAAATCACCATCGACAGCCCGGCTGATGTACAAAGCCAACGCGGCACCCGTATCCGGGTGACTTTGCCGCGTCATGTCGAAGCGACGTCCGCTGTGAACTGAGACCGTCGAGAGTATCGAATCAATGCCGCACATTTTGATCGTCGAAGACGAAACAATTATCCGCTCCGCCTTGCGCCGCCTGCTGGAACGTAACCAGTACCAGGTCAGCGAAGCCGGTTCAGTGCAGGAAGCACAAGAACGCTTCACCATTCCCACGTTCGACCTGATCGTCAGCGACTTGCGTCTGCCGGGCGCCCCGGGCACCGAGTTGATCAAACTCGGCCAGGGCACTCCGGTGCTGATCATGACCAGCTACGCCAGCCTGCGTTCGGCCGTAGATTCGATGAAGATGGGTGCGGTGGATTACATCGCCAAACCTTTCGACCACGACGAAATGCTCCAGGCCGTCGCCCGAATCCTGCGTGACCGCCAGTCGCTGCCAGCCAGCGGCGAACCGGTCACCGGCAAAGCCGGCAATGGCGCAGCAAAACCAGGTGTCGATAACAGCAACGGCGAAATCGGCATCATTGGTTCATGCCCGCCGATGCAGGACCTGTACAGCAAGATCCGCAAAGTCGCGCCGACCGATTCCAATGTCCTGATCCAGGGCGAATCCGGTACCGGTAAAGAACTGGTGGCCCGCGCCCTGCACAACCTGTCCCGACGCGCCAAGGCGCCGATGATTTCGGTGAACTGCGCAGCCATTCCGGAAAGCCTGATCGAGTCCGAACTGTTCGGCCACGAAAAGGGCGCATTCACCGGCGCCAGCGCCGGGCGTGCCGGTCTGGTGGAAGCGGCCGACGGCGGCACCTTGTTCCTCGACGAAATCGGCGAACTGCCGCTGGAAGCCCAGGCTCGCCTGCTGCGCGTATTGCAGGAAGGTGAAATTCGCCGGGTCGGCTCAGTCCAGTCGCAAAAGGTCGATGTGCGTTTGATCGCCGCGACTCACCGCGACCTCAAGAGCCTGGCGAAGATCGGTCAGTTCCGTGAAGACTTGTACTACCGCCTCCACGTGATCGCCCTGAAACTGCCGGCCTTGCGCGAGCGCGGTGCCGACGTCAACGAGATCGCCAATGCCTTCCTGGCGCGACAGAGCGCGCGGGTCAACCGCACCGACCTGAAGTTCGCCGCGGATGCCGAGCAGGCGATTCGTCATTATTCCTGGCCGGGTAACGTTCGTGAACTGGAAAACGCCGTCGAGCGCGCCGTCATCCTGTGTGAGAGCCCGGAGATTTCCGCCGAGCTGCTGGGGATCGACATCGAACTGAGCGATCTGGAAGACGACGACTTCATCGGCCTGCCCCCGCAACAGGGCAACGGCGCCAGCAACAACAATCATGAGCCGACCGAAGACCTGTCGCTGGAAGACTACTTCCAGCACTTCGTGCTTGAGCATCAGGACCACATGACGGAAACCGAACTGGCGCGCAAACTCGGGGTGAGTCGCAAATGCCTGTGGGAACGTCGTCAGCGCCTGGGCATTCCGCGGCGCAAGACCGGGGTGGCCAGCGAGAGCTGAACGTCACCTGTCAGGTGTGCGGGTAACACGTGACTTTGTGAAAAAACTGTTACCCCAGTCTTTTCACGTAACAGAAGCCGGGGCTTACGGTAACGAAGCCCCGGTTTTTTTGGGCCTCGAAAAACCCCATCAACCCGCCTAACCCCTTGTTCTACTGGGTCTCGCAAAAGTTGGCACGCACCCTGCTATATGTTTAGTACAAGAACAATAACAAGCAATGCACAAGACAATAAAAATAAGACGAATCGACTCACGCACAATAAAAACAAGACGGCGAGAGGCGCAGCTAACTGATTCTTTTGGAGAGGCGTTGTATTTGGGGCTTGCCCCACGACCAGGCCGAGAATAATAAAAAACTGTCCTAAGACAGTGCCTGAACTGGTTGGATCGCAAGATCACTGCAACACAGCGACCAAAGCAATCCGTTTGCTCTTGGCTCCCGATTGGGAGGGTCATGAAGGAAAAGCTTCATGGCGAGGGCACTTAACAAAAACAAAAAGCCCGAATCAAAAATAAAAATAGAGCATGCAACTACTTTCTTGGGGAGCTTCGGCTCCCCTTGTAGTTTCTGGCGTTTGAGCTCTTGTAGCAGCTGCTACACGGTTCGCTACACAAACTCGCCTTCCAGACATCCCCTTCAAGTGCTTGCGCAGCTTCCTACACCATCCCCCGACTAAATGCTAGAATCCCCGCCCATCATGCGGTCATTCTTCGTTATGGCCGAACATTCCTTCAAACAGTGCATCCCATGCTGAAGAAGTTGTTCCAGTCATTCCGTTCTCCCAAGCGTCATACGCAACACATTCGCAGTACGCCTGAAGTGCTCAACAGCGGCCAACATTCGCTGCAAAAGGGTCAGTTCAGCCGTTACGCGGTGAACATCGTCGAACGCCTGCAGAACGCCGGTTACCAGGCTTACCTGGTTGGCGGCTGTGTGCGTGACATGCTGCTTGGCATCACGCCAAAAGATTTCGACGTCGCCACCAGTGCCACCCCTGAACAGGTGCGAGCCGAATTCCGCAATGCGCGGATCATCGGTCGCCGCTTCAAACTGGTGCATATCCACTTTGGCCGCGAAATCATCGAAGTCGCGACCTTCCGCGCTAATCACCCGCAAAACGACGACGAAGAAGACAGCAACCAGTCTTCCCGTAACGAGAGCGGGCGTATCCTGCGCGACAACGTCTACGGCACGCTGGAAGAAGACGCGCAACGCCGCGACTTCACCATCAACGCCCTGTATTACGATCCGGTCAGCGAGCGCATTCTCGATTACGCCAATGGCGTACACGACATTCGCAATCACCTGATCCGTCTGATCGGCGACCCGAAGCAACGCTACCAGGAAGACCCGGTACGGATGCTGCGGGCCGTGCGTTTCGCCGCCAAGCTTAATTTCGGCATCGAAAAACACAGCGCCCAGCCGATCCGCGACTTGGCGCCGATGTTGCGCGAGATCCCGTCAGCCCGTCTGTTCGAAGAAGTGCTCAAGCTGTTCCTCTCCGGCCATGCCGCGGACACCTTCGAGATGCTGGTCGACCTGCAGCTGTTCGATCCGCTGTTCCCGGCCAGTGCCGAGGCGCTGGAATACAACCCGACGTACACCCACACCTTGATCAGCGAAGCGTTGATCAATACCGACCTGCGCATCAAGCAGAACAAACCGGTTACCCCGGCGTTCCTGTTTGCAGCCCTGTTGTGGCCTGCCCTGCCGGCCCGCGTACTGCGCCTGCAAGAACGTGGCATGCCGCCGATTCCGGCGATGCAGGAAGCGGCTCATGAGCTGATTGCCGAACAGTGTCAGCGGATCGCGATCCCGAAACGCTTCACCATGCCGATCCGCGAAATCTGGGACATGCAGGAACGTCTTCCGCGCCGCAGCGGCAAGCGGGCCGACCTGTTGCTGGATAACCCGCGGTTCCGCGCCGGTTACGACTTCTTGCTGCTGCGCGAAAGCGCTGGCGAGCAGACCGATGGCCTGGGCGAATGGTGGACTGACTATCAGGACGCCAACGACAGTGAGCGTCGGGACATGATCCGCGACCTCAGCGGCAAGGATGAAGGCACCGGCGCTCCACGCAAACGTCGTCGCAGCGGTGGCGCCAAGCGCAAACGCGCGGCCGGCGCACCGAGTGCCACGGGCGAGTAATCCATGGAACGCATCTACATCGGCATGGGCAGCAATCTGGCTGACCCCGCCGAACAATTGCGCAGCGCCGTCGAGGCGCTGGCTCGGTTGCCGCAGACCGAACTGATCGGTGTGTCCGGGTTTTATCAAAGCGACTCGCTCCTGCCCGGCCAACCGCGTTACACCAACGCGGTCGCCGCCCTCGACAGCACGCTCACGCCGCTGGACCTGCTCGATGCGCTGCAAGCCATCGAGAACGGACAGGGCCGCGAGCGTCTTGAGCGCTGGGGGCCGCGCACGCTGGACCTCGACATCGTGCTGTTTGGCGATCGGCTGATCGACGAACCACGCCTCAAGGTGCCGCACTATCACATGCAGGAACGGGCTTTCGTACTGTATCCGCTGGCCGAACTCGCGCCGACGGAGCTGCATCTGGCCGATGGTCGCAGCCTGAAGGCACTACTCGCCGATTGCCCGTTCGTCGGCCTGGAACGCCTCCCCCAAAATTAACACCGATCCCTGTGGGAGCAGGCTTGCCCGCGATGGCGGACTACCAGTCAGCATTGATGTTGAATGTAAAGTCGCCATCGCGGGCAAGCCCGCTCCCACAGTGTTTTGTACAAGGCTCAAGATCGACCGCAAACCTGCTGAAACGCATCAGTTACCCCGGTAACACCGACCGCGTAACAATGCGGTAACACATGCAATTGACTTCCCGAGTTCTCCTCACGACTATAGGCGTCCCGCTGCCGCCAACACGGCATTGAAGGGCGCAATCCAGGCCTTAAAAGCACGACAACAGACCGTGCGCCTGTATTTAACGAAGAATCACGCGCGTTACTCGCAGTAGTTTCCACAGCGCCTGAATGAGGAACTTTTCATGCCAGCCATTACCCTGACCACTCTGCAAGGTCTCAAGCAAAAAGGTGAAAAGATCACCATGCTGACCTGCTATGACGCGACCTTCGCCCACGCCTGCAATCAGGCTGGCGTAGAAGTGCTGCTGGTGGGCGACTCCCTCGGCATGGTTCTGCAGGGTCACGACAGCACCTTGCCGGTGACCACCGCGGAAATGGCTTACCACGTGGCAGCCGTCAAACGCGGTAACGCCGATGCGCTGATCCTCGCCGACCTGCCGTTCATGGCCTACGCCACCACCGAACAAGCCATGAGCAACAGCGCCCTGTTGATGCAGGCCGGTGCGCACATGGTCAAGGTTGAAGGGGCCTTGTGGCTCGCCGACTCGATCCGTCTGCTGGCCGAACGCGGTATCCCGGTGTGCGCGCACATGGGCCTGACGCCGCAATCGGTGAACATCCTGGGCGGTTATAAAGTCCAGGGCCGCAGCGAGAACCAGGCACGGCAAATGCGCGCCGACGCCATCGCCCTGGAGCAGGCCGGTGCAGCCATGTTGCTGCTGGAGTGCGTACCGAGCGAACTGGCCCAGGAAATCACCCAGGCGGTAGGCATTCCGGTGATCGGCATCGGCGCCGGCAGTGGCACCGACGGCCAGGTCCTGGTCCTGCACGACATGCTGGGCCTGTCGATTACCGGCCGTGTGCCTAAATTCGTAAAAAACTTCATGAACGGCCAGACCAGTATTCACGCTGCGTTGAGCGCCTACGTTTCTGAAGTCAAGGCAGCCACTTTCCCTGGGATCGAACACGGATTCTCTGCATGAACACCGTAAAAACCGTACGCGAACTTCGGGCCGCTGTCGCCCGTGCCCGCAGCGAAGGCAAGCGCATCGGCTTCGTGCCGACCATGGGCAACCTGCACAGCGGTCATATCGCGCTGATTACCAAAGCGACCCAACGGGTGGATTTCGTGGTCGCGAGCATTTTCGTCAACCCGCTGCAATTCGGCGCCGGCGAAGACCTCGACAAGTACCCGCGGACCCTGGCCGCCGACCAAGAGAAACTGCTCCAGGCCGGTTGCCACCTGCTGTTCGCGCCAAGCGTCGAAGAGATGTACCCCGACGGCATGGCCGGCCAGACCCGCGTCAGCGTCCCGCAACTCTCCGAAGGCCTGTGCGGCGCCAGCCGTCCCGGGCATTTCGAAGGGGTGGCGACGGTGGTCAGCAAGCTGTTCAACATGGTCCAGCCGGACCTGGCGATCTTCGGCCAGAAAGATTTCCAGCAACTGGCGGTGATCAAATCCCTGGTCCACGACCTGAATATGCCGATCCAGATCATTGGCGAACCGACCGTACGTGCGCCCGATGGCCTGGCGCTGTCGTCGCGCAATGGTTTCCTCAGCGAAGAGCAACGGGCCGTTGCGCCGACGGTATATCGCGGCCTGAGCCAGATTGCCGAGGCGATCAAACAGGGCGACCGGGATTTCCCGGCGCTGATCGACGCACAGATCAAGCAGCTCGAAGCGGCGGGATTGCGCCCTGATTACCTGGAGATTCGTCACGCGCAAACTTTGCGCCCGGCGACCCCTGAGGATCGGGACCTGGTGATTCTGGTGGCGGCGTTCCTGGGGACTACGCGGTTGATCGACAACCTGCACCTGAACCTCGACGCCACCGCCTGAACACCACAAAACCCCTGTAGAAGCGAGCCTGCTCGCGATGAGGCCATCACTTCAACATCTATGTTGAGTGGAAAGCCGCCATCGCGGGCAAGCCCGCTCCCACAGGGGATCTGCGTCAGTTTTTACATCGTATTGCTGCCTCTGAAGCCTTCGGGCAAACTGCCCGCCGTTCGATTCCGACCTGGGAAACCCTCATGCACGCCATCATGCTCAAAGCCAAGCTGCATCGCGCCGAAGTCACTCACGCCGTACTCGATTACGAAGGTTCTTGCGCCATCGACGGCGAATGGCTGGACTTGTCCGGTATCCGTGAATACGAACAGATCCAGATTTATAACGTCGACAACGGCGAACGCTTCACCACCTATGCGATTCGTGGTGAAGAAGGCTCGCGCATGATCTCGGTCAACGGCGCCGCCGCGCACAAGGCCAAGGTCGGTGACCGGGTGATCATCTGCGCCTACGCGCATTACAGCGAAGCCGAGTTGCTCAACTTCAAGCCGCGCATGCTCTACATGGCGCCGGGCAATGAACTGAGCCACACCAGCAATGCCATTCCGGTTCAGGTCGCCTGATCGAACCGCCGCCCCTCCCGCTTGTCGAAACGTTCCCTGCTTTGTGTATAAAAAAGTACCGGGAACGTGTTAGACAAAGTCAAGACAGATCGCAGCGCGAGGTTTACTGTATTCGCCCTGTGTCATTGAAATCGTGTCGACGCAGTTGACCGGACGCCTGCCCACGGCGCTCCGGGATTTTCAGTGTTCAAAAAAGCCGTTCAAGTAAAAAGGAAACCCGCAGCGATGGCGTACTACCGCACTCCTCATGACGTTACCGCTCTGCCCGCCTGGCAAGCGTTGAATGACCACCGCCAAGCCATGCAGGATTTCAGCATGCGCGAGGCCTTCAATGCCGATCCGCAGCGCTTTACTCAATTCACCCTCAGCAGCTGCGGCCTGTTTCTCGATTACTCGAAGAACCTGATCAACGCCGAGACCCGCAATCTGCTGGTGGGCCTGGCCAATGAAGTCGACCTCAAGGGCGCGATCAAGTCGCTGTTCGACGGCGAAATCGTCAATTCCTCGGAAGGTCGCCCGGCCCTGCACACCGCCCTGCGCCGCCCGGTCGGCGACAAACTGTCGGTGAACGGCGTCAACGTGATGCCTGAAGTGCACAAGGTGCTGAACCAGATCACCGACCTCGTCGGCCGCATCCACGACGGTCTGTGGCGCGGTTATACCGAGAAGCCGATCACTGACGTGGTGAATATCGGCATCGGTGGCTCGTTCCTCGGCCCTGAGCTGGTCTCTGAAGCGCTGCTGTCCTACGCCCAGAAAGGCGTGCGCTGCCATTACCTGGCAAACATCGACGGCAGTGAATTCCACGAACTGACCATGAAGCTGCGCGCCGAGACCACGCTGTTCATCGTTTCGTCGAAATCCTTCAATACCCTCGAAACCCTGAAGAACGCGCAAGCCGCTCGCGCCTGGTACCTGGCTCAGGGCGGTTCGGAAGCCGAGCTGTATCGTCACTTCATCGCCGTCTCCAGCAACAACGCGGCGGCGGTGGCATTCGGTATCCGCGAAGAAAACATCTTCCCGATGTGGGACTGGGTCGGCGGCCGTTACTCGCTGTGGTCGGCTATTGGCTTGCCAATCGCACTGGCCATCGGCATGTCGAACTTCAAGGAACTGCTGTCCGGTGCCTACACCATGGACCAGCACTTCCAGAGCGCGCCATTCGACCAGAACATGCCGGTGCTGCTGGCCTTGCTCGGCGTCTGGTACGGCAACTTCTGGGGCGCGCAAAGCCACGCGATCCTGCCGTACGACCACTACCTGCGCAACATCACCAAGCACTTGCAACAGCTGGACATGGAGTCCAACGGCAAGAGCGTACGCCAGGACGGCACGCCAGTGTCCACCGACACCGGCCCGGTCATCTGGGGCGGCGTGGGTTGCAACGGTCAGCACGCGTATCACCAGTTGCTGCACCAGGGCACCCAACTGATTCCGGCCGACTTCATCGTGCCGATTGTCAGCTTCAACCCGGTCTCCGACCACCACCAGTGGCTGTATGCCAACTGCCTGTCGCAGAGCCAGGCGTTAATGCTCGGCAAGACCCTGCCGGAAGCCGAAGCCGAACTGCGCGACAAAGGCATGAGCGAAGAAGACGTGCATAAAATCGCGCCGCACAAGGTGATCCCGGGCAACCGTCCGAGCAACACCATTGTGGTCGAGCGCATCAGCCCGCGTCGTCTTGGCGCGCTGGTGGCGATGTACGAACACAAAGTCTTCGTGCAAAGCGTGGTCTGGGGCATCAATGCCTTCGACCAGTGGGGCGTGGAGTTGGGTAAAGAGCTGGGCAAGGGCGTCTACAACCGCCTGGTCGGCAGCGAAGAAACCCCGGCTGACGATGCTTCCACCCAAGGCCTGATCAACTATTTCCGCGGTCGTCACCGCGGTTGATCTGACGCATTATCGCTATCCCCTGTGGGAGCGGGCTTGCTCGCGAACGCGGTGGGTCATTCAACGATGATGTTGACTGACCCGCCGCTTTCGCGAGCAAGCCCGCTCCCACATTGGTTTTTGTGTCTGGCTTGAACCCTTTGGCTACTCGGCGCATCTTTATTACTTGTCGCAAAACAAGAATAAGGAACCGTCATGTTCGATATCAGCACATTCCCCAAAGCCGATGCCGTCCGCCGGGCTGCAAACCTGAGTCAAGATGACTACCACCGCCTCTACCGCCAATCCATCGAACACCCCAGCACCTTCTGGGCCGAGCAGGCGGGCCGCTTTCTCGACTGGAGCACGCCATGGGAAACCGTCCAGCGCTATAACCTGAAAACCGGCGAGGCCAGCTGGTTTGCCGGTGGCAAACTGAACGTCAGCTACAACTGCATCGACCGTCACCTGGAAAAACGCGGCGATCAGATCGCCATCCTCTGGGAAGGCGACGACCCCGCCGAATCCGCCCAGATCACCTACAAAAAACTCCATCACAACGTCTGTCGCCTGGCCAACGTGCTCAAAAGCCGTGGCGTGAAAAAGGGCGACCGCGTGTGCATCTACATGCCGATGATTCCTGAAGCGGCCTACGCCATGCTTGCCTGCACGCGGATTGGCGCGGTGCATTCGGTGGTGTTCGGTGGCTTTTCGCCAGACTCGGTACGCGACCGGATTCTCGACGCCGACTGCCGCACGGTGATCACCGCCGACGAAGGCGTGCGCGGCGGAAAATTCGTGCCGCTCAAACAGAAAGTCGACCAGGCGCTGCAAAGTTGCCCGAACGTCAGCACCGTCATCGTCGTCGAGCGCACCCATGGCGAAGTGGATTGGGTCGAAGGTCGCGACCTCTGGTATCACCAAGCGCTGCGCGACGTCAGCGACGATTGCCCGCCGGAACCCATGGACGCCGAAGACCCGCTGTTCATCCTTTACACCTCCGGCAGCACCGGCAAACCCAAAGGCGTGCTGCATACCACCGGCGGCTATCTGCTGCAAGCGGCAATGACCTTCAAGTACGTGCTCGACTACCGCGATGGTGAAGTCTTCTGGTGCACCGCTGACGTCGGCTGGGTCACCGGCCACAGCTATATCGTCTATGGCCCGCTGGCCAACGGCGCGTCCACGCTGATCTTCGAAGGCGTGCCGAGCTACCCGAGCAGTTCGCGTTTCTGGCAGGTGATCGACAAACACCACGTCAACATTTTCTACACCGCCCCGACCGCGCTGCGCTCGCTGATGCGCGAAGGCCCGGAACCGTTGAAGGATACTTCGCGCCAGAGCCTCAGATTACTCGGCAGCGTCGGTGAGCCGATCAACCCGGAGGCGTGGGACTGGTACTTCAACGTCGTCGGCGACCAGCGTTGTCCGATCGTCGACACCTGGTGGCAGACCGAAACCGGCGGCATCATGCTCAGCCCGCTGGTCAGCGCGCAACGGATCAAGCCCGGCTGCGCCACCCAACCGATGTTCGGCGTGCAACCGGTGCTGCTGGATGAAACGGGCAAGGAAATCAAAGGCGCCGGCAGCGGCGTACTGGCGATCAAATCCAGCTGGCCGGCGCAGATCCGCAGCGTCTATGGCGACCCGCAACGCATGGTCGACACCTACTTCAAGCCCTACCCCGGCTACTACTTCACCGGCGACGGCGCGCGGCGTGATGAGGATGGCGATTACTGGATCACCGGCCGCATCGACGACGTGATCAACGTCTCCGGGCACCGCATCGGCACTGCCGAGGTAGAAAGCGCGCTGGTGCTGCACGACAGCATCGCCGAGGCCGCCGTGGTCGGTTATCCCCACGACCTCAAGGGCCAGGGCATCTATGCCTTCGTCACGCCCATGAACGGCACCGAGGCCAATGACGAACTGAAGAAAGAACTGCTGGCCCACGTCAGCAAGGAAATCGGCAGCTTCGCCAAACCGGACTTGATCCAGTGGGCACCGGCTTTGCCGAAAACCCGGTCGGGCAAGATCATGCGGCGCATCCTGCGCAAAATAGCCTGCAACGAACTGGACAGCTTGGGGGACACCTCGACCCTGGCCGACCCGAGCGTGGTGCAAGAGTTGGTCGATAAACGCCTGAACCAGTAACTTCTGTTGCTATGCACTAACTGTGGCGAGGGGGCGATGCGGCGTTCCGACAAGCCCCCTCGCCACAAAAGCCCTTGGTCCACAAAACCCTATTGGCCATAGAAAGCCACTGACCATGGGGAACGATCAGTGGCTCGGGATCAGGTGCAATGCTGTTAAACTCCCGCGCCAAATTCCCTCCTGCAAGGCGCCCAGCATGTCTTCCTTGAATCAGGCGCTGCGCGCCGCCCTCGATCATCGCCAGGACCTGCTCGCCGAGCTGCATCAGCAAGGCACCGATTGCTATCGCCTGTTCCACGGCAGCCAGGAAGGCGCCGGCGGCCTGACCATCGACCGCTACGGCCCGCAACTGCTGGTGCAAAGCTTCCACCAGGCACTGGAGCGTGAGGCGCTGCTGCAACTGCACGAGATCATCAATCAACACCTGGGCCTCGAAACGCTGCTGGTCTACAACGACCGCTCCCGGGGCAACTCGCGCATCGACCGCGAAGACACCGTCTACCGCGCCGACGAGGCCGCCCTGCAAGACTTGATCGGCCACGAATGGGGTCTGAACTACCGGGTTTGCGGGCGCCATGCCGGCCAGGATCCGCTGCTGTTCCTGGACCTGCGCAACACGCGCGGCTGGGTCAAGGAACACAGCAAACACAAAAGCGTACTCAACCTGTTTGCCTACACCTGCGGCGTCGGCCTGAGTGCTGCCGCCGGTGGGGCAAGCGAGGTGTGCAACCTGGATTTTGCCGAGGGCAATCTGGCGGTCGGCCGTGAGAACGGTCTGCTCAATCCGCAGTTGCCAGCCATGGAATTCATCCAGTCCGATTACTTCCCGGCCATTCGCCAGCTGGCGGGCCTGCCGATCAGTCAACGGCGCGGGCAGAAACTGCCGAGTTACCAACGTCTTGAGCAACGTCAGTACGACCTGGTGCTGCTCGATCCACCGGCCTGGGCCAAGAGCGCGTTTGGCACGGTCGATCTGCTGCGCGACTACCAGAGCCTGCTCAAACCCGCGCTGCTGACCACCGCCGACAACGGCGTGCTGATCTGCTGCAACAACCTGGCAAAGGTCAGCATGGACGATTGGCGCGAACAGGTTTTGCGTTGCGCCGAGAAGGCCGGCCGGCCCGTCCGCGAGTGGACAGTGATGAAACCTGGCGCGGATTTCCCGTCGATGGATCAACAGCCGCCGCTGAAAACACTGATTCTGCAACTCTGAAATTTCACCGCAAAATCAGATTAATCCTATAAAGCAGGATCACTTCGGAACCGGATTCGCGTGCCATACTCCAACGCACTCCGATTCAGACAGATGAAGCCGCACATGCCCAAAGGATTGATTCGCGCTATTGGCGCATTGTTGACTGCTCTGGCCCTTTATAGCCTGCTGGGGTTTCTGATTTTACCGGGCATCGCGTTGCGGGTCGCCAATCAGCAATTGGCCAATTACGCCACGATGCCCGCCACGATTTCCCGCATCGAACTCAACCCTTTCAGCCTGGAAGTGACCCTTTGGGGCTTGGTCATCGGCGAGCCGGGCAAAGAACAGGTCGGCTTTGAACGCCTGTATGCCAACTTGCAGATCGACAGCCTGTGGACCAAAGCGCTGCACCTGTCCGATATCGAACTGGACAAACCCAAGACCGAAATCCTCTTCGGCAAGGACGGCAAACTCAATCTGTTGGGCCTGTTCAAGATCCCCGCCAGTGAGCCAACTCCCGCCGACCCGGACGCCAAGCCGTTTCCGTTGCGCATCGAGCGGATCAAACTGGCTGGCGGCAATGTGCACTTTCAGGATTTGCGCCCCAGCGAACCCATCGAGTTTCTCTACGACAAACTCGACTTCGAGCTGAAGAACCTCAGCACCCTGCCCGAAGACAGTGCCGACATGACCCTGGTGGCCGTCGGCCCGGCCGGTGGACAGCTCGACTGGACCGGTAACTTCAGCCTGATCCCGATTGCCTCCGAAGGTAAGTTGAAGATCACCGACGGCAAGATGAAAGCCTTTTGGCCCTATGTGCGTGACGCATTGCCGCTGGTGCTGGAAGACGGCGTCGTCAACCTGAGTACCGACTACAAGCTCAACTTGTCCAAGGAAACCGAACTGCTGCTGAGTAACGTCGCCGTCAGCGTCGCGCCCTTCGCCATCAAGGCTCCGGACGGTCGACCGCTGGCGAAACTCGAGCGTCTGGACATCAGCGAAACCACCGTGGATCTGGCCAAACAGCAAGTGGTGGTCGGCAAGATCCGTAGCAATAAACTGGAAACCTGGGCCGCCCTGGAAGCGGATGGCCAACTCGACTGGCAGAAACTGTTCGCCAGTCAGCCTTCCAAGGCGACGGTCAAAGCCAACGCCGAACCGACCAGCACTCCAGCCGCCGCTGATTCACCGAAACCTGAACCCGCGCCACCCAGCAAACCGTGGCAAGTGCTGCTCAAAGACGTGCAACTGCGTAATTACCAGGTGCATCTGGCCGATCGCAAGGCACAACCCGTCGTGGCGCTGGATGTCGGCCCCCTGAACCTGGACCTGCAGAATTTCGACAGCCTCAACGGCTCGCCTTTTAACCTCAAGCTCGACACCGGCGTGGGTAAACAGGGCAAGCTCATGGCCGACGGAGTGGTCAACCTTGCACCGGTCAGCGCCAAATTGAACGTGCAGACCAAGGACATCGACCTGCGTATCGCCCAGTCCTACATCAACCCGTTCATTCGCCTGGAACTGCGCAGTGGCATGCTCGGCAGTGATCTGGCGGTCGACCTGAAAAGCACCGAGCCATTGGCGTTCAGCGTCACCGGCAAAGCGCAGGTCGATCAATTGCATACTCTCGACACCCTCAAGACCCGCGACTTCCTCAAGTGGCAGCAACTGGTGCTCGAAGGCCTGAATTATCAGCACGGCGACAGCCTGACGATCGACAAGGTCAACCTGTTCCAGCCGTATGCGCGCTTCATGATCAACGATGACCGCACCACCAACATCGATGACCTGCTGATCCCGCAACCGGCCGACACCGGCGTTGCCAAGACCGCCGCTGCCAAACCCGCCAGCAAGGAAAAACCGCTGGGCATCCACATTGGCGGCATTGCGATCAATGACGGTTCGGCGAACTTCGCCGACTTCAGCCTGACCCCGAACTTCGCCACGGCCGTGCAACAGCTCAACGGGCAGATCGGCACTATCGACAGCCGTCAGGCGAAACCGGCCACCGTCGATATCAAAGGCAAGGTCGATCGCTATGCGCCCGTGACCATCAAGGGGTCGGTCAACCCATTCGACCCGATGGCCAGCCTCGACATCTCCACCAGTTTCAAACGCGTGGAACTGACCACGCTGACGCCCTACTCCGGCAAGTTCGCCGGTTACCGCATCCGCAAGGGCCGACTCAATCTCGACCTGCATTACATCATCGTCAAGGGCCAGCTCAAGGCCGAGAACAAAGTAGTGGTCGAGCAACTGCAACTGGGTGAAAAAGTCGACAGTCCGGACGCTGTCAGCCTGCCGCTGAAACTGGCGATCGCCTTGCTCAAGGACGTCGATGGCAAGATTTCCATCGAGCTGCCGGTGACCGGCGACTTGAACAACCCGCAATTCAGCGTCATGCCGATCGTCTGGCAGACCCTGCGCAACCTGATCGTCAAAGCCGCTGCCGCCCCGTTCAAAATGATTGGCGGGCTGGTCAGTGGCGGTGGTTCGCAAGATCTGGGCACCGTTTCGTTTGCACCGGGTTCAAGCGATCTGAGCAAGGACGCCGAGGCTTCGTTGGTCAAACTGTCCCAAGCCCTCAAGGAACGTCCTGCCCTGCGCCTGGAAATCGAAGGCACGGCCGCCGCCAGCAGCGACGGCCCGCTGATTGCCGAGCAACGGCTTGAACGCGAATACCAGTACAACTACTACAAAATGCTCCAGCGGCGCGGCGACAAGGTTCCGGCCCAGGCTTCACTGTTGCAAGTGCCGGACGGCGAGAAAGGTCCGCTGCTGGAAGGGATCTACCGCACACGCCTGAAGACCCAGCCACCCGCCGAATGGAAGGACCTGGGCAAGGAAGAACGCACCGCAAAAATGCGCGCAGACGTGATCAAGTTCTGGAGCTCCAGCGACGTACTGTTGCGCCAGCTCGGTCAGGAACGCGCCAGCAGCATCAAGGATTACCTGGTGGACAAGACGCAGATGGCCGATGACCGCGTCTACTTCATCGACGCCCAACTGGGTGAGGCAGAAAGTGACGGTCGGGTGGTGACGCCAATGCACCTGGATGCCGAGTGATGATCAGACGAGTGCTGATGAGCCTGACCCTCCTGGCACTGGCGGCCAGCCAGGCCTCGGCGGCCGATACCTTGCGCTGCGGCAGTCAATTGGTCAGCGTCGGCGACCGGTCCAGCGAAGTGCTGCAGAAATGCGGTGAACCGGTCAGCCGCGATCTGCTGGGCTACAAGCGCAGCGCCAACCGACGGGAAGAGTTTCAGGTTGAGGAATGGACCTACGGGCCCAATGGCGGGATGTATCAGTACCTGCGGTTTGAAGGCAATCGGCTGAGACAGATCACCAGCAAACGCGGGAACTGAACCCACCATCCAAAGTGGGCACATACAAATGTGGGAGCGGGCTTGCTCGCGAAAGCGGTGCGTCATTCAGCATTGATGTTGGCTGACACACCGATTTCGCCAGCAAGCCCGCTCCCACAGTGGTTTTTGCGGCGCCCACAATAGAACAGGCCCCCGACACGAATGTCGGAGGCCTGTAATGACCACATCCTTGTGGCCGTCGCATGAACTCTCCAGATGCGGCTGGCGTATTACTCGGCCCGCCTGCCGCGCCTTCTCCCAGTCCAGGCGAGAAGTCTTGCCTTACTCGGCTTTCAGGCCGTCAGCGGAGACCGCCTGGACGCCTTTGATTTTCTTGGCGATAGCCACGGCGGTGGCTTTCTGAGCGTCAGTCACCGCAACGGTGGACGACAGAGACACAACACCTTTGTTGGTTTCGACTTTGATGTCGGTACCAGGAATGCCTTTTTCGGTTACCAGGTCTGCTTTGACTTTGGTGGTGATCCAGGTGTCGGAGGTAGCTTCTTTGGCTTGGGTCACTTCACCGGCGGCCAGGACCATTGGCGCCTGGGTCGCTTGGGTTTGAGCGAATGCAGCGTTGGCCATGGTCAGGGTCAGCGCGGTAGCAGCAGCGGCAGCGATAGCGAACTTCTTCATACGAGTAACTCCTGTTTTTCTAGAAAGTCTGCTGTGTGTCTTGTCAGCAGGGTTACTGGGTATATTGCGAACGCTGTGCCAACTTTGAGACAGCCAATAAATCCTTATAAAACAGTCTCTTATGAAATAGCCCGATTTTCGGAATCATGCAAATTGCATGACTTCGAGATTCTCTACATGCAAGTTGCGGGTTTTGAGGCGGGCCTAAGGCCATGAATTGTCGAGAATTTCTTTCTATTACGAGTTTTTCCCTTCGACAGAAAAAAAAATGCCCCACCTCGTGAAAGGCGGGGCATTTGTTAACCGCGAGTATCAGACGCCTGTGCAGCCTTTAGGCGCGTACTCCTGAGCGACTGTGGTAGCGCAAGTCCAGCCAGTCAGAGAGCGCGTCAGGGTAATGGTTTTGCTCAAGACCGGACCTGGAGCGTTGAGAATCGTGCAACCGATGGTGCCGGTACCATCAGTCGCGACACCCGCTGCCGTGGTCGTGCAATTGGAGGTCGTGGCGGTTCCGCCAACCTTCGTCAGATCCGGATTGGTGCCGGAGTTCATAAGGTCCTCAAACGGGACTTTCAACGCCGTGATCTCTGCCAGGCCGGCCGTCACCTTGGCACGCGCTTGATACTTCGAGTAAGCCGGCAACGCAAACGTCGCCAGAATCCCGATGATCGCCACCACGATCAGCAGTTCGATCAGGGTAAAACCTTTTTGAGTATTCATAGACAGGCTCCATGCATGAGTCGAAATCTCATGATCTGAATGAGCTTCAGCACAGCCCGTGCCAAGCGCTGCACTCCCTGTTTTCGGGGCACAAAACCAAGGTATGGAGCTTTCCTACCCCCAGGATCCGCACTATCTGACACTATTTGTCACCTGACGGCCGCTGGTTTGGCTCAGCTCCTTGACTAGGCTATAAGTCATGAACTGTCTGCGTCCGGTATCCCAATGAATGACATCGCCCTTAGCGGTCTGGCCAAGCAATTGGTTCTGGCCGAACTGCTCACTGACCAAAGCGCGCAACAGGCGTATCAGCAAGCTCAACGCAACAAAATCTCCCTGGTCAGTTATCTGGTGCAGAACAGACTGGTGAAGAGCCGACAGGTCGCCGAGATTGCCTCGGAGCATTTCGGCATGCCGCTGCTCGACCTCAATTGCCTGGATAAAGAAACCCAACCCCGAGGGCTGGTCAGCGAGAAACTGGTCCGTCAGCACCACGCCCTGCCCCTCTGGCGACGCGGCAACAAGCTGTTCGTGGGGGTTTCCGATCCGACCAATCATCAAGCCATCAATGACATCCAGTTCAGCACAGGACTGAACACCGAAGCCATTCTGGTGGAGGACGATAAACTCGGCGATGCCATCGATAAATTCTTCGACAGCCAATCCACCGGCCTGGAAGACATGGCCGATGTTGACCTTGACGGGCTGGACATCGAGTCGGTCGATGACAATAAAAAGGACTCCATCGCAGGCCAGGATGCCGATGACGCGCCGGTGGTGCGCTTCGTCCACAAGATGTTGCTCGATGCGATCAAGAGCGGTTCGTCCGACCTGCATTTCGAGCCCTACGAAAAAACCTACCGGGTGCGGATGCGCACCGACGGCATGCTGCGCGAAGTCGCCAAGCCGCCGAGCCAACTGGCCAACCGCATTGCGGCGCGGCTGAAAGTCATGGCCAGCCTCGACATCTCCGAGCGGCGCAAACCCCAGGACGGACGGATCAAGATGCGCCTGTCCAAGACCAAATCCATCGACTTCCGGGTCAACACCCTGCCGACCCTGTGGGGCGAGAAAGTGGTGATCCGGATCCTCGACCCGTCCAGCGCGCAAATGGGCATCGACGCCCTCGGCTACGAGCCTGAGCAGAAAGCCTTGTACATGGCTGCGCTGAAGCAGCCACAGGGCATGATCCTGGTCACCGGGCCGACCGGTTCGGGCAAGACCGTGTCGCTCTACACCGGGCTGAACATCCTCAACACCGTGGACATCAACATCTCTACCGCCGAAGACCCGGTGGAGATCAACATGGAAGGCATCAACCAGGTCAACGTCAATCCCAAGCAAGGGCTGGATTTCGCCCAGGCGCTGCGCTCGTTTCTGCGTCAGGACCCGGACGTGATCATGGTCGGTGAAATCCGCGACCTCGAAACCGCCGAGATCGCCATCAAGGCCGCCCAGACCGGGCACATGGTGCTTTCCACCCTGCACACCAACAGCGCCGCGGAAACCCTGACCCGCTTGCACAACATGGGCATTAAGGGCTTCAACATTGCCACCTCGGTGACCCTGATCATCGCCCAGCGGCTGGCGCGCAAACTGTGCAGCCATTGCAAGAAACCCATCGAGATTCCCCGCGAGGCGTTGCTCAAGGAAGGCTTCCCCGAGGAACGCATCGGCTTGTTCACGATCTATGAGCCGGTCGGCTGCGATCAGTGCAACCGCGGTTACAAAGGGCGAGTGGGGATTTATGAAGTGGTGAAGAACACACCGGACCTGCAACGGCTGATCATGGCCGAAGGCAATTCACTGGAAATCGACATCCAGATGCGCAAGGACGGTTTCAACGACTTGCGCACTTCGGGATTGAGCAAGGCCATGCAAGGCATCACCAGCCTTGAAGAAATCAACCGGGTCACCAAGGACTGAACATGGCGGTCAAAGCAGCAAAAATCAGTGTCTACGCCTGGGAAGGTACGGACCGCAAAGGCTCCAAAATGACCGGCGAGTTGAGCGGACTCAACCCAGCGTTGATCAAGGCTCAGCTGCGCAAGCAGGGAATCAACCCCGGCAGGGTGCGCAAGAAATCCGCCTCGATTTTCAGCTTCGGCAAACGTATCAAGGCTCAGGAAATTGCCCTGTTTACCCGGCAGATGGCGACCATGATGAAAGCCGGCGTGCCACTGCTGCAGTCGTTCGACATCATCGGCGAAGGCTTCGACAACCCGGCCATGCGCAAACTGGTGGACGAGGTGAAACAGGAAGTCGCGGCGGGTAACAGCTTCGCCGCGTCCCTACGCAAAAAGCCGCAGTATTTCGATGAGCTGTACTGCAACCTCGTCGATGCCGGTGAACAGGCCGGCGCGCTGGACACCCTGCTGGAACGGGTAGCGACCTACAAGGAAAAGAGCGAAAGCCTGAAAGCGAAGATCAAGAAAGCCATGACCTACCCGCTGGCCGTGGTCTTCGTGGCGATCATTGTCACCGGGATTCTGCTGGTCAAGGTGGTGCCGCAGTTCGAGTCGGTGTTCAAGGGCTTTGGCGCGGAGTTGCCGGCCTTCACCGTAATGGTCATAGGCCTGTCGGAGTTCATGCAGGCGTGGTGGTGGATGATGCTGGGCGTGTTGGTCGCCGCCATCTTCGGTGTGCGCCACGCCTTTAAAACCTCCCAGGGCTTTCGGGACCGGATGGACACCTGGCTACTGAAGCTGCCGCTTATCGGCACCTTGATGTACAAGTCTGCCGTGGCCCGTTACGCCCGCACCCTGTCGACCACGTTCGCCGCTGGCGTGCCGTTGGTCGAAGCCCTGGAGTCAGTGGCTGGCGCGACCGGCAACATCGTATTCAAACGTGCCGTGCTGCGCATCAAGCAGGACGTGTCGACCGGCATGCAGCTGAATTTTTCCATGCGCACCTCGGGCATCTTTCCCAGCATGGCGATCCAGTTGACCGCCATTGGCGAAGAATCCGGTGCACTGGACGACATGCTCGATAAGGTCGCGAGCTTCTACGAGGATGAAGTGGACAATATGGTCGATAACCTCACCAGCCTGATGGAGCCGTTCATCATGGTGGTGCTGGGTGTTATTGTCGGTGGCCTGGTGGTTGCGATGTACCTGCCCATTTTCCAACTCGGCTCAGCGATCTGACATGCCCTTGAACGACATCCTGATCCTCTATCCGCTGGTGTTCGTAGGCATCGCCCTGGCGGTCGGCCTGCTGGTTGGCAGCTTCCTCAACGTGGTGGTTTGGCGCCTGCCGAAAATGCTCCACCGCGAATGGCGGCTGCAAGCCCATGACGTGTTGGGCGTGCCGCCCGAGGCGCCGGGCCCGGCCTATAACCTGATGCTGCCTCATTCCCACTGCCCGCATTGCGACCATCAAATCCGCGCCTGGGAAAACATTCCGCTGCTCAGCTATCTGTTTCTACGGGGGCGATGCTCGAACTGCGCCACGGCGATCAGCAAGCGTTATCCGCTGACTGAACTGGCCTGTGGTCTGCTCTCGGCGTTTATTGCCTGGCATTTCGGCTTCGGCTGGCAGGCCTGCATGGTGCTGGTGCTGACCTGGGGCTTGCTGGCCATGAGCCTGATCGACGCCGAGCACCAACTGCTGCCGGATGTACTGGTGTTGCCGCTGCTGTGGCTGGGGTTGATCGTCAACAGCTTCGGGTTGTTCGTGTCATTGCATGAGGCGTTGTGGGGCGCGGTGGCCGGTTATATGACGTTGTGGACGGTGTTCTGGCTGTTCAAGCTGCTCACCGGCAAGGACGGCATCGGTCACGGCGATTTCAAGCTGCTGGCCATGATCGGCGCTTGGGGCGGCTGGCAGATATTGCCCCTGACCCTTCTCCTTTCATCCCTTGTGGGGGCCATCATCGGCGTGATTTTGCTGCGCCTGCGCAACGCAAAAACTTCGACACCGATCCCCTTCGGACCCTTTCTGGCGATTGCCGGCTGGATTGCCTTGCTCTGGGGTGGTCAAATAACCGGCTTCTATTGGCAGTTTGTCGGTTTGAAATGAATACCCCTGTGGAAAAACCCTGGATTCTCGGCCTGACCGGCGGCATCGGCAGCGGCAAAAGCGCGGCTGCCCAGCACTTTATCGACCTCGGTGTACACGTTGTGGACGCCGATCATGCGGCGCGCTGGGTGGTGGAACCGGGTCGCCCGGCATTGGCGCAAATCGCTGAACACTTTGGCCCCGGCGTGTTGCAAGCCGACGGGCAACTGGATCGCGCTGCGTTGCGCAAGCTGATCTTTGAAGTGCCGGAGGAACGCCGCTGGCTCGAAGCGTTGCTGCATCCGCTGATCGCCAAAGAAATCGCCGATCACCTGGCCAAGGCACAATCGCCTTACGCGATTCTGGTTTCGCCGTTGCTGATCGAGTCCGGGCAGTACGCCATGACCCAACGGGTCCTGGTGATCGATGCCCCGGAACAGCTACAGATTGAACGCACCTTGCAGCGTGACCAGACCAGCGAGCAACAGGTCCAGGCGATCCTCAAGGCGCAATCCAGCCGCCAGGACCGCGTGAGCCACGCCGACGATGTGGTGGTCAACGACCGCGACCTCGCCTGGCTGCACAGCGAGGTCGAACGCCTGCATCACTTTTACCTTACTTTGCGTGGAGGCCAGTCATGAGCCAGACCCCAATCGTCAATTGCCCAACCTGTGGCGCCCCCGTTGAATGGAGCGCCGAGAGCACGTTCCGGCCGTTCTGTTCGGACCGTTGCAAACTGATCGACCTGGGCGCCTGGGCGTCGGAAGAACACAAGATTCCGGTCAGCCCGGATGCCGAAGACGAGATGTTCAGCGAAGACTTCGAGCCGCGTCACTGATCTTCAAGGCCGCATAAAACCGTAGTCCTGGCTGTCATCGAGGTTTTCCGCGAGAAAACGCAACTCATCGGCCAGGTCTTCGGCGCTGCGCACCGCCTTGCTCTGTTGCACCACCGCACTGAGCAAGGCACGCAGGCTCAACCCCGGATCAAAACCCACTTCCTGCGCCCCATCCAGACTTTGACGCAACTCCTGCCTTGCCCATTCGTAGACACTCATTTCGATGCTCCTGAAGGTTTTGCGGAGCATGGAAGCGTCAGCGATGGTTGGATTTGATGTGGATCAAGACTTGGGATCGTCGTCTTTCCAGGGCGCCGAAAGGTAACGTGTGCGGTTGAAGGTCTCCAGCCACTCGGGGCAGAACACCACCAGTGCGCTGACCACCATGCCGTTGATGAACGCCTCCGGAAAAATGATCAGCCACAGGTAACCGACAAAATCCTCGAGCCAATAAGGCATGGCGAAACGCTCGTCATACCACAGCAACGTCAGCGCCAGCACCAGGCACAACAACGCCGAAAGCGCTGCAGCCGAGAACCCGGAAACAAAGATATACACGAAGGGATTACGCGGCTGCGCTCGCTCCACCAGGATCGCGCAGCATTCGGTGACCAGCACCGGCAGCAGAATAAACAGCGCACCATTGACCCCCATCGCCAGCAGATCCTGGCGCCCGAGCAGCACTAACCCCGCTTGCGCGACCAACCCGCCGACAATCGCCAGTGGCCAGTCGAGCAACAGCGTCACCGCGGTCATGCCGATGAAGTGGTAGGACACGCCGGTATCGAAATCGCGACGCACCAGCCACAGCATGAACAGCGCGAACACCGTGCCGAACAGCAGATGCTGGCGGCGTCTGTCGCTGAACAGCTCGACCCACGGCGCTCGCGCAACGGCCCAGACCAGCACCGGTATATAGATCAACCACCCTGCTGCGAGGGTTTCAGGTGACAGTAACTCGGCGCCGATCATGTCTGGGCACACTCCTTTGTCTTGCCAAAAGAGAACAGGCCCTCAGTCTACACCGGGCTTTGAGTGCGCTTCGATTTCGGGAGGGGGCTCCATGATTGGGGGCGTATCCGTTCCTGCGGTAACGGCTGCTATTGGTTCCGGCCTTCCGACGGGGCAGATCAAGATCAAAAGCAAAATCGAGTCTGTAGTCCCGCCCCCCCTTCAAGTCTAAACATACAAGCGAGCCTGCTCGCGAAAGCGGACTGGCATCCGCCATGATGTCGACTGACACGGCCCCTTCGAGAGGCCGAGTGGAGGTTCTGCGCAGCGGGCAACCCGGCAAGGATGCCGGGTTAGCTGCCCCCGGCCATGGATGGCCGATGGCGGCGGGCCCACGGAGCAGGACCGGAGCGAGGGCATGCCGAGCCTGGGCGAGGCACCGAACGTCAGGGGCAAGAGCCCTTTGGTTACTTTGGAGCTTTTCCAAAATGACCCGCCGTAAGGGCGGAACCAATAGCTGCCGTTACCGCAGAAACGGATATGACCTCAACCAAAAACAGCGATTGTTACGTTCCCTGCAACGCTGAATCAAACCCAGCCCCCTTTATCACTCACTGCCAAAGACTAAACTTCAAACATCAGAATCAACCCCGAGCCCACAAAAATGAAAACCCTGACCAGCCTGTTTCTGACCCTGATCGCAACCTCCGCCATGGCTGCCAGCAACGAGCCGGCCGCCCCCCCATCACAGTCGCTGGACATCGCCGAAGTGGTGTCAGTAACAGACACCGCAACGGCCTGCGACGTCGTGCCAGCCACCATGGTCTACATCGATCACCAGGGACAGACGCATCAAGTGACCTATCAAGTCATGGGCAACTGCACGAGCAACCTGTAACTAGCGCCTCATAGCAACGTCCACGTATAGCTGAGGATCAAACGGTTCTCGTCGATATCGCTGCGGTAGTTGGAACGCGCCATCACGTTGCGCACGCGAATCCCGAGGCCTTTGAGGCTGCCGCTCTGCAACACATAGCCGAGATCGAGATCGCGCTCGCGGTCCTTGCCCTCGAACCCTTGCCCGGTATCGACATTGCCCCCGCTGATGTAGCGCACGGTGCTGGTCAGCCCAGGCACGCCAAGCGCGGCAAAATCGTAGTCGTAGCGCGCTTGCCAGGATCGCTCGTCGGTGTAGGCGAATTCATAGGTTGGCACCTCGTTGCCCAGCGGTGAGATGTTGGCAAACACCCTCGGGAACGCGCTGTCGCCGAACATGCCCTGATAGCCGAGATAAAACGTGTGCCCACCGCGCTTGGCTGACAGCAAGGAGAAGAACGCCTGGTTGTCGATGTTACCCAGCAGTTTTTTGCCGTCTTCGCGCGAGTCGTAATAGCCTAGGTTGGCGCCCAGGGTCCATTTACCCAACGGTTCGCTGTGCTTGAAGCCGAGAAAACGCTGGTTGTAGATATCTTCCAGTTGCCCGAACCAGGCGCTGACCGAGCTGCGTTTATCGTTGAAGGCGTAATCGGCGCCGGCAAAATTGAAGCCGTCGCTGCTGACCTGACGCTGCGGCACATGACCGAGCATGGCTTGCATCTTTTCGTCGCCAGCCTCGTTACGCAGGCTGGTCGAGTTCAAGTGTCCCCCTTGCACCGTCAGGCCATTGATTTCGTTCGAGCTGATGCTTGCGCCCTGATAGCTGGGCGGCAGCAAACGGATATCGCTGAAGGCCAGCACCGGCAGGTTCGGTTGCAGCTCACCCACTTTCAGTTCGGTTTTGGAGAAGCGCACCTTCAATGCGCCTTCCAGACGGCTGTAATCATTCGCCGCGCGCCCGTCATCCTTTACCGGCAGCAAACCGGTATTGACCCGGTCCGGGCTGCTGTCGAGCTTGAGGCCGAGCAGGCCAATGACATCCACACCAAAACCGACGGGGCCTTGGGTATAACCGGATTTGACGTTGAGGATGAAGCCCTGCGCCCACTCTTCGGCCTTCGATTGCTGGTTGGCCCCGACGATGTCGGAGAAGTCCCGGCTGAAGTAGTAATTGCGCGCTTGCAAGGTGGCCGTAGTGTCTTCGATGAAGCCACCCTCGGCCGCCATCGCACCGGAGGAGAAACCCGAGACGACCGCCATGGACAACACCGAACCGGTTGTTGGAAAAATCTGTTTCATCGTTATTTCTCTTATTTTTATTGATCGACAGGTTGAAGTGCTTCAGCCGTAGCGCATTCGCGGCGAGGAACGGGACGACGGGCGTTTAACAACAAGTGCGTGACCATGCCGAAAATCAGCCCCCAAAAAGCGGCGGACAACCCCAGCAACGACATGCCCGACGCGGTGGTCAGAAAAGTCACCAAAGCAGCTTCGCGATCACTCGGCACGGCCATTGCGCCGGCCAATGCCCCGGCAATCGCGGCGAACAGCGCCAGCCCGGCCAGGGCTGCGATCAGTTCCTTGGGAAAGGCCGAAAACAGAGAAACCAGGGTGGCGCCGAAGATCCCCAGCACCAGGTAACACAGCCCGCCGACAACCCCGGCCACATAGCGTTTGCCGGGATCTTCATGGGCCTCGCGCCCGGTACAAATCGCCGCGGTGATCGCCGCCAGATTCAGCCCGTGACAACCGAACGGAGCCAGCAGTGCTGTACCCAATGCACTGCTGGCGATGATCGGGCTGGCCGGCGTTGAGTAACCGCTGGCGCGCAGCACCGCCATGCCGGGGACAAACTGTCCGGTCAGCGCCACCATCACCAGCGGCAAAGCGATATTCAGGGTCGCGCTCAGGCTGAACGCGGGCGTGATCCACACCGGCGTGGCCAAACCGATCACCAGCGCTTCGCGGTGCAAATCACCGACGAGAAAGGCAATGGAACAACCCACCAGCAGCACCATCAACACCGCATAACGCGGCATCACCCGCTTGCAGATCAGGTACGTGGCGAACATCGCCAGCACCAGCAACGGCTTGCCCTGCAGCGACACGAACAAACCGGTGCCGAAGCTGAACAGAATCCCCGCCAGCATCGCTGCCGCAATGGCCGCGGGCAGTTTGCTGATGATCCGGTCAAAGGCCCCCGATACCCCAATCAGAAAGATAATCAGGCTGCTGACCAGATAAGCACCCACCGCCTCCGGCATGGAGATCCCCGGTAACAGCGCCACCAGCAACGCCGAACCCGGCGCCGACCACGCGATGATCACCGGGACGCGGTAACGCAGGCTCAATCCGATACCGAGCACGGCACTGCCGATGGAAATCGCCCAGACCCAGGACGACAACACCTCTCGCGAGAGATGCGCCGTCTCGGCAGCCTGAAAGATGATCACCAGCGGCCCGGCGTAGGAAATCACCGTGGCGATAAATCCGGCGACTGCCGCAGACAGGGAAAAATCCCGGACTAACGCTCTCATGAAACGTCGCCAACAGACCCGTCGATCGAACCGTGGCGCAAGCCCGACAGCGCTTGTTTAGCGCTGTGCCGACTGCTGATGGCAAACACGGTCATGGCAATCGCGGCCACCGCCCCGGGCAAGGCAAAGGCCATGAAGTTCAGTTGCAGCGGCAGGCTGATCCCGAGTAATGCACCGCCCAGCAGCGGGCCGACGATGGCACCGTTGCGCCCGATGCCCGACGCCCAACCCAAACCGGTAGAGCGAATGGTCATGGAGTAGAACTGCGCGGCGCAGGCGTACAACAGGATCTGCGAGCCAATGGTGGTGGCGCCGGCAATGGCGATCAGCAGGTACAACAGCGGCATCGGGCTGTTGAATCCCAGCAAGGTGATCGACACGGCCGCCACGGCGAAGAACACCGCCAACACCCGCGGCAGGTTGAGTTTGTCCCCCAACACACCGCCGCCGACCGCGCCGAAAATGGCGCCGAAGTTGAGCACCAACAGGAATGACAGACTCGAGCCCAGGCTGTAACCGGCATTGGCCATCAGTTTCGGCAGCCATGAACTCAAGGCGTAGACCATCAGCAGGCAGCAGAAAAACGCCAGCCACAACATCAGCGTGCGCAGCGCGCGACCTTCGCGAAACAGTTGCAACACCGGCGTGCCGGTGCCCTTCACTTCGCTCATGTGCAACAGATCGCCGGTTTGCGCGACGTAAGCCGGGTCAATCCGCTGCAGGATGTTGCGAGCCTCTGCATTGCGCCCCTGACGCAGCATGAAACCCACCGACTCGGGCAGGAAGTACATGATCAGCGGCAACAACAGCAACGGCAGCACTGCCACGTAAAACACCGATTGCCAGCCAAAACTCGGGATCAGCACGATGCCGAGCCCCGCCGAGAGCATGCCGCCCACCGAGTAGCCGCTGAACATGATCGCCACCAGCGTGCTGCGGATTTTCTTCGGCGCGTATTCGTTCATCAACGCCACGACGTTGGGCATCACCCCGCCGATGCCGAGCCCGGCAATGAATCGGCAGAGGCCAAATTCGGTGGGATTGCGGGCAAAACCGTTGAGCACGGTAAACCCGCTGAACAGCATCACGCAGATCGTGATGGCTTTCTTGCGGCCGATCTTGTCCGACAGCGGACCGAAAAACAGCGCACCGAACATCATGCCGAACAGTGCGTAACTGCCCAGTGCGCCCGCTTGCAGGGGACTGAGCCCCCACTCTTTCATCAGCATCGGCAACACCACGCCGTAGATCACCAGATCGTAACCGTCGAAAATGATGATCAGGGCACACCAGAACAGCACCATCCAGTGAAAGCGGTTGAATCGTGCGTTGTCGATAACCTCATGTACGTCAATCTTGCGCATGGCATTGATCTCTTGTTGTTGTTTTTTTAAGAGCGTCGGTAACGCGGCGAACGTCCGTACAGCCGAGGGTAAAGGTGCCAGGCACGGGGCAATATCCGCTTTGCGCAGATCGCTATCCGTTTTGTGCGTTGCCCTGAACCGGGCGGGGATGAGGAGTGTTGCGGGGATTTCAGGTGGTAAATCCGGTAGATCGGAACCTCTCCGATGGACTGCCTACGCCAAGCGCAGCCCTGTGGATGACCCGGATGTCAGCCTTTGCGGTCGCGGGAGCCCTGTGTCAATCAAGGCAGGGCCTTCTCCAGCGCCTCATGCAATTGCGCCGCCGTGGCATATTCGGACTGCCCCACCAATTGACCGTTCCTGAGCTGCAGCCACAGCACTTTATCCACGGCCCCGGGGTAGCGCGGCGCCACACGACCATCACGGTCAAGCATCACTCGATAGGAATAATCGCGCATGGCCGGCACCGCGAACATTTTCGCGATCAATCGAGGCATGCGCTGGATGTCCGCGACAAATATGGTGTGCCGAGCCTCCAGGTAGCCCTTGGGCTGGCCCTGCAGAGCGGCGTCGACCAGTTTGGCGGCGTCCATGCTGCGCGCTACCAGCAGCGTCTGCGTCTGGTTATCGAGCGTATCGGCCTGATCGAACTGATCAAGCAAGGTCCACGGCGCCAGCCGCTCACCCACCTGCAGCGCCTGCGCCCAAAGAGGCAGAAGACTGAGCAACAACACGGGCCAATATTTCACGTTCTACTCCTCGTTCGAGCGCCTAGGCGCAATGGCCATCAGTCTACACCGCCCGTTCCAAGCCTCCTGTCCTACTGTTTACCGTTTCACGCTTTCTGCTTGTCGCAAATGAACGCTAAGCTTGGGCCTATGGATGACTCAGATTATTTACGCCTGCTGACCATCGCGGCCGAGCAAGCCAACGCGTTCCTGTCCAATGCCCGCAAATGGGAGCGTGAGCGTTGGGTCTGCCAGCGCCTGCTGCAAGGCCTGAACATTCCCTATCGCGCCGACGAGTTCGCCCCGGCCGGGGAGCCGCCGGACGTGCTGTTTCGTGACGCCAGTTTCGAGGTGTTCTTCGTGCTCGACGAGGGCCGGCGCCTCAATGACGAATGGCGCGATGAGCTGCAACGTCGGCGCAGCGCGTTTTCCTTGAGCCAGCTGGTGCGTCGCGAGGCCAAGCCCCGGCGCATCCCGGCCAATGAGTTTTTGCTGAGACTGGCGCCGACCTTGCGTAAAAAAGCACACAACTACAAAGAGCGCGGCATGGACCTGGGGGAACTGGACATCATCGCGTTCGCCAGCCTCAAGCGTGAAGTGCTGGACCTCAACAGCCATTTCCCGCCGCCCACCGAATACCTGCGTCAAGGCTGGCGTTCGCTGTCGCTGGTCGGTCCGACGTTCGCCCGTGTGCTGTTTGCCCACCCGGACGCCCCGGATTTCCTGCGTAACAACCTGGGTCGCAGCATCGTCTTCGACGTCGGGATCAGCCTGTGAGCCCGATGCAGGAATTAATCGCCGAAGTCCCGCAAACCGGCCGCGTGCGCTGGATCGGCGTGCGCCCGGAACCCCATGTGCCGATGATCGAACTGGATGCCGTAGAGGCGCGACTTGAAGCCGGTTTGACCGGCGATCGAGCCCGCCCCGGTGTACGTAACGCGCGGCAGGTGACGTTGATTCAGTGGGAGCACCTGGCGGTGATCAGTTCGCTGATGGGCCGCCCGCACGATAAACCGGTATTGCCTAATGATTTGCGGCGCAACCTCGTTATCAGCGGTATCAACCTGTTCAGCCTCAAGGGTCGGCGCTTCCGCATCGGCCAGGCGATTTTCGAAACCACCGGCTGGTGCCAGCCGTGCGCACGCCTGCAAAACAACCTCGGCCCCGGGACGTTTCAGGCGGTGCGCGGACATGGCGGAATCACGGCCCGGGTGTTACAAGGTGGAATCATTCGCCTGGACGATACGGTGAGCGTCGAGCCTGTTCCAGCCAGCGGCTATGCTCCGTTCAACGTTCGTTGAGTCACTCTGTAGCTTCTACACATTCAGCAACGTCTACCTGACGAGGCCCAATATGACCAGCCGCCTGAACCCCGACGACCAGAAGCATGTCGAAGAGTACCTGCAACTGTCCCAGCACCGAGTCGAGCGCCGGCCCTTCCGGCCGTGGATGCTCCTGGTGGTGGTGTTGGCAGTGACCATTGGATTAGGCCTGTTGAGCCGATTTATCAGTTACCTGACGCTATGAGCTGCCTCGCGCTCGCTCGGTTGACTGCACCGATTTCTTTTAGCCTTGCGAGATATCCCTATGACTCATCGTATTGTCATCGTTGGCGGCGGCGCCGGCGGTCTGGAGTTGGCTACCCGTCTGGGTAAGACTCTGGGCAAACGTGGCACGGCCAGTGTGATGCTGGTCGACGCGAACCTGACCCACATCTGGAAGCCGTTGTTGCACGAAGTGGCGGCCGGGTCGTTGAACTCTTCCGAAGACGAACTCAACTATGTTGCCCAGGCGAAATGGAACCACTTCGAGTTCCAGCTCGGGCGCATGAGCGGGCTTGATCGCGCGCAGAAGAAAATCCAGCTGGCCGCCACTTACGACGAAGCCGGCCTGGAACTGGTGCCAGCGCGTGAAGTGGCTTACGACTCGCTGGTGATTGCTGTCGGCAGTACCACCAACGATTTCGGCACTCAAGGCGCGGCGCAGCATTGCCTGTTCCTCGACACCCGCAAACAGGCCGAGCGTTTCCATCAGCAATTGCTCAATCACTACCTGCGCGCCCATGCCGGACAAACCGACAAGGTCGAGCAGATCAGCGTCGCCATCGTCGGCGCCGGTGCCACCGGGGTTGAGCTGGCCGCTGAGCTGCACAACGCCGCCCATGAATTGGCGGCTTACGGCCTGGACCGGATCAAACCGGAAAACATGCACATCACCCTGATCGAAGCCGGCCCACGAGTATTGCCAGCTCTGCCGGAACGCATCGGCGGGCCTGTGCATAAAACCCTGGAGAAACTCGGGGTCAATGTGATGACCAATGCCGCGGTCAGCGAAGTGACTGCCGACAGCTTGATCACCGCCGACGGCAAAGTGATCAACGCCAGCCTGAAAGTCTGGGCCGCCGGCATTCGTGCACCGGGTTTCCTCAAGGACATCGACGGTCTGGAAACCAACCGCATCAACCAGCTGCAAGTGCTGCCGACCCTGCAAACCACCCGCGACGAGAACATCTTCGCCTTCGGTGACTGCGCGGCGTGCCCGCAACCGGGTACCGATCGCAACGTACCGCCGCGCGCGCAGGCCGCGCATCAGCAGGCTTCGTTGCTGGCCAAATCGCTGAAACTGCGGATCGAAGGCAAGGCGTTGCCGGAGTACAAATACACCGACTACGGCTCGCTGATCTCGCTGTCGCGTTTTTCGGCTGTGGGTAACTTGATGGGCAACCTGACCGGGAGCGTGATGCTCGAGGGCTGGCTGGCGCGGATGTTTTACGTGTCGCTGTATCGCATGCACCAAATGGCGCTGTATGGCGCGTTTCGTACGGCGATGTTGATGTTGGGCAGCAAGATCGGACGCGGGACTGAGCCGCGGTTGAAGCTGCACTAATCCCAACCACTGTGGGAGCGGGCTTGCTCGCGAAGAGGGAGCGTCAGTCGACCTATAAGTTGTCTGACCCACCGCTTTCGCGAGCAAGCCCGCTCCCACATTTGGTCTGCATTGTTTTTGGAGATCTGTGTCTCACTGTATCTCCCGCCACGAATTCTCCCCTTCGCTTACAAACTCCCCCTTGCGCGACACAGTAGCGATACACCCCGCCCTTTAAATGGCCACATCCGAGCAAGGCAACTCGCCCGCTACGGTTATCGCCGCACTCACGTGGCGTCCTTTATCGAACGGTTGTGTCGTGCAACCCAGGAGTATTGAAATGTCCCGTACTACCAAAAACACTATTGGTCTGCTCGGCGCTGTTCTGGCCGGCGGCATGATGTTGTCCGGTTCCGTATTCGCTGCGCAGCCGTTGACTCAGGGCTACCTGCTGGCCTCGGCTGAACAAGTGGTAAAAACCCCTGAAGGCAAGTGTGGCGAAGGCAAGTGTGGCGATGCGTCGATGGCGAAGACCGATACGGATGGCGACGGCAAAGTCTCCCGCGCCGAATTCCAGAAAGTCGCGCCGAAGTCCAACTTCGACAAGATCGACACCAACCATGACGGCTTCATCGACGAGCAAGAGGCTTACGACAACGTGAAAGCCAACTTCGAAGCCAATGGCAAGAAAATGCCAAAAGGTCTGTTCGAGCACCTGAAAGACCAAGACGGCGCCTAAGCCTTCAAGTACAAAACCGCGCTTTTCCTTCGGGAAGCGCGGTTTTTTTTCGTCTGGCGGATTTACACCTGGAAGCGCTGGACCATGGTCCGCAAGGAATTGGCCAATTGTGAAAGCTCATGGCTCGAAGCGCTGGTCTGATCCGCACCGGCAGCGGAACGAACCGACAGGTCGCGAATGTTCACCAGGTTGCGATCGACTTCCCGCGCCACTTGCGCCTGTTCTTCAGCCGCGCTGGCGATCACCAGGTTACGTTCGTGAATTTGGTGGACCGACGCCGTGATGGTCTGCAACGCCTCGCCCGCACGCTCGGCCAAAGCCAAAGTGCTGGCTGCTCGGGTCGAGCTGGCTTGCATGGAATCCAGCGCCTGGGTTGAGCCACTGCGCATGCCCTGGACCATTTGCTCGATTTCCTGGGTCGATTGCTGCGTGCGATAGGCCAGCGCACGTACTTCGTCGGCCACGACCGCAAACCCTCGACCGCTTTCCCCGGCCCGCGCGGCTTCAATGGCCGCGTTGAGCGCCAGCAGATTGGTTTGCTCGGCGATCGCCCGAATCACATCCAGCACCTTGCCGATGTCCTGCGACTGGTTGGCCAGGGATTGCACCAAACCGCCGGTAATCTGCACATCGCTAGCGAGTGCGCTGATGGCCGTGACGGTTTCGCTGACGCGCTCCTGGCCAACGTGTGCGGACTCACTGGATTGGCGCGTGGCATCGGAGGTCGACACGGCATTGCGGGCAACCTCCTCCACTGCCGTGGTCATTTCTGTCACGGCGGTGGCCGCTTGTTCAATTTCGTTGTTCTGTTGTTGCAGGTTCTGCGTGCCGTCGAGGGTGACCGCGTTCAACTCATCAGCCGCCGTGGCCAATTGCGCCGCCGAACCGCTAATACCTTGCAGGGTTTCCCGCAGATTCTGTTGCATGGTCGCGAGGGCCTTGAGCAAGCGGCTCACTTCGTCGTTGCCATGAGATTCGATGGGGCGAGTCAGATCGCCTCGGGCTACGTTTTCTGCGGCGTGCAAGGCTTCGCCCAGCGGTTTGACGATGCTGCGGGTCAGCAGCATGGCCAGGCCAACGGTGGCCAAGGCTGCAAGGGCGATGAACAGGCTGACGATCATTCGCGATGTTTCGTAATGCGCTTCGGATTTCTGGCTTTCGGCGGCGACCTGTCTGGCGAACAGATCGGCCAGGTCATTGAGTTGTTTACCGGAGCCATCGACCACGGTTTTCATATCAATCAACAGCAGCTTGGTCAGTTCGTCACGGCGTCCCTGCTCCGCCAATGAAAACGATTGAGCAATGCCGGCACGATACGCCGCGAAGGTGGTTTTGAACTGGTCATACAAGGCCTTGCCGTCGACGGTGTTGACCAACTGGTCGTAGGCCGCAATCTTCTCGCTCAGCTCTTTGTCACGGGTGTCCATCTGGCCGCGATAGACAGGAATGTTCTTCGGGTCTTGATCGAGGGCCATGCGCAGGGAAATGGTGCGGATGCGCAGCATGATCTCGCGGATCTCGTCACCGCCGCGGATACTCGGCAGCCATTGTTTCTCCACGGCCACTTCACTGTCGCGAATGCTCGACATCTGCCCCAGTGCGAAAACCCCGAGCAAGGCGACCAACACAGCAATCAGAGCAAACCCCAAGGCTGCCCGAGGTGCGATATTCAACTGACGAAGCAACATAGCGAACGCCCTATTTTTGTAATGGCCTGGATAAGGGGCGTTGTTTCGTCAGTACCCCGTCGCCTCGTTATCGGCAAGTTGTACGATGACTGAAGTGTGTTTTTATGAAGACAAAAAAAATCCCCGTATCTTTCGATACGAGGATTTTTAATATGGTCGGGGTAAGGGGATTCGAACTCCTGACATCCTGCTCCCAAAGCAGGCGCGCTACCGGACTGCGCTATACCCCGGTAAAAAAAAGGCACCTTTTAAAGGCGCCTTCTGCGAACAGAGCTTTTGGCGTCTGATCTTAAGATCTGATCCCAGCGTTAACTGGTTTCAAAAATGGTGGGTCGTGTGGGATTCGAACCTACGACCAATTGGTTAAAAGCCAACTGCTCTACCAACTGAGCTAACGACCCAAAAATGGTCGGGGTAAGGGGATTCGAACTCCTGACATCCTGCTCCCAAAGCAGGCGCGCTACCGGACTGCGCTATACCCCGGTTTGAAATTGGCTCCGTGACCAGGACTCGAACCTGGGACCCAATGATTAACAGTCATTTGCTCTACCGACTGAGCTATCACGGAACTACATATTTCAATTACAACGTTTGACGCTTTGTTGCACTCTCTTCGACCCGTTCGCATCGCTGCGTTCGTGTGTCTGAGGCGCGCTATTCTACAATCTTAAGCACCTCTGTCAACCCCTTAAATTGCATTCAAGTTAATGATTTGCAACTTATTTCAGATTCCTGCTTGGGGAGCAGAAACCCTTACGGGCGACTTACTGCGGGGCGCACTTTACAAGCCTTTTCCTTTCAGTTCAACAACCTGACGAAAAAAAGGCCTCGCGATGCGAGGCCTTGTTTATTTCACCGCCGTGACGGGTCAGGCAAATACGATCTCGTCGTTCTCCACCTTGCCGACAGCCGTGTCGCCAGGCATGAATCGACCGGACAGAATCAGCTGTGCCAGCGGGTTCTCGATCCAGCGCTGAATCGCTCGTTTGAGCGGTCGTGCGCCGTACACCGGGTCGTAACCTACCGCGATCAGCTTGTCCATGGCCTCTGGACTCAGCTCCAGTTTCAACTCGCGCTCAGTCAGGCGACTGCGCAGACGACCCAACTGGATCTCGGTAATGCCCGCGATCTGATCCCGCGCCAACGGCTCGAAGATCACCACTTCGTCGACCCGGTTGATGAACTCCGGCCGGAAGTGCGTGGAAATCGCATCCATCACTGCCGCACGTTGCGCCTCGCGATCACCAACCAGTTCCTGGATCTGCACCGAGCCCAGGTTGGAGGTCATGACGATCACGGTGTTCTTGAAATCCACCGTGCGGCCATGGCTGTCGGTCAAGCGGCCATCTTCCAGCACTTGCAGCAAGATGTTGAACACATCCGGGTGGGCCTTCTCGACCTCGTCAAGGAGGATCACCGAGTAAGGCTTGCGACGCACCGCCTCGGTCAGGTAACCGCCCTCTTCATAGCCCACGTAGCCTGGTGGCGCACCAATCAGCCGGGCCACGGAATGTTTCTCCATGAACTCGGACATGTCGATCCGCACCATCGCCTCTTCAGTATCAAAGAGGAACTCGGCCAGCGCCTTGCACAGCTCGGTTTTACCAACACCGGTCGGGCCGAGGAACATGAAAGAACCACTCGGGCGATTCGGGTCGGACAACCCGGCCCGGGAACGCCGCACCGCGTTGGAAACGGCGATCACCGCTTCGTCCTGGCCGATCACGCGCTGGTGCAACAGGCTTTCCATCTTCATCAGCTTGTCGCGCTCGCCTTCGAGCATTTTCGACACTGGAATGCCGGTCCACTTCGAGACGACTTCGGCGATCTCTTCCTCAGTCACCTTGCTGCGCAGTAACTGGTTCTCGCTTTTACCGTGCTGATCGACCATTTGCAGGCTGCGCTCCAGATCCGGGATAACCCCGTATTGCAGCTCGGCCATGCGGTTCAGGTCGCCTTTACGGCGCGCGGCTTCCAGTTCCTGACGGGACTGTTCAATTTTCTGCTGGATCTGTGCAGAACCCTGAACCTCGGCTTTTTCCGAGTTCCAGATTTCTTCGAGGTCCGAGTACTCACGTTCGTGGCGAACGATTTCCTCCTGGAGTTTCTCCAGACGTTTCTTCGCCGCGTCGTCGCTTTCTTTCTTCAGCGCCTGTGATTCCACCTTCAGTTGAATCAGACGGCGCTCCAGACGATCCAGTACTTCCGGCTTGGAGTCGATCTCCATGCGGATGCGGCTGGCCGCTTCGTCGATCAGGTCGATGGCCTTGTCCGGCAACTGACGGTCTGTAATGTAGCGATGGCTGAGTTTGGCCGCGGCGATGATAGCGCCGTCAGTGATCGCCACTTTGTGGTGGACCTCATAACGCTCTTTCAGACCACGCAGAATAGCGATGGTGTCTTCTTCGCTCGGCTCGTCCACCAGGACTTTCTGGAAGCGCCGTTCGAGGGCCGCATCCTTCTCTATATATTGGCGGTACTCATTGAGCGTGGTCGCGCCGACACAATGCAACTCGCCGCGCGCCAACGCAGGCTTGAGCATGTTGCCCGCATCCATCGAGCCTTCGCCCTTACCGGCGCCGACCATGGTGTGCAGTTCGTCGATGAACAGAATGATCTGCCCTTCCTGCTTCGACAGTTCATTGAGCAAGGATTTGAGGCGCTCTTCGAACTCGCCGCGGTACTTGGCGCCGGCAATCAGCGACCCCATGTCCAAAGACAGCAAGCGCTTGCCCTTGAGACCATCCGGCACTTCACCGTTGATGATGCGCTGGGCCAGGCCTTCGGCGATGGCGGTTTTACCCACGCCGGGCTCACCGATCAGCACCGGGTTGTTCTTGGTGCGGCGTTGCAGCACCTGGATGGTCCGGCGAATTTCGTCGTCACGGCCGATCACCGGGTCGAGCTTGCCTTCTTCGGCACGCTTGGTCAGGTCGACGGTGTACTTGTCCAGCGCCTGGCGCGACTCTTCGTGGTTGGCGTCATTGACCGCCTCACCGCCGCGCAGGTTGTTGATTGCGTTTTCCAGGGCTTTTTTGCTCACACCTTGGCCGAGCAGCAACTTGCCGAGTTTGCTGTTCTCATCCATCGCCGCGAGCAACACCAGCTCACTGGAGATGAACTGATCGCCCTTCTGCTGAGCCAGGCGATCGGCCTGGTTGAGCAGGCGCGCCAAGTCCTGCGACATGTTCACGTCGCCGGTGGGGTTCTGGATTTTCGGGAGCTGGTCGAGCTCTTTGGTCAGCTCTTTACGCAGGCTATTGACGTCAAAACCGACCTGCATCAACAGGGGTTTGATCGAACCGCCCTGCTGCTCAAGCATCGCCTGCATCAAGTGCGCCGGCTCGATACCGGGATGGTCAAGGCCGACGGCCAGCGATTGGGCGTCGGATAGAGCTAACTGCAATTTGCTGGTTAAACGATCTATACGCATGGGTCACCTTCCTTTTGAGCAGGCCGGACCTATAAAACATCCTGAATGAAGAAACCTGCCAGATACCGTTATAGATGCGGTCGATTCTGGGAGTTTCAAGCGTCGAACAGTTGATGTAGATCAGGAAAGCTTAGTCTTCGAGCCAGATAAGGGAGGCAAACCGACCAGTGCGTGGACTGCGGCGGTAAGAAAAGAAGCGAGGATCGGTCACGGTACAGAAACCGCCACCATAAACAACGGTGACACCGCGCACAGCCAGACGCAAACGCGCCAGCTCGTAGATGTCAGCCATGAATTTGCCAGCATTTTGGCTCGGCACAAAGGCTTTGGCCGCTTCAGGCAGTTGCTGGACGAAAGTCTCGCGCACTTCGGCGCCGACTTCGAAGGCTTGCGGGCCAATGGCCGGGCCAAGCCAGACCAGCACGTCTTCCGGAGGTACGGCCAAACTGTCGAGCGTTGCTTCGAGCACACCCGCCGCCAACCCGCGCCAACCGGCATGGGCCGCCGCAACGCGAGTGCCCGCGCGGTCGCAAAACAATGCGGGCAGGCAATCGGCGGTCATCGCGGCGCAGGCGATTCCGGGTGTGGAAGTCCAGCTGGCGTCGGCGGTGGCCGTGATGCCTGGATCCGCGTGGGCCACGGCGATGCCGTGAACCTGCTTTAACCAGGCCGGTTGAATAGAAAAATGATCGGTGAGGCGACGGCGGTTTTCGGCAACCGCTTCGGGGCTGTCGTCGACGTGATCGCCGAGGTTGAGGCTGTCGAACGGCGCCAGACTGACGCCGCCCGCACGGGTGGTCACACAGGCTTTCACCCCGGCAGGCGCAGGCCAGTCGGGAATCAGCCAGTCACTCATCCGATGAACGCCTCACGGTCTTGCTTGAGCAGAGTCAGCAACCAGACGAAGTCGTCCGGCAGTGGCGATTCCCAGCTCATGCGTTTACCGGTGGTCGGGTGATCCAGCTCCAGGAACCGAGCATGCAGGGCCTGACGCGGGAACGCCTTCAACGATTCGACCATGGTCACACTGGCTGCCGGCGGAATGCGGAAACGACCGCCGTAGGCAGGGTCTCCGACCAACGGATAGTTGATGTGAGCCATGTGCACACGAATCTGGTGCGTACGACCGGTTTCCAGCTTCACCCGCACATGCGTGTGGGAGCGGAAACGCTCAAGCACGCGGTAATGGCTGACGGCTTGCTTGCCCCCTTCCATCACGGCCATGCGCTGGCGTTGCTGGCCGTGACGACCGATCGGCGCGTTGATCTTGCCGCCGGCAGTGACCACACCGATCACGATGCATTCGTAGATCCGGCTTACGCTGCGGCTCTGCAATTGCGTGACAAGCTGTGTCTGCGCCTGAATGGTCTTGGCCACCACCATCAGACCGGTGGTGTCCTTGTCGAGGCGATGCACGATACCGGCGCGGGGCACATTGATAATGTCCGGCACGTGGTGCAGCAAGGCGTTGAGCAGGGTGCCATCGGCGTGACCGGCGGCAGGATGCACCACCAGGCCCGCAGGTTTGTTGATCACCAGGATGTCGTCGTCTTCATAGACGATGTCCAGCTCGATGTCTTGAGCGATCCATTCACCCTGAGCTTCCTGCTCGGCAGTCAGCTCAAGAATGGCGCCACCATGAACGATGTCTCGCGGGCGGATAACCGCCCCATCCACAGTCAGGCGGCCGTCTTTGATCCAGGCGGAAAGGCGCGAGCGCGAGTGCTCAGCGAATAATTGTGCGGCGACTTGATCGAGGCGTTGGCCGCCCAATTCGGACGGCACCTCTGCGCGAAGTTCAATTTTATCGGACATGCTCAGACTAGGCGTCGGCACAGCCTTTGGTTTCGGCTGCGCGCTTGTGGTTAAATACGGCGTCTTTTGCCCCGAGGCTATTCAACGGGGCGCTCATCATAACAGGACGGCCCCGCCCAAGACAGCGGCCGTCATAGGGACGCAAGCCGCCATGCAAGTGAAACACCTGCTGCTGATCGCCATCCTCGCATTGACCGCTGCTTGCTCATCGAAGGAAGTCGTAGACGAAAACCTTAGCGAAGTCGAGCTGTACCAGCAGGCTCAGACCGACCTGGACAACAATAGCTACACCGCCGCCACAGCCAAGCTGAAGGCGCTGGAGTCGCGTTATCCGTTTGGGCGCTACGCCGATCAGGCTCAACTCGAGTTGATCTACGCCAACTACAAGAACGCCGAGCCTGAGGCTGCCAAGTCTGCCGCGGAGCGTTTCATTCGTTTGCACCCACAGCATCCGAACGTGGATTACGCGTATTACCTCAAAGGCTTGACCTCCTTCGACCAGGACGTCGGCCTGCTGGCGCGCTTCCTGCCGCTGGACATGACCAAGCGTGACCCGGGTGCTGCCCGCGACTCGTACAACGAGTTCGCCCAGCTGACCAGCCGCTTCCCGAACAGCCGCTACTCGCCGGATGCCAAGCAGCGCATGATCTACCTGCGCAACCTGCTGGCCTCCTACGAAATTCACGTCGCCGACTACTACCTGACCCGTCAGGCCTATGTCGCCGCCGCGAACCGTGGTCGTTACGTGGTGGAAAACTTCCAGGAAACCCCATCGGTCGGCGACGGCCTGGCGGTGATGACTGAAGCCTATCAGCGTCTGCACCTGGACGATCTGGCAGCCACCAGCCTCGAAACCCTGAAGCTCAACTACCCGAACCACCCAAGCCTGGTGGACGGTCAGTTCAAGCCTTCGGTCGACGAAGCCGACAACCGTTCGTGGTTGAGCAAGGCCACCCTGGGCCTGATCGAATCCCGTCCGCCGCTGCCGCCGGGCGAAACCCGCGCCAACCAGGACGTGCAGAAGCAGTTCCAGGATGCCAAGGATGCGATTCCGAACGATCTCAAGCCTAAAGATGCAGATGGCGACGTGATCGAAGAAGAGGAACACGAGTCCGAAGCCAACAACGAAGACCGCTCGTGGTTCAGCTACATGACCTTCGGCGTGTTCGACTGACACATCGGGTTGTGCAAAAAAGGGAGACTCTTGAGTCTCCCTTTTTTATTGCGCTGTGCGCGGGTCAGGTCCTTGGCTAAACTGCCTGTTCATTAGCCAATAAAGCTGCTCACCATGCTTCGTTTACTGTTCTGGATTGCCTTGATTGCCGCTGCGGTATGGTTCTGGCGCAAGTTCAAGGCTTCGACTTCCGCGCCCAAGTCCCCCGCCGAGCGGGATGCCGCGCCCATGGTCCGCTGCGCGCATTGCGGCGTTCACCTGCCCCGCGACCGCGCGCTGAGCCTTCAACAACAGTGGTATTGCAGCCAGGCTCACCTCGAGCAAGGCCCGGGCTCAAGTGATCGCTGAGACGTCCAGTCCCGGCGGCAAACAGGCTCAGCGACTGCTGCGCCTTTATCATCTCTACCGTTTAAGCGTCGGCATCACTCTGGTGCTGTTGATCTCCAGCAACATGGACAACCAGTTGCTGGCTTTCGCCGAGGACGAACTGCTGCGCAGTGGCAGCTGGTTATACCTGGTGCTGAACATCCTGCTGGTGGTCTTTTGGGAGAACACCCGACGGCCGGCCCAGCTTTTCAGCCTTGCCCTGGTCGATGTCCTGCTGCTGTGCGGCCTGTTCTATGCCGCGGGCGGCGTGGCCAGCGCCATCGGCAACTTGCTCATCGTTTCGGTGGCGATCAGCAACACCCTGTTGCGCGGGCGTATCGGCCTGTTGATCGCGGCGGTTGCTGCTCTGGGCATCGTCGGTTTCAGCTTCCTCCTGAGCTTCAGCCACCCCGTCAGTCCCAGCGAGTACCTGCAAGCCGGCACCCTCGGCGCGCTGTGTTTTGCCGCTGCATTGCTGGTGCAGGGCCTGATCAGTCGACTGGAGGTCAGCGAACACCTCGCCCGGCAGCGCGCCAGTGAAGTGGTGGGCCTGGAAGCGCTCAACGCGTTGATCCTGCACCGCATGCGCACGGGCATTCTGGTGCTCGACGACCAGCGGCGGGTCCAACTGGCCAATCACAGCGCCTTGAGCTTGCTGGGGCAGAAAAACCTCGACGGCCAGTTGATCGACGATTACTCACCAGCCTTGGTCGAACGCCTGCAACTATGGTTCAACAACCCAACGCTGCGCCCGCAAAGCCTGAAAATCGCCAGCAGTGGCCTGGAACTGCAACCCAGCTTCATTGCCCTGGACCAAAGCCCGAATCATCAGACTCTGGTGTTTCTCGAGGACCTTGCCCAGATCGCTCAACAAGCGCAGCAACTGAAACTCGCCGCACTCGGTCGTCTGACTGCCGGTATCGCCCATGAAATCCGCAATCCACTGGGCGCCATTAGTCATGCCGCGCAGCTATTACAGGAATCCGAGGAACTGAAGGGCGCAGATCGGCGTCTGACGCAGATTATCCAAGACCACTCTCAGCGAATGAATCGGGTTATCGAAAACGTCCTGCAACTGTCCCGCCGCCAGCAAACCGTGCCACAAAGGCTCGATCTGAAGCCGTGGCTGGAGCACTTCGTCGCCGAAACCCGTGAAGGGGCAACTGATCGTCAATTGATTCACCTGCACATCGGATCGGGCGACTTCAAAACCCTGATGGACCCGAATCAGCTGACCCAGATTCTCGACAACCTGTTGCGCAACGCCTGGCGCCATAGCGCGCTGAATCACGACCTGGCGCAAGTATGGCTCGAATTGTTTGTCGAACCCGACAGCCAGTTACCGACGCTCGAGGTCCGGGACAACGGTCCCGGTGTGGCGCCGGACCAACAGACGCATTTGTTCGAACCCTTCTTCACCACCAGTAGCCAGGGCACTGGCCTGGGGCTTTATCTGTCCCGTGAGCTGTGCGAAAGCAACCAGGCCCGCCTAGACTTCAATCCACGCCAAGGCGGCGGCTGCTTTCGCATCACTTTTGCTCACGGACGGAAACAAAGTTGAACACGAGCCCACGGCCAAAAGTCCTGATCGTCGACGACGAACCGGATATCCGCGAACTCCTGGAGATCACCCTGGGACGGATGAAACTCGATACCTACAGTGCCCGCAACCTTGGCGAAGCCCAGGCCTTGTTGACACGGGAGACATTCGACCTGTGCCTGACCGACATGCGCCTGCCCGACGGCACGGGTCTTGAGCTGGTGCAGTACATCCAGCAGCGTTACCCACAAGTGCCGGTGGCGATGATCACCGCCTACGGCAACCTCGAAACGGCGATCAATGCACTCAAGGCAGGCGCCTTCGACTTCCTGACCAAGCCGGTCGACCTGACACGCCTGCGCGAACTGGTCACCAGCGCCCTGCGTTTGACGGCCGCGGGCAGCGCCAGTAACGCAATCGATCGCCGGTTGCTGGGCGATTCACTGCCCATGCGCAACCTGCGCAAACAAATCGACAAACTCGCCCGCAGCCAGGCGCCGGTGTACATCAGCGGCGAATCCGGCAGCGGCAAGGAATTGGTCGCCCGACTGATTCACGAACAAGGCCCGCGGTCTGCTCAACCATTCGTCCCGGTCAACTGCGGGGCGATTCCGTCGGAGTTGATGGAAAGCGAATTCTTCGGTCATCGCAAAGGCAGTTTCAGTGGCGCCATCGAAGACAAACCCGGGCTGTTTCAGGCAGCCCATGGCGGCACACTGTTTCTCGACGAGGTCGCTGACTTGCCCTTGGCGATGCAGGTCAAACTGCTCCGGGCCATTCAGGAGAAGGCCATTCGCAGCGTCGGCGGGCAGCAAGAAGTGGTGGTCGACGTGCGTATCCTGTGCGCCACCCACAAAGACCTCGACGCTGAAGTCAGCGCCGAACGCTTTCGCCAGGATTTGTACTATCGGTTGAACGTGATCGAACTCCGCGTTCCCCCATTGCGCGAGCGCCGCGACGACATCGAACCGCTGGCCAGTCATGTGCTCAAGCGTCTGGCGGCCGGCAGCGGCCAACCCGCCGCGAAGCTCCACCCACTCGCTCTCGACGCGCTGAAAAGTTACCGCTTCCCAGGCAACGTGCGGGAGCTGGAGAACGTGCTGGAGCGGGCTTACACCCTGTGCGAGAACAAACAGATCGAAGCCAGCGACCTGCGACTGGCCGAAGGCAACTGCACCGCAGAGAACGGCGTGGCGGACCTGACGCAGATCGACAACCTGGAAGACTATCTGGAAAACGTCGAACGCAAACTGATCCTGCAGGCATTGGAGGAAACCCGCTGGAACCGCACAGCGGCGGCTCAGCGGTTGAATCTCTCATTCCGGTCGATGCGCTACAGGCTCAAGAAACTCGGCCTGGATTGAGGGCCCCATCGCGAGCAGGCTATCTGACCGTCACCGAAGATCCTTCGGCTAGATCCGCCCGGTCGGCGCATAAGGCGCCGGATCAATAATCGGCGCCCTCCCCAACATCACATCCACAAACAACTGACACGACGCTGGCGCCAGCACCAGCCCGTTACGGTAATGCCCGCAATTGAGCCAGAGTCCGTCGAAGCCCGGCACTCGGCCAATGTAGGGAATGCCCTCCGGCGACCCCGGCCGCAATCCAGCCCAATGCCCCACCACTTCGGCATCCGCCAACGCAGGAATCAGCTCCACCGCCGACGTTTTCAGACTCTCCAGCGCCGAATCGGTCGGCGTCTTGTCATAGCCTTCATGTTCCAGCGTGCTGCCAATCAGAATGTGTCCGTCGCGCCGGGGAATCGCGTAACGCCCCTTGGCCAGGACCATGCTCGGCAAGAAGTCCGCCGCGCACTTGTACAAAATCATCTGACCTTTCACCGGCTCGACCGGCAATTCAAGCCCCAGACTCTTGAGCAAGTCACCACTCCAGGCGCCCGCCGTCAGGACCACCTGATCACCGAGAACAGGGCCCGTCGAGGTCTGCACACCGACGACCCGATCGCCTTCACGAACAAACCCGCTGACTTCGCACTGCTCACGAATCGTCACGTTCGGCAGCGCCAGCAAAGCAGCCTTGAGGGACTTCACCAGCCGCGGATTACGCACGTTGGCCACATCGGCCATGTAGATCGCCCGGGAAAAACCGGCGCCCAACACCGGTACAGCATCATGTGCCGCCGAGATATCCACAGCCCGCAGCGGACGGTTTTCCCGCTCGGCCCAGGCCAGCGCCTCGGCCTCGTCATCCAGATCCAGCCAGTACAGGCCGGTGGTGTGCACTTCAGGATCAACCCCGGTCGCGGCGAACAGTCGCTCACCGAGCTGTGGATAAAAATCCTGGGACCAATGCGCCAGCGCGGTGACTGCCGGGCTGTAGCGCCACGGATAGAGCGGCGAAACAATTCCGCCACCGGCCCACGACGATTCCTGACCGACGTTCGAACGATCCAGCAACACGATACTTTGCACTTCGGACGCGAGATTGAACGCCGTCAGCAACCCAATCACGCCGCCGCCGACAATCACCACTTGCTGTTGCCTGCTCATGTTCTGATCCAACCGATAAATAGACAGAGGACGCAAAAAGGCGCCCGAAAAAGAAACTCAGCGACCCCAGCAATCTTTGGTGACGAGCCCGGATGTCGCATTGACCATGCTTCTGACGCCAGTGTTGGTGAGGGTGAAATCCCCACACTTGTCGGTCGCCATGGCAGCGCCGGTCTTGCGCGTTGCCGTCAGCAAAAAGGTTTGATCGGTCAGGGTCGGGGTGATGGTGTAGAAGTCGTTGCCGGCGCTCAATCCGGTGGCAGCGGTGTAGACATTGTTTTTCGAGTAGAACCGCTCAAGGATTTGCGCCTGCTCGGAAAGCAGCCCGGCCACCTCAGTGCGGCGGCCCTTTTTCACGTACTCCGTGAGGTTTGGGGCGGCAATGGTTATGACGATCCCGATGATCGCAATCACGATCATGATTTCGATCAGGGTGAAACCTCGGTTGGATCTGCGCATTCCTAAACTCTCACTTACTGTATTTGTCGCCACATGATGCGACGGCTGCCGCCGCCGGATTTTTCCACCAGGGTGCTGATGCCGCCACTGGAATCGTTCACGATCTTGCGGGTCGCACCGTTGACGATGGCGTTCAGCGTCGGGATGCCGCCGGTGAAAATCACGCCGCTGGACACCGTGTCCTTGGTGTCGACTGTCCCGTCGTTATTGGTATCGAGCACCGCGTAGTTGAGCATCTTACCGCTGAACGCATCCAGTTCGACCAGTTTGCCCGTACCGAAGCTGGCGCATGGGTCGGTGGTGTCCACACTCGCCGTGGTAAAGACGATTCGCCCCAGCACCAGATTGGCCTGATTGATCACCCGCTCCCCCGTCAGCGCGCTGTTGTACACCAGCGGCAAGTACCAGCCCTTCTCCCCTGGATAGATCACGTCGTTCTGGCTGGTGGTGATGAATTGCCCGGTGCTGCCCGAGAACACACCGGTCACCGCTTGCGCCTGCAAACTGGAGACGGTGATCTGGCCGGCCCCGCCTTCCGCATCCCACACGGCGTAGAACGCCTGCAAATCCTTGTTGGTCTTGTCGGCAGTCTCGTTGAATTTGCCGGTGCCGAAGAATACTTCCTTGCCGCCCAGTGAGTTGTCCGCCAGCAACGGCTGCACGGTAATCGGCTGGGTGGCGCCACCCGCCGTGGTAAACAACGGCTTGCCGGCAAACGCCACGCCCCAGCTATTGGGGGCGGTAGCGCTCAAATCAAACTTCCATAACCGCCCTTTCAGGTCGCCACCATAGGCGGCCTGCACCACATTCTGCGAGTTGACCCTGAGCTTCACCGACGATAGGCCGTTGGTGGTGTCGGTGCTGTCGACCACGATTTTCTTGATCAACGAACCGTCACGAACATCCACCACGTACAACGCCGCCACCCCGGAGTTGCTGCCATAACCGTTGGAAATGAACGCAGCCCAGCGACCGTCGGCCAAGCGTGCCACTTCCGGTCGTGCGTAGGCATAACCCAGATCATTGAAAACGTTCGCGGTGTTGGCCGTGGCCGGTGCGCTGAACTCCCACAATGCCTTGAACACGTTGCCCGCAGACGCATCGAACAGCTGCAATGCATAGAAAGTTCTGCCGCCGGCCCCGGTCCCGCCAATGGCCAGGGTTTTCCAGGCGCTGCCGAACTGGGCATCGAACACCCCGAGCTGACCGTCGACCAGAAACTTGTGGCTCACACCGTTGATGTAGGTCGGGTCGGCGATGTAGCGCAGCGATGGCAACACACTGGAAGGCATGTAGGCATAACGCCGGGTGCCATTGGCCGAGTTGATGACATTCACGAACCCGTCGTTGGCGTTCACCACCAGGCTGGTACTCATGGTGGCAGCCTTGGTGGTCAGGTAGGTGCTGTAGGTGGTGTCGCCCGTCAGATCAGAGGCGGTTTTGTCCGTGGGTGACGCCAGTACAAGGGGCGAATTGATGATGTCGCCGAGCAGCACGCTACGCACCTTGAGCCCGGCTTTGTTGGTGCCCTTGCTCCATTCCACCAGATCGCTGCCGGTGATGCCCGTAGGCAGGCCTTGGCTGAGGGAGGTCTGCTGCGTCGGGGAGAAGCTGGTATACGCCAAGCTGACCACCGTGTTGGTCAGGGTGTTCCAGGACTGGTAAGTCGGTGCGGTGGCACCGGGAACGATGGTGGTGTCGGTGGTCCACAACGCTGCCGCGGTGTTGACCGTACCGGCCGTGGTGAAGCCGAAGGATTTGATCGTGCCGCGCCAGTCTTTAGGGTCATAACTGGTCTGGAAGTAACTTGAATTGCTGGCCAGGGTAGTGCCGCTGGTGACACCGCTGCCACCGGAGCCGGCCTTCGAGGTGATGTCGCTCAGGGCCGAGGACAATGCACTGTTGAGCCCGGCGCTGTCGGTCGCCTGATAGTACTTGCCCTGTCCGTAGCTGGCCGCGTCCGACAACATCTGATTCGCGGCGGTAAAGCCCACGGTGTAGGTGTTGATGTTCTGTTTCGGGAAGTCCACCGCGTTCCAGCTTTTGCCTGCCGCGTCGGTGCCGGTGGAGCGCATGTCGATGTCGAAAGCGAACTTGGCGATGTCATCCAGATAAAGGGTGTCGCCTTCGCCATCACCGTTGAGGTTGTTGCCATCGTTGTTCACGCCGTCCCAGTTTGGAAGCCGGCCGGTGCCCAGTGGATCGTTGGTCGGGAAGGTCCGGTCGAACGTCGGCAAGCCATCGGTGATCACCACGCCGTAGTTCTTCTGGCAGCGGTACTGGATCGGGCTGGTGTACGTCGCCGGGGTCGAGTTGTAGTACGGCGTCAGCCCACGAAAATAGCGGCTGATCTCGTAGTAGGTTTCCGCCAGCGGCGTATTGGCCACGGCACTCAACCCGTTGATGGAGGCGATCAGATTGTTGTAATTGGTATCGGCCTGGGCCTGGGTAACGCTGCCGCTCACCAGCGACAGATCGCTGATCGACCGGGCGATAAAGCCGCCATTTCCGGAGTTGTTGCTGGTGGCTGGGTTGAACGTCGCAAGGCCGATGCGCAACGCCCGGTTGCTGGCCACCAATGCCGTGGACACGTTTCGCGCCACGTTCATGCGGTAATCGTTAGGGATCGAGCCATTGGTGAAGTCACGGTTGCTGCCATTCGCCAGCCCCACCAGATACGACAGATAGTCGTCGGTATACCGGGTATTTTCGCCTCCGACCGGGTCCGGAAGCTTGAGGCACAGGGGCGCCAGGCTGTTGTTGTAAAACGCGTAGGCACCACCGGAACAACCAGACTGCGCAAGGCTGGAGAGGAAAATCGAGTCGCCGACGATGTCGCTCCCGCTCAAGCACAGGCCGAAGAAAAAATTGCATTGCCTGGCCGGTGTGCGTCCGGTGACCGTCGGATCGAACCCGGGGGCATAGAGGATGCTGTTCATGCTCCCCGAGTCGTCGATCAGCAACATCACGTTCGGCACGACCGCTGCCGCGCTTAACAGCGGTGAATCCGACGGTGTGAAGGCGTAAGCAGGAGCGGACAGGTAAAGCCCCAGCACCATGCCGCAGATCAGCTGCCACAACCCGCCACGCCTCTCAGTACTTCGCATAAATACTCTCCACGACGCTGCGCGAGTTGCCCGCGATGCCGACGGCGGTCACCCGGTAAAGCGTCGCCGAGGTGTTGCTCGGCACATTTACCGCGTTGACTGTGGTGCCGATATTCTGCACCGCGTAAAAGCCCTTGCCCGAGGCGATCCAGGTCACGCCGGAGGTGGAGCTGGAGCCGGCGGCAGTGACCGTCGACGCGTCGGCCGGTGGTGCGCACTGGCTGCAGACCGGCAATGAATAGCTGTCCAGCTGGACCGCGCTTTCGCCCACGCGTAACGCCGCTTCAGCGCCCTGGAACGACTGATTGCGCAAGCTCACACTGCCGGCCATTTTTTCCTGCAGGGTGGCGTTCTGCATCGATGAAAGGCCGATCAGCGTCAGCAACAACAGAAACACCAGGCTGACCAGCAGCGCCATACCCCGCTGGGCGTGAAAAGTCATGGAGGCCTTCCTCATGGCAACCTGTTGCGCAAGGCGGCAACCACGTTGAACGTTTGATTGCGCACCCGGTTGTTCGGGTCGGTGAGGGTCAGGCTCAGGCGGACGCTGCGAATCCGCGCGGGGTCGGACGGGTTAGGGCTGTAGCTGGAAGCGGCGACGTCAGTGGCAGAATTGGCGAGGCCGAAGCTCACGCTGAAGGCACTGACGTTGTCGATCAGCACAAACTGGGCCGGCGTGCCGGTACCGGAGCCCATCATGATTTTGTTATTGCTGAAGCTGTAGATCAGGCGCCGGATCGGGAATGCCAGAAACCCCGAGGCCGCTACCCGCGCACCCGTGTAGGCCGTCGCCGTGTTCCGACAGTCGGAGATCACCGTCCAGGCGGGCACCCCGCCACTGCTTCCGATATCAGCGGTCACCAGCGTCAACTTGAGGTTGGCGTTGTCCCAACTGATGGGCGTTATCTGGCCAGCGCTGAAGTCGCCGGCAGTACTTGAGTCAGTGATCGTCCCCAGGCAGCCAAACATGCCGACCATGCGGAGTTCCTGAATCATCTTGCTCAACACAAACCGCGCATCTTCCTGCATGGCGGCGGAGGTGTTCTGGCTGACGTAGGTGTTCTTGGCGGCGATGAAAACCTGCACCACGCCCAGCACCACAATCAGGCTCAACGCGAGGGCGATCAACAACTCGATCAGCCCGAAACCTCTGCTGGACCGATTCATGGCGTTGCCACCGGGTCGACAGCGGCACGACTGGTCAAAACGAAGCTGCGACGTGAATTGGCGGTATTGGCGGCGCGCGAGTCGTCCCAGGTGATGGTGATGGTGTAGACCCGCTGGCTCAGCGTAACGGCACCGGTGGCCGTCGCGCCGCCGAAATTGACGATGTTGGTGGTGAAATCGTAAAGGTCCTGATCCCGGGCAACGTTCAGGTTGCCTGACGTTGGTGGCGTCACGGTATAGTCGGCGCCGGAGTTGGCGCGGATACGGTCCATCATGTCGTAGGCGATAAAACTCGCCTGGCTAGTCATCCGCGAACTGTCGGTGTACTTCAGCGCATTGAGCTGAATCGCCGCCGCGCCCAGCAGCCCCACGGTCAGAATCACCAACGCGACCAGCACTTCGATCAGCGTCATGCCCTCCTGTGCATGTTTGCTCCGTTCCCTCATCCGCAATTTCCACCCAATAGAATTCGTCCGTTCAAACACACATTCAGCGTCCTGCTTTGCGCCCCCAATACATAGCTGATCACCACGGGTGTGGGCGGCGCCGCCAAACCGCCCAGATTGTTGAAATCAATGGCGGTCACTCCCAAGGGTAGCGTCAGAGCCGCGCCGCTGCTCATCGCTGGAACAACCCGCAATACATTGGCCGGCGTGTTCGTACTGTCATAGACCGCCAACTCACCGGTCCAGACGCTGCCACCCGCGGTCGGACGAATCCGAGTAGCGACGCCCCGGTCGATGGCCTCAAGCCGGGCGAAATTGAGTCCGCGTTGCAGGTCGCCAATTTCGGTGTCGGCCTTGGTGCCTTGCACCGACCGGGTAAACGCGGGCACGGCCAGGGTGATCAGGATCAAAAAAACCGCGAGCGAGACCAGCAGCTCGATCAGCGTGAAACCTTTTGTACGATGATCCATCAGTGCCCTCCGTTGCCGTCGGCTATACCTGCTTCTACACGCTAGAACATTCGACCGGACGGCGTACGGTTGATTTGCCATTACTCGCGCACGGATTGCGCGGGCCGCAGCACTCCACGGAGGGAGATGATATGCATCAGCGAGGCTTCAGCCTGATCGAACTGCTCATGGGACTGACAATTGCCGGGATTGTTCTGCTGTTGGTCAGTCCGGCGTTCGCGGCGCTTACAGAATCGAATCATCGCGAGGAGGCGGCGAAGTCTCTTGCCAGTGGTATTCGCAGTGCCCGAAGCGAAGCACTCGCGCGTAATCAGACCACCGTCATCCATGGCATCAACGACGACTGGGGCCAGGGCTGGCGAATCATTCTGGATATCAGCGGCAAAGGGCCGGAGGACAGCAGCAATCCGATGCTGATTGAGCGCGTAAGTGGCGCTCGGGTGCCGATTGTCGGTAATTGGCCGGTCAAGCGATTCGTGCGTTTCAGCCGTATTGGCGAACCACAAATGCCTGGCCGGGCCTTTCAAGCGGGGACGCTGCACATTTGCGCAGCCCGCGAACCGGTCAGCCAGCGCCAGGTGGTGCTGGCCGCGACCGGTCGCGTCAGCCTGCGCAGCGATAAGGCTGAGCAGGCGCTGTGTCCGGGAGAGAAAAAAGTTAAAGCAGGGAGCGCACGCGCAACTCTTTAGGCATGGAGAACGTGATGTTCTCCTCCCGACCAGCCAATTCATCGGCCCCGGTAGCGCCCCAGGCCTGCAACTGCTGGATCACGCCACGCACCAGCACTTCCGGAGCAGAGGCGCCAGCGGTGATACCGATACGCTCGACACCGTCGAACCAGCTCTTTTGCAGGTCTTCGGCGCCGTCGATCAGGTAAGCCGGGGTGGCCATGCGTTCGGCGAGTTCACGCAAGCGGTTGGAGTTGGAGCTGTTCGGGCTGCCGACCACCAGTACCACATCACATTCGTCGGCCAGTTGCTTGACGGCGTCCTGACGGTTTTGCGTGGCGTAGCAGATGTCGTCCTTGCGCGGGCCACCAATCGCCGGGAAGCGTGCACGCAGGGCGTCGATCACGCGGCTGGTGTCGTCCATGGACAGGGTGGTCTGGGTCACGAACGCCAGTTTGTCGGGGTTGACCACCTGCAACGAGGCAACGTCTTTCTCGTCTTCAACCAGATAGATCGCGCCACCATTGCTGCCATCGTACTGGCCCATGGTGCCTTCGACTTCCGGGTGACCGGCGTGGCCGATGAGGATGCATTCACGGCCGTCACGGCTATAGCGCGCGACTTCGATGTGCACCTTGGTGACCAGCGGGCAAGTCGCGTCGAACACTTTCAGGCCTCGGCCGGCGGCTTCGGTACGCACAGCCTGGGAAACGCCGTGGGCACTGAAGATCACGATGACGTCGTCCGGCACCTGATCCAGTTCCTCGACGAAGATCGCCCCGCGAGCACGCAGGTCTTCGACGACGAATTTGTTGTGGACCACTTCGTGGCGCACATAGATCGGCGGCCCGAAGACTTCCAGGGCGCGGTTGACGATTTCGATCGCCCGGTCCACGCCGGCGCAGAAGCCACGGGGGTTGGCGAGTTTGATTTGCATGCTGTGCCTCGTGTCTTGCGCGCAAGAAATAGTAGTGCCACCTGTCATACGAACACCGGGTTCGAAAACAGTAAAAATCTTAATGTGGGAGCGGGCTTGCTCGCGAAGGCTGCTTCACATTCAACAAAAATGTTGGCTGATACACCGCTTTCGCGAGCAAGCCCGCTCCCACAATTAGACCGCATTCGGTCAGTTACAGCGATTTGACGCTGATGATCTCGACGTCAAAGGTCAATGTCTTGCCGGCCAGCGGGTGATTGAAGTCGATGGTCACTTGCTCGTCATCGAATTCTTTCACAACACCCGGCAGCTCAGTATTGGCCGCATCGTTGAAGATCACCAGCAAACCCGGCGACAGGTCCATGTCCTTGAACTGCGAACGCGGGATGATCTGCACGTTTTGCGGGTTTGGCTGGCCAAACGCGTTTTCCGGTTGAATCGTCAGCGTGCGCTTATCGCCCGCCTTGAAGCCGAACAGCGCCGCTTCGAAACCCGGTAACAGGTTGCCATCGCCGACCTTGAAGGTCGCCGGGGCTTTGTCGAAGGTGCTGTCGACCGTGTCGCCGTTCTCCAGGCGCAGTGCAAAGTGCAAGGTGACTTCCGTGTTCTGGCGGATGCGTTGCTCAGCCAATACCTGTTCAGTCATGAACGGTTTCTCCGGTTTTCTTGCTTTTGAACATATCTAGCGCAAGCATCACGGCACCGACGGTAATTGCACTGTCGGCGAAGTTGAACGCCGGGAAGTACCAGCGGTTCTGCCAATGCACCAGAATGAAATCGATCACATGGCCCAAGGCAATGCGGTCATACAGATTGCCCAGCGCCCCGCCCAGTACCAGCGCCAAAGCGACGGCCAGCCAGGTTTCGTTGCGCCCCAGACGCTTGAGCCAGACCACCAGAACCGCACTCACCCCAATGGCGATCAGGGCAAACAACCAACGCTGCCAGCCAGAACTGTCAGCCAGGAAGCTGAAGGCCGCGCCGGTGTTGTAGGCCAGGGTCCAACTGAACAGATCGGGAATGATCACGATCTGCTGGAACATTTCGAGCTTGTTTTCGAAGTAGAACTTGCTGGCCTGGTCGATGACCAGGACCAGCAAACTCAACCAGAGCCAGCTCAACCGTCCGAAACGGCCAGCAGCATTAGGCATAATGACGAACCTCGCCAGCGCCGCTGATGTTGTCGACGCAACGACCGCAGATTTCCGGATGCTCCGGGTTCACGCCGACGTCTTCACGGCAGTGCCAGCAACGGGCGCACTTGGCGAAGGCCGACTTGACGATTTTCAGCTTCAGGCCGCTGACTTCGGTGACTACCGCGTCCGCAGGTGCCTGAACAAAAGGCGCCACACTCGCGGTCGAGGTGATCAGCACGAAGCGCAGTTCGTTGCTCAGCTGGGCCAGGTCGGCGCTCAGAGCGTCTTCGGCGAACAGCGTCACTTCGGCTTGCAGGTTGCCACCGACGGCCTTGGCCGCGCGCTGGATTTCCATTTCCTTGTTGACCGCGACCTTCACCGCCATGATCCGCTCCCAGTAGGCGCGGCCCAGTTCGACGTTGTCCGGCAATTCGGTCAGGCCTTCGTACCAGGTGTTGAGCATCACCGATTCGTTACGCTCGCCCGGCAGGTATTCCCACAGTTCGTCGGCGGTGAAGGCAAGGATCGGCGCGATCCAGCGCACCAGCGCTTCGGAGATGTGGTACAGCGCGGTTTGCGCCGAACGGCGGGCCTTGCTGTTGGCGCCAGTGGTGTACTGACGGTCCTTGATGATGTCGAGGTAGAAACCGCCCAGCTCCTGCACGCAGAAGTTGTGGATCTTGGAGTAGACGTTCCAGAAGCGGTATTCACCGTAGTGCTCTTGCAACTCGCGTTGCAGCAGCAAGGTGCGGTCCACGGCCCAACGGTCCAGCGCAAGCATTTCTTCGGCCGGCAGGATGTCGGTGGCCGGGTTGAAACCGGTCAGGTTGGAAAGCAGGAAGCGCGCGGTGTTACGGATCCGCCGGTAGGCGTCCGCACTGCGTTGCAGGATCTGGTCGGAAACCGCCATTTCACCCGAGTAATCGGTGGAAGCGACCCACAGACGCATGATATCTGCGCCCAGAGTGTCGTTGACCTTTTGCGGCGCGATCACGTTGCCCAGGGACTTGGACATCTTGCGACCGGACTCGTCGACGGTAAAGCCGTGGGTCAGAAGCTCGCGGTACGGCGCGTGGTTGTCGATGGCGCAACCGGTCAGCAACGACGAGTGGAACCAGCCACGGTGTTGGTCCGAACCTTCCAGGTACAGGTCGGCACGCGGGCCGGTTTCGTGGCCCATCGGGTGCGAACCGCGCAGGACGTGCCAGTGCGTGGTGCCCGAATCGAACCAGACGTCCAGGGTGTCGCTGATTTTGTCGTATTGTGGCGCTTCGTCACCGAGCAACTCGGCGGCGTCCATCTTGAACCAGGCTTCGATGCCTTCGACTTCGACGCGCTTGGCGACTTCCTCCATCAGCTCGGCGGTACGTGGGTGCAGCTCGCCGCTTTCCTTGTTCAGGAAGAACGGGATCGGCACGCCCCAGTTGCGCTGACGGGAGATGCACCAATCCGGCCGGTTGGCGATCATCGAGTGCAGGCGCGCCTGGCCCCAGGCCGGAACGAACTGAGTCTCTTCGATGGCTTTGAGCGCGCGCTTGCGCAGGGTGTCGCCGCTGACAGGCTCTTTGTCCATGCCGATGAACCACTGCGCAGTGGCGCGGTAGATCAGCGGGGTCTTGTGACGCCAGCAGTGCATGTAGCTGTGTTCGATGATGGTGGTGTGCAGCAGCGCGCCGACTTCGGTCAGCTTGTCGACGATGGCCGGGTTGGCTTTCCAGATGAACTGGCCGCCGAAGAACTCCAGCGATGTCACGTAAACGCCGTTGCTCTGTACCGGGTTGAGAATGTCGTCGTTGACCATGCCGTATTTCTTGCAGGTCACGAAGTCGTCCACGCCGTACGCCGGAGCGGAGTGAACCACGCCGGTGCCAGCGCCCAGTTCAACGTAGTCGGCCAGGTAAACCGGCGACAGACGATCGTAGAACGGGTGACGGAAGTTGATCAGTTCCAGTTCTTTACCGGTGGTGGTCGCGATGACCGAGCCTTCCAGGCTGTAACGGGCCAGGCACGACTCGACCAGTTCTTCAGCCAGCACCAGCAGTTTGTCGCCGACATCGACCAGGGCGTAGTTGAATTCCGGGTGAACGTTCAGCGCCTGGTTGGCCGGGATGGTCCACGGGGTGGTGGTCCAGATCACGATCGAAGCAGGCTTGGCCAGGGACGCCAGACCGAAAGCGGCAGCCAGTTTGGCTTCATCGGCAATCGGGAAAGCCACGTCGATAGTCGAGGACTTTTTGTTCTCGTACTCGACTTCCGCTTCAGCCAGGGCCGAACCGCAATCGAAGCACCAGTTCACAGGCTTCAAGCCCTTGAACACGAAACCGCCCTTGACGATTTCGGCCAAAGCGCGGATTTCACCAGCTTCGTTCTTGAAATCCATGGTCTTGTACGGGTTGGCGAAGTCGCCCAGCACGCCCAGACGGATGAATTCGGATTTCTGCCCTTCGATCTGCTCGGTGGCATAGGCGCGGCACAGTTCGCGGGTTTTGTCCGCGCCCAGGTTTTTGCCGTGGGTCACTTCGACTTTGTGCTCGATCGGCAGGCCGTGGCAGTCCCAACCCGGAACATAAGGCGCGTCGAAACCCGACAGGGTTTTCGAGCGGATGATCATGTCCTTGAGAATCTTGTTCAACGCATGACCGATGTGAATCGTGCCGTTGGCATACGGAGGACCGTCGTGCAGGACAAACTTCGGACGATCCTTGCCAATCTCGCGCAACTTACCGTACAGGCCAATGCTGTCCCAGCGCTGCAGGATCTGCGGTTCGCGCTGAGGCAGGCCGGCCTTCATTGGGAAGGCGGTGTCCGGAAGGTTTAGCGTGGCTTTATAGTCGGTCATTTAAGGCTCTTCATTAGCGATTGGCGCTAGGTGCGACAGGGCACGGGCGGCGGCAACATCCGCATTGATCGCCGTCTTAAGCGCCTCCAGAGAGGCGAAACGCTGCTCTTCACGCAGCTTGTGGTGGAAAACCACCGTCAAACGCCGGTCATACAGATCGCCGGCAAAATCTAAAAGGTGTACTTCGAGGTGGGCTTTGCCATCCCCTTGTACCGTTGGCCGCACGCCAATGTTGGCGACACCTGGCCAGGTCTTGCCGTCGATGTCGACGTTGACCAGGTAAACCCCGGTCAGCGGCACGCGACGACGCTTGAGTTGAATGTTGGCAGTTGGCGTACCCAGTTGGCGCGCCAGCTTCTGACCGTGCAGGACCCGCCCGGTGATCTGGAACGGTCGCCCGAGCAGTCGCTCGGCCAAGGCAAAATCGGCAGCGGCCAAGGCATTACGGACCTGGGTGCTGCTGACGCGAATGCCGTCCAGCTCGACGGTTTGCGCCGCTTCGACGGTAAAGCCCTGAACGATGCCGGCCTGCTGCAGGAAATCGAAATCCCCTACCCGGTCACAGCCGAACCGGAAGTCGTCACCGACCTCCAGGTGCTGGACGCCGAGGCCGTCGACCAGAATCGTATCGACGAACTCACTGGCGCTGAGCTTGCTCAGACGATGATTGAAGGCCAGGCACAGGACCCGGTCGACACCTTCGTCGGCCAGCAGCTGCAGTTTGTCCCGCAGCCGGGCCAGACGGGCCGGGGCCGTGTCCGGGGCGAAGAATTCTCTCGGCTGCGGCTCGAAAATCACCACGCAGCTGGGCACGCCCAACTCGATAGCGCGCTCACGCAGCCTCGCCAGGATAGCCTGGTGGCCACGGTGAACACCGTCAAAGTTGCCAATAGTGGCGACACAGCCCCGATGCTGGGGGCGCAGGTTGTGGAGGCCTCGAACCAGCTGCATAACGCGCTTCTTGCTCATAAAGTGGTCGATTATAACCACACCCGGCGGCCGACGACAGGCAACACCGTAACCCAAAGTAATCGAGCCGACAAAACCGCCGGTTCGCCCATGTTTATCGAGGCAAAAGCCTCAGCTCAACGCCTTGCGATTGAAGTCGCGCAAACGAAAGCCCATCAACAGCAGCATGCCGAAATAACTGACCACGCCGGCAGCGACCAACGCGCCCAGGCGCAGGAACCGCTCCAGCATATGCCCCTGATCCCAGGCCGGCATGAAGTGCATCCCGGCCAGCAGCACAGCAGACATCACCAACACCGCAATCACAAGCTTGGCGCCGAACTTGGCCCAGCCCGGTTGCGGCTGATACATCTGTTGCTTGCGCAGCTGATAGAACAATAGCCCGGCGTTGATGCAGGCACCGACGCTGATGGCCAGGGCCAGACCAGCGTGAGCCAGCGGACCGATCAGCACCAGGTTGAACAACTGGGTAACGACCAGCGTGAAAATCGCGATTTTTACCGGGGTGCGGATGTTTTGTTGCGCATAAAAGCCCGGCGCCAGCACTTTGATCACGATAATCCCGAGTAAACCGACGGAGTAAGCGATCAACGCCCGCTGGGTCATGGAAGCATCAAACGCACTGAATTGCCCGTACTGGAAAAGCGAAACCGTCAGCGGTTCGGCCAGAATCCCCAGTGCCAGCGAACACGGTAGCACCAGCACGAAGCACAGGCGCAGGCCCCAGTCGAGGATGCGCGAGTATTCCTGGCGATCCTTGCTGGCATAGGTCTTGGCCAGGGTCGGCAGCAAAATCGTACCCAATGCCACGCCCAACACACCGGACGGCAACTCCATCAAACGGTCTGCGTAATACATCCACGACACGGAGCCGGCGACCAGAAACGAAGCAAAAATGGTGTTGATGATCAAAGAAATCTGGCTCACGGACACACCGAGAATTGCCGGCAGCATCTGTTTCATTACTCGCCAGACGCCGCTGTCGCGCAGATTCAGGCGTGGCAGCACGAGCATGCCGATCTTTTTCAGGTGCGGCAGTTGATAGAGCAACTGCGCCAGACCACCCACCAGCACCGCCCAGCCCAGGGCCATGACGGGAGGATCGAAGTACGGTGTCAGGAACACCGAAAAGACGATCATGCTGACGTTGAGCAGGGTCGGCACGAAGGCCGGCACCGAGAAGCGGTTGTACGTATTGAGGATCGCACCGGCCAATGAGGACAGGGAGATCAGCAATATATAAGGGAAGGTCACCCGCAACAGATTTGAGGTCAGCTCGAATTTTTCCGGGGTATCGGTGAAACCCGGTGCGGTGGCCCAGATGACCCACGGCGCGGCGAGTATGCCCAGCGCGGTGACCAGGGCCAGCACCAGCGTCAGCAGGCCGGAGACGTAAGCAATGAAGGTTCGCGTCGCCTCCTCGCCTTTCTGGCTCTTATATTCAGCCAGGATCGGCACGAATGCCTGGGAAAAAGCCCCTTCGGCGAAGATTCGCCGCAGCAGATTGGGCAGTTTGAAGGCGATAAAGAAGGCGTCAGTCGCCATCCCGGCACCAAATGTGCGTGCGATGAGGGTGTCACGAACGAACCCCAGAATCCGGGAAAGCATCGTGATAGAGCTGACGGCGGCCAACGATTTGAGCAGATTCATTGAAAGAGTTTGTGCCTGTCGATAAACAGCAGGCGAACAAAGCGCCTACTTATGCGATACTCCGCGCCGCAGCAGCACAGAGCCAAAGCTCGCGAGTTTACAGGTCAAGCGCCGGAAATAAATATCCCGCCTCTTTATACCTACCACTTAGCGGAACGTCTCAACCGCCCTTGACAAGACATCAACTCATCGGCATGATTCGCGGCCTATTTTGTTTGCTATTTCCTAAAAAGTCTTTCGAGGAGCTCGACGGTGGCCAACACACCTTCCGCCAAAAAACGTGCAAAACAGGCTGAGAAGCGTCGCAGCCACAACGCCAGCCTGCGTTCCATGGTTCGTACCTACATCAAGAATGTAGTTAAGGCCATCGACGCAAAAGACGCTGAAAAAGCTCAAGCAGCTTACGTTCTGGCTGTGCCAGTTATCGACCGTATGGCCGATAAAGGCATCATCCACAAGAACAAGGCAGCTCGTCATAAGAGCCGCCTGAACGGTCACGTCAAGGCTCTGAACCTTGCTGTTGCCGCATAAGCGATAAGCTTGTTGAAAAACCGACCTCAGGGTCGGTTTTTTATTGCCTGCGATTTGGTAAACGCTGCGCAAAAAAAATGTGGGAGCGGGCTTGCTCGCGATAGCGGTGCAACACTCAACATTGATGCCGACTGTTACACCGCTATCGCGAGCAGGCTCACTCCCACATTTCGATTTGCGCCAGCTTATTGGGCGTGCGTCCACGGCAGGATCGGGATCGCCGTCACCGCATTCTGCGGGCTGCCTTCGATCAAGCGATCGCTGTAGACCAGATACACCAGCGTATTGCGCTTCTTGTCGAGGAAGCGCACCACTTGCATGGTCTTGAACACCAGCGACGTGCGCTCCTTGAACACCTCGTCACCGTCCTTCAGTTCACCCTTGAAGTTGATCGGACCGACCTGGCGGCAAGCAATAGATGCCTCGGCGCGATCTTCAGCCAAGCCCAAACCACCCTTCACGCCACCCGTCTTGGCCCGCGACAGGTAGCACGTCACGCCCTCGACCTTCGGATCATCAAATGCTTCGACGACGATACGGTCGTTCGGGCCAACGAATTTGAACACCGTCGACACCTGACCAATCTCCTCGGCCGAGGCCAGCAGCGGCATTGCCAACAGCAGACCCAACAATCCTTTTGCCACACGCATTCAAATATTCCTTCAGACCAGAATCAGGTTATCGCGGTGAACCAGTTCTGGCTCAGCCATGTAACCCAACAGACCGACAATCGCCTCAGACGACTGACCGATGATTTTTTGTGCTTCCAGCGCGCTGTAGTTGGCCAGGCCGCGGGCGATCTCACGACCGTCCGGGGCCACGCACACCACCATTTCACCGCGCCGAAAACTGCCCTGGACCAGTTTGACACCAACCGGCAGCAGACTTTTGTTGCCTTGGGACAGCGCCGTCACCGCCCCCGCATCCAGCACCAGCGTGCCTCGGGTTTGCAAGTGACCAGCCAACCATTGCTTGCGCGCCGCCAGCATGCCGCGCTCAGGCGACAACAGGGTGCCGATGCGCTCACCCGCCTTCAGACGATCCAGCACGCGCTCAATGCGCCCGCCGACGATGATGGTGTGCGCACCGGAACGCGCTGCCAGGCGCGCAGCGCGCAATTTGGTCTGCATGCCGCCACGACCCAATGCACCACCGGTACCGCCAGCGACGGCGTCCAATGCCGGATCATCGGCGCGAGCTTCGTAAATCAGGTTCGCATCAGGGTTGTTGCGCGGATCAGCGTCGAACATGCCGTCGCGGTCGGTAAGGATCACCAGCAAGTCTGCTTCGACCAGGTTGGCCACCAGCGCCGCCAGGGTGTCGTTGTCGCCGAAGCGGATCTCGTCGGTGACCACGGTGTCGTTTTCGTTGATCACCGGAATCACTTTCAGCTCGACCAGCGCACGCAGGGTGCTGCGGGCGTTCAGGTAGCGCTTGCGGTCCGACAAGTCATCGTGTGTCAGGAGAATCTGCGCGGTATGCCGGCCATGCTCGGCAAAGCTCGACTCCCAGGCCTGCACCAACCCCATCTGACCGATCGCAGCGGCAGCCTGGAGCTCGTGCATCGCACTGGGTCGTACGCTCCAGCCCAAGCGGCTCATCCCCGCCGCTACTGCCCCGGAGGACACCAGCACCAGTTCGACGCCGGCTTCATGCAAAGCCACCATCTGCTCGACCCAGACACCCATTGCCGCGCGATCCAGGCCTTTGCCGTCCGCCGTCAGCAAAGCGCTGCCGATCTTCACGACCCAACGCTGCGCACCTGTCACCTTGCTCCGCATCATCTTCAACCTTAGCTTGAGGACAGCGCGACCTAGCACTGCCCGTAACGTTATTCGTGGTTACTCGTGACCAACTATCGATTTCCAGATACTAAAACGCCGCTCGATTGAGCGGCGCTTAAGTTTACTGCAACGAATCAGTCACGCACGTAAATGATTTCCGGACCGTCTTCGTCATCCACATCTTCTTCGTCCCAATCATCGTCGCCGATATCGTGAACCGACTTCACGCCGCTGCGACGCAGGGCACGCTGGTCATCCAGCGCCTGCAGCTGAGCACGAGCTTCGTCTTCGATGCGCTGATCGAGCTCGGCCAGTTCTTCTTTGTAGACAGGGTCGTTCGCCAGACGATCAGCGCGATCTTCCATATAACGCATGATGTCGTGGCACAGACGCTCGGTGCCCAGCTTGGAGATGGCGGAGATCACGTAGACCGGACCAGTCCATTCCAGGCGATCAACGATCTCCTTGACGCGAGCATCGTGCTCTTCTTCAAGGATCTGGTCGCACTTGTTCAGCACCAGCCAACGATCACGCTCAGCCAGGGACGGGCTGAACTTGGTCAGCTCGCTGACGATCACTTCAGCAGCATCCGGAGCGCTGGCGTCATCCAGCGGCGCCATGTCCACGAGGTGCAGCAGCAGACGGGTACGCGACAAGTGCTTGAGGAAGCGAATCCCCAGGCCCGCGCCATCGGAAGCGCCTTCGATCAGACCCGGAATGTCCGCGACCACGAAGCTCTTCCAGCGATCGACGCTGACCACACCCAGGTTCGGCACCAGCGTGGTGAACGGGTAGTCGGCGACTTTCGGCTTGGCGGCCGAGACCGAGCGGATGAAGGTACTTTTACCGGCGTTCGGCAAGCCCAGCAGACCGACGTCAGCCAACACTTTCATTTCCAGCTTGAGATCACGCGCCTCACCCGGTTTGCCCGGAGTGGTCTGACGCGGAGCACGGTTGGTACTGGATTTGAAACGGGTGTTGCCCAGACCGTGCCAGCCGCCATGAGCCACCAGCAGTTTCTGGCCCGCCTTGGTCAGGTCGCCGATCACTTCCTGAGTGGCGGAGTCGATGACGGTGGTGCCGACCGGAACACGCAGGACCAGCTCTTCACCTTTTTTACCGGTGCAGTCGGTGCTGCCGCCGTTGGAACCGCGCTCGGCATCGAAGTGCCGGGTGTAACGGTAGTCCACCAGTGTGTTGAGGTTTTCGTCGGCGATCATGTAGACCGAGCCGCCGTCACCACCGTCACCACCGTTCGGACCGCCGTTTTCAATAAATTTCTCGCGACGGAAGCTCATGCAACCGTTGCCGCCGTCACCGGCCTTTACTCGAATCGATACTTCATCAACAAACTTCATAACAAAACGCCTCTCGTCATACGGACGAGCCGAAAAAATCCAGACATAAGACTCTTGCAAAAATGAGCGCAGCGACCTCAATCAACGACCGAAAATCCAGCGCTGGAGCCCATCACAAACAGCTTTGCAAGAGACTCACCCCACAAACGAAAAAGCCCCGTCGCGAGACAGGGCTTTTCCAGCATCTACGTAATTATGCCGCGACGACTTCAGTCTTCGGGACAATGCTCACGTAACGGCGGTTGAAAGCGCCTTTTACTTCGAACTTGATCACGCCGTCGATTTTAGCGAACAGAGTGTGATCTTTACCCATGCCAACACCGTAACCGGCGTGGAATTGGGTGCCGCGCTGACGCACGATGATGTTGCCCGGAATGATAACCTGGCCGCCATACATCTTCACGCCAAGGCGTTTGGCTTCTGAGTCGCGACCGTTACGGGTACTACCACCAGCTTTTTTGTGTGCCATGAGTCAATTCTCCTAGTGAGGAATTAGGCTGAAATTAAGCCTGAATACCGGTGATTTTGATCTCGGTGTACCACTGGCGGTGGCCCATACGCTTCATGTGGTGCTTACGACGACGGAACTTGATGATGCGGACTTTATCGTGACGACCTTGGGAGATCACTTCAGCCACAACGGTAGCGCCAGCAACAACTGGAGCGCCGATGTTCACGTCATCGCCATTGGCGACCAACAGAACGCGATCAAAAGTAACGGATTCGCCGGTAGCGATTTCCAGTTTTTCGATCTTCAGGTATTCACCTGGGGCGACCTTGTATTGCTTGCCACCAGTAACAATTACTGCGTACGACATGGTATTTCTCCGATAATCCTGCTCACCCAGCTCTTTATAAGAAGAGGTATTGGCTGGCATGGCTGCATAAGGCTGGAAGGCCTGTTTGCAATTGCGTAAGGCAGGTGCTGCCCAGGAAGTTCAGGGTGCGCGATTGTACGCAAGCTGCCGGGGTGATGCAAGAGGCCGTCCATCGTGCCTTGACACCCGCCGACGTGGGTCCTAGCATGCCGCGCAACCCTTCTGGAGCAACTGTCGCTGATGCAACCCCAAGCTTTCTACCGCGCGGTGGCGGACGATTTTAGCGCCGTCGACGGCATCATCAAGAAGCAGCTGACTTCCCGAGTGCCGCTGGTATCGAAAATCGGCGATTACATTACCTCGGCTGGCGGTAAACGCCTGCGTCCTCTATTAGTGCTGCTGTGTGGCAAGGCCCTGGGTCGCGAAGGCGATGACCTGCGCCTGCTGGCCGCAACCATTGAGTTCCTGCACACCGCCACCCTGCTGCACGACGACGTGGTCGACATGTCCGGCATGCGTCGTGGCCGCTCGACCGCCAACGCCATGTGGGGCAATGCGCCAAGCGTACTGGTGGGCGACTTCCTGTACTCACGCTCCTTTGAAATGATGGTCGAACTGGGCTCCATGCCGGTGATGAAGATCCTTTCGCAAGCCACGCGCATCATCGCCGAAGGCGAAGTGTTGCAGCTGTCCAAGGTCCGTGACGCCAGCACCACCGAAGAAACCTACATGGAAGTCATCCGCGGCAAGACCGCGATGCTCTTCGAAGCTTCGACCCACAGTGCGGCGGCCCTGGCCGGTGCCACACCGGAACAGAGTGAAGCGCTGCGTACCTTCGGTGATCACCTGGGCGTGGCTTTTCAACTGGTCGACGACCTGCTGGACTACAAGGGCGACGCGCAAACCCTGGGCAAGAACGTCGGTGACGATCTGGCCGAAGGCAAACCGACCCTGCCGCTGATCTACACCATGCGTGAAGGTACGCCGGAGCAGGCTGCCCTGGTGCGCAAGGCAATCCAGAAAGGTGGCATCGAAGACCTGGAAAGCATCCGCGAAGCGGTAGAAGCGTCTGGCTCGCTGGATTACACCGCAAATCTGGCCCGTGATTACGTGGCCCGTGCGATCAAATGCCTCGATGCGCTGCCAGCCAGCGAGTACCGCGATGCATTGGTTGAATTGAGTGAGTTCGCGGTAGCCCGCACGCACTGACAACCACCACCTCTTGTGGGAGCGGGCTTGCTCGCGAAAGCGGCATAACAGTCAACATCAACGTTGAATGTTAGTCCGTCTTCGCGAGCAAGCCCGCTCCCACAGGTTATGCATTCCGTGCGCCTCCTCACGCTAAAACCCTATATAATGTGCGCTTTTTAGCGGTCCTGAATCCAAGGAGCTTTAGTGAGCACGTTGCCACCCTGCCCAAAATGCAATTCCGAATACACCTATGAAGACGGCGCACAGCTGATCTGCCCCGAGTGCGCCCACGAGTGGTCCGCCGGCGGCGAAGCCGAAGCGGCGTCCGATGACACCGTGAAAAAGGATTCGGTCGGCAACGTCCTGCAGGACGGCGACACCATCACCGTGATCAAGGACCTGAAGGTCAAAGGCACGTCGCTGGTGGTCAAGGTCGGCACCAAGGTCAAGAACATCCGCCTGTGCGATGGCGATCACGACATCGACTGCAAGATCGACGGCATCGGCCCGATGAAGCTCAAATCCGAGTTCGTCAGAAAAGTCTGAATCTGCTGTCTTCCATCCCGCGCCCTGCGTGGGATGGCGCCTCACCTTCTCCGTTTCCCCCCTAACATTTCCTCGCAATAGCCAAACGCCAGCCGTTTTGACCTTACGCAATTTTTACCCTCAAAAAATCACAAATCGCCAATAGGTCCTTGCTATTTGATGAATAAGAATTATTCTCATTGAAACACATCAATGGAGATGAGACCCATGACTTATTTGATCGACGCCTGGCTGGACCGCCCACACCCGTACCTCAGGATTCTGCATCGGGAAACCGGGGAAGTCTGTGCCGTACTTGAAGAAGAAGCCTTGAGCGAGCTGCAGGATCAGGGTGACCTGGACGTCAACGGCTTGAGTTCCAGCGAGCCGGTGGTGCTCAAGGAACTGGTGCGCAATCTGTTTCTGTTCTGCTACGCCCGGGCGTTGCGCCCGACGAACGATCTGAACCATAAGATCGAAGTATGAAACACCGCAAAAAACTGTGGGAGCGGGCTTGCTCGCGAAGAGGCCATAACATTCAGCATCATCGTTGAATGACACACGGCTTTCGCGAGCAAACCCGCTCCCACATGGGTATTACAGAACGTCGAGCAGTTCGACGTCGAATACCAGTACGCTGTGCGGCGGAATGCTGCCAACGCCTTGAGCGCCGTAAGCCAGTTCGCTCGGCACGTACAGACGCCATTTGCTGCCGGCATTCATCAGTTGCAGGGCTTCGGTCCAGCCAGCGATCACGCCGCCGACCGGGAATTCTGCAGGCTGACCACGATCGTAGGAGCTGTCGAACACAGTGCCGTCGATCAGGGTGCCGTGGTAATGAGTGCGCACTTGATCTTCACGGGTGGGCTTGGCGCCTTCACCTTGAGTCAGCACTTCGAATTGCAGGCCGGAAGCCAGGGTGGTGATGCCATCACGCTTGGCGTTTTCAGCCAGGAAAGCCAGGCCTTCGCCAGCAGCCGCTTCAGCTTTGGCAGCCGCTTCGGCTTGCATGATTTCGCGGATCACCTTGAAGCTGGCGGACATTTCTTCCTGACCCACACGGCTAGGCTTACCGGCGAACGCGTCGGTCAGGCCAGCCAGGATCGCATCCAGGCTAACGCCCGGTGGCGGGTTGTCGCGCAGTTGATCGCCCAGCTGACGGCCAATACCGTAGCTGACGCGGGTTTCGTCGGTGGACAGATTTACTTCGGACATGACACTGCTCCGCTGTGCGGACGGCCCTGGAACTTGCCGTGCGTGCACAGCGCGTCCCGGAGCGCCCGGAACCAAAAGGGCCAGCAGACTAGCACAGATGCCGTTGCGTTGATGAGCGCTGTCAGTGGTGCCAGGCAGAGCGGAAGGCAATCGGCACTTTCAGGCTTTCCTCTGCACCGGAGCCCAGCCCACACATCTCGTCATGAACAGACGTGTGGACAAGGTTGAACGACAAGGAGGGAAAGTCATGAAGAACTTCGCGCGCGTGCTCGACCGAGCGAAGGTGAAACATCTCGCCGCGGGCATCACTCAAGGGATACGCCGCACCGTGCATGCGCGCTTCCAGCAGATAGATCCCGCCTTCCATGGAAATCAGGTTCAGCTCATCGATTTTCCCGGCGATGGCATACGCACGCAACTCAACGAAGTTCATGAAGGCACCTCTTACAGTGTCGAGCCAATATCAATACATGCATAGGCCTCGGCACCTCAAAGTACAAGCCACAAACAACACCGCCCGTCTGTTTGCGTCTGACTGTAGGAGCGTGTGAAGTCAGTGCTTGGTGAGTTTGTCCAGGTAGCCCATGGCGAACGCCGACACGACGAAGGTCATGTGAATGATCACGTACCACTTCAAATGCTCGGGATCGACGTTCTTGGCGTCCATGAAGATCCGCAACAGGTGGATCGACGAAATGGCCACGATGGAAGCGGCCACTTTCATCTTCAGCGAAGACGAATCCATGGTGCCCAGCCAGTTGAGCTTTTCCTTGCTGTCGTCGATGTCCAGTTGGGAGACGAAGTTCTCGTAACCGGAAATCATCACCATCACCAGCAAACCACCCACCAGCGCCATGTCGATCAGCGACAGCAGCACCAGAATCAGGTCCGACTCGGCCATCGAGAATACGTTAGGGATGACGTGGAAAACTTCCTGGAAGAATTTCAGCGCCAGCGCCAGTAGCCCGAGGGACAGACCGAAGTAGATCGGCGCCAGCAGCCAGCGGGAGGCGTACATTGCATTTTCGATAAAGCGTTCCATTGAATCTCACACGTGGGCTGGAAATGGCCGCGAGTATAACAGTCCCCCGTTACAGCCAGAAACCGTCGGGAAATCCGCAACCTGCGCGTGTGTCACAAAGTTTTTCTGCTAGTGTCCAGACTATTGACAGCTCAGCGACATCGGACAGGAAGACTGGAAATGGATCTGCGATTGCCAATAACGAGTGCCGGTTTTTGCCTGGCGCTGCTGCTGAGCGGCTGCTCACCCAGCGACGAGAAGCGCCAGACCAGCCTCGAGGAAAAGACCGCGCAGTTCGAGAAGTCTCTGGATGCGATTGAGGATCCGAAGCTCAAGGATGCCGCTGCCGAACTCGGTGGTTCGCTGCTGTTGCTTGAGCGCGCGCAACTCAAGCTCGACAGCAAACCCGTGGAAACCGAATACGGCGAAGACGCCCTCGCCGTGCTCAAGCACTACCTCACGCCTCAGGCCCTGGTCGATACCTACATCAACGGTCTGTTCGTGCTGCACAAGGATTCCAGCTCCGACTACCTGACCGATCTGCAACCGGTGTTCCCCTTCAATTTCAACATTCCGGCCGCGTTTCTCTTTCCCCATGGCCTGGAATGGCAATCGGTGACCCTGAGCAACAAGCGTGTCATCGCGTTCCAGCCGGAATGGTCGGAAACCGATCCGGGCATTCAGCTGAGTCCGTCGAGTTCCAACGTGACTAACCCGGATGATCTGACGGTGACCTATCCGTTCATCGACGGCCTGGACGTGGACAACAAGCACCAGCCCCAGCCGGTAAGCCTGCAAGGCAAGGTCGAGGTCATCGCCCCGCGCAGGCTCTACACCTTCGACCTGAGCAAAAAAGACGTCGGCCAGACCCGCACCAACGACAACCTCAGCGTCACCTTGCTGAAACTGGGCAACAACTACGCCGAAATCGAATTCAACAACAGCGCGCCACTGGCCCCGGAAGTCAGCGAAACACCGTTGAACCCACTGATCGTCCAGGCCAAGGACATCACCGGGCAATTCCTCTCGCGCTCGGGTTCGATCAATGAAACCGCCGCGCAAATTGCCTTCTATCAAAAACAACTGGCGAAAATTCAGCAGCAGAAGGCCTGGAGCGAGACGTTCGAACAACAGGTCAATGAAGAACAGCGCACTTTCGAGGCGCAACAGAAGAATCATTACAGCAAAGTGTATTTCAACGGACCGGTCGAAACCGTTGAGGTCAGTGTGCTGGACTTCTCAGCCGCCACGGTGACCCGCAAGGACCTGAACCTGCCCGTGCGTCGCTTCGACTCACACACCACGGAAAAAACCATCCAGCCACTGACTTTGCCGGTGGTGGTATATGACGATCAGGCCCCGAACTGGCTCAAGGGCGCGACATTGAGCGAGGAACAATTGAAGAAACGCATCATCGTCAGCCAATCGGTGGAGGACCCCAGCGCCGCACGCATCGAGTTCGATCACCCCAAAAGCTTCAATGATGAGCTGCTCGGCACATCGTTCAGCGCTGGCAATAGCCCGGTCACTTTCTTTACAGAGGATGGCAGCGGCAAACGCGATGAGCCGATCGAGCGGCCACAAGAGGCTTATGAGGTCGACCCGCTAAGTGGCGCCATCACCTATGACCTGAACCTGTTTCCGGAAACACCGGCCTATGCAGTGGGCTCCATGCCGCTGTTCCTGGCGACAGTGGCCAAACAAACGTTCGACGCCCCTGCGCTACCCAAGGGCCTGGAACTCAAAGGCAATGCGCTGGTGGTTGATTTGAAGCTGTTTCCTGCCCAGGACTGGCGATTTTTCGCCAAGGACGGCTCCGGAAACTATCTGAAGGAAATTCTTTCCGTCACACACGACGCGAGCGCAGAAGGCCCGGCGTTATTTGCCGTGCATTACTTCTATGGCCAGCCAACGCGTCTGGAAAGTTATCAGCGAACCGACCTCACCACGGTCCAGTATGGTTTCGAGGTCAAACTGGCCAAGGCTGATCTGTCTCACCTGGATCAATAGGCGGAATCAGTGCCCGGGTCGAAAATCAGCCGCCGAGGTTGCGGCAACGGCCGCCGTTGATTTCCCGCAGTTGGGCTTGCAGGTGCAGGCACCAGATCTGTGGGTCATCGGCCAGCTCGTAGCCATGCAGCGTCAGGCTTTCAACAATCGTGTCGAGGATGGATTCAGCCACGAAAGGCCCATGGAACGGGCCCTGTGCCTTGATGGCGGAAGGTTGTTCGCCGGCCATTCCGGCGGCAAAAAGCAAGGTCCACATGCCCGTATCCCCCGCCAACGGGCGGATGGCACACTCGATACGGGTCACAAGGCCCAAACATTGACGGGTGAGGCAGAGGTTGCGCGACATGGCGGCGACCCTCGGTAGATCCGGTATTCAGCCCCCACGAGAAGGCTGTCTCGATCCAGTGATTACTGTCGATATCCTTGAGCTGAGAATAGAAGAAAAGTCTGACTAGCACGCCAAGTAGAACCAGAAGGCGCCGAATGGTCATTGTGTGAATATTGACGCCAGAGTGATGGCACTTTCTTGTGCTTCACACAAACAAATGTGGGAGCGAGCCTGCTCGCGATGAGGGCGTATCAGTCAACAATGATGTGACTGATACACCGCTATCGCGAGCAGGCTCGCTCCCACAGTGGGTTGAGGGTGACCTCAGGTTGGCGTCAGGCCGGTTTTGCTTCGACCAATGCTTCCAGCGCCGCTTCCTTCTCGGCTTCCTTGAGGTCTTCTTCGCTGATCATTTCCGCGATTACCCGCAAGCGTTCCACCACCCGCGCGTTGACGCTGCCTTCAGGGAACTGGCCATCGGCATCCGGCGCACCGGCCGGTTCGCCGACCAACAAGCTCAACGCCTCGTCAGCCTGGCGCACGGCGTAGACATGGAACTGCCCCGCCCGCACCGCCGACAACACCTTCTCGTCGAGCATCAGCGTGGCCACGTTGGCCTGCGGAATGATCGCCCCCTGCTCACCGGTCAACCCGCGGGCTTCGCAGAGCCGGAAGAAACCTTCGATCTTCTCGTTGACCCCGCCCACCGCCTGCACTTCACCGAACTGGTTGATCGAGCCGGTAATCGCGAAGCACTGCTTGAGCGGCGTCTTCGACAGCGCCGAGATCAGCGTACACGCCTCGCCCAGCGACGCACTGTCGCCATCGACATAACCGTAGGACTGCTCCAGCGCGATACTCGCGGAAATCGCCAGCGGGAATTCCTGAGCGTAACGACTGCCCAGATACCCGGTGAGGATCATCACGCCCTTGGAGTGAATCGGCTGGCCGAGGTTGACCTCACGCTCGATGTCGACGATGCCGCTGCCGCCCGGGTAGACCGTGGCGGAAATCCGCGCCGGCACACCGAACGCCGAGTCGCCGACTTCCAGCACGGTCAGTCCGTTGCACTTACCGACGGCGGCGCCGTCCGTGTCGATCAGGATGATCCCGGCCAGCATGTCATCGAGAATCCGCGCCGAGACCCGCCCGGTACGCGTGGCCTTGGCCTTGAGCGCCCGTTCGATATGCCCGGCATCGGTCATCTCGTCACCCGCCAGGTGACGGATGAAATCCGCCTCGCTGACCAGCTGGAACAGATCACCGATACGCGCCGACAAACGCCCCTGGTGTTCGGCCAGACGCGCGCTGTACGTCGCCAGTCGCGCCACGGCATCGGCGGTCAGCGGTGCCATGCCTTCTTCCGAGGTACGGGTTTTGAGCAATTGGGCGAACTGCTCCAGGCTCTCGTCGACCATCGGGATGTCTTCGTCGAAGTCCACCAGGACGCGGAACATCTCCTGGAAGTCCGGATCGAGATCTTGCAGCGTGTAATACAGCTGACGCGCACCGATGATGACGACTTTGACCTGCAACGGAATATGTTGCGGCGTCAGGGTCACCGTGGCCAGACGGCCCAGTTCACCGAGCGGCGATTCCATTTTCAGCTTGCGCGATTGCAGGGCGCGCTTGAGCGCATCCCACACGAACGGCTCGCTGAGCATTTTTTCCGCTTCAAGGATCAGGAAACCGCCGTTGGCCCGGTGCAGCGCACCCGGCCGCAGCTGCCGATACGTGGTGTAGAGCGCGCCCTGATCGGTGCTGTATTCAATGCGGCCAAACAGGTTTTCGTAAGTCGGGTGCGGCTCGAAGACCACCGGCGCACCGCCGCTGGACGAATGACCGACCACCAGGCTCGGGGCGTATTGCTCTTCCAGCAACTTGCGGGCGATGGCGTCGGTCTTGCTGTCGTCCACCAGTTGCTCGACCACGGTCTTGAGCAGGTAGACCTGCATGGCTTGCAGGTAACCGCAAACGGCGGCGTTCTCGGCGTACTTCTCCGACAACGGCGACAGCAACGGCTGCAAGGCCAGGGTGATGGTTTCTTCGTTGAGGTGGCGCAGTTGATTGCTCGACTCGCGCTTCCATTGCGGCAGGCTGGCGAGCTCTTCGTTCAGTCGCTCCTCCAGACCGGAAATATCGTCGTGGAAACGCTCACGATCGGCTTCCGGCAACTGGGCGAATTCCGCTTCGTCCAGGGCTTTGCCTTCGCTCATCGGCGTGAACGCGATGTTGCTGGCGTCGCGGTACAGCGCGACTTCCTTCTCCAGCGCCAGGCGCTCGATCACGTCCAGCGCCTTGTCGTAGCGCTGGTTGAAGGCGCGGTCGATGGCGCTTTTTTTCTGCTGGTAGGACGGATGCTCGAAGACAGCCGGAAAGGTTGCCAGCAGGTTGTCGATCAATCCGTTGATATCACCGATGAAGGCGCCGGCGGTGCCCGACGGCAATTCTAGCGCACGAGGTTCGCGAGGCTCATCGAAATTGTTGACGTAGACCCAGTCTGCCGGGGTCTGCAGGCGTTTGCCTTCGGCTTTCAGGTAGCGTTTGACGAACGAAAACCGGCCGGTGCCGGGCTCACCCATGACGAATACGTTGTAACCGGGGCGTGGCATGGCCACGCCGAACTGCAAGGCTTCGACAGCACGTTCCTGGCCAAGCACACCGCGGAAGGGCTCCAGATCATTGGTGGTAGAGAAGCTGAACTGTTCAGCGGAAAACGGACGGGTCAGCGCTTCAGGCGCTAGACGCAAGCTGGCAGCAACAGGATCAGGCATCGGGCTTCCTTACATCAGGCGGGGCAGATAGCGGCATTCTGGCGCTGCCCATACCTCACTTGCAAGGCGCACCTCCAGCCAAAGCATAGTCAAACCGTCATCTCCAGTCCGGCCGGGCGCAAATCAACGATTTCAACGAATGTTTCGCAAAAAATCACGGAACCCCGGGAACGTGCCTAAACTCCAAACTGCGCGGCTGGATTAATAACTGGCCCACTGGCGCCGGATTGGGCCAGACCCCTTGTCCATTGGTATGCACATAAAGAGAACAAAGCTATGAAACGGATTCTTCTCGGTACTCTCTTCACCGCTGTATCCATCAACGCCATGGCGCAAGCGCCAGGCGGCCCGGATTGCGGTTGGGGCAACATGCTGTTCGAAGGTCAGCGTGGCACCCCGGCTCACTTCCTGGCATCCACCACCAACGGCACTTCCGGTAACGCAACGTTCGGTATGACTTCTGGTACCAACGGTTGCTCGACTAATGCGTCGCTGACGTATGGCGGCAAATCCTGGTTTGCCATGAATGGCATGATGAACGAGCTGTCCGAAGACATGGCCAAAGGTAACGGCGAAGCGCTGACTACCTACGCTGTGGTACTGGGCGTGGCGCCGGAAGACCGTGCGCATTTCGCCGCTGTGACTCACCAGCACTTCCAGCAGATCTTCAGCAAGGCTGACGTGACCGCTGACGACGTGCATACCAACACCCTGGCCGTTCTGAAGAACGATCCACGTCTGGCCAAGTACGCGACTCAAGCTTAAGCTCGACTCGCCCGCTCCTTTCGGGGAGCGGGTTTTATTTTTTGGACCTGGCCCTTTTTGGTCTTTGTTTCTTTCGACTTAAGTTGCCCACTATGCTCAAACGCCTTGCCTGGTTGGCGCTCTGTGTCTGCGCCCCGCTGTCCGCCGCGCCACCTATCGACAATCAACGTTTGCAGCAACTGGCCAACGACCCCTTCTGGATTTCCCTGGGCCACTACGAAACCGCCAAGCTGGGTGGCTGGCGCAGCTATGTCAGCGACAAGAAATTCTTTCTCGCACCCGACGGTAACGAACACCCCGACCGTGAACTGGCAGCCACCGTGCAGGCGATATACGCCCCGGCCAGTGCGGGCGAAACACATGCGCAATGCGTCTATCCGGCCCGCACCCGCTGGCTGAAGTCGCAACTCAATCTGACTGATTTGCCAACGTTGGATTGCAGCGAATTCAAACAATGGTTCAAGGATGTTTCGCCCCACAGCGCGGTGATGATTTTCCCGGCGGCGTACCTGAACAGCCCCTCATCGATGTTCGGCCATACCTTGTTGCGCATCGACCAGGCTGACGTTCAGAGCGATCACACGGCACTGCTCAGTTACGCGATCAACTTCGGCGCCTACATCGAAGGCTCGGACAACAGCATCCTCTACGCCTGGAAAGGCTTGATGGGCGGCTATCCGGGGCTGTTCGCGCTGGTGCCGTATCAGGAAAAACTCTCCGAATACCGCAGCCTCGAGAACCGGGACCTGTGGGAATACCGGCTGAACCTGACCCAGGCAGAAACCGAGCGCATGGTCGAGCACGTCTGGGAACTGAAGCAGATCCAGTTCGACTATTTCTTCTTCGACGAAAACTGCTCCTATCGCCTGCTTGAGCTGCTGCAAGTGGCGCGACCGAGCCTGCGCCTGACCGAACAGTTCCCGCTGACTGCAATTCCAACTGACACCGTCAAAGCGGTGAAAGAAGCCGGGCTGGTGGAATCCATTCAGTATCGTCCGTCTCGTGAACGGGAACTGCTGAGCCGCGCCGAGCCGTTGACTGACGAAGAACAGGAGTGGGTGCTGAAGGTCAGCGCCGACCAGAAGCTTTTGCAGACGCCGGCCTTCAAGGCCCAGCCCCGCGCGCGTCAGGCGCTGATCATCGATGCGGCCTATCGACTTGAGCGCTACCGCGCCAACGGTCAGGAGCGCGATCCAGAGCGGGCGCAGCGCAGTTTCGAATTGCTGCGGGCGATCAACCAGAACCCGGCGCCGGAGCTGGACATCCCACGGCCCGGCCTGCCCGAGGACGGCCACGAATCCCGCACCTGGCAAGCCGGAATCGGCACTCGGGGCGACAAGGCCTTCGGCGAATATGGCCTGCGCATGGCTTATCACGATCTCAACGATAACGCCGAGAGCTTCCCGCTGGGTGCGCAGATCGAAATCCTGCAGATGAAACTGCGTCAGTACGAAGGCAATGAGTGGCAGTTCCAGCAATTGGACCTGGCGACCATCCGCTCGCTGACGCCGCGCAATGAGCTGTTGCAGCCGCTCTCGTGGCAAGTCACCGGCGGTCTGGAGCGCGTGCCGGGCAAGCATGACGATGAAACGTTGGTCAGCCACGTCAACGGCGGCGGCGGCGGTACCTGGCAACTGGGCGAAGACATGCTCGGCTTTGCACTGGGCACCGTGCGCGTCGAGCACAACAACGACTTCGCGGGTTTTATCGCGCCAGCCGCAGGCTTCAATAGCGGTGTGCTGTGGAAAAACCCGATGGGCAACTTCAGCCTGGAAACCAAAGGGGATTTCTTCACCAATGGCGAAGTGCGCCGCAGCGTGAGCCTGAACCAGCAGTGGGAATTGTCGCGAAACCTGGGCTTGCGCCTGAGCGCCCAGCGCGAATTCAGCCACCTCGCCTCGCCTGAGAACGAAGTGATGCTTGAGGTGAAGTGGTATCACTACTGACCCGAATCCACTGCAAAACCAATGTGGGAGCGAGCCTGCTCGCTCCCACAGGGGATTTGTGGTGGTCAACAGATTGATCACACGCCTTTCACGATCGCCTGACAATTTCACTCGTAGACTTCACCCATTGGCCGTCTAACGGCCCGGGAGTCCGAGATGTGGCGTTGCGCAGGTGTGTTGGGGATGTTGATGTTGATCGCGGGTTGCCAGACCACCCACGAGAATTTGATCGCCAAGGGTTACCCACCGGCGTTCGCCGATGGTTTCGATGACGGTTGCAGCAGTGGCCGGCAAGCCGCCGGGGCAATCACCGGGGAATTTCGCAAGAACGTGCCGCGTTACCTCAAAGACAAGCAATACGCCGAAGGCTGGAGCGACGGCTTTCGCCAGTGTCAGGCCATGCGCGAAAGCGAGGATCGCGAAGACTATCGCAGCCACCATTGGGATGACCGGGACAAGGCCTGGCGGCAACAGAAGGACCAGGACGCCGCCCGTGCCTATCGCTCGCAATGAGTCGCTGACAGACATCCGTCGAAACTAATAGCCTGCAACCATGGCCCAAACCCTATAACGGGAGAAAACCATGAGTCGCGCCTTCGTCAATGAAGATAACGCCGCCGCGCAAGCCGATCAGCCAGTCGAACGGCAGGTCAGCGCGCAGCCCAATTACGTCACGCCCGCCGGGCTTGCGCAGCTTCAGGCGAAAGTCGCCGAGGTGCAAAACCTGCTCAATGAACAGAATGCGAAGGGTGAACTGGCGGACAAACAGCGCCAGGCAGACCTTGAGCGTGACTGGAGGTATTTCAATCAACGCCTGCAAAGCGCTCAGCTGGTTGTACCGGCCTCTTCGACCGACAACGTGCAGATCGGCGCGTGGGTGACCTTTGCTGATGAGCACGGCAACGAACAGCGTGTGCAGTTGGTGGGTGAGGATCAGGCGGAGGCTGCGAGCGGGCTGATCAACTGGGGCTCGCCACTGGGGCGGGCGTTGCTGGGCGCGCAGGTTGGGGATGAAGTGGTGTGGAAGCGGCCGGTGGGGGATTTGGTGATTGAGGTTCTGGGCATAGAAATCGGGTGATCTTCAGGTCGCCATCGCTAGCAGGCTAGCTCCCACAGTGGATTTGTGTCGCTCTCATACCCCCTGTGGGAGCCAGCCTGCTGACGATGGCCGCACCACGGTGTAACTTAAGCCCATAAAAAACGGAGCCCCGAAGGCTCCGCTTTTCATGCAACCAACCCGATATCAGGCCAGTTTCTTGTGCCGTACACGATGCGGCTGGGATGCAGCTTCGCCGAGGCGTTTCTTGCGATCGGCTTCGTACTCGGTGTAGTTGCCTTCGAAGAACACGGCTTGCGAGTCGTCTTCGTACGCCAGGATGTGGGTCGCGACGCGGTCAAGGAACCACCGATCGTGAGAGATCACAATGGCGGCGCCCGGGAAGTCCAACAGGGCTTCTTCCAGGGAACGCAGGGTTTCAACGTCGAGGTCGTTGGACGGTTCGTCGAGCAGCAGGACGTTGCCGCCCTCTTTCAGGGTCAGGGCCAGGTGCAAGCGACCGCGCTCACCACCGGACAGGTCCTTGACGAACTTCTGCTGGTCGCCGCCCTTGAAGTTGAAGCGGCCGACGTAGGTGCGCGACGGGATCTCGTAGTTGCCGATGCGGATCTGATCGGAACCGTCGGAGATTTGCTGGAACACAGTCTTGCTGCCGTCCAGGTCGTCGCGACTCTGATCGACACACGCCAGTTGCACGGTTTCGCCGACTTCGATGCTGCCCGAATCCGGTTGTTCCTTGCCCATCAGCATGCGGAACAGGGTCGATTTACCGGCGCCGTTACCACCGATCACGCCAACGATGGCGCCTTTGGGCATGGAGAACGACAGGTTGTCGATCAACACGCGATCGCCATAGCCCTTGGAAACGTTCTTGAACTCGATGACCTTGTCACCCAGGCGCGGACCGGCCGGGATGTAGATCTCGTTGGTTTCGCTGCGCTTCTGGAATTCCTGCGATTGCATTTCTTCAAAGCGTTGCAGACGAGCCTTGGATTTGGACTGGCGGGCCTTGGCGCCTTTGCGCACCCACTCCAGTTCTTCCTTCATGGCTTTTTCGTGGGCCGACTGCTGCTTGGATTCGGCAGCCAGACGATCGGACTTGGCTTCGAGCCAACCCGAATAGTTGCCCTCGTAAGGGATACCGGCGCCGCGGTCGAGCTCGAGGATCCAGCCGGCAACGTTGTCCAGGAAGTAACGGTCGTGCGTGATCGCGACCACGGTGCCCGGGAAATCGTGCAGGAAGTGCTCCAGCCAGGCGACGGAATCGGCGTCCAGGTGGTTGGTGGGTTCGTCGAGCAGCAGCATGTCGGGGGCGGACAGCAGCAGGCGGCACAGGGCCACACGACGCTTTTCACCACCGGACAGGAATTCGACCTTGGCATCCCAGGCTGGCAGGCGCAGCGCATCGGCGGCGACTTCCAGTTGGCGATCCAGGTTGTGGCCGTCGCTGGCTTGCAGGATGGCTTCGAGCTTGGCCTGTTCGGCGGCCAGTTTGTCGAAGTCGGCATCTTCATCGGCGTAAGCGGCGTAGACCTCGTCCAGGCGCGCCTGGGCGTTCTTGATCACGCTGACCGCTTCCTCGACCACTTCCCGCACGGTTTTGCTCGGGTCCAGGATCGGCTCTTGCGGCAGGTAGCCGATGTTCAGCTCCGGCATCGGACGAGCTTCGCCCTCGAACTCGGTGTCGACGCCCGCCATGATTTTCAACAGCGTGGACTTACCCGAACCGTTGAGACCGAGCACGCCGATTTTGGCGCCGGGGAAGAAGGACAGAGAAATGTTTTTCAGGATTTCCCGCTTCGGCGGAACAACTTTGCCCAGCCGATGCATGGTGAAGACGTATTGAGCCATGGAGAACCTTGGGTCAGTGACAGATGAATGATTGGAGCGCAGGCGAAGCCCGGCCAGACTGTGCGCGTCGTCCGCTTGGAAAGACCCTGCGTGCGCGCTGAAAAAGTCTGATTCTAGGAGCTGGAACGCCCCCACGTAACCCGCAAAGCTACCTTAATGACAGATGGCAGTCCAGCCGGGAGGGGCTGGCACTTAGCCACAACTCAAGGCATGCTAGCCGCCCTTCGGGCGTCCGGCTTATAGTGCACGTCGCGCCAGTCCAGCCAAACCGCAGGATTACAGTTTGTCTAATGTCTCTCCGCCTTCGTCCGTGAGCGCACCCCATCCTGCGACCGGCTCGCCCCTGCGCGGATCCTTGAAGGGTGCGCTGGCAACGCTCGTGCTGTTGCTGCTCGCACTGCTGTTCTGGCAGTTGCTGGATCAGCTTCGCGAAACCCAGAAACATCAGCGCCAATACACCATCGACTACACCGCCGACCTGGCCGCGCAAGTCAGCCTGAACATGGCGCTCAACGCCCAGATCGCGCTGAACCTGCTACCGATCGTCGAACAACCGCAAAGTGCCGACGAACAGCAGGCGTTGCTGCGCAAGCTGCAGCAATCGCTGCCTGAACTGCGCAGCCTGGCGTTGCTCAGCCCGTCCGGCAAAGTCCTTGGCGACAGCGCCGCCGATAGCCAGGACGCCGATTATCTGAGCGATCTGGTCCGGCGCAGCCGCGCCCAGGCCCACTATTTCAGCAATGCCGACGACGGCTCAGTGGTGCACCTGCTGCTGCATCAGGCCAGCGGCAGCACTCGCGGTTACTGGGTCCTGCGCCTGACACCGACCTTTTTCTCGTCACTGACCAAACAAAACGAAGCCGGCATCCGCCCGTTGTGGCTGGTGGAAAACCGGGTCAATCATCAGATTGTCAGCCGTGATGAAGGGGTGCCTTCAGTCAACCCCGGCGCAGTGACCCCGGACGATCTGGCCAACAGCGTGCTGACCGTTCCCCTAAGCAGCAGCGACTGGCAAATGCGCGGGCTGTTCGATCGCCAGCAAGTGCTTGAACACCTGTTGCCGGCGTTCATCGGCAAATGCCTGTTGGGTCTGGCCTTCTCCCTGCTGCCGTTCATCGCGCTGCTGAACATTCGCCGCCGTCAAAGCCAGCTGCACGAAGGTCGCCGGCGCTATCACGATATTTTCGAAGGCACTGGCGTCGCTCTGTGCGTACTTGATGTCTCGGGGCTCAAGACCTTTTTCGACAAGGCCCACCTGCACAACAGCGAGCAACTCAAAGCCTGGCTCGACGTACCGGAGCAACGCCAGCAACTGCTCCAGGAACTGCGCATCACCGAGGTCAACCAGGTCGCACTGCAACTGCTGAACGTCAACTCCTGCGAGCAGGCCTGGAAACTGTTGATTAACGGCTGCCCGCTGGATGGCACCGCCATCGGCCATCAAGTGCTCGAAACGGTGCTCAACCAGCAGCGACAGCTTGAGCTGGAAATCAAACTCCAGGATGCCAATGGCCGTGACCAGCACCTGTGGCTGGTGCTGCGCCTGCCGGAAGATCACGCCGACTATAAAGCGGTGATCCTGAGCATCACCGACATCACCAGCCGCAAACTCATCGAGCTGTCGCTGCTGGAACGTGAAGGCTTCTGGTCCGATGTGGTGCGCACCGTGCCGGATCACCTGTACGTGCAGGACGTGATCAGCCAGCGGATGATTTTCAGCAACCACCACTTGGGCCAGACCCTCGGTTACAACCGAACCGAACTGCACCAGATGGGCGAGTATTTCTGGGAAATCCTCCTGCACCCCGAAGATGCCGATTACTACCACCGCTCGCGCCAGACTCAGCGCCGCGCGGGTTACACCCAATTGCTGCAATGCCAGCTGCGCTTCCGTCATCGCGATGGCAAGTGGCGGCGTTTCGACATTCGCGAACAGGCACTGGCGCGGGACAAACACGATCAAGTCACGCGGATCATCGGCGTGGCCAAGGACATCACCGATCAGATCGAAGCCAGCGAATCCCTGCGTGACAGCGAGCAGCGCTACCGGATGCTCGCGGAAAGCATCAGTGACGTGATTTTCTCCACCGACAGCAAGATGAAGCTCAACTACGTCAGCCCGTCGGTGCATGCGGTACTGGGCTACGACGCCGAGTGGATCTTCCAGAACGGCTGGCAGTCGACCATCGCCAACCCGCAACAACTGACCGGCATTTACAGCCTGATGGACCGGGTCAGCAAAGCGCTGGATAAACCCGAGCAACTGGCGCTGCTGCGCAGTCAGGTGCAGACCCAGCTGTTCCTGTTCGATTGCCTGCGGGCCGACGGGCGCAAGATCCCGATCGAACTGCGGTTGGTGCTGGTCTGGGACGAACACGGCGCCTTCGAAGGCGTGCTGGGCGTCGGTCGCGACATCAGCCAGCAACGCCGGGCCGAGAAAGACCTGCGCATGGCGGCGACGGTATTCGAGCATTCGACCTCGGCGATCCTGATCACCGACCCGGCCGGCTACATCGTCCAGGCCAACGAAGCGTTCAGTCGCGTCAGCGGTTATGCCGTGGAGCAGGTACTGGACCAGTTGCCAAACATGCTGACCGTCGACGAGCAGCAGGAAGCCCACCTGCGTTATGTGCTCAAGCAACTGCATCAGAACAGCACCTGGGAAGGCGAAGTCTGGCTCAAGCGGCGCAATGGTGAACATTACCCGGCCTGGGTCGGCATCACGGCGGTGCTCGACGATGAAGGTGATCTGGCCAGTTACGTGTGTTTCTTTAGCGACATCAGCGAGCGCAAGGCCAGCGAGCAGCGGATTCACCGCCTCGCCTACTACGACGCCCTGACTCACCTGCCCAACCGCACGCTGTTCCAGGACCGCCTGCACACCGCGCTGCAATCGGCCGAACGGCAGAAGTCCTGGGTGGTGCTGATGTTCCTCGACCTCGACCGTTTCAAGCCGATCAACGATTCCCTCGGCCACGCCGCCGGCGACCGCATGCTCAAGGAAATGGCCACGCGCCTGCTCGGTTGCGTCGATGACGACGACACCGTGGCGCGCATGGGCGGCGATGAATTCACCTTGCTCCTGCAACCGCGGGTCAACCGTGAAATCGCCTTGAACCGGGCGATTCATGTGGCCGAGCAGATCCTCGCCAGCCTGGTGAAACCGTTCGTGCTGGAAGGCCGCGAGTTTTTTGTCACCGCCAGTATCGGCATCGCCCTGAGCCCGCAGGACGGTAACGAACTCAGTCAGCTGATGAAAAACGCCGACACCGCGATGTACCACGCCAAGGAACGCGGCAAGAACAACTTCCAGTTCTATCAGGCGGACATGAACGCCAGCGCCCTGGAACGCCTGGAACTGGAAAGCGACTTGCGCCATGCCCTGGAACAAGACGAATTCGTTCTGTACTACCAGCCGCAGTTCAGCGGCGACGGCAAACGCCTGACCGGCGCCGAAGCGCTGCTGCGCTGGCGCCATCCACGTCGTGGCCTGGTGCCGCCGGGGGATTTCATTCCGGTGCTCGAAGAGCTCGGACTGGTGGTGGATGTCGGCGACTGGGTGATCAGCGAAGCCTGCCGTCAGCTCAAGACCTGGCACCAGGCCAAGGTGCGGGTGCCGAAGGTGTCGGTGAATATCTCGGCCCGGCAGTTCTCCGACGGCCAGCTGGGGACGCGGATCGCCACCATCCTCAAGGAAACCGGCCTGCCGCCGGCGTGCCTGGAGCTGGAACTGACCGAAAGTATCCTGATGCGCGAAGTCAGCGAAGCGATGCAGATCCTCGCCGGGCTGAAAAACCTCGGGCTGAGCATTGCGGTCGATGACTTCGGCACCGGTTATTCATCGCTCAACTACCTCAAGCAATTCCCGATCGACGTGCTGAAAATCGACCGCACCTTCGTTGATGGCCTGCCGTCGGGCGAACAGGATGCGCAGATTGCCCGCGCGATTATCGCCATGGCTCATAGCCTGAACCTGGCGGTGATCGCCGAAGGTGTGGAAACCCATGAGCAGCTCGATTTCCTGCGTGAGCATGGTTGCGATGAGGTTCAGGGGTATCTGTTCGGGCGGCCGATGCCGGCCAATCGGTTCGAAGCGCAGTTCAGCAATGATGCGCTGTTCATGTTCGACTGAAATTCTGTGGGGAGGCCATCGCCAGCAGGCTGGCTCCCACAAGAATCTATGTCGGTCAGGGAATTTGCAGGTTATCGCGATTACTGTGGGAGCCAGCCTGCTGGCGATTGGGCCAGCATGATCACCGCTGATCCCGTCATGAAGCCCACTTGTCTGCGACATGATGTCCTTTCATATGCCATCTAAAACCCATTGGGTTAGAATGCCCCCCTTTTCTGCCCCGATCCTTGAGGACCGCCATGTTCAGCCGTGATTTGACTATTGCCAAGTACGACGCCGATCTTTTTGCCGCCATGGAGCAAGAAGCTCAGCGCCAGGAAGAACACATCGAGCTGATCGCTTCGGAAAACTACACCAGCCCAGCGGTGATGGAAGCTCAAGGCTCGGTACTGACCAACAAGTACGCCGAAGGCTACCCGGGCAAGCGCTACTACGGTGGTTGCGAGTTCGTCGACGTGGTTGAGCAACTGGCCATCGACCGTGCAAAAGAGCTGTTCGGCGCTGATTACGCCAACGTTCAGCCGCACGCCGGTTCCCAAGCCAACAGCGCCGTTTACCTGGCTCTGCTGCAAGCGGGCGACACCATCCTGGGCATGAGCCTGGCCCACGGTGGTCACCTGACCCACGGTGCCAGTGTTTCCTCCTCCGGCAAGCTGTACAACGCCGTTCAGTACGGCATCGACGCCAATGGCCTGATCGACTACGACGAAGTCGAGCGCCTGGCTGTTGAGCACAAGCCGAAAATGATCGTGGCCGGTTTCTCTGCCTACTCGCAGATTCTGGACTTCCCGCGCTTCCGCGAAATCGCTGACAAGGTTGGCGCATACCTGTTCGTCGACATGGCTCACGTAGCCGGTCTGGTCGCCGCTGGCGTCTACCCGAACCCGGTTCCTTTCGCTGACGTCGTGACCACTACCACGCACAAGACCCTGCGCGGTCCACGTGGCGGTTTGATCCTGGCTCGCGCCAACGCCGACATCGAGAAAAAGCTGAACTCCGCCGTATTCCCGGGCGCCCAGGGTGGCCCGCTGGAGCACGTGATCGCCGCCAAAGCGATCTGCTTCAAGGAAGCGCTGCAGCCTGAGTTCAAGACCTACCAGCAACAAGTGGTGAAAAACGCCCAGGCCATGGCCAGCGTCTTCATCGAACGCGGTTTTGACGTGGTGTCCGGCGGAACTGAAAATCACCTGTTCCTGCTGTCGCTGATCAAGCAGGAAATCTCCGGTAAAGACGCCGATGCCGCTCTGGGCAAAGCGTTCATCACCGTGAACAAGAACTCCGTACCAAACGATCCACGCTCCCCGTTCGTCACTTCCGGCCTTCGCTTCGGCACTCCGGCTGTGACCACTCGTGGCTTCAAGGAAGCAGAGTGCAAAGAGCTGGCCGGCTGGATCTGCGACATCCTGGCTGACCTGAACAACGAAGCGGTGATCGACGCCGTTCGTGAAAAGGTCAAGGCCATCTGCAAGAAGCTGCCGGTGTACGGCGCTTAATTGCACCGCTGAACCGCAGCACTGAAAAACCGGCCACGTGATGGCCGGTTTTTTTTCGTCCGCATTTTTTTCAAAAGGCGAAAAGGCTCAAGGTCGGGCTATTGCGCTCAACTGGTAAGACCGGTCATGCCAATTCCATAATTTCCGCTTGCGATCACCCAAAAACAGCGCCTAGACTGCGCCTGCACTGGACATACCGGTAAGACCACAATAATTAAGTCCTGAATCTGATGCGGCCACCCAAGCGCACGGCAGCCAGGACACCGACCAGGATTCCTCCCATGCTCAGATGGTGCTCGCGTTCAATCTTCCTCCAAGTGGTTCTCGGACTGGTGCTCGGCATCGTCTGCGGGCTGACCCTTCCTGAATACTCCGCCCAGCTCAAACCGCTCGGCGATGGCTTCATCAAACTGATCAAGATGCTCATCGGTCTGATCGTGTTCTGCGTAGTGGTCAGCGGCATCAGCGGGGCCGGCGACCTGAAGAAGGTCGGACGCATCGGCCTGAAATCGGTGATCTACTTCGAAATCCTCACCACCATCGCCCTGGTGATTGGTCTGGTGTTCGCTTTCACCACCGGCATCGGCAGCGGCGCGAACATTCATCTGGAACAGCTCTCCGCCGCCGACATGGGCGATATCGCCCAGCGCGGTCAGCACATGCAAACCACCTCGCAGTTCCTGATGAACCTGATCCCGACCTCGGTCATCGGCGCCTTCGCGGAGAACAACATCCTGCAAGTGCTACTGTTTTCAGTGCTGTTCGGCAGTGCGCTGAACCTGGTGGGCGAAGCGGCTTCCGGCATTTCGCGTTTGATCAACGAGCTCAGCCACGTGATCTTCCGCATCATGGGCATGATCGTGCGTCTGGCGCCGATCGGCGTGTTCGGCGCCATTGCTTTCACCACCAGCAAATATGGCCTGGATTCGCTGCAGCACCTGGGCAGCCTGGTCGGCCTGTTTTACCTGACCTGTGTGGCGTTTGTGACCTTGATTCTCGGTCTGGTGATGCGCCTTTCGGGCCTGAAGATGTGGCCGCTGCTCAAGTACCTGCGCGAAGAATTGTTGATCGTCATGGGCACCGCTTCTTCCGACGCCGTGCTGCCACAAATCATGCGCAAGCTTGAGCATCTGGGCATCGGCAGTTCGACGGTCGGGTTGGTGATTCCTACGGGTTATTCGTTCAACCTCGACGGCTTCTCGATCTACCTGACCCTCGCCATCGTCTTCATCGCCAACGCCACCGGCACGCCGCTGGCCATGACCGACCTGCTGACGATTCTGCTGGTGTCGTTGATTACCTCAAAAGGGGCCCACGGGATTCCCGGCTCGGCGCTGGTGATTCTGGCGGCGACACTCACGGCGATCCCGGCGATTCCGGTGGTCGGCCTGGTGCTGGTACTGGCAGTGGACTGGTTCATGGGCATCGGCCGCGCGCTGACCAACCTGATCGGAAACTGCGTCGCCACCGTGGCCATCGCCCGCTGGGAGAAGGACATCGATATTCAAAGGGCCAACAAAGTGCTTTCCGGCCAGGTGGGGTATACCTTCCAGCCGAGAAAACCCGTCGCCCCGGCGCATCAGCAGGAATTTTGAATCATCGCCGTGCCTGCCTGGGGGCAGGCACGGTCATCAACCGTTTTGGATGCTCATGGAGCGAACAGTGATTACCTCGTCGACCGTTGTGAACTCAGTCGTAGAAAAACTCCGGGCCGCTTTGGCCCGTGGTCAGTGGCGCTCCGGCGAAATGCTGCCGGGGCAGCGTGAACTGGCCGAACAACTGGGCATCAGCCGCCCGAGCCTGCGTGAAGCGGTGATCGTCCTGGAAACCCTCGGCCTGGTGCGCTCGATGCCCGGCAAAGGCGTGGTGGTGCTGGACGCCCACCTCAGCGACAGCCAAAGCCACGACAGCGCAGTCGCCGGCGCGAGCCTGGAAGATGTCTTGCAACTGCGCTACACGCTTGAGCCATTTATCGTCGGCCTGGTCGCACAATCGATCAGCAGCAAGGAAGTCGGGCAACTGCGCCTGACCCTGATGGACATGCGCGAAGCGCTGGAGGCCAACGACAGCGAGGCTGGGGTCAACGCCTATATCGCGTTCCACGAGGAGCTGTTCACCCTGACCTCGAACCCGATCTTCCAGAGCGTGGTGCAGCAAACCAGCAACGCCCTCAAGCAAAGCGCCGAGGTGCTGCGCAATTCGCCGGAACATCTGGCAGAACGTCTCGAAGAGAACGAAGCCGTGGTGCGGGCGATCCGCAGCAAAAACAGCGCCCAGGCCAGCGCCGAGATGCGTCGGCACATCCTTCGGGAAGGCCAGCGGATGGGCATCGAACTGAATATTCCGGACGACAACCTCGGCAGCTAAAACTTCTTCGAACTGGAGACAGGCCATGAACAGCTTCGCTTCACCGCAGACACTCACTGCCCTGCCCTTTCCAGCGCGGGCGGACGATCTCTACTCGCGGCTCTTCGACGCCATTCTCGAACAGCGCCTCACTGCGTCCAGCCGCTTTACCGAAGAAAGCCTGGCACAGATGTTCAGCGCTCGACGCAGTGATATTCGTGGCGTGCTGACGCACCTGTCCCATCAGAAGATCATCGTCCTTCGCCCGAACCACCGGCCTCGCGTTGCCACGCTTGATGTCGAGCAGACCCGCCAGACGTTGCATGCCCGGCGGCTGACCGAGATGACGTTGGTGCGACTGGCTTGCCGGCAACCCCGTGCGCAAGACTTGAATCGCCTGTGTGCCCTGATTGATAGCGAACGCAGCTGTACGGCGCGTGGGCCGGCGATTCGGTTGTCGGGGGAGTTTCATTTGCAGTTGGCGGAGATGGCGGGAAATGCGCCGTTGGCGCATTTTCTGGGCAGTCTGGTGCCGCTGACTTCGTTGGCGATCGCGCAGTTTGATGCGCAGGTAGAGGGTGATTGCGGGTGGCAGTTACATCAAGGAGTTCTGGAAGCAGTGGAGCGTGGCGATTCAGTCATGGCCGAAACGCTGCTAAGCCAGCATCTGGACCACCTTGAGGAAACACTGCTGAACTCAGGATCAAGATCCAGCCTGAATCGTGTTGCCGGTTAGATCGCTATCGCGAGCAGGCTCGCTCCCACATTTGGAATGCATTCCCCTGTGGGAGCGAGCCTGCTCGCGATGACGGCATAAGATTCACTGAAAATCTTTTATTTTAGTCCGCAGCCACCCGCGCAAACCCTTCTCGAATCTTCTCTTCCGGCAAATCATCGGCAATAAACACAATCACGCTTTCCCGCGCCTCGCCGTCCGCCCATTCGGTGTCCCAGTCGAACCCGTACAACTTCAGTACCCCTTGAAACACCATCCGCCGCGGCTCGCCAACGATGTTCAACACGCCTTTGTAGCGCAGCAATTGCTTGCCATGGTCTTCCAGCAGTTGGTTCATGAACTCGCTGAGCTTGTCGATATCCAGCGGCTGGTCCGTGCGCAGCACCAGGCTGGAAATCCGGTCGATGGACGGTGCCTTGCCCACTGGGCGCAGGCTGATGCCGCCGAGGTCGGCATTCAGGTTGAAACCGCGCACGTCGAGCAGTTCGGCCAGGTCGATCTTGCCGTGTTCGACCACGCGAATCGGCGCGTGACGGTTGATGCGGGTCAGGCGCTCGCTCAGCGCGGTAAACGTCGCTTCGTCCACCAGATCGCGCTTGCTGATCAGCAAGCGGTCGGCAAAACCGATCTGTGCCTGGGCGATGGTCTGGGTCAGGTGAGTGTCGGCATGCGCCGCGTCCACCAGGGTGATGATGCCGTCGAGAATGTAGCGCTCGCGCAGCTCCTCATCGATAAAAAAGGTTTGTGCGACCGGTGCAGGATCGGCCAGGCCGGTGCATTCGATCACCAGGCGATCGAAGGCGATTTCGCCGCTGTCCAGGCGTTCGAGCAGCAGGTACAAGGCCTTGGTCAGGTCGGTGTGGATGGTGCAGCAGACGCAGCCGTTGGACAGCGTCATCACTTGCACGGGTTCGTCGCCCAACAGCTGGGTGTCGATACCGGCGTCGCTGAATTCGTTCTCGATCACGGCGATTTTCAGGCCGTGTTCGGCTTTGAGCAGGTGGCGCAGCAGCGTGGTCTTGCCGGCACCGAGGAAGCCGCTGAGGATCGTGACGGGGATGGGAGAGGACAACGGGAGTCTCCTGTTTCACAAAATTAGAAAGCAACACAAAAACAAATGTGGGAGCTAGCCTGCTAGCGATGGCGGACTGTCAATCAACAGTGATGTTGAATGTTCAGCCGCCATCGCTAGCAGGCTAGCTCCCACAGGGATTGCTGTTAACCCGACAACCGGGTCAACAGCACTTCGGCCCACCCTTGCCACCGTAACGCGCTTCCTGACGTTCCCTGAAGAACATCTCGTAAGTCATCACCGGTTTGTCCGGGTGTTTGGTTTGCATATGCTCGACGTAGTTGTCGTAGTCGGGCATGCCGACCATCAGGCGCGCGGCCTGACCGAGGTATTTACCGAGGCGACTCAGGTCATTGAACATCGTGCATTCCTCGATTACGCATCCGGCAGCACCTGGAACGGTGCTTCTTTATCCGTACGTTCTTTGCTGCCCCAGGCGGAAATACCGACCTTGAGCGCATAGAACAGGATGCTGAAGACCACGAACAGGAACAGCGCGGTGAGCGTTGCGTTGGTATAAGCGTTGAAAATCACGTGCTGCATTTGAGTGATGTCCTTGGCCGGGGCGAGGATCTGACCGTTGGCCAGCGCATCGCTGTATTTTTTCGCCAGCGACAGGAAGCCGATCGCCGGGTTGGCGTCGAACAGCTTGATGAAGCCCGCGGTGGTGGTGCAGACCAGAAGCCAGACCGCTGGCAGCATGGTTACCCAGACATAGCGTTGGCGTTTCATTTTGATCAGCACGACGGTGCCGAGCATCAGTGCGATACCGGCCAGCATCTGGTTGGAGATACCGAACAATGGCCACAACGTGTTGATGCCGCCCAGTGGATCAATCACGCCCTGGTACAGCAACCAGCCCCACATCGCCACACAACCGGCAGTTGCGATCAGGTTGGCGGTCCAGGATTCGGTGCGTTTCAGCGCCGGCACGAAGGAGCCGAGCAAGTCCTGGAGCATGAAACGTCCGGCACGGGTGCCGGCGTCGACGGCGGTCAGGATGAACAGCGCTTCGAACAGGATCGCGAAGTGGTACCAGAACGCCATGGTGTTTTCACCCGGCAGGACACTGTGCAGGATCTGCGCAATACCGACCGCCAGGGTCGGCGCACCGCCGGCACGGGCCAGGATAGTGGTTTCACCGATGTCCTTGGCCACTGCTTGCAGCGCTTCGGGGGTAATTGCAAAGCCCCAACTGCTGACGGTTTGAGCCACGGCCACCACATCACCACCGACGACTGCCGCCGGGCTGTTCATGGCGAAGTACACGCCTGGCTCGATCACCGAAGCAGCGACCATCGCCATGATGGCCACGAAGGATTCCATCAGCATGGCGCCGTAACCGATGTAACGGGCGTTGACTTCGTTATCCAGCAGTTTTGGCGTGGTGCCGGAGGAGATCAGCGCGTGGAAACCGGAGACCGCGCCACAGGCAATGGTGATGAACAGGAACGGGAACAGACCGCCCTTCCACACAGGGCCGGTGCCGTCGACGAACTGGGTCAATGCCGGCATTTTCAGCTCGGGCATAGTGACCAGAATGCCGATCGCCAGCGCCACGATGGTGCCGATTTTCAGGAAGGTCGACAGGTAGTCACGCGGCGCCAGAATAAGCCAGACCGGCAGCGAGGCGGCCACGAAACCGTAACCAACCAACATCCACGTAATCTGCACACCAGTGAAGCTGAACGCCTTGGCCCAGACCGGATCAGCGGCAATCTGCCCGCCCAGCCAGATCGAACCGAGCAGCAGCAACACGCCGACCACGGAGATTTCACCAATGCGGCCCGGGCGGATGTAGCGCATGTAAATGCCCATGAACATCGCGATCGGGATGGTCGCCATTACCGTGAAAATCCCCCATGGGCTTTCGGCCAGGGCTTTCACGACGATCAGCGCCAGCACCGCGAGGATGATGATCATGATCAGGAAGCAGCCGAACAGCGCAATGGTCCCGGGGATACGGCCCATTTCTTCACGGACCATGTCGCCCAGGGAACGGCCGTTGCGGCGGGTGGACATGAACAGGACCATGAAGTCCTGAACCGCACCGGCCAGCACCACACCGGCAATCAGCCACAGCGTACCGGGCAGATAACCCATCTGTGCGGCCAACACCGGACCGACCAGCGGACCCGCGCCCGCGATGGCGGCGAAGTGGTGACCGAAGAGGATGTGTTTGTTGGTAGGGACGTAGTCCAGACCATCATTGTTGAGCACGGCGGGAGTGGCCCGTCGCGGGTCGAGTTGCATCACATTGTTGGCGATGAACAGACTGTAGTAGCGGTAGGCAACCAGATAAATGGCCACGGCCGCGACCACAATCCACAAGGCGTTGATCGCCTCACCTCGGCGCAATGCCACGACACCAAGGGCGCACGCCCCTACGATTGCCAGCAGCAGCCAGGGTAGATGGCGTAGCAGGCTATTATTATTTTTCATTTTATGATTCCAGCCAGAGTGGACAAGAAAGACAGCCACCCCGAGTTTAGCTCGCCTGACGGCAAAGGCCATACCCGACATAGGTCGAGAGCCATCACTTTGCTGGCAAGCTTTAACAAGGCGGGTCTATAGTCAGCGGACATTCAGAGGATTGCGCCATGAGCGAACACCCTGCCGATCGCCGCCGCTTCAAACGAATTGCGTTCGATGCCAAAACCGAATTGAGCCAGGGGGAATTCATCTGGCCGGTGAAGCTGATTGACCTGTCACTCAAGGGGCTGCTGATCGAGAAGCCCGAGCCGTGGCTGGGTAATCCAGACTGGCATTTCCTGGTCGATGTTCATCTGACCGAGGATGTCGAGATCAAGATGGATGTGATGTTGAACCACGATGACCATGGTCAACTCGGGTTTGTCTGCAAGCACATCAGCCTGGAATCGATTGAACGCTTGCGGCGGTTGATCGAGTTGAACTTGGGAGATCCCGAGGAACTGGAGCGCGAATTGGGCGCCTTGATCGAAATCTGAAGCCCAACACTAATCCATATGTGGGAGCGGGCTTGCTCGCGAAGGCGGTGTGTCGGACAACATCATTATTGAATGTCAGTCCGCCTTCGCGAGCAAGCCCGCTCCCACGAGGTTTGTGTTCTATCTGAAAGGTTATTCGAACAGGGCATCGAGGGCCTGTTCCAGGCGGGTCACGGCAATAATCTGCAACCCCGGCGGCGCTTCCTTGGGCGCATTGCCCTTGGGCACGATGGCGCGTTTGAAGCCGTGCTTGGCCGCTTCCTTCAGGCGTTCCTGGCCACTCGGCACCGGGCGTACTTCGCCCGACAGCCCAACCTCGCCAAACACCAGCAAATCATGCGGCAGCGGGCGGTTGCGCAAACTGGACATGACCGCCGCCATCAACGCCAGGTCGGAGGCCGTTTCCAGCACCTTCACCCCGCCGACCACGTTGAGGAACACGTCCTGGTCGTGAGTCGGAATCCCGCCGTGACGGTGCAGCACCGCCAGCAACATCGCCAGGCGATTCTGATCCAGCCCCAGCGTGACCCGGCGCGGGTTCGCCAGATGGCTGTCATCCACCAGCGCCTGGACTTCCACCAGCATCGGCCGCGTCCCTTCCCACGTCGCCATGACCACACTGCCCGGGACTTCTTCCTGGGCACGGGTGAGAAAAATCGCTGACGGGTTGGAGACTTCTTTCAGGCCCTTGTCGGTCATGCCGAACACGCCCAGTTCGTTGACGGCACCGAAACGGTTTTTCACCGCACGCAGCAATCGCAAGCGCCCATCGGATTCGCCTTCGAAATACAGCACCGTATCGACCATGTGCTCCAGCACGCGCGGTCCGGCCAAGGCGCCTTCTTTTGTCACGTGGCCGACGAGGAAAATCGCGGTGCCGCTCTGCTTGGCATAACGCACCAGCAACGCCGCACTTTCCCGGACCTGCGACACGCCGCCCGGTGCCGATTGCAACTGTTCGGTAAAGATCGTCTGGATCGAGTCGATCACCATGACCTTGGGTTTTTCGACCCGAGCGGTGGCAATGATGGTTTCGATGCAGGTTTCAGTCATCACCCGCAGCTGGTCCTGAGGCAAACCGAGACGGCGGGCGCGCATGGCCACTTGCTGCTGGGATTCTTCGCCGGTGACATACAGCGCGGGCATGACTTTGGCGAGGTTGCACAAGGTTTGCAGGAGAATGGTCGACTTGCCGATGCCCGGATCACCGCCGATCAGCACCACCGAACCATCCACCAGGCCACCGCCCAACACTCGATCGAGCTCGCTGGACGCGGTGGAGAAGCGCGGAATCTCTTCGACGCTGACTTCGGCCAGGGTCTTGATCTGCGCCTGTTGGCCGGTCCAGCCGGTGCGACCGCTGGGTGGCGCGGCACCGCCGCTCTCGACCATGGTTTCGGTCAACGTGTTCCAGGCCCCACACTCGCCGCACTGGCCGGCCCACTTGGGGAAGGTTGAGCCGCACTCGGTGCAGCCGTACATGCGCTTGGCCTTGGCCATCTGAACTCCCGGCAAAAACCGCGATGATAGCTCAGCTGACGCGGATCAGCGCGGCGCCGCTGTGCGGATTTCACCCTTGGCCAGACGCGCGGCGCTGTTGCCCAACGGATCTTCAGCATTAAGGTCGGCGCCCTTGGCCTTGAGCTCATCCAGCAATTCGACCCGTTTGAACAGGCCGGCGTACATCGCAGCGGTCTGGCCGGCGCCGTTACGTTGGTCGGGACTGCAATGAGCGGCCAACAGGGTTTTGGCGATCTGGATTTCGCCCTTGAAAATAGCGCCCATCAGGGCGGTGTTGCCGCGCTGGTCCTGAGCGCAGGCATCGGCCCCGGCCGCGAGCAAACGGTCCACGGCGGCTGTCTGGCCGTGATAGGCCGCTAGAATCAGCGCGGTGTAACCCTTGCTGTCGCGGGTATCGAGGGAGTAACCGGCCTCAATGAACGTATCGAGCATCGGCACATCGCCACGGCGAGCGGCGTCGAAGTAGTAATCCTGTAGTTGAACCTTCAGCGTTGCGGGATCTTCGGCCGGCCCGCCGAATACGCTGTACGACACGCACGCCAGAAACATCGATAGACAAAAACGCATGGCAAACTCCTTGGTCTGACGGGACCTCGTCAGAGGCCCCGCTTCTCAGGCAAACGCGATCAGTCGGCCAGCTTGGCCGCCAGTGCCTTGACCCGGCTCAGATCCCCCTTGGCCACCTTGGTCACGCCGCTCCCGTATTCCGGGTCGGCCTTATAAAGGAAGGACAGGATGATGTGCTTGCTCTCGTCATCGGTGGTGGCCAGTGAGCCGCCGAAGCTCTCGATCAAGTCCTTGCGTTCTTTCTTGCTGAACGAGCGGTACAGATCCCCGGCCTGCTTGAAGTTCTGCTCTCGCTGGATTTTCGCTTGCTGCGTGCTGCCCGACAGGACCGACTGGCTGTAACGCGCAGTTTGCGGCTCGTCACGCGGCAGCAAACGGCTCGGCTGATAATTCACACCGCTGCTGCTGTGGCCGATGTTCATCGCGCCATCCTGGTTACCGTTGTTCACGGCGATCTTGGGTGCATTGATCGGCAATTGCAGTGCATTCGCGCCCAGGCGATACAGTTGAGTATCGGCATAAGAGAACACCCGCCCCTGTAATAAGCGATCTTCGGAAGGCTCGATACCTGGAACAAGATTGGCCGGTGCCATGGCAACTTGTTCCGTTTCCTGGAAGACATTTGCCGGGTTACGGTTCAACACCATTTGTCCAACTTTTCGCTCAGGAACTCCGGGCCAGATTTTGGTGGCGTCCAATGGATCGAAATCAAACTTGTACAAATCTTGAGGATTTAATACCTGGACGTACAAGTCCCATTTCGGAAACTTACCCTTGTTAATATGAGACACCAAATCATTAGTCATATGACTGTAGTCTTGACCTTGAACATTGGTAACTGCTTTTGGATCGAGGTTATTAATCCCCTGCAGACTTTTCCAGTGAAACTTCACGTAGTGAACTTCACCCTTGGCATTCACCAACTTGTAAGCATGAACACCGTTACCGTCCATTTCCCGATAACTGGCCGGTGTACCGGCATTGGAATACAACTCGGTCAGGGTGCGGGTGGCCTCTGGGACATGAGAGAAGAAATCGAAGCGGCGGGCATCATCGTCCAGGTTGGTACGCGGGTCCGGCTTGAAGGCGTGGACCATGTCCGGGAATTTGATGGCATCACGAATGAAGAAGGTCGGGAAATTGTTGCCGACCAGGTCCCAGTTGCCGTCCGCCGTGTAGAACTTGGTGGCAAAGCCACGGGGATCACGCAGGGTTTCTGGCGAATGGTTGCCATGGACGACCGCCGAGAAACGCACAAACACCGGGGTGCTTTGACCGCCAGAGAACACCTTGGCTTTGGTCAGGTCACTCAGGTCGTCCGTCACCGTGAAGGTGCCGTTGGCTCCGGTGCCGCGGGCATGCACGACGCGCTCGGGAATTCGTTCGCGGTCAAAGCGTTGGAGTTTCTGGATCAGTTGCACGTCCTGAAGCAGCACCGGGCCGTTGGCACCGGCGGTTTGCGAATTCTGGTTGTCGCCGACGGCAGCACCGTTATCGCGGGTCAGGGTCGCTGCGTGGACGGAGAAGGACAGCAGGCTGGCGGTTAACACGCCAAGGGTACGCCGATGGGGAAAAGCCCCGAGGCCAATGGTCGAAGTCATATCAGGTTCCTCTGTTTTCAAGGCGCACTCCAAGTGCGCTACCCAGAGGCTAGAGGCCCTGGCCGCAGAACATAAATAGAAAGAACGCAATGCGATGATTCAGAAAATTGTGTGGCTAATCAGCTTGTTAGCGCGTAGTTCCCGCGCGATTGGTGGCACTTTGAAAACTAAATGCCTGCAAATGTGTCGATAAACACGGGCATTGTAAGAAGGCGTTTCGAGCATGAGCGGATTTGCTGATTTACACTGCGTTCACCAACCTCATCTGTAACAAGGAAATAACCTATGGGCGTGATAAGTGAGTTCAAGGCCTTCGCGGTCAAAGGTAACGTGGTCGACATGGCCGTCGGTATCATCATTGGCGCTGCATTCGGCAAGATCGTTTCATCGTTTGTCGGCGACGTGGTAATGCCGCCAATCGGCCTGTTGATCGGTGGGGTGGACTTCAGTGACCTGGCCGTTACCCTCAAGGCAGCCAACGGCGATATCCCGGCGGTGGTGCTGGCTTACGGCAAGTTCATCCAGAGCCTGATCGACTTCATCATCGTCGCTTTTGCGATCTTCATGGGCGTCAAAGCCATCAACCGTCTGAAACGCGAAGAGGCCGTCGCGCCAACCTTGCCGCCGGTTCCAACCAAGGAAGAAGAGCTGTTGAGCGAGATCCGTGACCTGCTCAAAGCCCAGAACAATCAGCCCTGAAGGCTGGTTGCATGCAGAAAAACGGCGCCTGCAGGGCGCCGTTTTTTTTACCAGAAGTTTTCCACCGCCACCTGGCCGGGTCGTCGACTGAGGCTCAGGTGCATGTCGCGCTGTTTGAGCAGCTTGCGTGTGTCATCGATCATCTGTGGATTGCCGCAGAGCATGACCCGCGAGTGCTCGGACGTAAGCTCGACGCCTGCCACCCGCTCCAGTTCGCCATTTTCGATCAGCGTGGTGATTCGCCCGTTCAGGGCGCCGGGGTGCTGTTCACGCGTGACGGTCGCAATGAACTGCAACTTGTGCGCGTATTCCGCCAGATAGTCGCGTTGCGTCAGCCCTGCGATCAGCTCCTGATAAGCCAGCTCGCGGGCCTCACGTACGCTGTAGACGAGGATGATCCGCTCAAATTTCTCCCACACCTCGAAGTCCTGCAGGATCGACAGAAACGGCGCCACGCCAGTGCCTGTGGATAACAGCCAGAGATCACGTCCATCGACGAAACGATCCAGCGTCAGGTAACCGAAAGCCTGACGGTCGACCAGCAGCGTATCGCCGACCTCCAGTCGACTCAGTTCACTGGTGAACTCACCGCCCGGCACGACAATGGAAAAGAACTCAAGGAATTCGTCATAGGGCGAAGAGACCATTGAATAGGCGCGCCACACGGTGCTGCCGTCGGCTCTCGTCACGCCCAGCCGGGCGAATTGCCCCGCCCGAAAACGAAAGCCAGGGTCTCTGGTGGCCCGCAACGTGAACAGGTTGGGGGTCAATGGCTGAACATCGGTCAGGGTCTGGCGAGTGAATTTTTCTGCACTGGCAGTCATGAGGTGCTCCATTCAACAGATGACCCAGTGTCCCGCAAATCGAGCGCTGGAAACACCGGTGATTTGTAGTGGCTTTAGATAAAAGGCCATTATTTCGCCTGCACTCTCTGCATTTTAAAATGGCTACTAACCAGTAACTACATAACTAAATTGTAATGATTGAAGGATGAACCCCATATAACTTCGCCTTTGCGGGCTAAGAACCAGTTATGTATTTTCCGGACTTTTCAAGAGCAAAAAAATTGCAGCGTAAGTGTAGGAATGGTCCTACACTCGGAGCGTGCTGGATTTCGGATCCAATGTGCACCCCCTGAGAAACCCACATGGAGTTCAACCGATGGAAATGTGGAAGGATTCACAATTAAGGCAGATATCGAACGCACGGAATGTTGAGTCTGCATACGGGATGTCACTTAATCTCGTTCAAGATCTTGGCTTTAAATTCTGTGCCTTTTCAATAACCTCACATTCGCGAGGACCGCACTTCGAGAGGGTAAATCTCAACAATTACCCAAGCGAGTGGAACGTGAAATATGCACAAAGTCATTTCAGCGATGAAGATCCGATACTGGCTCATTGCAAACGTTCAACGCTGCCAATTCTATGGGAAGAGAAGATCTACTCGAAAGCACCAGGACTGTGGCAAGCACAAAAAAAACTGGGTTTGCAGCATGGCTGGTCACAATCGTTTCACGACGACAAAGGGCTCTGCAGCATGTTGAGCCTGGCCAGAAGCGACAGCCCCATCACGCCCTATGAGCTATATGAAAACCTGGGCTATGCGATGTTTATCAGCCAACAACTGCATGGACTTGTCGCTCAAAATCTGCCTTCGCGCATACCCCATTCGTGCCCTGTTTTGTCGACACGCGAACTCGAGATATTGAAGCTGTCAGCCGACGGAAAGACGGCATACGAAATATCCAGGATCCTGTACCTCTCTGAACGCACCGTAAATTTCCACATACACAATGCGATTCAGAAACTGGGCGTCAACAACAAGATCGCGGCGGTCATCGCGGCAGCCAGGGCCTGCATGATCTGAGCAGTACGTCCGAATAAACGAAGGGGAAAAACCCGCGAGTATTCCGAAAGAAAAAAACGTACCATTTGCGGCTCCTCCAGAGTGATGACGAGTGAAACATCACGTCGTAGTCCACTCGGACGGCCCCGCCCGCTACAACGCTTCAGGCAGCGGGACACCACACCTGTTGACTACCCAGAGCCCCCAGCCTCATGCCCCTGCTCGAAACGCCCTTCGCCCAACTCGATCTGATCCGTCAGCCAGAACAGCAGAACGAACCGCTGCAAGCTTTCGATGCAGCAGACGAATACCTGCTCAATCATCTGTCCGAGCAGCAGCCGGCCGCGGACACCCGAGTGCTGGTGCTCAACGATAGCTTCGGCGCATTGGCCGCGAGCCTGGCAGGAAAAGTATTCGTGACCAGCAGCGGCGACTCGTTCCTGGCTTTTCAGGGTCTGGAAAAAAACCTGATCCGCAACGGCCAGGCCTTCGACACCGTACCCATCGTACCGGCCAACGAAAAATTTACAGGCCCGTTCGACCGTGTGTTGATCCGCGTGCCGAAAACCCTGGCCTTGCTGGAAGAGCAACTGATTCGCCTGCAAAACCACTTGGCCCCGGGCGCCCAGGTGATTGCAGCAGCCATGGTCAAGCATCTGCCTCGCGCGGCGGGTGATCTGCTGGAGCGCTACATCGGCCCGGTACAAGCCTCATTGGCAGTGAAGAAAGCCCGGCTGCTGATCGCAACACCTGAAACCAAATCCCCGGCCGTGTCCCCCTACCCTTCACGCTATCAACTCGACACACCGGCGATCGAGCTGCTGAACCACGCCAATGTGTTCTGCCGCGAAGGGCTGGACATCGGTACGCGAGCCTTTCTCCCACATTTGCCCAACAACCTCGGCACAGCGCGAGTCGCCGACCTTGGTTGTGGAAATGGCGTACTGGCAATCGCCAGCGCTCTGCAAAACCCTGAGGCCCGGTACACGCTGGTGGACGAGTCGTTCATGGCGGTGCAATCGGCCAGCGAAAACTGGCGCGCTGCGCTGGGTGACCGTGAGGTGATCGTGCGTGCGGACGACGGCCTGGCCGGGCAAGAGCCGCAATCGCTGGACGTGGTGCTGTGCAATCCGCCGTTTCACCAGCAACAGGTCGTTGGCGACTTTCTCGCCTGGCGGATGTTCCAGCAGGCGCGCGAAGCCCTGGTGGTTGGCGGTGCGCTGTACATCGTCGGCAACCGTCACCTGGGTTACCACAGCAAGCTCGCACGGCTGTTCCGCGGTGTTGAACAAGTAGCGGCTACGCCGAAATTCGTCATTCTCAAAGCCCGCAAGTAATCGCAGGTAAAAAAACCCTCCGTGACAGGAGGGTTTGAATCCGTGCCGCAAGGCAACGGGATGGGAATGTCGAGTGTCTCAGTGCGTGGACAGACCTGCGGCGTTCATGAACATGCGCATCAGGCTGGCCACGATAAACAAGGCCCCCACGCTACCGACCCAGATCAAGGCCAACCAACCGAGCCGCTGCCAAAGCGGTTTTTTCTCTGCTTCCTTGATTTCCTCAAGGGAATGTTTGCCAGCCATCATCGTGACCTCCTCTGAAACGGCGCAGGAATCGGCCCTGCGCCGTTGTCGTGTGCGCTAGTGATAACCGTCTTCGTGGGTCACCTTGCCGCGGAACACGTAGTAGCTCCAGAAGGTATAACCCAGGATGAACGGGATGATAAACAGCGTACCGACCAGCATGAAGCCCTGGCTTTGCGGCGGTGCAGCGGCGTCCCAGATCGAGATCGACGGCGGCACGATGTTGGGCCACAGGCTGATGCCCAGACCGCTGTAGCCAAGGAAGATCAGCACAAGGGTCAGCAGGAACGGCGTGTAATTCGCATTGCGGGCCACCGCGCGAATCAGACCGTACATGGTCACCAACACCAGAATCGGCACCGGCAGGAACCAGAAAAGATTCGGCAGCGTGAACCAGCGAGCGGCGATTTCAGCGTGAGTCAGCGGGGTCCAGATACTGACGATACCGATCACCGCCAACACCACGAATGCCAATGGCCGTGCCAGATCGTGCATCTGCTCCTGCAACTTGCCTTCGGTCTTCATAATCAGCCAGGTGCAACCCAGCAGCGCATAAGCCACCACCAACGCGAGGCCGCAGAACAGGGTGAACGGTGTCAGCCAGTCCAGTGAACCACCGGCAAACTGGCGATTGACCACCGGCAGCCCATCGATGAATGCGCCCAGCGCCACCCCCTGAAAGAAGGTTGCAGCAATCGATCCACCGATAAACGCCTTGTCCCACAGGTGACGCTTGTCGTCCTTGGCCTTGAAGCGGAACTCGAAGGCCACGCCACGGAAAATCAGCCCGATCAGCATGAAAATCAGCGGCAGGTACAGCGCCGAGAGCACCACCGAATAGGCCAGCGGGAACGCGCCGAACAACGCCGCGCCGCCCAGTACCAGCCAGGTTTCGTTGCCGTCCCAGACGGGAGCGACGGTGTTCATCATCACGTCACGGTCGGTCTTGCCCGGGATGAACGGGAAGAGAATCCCGATCCCCAGGTCGAAGCCATCCATGACCACGTACATCATGATGCCGAAGATGATGATCACGGCCCAGATCAGCGGAAGATCAATACCCATGACTCAAATCTCCTTGGTCAGGCTGGGGCTGCTATCAGCGTCGGCGTCATCGTCGGCGGCGGACAGCGGACGAGCCGGCGTGCGTTTCTTGCCTGGACCACCTTCGGGCGTTTCCTTGCCTTCGTCGATCTTCGGCCCTTTGCGCACCAGGCGCATCATGTAGCCCAGACCGGCACCGAACAGCGCGAAATACACCACCACGAACAGGATCAGCGTGATGCTCATCTGCAAGAAGCTGTGATTGGAGGACGCATCTGCCGTGCGCATCAGGCCGTAGACCACCCACGGCTGACGGCCGATTTCAGTGGTGAACCAACCGGCGAGGATCGCGATCAGGCCGGATGGCCCCATCCACAACGCCAGATAGAGGAACGGTCGCGAGGTGTACAGCTTGTCGCTCTTGCGCAGCCACAGGCTCCACAGTCCGGTGAAGATCATCAGCATGCCCAGCCCCACCATGATCCGGAACGACCAGAACACGATAGTCGAATTCGGCCGGTCTTCAGGCGGGAAGTCCTTGAGCGCCGGCACTTGCTTGTCCAGGGAGTGCGTGAGGATCAGGCTGCCAAGGTACGGAATTTCCACCGCGAATTTGGTCCGTTCTTCTTTCATGTCCGGCCAACCGAACAGGATCAGCGGGGTTGGCTCATCGCCATGATTTTCCCAGTGACCTTCGATCGCGGCGATTTTTGCCGGCTGGTGCTTGAGTGTGTTGAGCCCGTGGAAGTCACCGATGACGGCCTGGATCGGCGCCACGATCAAGGCCATCCACATCGCCATCGAGAGCATGGTGCGGATCGCCGGATTGTCCTTGCCGCGCAGCAAATGCCAGGCCGCCGAGGAGCCGACGAAGAAAGCGGTGGCGACGAACGCGGCCGTGGCCATGTGCATCAGGCGGTAGGGGAATGACGGGTTGAAGATCACGGCGAACCAGTCGGTGGGAATGACCTGGCCATTGATGATTTCGAAACCTTGCGGGGTCTGCATCCAGCTGTTTGAAGCAAGAATCCAGAAGGTCGAGATCAGCGTGCCGATGGCGACCATAACCGTGGCGAAGAAGTGCAGGTTGCGCCCGACCTTGTTCCAGCCGAACAGCATGACGCCAAGGAAACCGGCCTCAAGGAAGAACGCTGTCAGTACCTCGTACGTCAGCAACGGCCCTGTCACGGAACCGGCGAAATCCGAGAAGCGGCTCCAGTTGGTGCCGAACTGATAGGCCATGACCAACCCGGACACCACGCCCATGCCGAAGTTGACGGCAAAGATCTTCGACCAGAAATGGTAAAGATCGCGGTAAGTGTCGTTGTTCGTCTTCAGCCACAGACCTTCGAGCACCGCCAGGTAACTCGCCAGGCCAATGGTGATGGCCGGGAACAGGATGTGGAATGAGATGGTGAACGCGAACTGAATTCGGGCGAGATCAAGCGCCTCCAAACCGAACATAAGTCTTCCTCTGTCAGGTAATACCGGCTGAAGGCTTGCGGCCTGCACCCACTGCCCCCACGGATATGGAGTGTGGCGAATTAGCATTCGTTCTTTTTTTACAAACATCACAACGTAGGGAGTCTGGCCATCTGGCCGCCGGATCATTTCCACAAGGGTCTTGATCTGGATCAAGCAATGGTTGAAAGAGTAGTCCGATTTTTGACGATGGACGGTGTGGTCTTTTGACGCGTGACAGGTTGCCTCATAGCTCTGCTCATGAACTGAAACACATTACCCGTGGGAGCGAACATCCTGTGGCGAGGGGGCTTGCCCCCGTTGGGCCGCGCAGCGGCCGCAAGATCGGCTGATGCGGTCTACCAGTTGCCATGAGATGCCAGAAAATGGGGCCGCTTCGCAGCCCAACGGGGGCAAGCCCCCTCGCCACAATAGGTCCGAGGCAATTTTATGAGATCGGTGTCTAGCTAACTAAATTTGCCCATCCTGCAACTTCTGGTTACAGGTTGGTGATAATCTCGACCCTCCCCTCGCTCAAGAACTGCCTTCAGATGCCCAGCCACGCGCCCTTGCTGCTACGTCATCACCGCCCTTTTATCGCGTTCTGGCTGGCTCGGGTGTTTACCGCCAGTGGTTTTCAGATGCTCACCGTGGCTATCGGCTGGAATCTGTATCAACTGACCGGCAATGTGCTGGACCTGGGCTTGGTGGGGCTGGTGGAATTTGCCCCGCGGGTGCTGTTCATGCTGCATACCGGACATGTCGCGGACCGCTATGACCGGCGCAAGGTTGCGGCGATCTGTCAGTCCCTGCAGGCGTTGATCGCTCTTTCACTGGCCATTGGCAGCGCGACCGACCATGTCACCCGGGAAATGATCTTCATCCTCGCGTTCCTGCTGGGTGCTGCGCGCTCTTTCGAGATGCCGACCACCCAAGCCTTGCTACCGAGCATCGTGCCCAGCGCGCTGTTTCCCCGCGCAGTCGCCGCCGCGCAGTCGGCCCAGCAATCGGCCACCATCGTCGCCCCGGCCCTGGGCGGTTTGCTCTATGCCTTCGGTAGTGTCTGGGTGTATGGCCCGACGGTGATCCTCTACATCATTGCCTGCCTGTTGATGCTCAATCTGCCCGCCCGACAAACGCCGCTGAACAAGGGCAAAGCGACCCTGGACTCGTTGCTCGCGGGCATCCGCTTCATTCGCAGCCGCCCGGACATTCTCGGGGCGATCTCCCTGGATCTGTTCGCGGTATTGCTCGGCGGTGCGACAGCGTTGCTGCCGGTGTTCGCCAAGGACATCCTGTTGACCGGCCCATGGGGCTTGGGCCTGTTGCGTTCCGCCCCGGCAGTCGGTGCGCTGTTGATGTCCCTGTACCTGGCGCGATTTGCCGTGGAGCGCAAAGTCGGGCGGGTGATGTTCACCGCCGTCGGTGTGTTCGGCGTCGCGACCATCGCGTTTGGCCTCTCGACTTCGTTCTGGTTTTCCCTGGCCGTGCTGGTGGTGTTGGGCGCGGCGGACATGATCAGCATGGTGATCCGCGCCTCCTTCGTGCAATTGGAAACCCCGGACGAAATGCGCGGCAGGGTCAGCGCCGTCAACGGTCTGTTTATCGGCGCGTCGAACCAGTTGGGCGAGTTTGAATCCGGCCTCACCGCCCATTGGTTCGGCACCGTGCCGGCGGTGGTCATGGGCGGTATTGGCACATTGGTGGTGACCGGGGCGTGGATCAAACTGTTCCCGACCCTGGCCAACCGCGACCGCATGCATGTACCGTTGGAAGAAGCCAAGGTCTAAAGCAGCTTGTCGAGGGTGATGGGAAAGTCCCGCACCCGCTTGCCGGTGGCGTGGTAGATGGCATTGGCCACGGCCGCCGCGACCCCGACAATGCCGATTTCGCCAACACCCTTTGAGCCGAGAGCGTTGACGATCTCGTCGTGTTCTTCGACAAAAAGCACGTCTATTTCGCCGATATCGGCATTGACCGGGATGTGGTACTCGGCCAGGCTGTGGTTCATGTGACGCCCCAGCGCATGGTCGGTTTGCGTCTCCTCATGCAATGCCATCCCAATACCCCACACCACGCCCCCGAGAATCTGGCTGCGAGCCATTTTCGGATTAACCACTCGACCCGCCGCAATCGCGCTGACGACACGGTTAACCTTCACCGTGCCCAGCGCCTCATCGACCAGCACTTCGACGAACACGGCTGAATGGGTAGCGGTGGCGTAGGCTTCGCGCTTCTTCTCCGGTTCGGCGTCGACCTGGGCCTCGATCGTTTCTTCGCCACAGTTCCGAACCAGGTCGGCCAGTTTTAGTCGTGCATCATCAAACGAAAGATGTCCGTCTTCAAAAACAGCTTGTTCCGCGGTCACGCCTGCGAACGCAGGCGAAGTCTGCCGCGCCACGGCGAGCAATTTTTCCTTTAACGCCTCACAGGCCTGCTGAACGGCAGTGCCGACTGATGACACGGTGAATGATCCGCCCTGCAACGGCGCAGTCGGCAATGAAGAATCACCGAGGACAAAAGTGACATGATCTACAGAAACGCCTGATGCCTGCGCAGCGATTTGCGTCATGACCGTGTAAGTCCCGGTACCGATGTCGGTGGTGGCGCTGCTGACGGTCAACTGGCCATTGTGATCGAGCGAAGCCTTGGCACTGGCCTTCTGTTGCATCGCCTCCCACACTCCACCGGCCATGCCCCAGCCCACCAACTGCCGCCCCTGGCGCATGCTGCGCGGTTCGGGATCGCGCCTATCCCAGCCAAAACGCCTGGCCCCCTGGGCATAACATTCGCGCAACTCTTTACTGGAGTACGGCTTGTCTTCGTTCTGATTGCGCTCGGCGTAGTTGATCAAACGCAACTGCACCGGATCGATTGCCAACGCACAGGCCAGTTCGTCCATCGCGCATTCAAGGCCAATCAGCCCCAACGCCGCGCCCGGCGCTCGCATGTCGAGCGGCGTGAACACATCCAGCGGCACCAGTTTGTAGGCCAATTGCACGTTGTCGCAGTGATAGAGCATGCCGCTCCACTCCACCACATGCTCGGTGAAATCCTCAAAACGCGAAGTCTGGCCAATGGCGGTGTGGGCGACGGCAAGCAGACGGCCATTGGCAGCGGCGCCTAATTGCAAACGCTGCAGGGTGCGGGGGCGATAGCCGAAGGTGAACATCTGCTGCCGAGTCAACGTCACCCGCACCGAGCGCTTGAGTTGCAGCGCCGCCATGACTGCCAAAGGCAGTTGATACTGCGGACGCAAGCCCGAACCGAATGCACCGCCGACATACGCGGCGAAGATTCTGACCTGCTCTTTCTCAAGCCCGAACACCTTTTGCACATACGACTGACAGTTCTGCGGGCCTTGGGTCTTGTCATGGACGTGCAAGCTGCCGTCGGCCTGATAGAGCACCGTGCTGGCGTGCGGCTCCATAGGATTGTGATGCTCGATCGGGGTACTGTAGTTCAGGTCCAGGCTCATGGCTGCGCCGGCGAACTCAGCCTGAAAGTTCCCACGCGACTTGGGCAATTCTGCGGGTGCCGGATGGGCTTCGCCTTGCAGCGATAACAGATCGGTCTGATGGTCGTCGGTTTCGTATTCAATCCTGATCAATGAACCGGCATGGCGCGCCAGCTCAAGGTTGTCCGCGACAACCAGTGCCAGCGGTTGCCCGCTGTACAGGACCTGATCGTTATACAAAGGCCGGAACGGTGAACCGTCGGCCGAGTCGGCGTCGTCATAGTCTTTGTCGTAGCTGGCGATCTTCGGGCGGTTGCTGTGATCGATCACTGCTACGACCCCGGGCAACGCCAAGGCCTTCGATGCATCAATACGAATCACCCGTCCGCAAGCGATGGTGCTGGAAACAACACTGCCGTGAAGCAGGCCGTCCTCGGGAAACTCGCCGGCGTAGCGCGCCTGTCCCGTCACTTTGAGCTGGCCGTCGACCCGGTCAAGCGGCTGCCCCATGGGTTGAGTGTAAGTGTTCATCGGGCTTGCCCTCCCTGCGCGGCATCGCTCAGTGCGCGCACGATTGCCCGGCGCGCCAGTTTCACTTTGAACGCGTTGTGTTCGAGCGGCTCGGCGTTTTGCAGCAAAGCATCGGCGGCGGCGGCGAAGGTTTCGCGGCTGACCTCTTTGCCAACCAGCCAGTCTTCCACGGCCCTGTCACGCCAGGGTTTATGCGCCACGCCGCCAAGGGCCAATCGCGCCTTGCGAATGATCGGTCCGGACAAATCGAGCGCTGCGGCGACCGAAACCAATGCAAAGGCATATGACGCGCGATCACGAATTTTCAGGTAATGGCTGTGTTCGGCAAAACCGGTGGCGGGTAATTCGATAGCGGTGATCAGTTCATCGTCGGCGAGTTGGTTGTCACGTTCGGGAGCATCGCCCGGCAGACGGTGGAAATCAGCGAACTCGATGGTTCGCGCGCCGCTGGGGCCTTGCACGTGAACCACGGCCTCCAGTGCGGCCAAGGCCACACACATGTCTGAGGGGTGGGTAGCGACGCACGATTCACTGGCGCCGAAGATCGCATGAATCCGGTTCAGCCCGTCCCGCGCCGGACAACCGCTACCGGGTTCCCGCTTGTTGCATGGCACGCCAGCGTCATAGAAGTAATAGCAGCGCGTGCGTTGCAGCAGGTTGCCGCCGGTGCTGGCCATATTGCGCAGTTGTGGTGACGCGCCGGCCAGAATCGCCTGGGACAACAGCGGGTAGCGCTGTTCGATCAACGGGTGCCACGCCAGTTCGGCATTGCTGACCAGTGCACCGATCATCAGCGTCCCTTGGGCCGTTTCAGTGACATCGCGCAAGGGCAGCCCGGTAATGTCGATCAAGTGTTCTGGACGGGTGACATTTTCCTTCATCAAATCCAGCAGGTTCGTACCGCCGGCGATGAAATGCGATGCCGGGCCGGCCAGATGCACGGCAGCCTGTACCGAATCGGGTTTGCTGTAGTGGAAAGGATTCATTGATCTTCCCCCTGCTCAGGTTGGCGGCAGGCGGGAAGCACCTCTTTGATGGCGTCGCGAATATTATTGTAGGCACCGCAACGGCAGAGGTTGCCGCTCATCAGTTCTTGAATGTCTGCCGTGGTTTGCGCCCGCCCTTCATTGACCAGGCCGACCGCCGAGCAGATCTGCCCCGGTGTGCAATAGCCACACTGAAAGGCATCGTGTTTGATGAAGGCTTGCTGCATGGGGTGCAATTCGTCGCCAGTCGCCAACCCCTCAATGGTGATCAGCTCTGCACCGTTGCACATCACCGCCAGCGTCAGGCAAGCGTTCACCCGTTTGCCGTTGAGCAACACCGTGCAGGCGCCGCACTGTCCGTGATCGCAGCCTTTTTTTGTGCCGATCAGGTCCAACTGCTCACGCAGCAGATCCAGCAACGTGGTCCACGGCAAGACGTCGAGCTGTCGCTCCTGACCGTTGAGCGTCAGGCGTAACGGATGACGGACGAAGGACGGCTGCGCTGCCTCGGGAGTGGTCGCACTCATAAACACCTCACGGTTGGTCGTACGTTCGCGGCGTTTTGGCAAACCGCCGTCATAAGGGGTACGACTTCGGGGTGGGATGAGCGTTCAAGGGAATTGATGGGCGTGGAAAAGGGTAAACAAAGGTCAATGCACACTCGCACAGAACAGGCAAAACGTCTGTCTCGCATGCTTCAGTTCATGGACCGCGCAGCGCTGCCGGATTTGGCAGCGCGTCTGGAGCGAGGAGCCGGGATTGGCAAGGCGCGGATGTGGTTAGGTGTTCAGACCGATTACGATCTCTGGCAAGCGGAGCACCGTGAGCAACCGTTTATCCAACCCATCGCCATTCACGCCTGACGTTTTTCAAACAACCAACTCCGCCGCCACGGCAGCTCGCGTGGCTTTACCGCAGAGTTGCTCCACCAGCGTCAGGGCAAACTGCAGGGCCGCACCCGATCCCTGCGCGGTGATGCAGTTGCCGTCGACCACCACGGGCTGGTCAATGAAATTACAACCCGACAGTTGATGGCTGGCCGATGGCAGGCAGGTCATGCGCCGCTGTCGCAAGACGCCGAAGGCTTGCAAGGCCAGCGCGGGGGATTCACCGATGCCGGCGAACAGACGCCCGGCGGCGGCCTGGTCCTTGATCAACTGTTGCAGGGGCTGATGCGCGGCGAGGTGCTGTGAACCCACCTCTCCTCCAGGCAATACGAGAAGGTCGAACGGCTGAGCCAGCAAATCCACCAGCATCGCATCGGCGGTCAGGCGGGTACCGCGAGAACAAGTGATCATGCGTCGCCCCTCAATGCTTGCCACCACCACTTCAACCTTGGCGCGGCGCAGTACATCGATCAGGGTGACGGTTTGCAGGTCGTCGATGCCCTCGGCGAGGGTAATCAAAGCTCTAAAGGTCATGGGCGCGGTCCACAGAATGATCTTTAAAGCGTAGTCAGCTTTCCTGCCCCTTGTTCGAGCGCTGCCGTTACTTGATGTAAAGCTGTGTCGACATCGTGTTGCGGGGCGCGTTGATGGAGGTGTTGCTGAAGGTAAAGATGCCGTCCTGCTTGCCTGCAAGATTGAAGATATACAGATTGCCGACGGTTTTTTCTCCGGGCGCGCACTCCTTCAGGTTGCCGGTTTGATAGGCACACACCGACGTCCGGTTGCCGTCCACTTCAAAACCATCCAGCGCAACGTGCGGACTAAGGCTACCGTAGCCAATCTCCAGAACGTAGACCTTGATGCTTGGACCACTGTGGTCGCAGCTCGTCTGCTCCTGTTTCTCGACAATATTTTCAAGACCACAGCCCTGCGATTCGACCTTGATCACTTTCACCTGAGTCAACGCAGACGCCATCGCCGCCGAGGCCGTTTGCGCCCCGAGCCACAACGCCATCGCGACGCCAATCACCGCAACCCCACACTTTTTAATGCAATACATATCGCCCCCCAGAACCAGCGCGCAGTATGGCGCACTTCGCTTTAGCGCAAAACATCGGCGACGATCGCAGCCATAAGCAGCCACAGCCCCACGCTGCTGGTATGATGCGCGGCTTTTTCCGACCCGCAGAAAATTACCAGGCGCCTTCAACGGTCTGTGCTTTGCTGTTGAGGTCGATACATTCACGGCGCCGGGCGCGCCACGGGGAGCAGACATGCTGGAAAGGCTGTTTCAACTCAAGGCACACAACACCAACGTGCGGACCGAGATTCTGGCGGGCGTCACGACCTTCTTGGCCATGGCCTACATCCTGTTCGTCAACCCGAGCATCCTCGGCGAGACCGGCATGGACAAGGGCGCGGTGTTTGTCGCGACCTGTCTGGCAGCCGCCATCGGCTCGACGACCATGGGCCTGATCGCCAACTACCCGATCGCGCTTGCGCCGGGCATGGGCCTGAACGCCTTCTTCACCTACACCGTGGTCCTGCACATGGGCCACACCTGGCAAGTGGCGCTGGGGGCGGTGTTCATCTCGGCGGTGCTGTTTTTCCTGCTGTCGATCTTCCGCATCCGCGAATGGATCATCAACAGCATCCCGCTGCCGCTGCGCTCGGCCATCGCGGCCGGTATCGGCCTGTTCCTGGCACTGATCGCCCTGCATAACGCTGGCATCGTGGTCAGCAACCCGGCGACCATGGTCGGCCTCGGTGACCTCAAGCAGCCGGCACCGATTCTCGCGACCCTCGGTTTTGCCCTGATCGTCGCCCTCGAAGCGCTGGCCATACGCGGCGCGGTGCTGATCGGTATTCTGGTCGTGACTATCGCGTCCATCGCATTGGGCTTCACGCCGTTTGGCGGCGTGATGTCGATGCCACCGTCCCTGGCCCCGACCTTCCTGCAACTGGACATCAAGGGTGCGCTGGACATCGGTCTGGTCAGCGTGATTTTCGCTTTCCTGTTCGTCGACCTGTTCGACAACTCCGGCACACTGATCGGCGTCGCCAAGCGCGCCGGCCTGATGGGCAAGGACGGCCACATGCCGAAAATGGGCCGCGCCCTGATCGCCGACAGTACCGCGGCCATGGCCGGTTCATTGCTCGGTACATCGACCACCACCAGCTACATCGAATCCGCCGCCGGCGTGAGTGCCGGTGGCCGCACCGGCCTGACCGCCGTCGTGGTGGCGATTCTGTTCCTGCTGGCGCTGTTCTTCTCGCCATTGGCCGCCAGCGTTCCGGCATTCGCCACCGCCCCGGCGCTGCTGTTCGTCGCGGTGTTGATGACATCCGGCCTGGCCGAAATAGACTGGGACGACATCACCGTTGCCGCACCGGTCGTGGTCACTACGCTGGCCATGCCATTCACGTATTCCATCGCCAACGGCATCGCCTTCGGTTTCATCTCCTGGACCGCGATCAAGTTGCTGTCCGGCCGCGGCCGTGAGCTGAACCCGGCGCTGGTGATTCTTTCGATTCTGTTCGTGATCAAGTTGGGTTGGTTCAACGCATGACTTTTGATTCCCAGGCTTACGCCGTCCAGCTCGAAGAAAAGGTCACGCGCCTGCGCGACCTGCTGGCCCCGTTCGATGCACCGGAACCTGCGGTGTTTGACTCGCCGCTGAAAAATTTCCGCCTGCGTGCCGAGTTCCGCCTGTGGCGCGAAGGCGGCGATCGGCATTACGCGATGTTTTCCCAGGAAGACAAACGCACACCGATCCTGATCGAAGAGTTCCCGATCGCCAGCCTGCGCATCAATGAACTAATGCCGCAGCTCAAGGCGGCGTGGAAGGCCAGTGCGGCACTGAGCCACAAGCTGTTTCAGGTGGAGTTCCTCACCACCCTGGCCGGCGATGCGATGATCACGCTCTGCTATCACCGCCCGCTGGACGAACACTGGCACGCGGCGGCGACGAAACTGGCCGCCGACCTGAACGTCAGCGTTATCGGTCGCTCGAAAGGCAAACGCGAAGTGATTGGCCAGGATTACGTGGTCGAGAAACTGGACGTCGGTGGTCGCACGTTCAGCTATCGCCAGCCTGAAGGCGCCTTCACCCAGCCCAACGGCACCGTGAACCAGAAGATGCTCAACTGGGCTTACGACGCACTCGGCGATCGCCCGGACGATTTGCTGGAGCTGTATTGCGGCAACGGCAACTTCACCCTGCCGCTGGCGACCCGCGTACGCAAAGTGCTCGCCACCGAAATCAGCAAGACGTCGGTCAACGCCGCACTGAGCAACCTCAGCGAAAACGCTGTGGATAACGTCACCCTGGTGCGTTTATCCGCGGAAGAGCTGACCGAAGCCTTGAACGAAGTTCGTCCGTTCCGTCGCCTGCACGGCATCGACCTGAAGAGCTACGAGTTCGGTAGCGTCTTCGTCGATCCGCCTCGCGCCGGCATGGACCCGGACACCTGCGAGCTGACCCGGCGCTTCGACAACATCCTCTACATCTCCTGCAACCCGGAAACCCTGGCAGCCAACATCGCCCAGTTGCACGACACCCATCGCATCACCCAGTGCGCGATGTTCGACCAGTTTCCGTGGACACATCACATGGAATCCGGGGTGTTGCTGACGCGTCGTTAATTGCAGCCCTCCCCTACAAAACAGCCGTCTGTACGACGGCTTTTTTGTGGGTGCTCATTCGGTGACCTCTGCCTTGCGCGGACGCCCGCCTTTACGGCCATTAGCCCGCGCAGCCTCGGCTTTGGCGGAGCTGCTTTGGCGACCATTGCGCGAGGCGATGACCGAGGCTGCCATGTCCATCAAAGGCTTGCTCGCCGAAATCATCCCGGCGATGGACACGTGCAGATCCTTGCCAACATGGCACAGGGCGGTTCCGGAAAAGCCGACTTTCAGATCTACGAAATCCTCGATGTCGAAATCATCAAATTCCGGGTAGTGCTGCACAGGCAGCAGCACGCCACTGCCATCAGTAAAGCTGACCGCCAGACAAGGTTCCATAAACCTCACCGAAATCGCCTGCAATCCGCTTTTTTGGCGCACTTGCCCGCGCTGGATGGCTTCATCCAGCACGGCCTCGGTGACGGGCCGATCGGCCAGCATTCCTGCCTGTATCGTTTTCATAGTTGGATCTCCACCCCCTCCGGAACACCGATCAGCGCCAGCAGGGTCTTGTTCGTCTCGGGTTCATAGCAAGCCGAGCCAATCATCCAGGTCGTACTCGCAATCCTTTTTACCACCACGACTTCGCTGGTCTGCCAGTCCCATTTCTGATGATCGAGACAGACCGTTTGTAGCTTGTCCCACCAGATGGCCCGGGCGCGTCGCAGGTGGGCGGGCTGTCCAAGTGCGTGCCGCAACCCTTCCAGCACTGCCACAGGTGGCCGGTTTAAATGAGGAACCACATCCCACAGCTCGACACTGTTGTGCCAAAAGCAGAATTTGAAGCGTGCACTCCAGCTTCCGGCGTCTACATGCGCGTGCGGCGGACAGTGTTCATCGCGCAGCATGATCACCATTGAAAATCCTTTGTAGCTGAATAATCGCATGCTAACCCATCCGTTAGGTTAATGAGTCCACAGACTCGACACTCCCTGGAAAATCCGACAATTGGCTCTGCGCCAAATTGCCTTTATGCCTCTGAGACTAGCGCCAAGCCTCGCCTTGAGCCGGTGGATAACTGCGCAAAATAGTAAGCAATCCTTTCCTCGTGCCCACAAAAAAGCCGTCACGAGAACGGCTTTCCTGGCTTGGCACACAATCATCCCGGCTGGTTTTTTCGATACTCGGTGGTGGTGATGCCCGCGTACCCCCAGTTATCAGTATCGACTTCCTCGATCACGATGTGGGTCAGCTCCGGCGGCTTGCCGAGGACGCGTTTCAGGGTGTCGGTAATTTCGGCGATGACCTGGGCTTTCTGCTCCCGGGTGACGCCGTCACGGGTGATGCGTACGCTGACGAAAGGCATGATGCTGCTCCTGTCCGGTAATCAATTGAGACGCCGGTCAAGTAAAGCACCGCTTCGTCGATTTCATCTACAGTGGCGCAGTCCCTCATTTGATCCGTGGTGTCATCAATCATGCAGCGAGTATTCGACGATCTTCAGCTGGGCAGCATCGAACTGTTTTGCCTCGCGGCCGAGGCCGGCAGCTTTACAGCGGCCGCGTTGGTGGCCGGCGTAACACCGGCCGCCGTGAGCCGTTCGGTGTCGCGCATGGAAGAACGCCTCGGCGTGCGGCTGTTTGCGCGCACCACCCGCAGCGTCAAGCTGACCGACAGTGGCCGGCGCTATTACGAGGAATGCCGTCAGGCGCTGGCTCAGCTGGTGGAGGCTCAGCGCGAGGTCATGGGCCAGCAGCAGCAACCGTCCGGCACACTGCGTATCAGTATTCCCACGACGTATGCGCACCACCGGATCTTGCCGTTGTTGCCGGCATTCCGGGCGCGGTTTCCAGACGTGAAAGTCGAGTCGCACATCAGCAATCGCAACATCGATTTCGTCGGCGAAGGCTATGACATGGCGATCCGCGTGCGGGCGATTCCGGATTCCGGTCTCATTGCCCGGCACCTTGAGGACGCCGAGCTGGTGATGATTGCCAGTCCCGAGTACCTGAAGCGCGCAGGTGTCCCGCAAAGCCTGGACGATCTTGCGCAGCACGAATGCATTCAGTACGAACTGCCCAGCAGCGGCCGGCGCATTGCCTGGCTGTTCAACGACAACGGCGCACCGCAGGAGATTCTTGCCGAGGGCAGCTTCAGTTGTTCTGACGATGTGCTCGGCGGCGTGACTTTGGCCAAACACGGCGCGGGGCTGTTTCAAACCTACCGCTTCATCGTCGAAAACGAGCTGGCCAATGGTTCGTTGGTCGAAGTGCTCAAACCTTATGGCGGACGCTCCCGGCCGTTTACCCTGCTCTATCCACAGAGTCGCCATATGCCGCTGAGACTGCGGGCATTCATCGATTTTCTGGTTGAACATTTGCCGCGTTAAAGCATTGGGACTGTCCGATCACCGCACACAAAACCTGAATGAAAGCGCTCTTCAATTGACCGAACTAACCAGCTAGTACAATTTATCTCCACAGGCTGAATACCCCAGCCCATTCCAAAAATAATAAGTGGAGAGACTTCGATGTCCCCTATCGTTCTGGTGCTCAACGGCCCGAATCTGAACCTGCTCGGCACTCGCGAACCGGCGACGTACGGCCACGAAACCCTGGCCGACATTTCGGCGCTGTGCGGACGCGCCGCCGAAGAGTTCGGCCTGGCCGTGGAGTTTCGCCAGACCAATCACGAAGGCGAATTGCTCGACTGGATTCACACAGCCCGCGGCCGTTGCGCCGGGATCGTGATCAACCCGGCGGCCTGGACACACACGTCAGTGGCGATCCGCGATGCCTTGATCGCCAGCGAATTGCCGGTGGTCGAAGTCCACTTGTCCAACGTCCACGCCCGCGAGCCCTTCCGGCATCACTCCTTCGTTTCAGCCATTGCCACTGCGGTGATGGCCGGTTTCGGCAGCCACGGTTATCGCCTGGCGCTGGATTATTTCAGCCAACGTTTGAAGGGGTGAACGCCGTGACTCAGAACAACGCGGTATTGGCCGGGCTGATCGGCGCCGGCATCCAGGCTTCCCGTACCCCGGCGCTGCACGAGCATGAAGGTCATGCCCAGGGTTTGCGTTATCTCTATCGCTTGATCGACCTCGATCAGCTGAAACTCGATAGCAGCGCCCTGCCCGACCTGCTGATGGCCGCCGAGCGAATGAACTTCACCGGTTTGAACATCACCTTCCCGTGCAAGCAAGCGATCATCCCGCTGCTCGACGAATTGTCGCCGGAAGCTCGCGGCATCGGGGCGGTGAATACGGTGGTGCTGAAGGACGGTAAACGCATCGGCCACAACACCGATTGTTTGGGATTTGCCGAGGGTTTTCGCCGTGGATTGAAGGACGTTGCCCGCGAGCGTGTGGTCCAGATGGGCGCTGGCGGCGCAGGTGCAGCGGTGGCCCACGCGCTGCTGAGCGAAGGCGTACAGCTGCTGAGTATTTTTGATGTGGAGATCAGCCGCGCTCAAGCCTTGGCGGACAACCTCAATCAACACTTCGGCGCTGGCCGGGCCGTGGCGGGGCATGATTTGCCGAGCACGTTGGGCCAAGCGAATGGGTTAGTGAACACCACGCCCATGGGCATGAAAAAACTGCCGGGCATGCCGGTGCCGGTGGAGTTGCTTCGGGCTGAATTGTGGGTGGCGGAGATTGTTTATTTTCCGCTGGAAACCGAGTTGCTACGCAACGCCCGCGCCTTGGGTTGTCGTACGCTGGATGGCGGCAACATGGCGGTGTTTCAGGCGGTGAAGGCGTTTGAATTGTTCAGTGGCGTGGTGCCGGATGCGCAGCGGATGTTGGCGCATTTTCAGAGCATGAATGGCTAAGGTAGAAAGTATGAGGGCTGCGTCGCAGCCCAACGGGGCGATCCCCCTCGCCACAGGTCAGGCCTGCAGGTATCGCAAGACCGACTCGCAGATCATCTCCCGATGCCGCTGCTTGATGCTTTCATCCGGCAAGTCGATCTGAAAGATCTCACCGAAGGTGTGGCGGTTCGACACGCGATAAAAGCAGAACGAGCTGATCAGCAAATGCACATCCAGCGGCTCAAGCCCTGAACGGAACACGCCCTCTTCGGCCCCGCGACGCAAAATCACGCCCAGTGAGTCAAGGATGGTGTTGTTCATCGCCTTGATCGCGTCGGAGCGCTTCACGTATTCAGCGTTGTGAATGTTCTCGATGCTGACGATGCGCACGAAATCGACATTGCGATCATGGTGATCGAAGGTGAACTCCACCAACCGCCGGATCGCCTCCACCGGGGCCAGTTCGGCCAGGTGCAGGTGGTTTTCCGTATTGCGGATATCGCCGTAGAGTTTCTCCAGCACCTCGACGTAGAGCTGCTCCTTACTGCCGAAGTAGTAATAGATCATGCGTTTGGAGGTGTGGATGCGCTCGGCGATCGCGTCGACGCGAGCACCGGAAAGCCCTTGCTGGACGAACTCGACAATTGCCTCTTGAAGAATGTTCTCGCGGGTCTTTTCCGGGTTGTTCTTGCGACTCTTGCGCGGCTCGGCAATGGGTTCGGCGGGCGCTGCGGAGAGTTCTGAAGTTATCGTCATTGCGGGCTCACGGCCATCACTGCACAGGCTGGCGATTATGGGCCGCGCCGCACAGTGAAGGAAGCCGCGCGGCGACGGTTTGTCGCCGTGTTTACGATTTTCCTACAACTTTGCCTGACGTACGGCACCGCTTCGGGATTTGGCCATGGCCGCCAGGCGCACCGCCACGTTAGCCGCGCCGTAACCGGCGTAGCCATTTTTGCGCTGGATGATTTCGAAGAAGAACCGCCCTTCAAACGGCTCGGTATAAACGTGGAACAGCTCACCGCCCTGGGCATCACGGTCATAAAGAACGTTGAAATACGCCAGTTCGCTGAGGAATTCGTCATCGAAGTCGAATCGTGCAGCAAGGTCGTCGTAGTAATTGAGCGGGATATCCAGCAGCGGCACGCCCGCCTCTTTCGCACGACTGACTTCGGCAAAGATGTCATCGCAATCAAACGCAATGTGATGCACACCGGAGCCGCGATAACTCGACAGCGCGTGTGAGATCGCGGTGTTGCGGTTCTCGGAAATGTTCAGCGGCAAGCGAATCGAACTGTCGCGACTGCGCAACGCCCGGCTCTTCACCAGACCGTACGGATCGGGCAGCACCACTTCGTCGTCGGCTTCGAAATCCAGCAGGCTCTTGTAGAACAGCACCCAACTGTCGAGGCTGTCGGCCGGCAGCGCCATCGCCATGTGGTCGATGCGCTTGAGGCCGCCACCGGTCACCGTGGCTGGTTGCAGATTGAAGTCGGTGCCGTAGACATCAGCTTCCTGATCCACCAGATAGATCAGGCTGCCGTCCGGAGCGCGCACGGCGGCCAGCTCAAGTTCATTGGGGCCGACCAATCCGCGATACGGTTGACCTTTATAGGCCACGGCTCGAGCCAGCGCACTCGCGCTGTCCTTGACCCGCACGGCGGTGGCGCACAGCGAAGGGCCGTGGGCTTCGAAAAAGCTGTGGGCAAACGAGTAAGGCTCGCAATTGAGGACCAGGTTGATATCGCCCTGGCGCAGCAGGCTCACGCTCTTGGAGCGATGTTGCCCGGCCTTGACGAAACCCAGGCGCTCCAGCCAATGGGTGAGCTTGGCGCCAAGGCTTTCGTCCACTGCAAATTCGAGAAACTCGATGCCGTTGTATCCGCTGGCTTTGGGCGTCTCGAACAGAATGTCGGGATGGGTCGACGGTGCCGCTTCCTGCGCCAGACGCTGACGGGTTTTCTCCTCCAGATACAGCAACGAGCGCAAACCGTCGGCGGCATTGGCCCGAGGCGGTGCGGCGCGGAAACCATCATTGAAGATTTCCAGCGACAGCGGCCCGGTGTAACCACTCTTGATGATGGGTGCCAGGAAGCCCGGCAAATCGAATTCGCCCTGGCCCGGGAAGCAGCGGAAATGCCGACTCCATTCCAGCACATCCATCGCCAGGATCGGCGCGTCGGCCATCTGCACGAAGAAGATCTTGTCACCGGGAATCTCGGCGATCGCACTCGGATCACCCTTGAGCGACAGCGTGTGAAAGCTGTCCAGCAGCACACCGAGGCTTGGATGATCGGCCTGACGGACGATGTTCCACACCTGTTGCCAAGTGTTCACATGCCGGCCCCAGGCCAATGCTTCGTAGCCGATCCGCAACCCGCGTGCGCCGGCGTGTTCGGCCAACAGGCGCAGGTCATCGATGAGGATGTGTTCATCACCGACGGAGTCGGCGGACGCGTTGCTGCACACCAGCACCAGGTCGGTGCCCAGCTCCTGCATCAGGTCGAACTTGCGCTCGGCCCGTTCCAGATTGCGAGACAAACGGTCGCGGCGGCAGCCTTCGAAGTCGCGGAACGGCTGGAACAGCGTGATCGCGATCCCGAGATCGGCGCACATCTGTTTAATTTCCCGCGGGCTGCCGTCGTAGTAGAGAAGGTCGTTTTCGAAAATCTCCACCCCGTCGAAACCGGCGGCGGCAATGGCTTCGAGTTTTTCCGGCAGGGTACCGCTCAAGGAAACGGTGGCAATGGAACGCTGCATATTTCGGCTCCCGGTGGAGGCTTCGGCTACAGGGAATTTGCGCCGCTTTTAAAAGAGTGAGCGAATTATTGGTCGGGGTTGTTTAATGAGCAATTCAAAGTGTACTACCCAGTTAGTTTTGCGTGCGATTATCGAACACAATGCCCTTTGGCGAATTGACGATTTTTCGTCCACTGCCCAACATCGACGACACATTGAGCCCGGTCACACACATCGGTCTCGGTAACCAAAGACTCAGAACACCACATAAAAATAATCGGTGGCCTACATGACTCCTTCTCAAAGCTCTCCCGTGGAGCGTTCCTCCATGACTCCTGCCAGCGGCGGCATCGGCGACAAGATTCGCGGCGCCATGGCGGTCGGCAAAACCCGTTGGGGCATGCTGGCGCTGGTGTTTTTCGCCACCACGCTCAACTACATCGACCGCGCGGCACTGGGCGTCATGCAGCCCATCCTCGCCAAGGAAATGAGCTGGACGGCGATGGACTACGCCAACATCAACTTCTGGTTTCAGGTCGGCTACGCCATCGGTTTCGTGCTGCAAGGCCGGCTGATCGACCGGGTCGGCGTGAAACGCGTGTTCTTCTGCGCGGTGTTGCTCTGGAGCCTGGCGACCGGCGCCCACGGCCTGGCCACTTCGGCGGTCGGCTTCATGGTTTGCCGATTTATCCTCGGGCTGACGGAAGCCGCCAACTACCCGGCTTGCGTGAAAACCACGCGTTTGTGGTTCCCGGCCGGCGAACGCGCCGTGGCCACCGGCATCTTCAACGCCGGCACCAACGTCGGCGCGATGTTCACACCGATGCTGCTGCCGCTGATCCTGCACGTATGGGGCTGGCAAGCCGCGTTCCTGTGCATGGCGTCACTGGGCGGGATCTGGTTGCTGTTCTGGGGTTTGAAGTACTTCAACCCGGAAGATCATCCGAGCGTCAAACAATCGGAACTGGACTACATCCAAAAAGAAGTCGAGCCGGAACAGGCCCGCGTCCCGTTCTCGAAAATCCTGCGCATGCGGGGCACCTGGGCCTTTGCCCTCGCCTACTCCATGACTGCGCCGGTGTTCTGGTTCTACCTGTACTGGCTGCCGCCGTTTCTCAATCAGCAATACAACCTGGGGATCAACGTGACCCAGATGGGCATCCCACTGATCATCATCTACCTGACCGCCGACTTCGGCAGCGTTGGCGGCGGGATCCTCTCTTCGTTCATGATCGGCCGCGGCATGAACCCGATCAAGGCGCGACTGTTGTCCATGTTCCTGTTCGCCTGCTGCATCGTCGGCGTGATCATGGCGGCGGGTTCGAGCAGTCTGTGGGTCGCGGTGTTCGCCATTTCCCTGGCCATCGGCGCGCACCAGGCCTGGACCGCGAACATCTGGAGCCTGGTGATGGACTACACGCCTAAACACATGATGAGTACGGTATTCGGCTTCGGCGGCATGTGCGCCGCCATCGGCGGGATGTTCATGACCCAGTTGGTCGGCCACATCCTGACCGTCACTAACAACAACTACACCGTGCTGTTCACCCTGATTCCGGCGATGTACTTCATTGCCCTGATCTGGATGTACTTCATGTCGCCGCGCAAGATTCCTACCGTCACCGAGTAAAACTCCGACGCAATTCCCCTGTGGGAGCGAGTCTTTGTGGCGAGGGGACTTGTCCCCGTTGGACTGCGCAGCAGTCCCAAAATCTGAATTCTCGGTGTATCAGATACAACTTGAATTCAGAAATTGGGGCCGCTTCGCGACCCAACGGGGACAAGTCCCCTCGCCACAAAGGCCCGCTCCCACCGCTCGTTCACCGTTTTACCGACGACTCTGCTGCCACGCCGCCGCCAACCCGCTGCAGCAAATCACCGCGATCCCGATCACCGTGGTCAGGGTCGGTGTGTGGGAGAACAGCAGCCAACCCAGCAGACCGGCAAACACAATCTGGCAATAACCGAACGGCGCCAACAACGCGGGCGCGGCGTGGCGGAAGGCCTGGGTCAGAAACAGATGCGCGGTCATCCCGCAGGTCCCCAGCGCCACCATCATGAAGCCATGCCCAAGGGTCGGCACTTGCCAGAAGAACGGCACCAGCGCGCTCATCACCAGGGTGTTGCACAGGCCGGCGAAAAAGTTGCTGGTGGTCGGGCTGTCGATGTTGCTGAGCTTGCGGGTGAGCAGTTGATAGAAGCAGAAAAACAGCGCCGAACAGAGCGGCAGCAACACCGCTGGCGTGAACAGGTCGCCGCCGGGATGAACGATGATCAACACGCCGACAAACCCGCAAATCACCGCAATCCATTGGCCACGGGTGACACGCTCACCCAGCAGCGGCACCGACAACGCGGTCACCAGCACCGGTGCAAGAAAGTTGACCGCCGTCGCTTCGGCCAAGGGGATGTACTGCAGGCCGGTGGTAAAAAACAGACTGGTGCCCAACAGGCACAACGCCCTCACCAACTGCAGCATCGGCCGTTTGGTCCGTAGGACGCGCAGCCCGGATTGCGGCAGAAAAATCCCGGCCATCAGTAGGGTGTGAACCACATAACGAGCCCAGACCACCATCACGATCGGATAGAAGCCCGAGAGGTATTTCGAAAAAGCGTCATGGCTGGAGAACAGGAACGTCGCAACGACAATCAGCAGGATCCCTTTGAAGGGCTGGTTTACGCCGGAGAGCGGAGTGCTGGCTGTCATGGTTATCCCTTGCGAAGTGAAACGTGTCGCGGACGGCGAGTTCAAACAATTTAGAACCTGGTTCCAGATTCCAACACAAGCATAGGCCGAAAGTGTTCGAACATCGCACGGTTTTGCGACCTACAAAAGTCCACTGTGGGAGCGGGCTTGCTCGCGAAAGCGGTATGCCAGACAAATCCAAGTTGACTGACCCACCGCTTTCGCGAGCAAGCCCGCTCCCACAATAGGCTGGCGGCGCACCGAGGTTAACTGAACAACTCCGACGCCAGACTCGCCGCCGCCAATTCCTCGGTATACCTCACCAGCAGCGGCGCCAACTCATGCAACCGCGCCCCCGGCATCCGCGCACTCGGCCCGGCGATACTCAGCACGCCGATCACTCGCCCCTCGCTCGGGTGCCGCACCACCGCCGCAATCGCCGAGGTGCCCACCGCCGAGCTTTCCTCGACCCAGGCGTAGCCCTGCTCCCGCGCCAGACGCAAGCGTTCGAGCAATTCAATGTTGGAACGCGGCGCATTCGGCCCGAGGTCTTTTGGCCGCTCGCCGCCCTGGCGTTCCACCAGTGACAACGCCTCGGCATCGCTCATGCACGCCAGCCACGCATGGCCCGACGCGGTATAGAACAACGGCGCATCGCGGCCCATTTCCGGGTCATAACGCAGGCCGGAACGGGCGCCCTGAGACTTGGCGATCCAGACCTGCCGCTCACCTTCAATCACCCCAAGACGCACCAGCTCCCCGGTTTCCTGGGCTAGGCGATCCAGTACGGGCTGAACGATATCTGCACCGCTGCCTGACAGGTAACGAAACCCCATAGCCACCAGTTTGGTGGACAAGTGATACCGCAAGTTTTCCGGATTTTGCCGCACATACCCCAGCCGGATCAGCTCGGCGAGCAGACGGTGAGTGGCGCTTTTAGGGATGTCGAGCTGCTCCGCTAGTAGCTGCATCGGTAGACCGCGAGGATCACTGGTGAGACTTTCGAGCACGTTGAAGACACGTTCGATCTGACTGCCGGCCATGGGAGGTTCCACCTACAATTTGCCTGATTCTAGAAGATGAACCGTGTAATGCGAAATCTGGAACCCGATGCTCGATAGACGCAGCGACTCGCCTGCTCGATAAAAACCCGCCCCCTGACGGAATTCGATGGGTGATCCATGTTCCTACAGTCTGCAAGAATAACGGCCAGTGCGAAAAAGCCGGACAGCCGGACTGGCGCTGCCCCGACACTCCAGCAACACTCATCACCACGGACAATCAGAGGATTCCCACATGCTATGGAAAAAAGGCCGACGCAGCGACAACGTGGTCGACGCCCGTGGTGATAGTGTCGGCGGCGGTGGCGGCGGGATGCGTTTCGGTGGCGGCAAAGGCCTGAGCCTGACCGCGATCGTCCTGATTGTGGGAATCGGCTGGCTCACCGGCCAGGATCCGATGCAAATCCTCGGCGAACTGACCGGGCAAATGACCGAACAATCGGCCCCGGCCACCAACCAGAGCCGTAAGGCGCCGCCGGCCAATGATGAAGGCGCCGAATTCGTGCGCTCGATTCTCGGCGATACCGAAGATACCTGGGGCCAGATTTTCCAGCAGGCCGGTCGGCAGTATAAAAACCCGACGCTGGTGCTGTTCAGCAACCGGGTGAATTCGGCATGCGGCCTGGCGACATCGGCGACCGGGCCGTTCTATTGCCCGGCCGACCAGAAGGTCTACCTGGACATGGCTTTTTTCCAGGAAATGTCGCAACGCTTTTCAGCGGCCGGTGACTTCGCTCAGGCCTACGTGATCGCTCACGAAGTCGGACACCATGTTCAGACATTGCTCGGCGTCTCCGCGAAAATTCAGACGGCCCGCCAGCAAGGCCGGCAGATGGAAGGTGATGGCGGTTTGTTGGTGCGCCAGGAGTTGCAGGCCGATTGCCTGGCCGGTGTCTGGGCCAACAACGCGCAGCAGCGTCTGAACTGGCTGGAACCGGGTGACATCGAAGAAGCCTTGAATGCGGCCAACGCCATCGGCGATGACCGTCTGCAGCAACAGGGTCAGGGCCGCGTGGTACCCGACTCGTTTACCCATGGCACATCAGCGCAAAGGGTGCGCTGGTTCAAAACCGGATTTGCGCAAGGCCAGGTGGGCCAGTGCGATACCTTTGCGGCGAAAAACCTGTAAATGAAAAATTGGCTGTTGATTGTGTTGTTCACGTGCGCAAGCACCCAGGCTGCGGAGCATGGCGTCAAGGAACTCAGCCCCGGGCGATTGTTGTTGAAAGAAGGCGAGATGGCGGTGAGCCTCGGCCCGGCGCCGGCGCCGGCGAAAATCGAACGCGTGCTGATCATCATCCATGGTCGGCTGCGCAACGCTGAAACCTATCGCCAGAGCGCCGAGCACGCGGCGGAACTGGCCGGGCAAAGTGCAAGCACCCTGGTGATTGCCCCGCAATTTCTCAACGAAACCGACATCGCGCTGCATCCGGTGGCTGACACGGTATTGCGCTGGCAGGGCAATGACTGGATGGCCGGAGGTTTATCCACCGCTCCTTTTGCGCTGAGTTCCTTCGCGGCCCTCGATCAAATCATCGAGAGGGTCGGCGACCGCCGGCAATTTCCGGATGTGAAGCAAATCATCATCGCCGGGCACTCCGGTGGCGGTCAGGTGGTCCAGCGCTATGCGCTGCTGGCGCGTGAGCAACCGGCCCTGACGGCCGCCGGCGTGAAGCTTCGCTACGTCGTCGCCAATCCTTCGTCCTATGCGTACTTCAACGAGCAGCGGCCGGTGGCGTTCAACCATGCGGCATGTCCCGGTTTCAATCGCTGGAAGTACGGGCTGACGGATTTACCCGTTTATGCCAGTGGGCAAACGGCACCACAAATTGAAGGCAATTACGTCAAACGGGACGTGACTTATCTGCTTGGGCAACAAGACACCGACCCGCAGCATCCGGCGCTGGACAAGGGTTGTGAGGCTGAAGCGCAAGGTGCTAATCGTCTGGTTCGCGGGCGGAATTTTTTCAATTACGTGCTGCGCCGCAACCCGAAAGGGGTCAATCAGCGGCTGATTGAAGTGCCCGGAGTCGGGCATAACGGGGATGAGATGTTGACGTCGCCGGAGGGGCAGAAGGTGTTGTTTGGTCAGTGAGCTTGTGGTGTCTGGCCTGACGCCATCGCGGGCAAGCCCGCTCCCACAGGTAGGTGTCGTACCTGAATTATCCTGTCGACACACAATCCTGTGGGAGCGGGCTTGCCCGCGAAGGGGCCCTCAAGCCGAGAGCATTTCCCGCAACACCCCACAATCCACCGCATGCCAATCCGTCAATTCAGGCCAGGGATTATCCGGCAAATTCACCAACACCGTGCGCGCCCCTGCCGCCCGACCGCAATCCAGATCAAAGCGGTAATCACCGACCATCACCATCTCGCTCGCCGGCACCTTCCAGGCCTCGGCCAGTTTCAGCAAACCACCGGGATGTGGTTTAGGCGGCGCTTCATCACGCCCCAGCACATCCTCCACCGCAAAGCAGTCCGCCAGGCCGATCGCCTCCAGTGTCACGTGCGCCAGTTCTCGGGCATTGCGCGTCAGGATGCCCAGGCGATAACCGCGCCCGGCCAACTCACGCACCAGCTCCACCGCACCCGGCGCCGCTTTCGAGCCCAACGCCAAATCGCGTTCGTGCTCCAGCAACCAGGCATGTTTGGCGGCCGCTTCATCGGCCGGCAGCGCGGCGAGGTGGGTCAGGATGTCGTCTTCGGCCGGGATCGCCAAGGCCACGCGGATCGCCGCGAAGTCATGCACGGCCACCGTCAGGGTGCCGTCCATGTCGAACACCCAGTGCCGCACCTCGGCCAGGCTCATGCCCAATCCTTGCGGTGACGGATCAAGCCTTCCTGCGTCACCGACGCCACCAGTTGCCCGGCACGGTTGAACACGCTGCCTCGGGTGAAGCCGCGAGAGTTGCCGGCCCATGGGCTGTCCATTGCGTACAGCAACCAGTCATCGGCGCGCAGGTCCGCATGGAACCACAGCGAGTGGTCGAGGCTGGCGACTTGCATGTCTTTCTGCCAGACCGATTTGCCATGGGGCTGCATCGAGGTGGTCAGCAGACCGAAGTCCGAGGCGTAGGCCAGCAGGTATTTGTGCAGCGCCGGAGAGTCCGCCAAGGCACCGTCGGCGCGAAACCAGACGTACTTCACCGGATCGGACGGTTGCGGGTTGTAGGGATCTTTCTCGGTGATCGGTCGGAATTCGATCGGTTTGGGGCACAGAAATTTTTCGCGCATGTGCTCGGGAATCAGGTGCGCGCGCTGTTGGGTGAGTTCCAGTTCCGAGGGCAGGTTTTCCGGGCCGACCACGGTCGGCATTTCGGCCTGGTGCTCGAAGCCTTTTTCGTCGTACTGGAACGAGGCACTGCAGGTGAAGATCGGGTTGCCCTTCTGAATCGCCGTCACCCGGCGCGTGCTGAAACTGCCGCCATCACGCACCCGGTCAACCTGATACACCACGGGCAATGCGGAATCGCCCGGACGCAGAAAATAACCGTGCATCGAATGCACATGGCGCGTCTCTTCGACCGTCTGACTGGCCGCCGACAAGGACTGACCGATCACCTGACCGCCGAACAACTGGCGAAAACCCAGGTCCTGACTGCGGCCACGGAACAGGTTTTCTTCGATCGGTTCCAGGGTCAGCAAGTCGACCAGATCATCCAACACTTGGCTCATTCAGACTCTCCTCACACAAAGCATGCCGCGCAGTCTTGGCTGCGGCGGTCGATTCAGTTTATGGCCAGGGCCCATGGGGGCCATTGTAAACGTCCGTGCCTGCTTATCCATGCAAGGTTTGCAGCCATTGTTCACGGGTGATGCGGTACAGCACATGGTGACGCAGGGGATGATCGGCCGCGAGCTTGGGGTGTTCGAAATCATCGGCTGAATCATGGTGCATGCCGATGGCCTGCATGACTTTTTCCGAAGGCAGGTTGTCTTTGGCGGTAAACGACACGACTTCTTGCAGCGCCAACCGATCAAAGCCGCAGCGCAGAGCGGTCCAAGCCGCTTCACTGGCATAACCCAGGCCCCAATGCTCGCGCGACAGGCGCCAGCCGATTTCGGTCGCCGGGGTGAACGGCGCGTCGAAACCGACCACACCGAGGCCGGTGAAACCGATGAATGCCCCGGTGTCCTTGCGCTCCAGCGCCCAGAGGCCAAAGCCATGCTCGGCAAAATGCCCGCGAATCCGTCCGATCAGCGAAGCACTTTCCAGGCGACTCAACGGCGCCGGAAAATAACGCATGACCTGTGGATCGGCACACATCGCCGCAAACTCCGGCAAATCCTCATCGCGCCACTGCCGCAACAACAGTCGCGCGCTCTCGAGTTCCAGTATCGGCTCCATCGTCTCTTCCCCTTTCCATGCCGCAAGTCTACAACGCTGGTAGGATCCTTCACTCATTCCTACCTGAATTCGTTATGCCGCTGCCGCTGATCTACCACGAAGACTACAGCCCTGAATTCCCGGCCGATCACCGCTTCCCCATGGACAAGTTTCGCCTGCTGCGCGATCACCTGGTGGACAGCGGCCTGACCCGGGACGTTGACCTGCTGCGTCCGGAACTCTGCCCCCCGGAGATTCTCGCCCTCGCCCATGACGCTGCCTATATCGAACGCTACATGAGCGGCGAGTTGTCCCGCGAAGACCAGCGGCGCCTCGGCCTGCCCTGGAGCGAAGCGCTGGCCCGGCGCACCGTGCGCGCAGTCGGCGGTTCGTTGCTGGCGGCGGAACAGGCGCTGGAACACGGGCTGGCCTGTCATCTGGCCGGCGGCACCCATCACGCGCATTACGACTATCCGGCGGGTTTCTGCATCTTCAATGACCTGGCGGTGATCAGCCATTTTCTGTTGGAAAGCGGCCGTGTGAATCGGGTGCTGATCTTCGATTGCGACGTGCACCAGGGCGACGGGACTGCACGGATTCTGCACAACACCCCGGACGCGGTGACCGTTTCCCTGCACTGCGAAAAGAATTTTCCTGCACGCAAGGCCGAAAGCGACTGGGACATCCCGCTGCCCAAAGGCATGGGCGATGCCGATTACCTGAAAGTGGTGGACGACGCGCTGAATTATTTGCTGCCGCTCTACCAACCGGACCTGGTGTTGTACGACGCCGGGGTCGATGTGCATAAGGACGACGTACTCGGTTACCTGAAGCTGACCGATGAAGGCGTTGCCGCTCGCGATGAAAGCGTGATGCGCCATTGCCTGGGGCGGGATATTCCGGTGGTCGGGGTGATTGGCGGCGGCTACAGCAAGGACCGCAAGGCTTTGGCGCGCCGCCACGGCATCCTCCATCACAGCGCGCAACGGGTCTGGCAGTCATCAGGTTGTCATTGAGGTGTGAGTCTTTACCCACAATGCCTGTGGAACTGCCTGTGGATAACCTGAGTGAAAGGGTCTGCAGGCCATGCGGTACTTAGCCTGCAACTCGGTGATTGTTTTTTAACCACCTTCGAAAATACCGACAACCCCTTGTGGGAGCGGGCTTGCTCGCGAAAGCGGCGTGTCAGCCGACATCAATGTTGATCGTTAAATTGCATTCGCGAGCAAGCCCGCTCCCACATGAATCTGTGCTGATAGAATGCGCGGCTTATTCCGCCATACCGCAGCGCATTCCATGACCCAGCCCTCGACCTCCTCCCCTTCCCACGTCGCCATCATCGGCGGCGGCCCCGCCGGCCTGATGGCGGCCGAAGTGTTGAGCCAGGCCGGGATCAAAGTCGACCTGTACGACGGCATGCCTTCGGTGGGGCGAAAATTCCTGCTGGCCGGTGTCGGCGGCATGAACATCACCCACTCCGAAACCTATCCGGCGTTTCTCTCGCGCTACGCCGAACGTGCCCCGCAAATTGCCCCGCTGCTCCGCTCATTCGGCGCGGATGCGTTGTGCCAATGGATTCATGACCTGGGTATCGAAACCTTTGTCGGCAGCTCCGGCCGGGTGTTTCCGACCGACATGAAAGCCGCGCCCCTGTTGCGCGCCTGGCTCAAACGCCTGCGAGACGCCGGCGTTGTTATCCACACCCGCCACCGCTGGCTCGGCTGGGATGACACCGGTGGATTGCGCATCGACAGCCCTGAGGGCGAAAAAACCATCAAGTCCGACGCCACCTTGCTGGCCCTCGGCGGCGGCAGCTGGTCACGCCTCGGTTCGGACGGTGCCTGGATGCTGCCACTGGAACAGCGCGGCGTAGGATTGATGCCGCTGCAACCGAGTAATTGCGGTTTCGAGGTGCAGGCCTGGAGCGACCTGATGGTCAGCAAATTCGCCGGTGCGCCGCTGAAAAACATCGCCATCGGCCTCAATGACGACGTGCCTCGCTTGGGCGAATGCGTGATCACCGCGACCGGGATTGAAGGCAGTTTGATCTACGCCCTCTCGGCGCCGATCCGTGAAGCTATCAACGCGCACGGCTCGGCGACCATTCATCTCGACCTGCTGCCGGGCCGGCCTGTGGATAAAGTCCAGGCTGCGCTGAGCAAACCGCGCGGCTCCCGTTCCATGTCCAAACACCTGCACAGTCAGCTCGGGATTGATGGGGTGAAAGCGGCGCTGTTGCGCGAACTCACACCGGCCGAAAGCTTTGCTGATCCGGCATTGCTGGCCCGGGCGATCAAGGCACTGCCCCTGACGCTGGTCAAAACCCGTCCACTGGATGAAGCCATCAGCAGCGCCGGTGGTGTGATGTTCGAGTCGATGGATGAACGGCTGATGCTCAAGCAATTGCCTGGCGTGTTCTGCGCGGGGGAAATGCTCGATTGGGAAGCGCCGACCGGCGGCTATCTGCTGACCGCGTGTTTCGCCAGTGGGCGCGCGGCGGGGTTGGGGATGGTGGAGTGGTTGAAGCGAGGGGCGTGATTTGTTGGCCATACGTACTTCGACAGCCTTCAAGATCCACCCCTCACCCCAGCCCTCTCCCCACAGGGGAGAGGGGGAAAGGGAGCAGATCTCCAAGCCTTTCAAATCATGAGTTCGACTCGATATCTCAGGTCGCAGAATATTCAAAGAAACCCACGGTTAGTCCCCTCGCCCCTCTGGCGAGAGGGTTAGGGTGAGGGGACGGTTCTCAAGCCAATCCCACCATCAAGGCTTCTTCTTACGCGGCCCAGTGTTAAACACCGGCACCTTGCGCACAGGCTTGATCGAAGGCTCCGGCGCCGAAGCATCCCCGCTCTCAACCCATTTGCCCAGGTTGCGTTTACCGCCTCCGGAGGTCTTCGGCTTCTTCGGTTTTTTCGGCTTCTTCACCACCTGACCGCTGGCATCGGTATCCGGCACCCGGTGCTCAGGTTCGAAATCATGTTCCATCTGCCGCGGCAATGTCTGACGGGTCAACGTCTCGATGGCCGACAGCAGATTCACTTCATCGGCACAGACCAGCGAAATGGCCTGCCCGGTAGCGCCCGCACGGCCGGTACGACCGATACGGTGAATGTAGTCCTCCGCCACGATCGGCAGGTCGAAGTTGACTACCAACGGCAGGTCTTCGATATCCAGACCACGGGCGGCAACGTCAGTGGCCACAAGAATCTGCACTTCACTGGCCTTGAACCGGTCCAGCGCACGCTGGCGGGTGGCTTGAGGCTTGTCGCCGTGGATGCCGTCGGCGTTGATGCCCAGGCCCTGAAGTTTTTCCACCAGCGCGTCCACGCCATTGCGGGTCTTGGCGAACACCAGCACCTGCTTCCACTTGCCCTTGCGCAGCAAGTGAATGAACAGCTCCGGCTTGCGCTTCTTGTCCACCGTCACCACCCACTGTTTAACGGTGTTGGCGGCGACGTTGCGCGGGCTGACTTCGATGCTCAGCGGATCGTTGAGCATTTGCCCGGCGAGGGTGCGGATCGCGTCGGAGAAGGTCGCGGAGAACAACAGCGTCTGACGTTTCTTCGGCAGCGCCTTGTAAATGTTCCCCAGCTCCTCGGAAAATCCCAGGTCGAGCATGCGATCGGCTTCGTCCAGTACCAGGGTTTGCAGCTGGTTGAACTTGAGGGCGTTCTGACGGAATAGGTCGAGCAAACGACCCGGCGTCGCCACCAACAGATCGACGCCTTTGCGCAGCTTCATCATTTGCGGGTTGATGCTGACACCGCCGTACACCGCATAAGTGCTCAGCGGCAGGTTCTCGGCGTACTGACGCACGGCTTCGTGAACCTGTTCGGCCAGTTCGCGGGTCGGCACCAGGATCAGCGCGCGGACCGAGTTGGCGGTGACTTTCGGCCCTTCCATGGCCAGCAATTGCAGGAGCGGCAGCGCGAAACCGGCGGTCTTGCCGGTGCCGGTCTGGGCGGCGGCCATCAGGTCGCGACCGGCCAGCACCGCCGGAATGGCTTGCGCCTGAACCGGCGTCGGGGTCTGGTAGCCGAGCGTCTCGAGAGAGCGCAGCAAGGGTTCGATCAGGCCAAGGGTGGCGAAAGTCATGGGATTACCGTAGGAAAATTCAGCGCGGGTTTTTCAAAACAAGTGTGCAAAACAAGATGCAATGGCGCGCAGTTTACCCTAATTCACGCTCGATTCTGTCTGCACCACGGCAGCCGGTCTTTGCGGAGCCCGGCGCCACTGCGGCAGACCGATCAGCACCACCGCACTAATGATCACCATCATCGCCAACCCTTCTTCGATGCCGATGGTCTCACCGACAAACACAATCCCCAGCAACACCGCGACCGCCGGGTTGACGTAGGCATAACTGGTCGCCGCTGCCGGACGTACGTTTTTCAACAGGTACATGTAGGCGTTGAAGGCGATGATCGAACCGAAGAAGGTCAAATAGGCCAAGGCTGCCCAGCCTTCGATTGGCGGCATGGCTTGCAGATGCTCGCCGCTCAGCGCACTGCCGATCAGCAGCACCACGCCGCCGACCAGCATTTCCACGGCACTGGCCATGGCGCCCTGAGGCAGCGGCAAGTGTTTGCTCCACACTGAACCAAAGGCCCAGGAAGCCGCCGCGAACACCAACAACAGCGCACCCAACGGGCTCGATTGCAGGTTGGACCCGAGGTTGAGCATGGCAATGCCGATCAGCCCGAGCACAATCCCGGCCCATTCGAGACGGGTATTTCGCGCGCCCCAGAAATAGCCGCAAAGCAAGGTAAACAGCGGCACCGTCGCCACCGCCAATGCCGCCACACCGGACGCCACACCCATGTGCTCGGCCACGCTGACCCCGCCGTTACCGCAAGCGAGCAGCAAAATCCCGATGATCCCGGCGGCTTTCCACTGCGCCCAGGTCGGTGCCGGTGCCCCGCGCCAGCGCAGGAAAGCGTACATCAGCGTCCCGGCGATCACGAAACGGATACCGGCGAGCAGCAACGGCGGCCAGTACTCCACACCGATGCGAATCACCAGATAGGTCGAGCCCCAGATTACGTACAGGGCGAAGAAAGCGGCGATCAACGGTAACGGGAAACGGCGCATGGGCAGCTCGACGACAGGAAAATGTGAACAGCTATTCTAGAAAGGCCAGCGGCGTAAAATAAGTTACAAAACCTGTTTATAGCGCCGGTACACTTTTCAAATCACGGAGATCGGCGCTATAAACCGTGATTTCGAAAGTCAGCCAATTTTCAGGAATTCGACGATGGATAAATACGACCGCATGCTCCTCAGCGCCCTGCTGGAAAACGGTCGTGCGTCCTACGCCGACCTGGCGCGCAAGGTCAACCTGTCCGCCCCGGCCGTGGCCGAGCGCGTGGCCAAGCTCGAAGCCAGCGGGGTGATTACCGGTTACCAGGCGAAAGTCGACATGGCCAAGCTGGGGTTGCCGATCCAGTGCGTGATCGAACTGCGTTTGAACCAGCACGGCAACCAGAAGGCCTACGACGATCTGATCAAAATCCCACAGCTAACTGAATGCCACAGAGTCACGGGTGATCCGTGCCTGATCATGCAAGCGGCGGTAGGTTCGATGCCGGAGCTGGAAGAGTTGATCAACCGGATCGCAAAGTTCGGGTTCAGCAAGACCTCGATTGTGCTGTCGAGCGCCATCGAGAAGCGCGTGCCGTTGGGGCAGCTGGAAGGGAATGGCAAAGCCTGAAACACCGCAAATCCCCTGTGGGAGCGAGCCTGCTCGCGATAGCGGAGTACCAGTCGACATCGATGCTGAATGATTAATCGCTATCGCGAGCAGGCTCACTCCCACAAGGGATTTGCAGTGTTTTCAGAACCCGCGATGGCGCTTGAGGCCAAATGTGCCGTCAGTTGGCCGCCAGTTCGGCATCGGCCATAGCCCGGCGAGCCTGACCAAAAACCCGTTCCCACAGGTGTTACCTAATCCCTGTGGGAGCGGGCTTGCCCGCGAAGCGATCTGTCAGACGCCGCTGTAACTTGCAGGCAACAAACCCGGCATATCCCGTAGACGCACCCAAGGTTCCTTGCGCCAATGCAGCAGTCGCAGCGTTCCGCCCGCCCATTCCATCGCCCGCATATGCGGCGCTTGATTCGAAATGGACCCCGCATCTTCCCGCAGCATCGGAACCACGTCGTGTGTCAGCCAACGTCGTAAATGGCGGTTTTCCGGGCAATAGTGATACACCAACATCGCGTATACGCCCGACTCACTCAGCATCAAGGTCTCTTGCAGGTCATCATTTCCGGACAAACACATCAGTTGCTTCTGATCCTCATCAAGCTTGAGTACTTGTCTTCCATTTATGTCCACACCCATCAATCGTCCGATATCGCGGGCACAGAACCAGGGCTCTGCGTGCAGCAACAGTGCGCGCAGCTGGATGTGGTGACGGATGAATGTTTTGGGGATGAAGTGAGCTGCGCTCGTAGCTGATTGCGCAGAGTCTTCGGGGGGATTGGGGGTAACTTTAATCATGGCGAATTTCCTACTGAAAGTTGGAGCCGCCAGCATCACTTGCAGATGATGGGTGGCAGCTATGTGCGGGTCTGCAAGACCGAGTCAGTAGACAACCCCGGCAGACCCGAAGGTCTCCCGCACACAGCTACCATAAATCGATGGTCGCAAATAAAGCGACGCGATTATAGGTGTGCCGTTAGGCGTCTACCAAACTATCGGCGGGCTTGCAGTCCCGGTCGCTGAATTGGCAGCGACGTCCCAGAGGTTATCGATGCCGCAGGTACGGGGCAAGACGGACAAATTCCTAATATTTGGTAGGAGCAATCATCGAATTTGAGGCGTGGTTAAACACAAGACAACATCCCACAGGGGATTTTCGGTGTTTTCAGAACCCGCGATGGCGCTTGAGGTGTTCGTTGATCTTCGCCGCCGGCACTTTCTGCAGGCTGACCAGCAGATCATGGGACAACTCGCGCAACCCATGCTTCTGCTGCAGTTCCTGAAGCAGATGCCCCGTCAGGTTGGCCGCCATCTCCGCATCGGCCATGGCCCGGTGAGCCTTGCCGGTGTTGGGCAGGCTGGCGAAGGTGGTGAGGGTGCCGAGTTTGTGGTTCGGCGCGGCGGGCATCAGGCGGCGGGCGAGCAGCAGCGAGCAGGCGAAGTTCTGCAAGCGGGTGCGCTTGATGCGGCTGAGTTCGAAGTCCCAGAACTTCTGGTCGAACGCGGCGTTGTGCGCCAGCAGCGGCGTGATGCCGACGAATTCGTTGACCTCGTTCATCACCTGCTCGGCCGATGGTGCGGTGCGCAGCATGGCGTTGCTGATGCCAGTGAGTTGTTCGATGAAAGCAGGGACGCGCACGCCGGCGTTCATCAGGCTCTGGTAACGCTCGACGATGCGCCCCTGTTCAAGGATCACCACGGCAATTTCCGTGGCCCGGCAGCTGCTGCTCGGGGAGATCCCGGTGGTTTCAAAGTCGATGACTGCTATGCGTTCCAAACCTGTTTCAACTCCGTAAAAATCAATTCTTGAGCAACAACGCGCCTTCGATCGGCACGTAGCGGCTGGCGGCGCGGATCAGCGAGTTGGCCGTCAGGCCCGGCACGCCGTAGGCCACGGCTTGCACGCCGTGCTTGGTGATGATGCGCTCCAGCAGCATGTCGAAGTCACCGTCGCCGGAGGCCAGCACCACTTCGTCGACGTGATCGGCGGCGTCCATGATGTCGAGGGTGATGCCCACGTCCCAGTCGCCCTTGGCTGAGCCGTCGCTGCGCTGGATGTAGGGCTTGAGCTTCACGACGAAGCCGAGGTTGCGCAGGATCTGCTGGAATTGCTGCTGCTTGCTGTCGCCGCGATCGATCGCGTAGGCATAGGCCTCTACGATTTCGCCCTGTTTGCTGATATCAGCCCACAACGCGGCGTAGTTGAAGTGGCAACCATAGGCCTGACGCACGGTGTAATAGAGGTTCTGGACATCGGCGAACACTGCGATTTTTTTCACCGTGCATCCTCTTTGGCGCCGTTGCGCGCAGGCTGGGTCAGGCACCAGGCCCGAAAAGTGGCCCAGTATGCCAGCCTGAAGGATTGTTCCGCGAATAATCGGCCCGAAGCATCTTGGAGCCTCGGACGAATGGCAACCTGTGGCGAGGGAGCTTGCTCCCGCTGGGTCGCGCAGCGGCCCCAAGAAGGACTGCTGCGCAGCCCAGCGGGAGCAAGCTCCCTCGCCACGGGTTCAGTGTTACACCTGTAACGTTGAATCAGACGAAGGAATCGTCGTCGCCGCCAAAGAACGACGAGCTGTCATCGCTGTAGTCGGCGTCGGTAAAGCCGCCCTGATCACTGGAGTTGTCAGCCACACGCTGATCGTCGCCCGAGCCGTTGTCACCGCTCTGATCGTTGACCTGGGCCGGCTCTTCCTTGATGACTTCGACAATTTCCTGAGGTTGCTGATTGCTGTGGAACAGGCTGCTGATGCCTTGCGCCAGCATCACGCCACCGGCCACGCCAGCCGCGGTTTTCAGGGCGCCGCCAAGGAAACCACTGCCAATCCCAGGGGCTTGCTGCTGCGGCGCGTAATTCTGCTGCGGCGGTGCAGCGCCGAAGTTCTGTTGCGGTGGCTGCGAGTTGAACGACGGCCGCCCCGGCTCACGCCATCCACCATTGGAGGACGGCGCGCTTTGCGTCGATGCAGGCTGCGGATCACGGGAACCGCCACCAAAGATGCTCGACAGAAAACCACCGCTGGCGGGCGCCGACGGCTGAGTCTTGGCCGATTGCAGCTCGGCCTGCAATTGCTGGACTTGCTGAGTGAGTTGCTTGTTCTGTGCGTCGAGGCTTTTGAGGGCGGCCTCTTGAACCAGAATTGCCTGGGTCATGAAATAACCTGCCGCCGGTTGGCGAGTCAGGTGTTCCTTGATCCGCGCCTCGGCCTGGGCGTCGCGCGGGGCTGAGTCCGTTTCGGCCTGTTGCAGCCGGGAAAACAGTCCATCGATCAGGGTTTGTTCTTCGCTGTTCATGGCGACCTCGTAGATTGCCGGGAATATCGTTGCCCTCGTCCACTGTGGATAAGGTGCTCTCCAGTAATGGGGCTGATACAGGATGTTTCAATGACCTTTACCGAACGTTTACGTTTGCGCCCCAAAGGGCTTCATCGGTTAAAGTGGGCCACTGCTTTCAACCTGCGATACCGACTGATGAATTCGTTCGATGTACTGCGTGACTCTCTGTATTTCTTCAAGCGCAATCTGGGCCAGATTGTGCGGTTGTGCCTGCCGCTGGTGATCTTCGAAGCGCTGCTGCAACAAGTGGTTGATCGCTCCACCGAGCCGGACAGTTTCCCCGGCATCAGCGTGATGGTCGGCTTGCTGGTCTATCCGCTGTACACCGCCGCATTGATCCTGTTTCTGGATGCCCGCAGCCGTGGCGAATCGCCAAGCACCCGCGAGCTGCTGTCGAGGTCGGCGTACCTGTGGCCGCGCTTCGCCCTGCTCACCGCCCTCAACACCTTGCTGATCCTGATCGGCCTGTCGCTGTATTTCCTGCCGGGCATCTGGCTGATGGTGACCCTGGCGTTTGGCGAATACTTGCTGGTGCTGCGCGGCCTGGCCCCGTTGGCGGCGATGAAGGAAAGCTTGCGCCTGACCCGCGGCCATTTCCTGCGCATCCTGGTGTGCATCCTGTGTGTGATGGGCCCGTTGTGGGTGCTCAGGGGCGCAACCCTCGCGATTTACCCGGAGCCGCAGAACCCGGTCATTTCGCTGCTGATCGACAGCGCGCACAGCTTCTTGCAACTGTTCACCAGCGTGGTGGTGTTCCGGTTGTTCATGCTGATTGCCGATGCGCCCGAGAAAATTGATCGACCGCTCTGACCCATGGGCTTAAGCCCGACGCTCGGTTATGCTCGGGCTCATCTTTTGTAACGCTATAAGCCGAGCCATGACCCGTCTACTGCGCTACACCCTGCTGGGCCTGCTGATCGCGGCAGGCCTGATTGCCTTACTCATCTACAACCTGACCTGGCGTCCCGAAGCCAAGGAAGCGTTACCGGTCAGCTGCAGCACTCAGGCGCCCACGCTGGTACCCGGCCAAGCGCTGAAAGTGATGACCTGGAACGTCCAGTACCTGGCGGGTAAACGCTACGTGTTCTGGAATGACCTGGCGCAAGGCGACGACGAAAGCCCCACCGCCGAAGACATGGCCTTCAGCCTCGATGAAGTGGCGCGGGTGATTCGCGACGAGCAACCGGACGTGGTGCTGTTGCAGGAACTGGATGACAACGCCAAGGCCACCGATTACCAGAACCAGTTCAAACTGCTTCAGGAACGGGTCGCCGACCTTTATCCGTGCAGCGCTCACGCCTTCGATTGGAAAGCCGACTTCGTACCACAGCCGCACATCTTCGGCAGCGTCGGCCGGCAACTGGCAACCCTCAGCCGTTTCCAGATCGAACACGCCGAGCGCCTGCAATTGCCGGTCGCGCCGGCCAACATCATCAGCCGCCAGTTCAAACCGAAAAACGCCTTGCTGGTGACTTACCTGCGGTTGAACGACGGCGGGCAGATCGCGGTGCTCAATACCCATCTGGACCGCGTCATCCAGCCTGATGAAACCCTGCAAGCCCAGGTAACCGCCGTAACCAAGGTGCTCGACAAGTTTGAAAGCCGGGGCACCCCGTGGCTGATCGGCGGCGACTTCAACCTGTTGCCCCTGGGCCAGTATCGACGCCTGCCCGAAGAACAACGCACGCCCTACTCCGCCGACAGCGCGCTGCATGTGCTGTGGGACAAATACCCGATGATCCCGACCAACAACGAAGCGAGCGGTGTTGATCGGGCACGGTGGCTGACCCACTACCCGAACGATCCAGGCTTGAACGGCCCGGACCGGACGGTGGATTACCTTTTCTACAGCCCGCGGATCAAACGGGTCGAGGCCATGGTGAGGCAGGACGATACCTTGCGGATCTCCGATCATTTGCCGGTGATTGCGCGGTTCCTACTGCCTGCGGTCCCCTAGAGCCGGGTCAACGCAGAACCTGTGGGAGCGAGCCTGCTCGCGATGGCGTAGTGTCAGTCGACATCATTGTTGAATGATCAATCGCAATCGCGAGCAGGCTCGCTCCCACAGGGGATTTGGGCATGACGGGAAATCGGCTCAATGAACCTCCTCCAGATCGTCATGCAATAGCCCGAAGATTTTGCGCTTCATCTCGATAAACGAACGTTCCATGACCATGTCCAAGGTCCGTGGGCGTTCGATCGGCACGTCCAGAATCTGCTTGATCCGCCCAGGCCTGGCGCCCATCACGTAGACCCGATCCCCCAGCAAAATCGCCTCGTCGATATCGTGAGTCACGAACAACACGGTCTTCTTGCTGTTGCCCCAGACCCGTAACAACAGCTGCTGCATTTGCAGGCGCGTCTGGCTGTCGAGCGCGCCGAACGGCTCATCCATCAGCAGGATCTGCGGGTCGTTGGCCAGCGCCCGAGCGATGGCGACGCGCTGCATCATGCCGCCGGACAACTGCTTGGCGTAGTTGTCGGCGAACCCGGTCAGGCCCACTTCATTGACGTAGTAATCGACGATCTCCTTGCGCTGAGCCGCCGCCATGCCGCGCCGCTTGAGGCCGAACTCGACGTTCTGCCGCACGGTCAGCCACGGGAACAACGTATAGCTCTGGAACACCATGCCGCGATCTGCGCCGGGCCCTTGCACTTGCTGGCCGCCGACGTAGATTTCGCCTTCGGTTGGCTCATTCAGACCCGCCGTGAGGTACAGCAAACTCGACTTGCCGCAGCCCGACGGCCCGACCAGCACGGCAAATTGTTGATCCGGCACTTCGAACGACACCTGCTCCAGCGCGGTGAACATGCCGCCGTCAGGCTTCTGATAGCGCAGGCTGACCTTGTCCACTTGCAGCCGTGGCGCGGCCTGCACCGGGGCGGCCGTGGGTGTGACGAAACGCGGGTTGACGGCGCTTACTGAGCCCATGCGGCAATCCTCAGACGTAGGAAACGGAACAGTTGATCGGTGACCAGGCCCAGCAGGCCGATGATCGCGATGGCCAGGAAAATCACATCCACTTGAAAACCGCGCATGGCTTTCAGGCTCAAGTAACCCAAACCACTGGACGCGGCGACCAGCTCGGCGACCACCAGATAGGTCCACGCCCAGCCCATGGTCACGCGCAAGGTATCGAGCACACCCGGCAACGACGCCGGGGCGATCACGTGCAGCACCGCATCGCGGCGGGTCGAACCCAAGGTGTAGGACGCGTTGATCAGGTCCTTGGAGATGCCCTTGGACACGTCCGCAATCATCACCAGTTGCTGGAAAAACACGCCGAAGATGATCACCGACACCCGCTGTTCCAGACCGATGCCGATCCACAGAATGAACAGCGGCACGAACGAGGTCACCGGCAGGTAGCGGATGAAATTGACCATCGGCTCAAGGAACGCCTGGACGATACGGAAGCTGCCCATCAGCAACCCCAACGGCACGGCCACCAGCGACGAGACAATGAAACCGACCATCACCACTTCGAGACTGGCCCACACATGCAGGCCAAGGGTGCCGTCGCGGCTCAGGCGCACGGCGGCCTCGGCCACCGCGCCCGGTGTCGGCAGGAACATGCCCGGCACCACGCCGCCGTAAGACAACCCGGCCCACAGGCCGATCAACAACACCCAGGCCAGGCCGCTCGCGCCCCAGATCACCTGCACCGGCAATCCGGTCTTGGGCGTGATGCAGCGGCTCAACCATGAATTGCGCTTGAACATGCGGACCTCCTACAGCGGGCTGACGAAGCGGTTGTCGATCAGGTCGTCATTGCTGACGTTGTAGGGTTTGCCCTGCAATTCGCTGGCGGTCTCATTGGCCAGTTTGATCAGCGGTTCGCTGTCGCCCGGCTTGCCCGGTGAACCGAGGAGTTTCTCGCTCATGGCCTGATCGTAGAAACGCACGCCCTTCGCGGCGGCGGCCAGCTCCTTCGGATCGGCAAGGTAACCGCCGACGCCTTTGGCCATGATTTTGTAGGCCTCTTCCGGATGGTCCTTGGTGTACTGCACCGCTTTGTACAGACCGGCGACCAACGCCTTGACGTCTTCCGGTTGTTTTTCGATGACGGTGCAGTTGAGCGCGACCACATCGACAATCACGCCAGGCGTGCTGCTGCTGTCGATCAGCACCTTGCCTTGTTGCTTGTTGCGGACCATCGACAGGTGCGGCTCCCAGGTCACGGCGGCCGGTACACGACCGGCGATGAACGCGGTGGCGGCATCGTCAGCCGTCATGTTCTGCACGGTAATGTCGCTCATGCTCATGCCGTGTTTTTTCAGCAAGTACGACAGCCAGAACTGCGAGGTCGACCCTTCGTTCACCGCCACCGCCTTGCCTTTCAGCTCTTGCAGACTCTTGATGTCCTTGCCCACCAGAACACCGTCGCCACCATGGCTGTCATCGAGTGCGGCTACGGCTTTGAAGCAGAATTGCGGGCGGTACTTGAGCACTTCGTCGATGGTCGACGCCGAGCCCGACAACTCGCCAGACGCCTGCGCAGCCATGTACATCGAAGCTTCCTCGACGACGGGCAATTCGACGGTCAAACCGCCTTCCTTGAAGTAGCCAAGGTCCCGAGCGAGATAGAGGGTGCCGTAGCCGACCCACGTGGTGTGGCCGATGGACAGGGTGCCGGCCTGGGCGCTGGTGGCGACCGTCGCGGCGATGGCGGTGACCGCCAGTGGATGAGCGACGCGGTTAAGCAAGGACTTGATCATGGAGCACTCCCAAAGCTGTTGATTTAGTTTTGTCATGGGCAGTACGGCCAGCGGCCTCGGATTAGCTGTCACCTGCGGTCTCTGGTGGACCTCTTGATGGGCAGCATTCGGCGGACTGGCGAGGTCGATGTTGGACCAGGGGCGGGAATAGGAAAATCAGGAAATATGTCGTTGGGAATGATGAAAAAACTGGGTAGCGTGCGCCGTAAAAGGGCGGGATTTGCGGGGGTGCACGGCGTGGGTGCAAAAGCTGAAATGAGTGTCGAATGGGAGAAAGCAATCGCGGGCAAGCCCGCTCCCACAGGTTATGTGTCATGCCTGAATCTTGAGGCCGACACAAATCCCTGTGGGAGCGGGCTTGCCCGCGATTAAGGTCCGAAGGACCTTCCGGTAATGTCAGAGCCGGCCGTATTCCTGAGCCGTACGATCAACCGCTTTCAGGGTCTTGCCGACCAGCTCATCGATTTCTTCCCGACTGGCAATCAATGCCGGCGCCATGATCATCCGCCCCAACGTCGAGCGAATAATCACGCCCTCTTCAAAGCCGATCGTGCGGCAACGCCAGGCGATGTCGTTCTCATTGGCAAAGCGCTTGCGACTGGTTTTGTCCTCGGCCAATTGCAACGCCGCGACCATGCCGACACCCTGAATATCGCCCACCAACGGGTGATTGCCGAACACCTCGCGCAGGCACTGTTGCAAGTACGGCCCGATGTCATCCTTCACCCGCGTTACCACGCCTTCATCACGCAACGCCGTGAGGTTGGCAATCGCCACGGCCGCTGCCACCGGGTGCCCGGAATAGGTCAGGCCGTGGGCAAATACCCCGCCCTGCTCCACCAGCACCTGAGCCATTTTCTTCGACAGAATCAACCCGCCCATCGGGATGTAACCCGAGGTCAAACCCTTGGCGATGGACAAGGTATCCGGCTCGAAACCGAAGTGTTCGTGGGCAAACCATTCGCCGGTACGACCGAAGCCACCGATCACTTCATCCGCGCACAACAGCACATCGTACTTACGGCAGATCCGCTGGATCTCCGGCCAGTAACTTTCGGGTGGAAAGATCATCCCGCCCGCGCCCTGGAACGGTTCGGCGATAAACCCGGCGACCTTGTCCGCGCCCAGTTCGAGAATCTTCGCTTCCAGTTGCTGCGCCGCCCGCAGGCCGAATTCGACCGGCGTCAGGTTGCCCTCGTGGGCGAAAAAGTACGGTTCATCGATGTGTTCGATGTCGGGGAGCATGCCGCCCATTTCGTGCATGAACTTCATGCCACCGAGCGCCGTCGCCGCCAGCGTCGAGCCGTGGTAACCGTTCCAGCGACCGATCATGATTTTCTTCTCGGGCTTGCCGAGGATCGTCCAATAACGCCGCACAGTACGGATCAACACCTCGTTGGCTTCGGAGCCGGAGTTGGTGTAGATCGCGTGGCTGTAGTGCCCCGGCAACAGGCTGAACAGCAGCTCCGAAAGCTCGATCACCTGCGGGTGGGTGGTGTGGAAAAACATGTTGTAGTACGGCAATTGCTCGAGCTGCCGGGTCGCCGCAGCGGCCAGGTCCTTGCGCCCGTAACCGAGGTTGGTGCACCACAACCCGGACATGCCGTCGAGGTAACGCCGCCCATCGTTGTCCCACAGGTGCAGGCGCTCGCCGCGGACCATCACCCGCGGCCCTTCGTCGTTGAGCGCTTTTTGATCGACGAATGCGTGGATGTGGTGCGCAGCGTCGGCGGCCTGGTAGTCGCGGGTTTCACGTGGTGTGGTCATCGCCAGTTCTCCGTTTTGTTATGAGCGGCTGTTATGCGCGCAGCTGAAACCAGGTGGTCTTCAACTGGGTGTATTTATCGAACGAGTGCAGCGACAGGTCGCGCCCGAAACCGGACTGTTTGCCGCCGCCGAAAGGCACGGTCACGTCGAGCGCATCAACGCAGTTGACCGACACCGTGCCCGCTCGCAATTGCCGCGCCACACGGTGGGCGCGGTTGAGGTCGTCGGTCCACAGCGAAGCCGCCAAGCCGTAGACGCTGTCGTTGGCCAGTTGCAACGCATGGGCCTCGTCATCGAACGCCGTAACCGCCAGCACTGGGCCGAACACTTCCTCGCGAAACAGCGGCATGTCCGGGCTGACGCCGGTAAAAATCGTCGGCTGAATGAAGTTGTCGGAGCCGTTGAAAATCGACTGCCGGCCGCCGCACACCTTGGTTGCGCCGAGGCGTTCGGCCTGCTGGATGAACTTCATGATGCGCGCGGTCTGGCGGCTGTCGACAATCGCCCCGGCGCTGCTCGACGGGTCCAGTGGATCACCCGGTTGCCAGCGTTCGGCCTGCACTTTGAGCCGCTCGACGAACTCATCATGAATCGAACGTTGCACCAGCAACCGCGAGTTGGCCGAACACACTTCGCCCTGATTGAAGAAGATCCCGAACGCGGCTTTCTCGGCAGCCAAGTCAAGGTCCTGGCAATCGGCGAACACCAGATTGGCGCTCTTGCCGCCGCACTCCAGCCACACCTGTTTCAGGTTCGACTGCGCGGAATACTGCATGAAATATTTGCCGACTTCGGTGGAGCCGGTGAACACCAGGCAATCGACGTCCGGGTGCAAACCGAGGGCTTTGCCGGTCTGCTCGCCGAGGCCCGGCAGCACGTTCAGCACGCCGGGCGGCAGACCGGCTTCCAGCGCCAGCTCGGCCAGACGCAACGCGGAGAACGGTGACTGCTCGGCGGGTTTGAGGATCACGGAATTGCCCGCCGCCAGCGCGGGTGCGAGTTTCCACGCGGCCATGTCCAGCGGGAAGTTCCACGGCACCACGGCGGCGACCACGCCCAGCGCTTCGCGGGTGATGGTCGCCAGCACGTTTTGCGCGCTGGGGGCGATCTGGTCGTAGAGTTTGTCGAGGCTTTCGGCGTACCAGCGAAACACCCCGGCGGCGCCTGGCACGTCGATGTTGTAGGCGTCCATCACCGGTTTGCCCATGTTCAGCGAGTCGAGCAGCGCCAGCTCTTCGCGGTGGGTCATGATCAGCTCAGCCAGGCGCAGCAACACTTGTTTGCGCTCACTGGGCGAACGTGCTGACCAGATGCCGGCCTCGAACACTCGCCGCGCATTGCGTACCGCCGCGTCCACCTCTTCATCACCGCAAGCGGTCACGTTAGCCAAGCGCTGGCCAGTGGCGGGGTTGATCGCCGCAAAGGTCTGCCCCGACTGTGCCGAACGGGGTTTGCCGTCGATCACGGCCAGATCGGGAAACCGCAGCGCAGCGGCTTTGTTTTGCCAGTATGCAAGCTCGAACACGTTCAGATGCTCCATGGGCTTTTCTTGTGTCTGGATGGTGGCCCAGGCCCGAGTCCAGTAAAAATAGTAAAAATGTCTTCGCAGACCATGAAAAAACTGGGCAGCCAATCTCCCCGGTTGTGCGGGATGTGGTTATTGTTCAAGCACAACAACACCGTCGTCAGAACGGATGCAGTCGGCGCAAAAATTGCCTGGATGTCAGAGTCCATCCACCCCGAGGTTTGCCGTGGCTGCCTACAACCTGCGTCAATTGAAGTACTTCATCACCACCGTCGAATGCGGCAGCGTCGCCGAAGCTTCGCGCAAGCTGTACATCGCCCAACCGGCGATCTCCACGGCGATCAAAGGCCTGGAAGACAGCTTCGGCGTGCAATTGCTGATCCGCCATCACGCCCAGGGCGTGTCGCTGACACCGAGCGGTGCGCGCTTTTATCGCAAGGCCCAGGAACTGCTGCGCATGGCCAAGGAGTTCGAACAGAACGCCCTGGCCGACAACGACGTGGTGGCCGGGCAAATCGATATCGGCTGTTTCGAAACGGTCGCGCCGCTGTACCTGCCGCAGTTGATTGCCGGGTTCTCGGCGCTATACCCGGGGGTGAAAATCCGCATTCGCGACGGCGAGCAGCAAGAGCTGGTGCAAGGCCTGACCTCCGGTACTTTCGACCTGGCGATCCTCTATGAACACGAACTCGACGCCACGATTCAGACCGAACCGCTGATGCCGGCGCAGCGGCCTTATGCGTTGCTGCCGGCGGATCATCGCTTTGCCCAACTCAAGCAAGTGTCGCTGCGCGATCTGTGCCTGGAGCCGATGATTCTGCTGGACGTGCAACCGAGCCGGACCTACTTCGTCAGCCTGTTCGAAGAACTGAACCTGTCGCCGAACATTGCCTTCAGCTCACCGTCGATCGAGATGGTCCGGGGCATGGTCGGGCAAGGGTTCGGCTTCTCGATCCTGGTGACGCGGCCGCATTCGGAATGCACCTACGACGGGAAGAAGGTGGTGTGCGTGGACATTGTCGAAGACGTCACCGGCTCAGGATTGGTGGCGGCGTGGCTCAAACGCGGGCAACTGACCAAACCGGCGCAGTTGTTTGCGGATTACTGCCGGGAGCAGCTGACTGCCAAAGCCGGAACCTGAGCCTGGTGGAATCCTGTGGCGAGGGGGCTTGCCCCCGTTGGGTGGCGAAGCCACCCCAAGATCTGCAACCGAAGTGTGTCAGTTACACCGCATGCAATGGTTTACGACTGCTGCGCAGCCGAACGGGGGCAAGCCCCCTCACCACAGGCAAGCTCCCTCACACAGGGTTTGTGTTCAGCCCCTGGAGTTACTTGCGGGGTTTGATCCGCGCGGTCGCTTCGGCCACCAGCGGATCATCCGGCCAGTAATGCTTCGGATACCGCCCCTTCAAATCCTTCTTCACCTCCGCATACGTGCTGCGCCAGAAGTTCGCCAGATCCTGCGTCACCTGCACCGGCCGCCGTGCCGGGGACAGCAGGTGCAGCTTCACCACTTGCCGGCCACCGGCAATACGCGGGGTGTCGGACAGGCCGAACAGTTCCTGTAGACGCACCGCCAGAATCGGCGGCTGCTCGCTGTAATCCAGTCGAATCGACGAACCCGACGGCACGCTCAGATGATGCGGTGCCAGCTCATCCAGGCGTTGCGGCAGCGGCCATGGCAGCAGGTTGTGGACGATGCTCGACAGGTCGAGGTTGGCAAAATGGCTGAGGCGCGAGACCTTGCCCAGATACGGCATCAACCAGTGCTCAAGGTTTTTCAGCAGTGCGGCGTCGCTGACATCCGGCCACTCACTCTCGCTCTTGCTGCCAAGGTCCAGCTGGCGCAACAACGCCACCCGCGCTTGCCACTGACGAAGCTCCGGGGTCCACGGCAACAGTTCCAGCCCCTTGCTCCGAACCAGATTCACCAGCGCCTGGCTGCGAGCGGTTTCGTCGAGGCCCGTCAGCGGTTCACGGCTGAGAATCAATTCACCGACCTTGCGCTGACGCTCGGCGCGTAACACGCCTTCGCGTTCATCCCAATCAAGTTGATCGACCACGCGCACTTGCTCGGCCAGCACCGAATCGAACAACGCCGGATCAAAATCCGCCGCCAGATAAATCCGCTCCTCACGCTGGCCCTGGCGACTGCCAAGATCGGCGATCACCAACCACGCTTGCTTCATCAAACTGTCCGCTTCAGCGAACAACGCCGCACGGCCGTTCGCCAAGCGATATTCCGCGCCACCGGCACGTCGCTGCTGGGCGACACGGTCGGGATAGGCCAACGCGAGCAGGGCGCCGAGCCAGCGCGGATGATCCGGATCGCTGACCGGCTCCGACGCTTTGCCGCGCAGGTAACCGCGATACTGCCGCGCCAGTTGCCGGGCGCGTTGCACGCCGCCCTGAGCACCGCGAGCAGCACGCTCTTCGCCGGACAACAGCACCAATCGGCTGTGCAGATCCGCTCCGGCGCCACGCAAGATGTCCCGCTCGCCGAGTAGTGCCGCGACATCGCAAGCCATGTCGGCCAAACCAAGCGCCTGCCCACGCAACAACAAATGGGCGATGCGCGGATGGGCCGGCAGTTCGGCCATAGCCTGACCGTGACGAGTGAGTGCTTCGCCGTCCAAGGCACCCAGGCGACCAAGCAGATCCTGCGCCTGTGCATAAGCGGCAGCAGGCGGCACGTCGAGCCACACCAATTGCGTCGGGGTCACGCCCCAGCGACCGAGTTGCAAAGCCAGGCCGGCGAGGTCCGCCGAGAGAATTTCCGCGCTGGCATAGGCCGCCAGTTGCTCGTGCTGATCCTGCGACCACAAGCGATAACACACGCCCGGTTCCAGGCGCCCGGCCCGGCCGGCGCGTTGGGTGGCGCTGGCCTTGGAAATACGCTGGGTGTCGAGGCGGGTCATGCCGCTGCCGGGATCGAAACGCGGCACCCGCGCCAACCCGGCATCGATCACCACGCGCACGCCGTCGATGGTCAGGCTGGTTTCGGCGATGTTGGTGGCCAGCACCACTTTGCGCTTGCCCGCCGGGGCCGGATCGATCGCGGCGCGTTGAGCGGCGAGGTCCAGTTCACCGTGCAACGGGCAGAGCAACACCTGTGTGCTCTCACCCAGCGCATCAGCCAATTGCTGATGCACACGACGGATTTCCGCCTGCCCCGGCAGGAACACCAGCACGCTGCCGGTCTCGTCATTCAAGGCTTCAAGAATCGTCTGCACCAGACGCGGCTCGATGAATTCGCCGGGCTGGAACGGCCGGCCCCAGCGCATCGCCACCGGGTACATGCGGCCTTCACTGCGCAAAATCGGCGCATCATCGAGCAGCCCGGCCAGGCGTTCGCCTTCGAGCGTTGCAGACATCAAAAGGATTTTCAGCGGTTGATCGTCGCGAAACAGCTCCCGGCCATTCAGGCTCAGGGCCAGTGCCAGATCCGCGTCGAGACTGCGCTCGTGGAATTCATCGAAGATCAGCAGGCCAACGCCTTCGAGTGCAGGGTCATCCTGCAAGCGTCGGGTGAGAATGCCTTCTGTGACCACTTCGATACGGGTCTTGGGGCCGACTTTGCTGTCGAGGCGAATGCGATAACCAACGGTTTCACCGACCTTCTCGCCCAGCTCACTGGCCAGGCGCTCCGCCGCCGCCCGCGCCGCCAGACGGCGCGGTTCAAGCATCAGAATGGTCTGCCCGGCCAGCCACGGCTCGTTGAGCAAGGCCAGCGGAACACGGGTGGTCTTACCGGCACCGGGCGGTGCTTCGAGCACGGCTTCGTGGCGTGTCGCCAAGGCTTCACGCAGGGCGGGTAAAACTTCATCAATCGGCAGAGAAATCATGCTGGCTCCCAGACAAGCCGGGAAGTATAACGGCGAAGCTTCCAGACCACTGCAACCGGACGATCAGAATCTAGATTTTGAAGGCTGTCCGTACACGCTCAGCGACTTCAGCCATAGTCACTGCGCGAAGTCCGATGGCTTTCATGTCCACATCCAGTGAGGGCATGACGTCCAGAAACTGCCGCAAATCCTCTGCGATGCTTTCGGGCAGATCAAACGCCGAATCCGCAGAAAGAAGGCGGGACAGCACAACGATGTCCTTCAGGTGTTTACTGCTCTTGCGGCCAGCATTTGGCTCTGTGCACTCAGGGCGACTGAGGTTGGTCCATGCCTGTGCTTTCAGCGGGATCAGTCGATCGACGCCGATATAGGAAAGGTCTGCAGTGTCGTTGCGACCTTCGACTATGAACGTGTAGTAAGCCTCATCGAGCAGAATCGCAGACAGATCGGAAACTTCACCGTCTACAGGAACAGGTGGCCCGGAACGTGATGCCCGCGTCTTCAAGTGTCAGGCTGGCTGCAACGCCGCCGATGAGTACATAACGATCCGTATAGCCGGCGAAGGCTCCACGAAAGGTATCCAGTCCTTTTACCATTCGATCTTCTCCATCATTTCATCAAGGCTGATCTGGACTCTGTCATCAACGTCATCCCTTAAGCTGAGGTAGAGAGACAGGGGGTCCACACTTTCTCCCGACACTGGAACACAGGTTTTGCCAAAAATGTGATCCGGAGAGTAACTCCAGATTTCGACCTCAAACGCGGGATCATCGAATCGACCAACTTCCTTGCGGCCAGCCCTCCTGCCCTCCAGGTCCCACTCTTCTTTGGAAAACGCGATGATCGGTATCGGGGGCTCCCCGAGCATCGACGTTTTACTGAGCGCAGACAGACCAGCCGATCTCTGCACCAAAGGGGCCCAATCAGCGTACGTCACCCGTTTCACCGGGTTTTGCAACGCTGGAAGGGCCTTTTTCCAGATGACCTCCGGCGCCGCAACAAAGCGCCAGCGAGGGGGTTTGTCATTCGAGGCAGGCTCTATCAATCCGAACGATTGAAATTCTTTCATCGCCCTGGACATTGTCATTTTCGAGTACGCCTCCCCTACCATCAGGTCTGCGCCTCGAAAGGCAAAGTCCTTGCCCCACCCTTGAGTGATGGCCGCGATAAGCAAAGCCTGGCTCGCCGGGCCCATGACTTGTTTATCGACTTGCCTGCTGCGATAAAACTCTCGCAGATCAATTCCAAGCTGTGGAGCGAAGAGTTGATTGCCGGGTACTACAAACTGCACCCCAGACTCGATGAGGCGTTTTCTTTCATATGATTTGAGTGCGCCGGTCGCATAGAGGATCGGATGATCCACCATTTTTTGCAGAACTTCGATGTGCTTGCGGATCGTCGCAACGTTTTCGAAAGGCTCGTGAGCCAGCAATACGAGGCATTGCCGGTCGTAGAGCGTCACGATGTCGAAGGTGTATTCGTCCAAGAGATAGAAGGGTAAACCCTTGGTTTTCCCCCAGCGCTTAATCTCGGGTTTAATCCCGAAAATCGATTCGAAGTAGTCTTGAATCTCTTGCCTGCTGGTTTTCACTTTGGCGCCTCACAACACGTTTTCAGCACAGTAACAGCCTGACTGTTACTGTTCATTAATCGTGTTACTAGCATCTAAGTTCAGCGCGTTTCGAGCACGGCTTCATCGCGTGTCGCCAAGGCTTCACGCAGCGCGGGTAAAACTTCATCAATCGGCAGAGAAATCATGCTGGCTCCCAAACAGAGGGCCGAGTATAACGGCGAACTGTCCGGGGTTTATCACGGTCCTAATTCATATAGACGCCCTTTCGTTTACCAGATGATCCAGGAGATTTCCCATGCGTGTTCCCTTTCGCCTGATTGGCGGTGTTTTGGTCGCCACCCTGCTCACCCAGGTGACCGCTTGCGGATCGATTTTCTACCCTGACCGCCGTGGGCAGATTGACGGCAAGATCGACCCGGCCATCGCCGCGCTGGATGCCGTGGGGCTGCTGTTCTACATCATCCCCGGCCTGATCGCGTTTGCCGTGGACTTCGCCACTGGCGCGATCTATTTCGAGCCTGGCCACACGGCCCAGGTGGCTCCTGAAAAACTCAAGGAAGCGATCGGTGCCGACGGCAAGGTTGATAACCTCAAGTTGCAGACCATTCTCGAAACCGAGCTGGGCCGCAGCTTTCCGCTGGACGACCCGCGTCTGATCCAACACAAGGGCAGCCCCCAGCAACTGGCCATGTTCGGCCTGCAACCTGCCGCGTAACTCGTGCATTTAAAGGAATAGCCGCACCTATGATCTCCAGCTCCGAACACGCCCGCCTGCTGCGGCTGGCGACCCGCGCCTCGGTGGCGGTGGCGTGTACGCTGATCGTCGCCAAAGCCATCGCCTGGTGGTTGAGCGGTTCGATGAGCATGCTCGCCGGGTTGACCGATTCGACGCTCGACGGCGTCACCTCCTTGCTCAACTTGCTGGCGGTGCATTACGCCTTGCGCCCGGCCGATGACGATCACCGTTACGGGCATGGCAAGGCCGAGTCGCTGGCGGGCATGGCTCAGGCGTTGTTCATTGGCGGCAGTGCGGTGCTGATTTCTTTGCAGGCGATCGAGCGGCTGAAACATCCGGAACCGGTGGGCGCGCCGTGGATCAGCATCGGGGTGATTGTGTTTTCCCTGGCGCTCACCTTGGCGTTGCTGATGTTGCAACATCGGGTGGTCAAGGCCACCGGATCAAATGCGGTGCGCGCCGACTCCCTGCACTACCGCTCGGACATGTTGCTCAATGGCAGCATTCTGCTGGCGCTGGTGTTGGCCGGGTTTGGCTGGCATCAGGTCGACCCCTGGTTCGGCTTGGGAATCGCTGCGTATATTTTCTGGAGCGCGATTCAGATCGCCCGGGAAAGTTTTACGGTGCTGATGGATGAGGAGCTGCCGCCGGATGTCAGCCAGCACATGCTTGAGCTGGCCTGTGGCGTACCGGGGGTGTTGGGCGCGCATGACCTGCGCACGCGGATTTCCGGCAATCAGTGGTTCGTGCAGTTGCATCTGGAGTTGCCGGGGGACTTAACCCTGTCAGTCGCTCACGGCATCAGCGATCAGGCCGCCGATGCAATTCACGCAGCCTACCCGCGAGCCGAAGTGCTGGTGCACGCCGACCCGCAGGAAGTGGTGCTGGAAGCCAGGACTCAGAAGGAAACCTGATAGCCGCGACTGCTCAGGCAATTGCCTTGAGCCTGGCGGTAGGCTTGCACCACCGACGGATCAGGCTGGTAGGTGGCCGTCCGCGGATTAAAGCCGCTCTGCTGGACCGCGTATTGATAGCACTCATAACCGTCCTGATTGACCTGCTCCGGCGACTGGCCGTTGGCCGGATAGGCTTCTACGTCGTAACTGTTGCTGACCGGCTGCGGCTGCATTTGCACCGGCGGCTCGACCACCACGTAGTCCTGAGTGTTTTCCTGATAGGCGTAATACGAGCCCGCCGCCAGGAACAGCAGCGCCCCGCCGATCCACACCTCACGCGCGTAGTCAGGCAAGTAGCTGACCCGAATCCCGCGCGGAGGTTGAACCACCACATAACGCGGGCCTTGTGGACGATACCAGTAGCCGCCGGAATAGAAATAATCCCGACCGCCATAAGGCACGCGGTAGTCACGGTCCGGAAAACGGTCAATCACATGACCCGGGCGATACTGCGGGCCGGGGCCCCAGCCATTACCGTGCCCGTCCGGGCGACCGGCCCAGCGGCGATCATCGGGACGCGGACCGTTGTTCTGCCAGTGCTGGTTGTAATCGTTGCGCCGTGGAACGTCCTGATAATAACCACGCTGCGGCTCCTGGGTCTGGCGCACGCTGTCGGGCCGACCCTGGATCGGCAGGTCATTGGCCGGTAGCTGCGGCGGTGGCGGCGGTGAGCGAACAGGATTGTTGTAGTTGGGCTGCTGACGGTTCTGCCACTGCCCGTTGTTCTGATTCTGGCCGTTATGCTCGAACTGGCGACTGTTGTCGCCCCGAATGATGTCGTTGTTCTGCGGGCGCGGCTGATTATTGCCGCCATGCCCCCGATCGTTGCCCTGATGACCGTCCGATCCACGTTGCCCGCCATCGGGGCCACGGTTTTGCTGATCATCGGCCAGCGATTGCGCAGTGACGCTTACACACAGCAAACCAACACCGGCCAAACGCCAGATGTGCGACTTCATGCTTTTCCTCACTGCGGGTTAGGGCCTGTACGTAAGACTGGGAAAGGACAGGGCGGTTCTGCAACAGGTTATCAGTCGCGCAACTTATTTATTGAGGGCAGTTCTCAAATTCCAGGCAAAAGAAAAGGGAGACCCGTCGGCCTCCCTTAGATAACTTCGTCCGTGCTCGACGCTTATGACGTCGGCTCACCTCACGCCGTCTTCTGGACAGTGTGTAGCTCGGGGGCCGGCACATCCCCTGTGGGGGTGGCGGCCGCCGCTGGCCTGATTCGGGCGAGCAGCTGTGGACTGTTTGTCCGAGCAGTGATTCTGGTGATAAGAATAGGCCGCGGGCGCCGGCAGAGGATTGCGAAGATTGCTCAATTAAACATCACTTGCGCAATTTTTAACCCTGGATAGATAATCTGCCGCAATAGTTATGACAAAGGCCTGATTGATGAGCAAACTCGACCGATACGACTTGAGCATTTTGGCGGAATTGCAGCGTGACGCGCGCATCTCCAACCAGGAGCTGGCCGAACGCATCGGCCTGTCGCCTTCGCCTTGCTCGCGCCGGGTCAAGCAACTGGAAGACGACGGCTACATCACCCGCCAGGTGGCGCTGCTGGACCGCAAGATGCTCGGCTTGAGCCTCACGGCTTACGTGCTGATCGGCATGGACCGCCATACGCCGGAGCGTTTCGAGAACTTTGAAGCCGCGATTCGAACGTTGCCGCAGGTGCTGGAATGCAGCTTGGTGACGGGGATGGATGCGGATTATCAGCTCAAGGTTGTGGTGCCGGATATGGATCACTATCAGAAATTGCTGCTAGGTCATTTGACCCGGATTGAAGGGGTGACCAGCGTTCGTTCGAGTTTTGTGTTGAATCAGGTGCTCAATAGTACCGAGCTACCTTTAACCCATCTGCGCAGCTAAGTACGCCATCGCGGGCAAGCCCGCTCCCACAGGTTATGTGTCGGTCACAGAATTGCGATCGACACAAAACCTTGTGGGAGCGGGCTTGCCCGCGAAGGGGCCGGCACAGGCGACGAATAGCTGCGACACACTGCCGCAGGTCAATCCTCCACCCCTGCCCCATGCCGTATACTCCAGCGCCTTTTAGCCCCGCCCGCGCTGGAGAAACTCAATGGATCCTGCCGTATTCGAAGAGTGGATGATGACTGGACTGGTCAGCATCCTGATCATTTTCATGGGTTTCATCGTCTGGGATCTGGCGAAGAAATCCAAGGCCGGACGCTTTGGCTCGGTCATCCTGTTCTCCGTACTGGGTCTGGGCGTGGCCGCGTTCGTGATCAAAAGCGTGGTGATCGGCCTGATCGAATCCGGCGCGTTATAAGCGCGCCGGCACTTCCTTCCACTGGCCCTGGTCGAGCCCTTCGATCGTCCAGTCGCCGATTCTGACCCGCACCAGACGCAACGTCGGCAAGCCGACCGCCGCCGTCATGCGCCGTACCTGACGGTTACGCCCCTCGCGAATGACCAACTCAAGCCAGCTCGTCGGCACACTTTTGCGAAAACGCACCGGCGGATTGCGTGGCCACAGCTCAGGCTCATCCAGTTGCCGCGCCTCGGCGGGCAAGGTCATGCCGTCATTCAGTTCGACACCGTCACGCAAACGCTGCATCTGCTCGACGCTCGGCTCGCCCTCCACTTGCACCCAATACGTCTTGGCCAATTTGTGTTTCGGGTCGGCGATGCGCGCCTGAAGCTGGCCATCGTTGGTCAGCAGCAGCAAACCTTCGCTGTCGCGGTCCAACCGTCCTGCCGGGTAGATCCCCGGAATCTCGATGTAGTCCTTGAGCGTCGCCCGCCCTCCTTCGTCGCTGAACTGCGTCAGCACATCGAACGGTTTATTGAACAGAATCAGCTTCGGCTCGGCCGGCGGCGCTTTGGCGACACGGCGCGGGGCTGAAGGAGCTGGCTTCGCGCCTGGACGACGGGAAGGAGGATGCGGTGGACGGGACATGGGGAAAACAACATCTAACGGTCAGGGCTGCTAATGCTAGTGCCCTGACCGCTAAATGGCCATCTCGCAATCAGCGGAACGGCGGCTCGTCGAAGCTACGCAGTTTGCGCGAGTGCAACGAGTTGAGTTCGGTGCGCAACAGATCCACCGCCTCGATGCCGATCTTCAAGTGCTGGCTGACCGCGCGCTCATAGAAGGCGTTGGCCGAACCCGGCAGTTTGATTTCGCTGTGCAGCGGTTTGTCCGAGACGCAGAGCAACGTGCCGTACGGCACTCGCAAGCGATAACCCTGGGCCGCGATGGTGCCGCTTTCCATGTCCACCGCCACGGCGCGGGACAGGTTGATCAGCGGACGTTCCTGAGCCCAGCGCAGTTCCCAGTTACGGTCGTCGTAAGTCAGCACGGTCCCGGTGCGCAGGCGTTTCTTCAGCTCATCGCCCTTCTCGCCAGTGATGTTCGCGGCCGCTTGCTGCAAGGCCATCTGCACTTCGGCCAGGGCCGGGATCGGAATGTTGGGCGGCACGACGCGGTCGAGAATCCCGTCGCGACGCATGTAGGCGTGGGCCAGCACGTAGTCGCCAATGGTCTGCGACTGACGCAAGCCGCCGCAGTGGCCGATCATCAGCCAGCAATGCGGACGCAGCACCGCCAAGTGGTCGGTGATGTTCTTGGCGTTGGACGGGCCGACACCGATGTTCACCAGGGTCACGCCATGGCCATCGCTGGCGATCAGGTGATAGGCCGGCATCTGATAGCGGTGCCACACCACACCGGCGGCAATCGCCGAGGCTTCGCCGTGGTCCATGCTCTTTTCGATGATCACGTTGCCCGGCAATACCATGCGCACGAAACGCGGATCGCTGCGCAACTGTTCCAGGCCATGGACGATGAACTGATCGACGTAACGGTGGTAGTTGGTCAACAGAATCCACGGCTGCACATGACGCCAGTCGCTGCCGGTGTAGTGCACCAGACGCCGCAGGGAGAAATCGACCCGCGCGGCATCAAACAGGGCCAGTGGCAGAGGATCGGTGTTTTCCCAATCATACAAACCATCGGCAATGCCGTCGGTCGCGGCCGACAGGTCGGTACTCGGGAACACCCGCGCCAGCACGGCAGCGGTGACACCGGAGCCGGCCAGTTCATCGCCCTGCTCGACCACGTACGGATAAGGAATGTTTTGCTGGCTGATGCCGACTTCCACGGTCACGGTGAAGTCGTGCATCAACGGCACGAGTTGTTCCAACAGGTATTTACGAAAAGCCGCCGGATGGGTGACGGTGACGCTGTAGGTTCCGGGCAACTGAACCTTGGCATAGGCGCGCGTGGTCTGTGGGACTTCGCCCTGGCAGTGGTAGGTCAGACGCAGTTCGGGATAACGAAACATCGCACGCTGTTCAGCGTCCGGTTCAACTCGGTCCTTGAGATAACGCTTGAGCGCCTGGTTCAGCGCGGTGGTTGCACGATTGTGCAAGAGCGCAAGCCGGTCCACGGCTTGCTCGGCGGTTTGAACGACAATAAAAGCTTCGGTCACGATCAGCATCCTGTGTTCTGACTTGCAGAGCTTCATCTTGCCTGCATCATCGCTTCACGGGAACAGTGGCGTGTTGGCTGCACACCAATTCTGAGACACCTTTGAACCTGTGGGAGCGGGCTTGCCCGCTCCCACAGGTTCAGCAGTGTTGATCAAAATGTGATCAGAATCCTTGCGGGGTTGAGCGGGCGACGATCGATTCCACCTCCAACCCACGCGGCAACGCGCCATACACTCGACCGGCCGAACCGAGGCGACTGGCGATGAAGGCATCGCTGACCGCCGAGTTGCCGGCCTCCAGCAGCAGCTTGGCCTGGAGCCCCAGCGCGATGTCTTCGGTGAGCTGCCGCGCGCGGTATTGAATGTCGCTGGTGTCCTTGAACGCCGTCTGCAACTGAGTGATGTGCGCGGCCAGGCGTTTATCGCCATGACCATCACCCAACTCGCTGAACAACACATCAAGCACACCCGGCTCCTTCGACAACGCTCGCAGCACGTCCAGGCATTGCACATTGCCGGAACCTTCCCACGTCGAATTGACCGGCGCCTCACGGTACAGACGCGGCAGGATGCTTTCCTCGACATAGCCCGCACCGCCCATGCATTCGGCGGCTTCATTGATCATTGCCGGCGCGCGCTTGCAGATCCAGTACTTGCCCACCGCCGTCACCAGTCGGGCGAATTTGGCTTCATGGCTGTCATCCAGATGATCCAGCGCCTTGCCCATGCGCAGGCTCAAGGCCAGGGCCGCTTCGCTTTCCAGCGCCAGATCGGCCAAAACGTTCTGCATCAATGGCTGCTCACTGAGCAACTTGCCGCCGACCCTGCGGTGAGCGCAGTGATGGCTGGCCTGAGTCAGCGCCTGACGCATCAGCGAGCTGGAGCCGACCATGCAATCGAAACGAGTCATCGCGACCATTTCAATGATGGTCGGAACCCCGCGCCCTTCTTCGCCGACCATCCACGCCAGCGCACCGCGAAATTCCACTTCGCTGGACGCATTGGAGCAGTTGCCGAGTTTGTTTTTCAGGCGCTGGATATAGAACTGGTTGCGCGTGTCGTCCGGGCGATGGCGCGGCAGCAGGAAACAGGTCAAACCCTTGTCAGTCTGCGCCAACGTCAAGAACGCATCGCACATCGGCGCGGAACAGAACCACTTGTGACCCACCAACTCATAGGCCTGGCCCGGACCACTGGCGCCAACCGGGTACGCCTTGGTGGTGTTCGCCCGCACGTCGGTGCCGCCCTGTTTCTCGGTCATCGCCATGCCGATGGTAACGCCAGCCTTGTGCGCCATACCGACATTACGCGGGTCGTATTCAGTGGAGAGGATTTTCGGCAGCCATTGTATGGCCAGATCCGGTTGCAGGCGCATCGCCGGAACGCTGGCGAAGGTCATGGTCAGCGGGCAACCGCTACCTGCTTCGGCCTGGCTGTGCAGGTAGGTCATGGACGCGCGAGCCACATGCGCGCCGAGCTGCGGATGCGCCCAGGGCAACGAGGTCAACCCGTGCTCGACCGCCGTGCGCATCAACTCGTGATACGCCGGGTGAAATTCCACCAGATCGATGCGATGGCCGTAGCGGTCATGGCTGACGAACACCGGTTTGTTCTGATTGGCCAGAAACCCTGCTTCCATCAGCGGCCCGCCGGCCAGTGCGCCATACGCGTCGATCCGCGACTCGGCCCAACCGGCCCCGAAACGCCGCGACCACTCCTGCAAAGGCAGGTCGATGCGGTAGAGGTTGGTGCCGTCCAGCGACGGTGGCTGGTTGGTGACTTCGTGGGTTTCGGCGAACTGATGCAGGTTCATGACGGGGCTCCTTTGGTCAGCCAAGGACTTCAGTTAAGCACCGCCCCCTGGCCGAACAAAGTGTCATACCTGCCTAAATGTCGGCGCTTTCGCCTTGCCCCGAACAGAGCACCCGCCGATACAGCGCCGCTTGCAAATCCTCGAATTTCACCGGTTTGCTCAGGTAGTCGATCAAGGCGCCAGTCGGGCAGCGCTCCCGATCGGCGCTCACGGCAATCACGAACACTGGCAACTCGGCGCAGCCCGGCAAGGCGCGGATCTGGCAGCACAGGGAGGTGCCACCCTGCGTCGGCAACTGACAATCGAGCAGCACCGCGTCAAAGGTTTCTCGCTGCAAGAGATCAAGCGCGGCAGCGCCACCGTCGGTGGCGCGCACCCGGAATCCGAGCTTGAGCAACATGCCGCGCATCACCAATTGATTGATGCTGTTGTCATCCACCAGTAGCACCGTGCAGTCCTGTGGCAATCGAAGACGAGGAAACTCGCGGGTCATCAAGGGCACGGCCGGCCGCTCGACCACGGGCAGTTCGAACTCGACATCCAATTGGAAGCGGCTGCCGCTGCCGGGCTCGGACCGATGGGTCAGGCGTCCGCCGAGCAATTCGACCAGTTGGCGACAGATCGCCAGGCCAACGCCCAGGCCGCCGTATTCGCGGGTCATTGAACCGTCGAGCTGGAAGAAGCGCTGATACATCGTCGCCTCGCCCAGATCGGTGAAGCCGATGCCGGTGTCGATCACCGCAAACGACACCGACACCCGACCGTTCTCCACCGGTTTGCCCGTGACGCGCAGGGCCAGCCCGCCGACCCGGGTGAATTTGATGGCGTTGTCCAGCAGGCATTCCAGGCATTGCGCCAGCTTGGCACTGTCACCGTTCAAGCGATCCGGCAGGCCTGGCGTCACTTCCACTTTGAAGTCCAGCGACTTGCTTGCAGCATTGCCTTCGAACTGCGCGCGCAAGGTCTCGACGACGCCGCGCAGACTGAACGTTGCCGAGCTGACCTTGAGCTTGCCGGCTTGCAATTCCGTCAGGGTCAGGATGCCGTTGACCATGCGCATCATGTCCCGCGCAGAACCGGCGGCGGTTTGCTGGTATTGCTCCAGTTCCGGGTCCATCTCGACGGTCTGCATCAACTCGAGCGAACCGATCACACCGTTCATGGGCGTGCGCAACTCGTGGGTCAGGGTGGCGAGGAATTCGTCCTTGAGCTTGTTGCTGTGGGCCAGTTGCTGGTTCAGCACTTCGAGCTTCTGACCGGCATCGAACAGCGTCTGCGCCTGCTGCTCGCGCATGGCGTTGATGCGGTCGGCCAGGGCCAGGGACAGCAACGCCACTTCGATGGCCGAACCGATCTGGCTGGAATACATGGTCAGGAACACGTTGGGCAGGTAACCCAAGACCATCATGGTGTTGACGATGCCGCCGAGCAGGAAAGCCGACCAGGCAATGATGAAATACCGCGCCACCCGCAGGCCACGCAACCAGGCGCACAGCCCGGCGATGAAGATCACCACGGTGAAGACCAGCGCCAAGGCTGTCGCCAGACGCAAGGCCAGCGCGTAACTGGCCATCAACGACAACCCGATCACCACTGCACTGAACGCCACCAGGGCCAACAGTAAACGGTCGAGCCAGCGACCGTGGCTGGCCGTCTGCAAGAAACTGCGAGCGAACTGGCTGCCGAACAGGCCTGCGCACCCGATGAAGAACGGCGTCGCGGCGTTGGCCCACCAGGGGTTGTCCGGCCAGAAATACTCCACGGCCGCGCCGTTCACCGACAGCTGATACAGGCCGAATGAAGCGATGTAAAAGATGTAATAGAGGTAACTGGTGTCGCGCACGCTGAGGTAAATGAACAGGTTGTAGACCAGCATTCCCAACAACACGCCATAGATCAGCCCCAGCACATACAGGCGGACCGGTTGTTCTTCGAGGTAAGCGGTGCTCGACCACAAGGTGACCGGCGCCTGGATCGACCCTTCGCTCTGCAGGCGCAGGTACACGGTTTGCGCCTGGTCAGGGGTGAAATTCAGATCGAACAGGTAGTTGTTCTGGCGGATCTCGCGCGTGGCAAACGGCAACGCATCGCCGGTTTGCCGGGCCAATCGATAGTCACCGCCCGCATCGGGCAAGTAGAGATCGAGGTGATCGAGGGGCGGATAGGCCAGTTCCAGCAGCCAGGTCCGTTGCGCCGCCGGATTGGTCGGGCGGTAATGCAGATCGATTTTCAGCCAGAACACCGAACGCGAGTAACCGGCGTTGAGAGTGGCTTTATCGTGGGGCTTGAAGTTTCCGGCCGCGGCTTGCGCACGAACATCGGCGATGGTCGCCTGACCGCCCGCGTCTTCGTACACCTGCAGGGCTCGGCCCAGGGGAAGGCTCTGGGTGAATTCATCGAACTCGACGGCGCTCGCCATTAGGGGCAAGCACAACAGTAACATCAGCAAATAGCGCATTTAAGCCCCAGCGTGGCCTGTCCGGTTATCTCAGGAAGCCCCTCATTCCCTTTGAGTAGACGTAAAACCGGTATTACCTGTTATTGGTTTGGATCCACTCTAGCATAGCCGTTGATGGCCATTGAGCACCATTGAAATTTTTCCTGCGAAGGCTCTAGTACGGGCGTTCCAGCGGCATGATTGAGGCAGATCTGTTTATGCTGTCAGCGCGTGACAAGGCATCGGCCGCTTTACACATTCCTGTAGCAGCTGGCGAAGCCTGCGTTCGGCTGCGAAGCAGTCGTGAATTCAGACGATGCGATGCATCATTCAGACCGCGCGCTCAGGTTTTACGACAGCTTCGCAGCCGAACGCAGGCTTCGCCAGCTGCTACAAGTCACTCCCATGACTCGTTGGTCGACTGGTGGTAAGCTCGCGCACCATGAATATCTACAGCTCTCGCCCCGTTGTCCTCTGTCTCTCCGGCCACGACCCAAGTGGTGGCGCCGGCTTGCAGGCAGATATCGAAGCCCTGCTCGCCCAGGGTTGTCATGCGGCCCCGGCCGTCACCGCCCTGACCGTGCAAGACACGGTCAACGTCACTGACTTTCGCGTGCTCGACCGCGAGTGGGTGCTGGCCCAGGCCAATGCCGTGCTCAACGACTCCGAAGTCGCTGCCGTGAAGCTGGGCATGCTCGGTTCCCTGGAGATGGTCGACACCGTCGTCGAACTGCTCTCGGCGCACCCGCATTTGCCGGTGGTCTGCGACCCGGTGCTGCGTGCCGGCGGCGGCGGACGCCTGGGCAAGGATGAAGTTGGCTACGCCATGCGCGAACGCCTGCTGCCCCTGTCCATCATCGCTACCCCCAACCTTCCCGAAGCCCGCATCCTCGCCGAACTGCCCGAAGGCACCGCGGACGAGTGCGCTGAAAAACTCCTGCCGTTCGTCAAACACCTGCTGATCACCGGCGGTCATGGCGACGAACACGAAATCCACAATCGCCTGTACAGCCGCGAAGGCCTGCGCGAAACCTATACCTGCCAGCGCCTGCCCGGCAGCTATCACGGTTCCGGCTGCACCTTGGCCAGCGCCCTGGCCGGTCGACTGGCCCAGGGTGAAAACCTCGCCAGCGCCGTGCAGACCGCGCTTGACTACACTTGGCGTACCCTGCGTGATGCCGAGCAGTTGGGCAAAGGCCAGTTCGTGCCGCGTCGCCTGCCGCTGGATTTCTGTTCGTAACTTTCTATTCGCACTGCGGTGAGGCTTGTCCGATGAAACTACGTGGCCTGTACGCCATTACCGACAGCCAGTTGCTGGCCGGTAAATTTCTCTCGTACGTGGAAGCGGCGCTGGAAGGCGGCGTCACCCTGCTGCAATACCGCGACAAAAGCAGCGACGACGCCCGACGTTTACGTGAGGCCGAAGCCCTGCGCGATCTGTGCGATCGCTACAAGACTCATTTGATCATCAACGACGACGCCGAACTGGCCGCTCGCTTGAACGTCGGCTTACACCTGGGTCAGACCGATGGTCCGCTGACACCGGCACGCGCGTTACTCGGCCGTCAGGCGATCATCGGTTCAACCTGCCACGCGCAACTCGAACTCGCCGAGCAAGCGGCCAAGGAAGGCGCCAGTTACGTCGCCTTCGGTCGCTTCTTCAATTCCAACACCAAACCCGGCGCCCCGACCTGCAGTCTTGAACTGCTCGACCAGGCCCGCAGCAAACTGCACCTGCCGATCTGCGCGATTGGCGGCATCACCTTGGACAACGCCGCGCCGCTGGTGGCCCATGGGGTCGACTTGCTGGCGGTGGTGCATGGCCTGTTTGGCGCCGACAGCACGGCTGAAGTGACCCGCCGCGCCCGTGCCTTTAACGAATTACTGAAAATCTGATTTGAGAGCCCGATCATGTCTCGTTCCGAAACCCTGTTTGCCAACGCCCAGAAACACATTCCCGGTGGCGTGAACTCGCCTGTTCGCGCGTTCAAAAGCGTGGGCGGCACACCGTTGTTCTTCAAACACGCCGAAGGCGCCTACGTCACTGACGAAGACGACAAGCGTTATGTTGACTACGTTGGCTCGTGGGGCCCGATGATTCTTGGCCACAGCCACCCGGACGTGCTGGACGCGGTGCGCAAACAACTGGAGCACGGCTTGTCCTACGGCGCTCCGACCGCGATGGAAACCGAGATGGCCGACCTGGTCTGCTCGATCGTGCCGTCGATGGAAATGGTGCGCATGGTCAGCTCCGGCACCGAAGCGACCATGAGTGCCATCCGTCTGGCCCGTGGTTTCACCGGTCGCGACAACATCATCAAGTTCGAAGGCTGCTACCACGGTCACTCCGACAGCCTGCTGGTCAAGGCCGGTTCCGGCGCCCTGACCCAAGGCGTTCCAAGCTCGGCCGGTGTGCCGGCGGATTTCGCCAAGCACACCCTGACTCTGCCGTTCAATGACATCGACGCAGTCGAAGCCATGCTCGCTGACGTCGGCCAGGACGTGGCCTGCATCATCGTCGAGCCGGTGGCCGGCAACATGAACTGCGTTCCGCCGGCGCCAGGTTTCCTCGAAGGCCTGCGGACCCTGTGCGACAAGCACGGCGTGGTGCTGATTTTCGACGAAGTGATGACAGGTTTCCGTGTTGCCCTCGGCGGTGCGCAAGCGCACTTCGGCGTGACGCCGGACCTGAGCACCTTCGGCAAGATCATCGGTGGTGGCATGCCGGTCGGCTGCTTCGGCGGCAAGCGCGAAATCATGTCGCGCATCGCGCCACTAGGCCCGGTGTATCAGGCTGGCACGCTGTCGGGTAACCCGCTGGCCATGGCGGCGGGCCTGACGACATTGCGCCTGATCAGCCGCCCTGGCTTCCATGACGAACTGAGCGACTACACCAGCCGCTTGCTCGATGGCCTGCAACAGCGCGCCGATGCCGCGGGCATTCCGTTCGTGACCACGCAGGCTGGCGGTATGTTTGGCCTGTACTTCAGCGGCGCCGATGACATCGTGACCTTCGATGACGTGATGGCCAGCGACGCAGCATTGTTCGGTCGCTTCTTCCACTTGATGCTCGAAGGCGGCGTGTACCTGGCGCCAAGTGCTTTCGAAGCCGGCTTCACCTCGATCGCTCATGGCGAAACCGAGTTGAAATTGACGCTGGATGCCGCCGAGCGTGCATTCGCCGCATTGAAATAACGCTGTGCCCGCTGACGCTGGCGATTGCCAGCGTCAGCTTTCACCTGGATTTACACCCTTATTCCTACGGTTCTGCTAATAATCCCCCGTAAATGGGGCGATATATTCCCCGCGCAGCAGAAAAACGAGTAAAGACTTTGTAAGGTTGGCCCTGCTTATTTCATAATGCGCGCTTATTGGATCCCCTCGATGGGTCCGCGCGCCCTTCAGAGGTAAGTCGATTCCCATGAACCGCACCGGCCGCGCCCTTGCACTGGGCTGCCTGTTGCTCCTTCAGCCCCTGCTCGCGCTCGCACAAGCAGGCGGCAACTCGTTGTTAATCCCAGCGATGGGTCGCTGCACCCTCAATACTCAGCCGCAAGACCTGACGCAAGCGCTCGCCGCCTGCCAGAAAGCGTCGGATGAAGGGGATGCGCAAGCGCAATACGAGTTGGGTGAGTTCTACTACGACGGCAAAAACACCCCGCGCGACCTCAAAATAGCCCTGGGCTACTTCGAAAAGGCCTCGCTGCAAGGCCACGCCCAGGCGCAATTCAAACTCGGCACCATGTTCTTTCACGGCGAAGGCGTGCCGGCCAATAACGTTCAGGCGTATATCGTGCTGAAAATGGCCGCGGTCAACGGCGCGGAAGATGCGCTGGATACGGCGGATGAAGTCGCCGAGAAGATGCCGCGCGAAGATCTGGAAGTCGCTACCCAGGTGCTGGGGCAAATATTCCGTAAATACCTGATGGAATTGCAGAGCGCCGATGGGCGTACGCCGTTTTCGCCACTGCCCTGATTGACGCAGGCCCCTGTGGCGAGGGAGCTTGCTCCCGCTCGGCTGCGCAGCAGTCGTAACGTCAAACAATGCGGTGAATCAGAAAAACGGTGTTTGCAGAGTTTAGGGCCGCTTCGCGCCCCAGCGTGAGCAAGCTCCCTCGCCACAAACAACCCAGTTCATTTCAAAAGCTTTCCTGCTTACTTCTCAGGCATCGGCATCGGAAACGGCATGACATTGCCGACCGCGCCGCGGGCTTCGCTGATTTTCGGTGTGCCGAGGCGTTCCACTTCGTCGATGCGCACAATCGAATGCATCGGCACGAAACTGCGCACCACGCCCTCGAACTGAGCTTTGAGCTTCTCTTCGCTCGGATCGACGACCACTTGCGTACGCTCGCCAAAGACGAACTCTTCCACTTCCAGGAAGCCCCACAGATCACTTTGATAGATCTGCTTGGCATACATTTCGTACACCTGGCCCTGGTTGAGGAAAATCACCTTGTAGATTGGGGCTTCACGTTTGGTCATGGTGGGCGGGCAACACATTGGGGGATAAAAATGAGGGCGCGAACTATAGCATAGCCGCCGGACGCACAGCGGTAGGAACCTGGGGACATGTTCCCTATAATGCGCGGTTCTTTGAATCACGTGATGACTGTATCCATGGCCAAGAAGCTTTACATCGAAACCCACGGTTGCCAGATGAACGAGTACGACAGCTCGCGCATGGTCGATCTGCTGGGTGAACATCAGGCCCTGGAAGTCACCGCTCGCGCTGAAGATGCCGACGTGATCCTGCTCAACACCTGCTCGATCCGCGAACGCGCCCAGGACCGGGTGTACTCCCAACTCGGCCGCTGGCGCGAACTGAAACTGGCCAACCCGGACATGGTAATCGCCGTCGGCGGTTGCGTGGCCAGCCAGGAAGGCGCGGCCATCCGCGATCGCGCCCCGTACGTGGACGTGGTCTTCGGCCCGCAAACCCTGCACCGCCTGCCGGAAATGATCGACGCCGCGCGCGCCACCAAGCTGCCGCAAGTCGACGTCTCGTTCCCGGAAATCGAAAAATTCGACCATTTGCCCGAGCCGCGTATCGACGGTCCAAGTGCCTACGTGTCGGTCATGGAAGGCTGCAGCAAGTACTGCACGTTCTGCGTGGTGCCTTACACCCGCGGCGAAGAAGTCAGCCGACCGTTTGATGACGTGATTGCCGAAATCATGCACCTGGCCGAAAACGGTGTGCGGGAAGTGACGCTGCTGGGTCAGAACGTCAACGGTTATCGCGGGACCACTCACGATGGTCGCCTGGCGGATCTCGCCGAACTGATCCGCGTGGTAGCCGCCGTCGATGGCATCGACCGGATCCGCTACACCACCTCACATCCGCTGGAATTCTCGGACAGCCTGATCCAGGCCCACGCCGACGTGCCGGAACTGGTGAAACACCTGCACTTGCCGGTGCAATCGGGTTCAGACCGCATTCTCTCGGCGATGAAACGCAACCACACCGCGTTGGAGTACAAATCCAAACTGCGCAAATTGCGCGCCGCCGTGCCGGGGATCTGCATCAGCTCGGACTTCATCGTTGGCTTCCCGGGCGAGACCGAGAAAGACTTCGAACAGACCATGAAGCTGATCGAAGACGTCGGTTTCGACTTCTCCTACTCGTTCGTCTACAGCCAGCGTCCGGGCACCCCGGCCGCCGATCTGGCCGACGAAACGCCGGAAGAGTTGAAAAAGGAACGCCTGAACGCGCTGCAACATCGCTTGAACCAGCAGGGTTTCGAGATCAGCCGACAAATGGTCGGGTCGATCCAGCGGATTCTGGTCACCGATTATTCGAAAAAAGACCCCGGCGAGCTGCAAGGTCGGACCGAGAATAACCGTATCGTCAACTTCCGCTGCGACAATCCGACCTTGATCGGCCAGTTCGCCGATGTGCACATCGATGCCGCACAGCCGCACTCGCTGCGGGGCTCGCTGGTCCAGTAACCCATATCTCCCCTGTGGGAGCGGGCTTGCTCGCGAAAGCGTCGGCACATCCAACATCTATGTGACTGACAGACCGCATTCGCGAGCAAGCCCGCTCCCACAGGGGGACGGTGTTTGGCGCTGGATTATTTAAGAGCTTTCGCACCCAGCCCACTGGCGTTATCCTTGATTTCATCTTAATTGCCCCAGGGCGGCTAAATACGACCTTGAACGCACCCATAGAACCACATCGTTTTATTCTCGAGCCCTTTGAGGCCCGCCGCTTCGCCAATCTGTGCGGGCAGTTCGACGAGCATCTGCGCTTGATCGAACAGCGCCTGACCATCGAGATCCGCAACCGCGGAAACCAGTTCGAGCTGATCGGCGACCCCAAACACACCACCTCCGCGGAAAACCTCCTGCGCCGCCTGTACCGGGAAACCAAGGGTACCGAGCTGTCGCCGGACATGGTTCACCTGTTCCTGCAGGAATCGGCCGTCGAAGAGCTGGACACCGTCTCCCCGTCCGAACCCTCCGTAGCCCTGCGTACCAAAAAAGGCATGATTCGCCCTCGAGGCTTGAATCAGCTGCGCTACGTGAAGGAAATTCTCGGCAACGACATCAATTTCGGCATTGGCCCGGCCGGTACCGGCAAGACCTATCTGGCCGTTGCCTGCGCGGTCGACGCGCTCGAACGCGAGCAGATCCGTCGCATCCTGCTGGTGCGCCCGGCGGTTGAAGCGGGCGAAAAGCTCGGCTTCCTGCCCGGCGACCTGTCGCAGAAGATCGACCCGTACCTGCGCCCGCTCTACGACGCTCTCTACGAGATGCTCGGTTTTGAACACGTGGCCAAGCTGATCGAGCGCCAGGTCATCGAAGTGGCGCCACTGGCCTACATGCGCGGTCGCACGCTGAACAACAGTTTCATCATCCTCGACGAAAGCCAGAACACCACCGTCGAACAGATGAAGATGTTCCTGACCCGGATCGGCTTCGGCTCCACAGCCGTCATCACCGGTGACATCACCCAGGTCGACCTGCCGAAAGGCACCAAGTCCGGGCTGCACCATGTGATCGAAGTGCTCAAAGACGTTCCGGGCATCAGTTTCACCCATTTCATGCCCAAGGACGTTGTGCGCCATCCGCTGGTGCAACGCATCGTCGAAGCCTACGAGCGCTTCGAGAATCGCGCGGCAGACGAAACGCCAAAGGACAGTCGCCGCGATGCTTGAGCTCGATCTGCAACTGGCTACCCAAACGTCTGCCCCCAGCGAAGCCGAGTTCCGCCAATGGTGCGAACTGGCCCTGCGCCAGCGCACCGCCGACTCTGAAATGACCATCCGTTTGGTCGATGAAGAAGAGGCCCGCGAGCTGAACCACACCTGGCGGCAGAAGGATTACGCCACCAACGTCCTGTCGTTTCCTGCCGATGTGCCTGACGAGTTTCTGGATATCCCACTGCTGGGCGATCTGGTGATTTGCGTGGCCGTGGTCGAACGCGAAGCCGCCGAGCAAGGCAAGGAACTAAAGGCCCATTGGGCGCATCTGGTGATTCACGGCAGCTTGCATCTGTTGGGTTACGACCATATAGATGACGACGAAGCCGAAGAAATGGAAGCACTGGAACGAATGTTGCTTGCCGAGTTGGGCTATCCCGACCCTTATGAAGACGACGAAACAGACACAACCCCTCCCGTGACAACAAAGGATTCAGAGTAATCGCTATGAGCGAAGATCGATCGAGCAACGGGCAAAAGTCTTGGCTGGGTAAGCTCACCCAGGCTTTTGCCCACGAGCCGAAGAACCGCCAGGAGCTGCTGGAGCTGCTGCGCGACGCACACCAAAACAAACTGCTGGACAGCGAAGCGCTGGCCATCGTCGAAGGCGCCATTCAGGTCGCTGACCTGCAAGTACGGGACATCATGGTCCCGCGCTCGCAGATGATCAGCATCAAGGCGACCCAGACACCTCGCGAGTTCCTGCCTGCCGTGGTCGACTCGGCTCACTCCCGTTACCCTGTCATCGGCGAAAGCCACGATGACGTGATGGGCGTGTTGCTGGCCAAGGACTTGCTGCCATTGATCCTCAAGGAGAATGGCGACAGCTTCAACATCAAGGATCTGCTGCGTCCGGCCACCTTCGTGCCCGAGTCCAAGCGTCTGAACGTGCTGCTGCGTGAGTTCCGCGCCAATCACAACCACATGGCCATCGTCATTGACGAATACGGCGGTGTAGCGGGCTTGGTGACCATCGAAGACGTGCTGGAACAGATCGTCGGCGACATCGAAGACGAGCACGACGTCGAGGAAGACAGCTACATCAAGCCGCTTCCAAGCGGTGACTTCCTGATCAAGGCCCTCACGCCGATCGAGAACTTCAACGAGTTCTTCGACAGCGAATTCTCCAACGACGAGTTCGACACCGTTGGCGGCCTGGTGATGAGCGCGTTCGGGCACTTGCCAAAACGCAATGAAATCACTGAAATCGGTCCTTATCGCTTCCGCATCCTGAACGCCGACAGCCGTCGGATTCACTTGCTTCGCCTGACGCCTATTGCCCGGTAATTCTAAGGATTGAAATGCATCGTATGACCCGCCCCGGCTGGCCCGGTAACCTGCTGGCCGTGGCGGCCGGTGCACTCACCACCCTGGCCCTGGCGCCGTTCGATATCTGGCCGTTGGCATTGCTGGCGGTCGGCTTCTTTTATGCCGGCTTGCGCGAACTGAGTCCTCGTCAGGCCTTGGGCCGTGGCTGGTGTTTCGGTTTCGGCCTGTTTGGCGCCGGCACTAGCTGGATCTATTACAGCATCCACCACTTCGGCGGCGCTTCGGTGCTGCTGGCCGGTTTCCTGATGCTGATCTTCACGGCGGCGATTGCCTGGTTCTTCGCCCTGCCCGCCTGGATCTGGGCGCGCTGGCTGCGTCGTAACGAAGCACCGCTGGCGGATGCCTTGGCGTTTGCAGCTCTGTGGGTCGGCCAGGAAGCGTTTCGCGGCTGGTTTCTCACCGGTTTCCCGTGGCTCTACTCCGGTTACAGCCAGCTCGACGGCCCGCTGGCCGGGCTCGCCCCCGTCGGCGGGATGTGGCTGATTTCCTTCACCCTGGCCCTGACGGCTGCGCTGATCTACAACTCAATACGTCTGGTGCGCACGGGCCGCAAAGGCTTCATCGCCGCAGGCGTGTTGCTGCTGGTCGGCCCTTGGGTGGCCGGCATGGCCTTGAAGGAACACGCCTGGACCAGCCCGGCGGGCCCGGCGCTGAGCGTCGCGGCCATTCAGGGCAATATCGAACAAAGCATGAAGTGGGACCCGGCGCAGCTCAACGCGCAGCTGGCGTTGTACCGCGACATGAGCCTCAGCTCCAAGCCAGTCGACTTGCTGATCTGGCCGGAAACGGCCGTCCCGGTGCTCAAGGAGTCCGCCGAGGGCTACCTGAACATGATGGGGAATTTCGCCGCAGAGCGTAAATCTGCGCTGATTACCGGCGTTCCGATCCGCCAGGAAGTCCGCCACGAGAAACGCTTCTTCAACGGCATTACCGTGCTCGGTGAAGGCGATGGCACCTATCTCAAGCAAAAGCTGGTGCCTTTTGGCGAATACGTTCCGTTGCAGGACGTGCTGCGCGGGCTGATCGCGTTTTTCGACCTGCCGATGTCTGACTTTGCCCGTGGCCCGGCTGACCAGGCCATGCTGCAAGCCAAGGGTTATCAGATCGCGCCATTCATCTGCTACGAAGTGGTCTACCCGGAATTCGCCGCCAGTCTGGCGGCTCGCAGTGATTTGCTGCTGACCATCAGCAACGACACCTGGTTCGGCACCTCCATCGGTCCGCTGCAACATCTGCAGATGGCGCAGATGCGCGCGCTCGAGGCCGGCCGCTGGATGATCCGCGCCACCAACAACGGCGTGACCGGCCTGATCAACCCGTTCGGGCAGATCACGGTGCAGATCCCACAGTTTGAACGCGGCATCCTGTACGGCGAAGTCGTGCCGATGCACAACCTGACGCCTTACCTGGAATGGCGTTCGTGGCCGTTGATCATCGTTTGTGTGTTGTTGTTTGGCTGGGCACTGGTGGCGAACCGGATGGCCAAAACCGTCTGAGACTGGCGAGCTTTTGTGGCGAGGGGGCTTGCCCCCGTTCGACTGCGCAGCAGTCGTAAAACCTGCAATCGCGACTTTACCCGCTGCGCCGCGTCGCATGACTTCAGGGCTGCTCCGCAGCCCAACGGAGGCAAGCCCCCTCGCCACAGGTATCGATTATTTCTGTCGGTAAAACAGCGAATACCCGATCTGCCCCACCGCCTCATTCAACAACTGCCCGCTCTGCCAGATCGATTTGAATTCCGGCATCCAGCCGCCCAGCGGCCGGGCATTGTCTACGCCTAAAAACCCCACCGGCGCTGGCACCACTTCAAACCCTGCCTGTTCAAAACTCCAGACCGATCGCGGCATGTGCCAGGCCTGTGTGACCACCACTACCCGCTTGATTCCCTGCGGCAACAACACCTCGGCGCTGAACTGCGCGTTCTCCCACGTCGTGCGGCTGCGCCCTTCCTGCCAGCGCACGGTCACGCCGAAATCATCGAGCAACGAATCCGCCATCAACTTCGCTTCGGTGGGCGGCGTACCGTAATGCAGGCCGCCACTGGTGAGAACGGGCAACCCGGAAGCCTTGGCCAGCCGCGCCGCATACCGTTCGCGCTCCAGACCTATACCTGTCGGCTGATCAACCCCCCAGGCAATATCGCCACGCTCACGCCCGGAACCCAGCAGCACAATCGCATCCGCGCGCTGGTTCAGGGTGGCCCATTCCTCCCGTGCCAGTGGCGGCTCACTTTCCAGCGCCTTGGCGCCCCACTGCACCACCACCGGCAAACTCATTAACAGGAAGCCGCCGAAACCCAAGGTAAAGAAAACCGCCGCAAGCCTCGGCCTAGAGCGGCGCAACCACCACGCAAGTATCAGCAACAGCAAAAGAATGCCGGGCGGCAATAGAAGTTGTTTCACGAAATAGCGAAAAGGCATCGAGCATCTCCAAAAGATGCCCGAAGCCTAAGTGGGTTGACGCAATGCGACAACAAGTGCGGAAGGACTATTCTTTAAAAAGCCATGGGACATGGCTTGCAGTCGTTATTTGAACTGCAGAGACCGGACCTTTTCCGCGTCCCTGCCAGGTGCCTTGTCCTTGAGCCAGATGATCTTGGCCGAACGTGGTGCGTCGAGTTGCTTCACTGCTGCAGACAAGCATCCGTGCGTCTCACGTTCACTGCGGTCCAGATAGGCTTTGACCAGTGCAAACTCTGCGGGGCTCAACCCACGCAGTTCCAGCTCCAGGGGACGCTCATCGCGTAGCCGGTCCGCGGTTTTAGCTGCGTCCAGGGCCATCCCCAGACGATCGATCAGCCTTTCGTACAACTGCGGTTTCGTGACTTTTTTCTGTGACTCAACCATCCCTCACCTCATTGAAGATAAGACTCGCTCCCCATTTAGAGCTTAGCTTCCATGAACAAACCGGCTGGATGCCGCGACCAACGGCCCTCGCGGCGGTTTTCACAAGACGCGCGGCAGTAATCAGGGTTTCCCTCGGTAGAGTGCGGTCATGTATGCTACGGCGCTTCCTGTAACTCCACTTCCAGCTCGCGTGGGCACCGAAACGCCGATTTGGCGTCGTCACCGTCCAGCGTTGCATTGAAGAGGATTAGGCCACCCCTATTCAGTTCAAAAGTAGCCATGCACGAACAATATCAGCCCCGTGAAATCGAAGCCGCCGCCCAGTCGTTCTGGGATGAGCAAAAGTCCTTTGAAGTCAGTGAACAGCCAGGCAAGGAGACTTTCTATTGCCTGTCGATGTTCCCTTACCCCAGCGGCAAGCTACACATGGGGCACGTGCGCAACTACACCATCGGCGACGTGATCTCCCGCTACCAGCGCATGCAAGGCAAAAACGTCCTGCAACCCATGGGTTGGGACGCCTTCGGCATGCCGGCGGAAAACGCCGCGATGAAGAACAACGTAGCGCCCGCCAAGTGGACCTACGAAAACATCGCCTACATGAAAACCCAGCTGCGCAGCCTGGGCCTGGCGGTGGACTGGTCCCGCGAAGTGACCACCTGCAAGCCTGATTACTACCGCTGGGAACAATGGCTGTTCACTCGCCTGTTCGAAAAAGGCGTGATCTACAAGAAAAGCGGCACCGTGAACTGGGACCCGGTCGACCAGACCGTCCTGGCCAACGAACAAGTAATCGACGGCCGCGGCTGGCGTTCCGGCGCGCTGATCGAAAAGCGCGAAATCCCGATGTACTACTTCAAGATCACCGCCTACGCGGATGAGCTGCTGGAGAGCCTCGACGAACTGACTGGCTGGCCTGAACAGGTCAAGACCATGCAGCGCAACTGGATCGGCAAATCCCGTGGCATGGAAGTGCAGTTCCCGTACAACGTCGACTCCATCGGCGAAGCCGGCGCGCTGAAAGTCTTCACCACCCGTCCGGACACCCTGATGGGCGCGACCTACGTCGCCGTGGCCGCCGAACACCCACTGGCCACCCTGGCCGCGCAGAACAACCCTGAACTGCAAGCGTTCATCGCTGAATGCAAGGGCGGCAGCGTTGCCGAAGCCGACGTCGCCACCCAAGAGAAAAAAGGCCTGCCGACCTCGCTGTTCGTCGAGCACCCGCTGACCGGTGAGAAACTCCCGGTGTGGGTCGCCAACTATGTGCTGATGCATTACGGCGATGGCGCTGTCATGGCTGTCCCGGCTCACGACGAACGTGATTTCGAGTTCGCCACCAAGTACGACCTGCCGATCAAGTCCGTGGTGCGCACCAGCTCTGGCGACACCAACCCCGCTCCATGGCAGGACGCTTACGGCGAGCACGGCACGCTGATCAACTCCGGTGAGTTCGACGGCCTGGACTTCGCTGGCGCATTCGACGCCATTGAAGTCGCGCTGATCAAGAAAAACCTCGGCGCCTCGCGTACCCAGTTCCGCCTGCGCGACTGGGGCATCAGCCGTCAGCGCTACTGGGGCTGCCCGATCCCGATCATCCACTGCACCACCTGCGGTGACGTGCCGGTCCCGGAAGATCAACTGCCTGTCGTACTGCCGGAAGACGTGGTGCCGGATGGCGCCGGTTCGCCATTGGCGCGCATGCCTGAGTTCTACGAGTGCGCTTGCCCGAAATGTGGCGCACCGGCCAAGCGTGAAACCGACACCATGGACACCTTCGTCGAGTCGTCGTGGTACTACGCCCGTTACGCCTCGCCACACTATGAAGGCGGCCTGGTAGAAAAATCCGCGGCTGACCACTGGCTGCCGGTTGATCAGTACATCGGCGGTATCGAACACGCGATTCTTCACCTGCTGTACGCGCGCTTCTTTCACAAGTTGATGCGCGACGAAGGCCTGGTGAGCTCCAACGAGCCGTTCAAGAACCTGCTGACCCAGGGCATGGTGATTGCCGAGACTTACTACCGTCGCGAAGCCAATGGTGCTTACACCTGGTTCAACCCGGCGGACGTCGAACTCGAACGCGACAGCAAGGCCAAGGTCATCAGCGCCAAGCTGATCGCAGACGGCCTGCCGGTGGAAATCGGCGGCACCGAGAAGATGGCCAAGTCGAAGAACAACGGCGTCGACCCACAATCGATGATCGACCAGTTCGGTGCAGACACCTGCCGTCTGTTCATGATGTTCGCCTCGCCACCTGACATGAGCGCGGAATGGTCCGACTCCGGCGTCGAAGGTTCGCACCGTTTCCTCAAGCGCGTCTGGCGTCTGGCTCAAGCCCACGTCACTCAGGGCCTGCCGGGCAAACTGGACATCGCCAGCCTGAACGACGAGCAGAAGACCATTCGCCGTTCGATCCACCTGGCCATCAAGCAGGCCAGCCACGACGTCGGTCAGAACCACAAATTCAACACCGCCATCGCCCAGGTGATGACGCTGATGAACGTGCTGGAAAAAGCCGCGCAAGGCTCAGAACAGGATCGCGCACTGGTTCACGAAGGGCTGGAAGCCGTGACGTTGCTGCTGGCTCCGATCACCCCGCACATCAGCCACGAGCTGTGGCATCAACTGGGTCACGCTGGCCCGGTGATCGACGCCGGTTGGCCGGTGGTGGACGAAACCGCGCTGGTGCAGGACAGCCTGACGCTGGTCATCCAGGTCAACGGCAAGCTGCGCGGCCAGATCGAAATGCCGGCCACCGCGACTCGCGAAGAAGTCGAAGCCGCTGCCCGGGTCAACGAGAACGTGCTGCGCTTTGTCGACGGCCTGACTATTCGTAAAGTGATTGTAGTGCCCGGGAAACTGGTCAATATCGTCGCCAGCTAAAATTGGATCAGGCGCCAGGTGAGCCTGGCGCCGAGTAAAACCTTTCGGGCCGCACGGTCGACCCACATGGTTTCAAGGGGAGCAACAAGATGATCAAACGCAATTTGCTGGTGATGGGCCTTGCGGTCCTGTTGAGCGCCTGCGGTTTCCAGCTGCGCGGCACCGGCACCAATGAAATGGCGATCAAGGAGCTCGATCTGAGCGCCCGCAACGCCTACGGCGAAACCGTGACGCAATTGCGTCAAGTGCTGCAAAGCAGCGGCGTCAAGGTTTACACCGGAGCGCCGTACAAGCTTGTGTTAACGGATGAGCAGGAAAGCCAGCGCATCCTCAGCTACGCCGGTGCCGGCCGTACTGGCGAATATCAGGTGAGCACCGTGTTGAGCTACGACATCCGGGGTGCGCAAGGCCTGCCGCTGCTGAGCGACAAGCTCGAAGTGCAGAAGATCTTCATCCACGATGGCAACAACCTGGTGGGTTCCGACCAGGAAGCCAATACGGCTCGCACAGAAACCCGTCGCGAGTTGGTTCAACGCATGATGCTGCGCCTGTCACAGCTCTCTCCGACTCAGTTGGAGCAACTGCAACAGACCGCCGACGCCAAGGCAAAAGCCGAAGCCCAGGCACTGGAAGCGGCGCAGAAAGCTGAAGCGGAAACCCCGCGTCAGTCGCCCATCGAAATCCCGCAGCAATAAGACTTACGGGGCGCCCAAGCGCCCCGTTCGACCTCTCTTATGAAACTCGCCCCTGCCCAACTCGCCAAGCACCTGCAAGGCACCCTCGCGCCTATCTACATCATCAGTGGCGATGACCCGCTGCTGTGTCAGGAAGCCGCCGACGCCATTCGTGCCGCCGCTCGCCAACAGGGGTTTGACGAACGCCAGGTCTTCGCCGCCGACGCCAGTTTCGACTGGGGGACGTTGCTGCAAGCCGGGGCAAGCATGTCGCTGTTCGCCGAAAAGCGCCTGCTGGAGCTGCGCTTGCCATCCGGCAAACCCGGTGACAAAGGCGCCGCTGCCTTCATCGAGTACTGCTCGCGCCCGGCCGAAGACACGGTGCTGCTGATCAGCCTGCCCAAGCTGGATGGCAGTGCGCAGAAAACCAAGTGGGGCAAGGCGCTGGTCGAAGGACAGCAGACGCAGTTCGTGCAGATCTGGCCGGTGGATGCCAACCAGTTGCCAAGCTGGATTCGTCAACGGTTGTCCCAGGCCGGGCTTTCCGCCAGCCAGGACGCCGTGGAACTGATTGCCGCGCGTGTCGAGGGCAACCTGCTGGCCGCCGCTCAGGAAATCGAAAAGCTCAAGCTGATGGCCGAAGGTGGCCAGATCACCGTCGAAACCGTGCAAGCGGCGGTGGCCGACAGTGCGCGCTTCGATGTCTTTGGCCTGACCGACGCGATTCTCAACGGCGAAGCCGCCCATGCCCTGCGCATCCTCGAAGGGCTGCGCGGGGAAGGCGTCGAACCCCCGGTTATTCTCTGGGCGCTGGCCCGGGAGCTGCGTCTGTTGGCCAACCTTTCGCTGCAATACAGCCAGGGCGTGCCGCTGGACAAAGCCTTCAGCCAGGCTCGACCGCCAGTCTGGGACAAGCGCAAACCGCTGATGAGCAAAGCCCTGCAACGCTACCCGGCGCAACGCTGGGCGCAGTTGTTGCTGGAAGCGCAGCGCATTGATGCGCAGATTAAGGGTCAGGCTGCCGGATCGCCGTGGATGAGTCTTAGTCGGTTGTCGTTGTTGATGGCGGGCCAACGGCTGACGTTGCCTGCGGAGTAAGGTTTTTTGTGGAGGGAGCTTGCTCCCGCTGGGTTGCGAAGCGACCCCGCTTATCCCTGAAAGCAGGGGACCGCTGCGCAGTCCAACGGGAGCAAGCTCCCTCGCCACAGATATCATTGCCTACGCAATACGGGGACTAGACAGCCCTCCAACTTCAGCAGATTATTTCCCCCGCAAAACCCACTCATCCGAGAGATCCGATCATGAGTAAAAAGCCATCCAAAAATGGCCCCAACAAGGCCAAATCCATCATCGCCCAGCCACTGTTCCGCAGCCGTCAGGAACGAGCCGGAAAGGGCAAAGGCAGCTACCGCCGCGAAGCCTTCCAGTCTAATAGCTGGGAGGCTTCTTACTTTCTGGCGGCCTGAAAGGCAAGCCATCGCTCAACATGTTAAGGTCTGCACCTGATTCGTATTCCCTGGACCTGTGCATGCCCCTTTGTATTTCCCGTCGTTGGCCCCTGCGCCAACTGATCGCTGCCTCCAGCCTCATTTTGCTTGTCGCCTGCGCGGAAAAACCGACCGCCGCTGACGCCCAGCCGCTTCAGACCCTTCCCGTCGCAACAGCCCCTGCGGTCATTCCGCCCGTGGTGCCGACTGGTGAAAACCTCGACATCCAGCCCACCCAGACGTTTGCCGAATGGCAGGCGGGTTTCCGCAAAGATGCGCTGGCCGCCGGCATTCGCGCCGATCTGTTCGACCGCGCGTTCGCCAATGTCAGCCTCGACAACAGCGTGATCCGCGCCGATCGCAGCCAGCCCGAATTTTCCCGTCCGGTGTGGGAATACCTCGACGGCGCCCTGTCGCCGCTGCGGGTACGTAAAGGTCAGGCGCTGGTCAGCCAATACGCTGACATCCTGCAAAGCATCGAACAGCGCTACGGCGTCGATCGCCAGGCGTTGGTATCGGTGTGGGGCATGGAGAGTAACTTCGGTCAGTTCCAGGGCAACAAGTCCGTGATCAACTCCCTGGCGACCCTGGCCTACGAAGGCCGGCGTCCAGGCTTTGCTCATGCGCAACTGATTGCCGCTCTGCAGATCCTGCAACAAGGCGATATCGAGCCAGAAAAAATGCTCGGCTCCTGGGCCGGTGCCATGGGCCAGACCCAGTTCATCCCGACCACCTACAACACCCACGCCGTGGACTTCGACGGTGACGGCCGCCGGGACATCTGGAACAGCCCGGCCGACGCCCTCGCCTCGACAGCGCACTACCTGCAAAGCTCCGGCTGGCAGAGAGGCCAGCCATGGGGCTTTGAAGTGCAGTTGCCGGGTAGCTTCAATTACGTTCTGGCCGACGGCACGATTCGCAAGAGCGTCGCGGAATGGCAACAGTTAGGTGTCTCGCTGCCCAATGGAGCCCAGGTTCCGGCGGGCTCCGAACACCTGTCCGCCGCCCTGCTGCTGCCAGCCGGTTATCGCGGCCCGGCGTTCCTGGTGCTCGACAACTTCCGCGCGATCCTCAAGTACAACAACTCGTCGTCTTACGCATTGGCGGTGAGCCTGTTGTCCGAGCGCTTCAATGGCGGCGGACTGATCAACGGCACCTGGCCAAAAGATGATTTGCCGTTGAGCCGCACCGAGCGGATCGAACTGCAAAGCCTGCTGAGCGCGCAGAACTACGATGCGGGCACTGCCGACGGCATCATCGGCGCCAACACTCGCAAAGCGATCCGTAGTGCACAGCAGTCCTTTGGCTGGCCGGCGGATGGGTATCCAACGCACAAACTGCTTGAAGGCCTGCGGAACCGTTAAAAGCTTCGCGAGCAGGCTCGCTCCTACAGTTTTTGTGTCGTTCACAAAACCAATGTGGGAGCGGGCTTGCTCGCGAAGACTGACTGTCAGGCGACAACTGTCTACCGTTTGACCACCACATCCTGCTCCAACACCAATTCCTTCCTCCCCGCATCCAGTCGAACCAACGCGCCCATCGGTAACGTCAGGTTCGGATCGCAATGCCCGCTGCGCCACCCGGCCAGCACCGGAATCCGCAACGACTCGAATGTCTGCTTGAGCAATCGCTCCAGCGCCATCACATCAACCCCCGCCACATCGCCCACCAGAACTCCGCGCAACTTGCCCAGCGTGCCAGCCAGGCGCAGATGAGTCAGCAAGCGGTCGATGCGATACAGCGGCTCGTTGATGTCCTCGATCAGCAGAATCACGCCCTCAGCGTCCATCTCGTAAGGCGTGCCCATGGTCGCGGCTATCATCGACAGATTGCCCCCCAGCAAACGCCCGTGAGCAATGCCAGGCTCAATTGTGGTCAGCGGGAAAGCCACAGGGTGCAAAATCACACTGCCCGCCTTCACCTGCCCTCTGAGCATGTTGAAAAACGAAGACTCGGTCGGCTTTTGCTTCTCACCAAGCAAATCGGCATTGAGCAGCGGACCGTGAAAGGTCACGAAACCGGCGTAACGGCTGATTGCCACGTGCAGCGCAGTGATGTCGCTGTAGCCGATAAACGGCTTGGCGTTGTTTTGCAGCAACTCGAAATCGATTCGATCGAGCAGGCGCGGCGTACCGTAACCGCCACGCAGGCAAATGATCGCGTCGACTTCGGTGTCGGCGAACGCCGCGTGCAAGTCATTGAGCCGCACATCGTCGCTGCCGGCCAGGTAGCCATCCTGCTCGTACACCCCAGGAAACACCCGCAGCGCATAGCCGCGAGCACGCATCCAGGCAACGGCCTTATCGGTGTCCAGCCCGGCAGGACCGGCGGGCGCAATGACGCCGATCAGCCCTTGCGAAGGCAAGGCCGGAACGGGTGAGTGAGGAAACAGCGTGTGAGTGGGTCGAACGGTCATCCATGAATCTCCCTGCGCGAAAAGCTTCACCACACAGTAGTCAGGAACGGGGACAAACAGAAGAGGATCAATCGCCCCGCAGGTTGCAGGAAAAGACGGTAGCGGCCGTAGGCACGGCCAACAAAAACGCCCGCAAGGTTTGAAAAACCTTGCGGGCGCTTTGTTACAAGGACGAGATCAGTTCAGCTTTAACCAGCTTCGCCTGCTCGTCGGCGTGATACGAGGAACGTACCAGCGGGCCGGAAGCGACGTTCTTGAAGCCCATCTTGTAACCTTCCTCGGCGAACCAGGCGAATACGTCCGGGTGCACGAAACGCTGAACCGGCAAGTGACTGCGCGACGGTTGCAGGTACTGTCCCAGGGTCAGCATGTCGATGTCGTGTTCGCGCATGCGCTTCATGACTTCGATGACTTCTTCGTCGGTTTCACCCAGACCCAGCATCAGGCCGGACTTGGTCGGAATGTGCGGCATCATCTGCTTGAAGCGTTGCAGCAGAGTCAGCGACCACTGGTAATCCGAACCCGGACGCGCAGCCTTGTACAGGCGCGGCACGGTTTCCAGGTTGTGGTTGAACACGTCTGGCGGCTCGGCTGCGGTGATTTCCAGCGCGACGTCCATGCGGCCACGGTAATCCGGGACCAGGGTTTCGAGCTGCACGTTCGGCGACAGCTTGCGGATCTCGCGGATGCAGTCGGCAAAGTGCTGGGCACCGCCGTCACGCAGGTCGTCGCGGTCAACCGAGGTGATCACCACGTATTTGAGTTTCAGGTCGGCGATGGCGATGGCCAGGCTTTCCGGCTCATTGACGTCCAGTGGCTTCGGACGACCGTGGCCCACGTCGCAGAACGGGCAGCGACGGGTGCAGATGTCGCCCATGATCATGAAGGTCGCGGTGCCGCCGGAGAAGCACTCGCCCAGGTTCGGGCAGGACGCCTCTTCGCACACGCTGTGCAGCTTGTGTTTGCGCAGCAGGGCCTTGATGCGGTCGACTTCCGGGGAAACCGGGATGCGCACGCGGATCCAGTCAGGTTTCTTCGGCAGTTCGGTAGTCGGAATGATCTTTACCGGGATACGTGCAACCTTCTCGGCGCCGCGCAGCTTGACGCCGGCTTCAACCTTGGCACGCGGGGCCGGACGCTCGGTAACATCCAGCGTCGGGATCATGGTTTGCACTGCATCAGTAGTCATATCAGTCGATTCCGCCCGTTAGGGTCGTCTGCTCAGCATAGTCGAGGTGTTTGACGAGCTGCGCGCGCAGCCGGGCACTTACCTCGGCAAATTCAATCGATCCTGCGTGATCGCTCAGCTGGGTCATCGCCAGCCCGGCGTAGCCGCAGGGATTAATCCGTCGAAACGGTTCCAGGTTCATGTCCACGTTCAGGGCCAGGCCATGAAAGGAGCAACCGTGGCGGATCCGCAGACCCAGGGACGCGATTTTCGCCCCGTTGACGTAGACACCCGGCGCATCGGGCTTGGCCGCTGCGGTCACACCGTAGCTGGCCAGCAGCTCGATCAGGCAATGTTCCATGCGGGTGACAAGGTCACGCACGCCGAAACCCAGTTTGCGCACATCGAGCAACAGGTAGGCCACCAACTGGCCAGGGCCGTGGTAAGTCACCTGACCACCGCGATCAACCTGCACCACCGGGATATCCCCCGGCAGCAGCAAGTGCTCGGCCTTGCCGGCCTGGCCTTGCGTGAACACCGGCGGGTGTTCGACCAGCCAGATCTCGTCCGCGGCATCGCTGCCGCGTTCGTTGGTAAACCGCTGCATGGCATGCCAGACCGGCTCGTAAGCCATCTGACCGAGCTCGCGAAAGCCCAGCGTGCCAGACATCACAGCACCATGTGCACGAAACCGGTAGCCCGCAACTCGCTGTTGATGTCATACAGCTGTTCTTGGCCGGTGGCGATGATGTGCAACTGGATGGTCGTGTACTTGCCGTTGGTGCTCTGGCGCTCGGCCAGGGTCTTGTGGTCAACGGTCGCGTGTTTCTCAAGGATCGCGATGATCTTGTCCTTGAAACCCACGCCGGTATCGCCGATCACCTTAATTGGGTAATCCGCGCAGGGGAATTCGATCTTTGGCGCCTTTACTTCGGTATCTGTCATGGCGTAACGGCCTCGTAAGCCGTGGCAACGGACATGGCCCCGCTCCGGATTGGAACGGGGCCATGCAAGTCCACACTAATTCAGTTGAACAAGCCGTAGAAGAATAGACGGATGCTATCCCACATGCGGCGGAAGATACCACCCTCCTCGACAGCGTCCAGGGCGATCAGGTCAGCGCTGCGCACCACCTTGTCGTCCAGTTTCACTTCGACTTTACCGATCACGTCGCCCTTGGCGATTGGCGCAACCAGTTGCGGATTCATGGTCATGCTCGCGGCGAGCTTTTTCAGCTGGCCTTTTGGCAGGGTCATGGTCAGGTCTTGAGCCAGGCCGGCCTTGACTTGATTGGTGCTGCCTTTCCAGACAGGAGCCTGAGCCAGCTCGGCGCCTTTCTGATAGAAGGTCTGGGTTTCGAAGAAGCGGAAACCGTAGGTCAGCAGCTTCTGGGTTTCGGAAGCACGGGCCACTTCGCTGTTGGTGCCAAACACCACGGCGATCAGGCGCATGCCATCACGTACGGCCGAAGACACCATGCAGTAGCCGGCTTCGTCGGTGTGGCCGGTTTTCAGACCATCGACGGTCTTGTCGCGCCACAGCAGCAGGTTGCGGTTAGGCTGCTTGATGCCGTTCCAGAAGAACTCTTTCTGCGAGTAGATCGCATAGTGAGCCGGGTCTTCGTGGATGATCGCGCGAGCCAGCACGGCCATGTCGTGAGCCGACGAGTAGTGCTCAGGGTTCGGCAGACCGGTCGGGTTCATGAAGTGGCTGTTGGTCATGCCCAGGTCGGCCACGGTTTTGTTCATCATGTCGGCGAATGCGTCTTCGCTGCCGGCGATGTGCTCGGAGAGCGCAACACTGGCGTCGTTACCCGACTGAATGATGATGCCGTGCAGCAGGTCGCTGACAGTAACCTGCGAACCAACCTTGATGAACATCCGCGAACCGCCGGTACGCCAGGCGTTTTCGCTGACAGTCACCGGATCGTTTTCACCGATCTGGCCACGACGGATTTCCAGGGTCGCGATGTACGCGGTCATCAGCTTGGTCAGGCTGGCCGGCGGCAAACGCTGGTCACCGTTGTTCTCGACCAGCACGTTGCCGCTGCTGGCATCCATGAGCACGTAGGATTTAGCAGCCAGTTGTGGTGGCGACGGCATCATCTCGACCGCGAACGCGGCAGGCGAGAGGAGCAGCGGGACTAGCAGGCACAGGCGTTTGGCAAAGGTGGTGATGTTCATCCGTCTCTCGAAATCGCTAATGGAAACTGCCCGAAGGCAAAACTAATCAGATGACCTTCTAACGGGCCATCGCGTGTTCAGTTGCTCACTCAGAACCCTTGCCGGGCTTTTGTTCTTCAAGAGCCAACAACCAGGCCCACCCCCCAAACCGCAAGTGAACCGTCAATCAAGTACTACGTATTATTCGGCGGTGACCACGCTCGGCGAACCGAGATTGGCCAGGCGCACGCTGTTCTGCACTTGCTGGATTTCACCCGGCGAGCCGATCGGCCCCAGGCGCACCCGATGCAGCGTCTGTTGATTACGCACGATCGAGCTGATGAACACCGGAGCGCTCACCATCCCGCTGAGCTTCGATCTCAGGAGCTCTGCAGCGTCCGGGTTGGCGAACGCGCCCACCTGCAGATACTGGCCAGAGGCTGGTACAGAAGCGTTTTTTTTTGCATCAATCTGCACGGGCACTACGGCCGCCGCGTGTTGCTGCGGCGGTGGCGTCCATTGCTCGACGGTGCCTGCCGAAGCGGTAATCGTCGGCGCGGCATTTTGCGCTACTTGCGGCTCGTTGAGCATCAAAGGCGCCGGACGGCCCTTTTGTGCCCACCACTGTTGCGGATCGATGCCTTCGACCTTGACCCGCGCAGTGCCGGTTTCGGCGTAACCGAGTTTTTTCGCGGCGGCGTATGACAAGTCGATGATGCGGTCCGAATAGAACGGCCCACGATCGTTGACCCGCAGGATCACACTCTTGTGGTTGTCCAGGTTGGTCACCCGAACGTAACTTGGCAGTGGCAAAGTCTTGTGAGCGGCACTCATGCCGTACAGGTCATACACCTCGCCATTGGCGGTGTTCTGGCCGTGGAATTTGGTCCCGTACCAGGACGCCGTGCCCGAGGCGACATAGGTCTTGGATTCTTGCAGCGGGAAGTACGTCTTGCCCAGCACGGTGTACGGGTTGGCTTTATAAGGACCCGAGTGCAGGGTCGGCGTGGCATCCGGGATGCGCGATACGTCGACATCCCACCACGGTGCGCCATCTTTGTGCGCACGGTTGATGTCCAGCCCCGGCGTCGAACGCACGGCGGTGGATGACGATTTCTGAGCCGGCGCGCGGCTGGTCGAGCAACTGGCGACCAGCACCGCCAACGCGGCGAATGCCATCAGCTTCAGGGGTTTATTCATAGGCAATGCCCGCATTACTTGACGCCCCGTGCTTGGACCAGCTGTTCAGACAGTTGATGTACCGCCATGGCGTACATCACGCTGCGGTTATAACGCGTGATTGCGTAAAAATTCTTCAGGCCCATCCAGTATTCGGGGCCGTTGTCACCTTCCAGGCGGAAAGCCGTGACCGGCATATCATCGCGCAGCGCATCATGACTCGACCAGCCCAAGGCTCGCAACTCCCCGACCGTTTTAGTCGGCTCGATGCCCGTCGTCAAACCTTCGTCCACTTGCTCGCCACGCACATCGGCGCGGCTGACCACCGGTTCACCGGCGACCCAGCCGTGACGCTTGAAATAACTGGCGACGCTGCCAATGGCATCGTCCGGGTTGGTCCAGATATTAATGTGGCCGTCACCGTCGAAGTCCACCGCGTAGGCGCGAAAACTGCTCGGCATAAACTGCGGCAAACCCATTGCGCCGGCGTAGGAGCCTTTGAGGGTCAGCGGATCGACCTGCTCTTCACGGGCCAGCAACAGGAACTCACGCAATTCCTTGCGGAAGAATTCGGCACGGGGAGGATAGTCGAAACCCAAGGTGGACAAGGCGTCGATCACCCGGAAATTGCCGGTGTTGCGGCCGAAAAATGTCTCAACGCCGATGATCGAGACAATCACCTGCGCCGGCACACCATATTCCTGCTCGGCACGGGCCAGTACCGCCTCGTGCTGACGCCAGAAGTCCACACCCCGGGCGATCCGCGCGTCGGTAATGAACATCGGGCGGTATTCGTTCCATTGCTTGACCCGTTCGGCAGGCTTCGAGATCGCGTCCAGAATCGACTGCTTGCGCTCGGCTTCGCGGAACACGCCCATCAGCTGTTCACCGGCAAAACCGTAGTCGCGGGTCATTTCACCGACGAATTCGGCCACCTGGGGTGAGCCTTCGTAATCGCCGGCCAACGCGTCCTGCGTTGTGCCAAGGATGCTTACCAGGCCGACCCACGGCGCGTATCGAGTCGCCCAGCCACGCATTACTTGCATTGACATCTTCACCTTATTCAAACCTGCGCGATCCACTTACGATGGGTATGGATCGACATCAAAACCCCAAACGCTGACAGCAGCGTTACCAGCGAAGTTCCTCCGTAGCTAATGAACGGCAACGGCACCCCCACGACCGGCAACAGGCCACTGACCATACCGATGTTGACGAAAACGTAAACAAAAAACGTCATGGTCAGGCTGCCCGCAAGCAATTTGCCGAACAATGTCTGGGCCTGGGCGGTTATCACCAGCCCACGACCGATCAATAAAAGGTAGATCAGCAGCAGTGCGCAGATGCCCACCAGGCCGAACTCTTCGCCCATGACCGCAATAATGAAGTCGGTGTGGCTTTCCGGCAGGAAATCCAGGTGCGACTGGGTGCCGAGCAGCCAGCCTTTGCCGAACACGCCGCCGGAACCGATGGCGGCTTTCGACTGAATGATGTTCCAGCCCGTACCGAGCGGATCGCTCTCCGGGTCAAGGAACGTCAGGATTCGCTGCTTCTGGTAGTCGTGCATGATGAAGAACCACATCGCCACCGCCACCGGCACGGCAGCGGCCAGCACGCTCATGATCCAGCGCCAGCGCAAGCCACCCATGAACAAGACGAAAGCGCCACCCGCAAGAATCAGCAGCGAGGTGCCGAGGTCCGGCTGCCGCACGATCAGGATGAAGGGCAAGCCGATCAGGAACAGGCTGACTCCGACGTGCTTGAGCTGAGGCGGCAAAGTACGTTTGGACAAGTACCAGGCGATGGTCGCCGGCATCAGGATCTTCATGAATTCCGAAGGCTGGAAGCGGATCACCCCCGGAATGTTGATCCAGCGCGTGGCGCCCATGGCGTTGTGGCCCATGACGTCCACCACCACCAGCAACAGCACGCCGATCACGTAACCAACCGGCACCCAGCGCGCCATGAATCGCGGCTCGAACTGGGCGATAACGATCATCGACACCAGACCGATGCCGAACGAAGTGGCTTGCTTGGCCAGCAGATCCCAGCTCTTGCCACTGGCCGAATACAGCACGAACAGGCTGCCGGCGGCGAGGGTCAGCAGCAGGATCAGCAACGGGCCGTCGATGTGCATGCGTTGCAACAGCGTCGCACGGCGACGCATCACATCCTCACTGGAGAGGATGCGATCGAAATTACTCTTCACGGGCCGTAGCCTCCGCACTGATAGGGCTGGCGTATTCGGCCTTCAACCGGCCGTCCTGGTCCAGAAGCCAGGCGTCCATGATCTGACGCACCACGGGCGCGGCGACGCCGGAACCGGACTCGCCGTTCTCGACCATCACCGACACCACGATTTGCGGGTTGTCGGCCGGTGCAAAGCCGACGAACAAGGCGTGGTCGCGGTGGCGTTCCTGAACCTTGGAGCGGTCGTACTTCTCGCCCTGCTTGATCGCGACCACCTGGGCGGTACCACTTTTACCCGCGATGCGGTATTGCGCACCGATCGCCGCTTTGCGCGCCGTACCCCGGGCACCGTGCATCACCTGCTGCATGCCATGGTTGACCTTGGTCCAGTCGGACGGGTCGCGCAGGACGATGTCCGGTATCGGGTTTTCGTCCTTCGGCTTCTCGCCTTCGACGGTCTTGGCCAGGTGCGGACGGTTCCAGACACCTTTGTTGGCGACCAGCGCGGTGGCCTGGGCCAGCTGTAACGGCGTGGACTGCATGTAGCCCTGCCCAATCCCAAGAATCAGTGTCTCTCCCGGGTACCAGGCCTGACGTCGGGTTGCACGCTTCCATTCCCGTGTCGGCATCAGCCCCGGTGACTCTTCGAACATGTCCAGCGAGACCTTCTGGCCGATGCCGAACTTGCTCATGTACGCCGACAAGCGATCGATTCCCAATTTGTGGGCCAGGTCGTAGAAGTAGGTGTCGTTGGACCGCATGATCGCCGTGTCCAGGTCCACGTAGCCGTCACCGGTACGGTTCCAGTTACGGTATTTGTGGTCGTAATTGGGCAACTGGTAATAGCCAGGATCGTAGACCCGACTCGACGCAGTCACGACACCAGCATCCAGCCCGGCAATCGCCACCGCCGGCTTGATGGTCGAGCCCGGCGGGTAGAGGCCGCGCAGCACGCGGTTGAACAGTGGCCGGTCGATGGAGTCGCGCAGCTCGGCATAGGCTTTGAAGCCGATGCCGGTGACGAACAGGTTCGGATCGAAACTCGGCGCACTGACCATTGCCAGCACTTCGCCGGTTTTCGGATCGAGCGCTACCACAGCGCCACGGCGACCACCGAGCGCCGCTTCGGCGGCTTCCTGCAATTTGATGTCCAGGCTCAGGACGATGTCCTTGCCGGGAATCGGATCGGTACGCTTGAGCACACGCAAGACGCGGCCCCGAGCGTTGGTTTCGACTTCCTCGTAACCCACCTGGCCGTGCAACTCGGGCTCGTAGAAACGCTCGATACCCGTTTTGCCGATGTGATGGGTGCCGCTGTAATTGACCGGGTCGAGGGACTTCAGCTCTTTCTCGTTGATCCGCCCCATGTAGCCCACCGAGTGCGCAAAGTGCGGGCCCTGCGGGTAGTGACGCACCAGCTGCGCGACCACTTCCACCCCCGGCAGACGGAACTGATTCACCGCGATGCGGGCGATCTGCTCTTCGGTCAGCTCGAACAGGATCGGCACCGGCTCGAACGGCCGGCGCCCCTGACGCATGCGCTTCTCGAAGATCACCCGGTCTTCGGGTGTCAGTTCCAGCACTTCGACGATCACGTCGAGCACTTGCTGCCAGTCGCCGGACCGTTCGCGGGTCATGCTCAGGCTGAAGCTGGGCCGGTTATCGGCCACCACCACGCCATTGCGGTCGAAGATCAGCCCGCGGGTCGGCGGAATCGGTTGCACATGGACGCGGTTGTTTTCCGACAGGGTCGAGTGGTACTCGTACTGGATCACTTGCAGGAAATACAGCCGCGCGATCAGCACGCAGATCAGCAACACCACCGCAATTGCCCCGAACACGACGCGGCCACGCACCAGACGGGCGTCTTTTTCGTGGTCCTTGATGCGGATCGGCTGGGGCATGAGGGCAGAACTACTTGTGGTAAGGGTGGCCGGACAAGACTGTCCAGGCACGATACAGCTGTTCGCCGATCAGAATCCGCACCAGCGGGTGCGGCAACGTCAACGGTGACAACGACCAGCGCTGATCGGCCCGCGCACACACTTCCGGCGCCAGCCCTTCGGGGCCACCGACCATGAAATTTACCGTGCGCGAGTCAAGCCGCCAGCGATCGAGTTCGACCGCCAACTGCTCGGTGCTCCAGGGCTTGCCGTGGACTTCGAGGGTGACAACACGCTCATTCGGCCCGACCTTGGCCAGCATGGCTTCGCCTTCCTGACGGATGAAGCGTGCCACGTCGGCGTTCTTGCCACGGGTGTTGAGCGGTATTTCCACCAGTTCCAGCGCCAGCTCGGACGGAAGACGCTTGGCATATTCATGCCAGCCTTCTTCCACCCACTTGGGCATGCGTGAACCGACGGCGATCAGTCGCAGTCGCACAGCGGTCCCTTATTGCTGGTCTTTGTTGAGCTTGACGAAGTGCTCATGGGTGTTTTCCGGGCTGTGGTGAGCCGCGTTCAGAGCACGGCTCTGTTCCGCACCGGACCACAGACGCTCCAGGTCGTAAAACTGACGAGCCGAAGCCGTCATCATGTGCACGATGACGTCATCCATATCCAGCAGCACCCAGTCGCTGTCGCCCTTGCCTTCTTCACCCAGTGGCTTGACGCCCAGGGCTTTGACGGCTTCTCGGACCTTGTCCAGCATCGCGCCGATCTGGCGGTTGGAGGTACCGGTGGCGATGATCATGTAGTCAGTAATGCTCTGCTTTTCACGAACGTCGATGACCTGGATGTCCTGGCCCTTGACGTCTTCCAGGGCGGCTACGGCAACCTTGACCAGCTCATCACCCTTCAGGGGCTCGGTGGTGAGAACCGGCTCAGGCAGCGGGGCGCTCTTGAACGTGCCTTTGCGCTTTACTTTAGTTACGTCTTTGTTCGTCATATAAAACTCGTTTTGCTCGTATGTTCGGGCGCTTCGGTACACGCGTTCACGTGTTTTGAAGCGCTCCCTTTTTCAGTTCGACGCACGGTAGAGTCCGTGCGCATCGATGTAGGCCAGGACCGCGTCGGGCACCAGGAAACGTACCGACTTACCGCTGGCCAGCAGTTGACGGATCTGGGTGGCGGATACCGCGAGCGGCGTCTGCCAGACGAATGCAATCTGTCCGCTCGGCCCTTTGAGGGCCAGCGGGTCGCTCACCGAGCGTGCCGCCAACAGATTGCGCAAGGCATCCGGCGGTTCGCTGTCGGCATCCGGGCGTTGCAGCACCAGGATGTGGCAATGCTGGAGCAACTCTTCCCAGCGGTGCCAAGTGGGCAGGCCGCAAAATGCGTCCCAGCCCAAAAGTAGAAAAACCTGGTCAGAGGCGGCCAATTCGGCGCGCATCAGTTCCAGGGTGTCGATGGTGTAGGACGGTTTGTCCCGCTGCAATTCGCGGGCGTCCACCACCAACGGCGCCACACCGGCCACCGCGCACTCGACCATCGCCAGACGGTCCTTCGCCGACACCTGCGGCGTACCACGATGAGGCGGCCGGGCACTGGGTGTCAGGCGTAACTCGTCGAGCGCCAGAGATTCGGCGACTTCCAGCGCACCGCGCAAATGGCCGATGTGCACCGGGTCGAAAGTCCCGCCCAGTACGCCAATGCGTCGAGGCGCAGGCTCGCTGGCGGTTTCCGGAGCTGCCTTTTTGAGGTCGCCCAAGTCAGACCGACGCCTGGCCGCGCAACTGGCCATCACCGACCACGATGTACTTCTCGCAGGTCAGACCTTCGAGGCCCACCGGGCCGCGGGCGTGCAGCTTATCAGTAGAAATGCCAATCTCGGCACCCAATCCGTATTCAAAGCCATCGGCGAAGCAGGTCGGCGTGTTGATCATCACCGACGACGAATCGACTTCCGCCACAAAACGCCGGGTGTCGGCGAGGTTTTCACTGACGATCGAGTCGGTGTGATGCGAGCCGTACTGATTGATGTGCTCGATCGCCTGGTCCAGCCCGTCAACGACGCGGATCGACAGAATCGGCGCCAGGTATTCGGTGTTCCAGTCTTCGTCAGTGGCCAAGACAGCCTCGATGATCGCCCGGGTGCGCTCGCAACCGCGCAGCTCGACGGCTTTTTCGCGGAACTGTGCGGCCATCGACGGCAGGAAATCCTTGGCGACGGCTTGATCCACCAGCAGCGTTTCCATCGCGCCACAGATGCCATAACGGTAAGTCTTGGCATTGAAGGCGATGCGCTGGGCTTTCGGCAGATCGGCGTGGGCGCTGACGTAGACGTGGCAGATACCGTCCAGGTGTTTGATCACCGGCACGCGGGCATCGCGGCTGACGCGTTCGATCAAGCCACGGCCGCCACGGGGCACGATGACGTCGACGTATTCGGGCATGGTGATCAGCGCGCCAACGGCGGCACGGTCGGTGGTTTCGACTACTTGCACGACGGCAGCGGGCAATTCTGCCTCGGCCAGGCCACGTTGAATGCAGGCAGCGATGGCGCGATTGGAATTTATCGCCTCGGAACCGCCACGCAGGATGGTTGCATTGCCGGATTTCAGGCAAAGGCTCGCGGCATCGATGGTCACGTTCGGCCGGGATTCGTAGATGATCCCGATCACGCCCAACGGCACGCGCATCTTGCCGACCTGAATGCCCGATGGCCGGAAGCTCATGTCGCGAATCGCGCCGACAGGGTCCGGCAGCGCCGCGACCTGACGCAAGCCGACGATCATGCCGTCGATGCGTTCCGGGGTCAGCGCCAGACGCTCAAGCAATGCCGGTTCGAGACCATTGGCACGACCTGCAGCCAAATCCAGCTCATTGGCCGCCGTCAGCTCGGCGCGTGCAGCGTCCAGCGCATTGGCAGCCGCCTGCAAGGCGCGGTTTTTCTGCGCAGTGCTGGCACGGCCAATGACGCGAGAAGCCTCGCGGGCGGCGCGACCCAGGCGGGTCATGTAGTCAAGAACGGACTCAGTCATTGTCTGTGGTGGTCTTTGCTAAGGTCTTGGTAAAGAGTAAAGCGGCAGATTATAGCTGTCGCGTCCCGGGACTAACAGCGGTGACGGGCGGATGGTCGAAATGGAGGGCAATTAGCCGACGTTCAGCCGGGATTAAGCTGCAGATTGTTATCATCACGACTCAATCAGCCTTGATAAACATCGTTCATCATGTCCAACCTGACTGTTCGAGCGTCCGCTGCAGGCCTGCCCACGGGGCTCCCGGACGAGTTTTTCGACCGCGACGCGCAAACCCTGGCCCGGGATTTACTCGGCAAAGTCATCCGTCATCGAGTCGGTGACCTGTGGCTCAGCGCCCGGATTATCGAGACCGAGGCCTATTACTGCGAAGAAAAAGGCAGCCACGCGTCCCTCGGCTACACAGAAAAGCGTAAGGCTTTGTTTCTGGATGGCGGGCACATCTATATGTATTACGCCCGCGGTGGTGATTCCCTGAACTTCAGCGCCCAGGGGCCGGGCAACGCGGTACTGATCAAATCTGCCTATCCATGGGTCGACGAGTTGAGCGGGCCGGCGAGCCTTGCGCAGATGCTGCTGAACAACCCCGACGCCCAAGGCCGCCCTCGCCCGTCGCAAAAGCTTTGCGCCGGGCAGACATTGCTTTGCAAGTCGCTGGGTTTGAAGGTACCGGCCTGGGATGCCAAGCGTTTTGACCATGAAGTGTTGCTGGTCGAAGACGTCGGCCCGGCGCCTGTTCACATCATTCAAACCACGCGACTGGGCATCCCCCATGGGCGTGATGAGCATTTGATGTACCGCTTCGTCGACGCAGCTTACGCGCCGTATTGCACGCGGAACCCGATGCGAAGGGGGCAGGTCGAAGGTCGCGATTATTTTTTGCTGTCCTGAATAATGCCTCCCACATGGGTTGTAGTGTTTTGAAGATTGCGTTCGTCCCATGGGACCAATGAACATCAGAGGGAGTTGTTTTTATGGGCCCATGGCTCGATAGCGTGACCGGTTGGCTGGCGGCTAACCCGCAATGGCTGGCCGCTGCGGTGTTCATCGTGGCATTCGTGGAATGCCTGGCAATTGCCGGGCTGATCGTGCCCGGCACGGTGTTGCTGTTCGCCGTGGCGGTGCTGGCCGGCAGCGGCGCGCTGTCATTGAGCGAAACGCTGTTGCTGGGGTTCGTCGCCGGCGTGCTGGGCGATATCGTTTCGTACTTCATCGGTCGACATTTCCACCAGAACATCCGGCGTCTGCCTGGGCTGCGCCACCATCCGGAATGGATCGCCGGCGCCGAGGCGTATTTCCAGCGCTACGGCATCGCCAGCCTGCTGGTCGGCCGCTTTATCGGCCCGCTACGGCCGATGCTGCCGATGGTCGCCGGGATGTTCGACATGCCGTTCCCGCGCTTCGCCGCTGTCAGCTTGTTGGCCGCCGCAGGCTGGAGCGTTGCGTACCTGCTGCCCGGATGGGCCACGGGCGCGGCGATTCGCTTGCCATTACCCGAAGGTTTCTGGCCTGAAGCAGGGATCGTCGCCGGCAGCATTGCGCTAATGATCGGCTTGAGCGTGACCAGCAGCCTGCGCCGCCATCGCCACGCCACCGCCTATATAGCGAGCCTCGGCTTGTTGATTCTGGCGGGGCTGTTTATCGGCTACCCGCACCTGACCGCGCTCGATCAAGGCGTGATGACCCTGGTGCAGGAACACCGCAGCCCGATGCTCGATGAAGTGGCCGTCACCTTCACGCTGATCGGCGAATTCCGCAACATGCTGGTGTTCAGCGCCCTGCTGACTGGCTTGCTGCTGCTCACCCGGCAGTGGCGCCAGGCGATTTTCGCCGGCGGCACCCTGCTCTTCACCGCGCTCGGCAACACGTTCACCAAACAATTTTTCGCCCGTGTGCGCCCGGAAGTGCTGAGCGACCCGCTCACCAGCTACAGCATGCCCAGCGGCCACGCCTCGGGCGCCTTCGCCTTGTTCCTGACCCTCGCCGTGCTGGCCGGTCGCGACCAACCGCCGCGCATGCGCCTGACTTGGTTGCTGCTGGGTTGTCTGCCGGCCCTGGCGATTGCCCTGTCCCGGGTATACCTGGGCGCGCACTGGCCGACGGATATACTGGCCGGCGCGATGCTGGCGGCCGGCGTGTGTGCCGCCAGCTTGTGGCTGAGCCAGCGCCAGACACCGCTCAATGCCATGCCGCCCAAGGTCTGGTGGCTGGTATTGCCGGCGATGGTGGCGCTGTTCGGGTTCTTCGCATTGCGACATCTGCCGCATGCGATGTTGCGGTATGCCTACTGATCAGGCAAACAACTCGCCCTGCAACTCATCCAGCAACGCCTGAATCGCATCCAGTCGCTGTTGGGGATCATCGAGTTGCAGCAGGTCGATCTTGTCCAGCTCGGCGAACGGCAGCAGGTACGCCAACTGATTCGCCAGCGACTGTTGCCCGGTCGCATCGGTGCCCATGTTCAACGCCTCGACCATCGGGTGTTCGGCCAATGCCTTGAGGAGTGCGACCAGGTCGGCATCCTCGTCCTGCAGCGGTTGCTCAGGCTCGTCTTCCAGCCACTCGACGTCAGCGACGGTCAACTGATCGCGCTGCACCTCGGTGCGCAATACATGAAAACGCCGCCCACCCTGCACGCGAATGCCCAGCAGGCCATTGTCCTGTTGCTTGAAATCGGTGATCAGCGCCTCACACCCCACCAGCGCATAGCCGGCCGGAGCAATGCCGACTTCTTCGCCGTCGAGAATGCACACCACGCCGAAACCGCCGCCCTGCTTCATGCAGCGGCCGATCATGTCCAGGTAGCGCGCCTCGAAGATCTGCAAGTCGAGGATGCAACCAGGGAACAGCACCGTGTTCAACGGGAAAAGCGGCAAGCTCATAGACATTTCCTTACACCACTATCGACACCGCCAACGGCAGGAACACCGCCGTGGCTACGCCCATCAGACTCATCGCCAGCGCCGCGAAGGCGCCGCATTCTTCACTTTCCTGCAAGGCCACCGAGGTGCCGACCGCGTGGGCGGTCATGCCCAGCGCCATGCCCCGGGCTTCAGGGCTGTGCACACCCAGCCGGGTCAGCAGACTCGGCCCGAAGATCGCACCGATCACGCCGGTGATCAACACGAACACCGCCGCCAGCGCCGCGACACCACCGATCTGCTCGGCCACCAACATGGCAATCGGCGACGTCACCGACTTCGGCGCCATGGTCATCAGGATCATGTGCTCGGCGCCAAACCACCAGCCCAGCAACACACCCATGCCCGTGGCAACCACGCCGCCTATCACCAGCGTAGTAAATATCGGCCAGAACAACTGCCGAATCCGTCGCAGATTGAGGTACAGCGGCACCGCCAGTGCAACGGTCGCAGGCCCGAGCAGGATGCTGAGGATCTCGGTGCTCTTGCGGTATTCGATAAAGGTGATGCCACACACCGTCAGCACGCCGATCACCAACAGCATGGAGACCAGCACCGGTTGCAGAAAGATCCAGCGGGTCTTCTCGAAGGCCGCCAGCACCAGCTGATAAGCGCCCAACGTAATGCCGATGCCGAACAACGGATGATGGATCACCGAATCCAGCGCGCCGTGCCAGTCGAGGATCATGGGCGATCTCCGCGGTGGGCATGACGCTTGACCATGCGCTGCATCAGCACCCCGGCAAACGCCATGGACAACACCAGCGACAACACCAGTGCGCCGACGATGGCCCAGAAATCCGCGGCGATGTCCTTGGCGTAAACCATCACGCCCACGGCCGGCGGCACCAGCAGCAACGGCAAATAACGCAGCAGGCTGCTGGCCGCCAGGTTCAGCGGCTCGCCGACCTGCCCGCGTGAAATCAGGTACACCAGCAACAGCAGCAGGCCGACAATCGGCCCAGGCAGTACCGGTAAAAACAAATGGTTGATGGCTGTGCCCAGCAATTGGAACAGCACCAGCCAGGTCAGGCCACGTAACAACATCCAGCATCTCCCGCACGCACTCCCCACCAAACAGGGGCCGGGCATTATAAGCACGTCAACGCTATGGATCGGCATTCGCCAAAAGCATGGTCGGTTGACCGGAGCAATTTGCCATGTTGATCTAAAGTGGTTCACAGGGAGGCCAAATCCCCCCACTCGAAAAACTATAAATCCGATGAAACCCAAGGAGAGTCTCAATGCCCTATGTTCCCGTTGCAGAGCTCAAAGATTATGTCGGCAAGGAACTCGGACGTTCCGAATGGCTCACCATCGATCAGGAGCGCATCAACCTGTTCGCAGAAGCCACAGGTGATTATCAGTTCATCCACGTCGACCCGGTCAAAGCCGCGCAAACGCCATTTGGCAGCACCATTGCACACGGATTTCTGTCGCTGTCGCTGATCCCGAAACTGATGGAAGACATCCTGATCCTCCCTCAAGGGGCGAAGATGGTGGTCAACTATGGTCTGGACAGCGTGCGTTTCATTCAGCCAGTGAAGGTCAACTCCAGGGTTCGACTCAAGGTCGACATGAACGAAGTCATCGAGAAGAAACCCGGTCAATGGCTGCTCAAAGCCACCGCCACGCTTGAAATCGAAGGATCGGACAAACCGGCGTATATCGCCGAGCCGCTGTCCCTCTGTTTCGTCTGACACAGGCCTGATTGCGAAACAGCTCACGCTGTTTCGCGCCGTGTCTCTGCCGTGTCTCTATAAATGCGACACATAGCTGCGGCATACTCCGTCGCATAATTGCCCGGATCCCGCTATGCGCTCACTTGCCCTCCTCGCCTTGACCCTGTTGCTCACCGCTTGCGGCGATGGCGAATCGCTGCTGCCTCCGGATGCCCGCTTGCCGGACGGCGGGCGCTATCGCGGTGATCTGGTCAACGGCTTGCTGCAAGGCCAGGGCCGCATCGACTACCCCAATGGCAGCTGGTACGCCGGCGAGTTCGACAAAGGCCAATGGCATGGCCAGGGCGAATGGCATGGCAGCAACGGCGAGGTCTATCGCGGCCAATTCAATCAAGGCTTGTTCGACGGCCAAGGCACACTGACCACCAACGGCAGCAGCTACACCGGCGGATTCAAACTCGGCCGTCGTGATGGCGAGGGCACGCTCAAAGAAAACGCGATGACCTATCGCGGTGAATTCAAGGCCGATCAATATTCAGGGCTCGGTCGTCTCGAACTCGACGACGGCAGCTCCTACCAGGGCCAGTTCGCCTACGGTAAACCCAACGGTGAAGGCCAGCGCGGCGACGCCAGCGGCAATCAGTTCACCGGGCACTTCAAGGACGGTCAGCTGGAAGGCAACGGGACCTTCAACAGCGCCGACGGCGACATCTACGTCGGTGGCTTCAAGAACAATCAACTGCACGGCAAGGGCCGCTACGAGAACGCCGACGGCGATGTCTGGCTGGGCCAGTTCAAGGAAGGCTCGCTGAACGGCAAGGGCGAGTTGATTGGTGCCGATGCCAGTCATTACGTCGGCCAGTTCAGCGACTGGCGCTTCAGCGGCCAAGGCCGATTGAACCTGCCCGACGGCAGCTTCTACATCGGCCAGTTCGACGCAGACGCCTATTCGGGGCGCGGCACGCTGGTGCTGACGGACGGCACGGTGCAAAGCGGCACGTGGATCAATGGTCAGCGGGTCCGCGATGCCGATGGCAAATTGTTGCCCGATAGCCTGGAGCTCGGTTTGCTGGCCCAGGGCCGTTTGCTCGACGATGCACTGACCAACGTGCCGGCCTCGACGCCAGCGGTTGAGCTGTACACGTTGACCGTCGGCGGTGACGGTAAGCAGAGCGTGTTCCTGCGTGAGTCCGATTACGTCAGCAACATGCTGACCAGCCGCTTCGGCGCCTTCGGCCAGATCCGCCTGGTGAACCATCGCGATCACCTCGTCGACCGGCCGATGGCCACCCGGGAAAACCTGCGCCGCGCTGCGTTGACCCTCGCCGAGCGCAGTGGCCCGGAAGACTTGATTTTCATCTACCTGACCAGCCACGGCAGCAGCGAACATGAACTGGTGCTCGACCAGCCGCGCATGGAGTTGGCCGATCTGCCGGCCGATGAACTCGCCGCCGTCCTCGCACCGCTGAAAAATCGCGACAAGATCATCGTGATTTCATCCTGCTACTCCGGCGGTTTCATCCCCGCGCTCAAAGATGAACGCACGCTGATCATGACCGCCTCACGCGCTGACCGGGTGTCCTTCGGTTGCTCGGAAGAAGCCAATTTCACCTACTTCGGCGATGCGCTTTTTGCCCAGGCACTGAACCAGACCGATGACCTGGAGCAGGCCTTCAAGCTGGCCAAGGCCACGGTGGCGGAGCGTGAGCTGGCTGACGGCTTCGAAGCCTCTGAACCGCAGATCTGGGCGCCGAAAACCGTTCTCTCGCACTGGCAGCTGTTACGCAAGCAGCAGGCACGAAAAGCACTACAAAGTGTCTCTATCAGCAACAAGGATGCAAAGAGCAACTAAGCTGAACAGTATCAAGGGGGAAACACTATGTACTTGACGCCTCAGCATGTATTGCTTGCCGGAGCTACCGGGTTGACCGGTGAACATCTGCTTGATCGCCTGCTCAATGAGCCAACGATTTCAAGGGTATTGGCCCCCTCACGCCGGCCACTGGCCGAGCATCCCCATCTGGAAAATCCGGTCGGTGACCCGGCGGTGTTTCTGCCGCAGTTGAACGGTCGCGTCGACATCGCCTACTGCTGCCTCGGCACCACGATCAAACAGGCCGGCTCCGAACAAGCCTTTCGTGCGGTGGACCTGGACATGGTGGTGGCGTTCGCCAAACGTGCGCGGGAGATGGGCGCACGACACCTGATCGTCATCAGTGCCTTGGGGGCCGATCGCAGATCCTCGGTTTTCTACAACCGGGTCAAAGGCGAGATGGAATACGCATTGCGTGCGCAGGACTGGCCGCAGCTGACCATTTGCCGACCTTCGGTGTTGTTGGGCGAGCGACTCGAACCGCGCACGGCTGAGCAATTTGTCGGGCCGTTGTCGCGCTTGATCCCTGGCAAATACCGCGGCATCGAAGCCTGCCAATTGGCGCGGGCGATGTGGCGGCTGGCACTGGAAGAACAGGATGGGGTGCGGATTGTCGAATCGGACGAGTTGCGCAAGTTAGGCAAATAGTCCGCAGGACCTGTGGCGAGGGGGCTTGCTCCCGTTGGACTGCGCAGCAGTCCCTATTTTGGGGCCGCTTCGCGACCCAACGGGGGCAAGCCCCCTCTCCACAGGGTCTCCTACAACCCACCCGTTGCCTGAAAACTTACCCCGATCACCGTCAGCAATGACAACGGCAATAACAGCGTGTCGAGCAACGCGCTGGCCGGCAGGTCGACACCAGGGTAGCTCGGCGCTTCGGCGCCAAACCGGTCCATGGCGCAGCACCCACCGTTCATGGCGTACAAATCAAGACGCGTCCCGGCGTACACCACTGGCGCCCCCGGCTTGGCGGCGTCCAGCGTGCGTGCCGTGGCGCAGCCCGTCAGTTGCAGCGCCAGCAGCATAATCAGCAGCTTATTCATCGCTGCTCAAATGATGTTCGCCCCAGCGCGGCAGCATGTCTTGCGGGATGTTCAACAGGTTGAGAATCCGCGCCACCACAAAGTCGATCAAATCATCGATGGTCTGCGGTTGGTGATAGAAGCCAGGGGATGCCGGCAAAATCGTCACGCCCATGTTCGACAACTTGAGCATGTGCTCCAGATGAATGCTCGAATACGGCGCCTCGCGCGGCACCAGAATCAACTGGCGACGCTCCTTCAACGTCACATCGGCAGCCCGCTCGATCAGGTTGTTGCAGGCACCGGTCGCGATGGCCGACAAGGTCCCGGTAGAGCAAGGCACCACCACCATCGCCGCGGGCGCACCGGAGCCCGAGGCCACCGGCGACATCCAGTCTTCCTTGCCGTACACCTTGATCTGCCCGGCCGCCGCGCCGGTGTATTCAGTGAGGAAGGCCTGCATCGACTGCGGCTTGGCCGGCAGCGTGACGTCAGTTTCGGTCGCCATCACCAGTTGCGCCGCCTTGGAGATCAGGAAGTGCACTTCGCGGTCTTCGCGGATCAGGCAGTCGAGCAGACGCAAACCGTACTGGGCGCCCGAAGCGCCGGTCATCGCGAGGGTGATGCGTTCCGGGCCGTTGTTCATTGCAGCGCCTCGGCGAGTTTGCCGTGCAGGCCGCCGAAGCCGCCGTTGCTCATGATCACCACGTGGGTGCCGGGCTGGGCCTGGCTCTTCACGCGCTCGATGATACCTTCCAGGGAGTCGCTGACAATCGATGGCACCGTGCACAATGCGGCGGTCGCGCCCAAGTCCCAGCCGAGGTTGGCAGGGGCGTACCAGATCACTTGATCGGCATCGACCACGCTTTCCGGCAAACCGTCACGGTGAGCGCCGAGCTTCATGGAATTGGAGCGCGGCTCGATGATCGCAATCAACGGCGCATCGCCGATGCGTTTGCGCAAGCCGTCGAGGGTCGTCGCAATCGCCGTCGGGTGGTGAGCGAAGTCGTCGTAGATGGTGATGCCGCGAACCTCGGCGACTTTTTCCATCCGGCGCTTCACGCTTTTGAACGCGCTCAACGCGGCGATGCCCATGGCAGGCACCACGCCGACATGGCGAGCGGCCGCCAATGTGGCCAGGGCGTTAGCGACGTTGTGCTGGCCGGTCATGTCCCAGTCGACGACGCCTTGGGCCACGCCTTCGAACATCACTTCGAACTTCGAACCGTCTTCGCTGAGCAGTTTGACCTGCCACTGACCGCCGGCACCGGTGGTTTGCACCGGGGTCCAGCAGCCCATCTCGATGACCCGCTGCAACGCCGGCTCGGTGGTCGGGTGGATCACCAGGCCTTCGCTCGGGATGGTGCGCACCAAATGGTGGAACTGCCGCTCGATGGCGGGCAAATCCGGGAAAATGTCGGCGTGATCGTATTCCAGGTTGTTCAGGATCGCCGTGCGCGGACGGTAGTGAACGAACTTGGAGCGCTTGTCGAAGAACGCGCTGTCGTACTCGTCCGCTTCGATGACGAAGAACGGCGTACCGCCCAGACGCGCTGACACCGAGAAGTTTTGCGGCACGCCGCCGATCAGGAAACCCGGGCTCATGCCCGCGTGCTCCAGGACCCAGGCGAGCATGCTGCTGGTGGTGGTTTTGCCATGGGTGCCGGCGACAGCCAGGACCCAGCGACCTTGCAGCACGTGGTCAGCCAGCCATTGCGGGCCGGAGACGTAAGGCAGGCCTTTGTTGAGCACGTATTCGACGGCCGGGTTGCCGCGGGACATGGCGTTGCCGACCACCACCAGATCCGGCGCCGGATCGAGTTGGGCGGGGTCGTAGCCTTGGGTCAACTCAATGCCCTGCGCTTCAAGCTGAGTGCTCATCGGCGGATAGACGTTGGCATCGGAGCCCGTCACGTGATGGCCCAGCTCTTTGGCCAGAACTGCCATCGAACCCATGAAAGTGCCGCAGATACCGAGAATATGAATGTGCATAGTCGACCTCGTAAAACATGGCCGCAGGTTAGCGTAGGGAGGAGAAAATCGCACTCTTTAGCTGATGGTGCCCCGGTCTCTGTGGCGAGGGAGCTTGCTCCCGTCCGGCTGCGCAGCAGTCGTAAAACCTGAGTTCGCGATGTACCTGATACACCGTAGTTGCAGATTTTTGGGCCGCTTCGCAGCCCAGCGGGAGCAAGCTCCCTCGCCACAAAAGCCTCTAGCGGGCGATTCCGTGTTTGCGCAGCTTCCGATAGAGGGTGTTACGACTGACGCCAAGCTGTTCGGCGGTATGCGTCATGTGCCAGCGCGTCTGCTCCAGCGCATTAAGCAACGCCAGCCGCTCTGCATCGTCCAGCGGATATTCGGAGGGCTCTTCGACGGCCACAACCGGCACCGGCCTAGCCTGGCGAATCATCGCCGGCAAATCCTCCAACCCGATCCGCCCGTCGTCACACAACGCCGCCAAGGTGCGCAGCACATTGCGCAACTGCCGCACGTTCCCCGGCCAGGCGAAGCCCAGCAAGGCTTGCCGGGCCGGCTCATCGATCAGCACCGTCTCACCGCCCGCCTCTTCGGCCAGCAGGAAATCAAGCAGCTGCGATTTGTCACTGCGCTCACGCAACGCCGGCAACGCAACCTCCAGCCCATTGAGCCGGTAATACAGGTCCTCGCGGAAGCTACCGTCCTGCACCCGGTCCAGCAAATTACGGTGAGTGGCGCTGATGATCCGCACATTGACCGCCTCCGGTTCGCCGCCAATCGGCACCACCTGACGATCTTCCAGCACTCTTAGTAGTCGGGTCTGCAACGCCAACGGCATGTCGCCGATTTCATCGAGGAACAGCGTGCCGCCGTCCGCCTGCTGCAACTTGCCGCGCATGCCTTCCTTGCGCGCGCCGGTGAAGCTGCCGCCGCGATAACCGAACAGCTCGCTCTCGATCAGGCTTTCGGGGATGGCTGCGCAGTTAAGGGCGACGAACGCTTTCTCGGCTCGCTGGCTGGCCTGATGCACGGCTTTGGCAAAGGCCTCTTTGCCGGAACCGGTTTCGCCATTGATCAACAGCGGCACGTCTCGCTCGAAGACCCTCAAGGACTTGCGGAAATCTTCCTGCAACGCGGCATCGCCCAGGCAAATGCCCGACAGACGCGGACGCTCGGCAATCGCCGGGCTTGGCACCACGGGTACCGGAATGCTGCGCGGCTGCCCGCGCAACAGGGCAAACAGGCTCCGCCCATCGCGGGTGCGCAATGGCCAACTGGCGCTGGCGTTGACACTGGCTCGACCGAGCAAGTCGTCCAGCGAGCAATCGAAAAACGCCTCGACCGGCTTGCCCAACAATCCGCCGCGAATATGCCCCAGCAAGTTCAACGCACTCTGGTTGACCGCACTGATCCGCCCTTCCCCGTCGAATGCCAGCAACCCTTCGCTGAACAGCCCGACGGATTCAGCCTGCAAGTGAAAGCGCAGCAGCCATTGATTGTCGAAGTAGCGCAGGAAATAGCAGCTCTCGATCATCTTCGCCGACAGATTGACCAGGGCCATGGTGTGGAATTGGCTTTGTCGTGAAACCTCGTGACGCGCCGAGGACACGTCAAGCACCGCCAGCAGCTCGCCGTGAGGGTCGAACACCGGGCTCGCCGAGCACGTCAGGCCCGTGTGGCGGCCGCGAAAGTGTTCATCCTGGTGAATGGTCAGCGACTGGCGCTCCACCAGGCAGGTGCCGATACCGTTGGTGCCTTCGCAGGCTTCGCTCCAGTCGGCGCCGAGCCACAGGCCTGCGCGTTCGAAGATTTTCCGTTCGGCGGGCGCGGTGACACAGTTGAGGATCACCCCGCGGGCGTCGGTCAGCAGTACGGCATGCCCGGCGCCGGAGAGTTGCTGATGCAGGCTGGTCATTTCGTTGCCGGCAATGTGCAGCACTTGCTGCAAGCGTTCGCGGCTTTCGAGCACCCGCCCATGTTCCAGCACCGTCGGCGCCATGGTCAGGGCCGGGTCGAGGTGATAGTCCTCAAGACAGCGCAGCCAGGAACGGGCAATGGACGGATCGCTGCCGGGACCGTGCAGGTGGGACTTGCCCTGAGTGACGGTCAAGACTTGCTGGGCATGGCGACTCAAATGGTTGTCGTGCATTTCTTATTATTCTCCCCGAGAGCTAAATACATAGCTTTAGCCACTTCCTGTGGCGAGGGGGCTTGCCCCCGTTCGGCTGCGCAGCAGTCGTAAACCCTGAACACGCGGCACGTGCCTGCTATATCGAGGTGGCCGGTTTGGGGCCGCTGCGCAGCCCAACGGGGGCAAGCCCCCTCGCCACAAAGCTCCCTCGCCACAGAGAAATACCGGTGCAGTGATTTGTGGCCCAGCATCCTCCAGCCATCGGCGCATTGCAATGCTGGCAAGACCGCCCGGTCACAGCTTGTGCCACAAGCGGTACAAAGTGTCACAGGGGCTGTACCGAAAGCGTCACAGGCGCGGTCCGCCTGTCCGACAAAAACCACGCAAGGCCTTGATTTGCCTGACCTGCAGGGCAGTGGCCCGACCTTTGCTCTACGCTTATAGCAGGCGCACATGCGCTCTCCCTTATAAGCACAAAAGCCAAGGAGAAATCACCATGCGTTACGCTCACCCCGGTACTGAAGGCGCTATCGTTTCGTTCAAGAGCAAATACGGTAACTACATCGGCGGCGAGTTCGTCGCGCCTGTCAAAGGTCAGTACTTCACCAATACCTCGCCAGTGAATGGCCAACCGATTGCCGAATTCCCGCGGTCCACGGCCGAAGACATCGAAAAGGCCCTGGACGCTGCCCACGCTGCGGCCGATGCCTGGGGCGCCACGTCCGCCCAGGCGCGCTCGCTGGTGCTGCTGAAAATCGCCGACCGCATCGAACAGAACCTCGAAGTCCTGGCAATCACCGAATCCTGGGACAACGGCAAAGCCGTGCGTGAAACCCTCAACGCTGACATTCCGCTGGCCGCTGACCATTTCCGTTACTTCGCCGGTTGCATCCGCGCTCAGGAAGGCAGCGCCGCCGAGATCGATGGCAACACCGTGGCTTATCACATCCACGAACCGCTGGGCGTGGTCGGGCAGATCATCCCGTGGAACTTCCCGATTCTGATGGCGGCGTGGAAACTCGCCCCGGCCCTGGCTGCCGGTAATTGCGTGGTGCTCAAGCCGGCCGAGCAGACGCCACTGGGCATCACCGTGCTGATGGAACTGATCGGCGACCTGCTGCCGCCAGGCGTGCTCAACGTCGTGCAAGGTTTCGGCAAAGAAGCCGGCGAAGCGTTGGCCACCAGCAAACGCATCGCCAAGATCGCCTTCACCGGCTCGACCCCGGTCGGCTCGCACATCATGAAATGCGCCGCTGAAAACATCATTCCGTCCACCGTGGAGCTGGGTGGCAAGTCGCCAAACATCTTCTTCGCCGACATCATGCAAGCTGAAGAGACCTTCATCGAAAAAGCCGCCGAAGGACTGGTGCTGGCGTTCTTCAACCAGGGCGAAGTCTGCACCTGCCCATCCCGTGCATTGGTGCAAGAGTCGATCTACGACGACTTCATGAAAGTGGTGATGAAGAAAGTCCTGTCGATCAAGCGTGGCGACCCGCTGGACACCGACACCATGGTCGGCGCCCAGGCGTCCGAGCAGCAATTCGACAAAATCCTTTCGTACCTGGAAATCGCCAAGGGCGAAGGCGCCGAGCTGCTAACCGGCGGCAAGGTGGAAAAACTCGAGGGCAACCTGGCGACCGGGTATTACATCCAGCCGACCCTGCTCAAGGGCACCAACAAAATGCGTGTGTTCCAGGAAGAAATCTTTGGCCCGGTGGTGAGCATCACCACGTTCAAGGACGAAGCCGAAGCCCTGGCCATCGCCAACGACACCGAGTTCGGCCTGGGTGCCGGCCTCTGGACCCGTGACATCAACCGCGCCTACCGCATGGGCCGCGCCATCAAGGCCGGTCGTGTGTGGACCAACTGCTACCACCTGTACCCGGCGCATGCCGCGTTCGGCGGTTACAAAAAGTCCGGCGTCGGTCGTGAAACCCACAAAATGATGCTCGACCACTATCAGCAGACCAAAAACCTGCTGGTGAGCTACGACATCAATCCGTTGGGCTTCTTCTAAACCGTCTGTCGCAGGCAAGCCACTCTCCTTGAGGGAGTGAGCTTGCTTGCACATCGGGCCTTCGTGCCAACCCGGCAATCACGCCGGTCAAAAACAATAAGAACAGGTGAACCCCTATGCCTAGCGATCAAGCCAGCGTGCAGCCGGCTACCTCCTCGGTCGACTTTGAAAAAGTTGGCTCCGACTATTTCCAGCAACGGGAACTGAAAAAAGGTGCAGCAGGCTGGGTCCTGCTGGTGGGTCTTGGCGTGGCCTACGTCATCTCCGGCGATTACGCGGGTTGGAACTTCGGCCTGGCCCAGGGTGGCTGGGGCGGCATGTTTCTCGCCACGTTGCTGATGGCGACCATGTACCTGTGCATGTGTTTCTCCTTGGCGGAACTGTCTTCCATGATTCCTACTGCGGGTGGCGGCTACGGTTTTGCCCGTAGCGCATTCGGGCCGTGGGGCGGCTTTCTGACCGGGACCGCAATCCTGATCGAATACGCCATCGCCCCGGCGGCGATCGCGGTGTTTATCGGCGCCTATTGCGAGTCACTGTTCGGTATCGGTGGCTGGATGATTTACCTGGCGTTCTACATCATCTTTATCGCCATTCACATTTTCGGGGTCGGCGAAGCCCTGAAATTGATGTTCGTCATCACCGCCATCGCCGCCCTGGCACTGGGCGTGTTTCTGGTGGCGATGGTGCCGCACTTCAACGTCGCCAATCTGCTCGACATCCCGGTGACTGAGGCCAAGGGCGCCAGCAGCTTCCTGCCCTTCGGCTACGTCGGCGTGTGGGCGGCAATTCCTTACGCGATCTGGTTCTTCCTTGCTGTCGAGGGCGTGCCGTTGGCAGCAGAAGAAACCAAAAACCCGAAACGCGACCTGCCCCGCGGATTGATCGGCGCCATGCTGGTGCTGGTGAGCTTTGCCCTGCTGATTCTGGTCATCGGCCCGGGCGGTGCGGGCGCCAATGCGCTGCTGACCTCGGGTAATCCGTTGGTCGAAGCATTGAGCAAGGCCTATGGCGGCTCGACCTGGATGGGCCACTTCGTCAATCTGGTGGGTCTGGCGGGTCTGATTGCCAGTTTCTTCTCGATCATCTACGCCTACTCGCGGCAGATCTTCGCGCTGTCCCGCGCCGGCTACCTGCCGCGCAAACTGTCAGAAACCAACAAGAGCAAGGCCCCCGTACTGGCACTGATTATTCCTGGCATCATCGGATTCGGCTTGTCGCTGACAGGTCAAGGCGACCTGCTGATTCTGGTAGCAGTGTTCGGCGCGACCATTTCCTACGTCCTGATGATGGCGGCGCACATCACACTGCGCATTCGGCGCCCCAAAATGGATCGCCCATATCGCACGCCCGGCGGTATCTTCACCTCCGGCGTAGCGTTGGTGCTGGCTTGCATCGCCGTAGTAGCGGGTTTTCTGGTAGACCCTCGCGTGGTGATTGGCGCTGCGATCATCTATGGAGTGTTAATTGCTTACTTTGCTTTCTACAGTCGGCATCACTTGGTAGCAGGCACGCCCGAAGAAGAATTCGCGGCCATTCAGAACGCTGAAAAAGCCCTGCACTAACGGCCAGAAATCGCGGCGCAGGCCCTGTCTGCGCCGTCACGGAGAATCTGTATGGCAAGTTTTGCTCAAACGATCGGCGCCCAGACCTACCGCTTCGCGAGCCTCAAGGACGTCATGGCCAAGGCCAGTCCGGCGCGCTCCGGGGACTTTCTGGCCGGCGTCGCCGCCCTCAACGACGGCGAGCGTGTGGCCGCACAAATGGCCCTGGCTGACATCCCCCTGAGCCATTTCCTGCAGGAAGTACTGATTCCTTACGAAGCCGATGAAGTCACCCGACTGATCATCGACACTCACGACAAACAAGCCTTCGCCGCCGTCAGCCATCTCACCGTCGGCGGGTTCCGCGACTGGCTGCTCAGCGATGCGGCCGACGAACAGAGCCTGCGCGCCCTCGCTCCCGGCCTGACCCCGGAAATGGTTGCCGCCGTGTCGAAGATCATGCGCGTGCAGGATCTGGTACTGGTGTCGCAAAAGATCCGCGTGGTCACGAAATTCCGCGGCACCATGGGTTTGCGCGGGCGACTGTCCACGCGCCTGCAACCCAATCACCCCACCGACGAACCGGCCGGCATTGCGGCGAGCATTCTCGACGGCCTGTTGTACGGCAACGGCGACGCGATGATCGGCATCAACCCGGCCACCGACAGCATCGCGTCGATCTGCGCCATGCTGGAAATGCTCGACGCGATCATCCAGCGCTACGAAATTCCGACCCAGGCCTGCGTGCTGACCCACGTCACGACCTCCATCGAGGCGATCAATCGCGGTGTTCCGCTGGATCTGGTGTTCCAGTCGATCGCCGGCACTGAAGCGGCGAACGCCAGTTTCGGCATCAACCTGAATGTCCTGCAGGAAGGTTATGACGCCGGCCTGAGCCTGAATCGCGGCACTCTGGGCCAGAACCTGATGTATTTCGAGACCGGCCAGGGCAGTGCCCTGTCGGCCAACGCCCACCATGGCATCGATCAACAGACCTGCGAAACCCGCGCCTACGCCGTGGCGCGCCATTTCAAACCGTTTTTGGTCAACACCGTCGTAGGATTTATCGGCCCGGAATACCTCTACAACGGCAAACAGATCATCCGCGCAGGTCTCGAAGACCACTTCTGCGGCAAGCTGTTGGGCGTGCCGATGGGTTGCGACATCTGCTACACCAATCACGCCGAAGCCGATCAGGACGACATGGACACCCTGCTGACCCTGCTGGGCGTGGCCGGGATCAACTTCATCATGGGCATCCCGGGCTCTGACGACATCATGCTCAACTACCAGACCACCTCGTTCCACGACGCCCTTTACGCCCGCCAGACCCTGGGCCTGAAACCGGCGCCGGAGTACGAACAGTGGCTGGCAAAAATGGGCATCCTGACGCAGGCGGACGGCAAGATTCACTTCGGCGACAAGCTGCCGCCGGCCTTCCGCCAAGCAATGGCGCAACTGGGATGAGTGTTGAAATGGATAAACCACCTGTTGATCCTGAGAATCCGCTATTGGAACTGCGTCGCCTGACCCCGGCGCGGATTGCCCTGGGCCGCACCGGCACCAGCATGCCGACCCGTGCGCAACTGGATTTCCAGTTCGCCCACGCTCAGGCCCGGGACGCGGTGCACTTGCCGTTCGATCACGCTGGACTCAGCTCACAACTGGCCAAGGCCGGGCGTGAGAGTTTGCTGCTGCACAGTGCCGCCACGAACCGGGACACTTACCTGCAGCGGCCCGATCTGGGGCGAAAGTTGAGTGATGAGTCGGCGCAGACCCTGCGCGAGTACGCGCTGGCCAAACCGGGCGGTGTGGACCTCGTGATCGTGGTCGCCGATGGCTTGTCGGCGCTGGCCGTTCATCGCCATACCTTGCCGTTTCTGGCGCGGATGCAAGAGCAGATCGAGGCTGAAGGCTGGTCCGTTTCGCCGGTGGTGCTGGTGGAGCAAGGCCGGGTCGCCGTGGCCGACGAGATTGGCGAATTGCTCGGCGCAAAAATGGTGGTGATCCTGATCGGTGAACGCCCCGGCCTCAGTTCGCCGGACAGCCTGGGGTTATATTTCACCTACAATCCAAAGGTCGGGCTGACGGACGCCTACCGCAATTGCATCTCCAATGTCCGGCTCGAGGGCTTGAGCTACGGCATGGCGGCACACCGTTTGCTGTACCTGATGCGCGAGGCTTGCCGCCGGCAGCTGTCGGGAGTCAATCTGAAGGACGAAGCCCAGGTTCAGACGCTGGAGTCGGACGCAGGTGCAGACATGAAAGGTAATTTCCTACTGAGCCCGCCGAATGCCTGAACCGTTTCCGCATTGCGTTTCTGTTCCGGTTTCAGGCAGGATCGATGCACGGCTGCCCGAGTGAAGAACCGTTCGCCGTCAGAGCACGTGAAGACAGCCACTTGAAGACGAGACCTATCGATGCGGATTATTCAAGCGACCCTCGAACACCTGGACCTGCTGACCCCGTTGTTCGTCAAATATCGCGAGTTTTATGGCTCCCTGGCGTATCCGGACTCGTCCCGGGCGTTCCTTGAGAAACGCCTGCGACGCAAGGAATCGGTGATTTACCTGGCGCTGGCCGATGGCGACGACAAACTGATGGGTTTCTGTCAGTTGTACCCGAGCTTTTCGTCCCTTTCGCTCAAACGCGTGTGGATCCTCAACGACATCTACGTCGCCGAAGACGCCCGCCGCCAATTGGTGGCCGACAACCTGATCCGCACCGCGAAGAAAATGGCCAAGGAAACCAATGCCGTGCGCATGCGCGTTTCCACCAGCAGCAATAACGAAGTGGCGCAGAAAACCTACGAATCCATCGGGTTCAAGGAAGACACCGAGTTCAAGAACTACGTGTTGCCGATCAGCGACGAGCTCTGATGCCTGCCGGCTTCTGTGATGAGGGATCGTTCGCCCTCATCACAGAAGGGTTATTTATTGTCACCAGTCTTCCGGCCGCGCCATAGACATCCCCCGCTACAATCTCGACGCGCGTTTCACCACTCAGCCCGTATAATGCCGGCCTTTTCGGCTTGTAAGAAAAACTACACTCCTCTGTAGGCTTTCGCGAAGTCATCCGCACAGGCCCGCAGAGTCCGGCCGTCACCACAGGTGCCCCTCCATGGATTTCAACCCGATCGACCTTATCCTGCATCTCGATGTTTACCTCGACTTGCTGGTGAACAACTACGGGCCATGGATCTACGCCATCCTGTTTCTGGTGATCTTCTGCGAAACCGGCCTGGTGGTAATGCCCTTCCTGCCGGGCGATTCCCTGTTGTTCATCGCTGGCGCCGTAGCGGCCGGCGGCGGCATGGACCCGGTATTACTGGGAGGCCTGTTGATGCTGGCGGCGATCCTCGGTGACAGCACCAACTACGTCATCGGCCGAACCGCGGGCGAACGTTTGTTCAGCAACCCGAACTCGAAAATCTTCCGTCGCGACTACCTGCAACAGACCCACGACTTCTATGACAAGCACGGCGGCAAGACCGTGACCCTGGCGCGCTTCCTGCCGATCATCCGCACCTTTGCACCGTTCGTCGCCGGCGTCGCCAAAATGCCTTACCCGCGTTTTTTTGCCTTTAGCGTCCTCGGCACCATTCTGTGGGTCGGCGGCCTGGTGACCCTGGGTTACTTCTTCGGCAACGTACCGTTCATCAAGAAAAACCTTTCGCTGCTGGTGGTGGCCATCATCCTGCTGTCGCTGGTGCCGATGATCATCGGCGTGGTCCGCAGTCGCTTCGGCAACGCCGCGTCCAAAACCCAATCGCGCTGACTCGCGATGTGGTCCCTGAGCGCCTGGCGTCGCCGGCGTATCCTGGCCAGACACCCGATTGCCGACGATCTGTGGCAACGGGTGCGCCATCACTTGAGTTTTCTCGATGGCCTCAGCGCCGCCGAAGATCAATGGCTGCGCGAAGCCTGCGTGCTGTTCCTGGAAGATAAACACCTGACCGCCCTGCCCGGCGTCGAACTCCATCAGGAGCAACGCCTGCTGCTCGCCGCTCAAGCGCAATTGCCTTTGCTGCACCTGGGCGACCTGAACTGGTATCAGGGTTTCCATGAAATCGTCCTCTACCCCGATGACTTCCTCAGCCCTCAACGCCATCGTGATGCCAGCGGCGTCGAACACGAGTGGGACGGCGAGCACAGCGGCGAAGCCTGGCAGCAAGGCCCGATCATCCTCGCCTGGCCGGGCGTAATGGCCAGCGGCGGCTGGGAAGGCTACAACCTGGTGATCCACGAACTCGCGCACAAACTCGACATGCTCAACGGCGACGCCAACGGCTTGCCGCCGCTGCACCCCGACATGCGGGTCAGCGAATGGGCCAAGGTCATGCAGCACGCCTACGACGACCTGAATAAGCACCTTGACCGTAATCCGGACGCCGAAACGGCTATCGACCCCTACGCGGCAGAAAACCCCGCCGAATTCTTCGCGGTCACCAGCGAATACTTCTTCAGCGCCCCGGATTTGCTGCACGAGGCGTATCCTCAGGTCTATGAGCAGCTGAAGCTGTTTTACCGCCAGGACCCACTGGCCCGGCTGCGGCAACTTCTGGCCGAGAACCCGGTCTATCAGGCACACGACTAAGGTCTCTACGACCCTTGGTACGTAGCATCAACGGCGGAATATGCCTATAATCGCCGCCACTTTTTGGTCAATCCGGCCAAGTGTTTTTGGTCAACTAACGGGGGCACCGCCCAATGAGCTACAGCAAGATTCCGGCTGGCAAAGACCTGCCGAACGACATCTACGTCGCGATCGAGATTCCGGCCAACCACGCGCCGATCAAATACGAAATCGACAAAGACAGCGATTGCCTGTTCGTTGACCGTTTCATGGCCACCCCGATGTTCTACCCGGCCAACTACGGTTTCATCCCGAACACCCTGGCTGACGACGGTGACCCCCTCGACGTGCTGGTCGTGACCCCTTACCCGGTTGCACCAGGCTCGGTGATCCGCGCACGTCCGGTCGGCATCCTGCACATGACCGACGACGGCGGCGGCGATGCCAAAGTCATCGCAGTCCCACACGACAAGCTGTCCCAGCTGTACGTCGACGTGAAGGAATACACCGATCTGCCTCCACTGCTGCTGGAACAGATCAAGCACTTCTTCGAGAACTACAAAGACCTCGAAAAAGGCAAATGGGTGAAGATCGAAGGTTGGGGTGACGCAGAAGCCGCTCGCACCGAGATCATGAAGTCGGTTGCTGCCTATAAAGGCTAAGGCGCCATTGGCCTCGTGCCTGTGACGGCTTGAAGAAAACCCCGGTTGATCCGGGGTTTTTTGTGGGCGTCCATTAAGGGCTTTTTAAACGGCGCGTTTACTTCCAGAACGCTACGTTTTTTCTTGTTTAATTTGTTCCAAATACGTCTTACATCCGGTCGTAAATTTCCCTCGAAATTTGAACGGTTCGTTTATTCAAAGCCCGCCCCAGCGCCCGTAGACTCGTGTTTATGAAAAAGAACACTAGCGGCCCACGGTTTAAAGCGCTCCTCGAAAAAGCGAAAATAACGACGACAGGATTTGCCGCTTTCTTCGATACGGAGCCGCAAAATATCCACAACTGGTACACCCGCGGTGTACCCGCCTACCGCATGGAAGAAGTCTCCAGACTACTCTCGGTAAACAGCGACTGGCTGAAAACCGGCGAGGGTTCCCAAGACTCCAAACACCTGCGCCTGCTCGACGAAGCCGGCAACACCTTCGACGCCCAGGCCATTCGCGGCATCTACACGGTGGTCGAACCCACCGATGTCGAATTGCCCCTCTACAAGGAAATACCCATCGCCCCGGGCTCCTTCAACACTCACGTCGTCGAAGACCCCGGCCAATTCATCCGCCTGCCCAAAAGCCACCTCGACTCCCTGGAAATCAAATACACGGATGTCTTCTGCGTCCACATGAGCGGCAACGGCATGGGAGCACGGATCGAGGACGGCTCCACACTCGCCATCGACCGCGGACTGACCAAGGTGATTGACGGGGAAATCTACGCCATCGAGCACGACGGCATGCTGCGCATCAAATACCTGCACCGGATGCCGGGCAATGCCCTGCGGTTGCGCAGCTACAACCAGGCCGAACACCCGGATGAGATCTTCAATGCCGAGCAGATTGATAAGCAGAACATCAGGGTGCTGGGGTGGGTGTTCTGGTGGTCGACGCTGAACAAACGGCGGCCGGCGGTGCCGTTTTTGTAACGCCCGGGCATTTTTACACCCACAGGCATCACACAATCCCTGTGGGAGCGGGCTTGCCCGCGAAAGCGATGGAACATTCACCCTGGATATCCAGACGGATCACTCGATCCCAAGCCCCGACAGCTCTAATACGCTCACCGCACTGGGAATCCGGCAAAAAAATCAGTATGCTGCGCCCCACATTTGCGCATCACCCCGCCCCGCGGCTCTGATCGCACCGACAAGGCAGATGATTTTCTCGCCGAGTCCCACAGCCGGACGCAAGATCCGGGTGTACGTTTTGAAGGCTGGCGAGGTTTACCAAAAATGAACCAAGCCAGTCCCCGAGAAGCCGGCCACAAGCCGGCTTTTTAATGCCTGTAAGAATCAGAATTGGGGCCCACATCGCATTAGTCAGCAGCCTGCCGACTAACTTTGCCTGCCTAGTTCAAGCAATTGTGCAACAGGTTGCTGCCCAATTAATAACCTCGCCCCTAATAAGCCTGTCTCGCTCAAATATCAGCAAAGACCGTCCAACAACCAGTACTCTCCGTCACCTCGACTCCCACCCTCTCTGGCCCTGCATGAAGAACCTGATCGTCACCACAGCCCTGATTTTCTGCCTGACTGGATGTGTCGGCGTACTCGTAGCGGTGCCGGAAAAGACGACACTTAAAACCGACGCCTACCGGGATCTGACTTATCAATCCAGTACGCCGGTGATTACCAGTACGGTCAAATCCTCGCCAACCCGCGAGTGGTGCGGTATTACGCTGTGGGCTGTGATAATTCCGGTGCCATTGAAGCTGCCAGTTTGCGAGTCGTACTACGAACAATCCTTCGGCAACGATGTATTTGGAAATACCGTAGTGCTGCTGAATTCCGAGCAAAAGGTACCCGAACCCTTTTATACCTGCGGCCCATTCATGGTACTTGGGCCGATCAGTCATGGGTATGAAGGCAACGCTCTGTGCGGGACGTTTCCCTAAGATCAGGGATAACTAAACCCCTTAACCAACGTCAACTCTCCCACCGCCCGCATCGGCACCAGAAAAGTCTCCATCTTCTCGTTCGGCGTCCCTTCCTCCGTAATCACCGTCACCTGCGCCGTGGTCAGCGCCTGAACCGCCTCCTCCTGCCCTTCCTCATCACTCCGATACCCGCCCCCGAAGTAATTCACATAAACGAGGTATTGCCCCTTGATCGGCGCCGGCATGGCGAAGATTTCAGGGCCATACCCCGTCGTCACGTCAACATCCAGCGCCGCACCATTAGGCACAACCCGATCGCCATACCAGATGTGCGCACCATCGGGCGTGATGAGGTGCAGATCCAGATCCGTCCCATCGCTGTCCCACGCCAGCAGCACCCGCAACTTGGCCGGTGTGGCACCACCACTGGCATTGAGAAACTGCGTCCGATGCCGTTGCTGTCCATCGGGGCTGCGAACTTCAACGCTGTTGCTGCCATTGGGAAACGAGAACGGTCGATCAAAGCGTCCAGCCGGATCAATCTTCAGCGGCATGCTGACGCCGTTGATGATCAACCGTCCCGGTTCACCGGACTTGGGCGTGGCGTTGATCTGCCCGGTGATACGCGCCGTGTTGGCCTGACCCACCGGGGTGTTCACCGACGAAGCCGGGTAGTTGACGGTCTGACGAAAGCTTTCACCTTCACCTTCGGACGCGCCAGTGCGCCAACCACCAACAGGCGTATCAAGTTTCACGCCGCTATCAGCCGCAAAAACCGTCGGCAATACGCAAAAAGTACAAAGGAACAGGAAGACCTGTGGATAACGGAGTTTCATGGCCTATTCCAGCAAGAGGTGGCGGGCGAGCCCTTCGATGTAGGTTTCATCCTGGCCGTTGGGATGTGCTTCGAAGGCCAGGTGCAGGTATTCGTGGGTCAGGTCGAGGCGGTCTTGCAGCGACAGCACGCCGCGCACGTAGATGCGCTGGCGTTCGCGGTCGACATAGGGGCGGCCGAAGGCCAGGCGGCAGACGGCGAAGGTGCTGACGTCGTTGTAGCCGACTTCGCTTTCCAACCGCGGACGCCAGCCGCGGCGTTGCTTTTGCAGCCAGTCTTGCGCGGCGGGCAGTGCTTCGCAGGAGGCGACGGGGTTGTCCCAGCGGCTGAGGCTGGCGCGCGGGTAGGCGTGCAGCAGGATGGCGTCGTAGCGTTGGCCGGCGTTGGCTTGTTCGACGGCGTGCTGCCAGGACAGTTTGTCCGGGCCGGGTTGGTCGGAGTGATAGGTGACGGTGCTGCCGGCGAGGACCAGGTCGCTGGTCCAGGCGGCGATGTGGCGTGATTCGGCGGTGGCCGGGCGTGGGGCGACGCGTTGGCGGCTGCTGCTGTCGTCGATGCTCAGGCAATCGCCGTGGCGGGTGGCGTTTTGCAGCAGGTAGGTGCGGATGGCGACGGCCAGGGCTTTGGCGGCTTCAGCGGGTTCGGGTTTGGCTTCACGTTGCAGGACACGGGCGACGTACTCTTCACGGTCCAGCCGGGCGACGAGCTTGTCCTTCAACAGAAACAGTTCGCCATCGCTGTGGATATCGAGTTGATTGCCGTTGGCGAATTCGACGCGGTAATCGCCTTGCAAAGGCCCGGAAGCCACAACGTGATCCCCGGCCAGAACACGCCCGATCGGATAACGGGAAAACAGACCGACCTCGACACATCGTCCTGCGTCCGCGGGCCAATCCACCGGCAACACCGAAGCCAACGCAGCCCCGTAATGACGAAGAACCATCTGACTGGTCCCGCGCCCACCCGCCCAGATCGGCGTGCCGTCCGTCATCCAACCGGCAAACCCGCCCTGACGCGACGATGGATCCTGATCGCCCAGCCAGCTCCAGGTTTTCACCCGCAGTCGACCACCGAGTTCGCCAACGACGTTGCCGTCAGCCGCATTGAGCACCACATCGAGCAACACCCGCCGCGCCTGATCCTGAGTCGGCATCACGGCCAGCACCTTCAGCAATTCCGCCACCGACACGCGCGTAGAAGGCTGCAACGAAGGCAAGTCCAGCAACCATTCCGGAGCCTGCCGAGCCTGCCAATATTCCCGCCAGCCAGCATCAGAAATGCCCAATCGCGCCGGATCAAAGTACAAGCCGCACGATTTCACCAACGCCTGATCGCGCTCGATCTTGCCACCCGCCGTGCAGCAATAAACTTCCTCTTTCGACTGCCCGCGACACTCATACGCCGGCTCACGGGCGCCGGTATCCACCAGCCAGCCGTACACAAACAATTTCCACAAACTGCCGAGCGGTGCCTGCACATCAGCAGGCAATGGCTCGCGGGAAATCACCTGAGTCCGGTTCAGCGAAATCAATTCACCCTTGAAGCCCAGTCGCAGCGGTTCGTCCTGCGCTGTCGCCAGCGCAGGAATCAAACACAGCAACCAAAAGACCAGCGCTCGGGTCATGTCAGTTGACCGTGACCTGACCGAGAGCCGGTTTCTGTTCCTGGGCCTGATGTTGTGGCGCGTAGACCTGAGTGAAGCGCACCGGCGGCAGGTCGAACTGGCCTTTCTGCGAGAAGCGCACCAGATGACGCAGGCGCAGTTCGCCGCTCAAGGCATCGACCGGAATGGCATACGCCATCTGGCCCGGTTCGAAACGCGCTTTCTCCAGTGCAGTCGGTTCCGTGCCGGCCTTGCCCATGAGCTTGATGCCCCAAGTCGTGCGCTCGACATCGGCGCCCGGCGGCAGCGGCACTTCAATCATGCCGTAGCGCAACGGCTTGGCGGCTTTGCTGGTGATGATCACTTCGTCCAGATACAGGCCGTCACTGGACAACGGTTTGTTGCCCACCGCTTCAAGCTTGAATTGGAACGCTTCGTCACCCGGCACCAATCGAGACAGGCGCCGGGTGATGGTCACCGCCATCGGCTCAACCGGCGGTTGTTTGGTCTGGAAGCTCAGCGCGGCGCGCAACGGACGTTCCTGCGTTCCGGTCAGCGACAACACCGCCGGCACAGACGAAGCACCCTGCCATGTCCAATACATCTCACCGGTAGCACTGTGTTGTTTTTTCCAGCCTTCACCCGGAGCCAGTGCAATCGTCGGCGACGCTTGCTCGATGCTGCGCTGCAACCAGGTCAGCGCCAACGCGCGCTCCAGGGTTGATTGCTGTGGCAGCAACCGTTGCAACAACGCTTGCGCACGAGCCTGATCGAAGGTTTGCAGCGACAGGTTCAAGGCTTCGGCAAAGGGCTGAGAACTGACCGCCAGACGTTGCTGTGCATCCGGCAGCTGACGATTGAATGCGTCGGGCAAAGCCACCTTCGACTGACGCGCCAGCGATGCCGTCAGCGCACGAGCAGCCGCCAGACCCAATGCGGAATCCGGATCGCTCATGACAAGGCTGTCCCCGCCATCCTCCATCAGGTTCGCCGCATTGCCCTCGCCTGCGTTGGCCAAGTCATCCATCAAACCGCTGAGCAACGTATTGACCGGCAATTGCATCTGCTTGGCGAACGACAGAATCAGCGCCCGCTGCAACAACGGCGTGTTTTTCGCCTGCTTCGAATACACCTCCAGCACTCGCTGCCAATGCTCCGGCGGCAGGCTCAGTTCCAGCGCTTTGCTGGCGTGCCAGTCGGCGTAATAGGCGTAGGCAGTGAGGAACGCATCCGGCTCACCGTCCATGCCCCACCAGGTGAAGCTCGCGGAAGGCCCGGCCATTTGCACCAGGCGCAGGCGGCTGTTCTGCATGATCAGGCGCAAGCGATCGCGGATCTGCGGGTTCGACGACAAGGTCGGATACGCAATGCTCAACGGCAGCAAACGGCTAGCCGTTTGTTCGACGCCGCCGTACGGATAGCTCAGCAAATCATCGAGCGCCGAGCGGAACAGCGCTTGCGGACTGTCATCCAGACGCAGGCGAATATCCGTCGCGTCCGCCGGCAGCGTCAGCGGCGTGTCACCGCTGGCCACGTCCAGGCTCTGGCTTTGCGTCACCTGCCAACCTTCGCCGGTCGCAGTCAGGCGCACGGCCAGGGCATCGGCGGTTTTACCGTCCTGCACCAGTTCGGCGGCCCACTCGCCGGAGGCCAGCGCGAACGCCGGCAGCGCGATGTAGTTGATGCCGTTGTTGAGCGTTACCGGCACGCGCTGCTCGGTGCCGCCGTAATGGATGACCAGTTCAGCCTTGACCGATTTTTCGGCCTGGCTGAAAGCGAACACACCGAGATCCGGTTTGTCGCCATTGCGGAACTTGGTCGGGCCGCTCCACTTCAGGTACAGCGGTTTCTCCGAGCGCACGAATTGCTTCTTCTGCCCGACCTGACCGTCATCGGCGATGGCCCGCGCAGTGATGCGCCAGCGGGTCAGCGAGTCCGGCATTTTGAAGGTGAAGCGGATTTTGCCGTTGGCGTCGGTGATCAACTCAGGTTCCCACGCGGCGGTGTCGACGTCTTCGCGACGCGGCCGCTCCAGCACTTTCACGCCGCGCTCGCTGCGGTTGGCTTTGCCCGGTGCCCCGGGGCTGCCCGGCAGCGCAACGTCGTAGCTGATAAACGACAGACTGGCGCTGGTACGCACGTTGTTGCGGCGCGGGTGGTAGAAGAACTGGTCGATGGTCGGCGCGACTTCCGGTTGCAACGCGTAGACCATTTCATCGACCACGCTGACGGTCAGGTGCGCCGGAATCGGCTTGCCGGCGAACTGGGTAGTCAGGTCGACCGACACGGTATCGCCCGGCTGGTACGACTCTTTATCGGTGGCAATGGCGACGTCGATTTGCGGCGCGATCACCTTGATGCCGGCGTTCTGGAAGCTGTACTGACCGCCCTTGGTGTACAGCACCGAGAACGTCAGGTTCGGCGCGAAATTGTCCTTCACCGGAATGCGCGCGCGGTATTGGGTGTCGCTGAGTTTTTCCATCTTCAGCCAGTCGCCGCCCTTGGACAACAGCGCGGTGGACTCGACCTTGTCGCGTTCCAGCGACAGCAAGGCATCGCTCACTGGCTCAGGGAAAGTGATCAGCGCCAAGGCTTCATCGCCCGCCTTGTACTCGGGTTTGTCGAGAACGATTTCCACGGTGCCGGGCACCGCTTTCACGCCATCGCCCGTGACCGAATGGCCAGTGGCGCCGACGACTCGACCATGGCCATCTTTCAACGTCAGGTTGTAGGTGCCCGGACGGTCGAAGGCCAACGTGAAGCCTTTGTCGGTTGCGGCGAGTTTGCCATCACCGATGCTCTGATCTTCCAGACGCACCCAGCTGTAGCTGCCCGGCGTGACCGCTTTGCTTTCCTCGCTGCCACCTTCATTGGCGTAGCTGAACGCAACTTTGTCGCCTACTGCGCTGAACCGCTGCGGGGCGCTCAAGCGGAAACTGGCGGCACCACGGTCGATGAGGATTTCCTTGGTGGTCTTGACCCGATACGCCGCGCCATCGCTGGCAAACACGGTGAGCATGTAGCGGCTCGGTTTCTCGGCGGCCGGCAGGTCGAGGGTCGCGCTGCCCTTCGAATCCGTGGTCAGTTCGGTGCTGGTCAGTTCCACCGGGAATTGCCCGAGGTATTGCAGCTCGTTGTCGACCATCGACAATTGCTGGGCGCGCAGGCTCAGGCTCAATTTGGCGTTCGCCACCGGCTTGCCGTCCGGGTACAGCAGCACGAGGCTGCCCTTGACCGGTTCGCCGGTGCGGTAATCCTGCTTGGCCAGGTTCAGCGAGATTTCGAAGTGCGGCTTGATGTATTCGGCGACGCGAAATGCGCTGCTGTAAGCCTGATCCTTGTAGCTGAAACGCAGTTCATAACCACCCGCCACCGCGTTATCCGGTAGCTGGAAGCGGCCCTGGGTGCCGGACTTGGAATCGAGTTTCAGCGAGAGCGATTGCAGCGCCGTGCCAGTAGCATCGAGCACGGTGACGTTGACGTCGGCAGCGGTCGGCTGCACCGAGTCCCGGGCATTCTTGAACTCGCGGCCGACGATTTTCAGCGACACCCAATCCCCCGGCCGATACAGCGGCCGATCGGTGAAGGCATAGAGTTTGGTGTCGTAGATTTCGCTGTCGTAATAGAAGTTCTCGGAGACGAATACACCGCCCTCCTCGTCCTCGCCGATCACGAACGAACGCTCCGGGCTGACGTGTTTGAGGCGTAGCAAACCATCGGTATCGGTGGCGCCGCTGCTCATCACGCCCAAGCCATCGGTCCACAGCACATTCACTTTTGGTACCGAACTGCCTTCGTGTTTGCGCGCGGCCCAGACCAGCAATTCATCACCGGCAATCTTGCTCACGGCGACGGTGTTGGAGACAAAGACCATGGTGGTCGCGCGGTACTTGCCGATCAGCGCTTCCACCAGGTACAAACCCGGTTTCAGGTTGCCCAGCGGAATGTAAACGTTGCCCGGTGCGACGCTGACGAACTCACTGGAAGAACCGGCCAGATTCACACCGGTAGGCGGCTGGATCGGCTTGGCTTGCCACAGCGGATAACGGAACTGACTGACCACCGGCAAACCCGGGATCAATGCGAATTGCGGCTGTGCGTCGTAAGGCGTTGGCGCGGCAATCGCGCTGCCCATCTTCAGTTCCGGCACTTCCTCGGTGACTTGTTTACGGGACTCGTAGGAAAACGCCCGCTGCATCACGCGACGGGATTTGCGATACCAGTTGTCCCACAGGTACGCGAGGGTGTTCGACAGCCCTTCGCCCTTGAACTGGCCGTCACTGACCACGCGGTGCAGGTTCTTCTGGCGCTTGAGGAAATCCAGCGGTTTGTCGATGCGATACACGCGGATGTCGGCGCCGCCGTAAGGCTCCATGCGGAACCGGCGATAGTCGCGGCCCGGCGCTTCGAGGCGCACCATCGCCTGTTCGTCGCTGGCGAAACTGCTGTCCGCCAGCAGGAAAAAGCTTTCACCGGCCACCGGCGTGTAGCCGCTCGGCTCGACGGAGTCTTCAGCGTTGACTGCTGAAAACGGCAACACCAGGAGCAACAGCAAAGGCAGAAAACGCAACATGCGGGCACCGATCATTGGGAGAGGAAGTTCAGTCGATAGACGCCGATGAAGTTGGGGTTGGCTGCGTCGGGTATCCATCGGGTGTCCTTCCATGTCATGAGTTGCTGCAGGCTCGCGGAACGCATGCCGTTGTCTGTGGGGGTGGTGGTGCCGGTGTGATAAGCGATGTAGCGGCCCATCCAGATCATCAGGTGCTGGTCGTCGCCCTGATCGAAAAACATCAGGTCGCCAGGCCGGGCCTGCGATACGTCGCGGCCCACCAGATGACTGTTGAACTGGATCAGTTTGATTGCGTTGACGTACGGCCCGACCTTGCCGCCGCCCTGCTGCCACTGCTGGGCGAGGCCGCGTTGGGCTTCGCTCAGTGGCAGCTCTGGCGGCAGGTAACGGTTGGACAGGCCATTGCTGCGCAGCCATTTATCGTCGTGGACTTTCAGCGCTTCGTTGGCGGCGAAACGCACCAGACCCGCACAGTCCTGCTGATACCAGCGCGGACTCGGGCCTTGGGTCAGTTGTTCCTGGGCGATGCGCACGAACCAGGCGCGGAACACCTGGGATTGCTGCGGATCCAGCGCTGCCGCTTCTGTGGCAAATGCGCGACTGCCCAGCAACATCGCCAGCAGGCCGAGGCCTCGGATGAGTGCGGTCACAGGGCTTTCCATTCCAGCGGCAGCCACTGCCAATGGCCGTCAGGCTCACTGCCTTCAGGCAAGGTCAGGGCGTATTTTCCGTAACCGCCGAGCTTGCGCAGTTTCGGGATCAGGTAGGTTTGCGCGGCGTTGTAGAACACCGGTTCCATGTCCTGCGGCAGGCTGTCGAGGGTTTCCTGTTGCATCAGTTGCGCCATGGCATCCGGGCCGAAGTAGACCGGCATCAGCAGGTCTTTCGGCACCACGTCGGCCATCGGCGGGAAGCGTTTGTCGAGGGTGCCGAGTGCCTTGTCCACGAGCTTGTCGTCGAGGGAGAACAGCAACGTCGAACCGTGACGCGTCAGGCTGACCTTCATGAACGCCTTGCCGGTGATCGCATCCGGGGTCTCGGCATCCTTGGCTTTATAAGGACCGAAGTTGGAGCTGACCTGGCGCTGCCATTGATGGCTTTGGCCTTCCTGCTTCTCGACCACCGGGAACGCGTGTTCTTCAACGTTGCCTTCGTAGGCGCCGACCATCGAGCCGAACAGAGTGCCCAGGTCGCCGTCGAGTTTGGCGCTGTCATCATCGTTCAGGCTGGCCACCAGCAACGGCGTGTACAGCCGCGAATCGGCGTACCAGCAGAGTCCGGCCGCACCGGCCATGTGTTCGGTCAGGGACTGGGCCACGGTTTCGTCGGCGCCCAGTTTCACTAGCAGCGGTTTCTGTTGTTCGGCGGCGAGCGGCAAGGCCACGCAAGCACTGGCGCCCATCGGCATGGCTTGCCAGATCGGTTTGAAATCGAAGTCCGGCTGGTTGTCCAGTTCGTCCATGGCGAGGAAGCTGTGCCAGCCCTTGTCGTCCATGTCGAAGCGCAGGCCGGCGAAGTTCGGGATGAAACGCTGGTAACCCATGGCCAGAACGCTGGCGTTGACCGACAAGCGTTGTTTCACTTCAGGCGTGCGCGGTGGCAGGCCGAAGGCTTCGGGGAACAGTTTCTGACCGCCGAGCAGTGCTTCCAGCGCTTGGGTCGACACCATGCCGCGCTCGTCAGTCGGGCCGTGGCCGGTGTCATACAGCTTCGAAGGGTTGGACAGCACCACCAACTTGTCGCCATAGGAGACGAACACCAACGCTTTGCTGTTGTTATAGGTCAGTTGATACAGCGGCACCGCATCGCCGGCGACCTTGATTTCACCGAGCTGGGTCAGCTGCGTATCATCCAGTGCCACTTTGGCCAGCGGCTCCAGCACCTTGGCCAGACCACCGCGATCCATCACCAACAAAAAGTCTTTCAGACGACCATCCGCCCCGCGCCACAACGCCACATCCGCCGGCTGATCGAAGAGTTGCTCGATCAGGCTGTCCTGCAATTTCAGGTCATGCTCGTAAATGATCCGCCGCAGGCTGCCAATCAAGCCGAGGCGATCGGCATGCGCTTCGTAATAGAAGACGAAATCTTCGGTCAGGGTTTCCTTGAGGAACGGCACGGCCAGCAAGTCCTTGGGCAACTGGCTCAAGGAGTGGGTTTCGAGCAGGCCGTCCGGGCGGCTCATGCCCAGTTTGTCACTGGCCAACTCTGCCGGTGGCGCCTTGGGTTTGTGCATGAACCAGCCCAGTCCGGCCGCGACGCCGGCCACCAGGCACAGTCCGATCAGCACGGCTGGCCAGCGCCGGGAAGGTTTGGCGGCCGGTGCGTCAGCGGCAGGAGTCACAGTGTTATCACTCATTTCACAAAGCCCAATTCATCCGTGGAGGCGGGATGCTTAATAGTTGAAAGTCTTGACCAGCAGCAGGTCACCGATGGCCCGCAGGGGCACGATGAAGGTCTCGCGTTTTTCGTCGACGGTGTTTTCGTTGAGCACCAGGTTGATCTGCGAAGTGATCACCTCGTTCTGGTTGCTGGTCTCATCGAAGTTATAGCCGCCGCTGCCGAAGTTGCCCCAATAGTTCACGTAAACCAGATAGGTGCCATGCATCGGTGCGGTCATGGTGAACATTTCCGGGCCAGGGCCATCGACACCGTCCGGGTCCAGGCCGCCGCCGTTGCTCATCGCCGGGCGAGCCCAGAACGCATGCTGGCCGTCGGGGGTCACGATGTGCAGATCGAGTTCGGCTTTCGGATCGTCCCATCCCAGCACCACGCGAATCCACGCCGGGGTGCGCAGGTTGTTCGCTTCATAAAATTGAACGCGCTTGAGGGATTTGCCTTCGACACTGCGCACTTCGACGCTGTTGGAGCCGGCACCGAACGCATACGGCCGGGCGAAACGCCCTTGGTCGTCGGTGTACAGATTCAGGGGATTGCCGTTGACCGCCAGCGTGTGCGGCCCGCGTTGCGTGCCGATGGCCTTGAGCTGGCCCTGGATCATCGTGCGATTACGCTGCACGCCCCGGTCGATGGGCGGCGTGGGATAGGCGACTTGAGGGTATTCGCTGCGATCGAGCAGGCCGTTGTAGCGCCAGCCGCCGACCGGTTCCGACAGCTCAGCCGTCGACTCGGCCCAGGCAGCGGTCGCGCAGACCCACCCCATCAGCACTAGAAGAAATGAACGCATGTGACGCCTCCTGCCATGCATAACGAAACCTTGCACCCGATCCTCGGCGCGTTACAGATCCAAAAACTGCGTTTCGTCAGAAAGACCCGTGACTATTGGGTCGTAGAAGGCGCGAAGGTTAGCCATTTGGCGGTTTTTTAACAATCGGATACATCTATATTTGCGGTAGGAATCACGGTGATTTTTGGACGTGAGCCGAATAAAGAGGTTATTCGGCTCACGAAATGAGCCGAATACGACTATCATTCGGCTCATTGACCTTGGAGCACCTGAATTCATGGCACCTCACTGGATCTGGCAACAGCCCGAATGGCCGAATTTCAACTGGCAAGCCGAGCGCCTGACACCGCTGCTGCGTGAGTGCGTGCAGGCGCAAGGCCGGTTGATGGGCATGGCCAGTTCCGTGGGTGGCTCGCTAAGTGCGCAGAGCGAACTGGATGCGTTGTTGCAAAACATCGTGACGTCTTCCGCTATCGAAGGTGAACAGCTCAATGTTGGCTCGGTCCGCTCTTCGCTGGCGCGGCGCCTGGGTCTGGAACAGGTCGATGGCGATCACGTCAGTCAGCGCAGCGAAGGTCTGGCGGAGTTGATGCTCGATGCCACCCAGCACTTTGCGAAACCGCTGACGCTGGAGCGATTGCTGGAATGGCATGAGTGGCTGTTTCCGGATCAGGACACTGACCTTGCTGCTCGAGCGATGCATGTCGGCGCGTTACGCGGCGATGAGCCGATGCAGGTAGTTTCAGGCCGGCTCGACAGACCGACCATTCACTTTGAAGCGCCTCCCCGTCGTGGCCTTGAGCAACAACTCGATACGTTCCTTGCCTGGTTTGAAGCCAGCCGAAGTCAGGAAGGGCTCGATCCATTGCTGCGGGCCGGCATCGTGCACTTCTGGTTCGTCACCTTGCACCCCTTCGACGATGGCAATGGCCGCCTGACACGCACCCTCACCGATCTGGCGCTGGCTCAGGGCGAGGCACAGGCCATCCGTTTCTATGCGATGTCAGCGAGCATTCTTGAGGATCGCGCTGGCTATTATCGGGCGCTGGAAGCCAGCCAGAAGGCGACGACGGATATTACTGATTGGTTGGAATGGTTTCTGAAAACCTTGCTGCGCAGCTTGCATCAGGCCATGGCGCGGATCGAATCGGTGCTGGGCAAGGCGCGTTTCTGGCAGACGCATCGGCAGTCCCCCTTAACGGCGGAACAGACCAAAGTGCTGAATCGCCTGCTTGATGGCGGGGAGCGCGGTTTCGAGCATGGCATCAGTGCGGCGCAGTATCAGGCAGTGGCGAAAGTATCCAAAGCTACTGCCACTCGTCATCTGAGCGAACTGTTGGAGAAAGGCTACCTGAAGCGTCTACCAGGCGGCGGGCGCAATACTCGCTACCAGATCAGCTACCCCGATGCCTCCACCGATTAATCAGGATCAACGCTGTCCTGTGGCGAGGGAGCTTGCTCCCGCTCGGCTGCGCAGCAGTCGTAAATTGCTGAATGCGGTCTTCTTGAAAAAACCTGGGTGAATGGTCTTGGGGCCGCTGCGCGACCCAGCGGGAGCAAGCTCCCTCGCCACAAGGGGTGTTTTCAACTTGGGATCAAGGCTCAAAAACCCGCCCTCATTTGCCCATAACCCCCATGTCTGCTAGTGTCGCGCCGGTTTAACGTCAACCGGAAATAGCCGCCATGGCCCGCAAAAAAGCTGCACTGGATTTCGAACAATCCCTCGCTGACCTGCAAACGCTGGTAGAGCGTCTGGAGAACGGCGAATTGTCGCTGGAAGACTCGCTGACGGCTTTCGAGCAAGGCATCGGTCTGACCCGCGATTGCCAGGCGGCGCTGGCCCAGGCCGAGCAAAAGGTTCAAGTGCTGCTCGAACGTGATGGCGAGCTGGCCGAGGAACCCTTCGACGCGGATCAGCCAGAATGATTGCAGCGTATTCGGCGACCAGCCAGGCCCGCGTCAACGCCGCACTGGAAACCTTGTTCAACGCGCCGAGCCCTGAGCTCGCGCGCTTGTACGAAGCCATGCGCTACAGCGTGATGAATGGCGGCAAACGGGTTCGCCCGCTACTGGCCTACGCCGCGTGCGAAGCGCTCGGTGGCAAGGCCGAGCAAGCCAACGGTGCGGCCTGCGCCGTTGAGCTGATTCACGCTTATTCCCTGGTGCATGACGATTTGCCGGCCATGGACGACGACGATCTGCGTCGTGGCCAGCCGACCACGCACAAGAAATTCGATGAAGCCTGCGCAATTCTGGCCGGTGACGGCTTGCAGAGCCTGGCGTTCAGCGCCCTGCTTGATCCGCGCCTGAGCAACTCTGACGCTGCTCTCACCTCCGATCACCTTCGCCTGCAAATGGTCAGTGCGCTGGCATTGGCGGCAGGCCCGGCCGGTATGGTCGGCGGCCAAGCCATCGACCTCGGTTCGGTTGGTCTGAAACTCGATCAAAAAGCCCTCGAAACCATGCACCGGCACAAGACCGGCGCGCTGATCGAGGTCAGCGTCAAACTCGGCGCCCTGGCCAGTGGCCGCGCCGAGAAGGACGAACTGAAGTCCTTGCAGACTTATGCACAGGCCATCGGTCTGGCGTTTCAGGTGCAGGACGACATTCTCGACGTCGAAAGCGATACCGAAACCCTCGGCAAACGTCAGGGCGCCGACATCGCTCGTGACAAGCCGACCTACCCGGCCCTGCTCGGCCTCGACGCGGCCAAGGCTTACGCCCTGGAATTGCGCGATCAAGCCCTGCATGCGCTGCGACCGTTTGACGCGGCCGCCGAGCCGTTGCGCGATCTGGCCCGCTACATCGTCGAACGGCGCAGCTGACAGCGTATCCGCCAAAAAAGAGCAACGCGTGGGCAGGGGGCGATGCATCAGGTAAACTGCCGCATCTTTTATACCTATAACGATTCGCCTGATGCCCACGACGTTTCATGAGATTCCCCGCAAGCGCCCGACCACGCCCCTGCTCGACCGTGCCAACACGCCGGACGGCCTGCGCCGGTTAGGCGAAGCCGAGCTGGAAACCCTGGCCGATGAGTTGCGCCTGGAATTGCTCTACACGGTCGGACAGACCGGCGGGCATTTCGGTGCCGGCCTGGGCGTCATCGAGCTGACCATCGCGTTGCATTACGTCTTTGACACACCGGACGACCGGCTGGTGTGGGACGTGGGTCATCAGGCCTATCCGCACAAAATCCTCACCGGCCGTCGCGAGCGCATGGGCACCCTGCGCCAGAAGGACGGCGTTGCGGCTTTCCCGCGTCGCTCCGAGAGCGAGTACGACACCTTTGGCGTCGGTCACTCCAGCACCTCGATCAGCGCAGCGCTGGGCATGGCCATTGCCGCCCGTCTGCAGAACAGTGATCGCAAGGCCATTGCTGTGATCGGCGACGGTGCTCTGACCGCGGGCATGGCGTTCGAGGCGCTGAACCATGCGCCGGAAGTGAACGCCAACATGCTGGTGATCCTCAACGACAACGACATGTCGATCTCGCGCAACGTTGGCGGGCTGTCGAATTATCTGGCGAAGATCCTCTCCAGCCGCACTTACGCGAGCATGCGTGAAGGCAGCAAAAAGGTCCTGTCGCGCCTGCCCGGCGCCTGGGAAATCGCCCGTCGCACTGAAGAATACGCCAAAGGCATGCTGGTTCCCGGCACGCTGTTCGAAGAGCTGGGCTGGAACTACATCGGCCCGATTGATGGCCACGACCTGCCGACCCTGATCGCCACCCTGCGCAACATGCGCGATCTGAAAGGCCCGCAGTTCCTGCACGTCGTCACCAAGAAAGGCAAAGGCTTCGCCCCCGCAGAAGTCGACCCGATCGGTTACCACGCCATCACCAAGCTTGAACCTGTTGATGCGCCGGCCGCGGCGCCGAAGAAATCCGGCGGACCGAAGTATTCCGGCGTGTTCGGCGAATGGCTGTGCGACATGGCCGCGTCTGACCCGCGCTTGGTGGGCATCACTCCCGCGATGAAGGAAGGCTCCGATCTGGTGGCCTTCAGCGAGCGTTTCCCGCTGCGCTATTTCGATGTGGCGATTGCCGAACAGCATGCTGTGACCCTCGCCGCCGGCATGGCCTGCGAAGGTGCGAAACCGGTGGTGGCTATCTATTCGACGTTCCTGCAACGCGGTTACGACCAACTGATTCATGACGTCGCGGTGCAAAACCTCGACGTGCTGTTCGCCATCGACCGCGCAGGGCTGGTGGGCGAAGACGGCCCGACGCATGCGGGCAGCTTCGACCTGTCGTTCCTGCGCTGCATCCCCGGCATGCTGGTGATGACCCCGAGCGACGAAAACGAACTGCGCAAAATGCTCACCACCGGTCACTTGTTCAACGGCCCGGCGGCGGTGCGTTACCCGCGCGGTAGCGGCCCGAATGCAACGATCGAGAAAGACCTGCAACCGATCGAAATCGGCAAAGGCGTGGTTCGTCGCCAGGGCAACAAAGTCGCCCTGCTGGTGTTCGGTGTGCAACTGGCCGAGGCGCTGAAAGTCGCCGAGAAGCTGGATGCGACCGTGGTCGACATGCGTTTCGTCAAGCCGCTGGATGAAGAACTTGTTCGCGAAATCGCTGGCAGCCACGAGTTGCTGGTGACCATCGAAGAGAACGCGATCATGGGCGGTGCCGGTGGCGCGGTCAGCGAATTCCTTGCCCGTGAAAACATCCTCAAATCGATGCTGCATCTGGGCTTGCCGGACAGTTACGTCGAGCATGCGAAGCCTGCGCAGATGCTGGCCGAGTGTGGGCTGGATGAGGCAGGGATCGAGGCTTCGGTGCGTGAGCGCCTGACCCTGCTCAACATCTGAATAAATGCAAAACCCCTTGTGGGAGCGGGCTTGCTCGCGAATGCGGCGTATCAATCAGCATAGATGTTGACTGATACGCCGCATTCGCGAGCAAGCCCGCTCCCACATTGGTTTTCTGTGACTTTCAAAATTTGTGTTCGCCTTAAAGCGCCAACGGATTGCCGATGAAACTCTCCCCCCTCGCCCTGACGCTGACCCTGCTGCCGGCCGGCCAACTCTTGGCTGACACCTTCGAACGCGATCAAGCCCTGAAGCTCCCCGAAGTGCTGATCAGCGCCAACCGTCAGGTCGAAGCGCGCAACGACAGCAGCGCCGCCAACACCGTCTTCACCCGCGAAGACATCGACCGCCTGCAACCGAGCAGTGTCACGGACTTGCTAAGTCGTGTGCCGGGTGTGCAGGTCGGGCAAACCGGCGGGCGCGGCAGTCTGCCGGGGATTTACATTCGCGGGACGAAGTCGGCGCAGAGCCTGGTGCTGGTGGATGGTCAACGCATCGGCAACTCGACTTCCGGCGACAGCAACCTGCAACACATCAACATCGAACAGGTCGAGCGCGTGGAAGTGTTGCGCGGCTCCCGCTCGGTGATTTATGGCAGTGATGCAATTGGCGGCGTTATCCAGATTTTCACCCGGCGTGGCGTCGAACAAGGCCTGCAACCGCGTCTGCACGCTGGATTTGGCAGCAACCAGACGTGGGAGCGAAGCCTGGGGTTGTCCGGTGGCAATGAAAAAACCCGTTTCAACCTTGGCGCCAGCCTCGATGAAACAGCCGGAATTAATCGCACCCACGAGTCGTATCCCAGTGATGGCGATCACGATGAGTATCGCAATAAATCGGTGAGTTTGAGCTTGAGCCATGCCCTCACCGATGACATCGAAATCGGTGCCAACGCTCTCGATAATCGCGGCAAAAGCGAGTTCGACAATCCATTTGGCCGCTTCGACACGACGACCTTCGAATCGCTCCAGCAGCAGCCTTACAGCGACTTTGCCGTAAGCAGCATCAGCAGTTATGTCGATGCCCGGGTTAACGGTCTCTGGAAAACCCGTGTCGAATTCGCTCACAGTGAAAACCGCGAGAAGACACTGGACACGCTCAGCGATGAGCGCAGCGTGTTCAACACGTACCGTGATTCGGTGAATTGGCAGAACGACCTGACGCTCAATGAGCGCAACAGCCTGATTCTCGGCGGCGACTGGTACGAAGACCGGATCAACAGCAGCACCCCGTTCGACGAGGACAGCCGCTGGAACCGCGCGGCGTTTATCCAGCATCGCTATCAGGCGGACAACTTTTCCACGGAACTGGGTCTGCGCCGGGACCAGAACCAGCAGTTCGGTGGACAGAACAGCTGGAGCGGCACCTTCACGCTGCCGCTGAACCCGGACAACGACGTGCTGCTGACCTACAGCGAAGGTTTCCGCGCACCGACTTTCAATGACTTGTACTACCCGGATTTCAGCAATCCGGACCTGACGCCTGAAACCTCGAAAAGCTACGAGCTGCAATGGCGCAGCCAATTGACCGAGACCAGTCGCCTCGAAGCTTCGCTGTATCGCACGGACCTTGAAGACGCGATTATCTTCGGCAGTAACTCACGGCCGCAGAACGTGGCTTCAGCGCGTATCAACGGGTTCGAAGCGACACTGAAACAGGAACTGTTCGGCTGGCAGAGCAACCTCGGCGTGGCGATCATCGACCCACGGGATCGCGACAGTGGCCATACCCTGGCCCGTCGTGCGCGGCGGACCTTGAGCCTGGATCTGGATCGACAGTTCGACCGGCTAGGCCTCGGCGCCAGTTGGCAGGCGGTGAGCAGCAGCTATGACGATGAGAACAATCTGCAGCCGCTGGGCGGGTATGCGTTGCTGGGGTTGCGCAGTAGCTGGAAATTGAATCGTGAGATCAAGCTTGAGCTGAAGGTCGATAACCTGCTGGACAAGGGTTATAGCCGGGCGTTGTACAGCCATGATGGCAGTCAAAACGGGTATCGCGAGGAAGGTCGGGCGTGGATGTTCGGGGTGACCTGGACGCCGGAGCTCTAAGAGCGACTCGGTCACCTGTGGCGAGGGGGCTTGCCCCCGTTGGGCTGCGAAGCGGCCCCAAATCCAGGCACCGAGCTTTATCAGACACACCGAATCAACCGAATTACGGCTGCTGCGCACCCGAACGGGGGCAAGCCCCCTCGCCACAGGGCGCGATGACTTGGCACAGTTTGGCCGTCGCCTCGATCATCTGCCCACTCGGTCGCTCCAGGCCCTTATCGGTCACCAGCAGCAATTGCTCCCGAGTCACTGCAGCGACTTGCGGCCAGGCTTTCCACGCGTCCAGTTGCGCCTGATCACCGGCCAGAACCACCTCGGGATTACGCTGCAACACGGCTTCGACGCTGACCTGCGGTGCCGGCAATGTCAGGTCGGCAAACACATTCCGCGCCCCGCACACTTCCAGCGCATCACTGATGATCTGCCCGCCACCCACGGTGTACAGCGGTCGATCCCATACCTGATAAAACACCCGCAACGGCTCATCCCGGCGATAACGCAGACGCAGCGCATCCAGTCGCTGGCGTAATTGCGCGGCCAATGAAACGCCACGCTCAGGCCGACCGAGTTGCGTGGCAATCGCTTCGATCTGCGCGGTCAGTTGTTCGAGGGTATGAGGTTCGGCGACATACGTGGGGATGTTCAGTCGCTTAAGCTGCTCACGCTGGGCCGGGCCAACGCTGCCGGGCCAGAGCAGCAGCAAATCGGGCTTGAGGCTGAGCAGCCGCTCCATGTCCAACTGGCCATAACGGCCAACCGATGGAAGCCCTTTGAGTTCGGCAGGACGTTCACCTGCATCCAGCACGCCGACCAGAAGGTCCGCGGAACCCAGTTCGACAACGATTTCAGACAGAGACGGCGCGAGGCTGACAACGCGCTCGACAGCAGAGGCCATGCCGCTACTGGCCAGCAGCATCACCGCCAGCCAGACGCGAAACATCAGGCGAGTTGACGCGGGATACGGTAGAGGTAGAACAGCACCGTGGTCGACAGCGCCAGCAGCACCAACGGCACTGCTTCGAGGCCGACGAACACCGCCAGCGCACCGATCCACGCCGGCAGACTCGCGACTAGCAACGCCGTGCGACGCTTGGCAGCCAGGGTGATCCAGGCGGCGGGTTCTTCAGGGGTGTCGAGGGCTTTCTGGGTGGCGATCAGTGCGTGCTTGTAGCCGCCGAAAAACTTCAGGCTGACAAACATAGAAGCGACACCAGCAATGAACAAAGGCATCGCCAGCACCGGCAAGATCGCCTCGCCCTGGCCAAAGACGCCATTGATCACGAACAGCGGCAACAGGGCCAAGGCCATGTATTGCCACCAGTTGAAGGACAATCGCCGCCTTACTTGACCGCGCGTCACGCCCGGTCTGCCTCGCCCTGATGCTCGTTGCCCATCATGTGGTCGAGCTTGCTGGCCTTGGTGGCCAGGTAGAGTTTGTTGTGCGGGTTATGCCCGGTGTGCAGCGGCACGCGCTCGGCGACCAAAATGCCCATGTCGGTCAAGGCTTTGACCTTGCGCGGGTTGTTGGTCATCAGGCGCAGGGATTTCACGCCCAGGTGTTCCAGCATCGGCAGGCACATGGCGTAGTCACGCTGGTCGGCGGCAAAGCCCAAGCGTTCGTTGGCTTCAACGGTGTCGGCACCGCCATCCTGCAACTCATAGGCGCGGATCTTGTTCAGCAGGCCAATGCCACGGCCTTCCTGGCGCAGGTAAAGCAACACGCCACGGCCTTCACGAGCGATAGCCTGCAAGGCGGCTTCAAGTTGCGAGCCGCAGTCGCAACGCTGGCTGAACAAGGCATCACCCGTCAGGCATTCGGAGTGCAACCGGCCGAGTACCGGGGCACCGTCGGCGAACTCACCCAGGCTCAACACCACGTGCTCGCGCCCGTTTTCTTCATCGAGAAAGCCGTGCATGGTGAATTGCGCAAAAGGCGTTGGCAGCTTGGAAGCGGCGACAAAAACGACAGGCACCGGTGTGCTCCTGATCAATAAGTACTGGAGATTCGCAGAGGCGGCATTGTAACAGCAGGTTCCTGCAGACGCTTAGGCTGAATTATGGGGCATAACGATCAAAAAGTTAGATCTCAGGCCCACCATCAACCCCTGTGGGAGCGGGCTTGCTCGCGAATGCGGGCTGTCAGTCGACTGAAATGTTGACTGAACTACCGTTTTCGCGAGCAAGCCCGCTCCCACATTGACCGTGTTCAGTTCGGGTTGAACGGATAGGGTTGTTTCCAGCGTTCGAAGATCGGTTTCAATCGGCCGCTTTTCACCAGCAGTTCCATGCGCTGATCGAACAGCGCCATCAATGCGCGAGCCTTGGGCGTATCGGCGAAGCACAGGTACAGCGGCAATTCCGCGATGTGTGTTCGGCGAAACTGCGACGGTTCCTTGGCCCACTTCAGGATGTAGTCGACCTCGGTCAGCGCGTCGATGTAGAAGTCGGCACGGTTACGGGTCAGCATCGACAGAATGCCGGTGCGCCGCACGACCTCGTTATAGCGCTGCACGCCGGGCAGGTATTTCTGGTACTCGTAACCGCGGACCCAGGCCAGTCGATAGTTGCCAAGGGTTTCCGGGGTCGGCGCCGGATTACTGGCCAGGCCTAGGGCGTAGATGTGATCGGTATCGTAATTCCAGCGTGGATAAAGCACATCACTGGCCTCGTCACGGTAAGAACCGACACAGGCATCCACTTCACCACGCTGGGCCAGGCCCACGGCGCGGGTGTAAGGTTCGGTACGAAAAGCCAGTTTGATCCCGGCCGGTTCGAACACTTCCCGCAGCACATCCCACCCCAGGCCATGCCCGTCAGCAGCGGTATAGTCTTCCCATTCCTCGCTGGCCAGATGGATCACGGAGGGCGTCGTCGCGGCATCCTCCGCCTGGGCGAACGAGCAAAACATGGCGAACACCATCACAGCCAACCGGCGCCGAGCCATCCTTAATCCCCTGTCTCGCCCGTCAGGCGAAAATCCATACCAGCCCCTGCATCGCCAACCACGCAAACACACCTGCCAATACGTCATCGAGCATGATCCCGACGCCACCGTGCACATGCCGGTCGATCCAGTGAATCGGCCAGGGCTTGAGAATGTCGAAGAAGCGGAACACCAAGAACCCCGCGAGCAACCAGTACCAACCTTCCGGCACCAGCCACAGGGTGATCCACATCCCGACCATTTCGTCCCAGACGATGCCTTCGTGGTCGTGCACCCGCAAATCGTCGGCGACCTTGCCGCACAGCCAGAAGCCGAACAGCATGGTGATGCCGAGCATCAGCCAGTAACCCCAGTCGGGCAGCATCTGCCACAACGGGATGAAGGGTAGCGCAACTAACGAACCCCAGGTGCCCGGTGCTTTTGGCAAGGTGCCCGAACCGAAGCCGAACGCCAGGAAATGCCAGGGATTGCGCCAGACCGAAGGCGGTACGAATTCCGCCGGGACCTGTTTGGGATGATCTGTCACGGTGTCTCCCGAAAATGTTGATAGCCCCGGGTTTGCGGGGTGATGTCTTGCCCAGCGGCATCCAGCAGCACAACGCCCTGCCCTGCCACCACACGTCCGACCACGTGGATCGGCCAGCCGGCGGCCAGCAACGCGGGCAACTCGACGGACGGTAGGCTGAAGGCCAGTACATAGTCATCGCCGCCACTCAGGGCCGCGTCTTCAGCACCCGGCTGGCCGAGGAAGGCAACTAGAGCGTTCGACAGCGGTAAGCGGTCGCGTTCAACCTGAATGCCGACATTCGACGCCAGGGCGATATGCCCGCAGTCCGCGAGCAGGCCGTCGGAGATGTCCAGCGCCGATGTGGCTTTGCCACGAAGCGCCTGACCCAACGCCAGTTGCGGCTGCGGTGACCAGTAATGGGCCAGCAATGGGTCGGCGATGGCGGTTTCAGCCGTACGCTGCCCCAACACCAGCGGCAAGGCACCCGCCGCATTGCCCAACTCACCGCCCACGCAGAACAAATCGCCGGGCTGCGCCCCCCGGCGGGTCAACGCCTTGCCGGCCGGCACACGACCAAACACGGTCATCGTCAGGCTCAGCGGCCCGCGCGTGGTATCGCCGCCCACCAGTGTCACCCCACAGCTCTGCGCCATGGCGTTCAAACCACGGGCGTAGGCGTCCAGCCAATCGGCGGTCACCGTCGGCAAGGTCAGGGCAAGGGTAAAGGCAACGGGGGTGGCGCCCATGGCGGCCAGATCACTGACGGCTACAGCCAGCGAACGCTGACCGAGCAGAAACGGGTCGCAAGGATCTGCGAAATGCACGCCGGCAACCAGCGTGTCGGTGGAAATCGCCAACTGCTCCCCGGGGGGAACAGCCAGCAAAGCGCAGTCATCGCCGATCCCGAGGGCAACGCCTTCGCCGCCTTGCGCACAAGGCGCGGCGGCGAAGAAATTGCGGATCAGCTCAAACTCACCCATAGCGATTGCAAGCGCCGATTAGCGCTTGAACGCCTTCACTTCAGCTTCACGCAGACGCGGGGCCAGCTTGTCGAGTACACCGTTGACGAATTTGTGGCCGTCGGTGGAACCGAAGACTTTCGCCAGCTCGATACCTTCGTTGATCACAACGCGGTAAGGGACGTCGACACGCTCAAGCAGTTCCCAGGTGGACAGGCGCAATACCGCCAGTTCAACCGGGTCCAGCTCTTCGATGGTCAGGTCCAGGCAAGGCTTGAGAGCGGCGTCGATCTTGTCCTTCTGCGCTGGAACCCCGTGCAGGATTTCACGGAAGTAGGCGCCGTCGACATCGCTGAAATCGTTATCGACCCGAAACTGCGCTTCGATCTCGTTCAGCGACTGCTTGGCCATGTGCCACTGGTACAGCGCTTGAGTCGCGAGCTGACGGGCTTCGCGACGCTTGACGCTTTTCGATGGCTTGCCAGCATCCGCAGGCTTTGGATCGCGCGGGTTGAAACGATCGCTTTCGTCGCTAATCACTTGGCCTCCAACTGCGCCAGCAGGCTGACCATTTCCAGAGCGGACAGGGCAGCTTCGGCACCTTTGTTACCGGCCTTGGTGCCGGAACGTTCGATGGCTTGCTCGATGGAATCAACGGTCAGGACGCCGAAAGCGACCGGAACGCCGAACTCCATGGACACCTGGGCCAGGCCCTTGGTGCATTCGCCCGCCACGTATTCGAAGTGCGGAGTACCGCCACGAATGACCGCGCCCAGGGCGATGATTGCCGCGTATTCGCCCTTCTGAGCGACTTTCTGCGCAACCAGCGGGATTTCGAAGGCGCCAGGCGCGCGGATGATGGTGATGTCGCTTTCGCTCACGCCGTGGCGAACCAGGGCATCAACTGCACCGCTGACCAGGCTTTCAACGACGAAGCTGTTGAAACGGCCCACTACCAAAGCGTAGCGGCCTTTAGGGGCGATGAAGGTACCTTCGATGGTCTTCAGGGTCATTCGTTAGATCTCTTAAAGAGCCGGGACGCGTTTTCTACGCATCCCTCAGTGATGTGTTAGCCGCGAATCAAGGACTGGAAACAACCGGTCATTATTCGGAGGGCACGTATTCTACAACTTCCAGATCGAAACCGGATATCGCATTAAATTTCATTGGCGCCGACATCAAGCGCATTTTGCGTACGCCCAGGTCCCGAAGGATCTGCGAACCGGCACCAACGATGCTGTAAGTGGTCGGTTTTTTCACGGCCGTCTGGTCCGCAGTTTCACGGATGTGCGCCAGCAACACGTCGCCATCGAGCGGGTGACCGAGCAACAGCACCACACCGCTGCCCGCCTCGGCCACCGCGGCCATGGCGGCGCGCAGGCTCCAGCGGCCCGGTTGCTTGACCATCAACAGGTCGCGCAGCGGGTCCATGTTGTGTACGCGAACCAGGGTCGGTTCTTCAGCGCACACGGTGCCCAGGGTCAGGGCCATGTGCACGTCGCCTTCCACGGAATCACGATAGGTCACCAGGTTGAACTGGCCCAGTTCGCTGTCCAAAGGCTGCTCGGCAATCCGCTGAACGGTACGTTCGTGGATCATCCGGTAGTGAATCAGGTCGGCGATGGTGCCGATCTTGATGTTGTGCTCGGCCGCGAAGGCTTCGAGTTCAGTGCGACGGGACATGGTGCCGTCGTCGTTCATCACTTCGCAGATCACGCCGCTTGGCTCGAAACCGGCCATGCGCGCCAGGTCGCAGGCCGCTTCGGTGTGGCCAGCGCGCGCCAGGGTGCCGCCGGCCTGAGCCATCAGCGGGAAGATGTGGCCAGGGCTGACGATATCTTCAGCCTTGGCGTCTTTCGCTGCGGCCGCTTGCACGGTGCGCGCGCGGTCGGCAGCGGAGATGCCGGTGGTCACGCCTTCGGCCGCTTCGATGGACACGGTGAACTTGGTGCCGAAGCCGGAACCATTGCGCGGTGCCATCAAAGGCAGCTTGAGCAGCTCGCAGCGCTCGCGGCTCATCGGCATGCAGATCAGGCCACGGGCGTGCTTGGCCATGAAGTTGATGTGTTCGGCCTTGCAGCACTCGGCGGCCATGATCAGGTCGCCTTCGTTCTCGCGGTCTTCGTCATCCATGAGGATGACCATCTTGCCTTGGCGGATGTCTTCAACCAGTTCTTCGATGCTATTGAGCGCCACAAGGCACCCCCTTCAGTCAGGATTTGAGGTAGCCGTTGGCGGCCAGAAAGCTTTCAGTGATGTTACTGGAGGCTGGCTCTGCGGCCTTGTCGCCCAACAACAGGCGCTCCAGATAACGTGCCAGCAAGTCGACTTCGAGGTTCACCCGGCGACCTGGCTGGTACGACGCCATGATGGTTTCGCTCAGGGTGTGCGGAATGATTGTCAGCATGAACTCGGCGCCATCGACCGCGTTCACGGTCAGGCTGGTGCCGTCGACGGTGATCGAGCCTTTATGGGCGATGTACTTGGCCAGGTCCTTCGGCGCACGGATGCGGAATTCCACGGCACGGGCATTCTCGGTACGGGCAACCACTTCGCCTACGCCATCGACATGACCGCTGACCAGATGCCCGCCGAGGCGAGTGGTCGGGGTCAGGGCTTTTTCCAGGTTCACCGGGCTGCCGCTTTTCAGATCATTCATCGCGGTGCAGTCGAGGGTTTCGCGACTGACGTCCGCCGCAAAACCATTGCCCAGCAATTCAACGGCAGTCAGGCACACGCCGTTGACCGCGATGCTGTCGCCCAGTTTGACGTCGCTCAGGTCGAGCTTGCCGGTTTCTACGTGGACCCGTACATCTCCGCCTTTTGGGGTCAATGCACGAATACTGCCGATGGATTCGATGATGCCGGTAAACATGGAGTCCTCCTCGAGAACAAAGCCGTCGCGTGGCGCAGGCCGGGAATTATACGCTCGCCGCCGGCGCAGGAATGGCGATGACTCGCCAGTCATCGCCAACCGCGCGAATTTCGGTGATTTTGAGCTCGGGCGCGTCTTTCATTTGCGCGAGCGGCCAGTCCAGTAATGGGCGAGCCGAGGAGCCGAGGAACTTGCCTGCGATGAAAATCTGGAATTCGTCCACCAGACCTTGCTGGGCGAAAGCCCCCGCCAGACGCGGACCCGCTTCGACCAACACTTCGTTGACCTCACGGGCGGCGAGTTCGACCAGCAGTTTGCGCAGGTCGACCAAGCCATCGTCACCGGCCACGATCAGGCACTCCGGACCGTTGGCGTATTGCTCTTCAATCGCCATGCAGGTGGCGACCAGCGCCGGGCCAGCCTTGAAGAACGGCGCGTCCAGCGGCACGCGTAAACGGCCGTCGATCAGCACGCGCAGCGGCGGACGGCTCATGGCCAGGGCCGTTTGCTCGGCGTCCAGGCCCAGCTCATCGGCCCGCACGGTCAAACGGGCATTGTCCGCCAGCACCGTATCGGCGCCGGTCAGCACAACGCTGGCCTGGGCGCGCAGGCGTTGTACTGCTGAGCGCGCCGCCGGGCCAGTGATCCATTGGCTCTCGCCGCTTTCCATCGCCGTGCGACCGTCCAGGCTCATGGCCAGCTTCACCCGCACGAACGGCAAGCCGTGTTCCATGCGTTTGAGGAAGCCTTCGTTGAGCTTGCGCGCCTCGCCTTCCAGCACGCCGCTTTCGACAGCGATGCCAGCCTGGGCCAGGCGCTGCATGCCGCGACCGGCCACCGACGGATTCGGGTCCTGCATCGCCGCGACGACCCGTGCGAGGCCGGCATTCACCAGCGCATCGGCACAGGGCGGCGTGTGGCCGTGGTGGCTGCACGGTTCGAGGGTCACATAAGCGGTAGCGCCTCGGGCCTTGTCGCCAGCGGCGCGCAGGGCGTGGACTTCGGCATGGGGTTCGCCGGTGCGCACATGCCAGCCTTCGCCGACAATTTGCCCGTCCTTCACGATTACACAGCCGACCCGAGGGTTGGGGTGGGTCGTGTAGTGGCCTTTACGCGCCAGTTCCACGGCGCGGGCCATGTAATGGGCGTCGAGGATGGCAAGTTCTGTGGAGGTGGTCATTCTTTCACCGGCTCACGGGCCAGGCGATCGATCTCTTCGCGGAACTCGTTGAGGTCCTGGAAGCGCCGATACACGGAGGCGAAACGAATGTAGGCGACTTCGTCGAGCTTTTGCAGCTCGGCCATCACCAGTTCACCGACCACGAGGGATTTGACCTCTCGTTCACCGGTGGCGCGCAGTTTGTGTTTGATGTGCACCAGCGACGATTCGAGGCGTTCGACACTCACCGGGCGCTTCTCCAGTGCGCGCTGCATGCCGGCGCGAAGTTTTTCTTCGTCGAAGGGCTGACGGCTACCGTCGGTTTTGATCAGGCGCGGCAACACCAGTTCGGCAGTCTCGAACGTCGTGAAACGCTCGCCGCAGGCCAGGCATTCACGCCGGCGGCGCACCTGTTCGCCCTCGGCGACCAGACGCGAGTCGATGACCTTGGTGTCGTTGGCACCGCAGAAGGGACAGTGCATGGTGGCAGGCAACAAAAAAAGGGAGGGCCATGGTAGCGCATCCCCGTGGCAAGACAAGCCATAGGGTTTGCGGTATACAGACTGGCTATAGAGCTTGATCCATGGATTTCACCTTGCTGGAGCCGCAAATGTCCCTAAGACCGCTCGTATTGCTCAGTGTTTTCAGCCTGCTGGTGGCCTGCAGCAGCGATGCGCCCAAGCCCCAGCCGCCAACGCCAGGGCCCGCCCCACAGGCGGCGCAGAAAAAAGCCAAGGAGTCGGCCAACCTCGGCCCGCTGCCCGCGTATCAGCGTGAACTGAGCGGCACCCTGCAAGGCATACCGGCCGGTGCCGAAGTCGAGCTGGCGCTGCTGGTGATCGATGCCCAGGACCGTCCGCAACAATTGCTCGCCAGTTCGAGCCTGATCGGCACCAATCAGATTCTGCCGTTTCACCTGCGCTTCAACCCGGAATCGTTCCCGGCGGGTGTGCGCGTTGAACTGCGCGGCCGTGCCAGCCAGTCCGGTCAGCTGATTTTGCATTTGCCATCGCAAGTCATTACCCAGCCGACGACTCAGGCCTTGGGTCAGTTGCAATTCGTCAAAGCGCCATGATTGCACCGCTCGACCTGCAACAGGCGTTGGGTGAGTTGCTCGGTGATGCGCAGCTGGTGCCTGTCCCGTTACCCGGCACCGAGCTGAAACTCTGGCTGATCGACGGCGACAACATGGACCGCGCGTTCAGCCCGGAAGAAACCCGGCGGATTCTGCATGAGCCGCCGTACTGGAGTTTCTGCTGGGCCAGCGGTTTGGCGGTGGCCCGTTATCTGGCAGCGTTTCCAGAATGGGTCAAAGGCAAACGGGTGCTGGATTTTGGCGCCGGTTCCGGGGTGGCAGGAATTGCAGCAGTCAAAGCCGGGGCGCTGGAAGTGGTGGCCTGTGACCTGGACCCGCTGGCGATTGCCGCGTGCCGGGCGAATGCTGAACTTAATGAAGTGGAGCTGAGCTACTCGTCGGATTTTTTCGCCGAGGCGGACCGGTTTGATCTGATTCTGGTGGCCGACGTTCTGTATGACCGGGCGAACTTGCCATTGCTTGATCAGTTTTTGAGCCGCGGCCAGGAGGCATTGGTGGCGGATTCGCGGGTGAGGGATTTCAGGCATCCGCTCTATCAACGCATCGAAATGCTGGAAGCGATGACCCTGCCGGATCTGGCCGAGCCTGAAGAGTTTCGGCATGTGAGCCTGTACCACGCGCGGCGCGCCTGAAAGCTTCGCGAACAAGCCCGCTCCCACAGTGTTCTGTGTTGTTCACAAAGATTACATTCACAGAAGATCCCTGTGGGAGCGGGCTTGCCCGCGAAGGCGTCCGGTCAGGCAACATACCTCTCAACCGCCACCCCGCTTCCGGCCGCCCCCCGTCAAGCCGTATAGTTGCCCCATTCACGCTTCCAAGAGATCCCCCATGAGTCAGGAAACGCCGTACATCTTCGACGCCACGACCGCCGATTTCGACCAGTCGGTGATCGAGAACTCTTTCCACAAACCGGTGCTGGTGGATTTCTGGGCCGAATGGTGTGCGCCCTGCAAAGTGCTGATGCCGATGCTGCAGACCATCGCCGAGAGCTATCAGGGCGAGTTGTTGCTGGCCAAGGTCAACTGCGATCTCGAACAAGACATCGTTGCCCGTTTCGGCATTCGCAGCCTGCCTACGGTGGTGTTGTTCAAGGACGGTCAGCCGGTGGACGGTTTTGCCGGTGCGCAACCGGAATCGGCTGTGCGGGCGATGCTTGAGCCTCACGTACAAATGCCGCCACCCGCAGCCGCCGATCCGTTCGAACAGGCCCAGGCGCTGTTCGATGACAGCCGTTTCGCCGACGCCGAGGCCGCGCTCAAAGTGCTACTGGGCGAAGACAACACTAACGCTGGCGCCTTGATCCTCTATGCCCGTTGCCTGACTGAACGTGGCGAACTGGGCGAAGCCCAAACCGTGCTCGACGCGGTGAAAAGCGATGAGCACAAAGCCGCGCTGGCCGGCGCCAAGGCGCAGATCCAGTTCCTGGGTCAGGCCAAGGATTTGCCGGATGCCGCAGACCTGAAAGCACGTCTGGCGAAAAACCCGCAGGACGATGAAGCGGTGTATCAACTGGCGATCCAGCAACTGGCCCGCCAGCAATACGACGCCGCGCTGGATGCCTTGCTGAAACTGTTCATCCGCAATCGCAGCTACGGCGAAGGCTTGCCGCACAAGACCTTGCTGCAAGTGTTCGAACTGCTGGGCAATGATCACCCGCTGGTGACCACCTACCGCCGCAAGTTGTTTGCTGCGCTTTATTAAAAGATCAAAAGATCACAGCGTCGTTTCACTCGATCCAGCTGTAGAGCGGCGTATCCCCGCCGCTCGACACTTTCACCTCCGCGCAATGGCGCAGGCGCACCAGCAGGCGCTTGCCCGACGCCGCGCTGCCGGTCAGTCCTTCCAGCTGCTCCAGCAAATCCGGCCCGCTCAATTGCCCGGCCTTGCGCAGCAAGTCTTTGGCGATCTGCCACAGCGCATCATCCTGGTTCATCGGCTTGGCCGGGGCAGCACTGGCTGCACTGGTGTCAGGTGTGACCACCTGCAACTGCGCGCCGAACCGAGCCCAGTCGGCGTCATCCATCTCCAACGTCAAATCCACCGGCCAGTCGCCGATGCTTCCGCGTATACGCAACATAAGTCTGCTCCTGCACATTTCTGACTTACATGCTCCCATGTGACTTGCGCAACGCCAAGCAGGCGGTCAAACTCCTCGCACTTTCGTTATAAGATTACATAACAAACTCTTCATTTTACTTTCGGAGACCCGCCATGCGCCGTCTGCTTCTCGCTCTGCCGTTTGCCCTGTTGCCGCTGGCCGTCGCCCACGCCGCTGAAGAACATGATCACGACCACGATCATGAACACGGCAGCCTCAGCGCCCACGAACATGGCGTCGCTCGCCTGAATGCAGCGCTGGACGGTCAGACCCTGGAGCTGGAACTGGAAAGCCCGGCGATGAACCTGGTGGGCTTCGAACACGTTGCCACCACTGACGCCGACAAAGCCAAAGTCGCCGCCGCTCGTGCACAGCTTGAAAAGCCGCTGGCGCTGTTCAATCTGCCGAAAGCCGCCGGTTGTGTAGTGGCGACCCAGGAACTGGAAAGCCCTTTGTTCGGTGACAAGCCAGGCGCTGATGACGATCACGATGCCAAAGACGAACATCACCACGACCACAGTGAAATCCACGCTCACTATCAGTTCACCTGCTCGGCCCCGGGCGCGCTGAAAACCCTGGACCTGGCGAACATCTTCAATACCTTCCCGGCTACCCAGAAGATTCAGGTACAACTGATCAGCCCGAGCGGCCAGCAAGGGGTTGAAGTGACGGCCAAGGCGGCCGCCCTGAAATTCTGAATGCACCAAAGATCCTGTGGGAGCGGGCTTGCCCGCGAAGGGGCCGTCACATTCAGCACACCTGTTGACTGTCAGACCGCTTTCGCGGGCAAGCCCGCTCCCACAGGTTCATCAACACTCATGAAATCGGTTAAATGACCCAAGCACTCATCGAACTGTCCGACCTGGGCTTCAGCTGGCCAGGTCACCCGCCGCTGCTGGACATCCCGGCGTTTCGCCTGGAACCCGGTGAAACGCTGTTCCTCAAAGGTCCCAGCGGGAGTGGTAAAACCACCCTGCTCGGACTGCTCGGCGGCGTTCAGAAACCCGATCGCGGCAGCATTCGCCTGCTGGGCCAGGAACTGACCGAACTCGGTGCCGGCGCGCGTGACCGCTTTCGCGTCGATCACACTGGCTACATCTTCCAGCAGTTCAACTTGCTGCCGTTTCTCTCGGTGCGCGAGAACGTCGAATTGCCCTGCCACTTCTCCAGGCTGCGCGCCGAACGGGCGAAACAACGCCACGGCAGCGTCGACCAGGCCGCGGCCACCCTGCTCGCGCATTTGGGTTTGAAGGATGAAAGCATCCTCAGCCGCCGCGCCGACTCGCTGTCCATCGGCCAGCAGCAACGGGTCGCCGCCGCGCGCGCATTGATCGGTCAGCCGGAACTGGTGATCGCCGACGAACCGACCTCGGCCCTGGATTACGACGCTCGCGAAAACTTCATTCGCCTGCTGTTCGCCGAATGCCGCGAAGCCGGCTCGAGCCTGTTGTTTGTCAGCCACGACCAAAGCCTCGCGCCGCTGTTCGATCGCCACTTGTCGCTGGCCGATCTCAATCGCGCCGCCACCCCGTTCGAGGTCTGAGATGTATTTGTTTCGTCTTGCGATGGCCAGCCTGGCTAACCGCCGCTTCACCGCGATTCTCACCGCGTTCGCCATCGCATTATCGGTTTGCTTGCTGTTGGCCGTGGAACGGGTGCGCACCGAAGCCAAGGCCAGTTTCGCCAGCACCATCAGTGGCACCGACCTGATCGTCGGCGCACGCTCCGGCTCGGTGAACCTGTTGCTGTACTCGGTATTCCGCATCGGCAACGCCACCAACAACATCCGTTGGGACAGCTTCGAGCACTTCGCCAACAATCCGAAAGTGAAGTGGGCGATCCCGATGTCGCTCGGCGATTCCCATCGCGGTTACCGGGTGATGGGCACCACCGAGGCGTACTTCGAACACTATCAATACGGTCATCAGCAACACTTGGAACTGGCCGATGGCCGCGCCTTCGCCAGCGATCCGTTCGAAGTGGTGCTCGGTGCCGAAGTGGCGGAGGCGCTGCACTACAAGCTCGGCGACAAACTGGTGCTGGCCCATGGCGTGGCGGTGATCAGCCTGGTCAAACACGACGACAAACCGTTCACCGTGGTCGGCATTCTCAAACGCACCGGCACCCCGGTGGACCGCACGCTGCACATCAGCCTCGGCGGCATGGAAGCGATTCACATCGACTGGCACAACGGCGTGCCGGCCCAGGGCAAAGGCCGGATCAGTGCCGATCAGGCGCGCAACATGGACCTGACGCCGCAAGCGATCACCGCGTTCATGCTCGGCCTCAACAGCAAGATTTCGACCTTCGCCGTGCAACGCGAAATCAACGAATTTCGTGGCGAGCCGATGCTGGCGATCCTGCCCGGCGTGGCGCTGCAAGAGCTGTGGAGTCTGATGAGCACGGCGGAAAAAGCCTTGTTCGTGGTCTCGCTGTTTGTGGTGCTGACCGGGTTGATCGGCATGCTCACGGCGATTCTCACCAGCCTCAACGAACGACGCCGCGAGATGGCGATTCTGCGCTCGGTCGGCGCCCGGCCGTGGCACATCGCGACGTTGCTGGTGCTGGAGGCGTTTGCCTTGGCGTTGTCGGGTGTGATCGCCGGGCTGGGGCTTTTGTACGTGGGCATCGCCCTGGCCCAGGGGTATGTGCAAGCCAATTACGGTTTGTACCTGCCACTCGCCTGGCCCAGTGAATATGAATGGACGCTGCTCGGTGGCATCCTGATCGCCGCGTTGCTGATGGGCAGCGTGCCGGCGTGGCGCGCGTATCGCCAATCCCTGGCCGATGGCCTGTCGATCCGACTATGAGGACGTTAATGATGCCCCGCGCCCTGCTTGCGCTGTTGATGCTGGTCGCCCTGCCACTGTGGGCGGCCGAGCCGAAAGACCTGACCTGGTCGGAAATGATCCCGCCGGACGCCATGCCGGAAGTGCCGAACATGACACCGCTGCATGACCTGTCGCAGATGAGCAGCGCACTGGAATCGGCGCCCGCCGCCAAGCAGGACATGCCCAATGCGCCGGTGGTGAAAGGCCTCGACGGTCAGAACATTCGCTTGCCGGGCTACATCGTGCCGCTGGAAGTGAGCGAGGAAGGACGCACCACGGAGTTTTTGCTGGTGCCGTATTTCGGCGCCTGTATCCACGTGCCGCCACCACCGTCGAACCAGATCGTGCACGTAAAAAGCGAAGTGGGCGTGAAGCTGGATGAGCTGTACCAGCCGTACTGGATCGAGGGGGCGTTGCAAGTCAAAGCGTCGACCAGCGAGCTGGCGGATGCGGGGTATCAGATGGAGGCGGACAAGATTTATGTGTATGAATTGCCGGAGTGAATCCGGGAGTCATGTGGTGTTTGATAGATAGCCTTCGCGAGCAAGCCCGCTCCCACATTTGATCGCATTCCAATGTGGGAGCGGGCTTGCTCGCGAAGAGGCCATCAAAGGTTCCACAAAAATCAGCACCATCACTGTTTCATTGAGCTGAATCAAAAGACCGTATCAGACGCCTCCGTACCATTGGACATCGATCATTTTTAACGTCCTTTGGAGCCTCCATGCACAAGTCCTTGCTCAGCGCTTCGCTGTTCGCCCTCGCGCTCGCAGCCCCGCTCGCCTACGCCCATGACGCCGGCGACATCCTCGTTCGTGCCGGTGCAATCACCATCAACCCGAAAGCCGACAGCTCCAGCGTCAAGGTCGATCAAGGCCCGCTGGCCGGCGCCGACCTGGGTGGCAAGGCCACCATGGGCAGCGACACGCAGCTGGGTCTGAACTTCGCCTACATGATCGACAGCCACTGGGGGATCGAGCTGCTGGCCGCCTCGCCATTCGAGCATGACGTGAAGATCAAAGGCACCGCCCTGGGCGCGGCCAACGGCAAACTCGGCACCCTGAAACACCTGCCGCCGACCTTGAGCGTTGTGTACTACCCGCTGGACGGGAAGTCCGCGTTCCAGCCGTACGTTGGCGCCGGCATCAACTACACCTGGATCTACGACGAGCACGTCGGCAGCGCAGCACAGGCCAACGGCTTCAGCAATTTCAAGGCGGATAACTCTTGGGGCATGGCGTTTCAGGTCGGTGCTGACTACATGATCACCGACAACATCATGCTCAACGCCCAGGTGCGCTACATCGACATCGACACTACGGCGACCGTAGAAAACAACGCCGTGGCTCCGGGCACTCGGGCCAAGGTCGATGTGGATGTCGACCCGTTCATCTACATGGTTGGCCTGGGTTACAAATTCTAAGAAGGACTTGAATGGCCTTAGTGGCGAGGGAGCTTGCTCCCGTTGGGCTGCGAAGCAGACCCGGGATTGATGACGACTGCTGCGCAGTCGAGCGGGAGCAAGCTCCCTCGCCACAGGTCCTGCATCGGCCAAAGAAGCATTTCCGGCCACAAAAAAGGCGCCCCGAAAGGCGCCTTTTTCATGGCTGCGAATACCTCAGCGCCCCAACAACCGCGCCAAGCCGACACTCATCGGTGTCTGCTCAGGGTAGGTAAAGCGCTCCAGCAATCGCCGGTTGTTCGCTCGCGAATGACGGATATCACCGGAGCGCGCCGGGCCATAACTCACCGGTGGCAATTGACCGACCACCGCCTCCAGCGCTTCAAGCATTTGCTTGAGGGAAGTCGCCTGGTTCCAGCCAACATTGACCGCGCCCACTTCGACCTGCGGTTGCTCGATGGCTTGCACCAGCAAGTCCACCAAATCCTCGACGTACACAAAATCACGCGTCTGCTCGCCATCGCCAAACACGGTGATCGGCAGGCCTTTCTGCGCGCGTTCGCTGAAAATACTGATCACGCCGGAATACGGCGAGGACGGGTCCTGACGCGGGCCGAAGATGTTGAAGAAACGGAAAATCACCGGTTCCAGATCATGCTGGCGACGGTAGAAATCGAAGTAGTACTCGCTGGCCAATTTGTCCGACGCATACGGGGTCAACGGTGCCTTGGGCGTGTCCTCATCGATCGACTCGCCTTCGCCATTGTTGCCATAGACCGCCGCGCTGGAGGCGTACAGCACTCGCTTGACGCCGGCCTGACGCATGGCTTCGCAGACATTCAGCGAGCCGATGAAATTGCTTCGGTGAGTCTTCACCGGATCGTCCACCGAGGCCTGCACCGAAGCCACCGCGGCCAGATGCGCCACGGCGCTGCAACCGACCATTGCTTGAGCCACCAATGCAGCATCGGCGACGTCACCCACGATGAGTTCGACCTTGGGGTTGTCCAGCGGCAGGTTGCTGCGTTTGCCGGTGGACAGGTCATCGAGAATGCGCACCGAATGACCCTTGGCGAGCAAGGCATCGGTCAGGTGCGAGCCGATGAAACCGGCGCCGCCGGTGATTAAAACAGGGCCGTCAGCCATGGCGATAGAACCTATCCAGTAAGCCCGGGAGTGCCGCACGCCAGGCGCGAGGCTTGATCCCGAACGTGTGCAGAATTTTCTTGCAGGCCAGCACCGCGTGTTGCGGCTCTTCGGCGGCGTCCGGGCGCGCGGCGTGAGCCTGGGCGGTCGGCGCTTCGATGGCGAGCGGATGCAGTGCGCGTGCTTCGGTGAGGATCGCTTGCCCAAGCGCCAGCGGCGTGGTCGCCTCATGCCCGGCGTAATGATAGGTGCCCCACAGCGGTGCCGCACAATCGAGTTGCTTGAGCACCGAAATGATCACCCGCGCCGCGTCATCGACCGGTGTCGGGTTGCCCCGGCGGTCATCGGCCATCAGCAATTCTTCAGGTTGTTCGGCGCGACCGAGGAAACGCCCGAGGGTGCCGTCGGGGCTGTCATCGAGCAGCCAGCCGAAGCGCAGCAGCACGTGTTGCGGGCAAGTGGCGCGCACGCTTTGTTCGATCCGCCACAAGGCCTGACCGCGCAGGCCCAGCGGCACCGGTTCGTCTTTTTCGCTGTAGGCGGTCGCCCGAGAGCCATCGAACACGCGATAGCTCGACGGTTGCAGCAGCACGATGTTGTGATGCTGGCACAGTTCGGCCAGACGCTCGATCGCCCGCTCCTGCCCGGCCAGACGCTGCTCGCTGACCGTCTCCGCCTGGAACCAGTCGAAGTAGTAGGCGAGATTGATCAGCGCGTCCGGGCGGGTGTCGTCGAGCAGTTGCGTCAGGCTCGCGGCATCCCAGCCGTCTTGCGGTGGGCGGGGGGCGAGGAAGCCGATGTCTTCCTCCGCACCGAGGCGAATCAGCGCCTGCCCAAGGGCATTTCCGCCGCCCAGTAACATAAGGCGCATTCGCATAGAGTCAGCAGGCCCAGTCTGATTGGAAGATTGGCTTTATCGACAGCGCCCACGGGCGATGTCGTTGATAGTTGCCGGAATCGTTGCATTTTGCGGGTTTAGTGCGCAACCGTCATCCGTAAAGTGTAGATCCCTTGGTTCACTGCGGCCCCTATGGCGAGGGAGCTTGCTCCCGCTCGGCTGCGAAGCAGTCGTAAAATCGGGCGGTTCGGAGTGTCAGGATGAACTGGGAGGCAGGTTTTGGGGCTGCTGCGCAACCCAGCGGGAGCAAGCGCCCTCGCCACAGGGACGGCGATAAACCGAGTGGTACTTGCAACTTCCTATCCCCACCCGCATAAATTACCCATGAATCTGCCCATCCCCACGGACGCGGCCCTGGCAGGCTTCCACCCCGCCGTCAGCGCCTGGTTCAGCAACACCTTCCCGACGGTCACCGCCGCCCAGGCCCGGGCGTGGCCGTTGATCCGCCAGCACCGCTCAACCCTGATCGCCGCGCCCACCGGGTCCGGCAAGACCCTCACGGCCTTCCTGGCGGTCATCGACGACCTGGTCCATCGCGGACTGGACAATGAAGGCGGGCTGCCCGACGAAACCCTGGTGGTCTACGTTTCACCGCTCAAAGCCCTGTCCAACGACATCCAGATCAACCTGCAAAACCCGCTGGCCGGCATCACCGAGCAATTACGCGTCATGGGCCTGCCCCCATTGCAGATCAACACTGCCGTGCGCACCGGCGATACGCCGCAAAAAGACCGCTCGGCCATGCGCCGAACAGCGCCGCATATTCTGGTGACCACCCCGGAATCCCTTTACGTGCTGCTCGGTTCCGACTCCGGCCGGCAGATGCTCGGCACCACGCGCACGGTAATCGTCGACGAAATCCACGCCATCGCCGCCAGCAAACGCGGCAGCCATTTGGCCCTGAGCCTCGAACGATTGCAGGCGCTGTGCGCGGTCCCGCTGATGCGCATTGGCCTGTCCGCCACGCAAAAACCCATCGAAGCGGTCTCGCGCTTCCTTGTTGGCCGTGATCGCGAATGCGAAATCATTGACATCGGCCACGCCCGCCCGCGGGATCTGGACATCGAAGTGCCGCCGGTGCCGCTGTCCGCCGTGATGGCCAACGATGTCTGGGAACTGGTCTACGACAGGCTCGCCGCCCTCGCCCGCGAACACCGCACCACGCTGATTTTCGTCAACACCCGGCGCCTGGCCGAGCGCCTGAGCCGGCATTTGAGCGAGCGCCTTGGCAAAGAGGCCGTCGCCGCGCACCACGGCAGCCTGGCCAAGGAATTTCGCCTCGACGCGGAACAGCGGCTCAAGCGCGGCGACCTGCAAGTGCTGATCGCCACAGCCTCGCTGGAACTGGGGATCGACATTGGCGACGTCGACCTGGTGTGCCAGATCGCCTCGCCGCGCTCGATTGCCGGGTTTCTGCAACGAGTCGGCCGCTCCGGGCACCAGGTCGGCGGCACGCCCAAGGGCCGTTTGTTCGCCACCACCCGCGATGATTTGATCGAATGCGCCGCCCTGCTCGACTGCGTGCGTCGCGGCGAACTCGACACCTTGCAGATTCCCAAGGCACCGCTGGACGTGTTGGCGCAGCAGATCATCGCCGAAGTCAGCTGCCAGGAATGGCAGGAGCAGGCGTTGCTGGAGATGTTCCGCAAAGCCTCGCCTTACGCCGAACTCGACGAAAAACATTACCAGGCGCTGCTGCACATGCTCGCCGAGGGTTACAACGGTCGTCAGGGGATCCGCAGCGCCTACCTGCACCGCGACGCCGTGACCCGTACGTTGCGCGGTCGCCGGGGCAGCAAACTGACGGCCGTGACCAGCGGCGGAACGATTCCGGACAACGCCGATTACAGCGTGCTGCTCGAACCTCAAGGGCTGAACATTGGCAGCGTCAACGAAGACTTTGCGGTGGAAAGTATCGCCGGAGACATCTTCCAGCTGGGAAATACGTCGTATCGAATCCTGCGCGTCGACACCGGCAAGGTCCGGGTCGAAGACGCCCAGGGCCAGCCGCCGACCATTCCGTTCTGGCTCGGTGAAGCGCCGGGACGCAGCGCAGAATTGTCGTTCGCCGTGGCGCGCCTGCAAGCGCAGCTCGACGAACTGCTCGGCGCCACACCGGGCAACTTGCAACCGGCCATCGACTGGCTGACCGACACCCTCGGCCTGAACCTCGCCAGCGCCGAACAACTGGTGGATTACCTGGCCCGGGCGCGCCTGACATTGGGCGCGCTGCCGTCGCAAGACACGCTGCTGATGGAGCGGTTTTTCGACGAGTCCGGCGGCACGCAATTGATCATCCACACACCGTTCGGCAGTCGCATCAACCGCGCCTGGGGGCTGGCCTTGCGCAAGCGGTTCTGCCGCACGTTCAACTTCGAATTGCAGGCCGCCGCCAGCGAAGACGCGATTGTGCTGTCGCTGTCCACCAGCCACAGCTTCGAACTCGACGACGTCTGGCGCTACGTGCACAGCAACACCGCCGAGCACCTGCTGATCCAGGCAATACTCGATGCGCCGCTGTTTGGCGTGCGCTGGCGCTGGAACGCCGGGGTTGCCCTGGCGTTGCCGCGTTACACGGGCGGGCGTAAAGTCGCGCCGCAGATCCAGCGCATGAAAAGCGAAGACCTGATCGCCAGCGTATTTCCCGATCAGATTGCCTGCGTGGAAAACCTCGCCGGCGAACGCGACGTGCCCGAGCATCCGCTGGTGGAACAAACCCTCGACGATTGCCTGCACGAAGCCATGGACAGCGAAGGTTGGCTGGCGTTGTTGCGGCGCATGGAAAGCGGCGATGTCCGGCTGATCAGCCGTGATTTGCCGGCGCCCTCGCCACTGGCAGCGGAAATCCTCAGCGCCCGGCCCTACACCTTTCTCGACGATGCACCGCTGGAAGAACGCCGCACCCAAGCGGTGCTCAACCGTCGCTGGACCGATCCGCAGTCCACCGACGACCTCGGTGCTCTGGACGCCGAAGCGATTCAAGCGGTACGCGACGAAGCCTGGCCAACGCCCACGAGCGTCGATGAAATGCATGAGGCCTTGATGAGCCTGGCATGCATCTCCGATGCCGAGGCGAAGGCCAATGCGCATTGGCTGGACTGGCTGAACGCCCTCGCTGAAAGCGGCCGCGCCAGCCGCTTGCAACTCAATGCCGGGCAATCGCTGTGGTTGGCGTTGGAACGCCTGACCTGTCTGCGGGCGATTTATCCACAGGCAACGTTGCTGCCACCGCTGGAGGCGCGGCCAGGTTTCGATGAAGTCTGGGAGTCGGATGAAGCGGTGTTGGAAGTGATTCGCGCGCGGCTCAGCGCGTTTGGTCCACTGCCGTTAAAAGCGATTGCCGAACCGTTGGGATTGCCGGCCATTGAAGTCACCCAAGCGCTGGCGCAACTGGAGCGCGAAGGTTATGTGCTGCGCGGTCAATTCACTCCGGGCGCCACTGAGGATGAATGGTGCGAACGGCATCTGCTGGCGCGGATTCATCGCTACACGGTCAAGCGTCTGCGGCGGGAAATCGAGCCCGTATCGTTGCAGGATTTCATGCGCTTTCTGTTTGATTGGCAGCACCTGTCCACCGCGACTCAAGGCCAGGGCAGCGCGGTCTTGTCCGCCATCGTCGCGCAGTTCGAAGGCTACCCCGCCGCCGCGTCAGCCTGGGACAGCGACATCTTGCCGATGAGGATCAAAGGCTATTCGGCGAGTTGGCTGGACGACCTGTGTCGCAGCGGCAAACTGGTCTGGACTCGCCTGACCGCGCGCAACAAGAGCGCCAGCACGGCGCTACGCAGCACGCCGATTCTGTTGCTGCCGCGCAGTCAGGTCGGGTTGTGGAGCAGCCTGACCGAGCAAACTCCGGTCAGCGAACTGTCGCCCAAGACGCAAAAAGTCTACGAAGCACTTAGTCAGCACGGCGCGCTGTTTTTCGATGAGCTGATTCACGAGGCGCATCTGCTGCGCGCGGAGCTGGAAATTGCCTTGCAGGAACTGGTCGGTGCCGGGCTGGTGAACGCCGACAGTTTCGCCGGCCTGCGAGCGCTGATCACCCCGGCCAGCAAACGCCAGAATCGCAGCAGCCGACGCGGGCGTGGGGCGTTTGTCGGCGGGATGGACGATGCCGGGCGCTGGGCTTTGCTACGACGCGGTCCCGCCGCGTCGGTTGTGGATAACAAACGCCCGGCGCCGACGCCGAGCGACACCCTGGAACACATCGCCATGACCTTGCTTCGGCGCTACGGCGTGGTGTTCTGGCGCTTGCTGGAGCGGGAAGCGGATTGGTTACCGAGCTGGCGGGAACTGCTGCGCACGTTCCATCGGCTGGAGGCGCGAGGGGAAATTCGCGGTGGGCGGTTTGTCAGTGGGTTGGCCGGGGAGCAGTTTGCGTTGCCTGAGGCCATTCCATTGCTGCGCGAAGTGCGGCGCCGACCGCATGACGGAAGTCTGATTGCGGTGTGCGGGGTTGATCCGCTGAACCTTGCCGGGACGTTATTGCCCGGGGCAAAAGTGCCGGCGTTGGCGAGTAATCGGTTGGTGTATCGGGATGGTCTTCCGGCTGCCGCCGAAATCGCCGGCAAGCAGGTTTATTGGGTAGAGCTGGATCAGCAAATGACTGCTGAATTGCACAACAAACTGACCCGGCATTGAGGTTGTCTGGACGGGCCTCATCGCGGGCAAGCCCGCTCCCACAATGATCTCTGTTGTTAATAAGATCTGAATTCACCGAAAAACCTGTGGGAGCGGGCTTGCCCGCGATGAGGCCAGTAGTAACAACGCAAACTATTGAGTGCGAGGCTGATCCGGCAGCATCACCGGCGAATTTTCGGCCAGCGGCCCATCATCTGCCATCGCATGTTTCGGCATCAAAACCTGCTGTGGATAAGTCTGCGCGAAATGCACCCACGGGCTGTTATCCACAAGCTTCTTCAAGCGCTGGTTAAACGCCCGGCTCACCGCATATTGCCCGCCCGACACCGTGCGGAACTGCGCCGTCAGCACCACGCCATTGAGGTCCATTTTGTCGACGCCAAACACGTCCAGCGGCCCTTGCAGGTTGTATTTGAGAAACGCATCCTCACGGATCGAATCCCCCGCTTCGCGAATCAACTCGATGGCTTTGTCGACATCGGTGTCATAGGTGAACTGCACCGAGAAAAACGCATAGGCAAATTGCCGTGATTGGTTGGTGACAGCCTTGATTTGCCCGAACGGCACCGAATGGACAAACCCCTTGCCGTCGCGCAGGCGCAAAGTGCGGATGGTCAGGCCCTCGACCGTGCCGGCGTGGCCGGAGTCGAGCACCACCCAGTCGCCAATCGACAGGGTGTCTTCGATGATGATGAACAACCCGGTGATGACGTCCTGCACCAATTGCTGCGAACCGAAACCGATGGCCAGGCCGACCACCCCGGCACCCGCCAGCAACGGCGCGACGTTGATCCCCAGGTTAGCCATGGTGGTGATCGCGCAGATCACCACCAGGATGATTTTGATCGCGTTGCGCAACAGCGGCAGGATGGTTTTGACTCGCGTACTCGGTTGCGCCGTGCGTTTGTTGACCGGTGGTTTCAGCGCTTCCTGGATTGCCGTATCGAGCACCACCCACAGCAACCAGGTCACCAGAAAGATCAGCCCCATGCTGCTCAACGACTCACTGATCGCCCGCCCTACCGAGTTCTGCTCGGCGAATTCGAACAGCGACACGCCCCAGATCCGGCCGAGGATTTCGATGAAGGCAACGGCCATGACGATGCGCAGCAACGCGTGCAGCAGACTGAGAAAACGCTCTTTGTAAGCGCTGCTGTGCTGGATCGCGGCGACCTGCCGCGACTTGAACATGTGCTGGAAAATCGTGCTGAGGAACACCGTGGCGATCAGCAGGATGGTGGTGAACAACGCACAGCGCAGGGCTTTCTGATTGTCATCGCCGACGCCGAGCAGGTTGATCGCCGAGACCATCACCATCAGCAGGATCGGCCAGTACCAGAGCCCGGAAAAGATCCGCAGGGATTCTTGCAGCGACGGCTGTTTGAGGCGCTGGGCCAGTGGCCGGTTACGGATCAGATGCGCGACCGGGCGCCTTAGTCGAATCACCAAAAATCCGAAAATGATCGAAACGAAAAACCCGGTCAGCACTGCAGCGCTGCTGGTGATGTTGCCGCCCAGTTGCCGGGCGATTTGCGGGCTGGTCAACGCATCACTGAGCGCGGCGAGAAAGCCGATCAGGAACAGCGGTCGTGGGCAGAAATCGCGAATGATCTGCACCGCCGTGCGCTTGTGGCCGGTGTTGAACATGACAATCACGCAGAGCAGCATCGAGGTCGAGAAAATACCGCTGCTGGTGGCATAGGCGAAACACAGCGCCAGCGCCCGACCTACCGAGGCGGGCAGAAAATGGCTGACGTACAGGGTCAAGGGCAGGCATATCAGCGCCGGGAGCGTGTAAGGCAGCACATAATTGAGCAGATCCTGGCTGCGCTGGCGGGTTCGCAGAAAGCGGCCCTGGTTCAAGCGTTTGGCGAGGATCCCGCCGAGCACGGTGAGCAAGGCAAAGGTGCCGAGCCAGACGCCGGACAACATCAGGAAGTCCCCAATCACGCTCCAACCTGAACGGCTCGAGGGTCGATTGACCAGTTTGTCCACTTCGTTCGCCGCCCGATCGGCCCGCAGGCGCCAGGCATCGACCAGGTCTTCGTTGAGGTCAAGTTTGTCCTGAACGTCGTCGATGCTGGAACTGATCGCTCCGAGCAGTCCGCCCTGGACCAACGGCTCCGGCGTAGCAGGTTCCTCGGCAGCGGCGGGAACACCCGGCAGCGCGGCGGCTTCCAGCTCGTTGCTGCCCAGAAACAGCAACGCCCCCAGTAGTATCGCGGTCTTGAACTTGAGCAAAACGGGAAGCTCCTTGGGAAGGGTCTGTAAGGAACTGATCGGGAAATGGCGGGCAAGTTCGGTTTTGCCCGCGAGATAACAGCCAGCACATCCCCCTGTGGCGAGGGAGCTTGCTCCCGCTGGGGTGCGAAGCGCCCCCAAAAACCTGCAAACCCGAGCTCCACAGGTACACCGCGCTGTAAGGCTTTGCGGCTGCTGCGCAGCCGGGCGGGAGCAAGCTCCCTCGTCACAGGGTTTCATTTGCCAGCGCGATATTTGACCGGCACGCAAATATCAAATGCCCACCCCTCTATTTTTCCGCACAACCCAAACCCCGACACTGCGCTCCATCAATCAAACCCACCGGAGTTGCAGTCATGCCCATTGCCTTGCTCGCGCTGACCCTCAGCGCCTTCGCCATCGGGACGACCGAGTTCGTCATCGTTGGCCTGTTACCCACCATCGGTGCCGACCTCGGCGTCAGCCTGCCGTCCGCCGGCCTGCTGGTCAGTCTTTACGCACTGGGTGTTGCCATTGGCGCCCCGGTGCTGACCGCCCTCACCGGCAAAGTCCCGCGCAAATTGTTGCTGTTGTCGCTGATGGTGCTGTTCACCCTGGGCAACCTGCTGGCGTGGAAAGCCCCCAGCTACGAGTCGCTGATCATTGCGCGAATCGTCACCGGCCTGGCCCACGGGGTGTTTTTCTCGATTGGCTCGACCATCGCCACCAGCCTGGTGCCGAAGGAAAAAGCCGCCAGCGCGATTGCGATCATGTTTACCGGCCTGACTGTGGCGCTGGTCACCGGCGTACCGCTGGGAACCTTCATCGGTCAGCATTTCGGCTGGCGTGAAACCTTCCTCGCCGTGTCCGCCTTGGGTGTGATCGCCTTTATTGGCAGTCTGCTTTATGTGCCGAAAAACATCGCCCACAGCAAACCCGCTTCGCTGTTGCAGCAATTGCAGGTGCTCAAGCAACCACGCCTGCTGCTGGTGTACGCCATGACTGCGGTCGGTTACGGCGGCTCGTTCATCGCCTTCACCTTCCTGGCGCCGATTCTTCAGGACATTTCCGGCTTCAGTGCCGGCACCGTCAGCCTGGTGTTGCTGGTCTATGGCATCTCGGTGGCCGTCGGCAACATCTGGGGCGGCAAACTGGCGGACAAACGCGGCCCGATCAGCGCCCTGAAAATCATCTTCGCCCTGCTCGCTGCCGTACTGTTCGTGCTGACCTTTACCGCCGGCAACCCATGGCTGGCGCTGGCCACCGTGCTGGTCTGGGGCGCAGTGGCGTTCGGCAACGTGCCGGGGCTGCAGGTTTACGTAGTGCGCCAGGCCGAACATCACACCCCGCAGGCTGTGGATGTGGCCTCGGGGCTGAACATCGCCGCGTTCAACCTTGGCATCGCCGGCGGCGCGTGGGGTGGTGGCTTGATCGTTGCGCACATGGGCCTGATCCACACGGCGTGGATTGGCGGGCTGGTGGTGTTGGTGGCATTGGCGCTGACGGCTTGGAGTGGTCGTCTTGATCGCCTCGGCCCGGTCTATGCCGAGGGCTCAACCCGCATCGCCGTCAGCCACTAAACCCTGTGGGAGCGGGCTTGCTCGCGAAAGCGGTGTGTCAGCTGCATTAATGTCGACTGACACTCCCTCTTCGCGAGCAAGCCCGCTCCCACATTTTGTTATGCGGTGTTTATCGAGGTTGCCGTCCGTAGCCCCGTCGAAACTTTCACGGTTATCCCACGGTCATCAAAAGACAGTGGCAACCGAGGACCATTAGACGGGAGGCGACATGGCGGCGATTCACATCGGTATTTCAGGCTGGCGCTACACACCCTGGCGGGGTGGTTTCTACCCGAAGGGGCTGACCCAGAAGCGCGAATTGCAATTTGCGTCACGGGCGGTCAACAGCATCGAAATCAATGGATCGTTTTACGCCCTGCAACGGCCTGAACGTTACGCCCAGTGGTACGCAGAAACCCCGGCGGACTTCGTGTTCAGCGTCAAAGCCCCGCGGTTCATCACCCATATCAAACGCCTGCGGGACATTCATAAACCGCTGGCGAATTTCTTTGCCTCCGGGATCCTCGAGCTCAAAGAAAAACTCGGTCCGATCCTCTGGCAGTTCCCGCCCAACTTCAAATTTGACGTCGAGCTGTTCGAAAGCTTCCTCAAGCAATTGCCCCACGACACCCAGCAGGCGGCCGCCCTCGCCCGCCAGCACGATTCGCACCTGCACGGCCCCGCCAGCATGAAGGCGTACAAGAAAAAGCCGCTGCGCCATGCCGTTGAAATCAGGAACGAGACCTTTATTGACCCGGCGTTCGTGCGCCTGCTCAAACGCTACAACGTTGCCTTGGTGATCGCCGACACCGCCGGAAAATGGCCGTACCGCGAAGACGTCACCAGTGATTTCGTCTACCTGCGCCTGCACGGCACCGAAGAACTCTATGCCAGCGGTTACACCCCCGAGGCGCTGGAACGCTGGGGCGAGCGGATCGACGCCTGGAACCACGGCCAGCAACCCGCCGATCCACAGTTGATCGCACCTCGGCAGAAACCGAAAGCGCGCAAGTCCCGGGAAGTCTTCTGCTATTTCGACAACGACATCAAGGTCCGCGCGCCCTTCGATGCTCGGCGCTTGCTTGAGCACTTCCATCTCGACAAGGACCTCGCTACCGCCCCCGGCGAACCTGTTGCCGAAGGGGTATTGCCATGAGCATTTCCGAACCGGTCGGCACCACCGACGAACAGCAACCGATCATCACCGCCGTGCGCCGCTTCACCGTGCTGACGGTCAATACCCACAAGGGTTTCACTGCGCTCAACCGGCGCTTCATCCTGCCGGAATTGCGCGAAGCGGTGCGCAGCGTGTCCGCCGACGTGGTGTTTTTGCAGGAAGTCCACGGCACCCACGAGCATCATCCGCAGCGCTACAGCAACTGGCCAGCGATGCCGCAGTACGAATTCCTCGCCGACACCCTGTGGCCGCAGTTTGCCTATGGCCGCAACGCGGTGTACCCGGCGGGTGATCACGGCAATGCGTTGTTGTCGAAATTCCAGATCATTCGCAACGACAACTTCGACGTCTCGATCAGCGGCCACGAGAACCGCGGCATCCTGCACTGCGTGTTGCGCCTGCCGGGCGATGGCCGGGAATTGCACGCCATTTGCGTGCATCTGGGGTTGCGTGAGTCCCACAGAACGGAACAACTCAAGTTGCTGGCGCAACGCCTTGAAGACCTTCCGGACGACGCCCCGGTGATCGTCGCCGGCGACTTCAACGATTGGCGCCTGCGGGCCGATGCGCTGCTCAAGCCCTGCGGCCTGCGCGAAGTGTTCGCCGAACACCACGGCAAACCGGCACGCAGTTTTCCGGCGCGATTGCCCGCGCTACGCCTGGACCGCATCTATGTGCGCAACCTCAAGGCCAGCCGTCCGCAAGTGCTCGCGGCGCGGCCCTGGTCACACCTTTCCGACCACGCACCGCTATCGGTGGAGATCGAGCTATGAGCAGCGCCCCGATGGAAAAGGCCACCGTTGAACACGTGCCGACTAACCCGCCGGTGCGTGAACCCGGTGTGGTCGACGTGGAATACGGCTGGCAGGGCAATAACCTTGTGGAAATGCTGGAAAACGGCGAAGCCTATTTCCCGAGGGTATTCGAGGCCATGCGCCAGGCCAAGACCGAAATCCTCCTGGAAACCTTCATTGTGTTCGAGGACAAGGTCGGCAATGAGCTGCAGCAAGTGCTGATCGAAGCCGCCCAACGCGGAGTGCGGGTCACCGCCAGCCTCGACGGGTTTGGCTGTGGCGAGTTGAGCAACGGCTATCTCGCGGCGTTGAGCCAAGCCGGCGTGCGCCTGCAAATATTCGATCCGGCGCCCAAGCATCTGGGCATCCGCACCAACTGGTTCCGCCGTCTGCACCGCAAGATCGTGGTGGTGGACGGCACGATTGCGTTCATCGGCGGGATCAACTTTTCCGCCGACCATCTGGCCGACTTCGGCCCCGAGGCCAAGCAGGATTATTCGGTTGAAGTGCAAGGTCCGGCGGTGGCTGACATCCACCATTTCGCGCTGCTGCAAAGTGGCCGCCCGGCCCGCGCCAAATACTGGTGGCAACGCCGCCGGCAGCGGCGCTCGGAACTGGCCTTCAGCGATCACGACGGCCAGGTTCGCCTGGTGTACCGCGACAACGGCGACCACCGGACGGATATCGAAGAGGTTTACCGCCAGGTGCTGCGCAGTGCCCAGCGCCGCGTCGTGATCGCCAATGCCTACTTCTTTCCGGGCTACCGCTTGCTGCGCGAGATCCGCAATGCCGCTCGCCGTGGCGTGGACGTGCGCCTGATCCTGCAGGGCCAACCAGACATGATGGTGGCCAAACTGGCCGCGCGCATGACCTACGACTATCTGCTCAAGTCCGGGGTGCAGATCTTTGAATACTGCGAACGCCCGCTGCACGGCAAAGTCGCGCTGGTGGATGAGGACTGGAGCACCGTTGGCTCAAGCAATCTCGACCCGTTGAGCCTGTCCATGAACCTGGAGGCCAATGTGTTGATCCGCGACCGCGCCTTCAACCACGACCTGTTCGAACGGCTTGAGGTGCTGAGCAATAACCACTGCAAAGCCATGTCCGTGGAAAAGTCACCGCGCGGACGGATCTGGCACATGACCGTCGGCTTTCTGGTGTTTCACTTCCTGCGCCACTTCCCGGCCTGGGCCGGTTGGCTGCCAGCGCATAAACCTCGTCTGAAACCCTTTACTCATCAAGCCGGGAGCGACCACCATGGACCGCGTTGAAGCTCACTCGGCACCTCATGACGACAGCACAGCACCTGCCCCGGAAAAGAAAACACGCTGGAGCCGCTGGAAAAAGCCGCTGACGATGCTGTTTTTCCTGGCGCTGATCGTGCTGTTGACGATGCTTGCCCAGCGCATCGAATGGGATGAAGTGTTCCACACCCTGGCCAATTTCAAGGTGCGCACACTGATCATTGCGTCCGGCCTGACGCTGGTGAGTTTTCTGGTATACGCCTGTTTTGACCTGATCGGCCGCACCTACATCCGCCAGGACCTGACCTGGAAACAGATCCTGCCCGTGGGGGTCATCAGCTACGCCTTCAACCTCAACCTGAGCGCGTGGGTCGGCGGCATTGCCATGCGTTATCGCCTGTATTCGCGGCTCGGGGTGAGCAAAAGCAACATCGCGAAAATCCTCGGATTGAGCTTGGCGACCAATTGGTTTGGCTACATGGTGATTGCGGGCGCGGTGTTCAGCAGCGGCCTGGTCAGAATGCCTCCGGGCTGGAAGCTGAGTAGCGGTGCATTGCAAGCTGTTGGCGTGTTGCTGTTGTTGGTGAGCGCGGGGTATCTGGCGGCGTGTCAGTTTTCCAGGCGTCGGGAATGGTCAATACGCGGGGTGGAAATCAACCTGCCGTCGCTGCGTATGGCGGTGCTGCAACTGGCCCTCGGGGCACTGAACTGGTCGCTGATGGCAGCGGTGATTTTCACGTTGCTGCCGAGCAAGCTGGATTATCCGTTGGTGCTCGGGGTGTTGCTGATCAGTGCGATTGCCGGGGTGATTACCCACATTCCTGCCGGGCTCGGGGTGTTGGAGGCGGTGTTTGTGGCGTTGTTGCAGCATGAGGCTTCGCGGGGGAGCCTGGTGGCGGGGTTGCTGGCGTATCGGGCGATCTATTTCATCTTGCCGTTGCTGATTACGTTGGTGATGTATTTGGCGGTGGAGGCCAAGGCGAAGTCGTTGCGGATTGCTAAAAAGCCCAAAGAGTCAGATTGATTTCGAGGACGCCATCGCGGGCAAGCCCGCTCCCACAAGGTTCTGCGGTGTTACAAATAGTGTGTTCACCAGAGACCCTGTGGGAGCGGGCTTGCCCGCGATGGCGTCCGCAAGACCACCACTCATTTCGACTGAATAATGCTCAACCGCTCGCCCACGACCATCTCGGTAATCCAGTCCACCAGAATTGACGTATAGGCCTGCTGCGAAACCGGCTCGCTCAACGCGTGATCGGCGCCGTCGATAATCCGGTGCGTCAGCGAATGCGTCTGCTGGCACGCGGCGCGGTAGCTCATGATCGTTGCGTGAGGCACGAAGTCGTCGGTCTCGGACTCCACAAGCAGCACATCCCCGGTGAATTGCGAGCACGCATGCAGGGCGCGATTGCTGTCGGCGCGTACCAGCGTGTTGCGGTAATCGCGCAAATCCGCCTTGTCCAGTTCACGCTTGGGCGTGTGCCATTCATCGTCGCGATACAGCGCCGGCACCCGCAGCGCCAGCCAGCGCACCGGGCGCAACGAAGTCAGGATCGAGGCCAGATAACCGCCATAGCTGGTGCCGACCACCGCAATGGCGGAGGTGTCGAGCGCCGGGTGGGCGAGCAAGCGGTCGTACGCCGCCAGCAAATCGCGCAGGTTGTCTTCACGGGTGACGCGAGTGAGCGGAATACCGGTGCCGCCGGTGTGCCCGCGCAAGTCGAACGTCAGGCACACGCACCCCAGACCGGCGATGCCTTTGGCCCGTTCCAGGTCCCGCTCCTGGCTGCCGCCCCAACCGTGCACAAACAACACGCCGGGGACTTTCGATTTGGGGCTCAGAAATGTCCCGCTCATTTGTTCATCGTCGATGTCGATCTGAATGGTTTCGCTTCTAGCCGTCATAGGATTTGACCGTTACGTACTTGAGAAGAAAGTCACTGTTTTGCGCCGGTCCGCGATACACCTCAATGGCGTCCGCCGGCAGCGGCTGGTCGATGTAGGTTTCCACCGAAGACACGCTAATCGCGCGCATTCCGGGGTCGTTGACGAAGCTCTGCAACGCCGCCACTTCGGCACTGCTGGCACCGCCCATGCGCCAGGACTGTTCGAGCACACCGCTTCGCTGTTGGCCATTGCTGTCCAGGCCTTGGGCGATGTCATAGTTGCGGCGCGAGGCATAGAAACCGGGGTAGGCCTCGTCTGCGGCACTGTCGAACACTTGCGCTTGCTGGATCGCCAGGCGCACATCGTCAGGCAGGTCCAGTTTCAGCAGGTCTTCGTAATAACCTTGCACCACCAGCAGATTGGAACCTCCATAAACCTGCTCGCCCTGACCGTCTTCGGTCAAGTATTGATCGCCGCAATAACTCAGCACCCTGCCGCCGATAAAGCTCTGGCCGACGCTGTGGGTGATCACTTTGTCGAGATCCTGCTCAAGCACCACGCCTTCGTTGAACAGCGCCTTGGCATCGGGACGAGCCAGAATCGCATCGAACTGATCGAGGCTTTTGATCACTTCCTGGCCTCGTCCGGCGCAGGCATGAATCGGCTTGATGCGGATCGGTCCGGTGTAGAGCAAATGCTCAGCCGCCGGTCGCGCATCGTCGAACGAGAACACGCTGAGGCCATCGAGCACCACGCTGCGTACGCGTTCGGAAAACAACGGTGACCAGCCTTCCGGGGCGTGCGCATTTTTGTTGCGCAACCCGTGGCTGATGGCTTTGGTGCAGATGAAATCGTGATCGACGTAGCCGCCCCACATATCCTCCGGCCCCGTGACGCCCAATGCCCGGGCGGCAGCGACGCCGACCAGGGTCTGGGTCGGCAAGAGATAAAGATCGCGGCCGTTATGAAGTTCGGGATCGTAGCTGCCACCGAACTTGAGCCCGAGGATTTGCGCCAGCCAGCGGGCGAGTGCGCGATTGGTTTCGACTTCGTGCTGGGGCGCCTCGGGGCGGACCGAGTGGGCAACCACCAGTTTCTTGCGGTTTGTTGGGGTCATGCGTCCCCCTTCAGTCGGCTTTTGATGAATGTAGTTGAAGGGGTGCAGAGATCAAGCCAAGGCCGGCTTGATCGAAATGGCCTTGAATTCAGTCGGTTGCAGGAATCGTAATGGCACGACGCCTGCTCGATTCTGCACGACGCCCATCGGCGACTCCGGCATTTTGCACGATCCCGGCCTTCCACTGATCCCCTGTGGGAGCGAGCCTGCTCGCGATAGCGGTGCGTCAGTCACATTAATTTGTCTGACACACCGCTATCGCGAGCAGGCTCGCTCCCACAGGGGATTGGGGTGTTACAACTACCGGGTTGCGGCAGTGGGCGTCACGCCGAACCGTGACCGGTAATCACTCGGCGCCAGCCCGGTAATTTTCTTGAACGTCGCCCGAAATGCACCAGGGTCCTGATAGCCCACGGTCCACGCGATGTGGTCGATGGTGCCGTTGGTGAATTCGAGCATTTCCCGCGCCTTGCCGACCCGCAGGTGCTGGCAATACTCGGTGGGTTTCAACCCGGTCGCCGCGCGGAAGCGGCGCAGGAACGTGCGTTCTTCCAGCCCTGCCCGCTCGGCCATCGCCGGCAACGACACATCGGTCGCCCCGGTGCTTTGCAGCCAATGCTGAACCTTGAGAATCGACGCGTCGCCATGGCTGAGAATCGGCGAAAAATTGCTACCGCATTCACTCGCGCTGTCGCTGTGTTCCACCACCAGAAAACGCGCAGTGCCGGTGGCGATGCTCGGACCGAGCAGACGATCTACCAAACGCAACCCCAGCTCGGACCAGGCCATCAGCCCGGCGGTGGTGATCAAGTCGCCGTCGTCGACAATGGGCGTATCGGCCTTGAGCTTGATCGCCGGATAACGCTCGGCGAAGGTTTTGGCCGAGGTCCAGTGGGTGGTGGCGCTGCGGCCGTCGAGCAAACCGCTTTCCGCCAACAGAATCGAGCCCACGCAGATGCCACCGAGCGTCGCGCCCTGCGCATGTTGCTGACGCATCCAGTCGATCAACGCCTGCGGTGCCTGGCCTTCGGAAAACCCTGCGATCGACGGCGGAATCAACACCGCCACCAAGGCGCGGTCCGGCGCTGGATGACTGTCGTAGATCCGCTCCGGCGGCTGCTCGCCATCAACCTGCCAATGGCTGACCCGCAGCAACGGCAACTGCGCAGACTGATGCTCGGCGGCAATCCGGTTGGCCACGCCGAACAGATCGGTCAACCCGTGCACCGCCGCCATCTGCGCGCCGGGATAAATCAGCACGCCGAGTTCGGCGATTGCCCTTTGTGCATCCATTGTCAGTTTTCCCCCTTCTATTGTCGGTGCGGCCAATCCCCTGACGGCCTGCCAGAGCCAATACTTCGTTCCACACCCAACACACACATTTCGAGGAAACAGCCATGGCCAAGCAAGCACTCATCGTAGTCGATATCCAAAACGACTACTTCTCCCAAGGCAAGTGGCCGCTGGTCGGTGCCGATGCTGCCGCCGACAACGCCGTCCGTTTGCTCAAAGCCTTTCGTGATGCTGGTGATTCGGTGGTGCACATCCGTCACGAATTCACCTCTGACGAAGCCCCTTTCTTCACCCCGGGTTCGGAAGGCGCGAAGCTGCACCCCAAAGTCCTGAACCGTGCCGACGAGCCGGTGGTGCTCAAGCACTTCGTCAACTCGTTCCGTGAAACCGAACTCAAATCGATCCTCGACGAGCAAGGCATCAAGGAACTGGTGGTCGTCGGCAGCATGAGCCACATGTGCGTCGATGGCATCACCCGCGCCGCGGCCGATTTCGGCTACACCGTCACCGTGATCCACGACGCCTGTGCCTCACGCGACCTGGAATTCAACGGCGTCACAGTGCCCGCCGCCCACGTTCACGCCGCCTTCATGTCGGCCCTGGGTTTCGCCTATGCGAACGTGATTTCCACTGACGAATTCCTGGCGGCCGGCCGCTAACCTCCTAACTGATTGATCAACTTCCGAAAAGGGCCCGCCGCGCTTGAGCGCTGCGGGCCCTTTTGGCTGGCCGAAAAAAGTAATGCAAAAAATCTCACGCGTGAGCTATTGAGAGTGGCAAAAATTGCCTGTAGTGTTTCCCACGCGTGAGTTTTTCACATCGAGGTCAGCCCCATGAAAAGCAGCTCTCCATCGAGCCCCCCAACCGGGCCCGAGACCGATTCAGCAAGCCGCAAGGGAGAGCGCGCGAAACCGTCCGCGAAAAAACCATCGAGCTTTTACATGAAGCAGATGCGCGCGGGCCTGGGTGCCGCCGGTTATGTGAAACACGAGACTTGGGTGCTTCCCGAAAACCGAAGCCTGCTCAAGCAGATGGAGAAACAGCTTCGCCAACCGATTCTGGCTGGCTCATTCATGTCGGAGAATTACATGAGCGCAGGTACAAACTGGAACATTGATCGCCTCTTCAGCGCCCTTCAGGCCCTGGACGAAGTGGTTTCGAACGACATCACGCTTTCTCTCGTTCAAGGCTCCGAATCCAGCATCAAGCTGGAAATGAACGATTTCGGTGGCTTGCCGATTTACATCGCGGTGGTGGGCGAGCAGATCATCGTCGATACCGTTCTGGTCGACATCGAGTCTATCAACGACGTGCCGGCCTTCAATGACGCCGTGCTGCGCAGCCGGGAGATGTTCCCGCTGTCCTCGATCGGTATCGAGTCCATGCCGAACGGGCAGATTGTCTACAACATGTTCGGCGCCCTGAGCTCCGACTCCAGCCTGACGAACATCGTGACCGAGGTGAAAACCCTGGTCGATAACGTCCAGCGCGCCAGCGAAGCCTTCGAACGTTTCTTCAATTAATTATTCGGTATCAGGAAATATCCAATGACTCAGTCCATCTGGAGCAAATTGTTCACCGCGCTGCGTGGCGGTGCCACTGAAGTTGGCGAATCGATCGTCGACCAACAGGCCCTGCGCATCCTCGACCAGGAAATTCGCGATGCGGACAGCGCCCTGGCCAACGCCAAACGTGAACTGGTCACCATCATGGCCAAGCACAAACTGTCGGCTGACCGCGTCAGCGAGTACAACGCCAAGATCAAGGACCTGGAATCCAAGGCCCTGGCCGCGATCCAGGCCAACCGTGAAGACCTGGCACTGGAAGTGGCCGAAGCCATTTCGACCCTGACCAACGAGCTGGACGTCGAGCAAAAGCAGGCCACTGAATTCGGCGGTTACGCTGAAAACATGCGCAAAGACATCACCAAGGCTGAAAACCGCATCAAAAGCCTGCGCCAGCAAGTCGACATGGCCAAGGCGCGCGAAAGCGTACAGAAAGCCCAGGTCAGTGCTTCGATCGCCAGTGGCGGCGCCAACGGCAAGCTGGAAACCGCTGTCGGTACATTGAACCGCCTGCAGGCCAAGCAGCAGCAACGCGCGGCTGAACTGGAAGCTCAGGACCAACTGGCCGATGCCTCGACCGGTACTGACCTGGAACGCAAACTGCGCGACGCCGGCATCACGCCGAACGAAGGCAGCGCCAATGCGATTCTGGAACGCCTGAAGAAAAAATCGGCTGAGTAAGCAACCCAGGCAACACTGCAGCTTGGTATTCATTTCCCTGATGCCAAAAGCTGCGGAACCTGTGGGAGCGGGCTTGCCCGCTCCCACAGGGATTTCGTTAATTCGTTGCCCTTCTTTATTACGTCGAGGTCAAGGATGGATGCCCTGAAGGGTTTCAAGACAATCGCAGGCTTGGCGCTCGTCATGGTCGCGTTGCAACTGTTCAACGTCGCGACCGGCTACAGCCTCATGGCCTTCGGCCTGATCCCGAGAACCGTGCACGGTCTGCTCGGCATCATCACCTCGCCTTTCCTGCACGCTTCCTTTGCGCACCTGAGCGCGAACCTGATTGCCTTTTTGATACTGGGCACCCTGGTCATCATCGAAGGACTCAACCGGTTCATTGCGGTCAGCGCGATCATTATTCTGCTGGGCGGCGCACTGGTCTGGCTGTTCGGCTTTGCAGGCGTACACATCGGCGCCAGCGGCTGGGTATTCGGACTGTGGGCGTACCTCTTGTCCCGCGCCTGGTTTCACAGGAGCTGGGGCAACCTGATAACGGCCGGCGTCGTTGCCTTGCTCTACGGCGGGCTGATTTTTGGCTTCCTGCCTCGCCAGGGTGTTTCCTTCGAAGGTCACCTGTTTGGTGCACTCGCCGGATTTATTGCAGCCAAGGTACTTTTCTCGGCGCCGCGCAGCAGGTTTAATGCCGCCGGTTGAACGCACTTGTGCATTGAGACGCCGAGGCGATGAAGTCGCCAGGAACAAGTACCCACGGAGTCAGGGACGAAATGTCGATTTTCCTTTTATTGCGCATGTATGCCTCGTCCCTCTTCCACCGTTTCGGCTGGGCAGGTCTGGTCATTGCCTTGGGCGTCCACCTGATCACGGCGTATCTGGGCCTGGTGCTCCTGGGCGAACAACACCTCACCGCCCCCGCCACGTTTACTTACTTCTATCTGACCACCACACTCACCGTCGGCTATGGCGATCTTGCGCCGCAGACAGCGGCGGGACGGATTTTCGTGGCCACCTGGGTCATGCTCGGGGGCATTGCGCTGCTGACGGCAGCCATCGGCAAAACCACCAGCAGCGTCATCGATGCATGGAGAAAAGGCATGAAGGGCAAAGGCGATTTCACCGGCAAGGTCGGCCATACGGTTCTCATCGGCTGGGAAGGCGCGTCCAGCGAGCGGGTCATTGAATTGTTGCTTCAGGACGAAACCTCGAACGACAACCTGATCGTCATTTGCGATTGCACCCTTGAAGAAAACCCGATGCCGGGCAAAGCCAGCTTCATTAAAGGTGAAAGCCTGTCCTCCGTGGCGTTGTTGCTGCGCGCCGGCGTTCCCGGTGCCGAACGCGTTCTGGTGCGAACTCATTCAGACGACCTGACCCTGGCCACCGTGCTGGCGGTCAATCAACTGAAGCCTGTCGGGCATGTGGTCGCCCACTTCAATGACAGTGAAGTCGCAGCGCTCGCCAGCGCCTACGCGCCCAGCCTGGAATGCACCTCAAGCATGGCCATCGAGATGTTGGTGCGCGCGTCTCAGGATCCGGGCTCGTCAGTGGTCATCAATGAACTGTTGTGCGTGGGTCAAGGCGCCACCCAATACCTGATGAAACTGCCCGAGGCCTTTGAAGCGACGTTTGGCGATCTGTACACACGGATGAAAGAACATCACAACGCCACGCTCATCGGCTATCGCGCCAAGGGCGCCCGACAACCGTCGATCAACCCGCCCGGCGCCACCCGCGTTGAGGGCGGCGAACTCTTCTACATCGCCTCCACTCGCCTCAAGGAAATCTCCAATGGGATGGTTTAAACAGTTGATGGGGCTTGAGGCCCCGAACGCGACGCCAGAGTCGAAATGGACCGCCAACGAAACCCCGCCACCTGCCACCGGCCCATTGGGCCTCGGATTGGGCAAGGGCGTGATGTTCGACACCTCCCTGAGATTGTTGCTCGACGGCAACACCACGGTGACCATCCCGGGTTCCCAGCAGATCTGGAGCAACGGCACCGTCGATCTCGGGCAGTCGACCTGGCTGTCGCGCTATTACATGAACGACGAAGACTACTGGCTGCAGGTACACACCACCGGCGAAATTGCCGGGCAGGTCGAGTCGGTGATCCTGTTCAACTACCTCAGTTACATCACCATCAGCAGTGAAGCGGAGCTGCGCCGATTGGCCGGTCCGCAAAGCCTGATCGGGCTGCCGACCTACACCCATAACGGCGTCGAATACACCCGCGAATGGGGCACCGAGAATGGCCAGACAGAATTGGTGGCGTTGAGCGAACAGCTGAAAAATCCGGAGGAGTCCTACGGCATCGAGCACCGTTCGATGCTGTACGCCCGCGAAACCGGCCTGACCGATCGCCGGGAGTTCCTGCTGTTTTCCGTTGAGGAAGACGCCGAAGGCACCATCAGCTTGAGTACGTCGCTAGGCATCTCGCTGTACACAACCGACCTGAATACGTTTTAAAAAAGGAAGAAGTCCATGCTAGAAGCACTCTCCATCTCCCTGAACAAGGCCGCCGTGTTCGGATTTGTTTCGTACATTCTCGGCGCCGCGGTTTTGTTCGCGCTGTTTCAGTTCATCTACACCCGCATCACCCCGCACAAGGAATTCGAACTGATCCGTTCGGGCAACGTAGCCGCTGCAATTGCCCTGGGCGGCGCCGTCATCGGCTTCGCCATTCCGGCGAGCAACGTGATTGCGTACTCGATCAGTATCCTCGACTTCGTTGTCTGGGCAGTGATCGCGGCCCTCGTGCAACTGCTGGCGTTTCTGGTCACCAGCCTGGTGCTCAAAGGCACCTCGGAACGCATCAAGAAAGGTGAAATCGCGGCCGGCATCTACGTCGCAGCCGTGGCCATCAGCGTCGGCATGTTGAACGCCGCGTGCATGACCCCTTCCCAGAACTGATTGCGCCCGGAGATCCCGATGAAACGAAGCAAGTACGTTCAGCTTTCGCTGGCAGCGTCGGTCGCCATGGCGATATCCGGCTGCGGGCCGACGGAAAAAACCTACGCGGTGCAGAAGAAATACAACTTCCAGTCCGTTCAGCAGTGCGCCGATGAAAAGCTTCCGGTGGACGTCTGCTCGGACGCCTACATGACGGCCATGGCCGAGCATCGCCGCATTGCGCCGGTGTACGACAGCCAGGCCGATTGCGATGCCGACTTTGTCGCCGACTGGTGCCAGCAGGATTCCGCCGGCAAGTTCATCCCCAAGCTCGGCGGTTTCGAACTGACCGCCGATGGCCAGGTGACGCAATCCCAGGTGGACGCGGCCAAGGCGCAGTTACCTGCCTCGGAAACGGCGAACACTGGGGGCTCGGGCTTCTCCACCAGCAGCCTGCTGACCGGCCTGCTGATCGGCAACATGCTGAGCAGCAACCGCAACAGCTATTACTCCGAGCCGGTGTACCGCTATCGCGATGATCGCGGCAGCTACTCGAACTCGACGCTCAGCCAGCGGATTGCCAAGGGCTCGACGTTCACCAAGTCCAATCAGGCGCGGTACGGCAGCAGCAACTACGCCGACTCGGTCCGTTCTTCTACCAGCAAGCCGGTTTCCGTTTCCTCGTCCACCTCCCGTGGCGGCTTCGGCAGCAAGGCCAGCGCACGCAGCGGCTGGGGCGGCGGCGGATCGAGCAGTTAAGGAAACCGGGCCATGAAGAAGATCCAATGCGCAGAACGTCCTGACTGGAAGCAGACGGCCGAGAGTCTCGGCTTTATGTTCCATACCATCGACAACGAACCTTACTGGGACGAGAGCGCGTATTACCAGTTCACGCTCAAGCAGATCGAGAACGATCTCGAAGACCCGACCACCGAGATTCATGAGATGTGCCTGGATCTGGTGGCCCGCGTGGTGCAGAGCGAGGAGTTGCTGGAGCGCCTGAGCATTCCCGCGCCATTCTTCGACATGGTCCGCACCTCATGGCTTGAAGGTCACCCGCACCTGTACGGGCGCATGGACTTCTCCTACAACGGCACCGGTCCCGCCAAGTTGCTGGAACTCAACTACGACACGCCGACGAGCCTGTATGAGGCGGCGGCGTTTCAGTGGGGCTGGCTGGAGCAATGCATCGAACGCGGCGTGCTGCCCAAGCATGCCGACCAGTTCAACAGCATCGACACCAAACTGCATCAGGCCTTCGCGCAATTGCAGCTCAAGCAGCCTTTCTACTTCGCCTCGATGAAAGACTCGGTCGAAGACAAGGGCACCACCGATTACCTGCGGCTGGTGGCGGAAAAGGTCGGCATCGAATCACGCCACATCGATATCGAAGACATCGGCCTGACCAGTGACGGACGTTTCGTCGATCTCGAAGAACGCTGGATTCCTCACCTGTTCAAGCTGCACGCTTGGGAGTTCATCTTCCACGAGCCCTTTGGTGCCGCGATTGCCCAGAGTGATACGCAGTTTTTCGAGCCGGCGTGGAAATCCATCATCTCCAACAAAGGCATCCTGCCGCTGTTGTGGGAATTCAACAAAGGTCACCCGAACCTGCTCGCGGCGCACCTGGATGCTGACCCGAACAAAGCAGTGCCGAAGGGCTGGGTGCGCAAGCCGTTCTTCTCGCGGGAAGGTGCCAACATCGAGCTGCAAACCGCTGACGGTCTGATCGTGAAAGAGGACGGCCCCTACACCGATGCGCCGTTTATCCTTCAGGAATTCGCGCCGCTTCCGCAGTTTGGCGACAGCTTTACGCTGATTGGCTCCTGGGTGATCGGCGATCAGGCGGCGGGGATCGGTGTGCGAGAGGACAACAGCCTGATCACCAAGGATTCGAGCCGGTTCTTGCCGCATCTGATACTCGACTGACCACTAAAAAAGGCCCGTTGGGGACATATCGCAAGACGCTCGCAAGACTTACGGCTGAAATGCCGGATAATGGCGGCCAATCGTCTAGCCGTTATTCTGGTAATCCCCCATGGAAATCAAGGTCAACTTTCTCGACAACCTTCGACTTGAAGCCAAGTTCGATGACTTCACGGTGGTGGCCGATCAACCTATCCGCTACAAGGGCGATGGCTCGGCACCGGGTCCGTTCGACTACTTCCTGGCGTCGTCAGCGTTGTGCGCCGCTTACTTTGTGAAGTTGTACTGCAGCACGCGCAATATCCCCACGGATAACATCCGGCTGTCGCAGAACAACATTGTTGACCCGGAAAACCGTTACAACCAGATTTTCAAGATCCAGGTCGAGTTGCCGGCGGACATCTCCGACAAGGATCGCCAGGGCATCCTGCGCTCCATCGACCGTTGCACCGTGAAAAAAGTGGTGCAGGCCGGGCCGGAGTTTGTGATCGAAGAGGTGGACAACCTCGACGCCGATGCCCAGGCATTGCTGATGCCGGCGTCCAGTTCAGAGGCGAGCACTTACATCGCGGGCAAGGATCTGCCGCTGGAGCAAACCATCGCCAATATGTCGGCCATTCTGGCGGACCTGGGCATGAAGATTGAAATCGCCTCGTGGCGCAATATCGTGCCCAATGTGTGGTCGCTGCATATCCGCGATGCGCACTCGCCGATGTGCTTTACCAACGGCAAGGGTTCGACCAAGGAAAGCGCACTGGCATCGGCGTTGGGCGAGTTTATCGAGCGACTCAACTGCAACTTCTTCTACAACGACCAGTTCTGGGGCGAAGACATCGCCAACGCAGCGTTTGTGCATTACCCGGACGAACGCTGGTTCAAGCCTGGCCGTAAAGATGAACTGCCGACGGAAATCCTCGACGCGTACTGCCTGAAGATTTACAACCGCGACGGCGAGCTGCGCGGTTCCCACCTGATCGACACCAACTCCGGCAATGAAGAGCGCGGCATCTGCTCGCTGCCGTTCGTGCGCCAGTCCGACGGCGAGGTGGTGTATTTCCCGTCCAACCTGATCGAAAACCTGTTCCTGAGCAACGGCATGAGTGCCGGCAACACGCTGGCCGAAGCCCAGGTGCAGTGCCTGTCGGAGATCTTCGAACGCGCGGTCAAACGCGAAATCATCGAAGGTGAATTTGCATTGCCCGATGTGCCGGCCGATGTGCTGGCGAAATACCCCGGTATCCTGGCCGGTATTCAGGCGCTGGAAGAACAGGGTTTCCCCGTATTGGTGAAGGACGCGTCCCTGGGCGGTGAATTCCCGGTGATGTGCGTCACATTGATGAACCCGCGTACCGGCGGTGTGTTCGCCTCGTTCGGCGCGCACCCGAGCCTGGAAGTGGCGCTCGAACGCAGCCTGACCGAATTGCTCCAGGGCCGCAGCTTCGAAGGCCTCAACGATTTGCCACAACCGACGTTTGAAGGTCATGCGGTGACCGAGCCGAACAACTTCGTCGAGCACTTCATCGACTCCAGCGGCGTGGTGTCGTGGCGCTTCTTCAGCTCCAAGTCCGATTACGAATTCGTGGAGTGGGACTTCTCCGGCCAGGGAGAAAACTCGAATACCGACGAAGCCGCAACGCTGTTCGGCATTCTCGAGGGCATGGGCAAAGAAGCGTATATGGCGGTGTATGAGCACATTGGTGCAACGGCCTGCCGCATCCTGGTGCCGGACTATTCGGAAATCTATCCCGCAGACGATCTGATCTGGGATAACACCAACAAAGCACTGTTCTTCCGCGCCGATATCTTGAACCTGCATCGCCTGGACGACGACGAACTGCAAGCGCTGGTTGAACGTCTGGTGGAAAGTGAGCTGGACGACTACACCGATATCACCTCCTTGATCGGCATCGAATTTGATGACAATACGGCCTGGGGTCAGCTGACGATCCTGGAGTTGAAGCTGCTGATCTATCTCGCCTTGCAGCAATATGAAGAGGCGAAAGAGGCGGTGGAAATGTTCCTGCAGTACAACGACAACACCGTTGAGCGCGGCTTGTTCTACCAGGCTGTCAATGTGGTGCTGGAGATGAAGCTGGACGAAGACCTGGAACTGGAAGACTACGAGGCCAATTTCCGTCGGATGTTTGGCAACGAGCGCACGGATGCAGCGATCGGCTCGGTGGACGGTAGCGTGCGCTTCCATGGCTTGACGCCGACCAGCATGAAGCTGGAGGGGCTCGACAGACACCTGCGCCTTATCGAGAGCTACAAAAAACTGCACACCGCGCGGGCCAACGTCACGACGTTATCCCTTTAACAGTGCCCACAAAAAAGCGAAGCCGGATTAATGGCTTCGCTTTTTTTGGTGTCACTTATCGAGTAGCTGCTTCTCAGAACGGGATATCGTCATCAAAGCTGTCGAAATCCGGTGCTGGCTGCGGAGCAGCCTGCTGTGGAGCCGGAGCCTGACGCGACTGTTGCGGTGCCGACTGCTGCGGACGCGGCGCCTGCTGGCGTGGAGCCGGGGCAGACTGCTGATAGTTATTGCCCCCGCCTTGTTGGTCGCCCTGTTGTGGACGACCGCCGAGCAGTTGCATGGTGCCTTGCATGTCGACCACGATTTCAGTGGTGTAACGCTTGATACCGTCTTTTTCCCACTCGCGGGTCTGCAGTTTGCCTTCGATGTAGACCTGCGAACCTTTACGCAGGTATTCACCGGCGATCTCGGCCACCTTGCCGAACATCGAAACACGGTGCCATTCGGTCTTCTCGACCTTCTGACCGGTTTGCTTGTCGGTCCACTGTTCGCTGGTCGCCAGACTCAGGTTGGTCACGGCGTTACCGTTAGGCAAGTAGCGAACTTCGGGATCCTGGCCGCAAGTGCCGACCAATATGACTTTGTTAACCCCACGGGCCATAACGTTCTCCTAGGCTACGCACGCTGCCTCGGCCGGGTTGTTCACCAGGCGCTCAAGGGTGGTGCGATCCAATAGTTCTGTGTCCAATTTGATGTAAATCGCCGCTTCATCAGCAACGACTACCGCATCTGTTACCCCTACGACGGCCTTCAGGCGCTCAACCAGACCCGCTTCGCGGATCGCCTCGGGCGACAACGGCAAGCGCAGGCTCGTGACATAAGGTGGTTCGCGCATGGTAACAGCAAAGGCCAGCCAGAGGGCAGCCAGGCCGGCGCATCCGAGGAATACAACCGACAAACCGCCATGCTGGAAAAGCCAGCCGCCGAGGATCCCGCCCAGCGCCGAACCGAGGAATTGGCTGGTGGAATAAACCCCCATCGCCGTGCCTTTGCCGCCTGCCGGTGAAACCTTGCTGATCAGCGATGGCAACGAAGCTTCGAGCAAGTTGAACGCGGTAAAGAACACCACCGTCCCGATCACCAGAGCTCGCAGGCTATCGCCGAACTGCCAGAAGAATAGCTCAGTGAGCATCAGCGTCAGCACCGCGCCCAATAAAACTCGTTTCATTTTGCGTTTCTTCTCGCCGTAGATAATGAACGGGATCATGGCGAAGAAGGAGACCAGCAGCGCGGTCAGGTAGACCCACCAGTGCTGCTCTTTGGGCAACCCGGCTTTTTCGACCAGGGCCAGGGGCAAGGCAACGAAGCTCGACATCAACATCGCGTGCAACACAAAAATGCCCAGGTCCAGGCGCAACAGGTCCGGATGCTTGAGCGTCGGGATCAGCGCCGAACGCGCGACGCCGGATTCACGGTGCTGCAACGGGCCGGTGGAACGCGGCACCATGAACATCACAATCACAATGCCGAACAGCGCCATGCCACCCGTGGCGAAGAATAACCCGGACAGACCGAAGGCGCGGGTCAGCAACGGTCCTACCACCATGGCGACAGCGAACGACAGACCAATCGTCATGCCGATCATAGCCATGGCTTTGGTCCGATGCTGTTCCCGGGTCAGGTCTGACAGCAGCGCCATCACCGCAGCGGAAATCGCCCCGGCGCCTTGCAGGATCCGTCCGGCGATGACGCCCCAGATCGAATCGGCATTGGCCGCCAGCACGCTGCCGAGGGCGAAGATGATCAGCCCGAGATAAATAACCGGACGGCGGCCGATGCGGTCGGAAATGAAGCCGAAAGGAATCTGGAAAATCGCCTGGGTCAGGCCGTAAGCGCCAATCGCCAGCCCGATGAGGGCCGGGGTCGCCCCTGCCAGATCCATCCCATAGGTCGCCAGTACCGGCAACACCATGAACATGCCAAGCATACGGAAGGCGAACACCAGGGCCAGACCGCTTGCTGCGCGCGTCTCACTGCCACTCATGCGTTCGCTGTGGGGATCGTGCATGGAAAAACCTCATGTGAACCGGCGGCGATTCTACCAGTCCCATCGATTGACGGGGTATATCGCGACGCTTTGACGCGCTCCGCTGACAGACTCTTCATGTAAGACACAAATCCGCTCGTTTGATAGTGTGCATCCATCCAGTATTTGGCCGTATACTCCTACGTTTTCGACGCCCGCCAAGCGAGGCCACTTTGGACAAGATCCTGATTCGTGGGGCCCGAACCCACAACCTGAAGAACATCGACCTGACCCTGCCACGGGACAAACTGATCGTCATCACCGGCCTGTCCGGATCCGGCAAATCGTCCCTGGCGTTTGACACGCTGTACGCCGAAGGCCAGCGCCGCTACGTCGAATCGCTGTCGGCCTATGCCCGGCAGTTTTTGTCGATGATGGAAAAGCCTGACGTCGACACCATCGAAGGTTTGTCGCCAGCCATTTCCATCGAACAGAAGTCGACCTCGCACAACCCGCGCTCGACGGTCGGCACCATCACCGAAATCTACGACTACCTGCGCCTGCTTTACGCACGCGTGGGTATTCCGCGCTGCCCGGATCACGACATTCCGCTGGAAGCGCAGACCGTCAGCCAGATGGTCGACCTCGTCCTCGCCCAGCCGGAGGGCAGCAAGCTGATGCTGTTGGCCCCGGTGATTCGCGAGCGTAAAGGCGAGCATCTGTCGGTCTTCGAAGAACTGCGTGCCCAGGGTTTTGTCCGGGCGCGGGTCAACGGCCGGCTCTGCGAGCTGGACGAGTTGCCGAAGCTGGATAAACAGAAGAAGCACTCGATCGATGTCGTGGTTGACCGCTTCAAGGTTCGCGCCGACCTGCAACAGCGCCTGGCCGAGTCGTTCGAGACCGCACTGAAGCTGGCGGACGGCATTGCGCTGGTAGCGCCGATGGACGACGAGCCCGGCGAAGAGATCATCTTCTCCGCGCGCTTCGCCTGCCCGATCTGCGGTCATGCCATTAGCGAACTCGAACCCAAGCTGTTCTCCTTCAACAACCCGGCGGGCGCTTGCCCGACGTGCGATGGACTGGGGGTCAAGCAGTTCTTCGACATCAAGCGCCTGGTGAACGGCGAGCTGACGCTGGCCGAGGGCGCGATTCGCGGCTGGGACAGGCGTAACGTCTATTACTTCCAGATGCTCGGGTCGCTGGCCTCACACTACAAGTTCAGCCTCGAAGTGCCGTTCAACGACCTGCCGGCCGATCAGCAGAAATTCATCCTGCACGGCAGCGGTTCGCAAAACGTCGACTTCAAATACCTGAACGACCGCGGCGACATCGTCAAACGCTCGCACCCGTTCGAAGGCATCGTGCCGAACCTCGAACGCCGCTACCGCGAAACCGAGTCGGCTTCGGTGCGTGAAGAGCTGGCCAAGTTCCTCAGCACCCAGCATTGCCCGGATTGCCGCGGCACGCGCCTGCGTCGTGAGGCGCGGCACGTCTGGGTGGGCGAGAAGACGCTGCCGGCGGTGACCAATCTGCCGATTGGCGATGCGTGTGAATATTTCGGCGTATTGAAGCTGACCGGCCGCCGCGGAGAAATTGCCGACAAGATCCTCAAGGAAATCCGCGAGCGCCTGCAGTTCCTGGTCAACGTGGGTCTCGACTATCTTTCACTGGACCGCAGTGCCGACACCTTGTCCGGCGGTGAAGCTCAGCGGATTCGTCTGGCCAGTCAGATTGGCGCCGGCCTTGTGGGGGTTCTGTACATCCTCGATGAGCCGTCGATCGGCCTGCATCAACGTGATAACGATCGGTTGCTCGGCACGCTCAAGCACCTGCGTGACATCGGCAACACAGTGATCGTGGTCGAACACGACGAAGATGCCATTCGCCTCGCGGACTATGTGGTCGACATTGGGCCGGGCGCGGGTGTCCACGGTGGGCATATTGTCGCCGAAGGTACGCCGGCCGAGGTCATGGCTCACCCTGATTCGTTGACCGGCAAGTATCTGTCGGGCCGGGTGAAGATTGCGGTTCCAGCCAAACGCACACCGCGTAACAAGAAGTTGTCGCTGTCCCTCAAGGGCGCTCGCGGCAACAACTTGCGCAATGTCGACCTGGACATTCCGATTGGTCTGTTGACGTGCGTCACCGGTGTGTCCGGCTCGGGCAAGTCGACGCTCATCAACAACACTCTGTTTCCCTTGAGCGCCACGGCACTCAATGGCGCAACGACGCTTGAGGCTGCCGCTCACGACAGCATCAAGGGCCTGGAGCATCTGGATAAGGTCGTCGACATCGACCAGAGCCCGATCGGCCGTACGCCGCGCTCCAACCCGGCGACCTACACCGGGCTGTTCACGCCGATTCGTGAATTGTTCGCGGGTGTGCCGGAATCTCGCTCCCGTGGTTACGGCCCAGGCCGCTTCTCCTTCAACGTGAAGGGCGGACGCTGCGAAGCGTGTCAGGGCGATGGCCTGATCAAGGTGGAAATGCACTTCCTGCCGGACATCTATGTCCCGTGCGACGTCTGCAAGAGCAAGCGCTACAACCGCGAAACCCTTGAGATCAAGTACAAGGGCAAGAGCATCCACGAAACCCTCGAGATGACCATCGAGGAAGCGCGAGTGTTCTTTGATGCGGTTCCGGCACTGGCGCGCAAGCTTCAGACGTTGATGGATGTAGGCCTGTCCTACATCAAGCTGGGACAATCGGCGACGACGCTGTCGGGGGGTGAAGCCCAGCGGGTGAAGCTGTCCCGCGAGCTGTCCAAGCGCGATACCGGCAAGACCCTGTACATCCTCGATGAGCCGACCACCGGCCTGCACTTCGCGGATATTCAGCAACTGCTGGATGTGCTGCATCGACTGCGCGACCACGGCAACACCGTGGTGGTGATCGAGCACAACCTCGATGTGATCAAGACGGCCGACTGGCTGGTGGACCTTGGGCCGGAAGGCGGCTCCAAGGGCGGACAGATCATCGCTGTCGGCACGCCAGAAGAAGTGTCAGAGATGAAGCAGTCTCACACCGGCTTCTACCTCAAGCCGCTGCTGGCCCGCGACAAGGCCTGAATCACAGCCATGAAAAAGCCCCTGTCACTTTGTCGGTGACAGGGGCTTTTTTGTATCCGGTGGAATCAGGCGTGCGACTGCAGGTAGTTCTCGAGACCGATCAACTTGATCAGACCCATCTGCTTTTCAAGCCAGTAGGTGTGGTCTTCTTCGGTGTCATGCAATTGAACACGCAGCATCTCGCGGCTGACATAGTCCTTGTGCTGCTCGCAGAGCTTGATGCCCTTGCAAAGCGCAGCGCGGACTTTGTATTCCAGTCGCAGGTCGGCAGCGAGCATGTCAGGCACCGTGGTGCCGACGTCGAGATCGTCCGGACGCATGCGCGGCGTACCTTCCAGCATCAGGATACGGCGCATCAGTGCATCGGCGTGCCCTGCTTCTTCTTCCATCTCGTGGTTGATTCGTTCGTAGAGCTTGGTGAAACCCCAGTCCTCATACATCCGCGAATGGACGAAATATTGATCACGCGCCGCCAGTTCGCCGGTGAGCAACGTGTTGAGGTAATCGATTACATCTGGGTGGCCTTGCATCGCCCTACATCTCCCTGCTTGAAAGTCTGTAGTTTGAACCAAGGCGACTGTTTGGTCACTCCGTTCGCGCGATAAAAGCGAAGATATTCTGAGAAAAGCAATTCAAATAACGCAAAAACCGCCCAAATGAGGGCGGTTCTGCTTCTCGTTTAGACTTCGTTAAGCTGTACGTTGAGTGCCTTTGCGATTGCTTCTCCATACGCCGGGTCAGCCTTGTAGAAATACTGCAACTGGCGATCAACCACATCACTGGAAACACCAGCCATCGCGCCGGCAATGTTGCTGACCAACAGAGTTTTCTGCTCGTCATTCATGAGTCGGAAAAGTGCACCGGCGTGGCTGTAGTAGTCGGTGTCTTCGCGATGATCGTAACGGTCAGCGGCGCCGCTCAATGCCAAAGCCGGCTCAGCGTAGCGCGGCGCTTGTTTTGGCGAATCGACATAGCTGTTCGGCTCATAGTTTGGTGCCGCACCGCCATTGCTGCCGAACGCCATCGAACCATCGCGCTGGTAGCTATTCACCGGACTGCGAGGCGCGTTCACAGGCAGCTGCTGATGGTTGGTGCCAATGCGGTAGCGGTGAGCGTCGGCGTAAGCGAACACACGGCCCTGGAGCATGCGATCCGGCGACAGACCAACACCCGGGACCATGTTGCTCGGACCGAACGCCGCCTGCTCGACTTCAGCAAAGTAGTTCTGCGGATTGCGGTTGAGCTCCAGCTCTCCGACTTCGATCAGCGGAAACTCTTTCTGCGACCAGGTTTTGGTCACGTCGAACGGGTTTTCGGAGTGCGTCGCGGCTTGGGCCTCGGTCATGATCTGGATGCACACACGCCATTTCGGGAAGTCACCGCGCTCAATCGCTCCGAACAGGTCACGCTGCGCGTAATCCGGATCGGTACCGGCCAAGCGTGCTGCATCTGCAGGCGCCAGGTTCTTGATGCCTTGCTTGGTCTTATAGTGCCATTTCACCCAGTGCCGCTCGCCATTGGCGCTGATCAGGCTGTAAGTGTGGCTGCCGAAGCCGTGCATGTGACGATAGCCGTCGGGAATGCCACGGTCGGAAAACAGAATGGTGACCTGGTGCAACGCCTCAGGTGAGTGCGACCAGAAGTCCCACATCATCTGCGCGCTTTTCAGGTTGCTTTGCGGCAGACGTTTTTGGGTGTGGATAAAGTCTGGGAATTTCAGCGGATCACGGATGAAGAACACGGGCGTGTTGTTGCCGACGATGTCCCAGTTACCTTCTTCGGTGTAGAACTTCAAGGCAAAGCCACGTGGGTCGCGCTCAGTATCCGCCGAACCACGTTCGCCACCTACCGTGGAAAACCGCAGGAACGTCGGGGTTTGCTTGCCGACCGATTCAAACAGTTTGGCGCTGGTGTATTGGGTGATGTCGCGAGTTACGGTAAACGTACCGTAAGCACCCGAGCCTTTGGCGTGTACACGACGCTCAGGGATGTTTTCACGGTTGAAATGGGCAAGCTTCTCGATCAGGTGGAAGTCGTCGAGCAGCAGCGGGCCTCGAGGGCCGGCGGAACGGGAATTCTGGTTGTCGGCGACAGGAGCGCCGCTGGCGGTGGTCAGCGTTTTATTTTGACTCATGCGATCTCTTCCTCTGTCAGTCTTTAACTGCCGGCTATCGGCTGAGAGGGAGTATTGATCACGAACGTTACACTGACTAATTCATTAACTCGCGATCATCAATAGAAAATTACTAATACTCCCCCTTTCAGAGGCTGACGATATTAGTAATGTGCAGGCATGGACAATCAGACATAGGTTTATTTCAGGCACAAAAAACCGGGCACTAGGCCCGGTTTTTCGTTTCAGACTGACATCTTACTCAGCGGATACAGCTTCACCACCGGCAGGACGATCAACCAACTCGACGTACGCCATAGGCGCGTTGTCGCCAGTGCGGAAACCGCACTTGAGGATGCGCAGGTAGCCACCCTCACGGGTAGCGTAACGCTTGCCCAGGTCGTTGAAGAGCTTACCAACGATAGCCTTCGAACGAGTACGGTCGAAAGCCAGACGGCGGTTAGCCAGGCTGTCTGTCTTGGCCAAAGTGATCAGCGGCTCAGCAACGCGACGCAGTTCTTTAGCTTTCGGCAGTGTAGTTTTGATCAGCTCGTGCTCGAACAGCGACACTGCCATGTTTTGAAACATGGCCTTGCGGTGCGAGCTAGTGCGGCTCAGGTGACGACCACTTTTACGATGACGCATGGTTCATTCCTTACCAAACACAACGTTCGGTGATTACGACGATCAGGCAGTCGCCTTGTCGTCCTTCTTAAGACTTGCAGGCGGCCAGTTGTCGAGGCGCATGCCGAGGGACAGACCGCGGGAGGCCAGAACGTCCTTGATTTCAGTCAAGGATTTCTTGCCAAGGTTCGGAGTCTTCAACAGCTCTACTTCGGTACGCTGAATCAGGTCACCGATGTAGTAGATGTTTTCCGCCTTAAGGCAGTTAGCCGAACGTACAGTCAGTTCCAGATCGTCAACCGGGCGAAGCAGGATCGGATCGATCTCGTCTTCCTGCTCAACAACCACTGGCTCACTGTCACCTTTGAGGTCGACGAACGCAGCCAACTGCTGTTGCAGAATGGTTGCAGCGCGGCGAATAGCCTCTTCAGGATCCAGGGTACCGTTGGTTTCCAGATCAATAACCAGCTTGTCCAGGTTAGTACGCTGCTCGACACGGGCGTTTTCCACCACGTATGCGATACGGCGAACCGGGCTGAACGAAGAGTCAAGCTGCAAGCGACCGATGCTGCGGCTTTCGTCTTCATCGCTCTGACGCGAGTCTGCCGGTTCATAACCACGACCACGAGCTACGGTGAGCTTCATGTTCAGGGCGCCGTTAGACGCCAGGTTAGCGATTACGTGATCGGGGTTAACGATCTCGACATCATGATCCAGCTGAATATCGGCAGCGGTAACCACCCCCGAACCCTTCTTCGACAAGGTCAGCGTAACTTCGTCACGACCGTGCAGCTTGATAGCCAGACCTTTAAGGTTCAACAGGATTTCAATTACGTCTTCCTGTACGCCTTCGATGGCGCTGTACTCATGGAGCACACCGTCAATCTCGGCCTCGACTACTGCACAGCCGGGCATTGAGGACAACAGGATGCGTCGCAGCGCGTTGCCCAGGGTGTGGCCGAAACCACGCTCGAGAGGCTCGAGAGTGATCTTGGCGCGGGTTGGACTGACAACCTGCACATCAATATGGCGGGGTGTCAGGAACTCATTTACCGAAATCTGCATGGATGCACCTATTTTCTAGCCCTTACTTGGAGTAGAGCTCGACAATCAGGCTTTCGTTGATGTCGGCGGACAGATCACTGCGAGCAGGAACGTTCTTGAAAACGCCCGACTTCTTCTCAGTGTCTACTTCTACCCATTCTACGCGGCCACGTTGGGCACACAGATCGAGAGCTTGGACAATGCGAAGTTGGTTCTTTGCTTTCTCGCGAATCGCGACCACGTCACCAGCACGAACCTGGTAGGACGGTACGTTTACGGTCTGACCGTTAACGCTGACGGATTTGTGCGATACCAGCTGACGGGATTCGGCACGAGTAGAGCCAAAACCCATACGGTATACAACGTTGTCCAGACGGCATTCGAGCAGTTGCAGCAGGTTTTCACCGGTTGCACCTTTCTTGCCAGCAGCTTCTTTGTAGTAGCCGCTGAATTGACGCTCGAGAACGCCGTAGATACGACGGACCTTCTGCTTTTCACGCAGTTGGGTGCCGTAATCGGACTGGCGACCGCGGCGTTGGCCGTGGATACCAGGTGCTGCTTCGATGTTGCACTTCGATTCGATCGCGCGCACGCCGCTCTTCAGAAAGAGATCGGTGCCTTCGCGACGAGCGAGTTTGCATTTTGGACCAATGTAACGAGCCATTCTTTACAATCTCCTGGATTACACGCGGCGCTTCTTCGGCGGACGGCACCCGTTGTGCGGGATTGGCGTCACGTCGGTGATGCTGGCGATCTTGTAGCCACAGCCGTTCAAAGCGCGGACTGCAGATTCACGACCTGGGCCTGGACCTTTGACGTTAACGTCGAGGTTTTTCAGACCGTATTCCAGCGCAGCTTGACCAGCACGTTCAGCAGCTACTTGAGCAGCAAACGGGGTGGACTTGCGGGAACCGCGGAAACCCGAACCACCGGAGGTAGCCCAGGAAAGAGCGTTGCCTTGACGGTCGGTGATGGTCACGATTGTGTTGTTAAAAGAAGCATGGATGTGGGCAATGCCATCAACCACTGTCTTTTTAACTTTTTTACGAGGACGAGCAGCAGGTTTAGCCATGATTAATTTCCTGTCGATTCGCTGGGGCGATTACTTGCGGATCGGCTTACGCGGACCTTTACGGGTACGCGCGTTAGTCTTGGTACGCTGACCGCGTACTGGAAGACCACGACGATGACGCAGACCGCGATAGCAACCGAGGTCCATCAAACGCTTGATTTTCATGTTGATTTCGCGACGCAGGTCACCTTCAGTGGTGAACTTCGCCACTTCGCCACGCAGCTGTTCAATCTGCTCGTCGCTCAGATCCTTGATCTTTGCGGCTGGGTTTACCCCAGTCACTGCACAGATCTTCTGCGCAGTAGTGCGACCAACACCATAGATGTAGGTCAGCGAGATAACAGTATGCTTGTTATCTGGAATGTTAACGCCTGCAATACGGGCCATTCAGTGGGACTCCAATTGACAGCTACCTACGCCCCGGAAGCCAAGAAATAGGGCGCGAGATAATATCGCTGTAATAACAAATAATCAACCCGGTAGCGCACTAGCTACCGGGCTTGAAGCACAATCACAGTCAGCCTTGGCGCTGTTTGTGACGCGGTTCCGCGCTGCAAATTACTCGAACAACACCTTCGCGGCGAATAATCTTGCAGTTACGGCACAGCTTTTTCACCGATGCACGAACTTTCATCACCAACTCCTCGAACCTTATGGGTACTCAGCGCAACATGCCGCTGCCGTAACCCTTCAGGTTGGCTTTCTTCATCAGGGATTCGTACTGGTGCGAAACGAGGTGCGATTGTACTTGGGACATGAAGTCCATCACAACCACGACGACGATCAGCAACGAGGTCCCGCCAAGGTAGAACGGAACGTTTGCTGCAACCACCAGGAACTGGGGCAACAGGCATACGGCCGTCATATATAGAGCACCGAACAGGGTCAAACGAGTCAGAACGCCATCAATGTAGCGCGCAGACTGCTCACCTGGACGGATGCCCGGAATAAAGGCACCGGACTTCTTCAGGTTTTCCGCTACGTCTTTCGGATTGAACATCAACGCCGTATAGAAGAAGCAGAAGAAAATAATCCCTGCACTAAACAGCAGAATATTCAACGGCTGACCAGGAGCGATCGACTGCGAGATATCCTGCAGCCAGCCCATACCTTCAGACTGACCAAACCAGGTACCCAACGAAGCCGGGAACAGCAAAATGCTGCTCGCGAAAATGGCCGGAATAACACCGGCCATGTTCACCTTCAACGGCAAGTGGCTAGTCTGCGCAGCAAAGACCTTACGGCCCTGCTGACGCTTGGCGTAATGAACAGCAATACGACGCTGACCACGCTCAATGAACACCACGAAACCGATAATCGCTACTGCCAGCAAACCGATGGCAACCAGGGCAAAAATGTTGATATCACCCTGACGCGCAGACTCGAAAGACTGCCCGATCGCTCTCGGAAGACCGGCGACGATACCTGCGAAAATCAACATCGAGATACCGTTGCCAACACCACGCTCAGTAATCTGCTCACCCAGCCACATCATGAACATCGCACCAGCCACAAACGTGGATACCGCGACGAAATGGAAGCCAAAGTCACCAGTGAACGCAACGCCCTGCCCTGCCAGACCAATGGACATGCCAATTGCCTGAACGAGAGCGAGGACGACAGTGCCGTAGCGGGTGTACTGAGCAATCTTGCGACGCCCAGCTTCACCTTCCTTCTTCAACTGTTCCAGCTGCGGGCTGACGGCTGTCATCAGTTGCATGATGATCGATGCCGAGATGTACGGCATGATCCCCAGTGCAAAGATGCTCATCCGCTCCAGCGCACCGCCGGAAAACATGTTGAACAAGCTAAGAATGGTCCCCTCATTCTGTCGAAACAGGTCCGCGAGTCGGTCCGGGTTGATACCTGGAACCGGGATGTGTGCGCCTATTCGGTAGACGATAATCGCCAGGAACAGAAAACGCAGACGAGCCCAGAGTTCAGACATACCGCCTTTGCCGAGCGCAGAGAGAGCACCTTGCTTAGCCATTTATTCCTCGAACTTGCCGCCAGCTGCTTCGATAGCCGCACGCGCACCTTTGGTGGCGCCGATTCCCTTTCCGATGGTAACAGCGCGAGTAACTTCGCCGGACAGCATGATTTTCACACGCTGTACGTTGACGTTGATCACGTTGGCATCTTTCAGAGACTGCACAGTGACGATGTCGCCTTCCACTTTAGCCAGCTCGGACAAACGCACTTCTGCGCGATCCATGGCTTTCAGGGAAACGAAACCGAACTTCGGCAGGCGACGATGCAGCGGCTGTTGACCGCCTTCAAAGCCTGGAGCAATGGTGCCACCGGAGCGGGAGGACTGACCTTTGTGGCCACGGCCACCGGTCTTGCCCAAACCACTACCGATACCACGGCCCGGACGATGCTTTTCGCGACGGGAACCCGGCGCTGGACTCAGATCATTGAGTTTCATCGATTAACCCTCGACACGCAGCATGTAGTAAGCCTTGTTGATCATCCCGCGATTCTCGGGAGTATCAAGTACTTCTACAGTGTGACCGATGCGACGCAGACCCAGACCCTTAACGCACAGTTTGTGGTTAGGGATGCGGCCGGTCATGCTTTTGATCAGCGTAACTTTAACGGTAGCCATGATCAGAAGATCTCCTTGACGCTTTTGCCACGCTTGGCGGCAATGGATTCAGGAGACTGCATAGCTTTCAAACCTTTGAAAGTGGCGTGAACCACGTTTACCGGGTTAGTCGAGCCGTAGCACTTGGCCAGAACGTTCTGAACGCCAGCAACTTCGAGGACAGCACGCATAGCGCCGCCAGCGATGATACCGGTACCTTCAGATGCAGGCTGCATGTACACCTTCGAAGCGCCGTGACCGGACTTCATTGCGTACTGCAGAGTGGTGCCGTTCAGATCAACTTGGATCATGTTGCGGCGAGCAGCTTCCATTGCCTTCTGGATCGCAGCAGGCACTTCACGTGACTTGCCACGGCCGAAGCCAACACGCCCTTTACCATCACCAACCACGGTCAACGCGGTGAAAGTGAAGATACGGCCGCCTTTTACGGTTTTGGCTACGCGGTTAACTTGAACCAGCTTCTCAATGTAGCCTTCGTCGCGCTTTTGGTCGTTATTTGACATAACTTAGAACTCCAGCCCAGCTTCACGAGCAGCATCAGCCAGCGCCTTGACGCGGCCGTGGTACTTGAAGCCAGAGCGGTCGAAAGCCACCTGCGAGACGCCAGCGGCTTTAGCACGCGTAGCGACCAGCTGGCCAACCTTAGTGGCCGCGTCGATGTTGCCAGTGGCGCCATCACGCAGTTCTTTATCCAAAGTCGAGGCAGATGCCAGGACTTTGTTGCCGTCGGCCGAAATGACCTGGGCGTAGATGTGCTGCGACGAGCGGAACACGCAGAGACGCACGACTTCGAGTTCGTGCATTTTCAGGCGTGCTTTGCGAGCGCGACGCAGTCGAGTAACTTTTTTGTCGGTCATTTGCTATGCCCTACTTCTTCTTGGCTTCTTTACGACGGACGACTTCGTCCGCGTAGCGCACACCTTTGCCTTTGTACGGCTCTGGTGGACGGAAGTCGCGGATCTCGGCGGCCACTTGACCTACCAGCTGCTTATCGATGCCCTTGATCAGGATATCGGTCTGGCTAGGAGTCTCAGCGGTGATGCCTTCCGGCAGTTCATAATCCACTGGGTGCGAGAAGCCAAGAGCCAGGTTCAGCACTGTGCCTTTTGCTTGCGCTTTGTAACCAACACCGACCAGCTGGAGCTTGCGCTCGAAGCCTTGGCTTACGCCTTGGACCATGTTGTTTACCAACGCACGAGTGGTACCAGCCATTGCGCGAGTTTGTTGATCGCCATTGCGAGCAGCGAAACGCAGCTCACCAGCTTCTTCAACGATCTCAACGGACGAATGGATGTTCAGTTCGAGAGTGCCCTTGGCACCCTTCACCGAAAGCTGTTGGCCTGCGAATTTTACTTCGACACCGGCTGGCAGCTTAACGGGGTTCTTAGCGACGCGTGACATGCTTATCCCCCCTTAGAACACAGTGCAAAGAACTTCGCCGCCGACACCGGCAGCGCGCGCAGCACGATCCGTCATCACACCTTTGTTGGTGGAGACGATAGACACACCGAGACCGCCACGAACTTTTGGCAGATCATCGACGGACTTGTACTGACGCAGGCCTGGACGGCTAACGCGCTTGACTTCCTCGATGACCGGACGGCCTTCGAAGTACTTCAGCTCGATGGACAGCAGTGGTTTGATTTCGCTGCTGATCTGATAACCCGCAATGTAACCTTCGTCCTTCAGGACTTTGGCAACAGCTACCTTCAAAGTAGAAGATGGCATGCTTACGACGGACTTTTCAGCCATCTGGGCATTACGGATTCGAGTTAGCATGTCCGCTAACGGGTCCTGCATACTCATGGGCTAGACGCTCCTAATACAAAAAAATTAGCCTTGCGGCTACTACTTGTCGCCGAGGACATCCATGCGAAAAAAGCACGGGCTCAGGCGAGCCGGGTATTCTAGACACACCCCACAAATGAATCAAGCCCCAAAAGGGGCTTGATTCAAGTTCAAGGTCACCGGCGGTCAGGATCTTGCGATTCCGACCGTCGAGACTTTGACAGTGCTTACCAGCTGGCTTTAACCAGACCAGGTACGTCACCACGCATTGCAGCTTCACGCAGTTTGTTACGGCCGAGGCCGAACTTGCGGTAAACGCCGTGTGGACGACCGGTCAGGCGGCAGCGGTTACGCATGCGCGAGGCGCTTGCGTCACGTGGCTGCTTCTGCAGAGCTACTGTAGCTTCCCAACGCGCTTCTGGACTTGCGTTCAGATCAACGATGATAGCTTTCAGTGCTGCACGCTTTTTGGCGTACTTGGCAACCGTGAGCTGACGCTTCAGCTCGCGGTTTTTCATGCTCATCTTGGCCATTTTCCTACTCCAATCAGTTGCGGAACGGGAATTTGAAAGCACGCAGCAGAGCGCGACCTTCATCATCGTTCTTGGCAGTGGTGGTCAGGGTAATGTCCAGACCGCGGAGAGCATCGATCTTGTCGTAGTCGATTTCCGGGAAAATGATCTGCTCTTTAACGCCCATGCTGTAGTTACCACGACCATCGAAGGACTTGGCATTCAGGCCGCGGAAGTCGCGAACCCGAGGCAGGGAGATCGACAGCAGACGATCCAGGAATTCGTACATACGCTCACGGCGCAGAGTCACTTTGACGCCGATCGGCCAACCTTCACGGACTTTAAAGCCAGCGATGGATTTCCGAGCGTAAGTCACAACGACTTTCTGACCGGTGATCTTTTCCAGGTCAGCAACAGCGTGCTCGATGACTTTTTTGTCACCGACCGCTTCGCCCAGACCCATGTTCAGGGTGATTTTGGTAACGCGTGGAACTTCCATCACGTTCGAAAGCTTAAGTTCTTCCTTAAGCTTCGGTGCGATTTCCTTCCAGTAAATCTCTTTTAGTCGTGCCATGGTCTTCTACCTAGCAGTGTTCAAGCATCAACCGCTTTTTGGGTCGACTTGAAGACACGAATTTTCTTGCCGTCTTCTACTTTGAAACCAACGCGGTCAGCCTTGTTGGTTTCGCCGTTGAAAATGGCGACGTTAGAAGCGTCCAGTGGAGCTTCTTTTTCGACGATACCGCCTTGTACGCCCGACATCGGGTTAGGCTTGGTATGACGCTTAACCAGGTTCAGACCACCAATAACCAGACGGTTATTAGCGAGAACCTTAAGCACCTTACCGCGCTTACCTTTGTCTTTGCCGGCGATCACGATGATCTCGTCGTCACGACGAATCTTTTGCATGTCGGATCTCCTTACAGCACTTCTGGGGCGAGCGAGACGATCTTCATGAACTTCTCAGTACGAAGTTCACGGGTCACTGGCCCAAAGATACGGGTGCCGATCGGCTCTTGCTTGTTGTTCAGAAGAACAGCAGCGTTGCCATCAAAGCGGATAATGGAGCCATCAGCACGACGTACGCCGTGACGAGTGCGGACTACAACAGCAGTCATCACTTGGCCTTTTTTCACTTTACCGCGAGGAATTGCTTCCTTCACGGTAACTTTGATGATGTCACCGATACCAGCGTAACGACGATGGGAGCCACCCAGCACCTTGATGCACATAACACGGCGAGCGCCGCTGTTATCGGCCACATCGAGCATGGATTGAGTCTGAATCATATAATTTCTCCGACCCCTAGTCCTTAGACTTCCACAGCGCGTTCGAGAACATCAACCAGCGCCCAAGACTTGGTCTTGGCCAAAGGACGAGTTTCACGAATAGTGACTTTGTCGCCGATGTGGCACTGATTGGTTTCGTCGTGCGCGTGCAGCTTAGTCGAACGCTTAACGTATTTACCGTAGATCGGGTGCTTAACGCGACGCTCGATCAGAACGGTGATGGTTTTGTCCATCTTGTCGCTGACAACACGGCCAGTCAGCGTACGGACAGTTTTTTCGGCTTCAGCCATGATTACTTACCTGCCTGCTGGTTGAGCACAGTCTTCACGCGAGCGATGTCACGCTTAACTTGCGAGAGCAGATGAGACTGCCCCAACTGGCCAGTTGCTTTCTGCATACGCAGATTGAACTGGTCGCGCAGCAAGCCGAGCAGTTGCTCGTTCAGCTGCTGTGCGGATTTTTCACGAAGTTCATTCGCTTTCATCACATCACCGTCCGTTTAACAAAGGCGGTGGCGAGCGGCAGCTTTGCAGCAGCCAGGGCAAAAGCCTCACGCGCCAGCTCTTCAGAAACACCCTCGATTTCATACAGGACTTTGCCTGGCTGAATCTGGGCAACCCAGTACTCCACACTACCCTTACCTTTACCCATCCGAACTTCGAGTGGCTTTTTGGAAATAGGCTTGTCCGGGAATACACGGATCCAGATCTTGCCGCCACGTTTAACGTGACGGGTCAGAGCACGACGCGCTGACTCGATCTGACGAGCGGTGAGACGACCACGAGCTACAGACTTCAGCGCGAACTCGCCGAAGCTGACTTTGCTACCGCGCTGAGCCAGACCACGGTTGTGGCCTGTCATCTGCTTGCGGAACTTCGTACGCTTTGGTTGCAACATTTGGCGTACCCCTTACTTAGCAGCTTTTTTACGAGGCGCTGGTGCTTGTGGTTTCAGTTCTTCTTGGCGACCACCAATTACTTCGCCTTTGAAGATCCAAACCTTTACACCGATCACACCGTAAGTGGTGTGAGCTTCGTAGTTGGCATAGTCGATGTCGGCACGCAGGGTGTGCAGTGGCACACGACCTTCGCGATACCATTCAGTACGTGCGATTTCAGCACCGCCGAGACGACCACTCACTTGGATTTTGATGCCTTTGGCACCAATGCGCATGGCGTTCTGTACAGCGCGCTTCATAGCGCGACGGAACATTACGCGACGCTCCAGCTGCTGAGCTACGCTCTGCGCAACCAACATACCGTCGAGTTCCGGCTTGCGGATTTCTTCGATATTGATGTGCACAGGCACACCCATTTGTTTGGTCAGGTCCTGACGCAGTTTCTCAACATCTTCACCTTTCTTCCCGATAACGATACCTGGACGAGCGGTGTGGATGGTGATACGTGCAGTTTGAGCCGGACGATGGATATCGATACGGCTTACGGACGCGCTTTTTAGTTTGTCTTGGAGATACTCACGCACCTTCAGATCAGCGAACAAATAGTCCGCATAAGTCCGACCGTCTGCGTACCAGACGGAGGTGTGTTCCTTGACGATTCCCAGGCGAATGCCAATGGGATGTACTTTCTGACCCATCTCTTCGACTCCGTTACTTGTCAGCAACCTTGACAGTGATATGGCAAGACCGCTTGACGATGCGATCAGCACGGCCTTTGGCACGTGGCATGATTCGCTTCAGCGAACGCCCTTCGTTGACGAATACGGTGCTGACTTTGAGGTCATCAACGTCTGCGCCTTCGTTATGCTCGGCGTTGGCTACGGCCGACTCCAGCACTTTCTTCATGATCTCGGCGGCTTTCTTACTGCTGAAAGCCAACAGGTTGAGCGCTTCGCCCACCTTCTTCCCGCGGATCTGGTCGGCGACCAAGCGGGCTTTCTGGGCGGAGATTCGAGCGCCCGACAACTTAGCGGCTACTTCCATCGTTCCTTACCCCTTAACGCTTGGCTTTCTTGTCTGCCACGTGCCCACGATATGTGCGGGTACCGGCAAACTCGCCTAGTTTGTGGCCGACCATGTCTTCGTTCACGAGAACTGGAACATGTTGACGACCGTTATGAACTGCGATGGTCAGACCGACCATTTGTGGCAGGATCATCGAACGACGCGACCAGGTTTTAACTGGTTTGCGATCGTTCTTTTCCGCCGCCACTTCGATCTTCTTCAGTAGGTGAAGATCAATAAAAGGACCTTTTTTCAGAGAACGTGGCACTGTCGTATCCCTCTATTTACTTGCGACGACGGACGATCATTTTGTCGGTACGCTTATTACCACGAGTCTTCGCGCCCTTAGTCGGGAAGCCCCATGGCGATACCGGATGACGACCACCAGAGGTACGACCTTCACCACCACCATGTGGGTGGTCAACCGGGTTCATGGCAACACCACGAACGGTTGGGCGAACGCCACGCCAGCGTTTGGCACCAGCTTTACCCAGCGAACGCAGGCTGTGCTCGGAGTTCGAGACTTCACCCAGGGTCGCGCGGCATTCAGCCAGCACTTTACGCATCTCACCAGAACGCAGACGCAGGGTCACGTAGACACCTTCACGAGCGATCAGCTGAGCCGAAGCACCAGCGGAACGAGCGATCTGTGCGCCTTTACCTGGCTTCAATTCGATGCCGTGTACGGTGCTACCAACTGGAATGTTACGCAGTTGCAGAGCGTTGCCCGGCTTGATCGGCGCCAAGGCACCTGCGATCAGCTGGTCACCAGCACTCACGCCTTTAGGGGCGATGATGTAGCGACGCTCGCCATCTGCGTACAGCAGCAGAGCGATGTGAGCAGTACGGTTTGGATCGTATTCAATACGCTCGACAGTGGCAGAGATGCCATCTTTGTCGTTGCGACGGAAATCGACCAGACGATAATGCTGCTTATGGCCACCACCGATGTGACGAGTGGTAATGCGACCATTGTTGTTACGACCACCAGTCTTCGATTTTTTCTCGAGCAGCGGTGCGTGAGGAGCGCCTTTATGCAGCTCCTGGTTGACCACCTTGACCACAAAACGGCGGCCAGGGGAAGTCGGTTTGCATTTAACGATTGCCATGATGCACCCCTTCCTTACTCAGCACTGCTGCTGAAATCGAGATCTTGGCCTGGCTGAAGGGAGATAACTGCCTTCTTCCAGTCATTACGCTTGCCCAGACCGCGAGCAGTGCGCTTGCTCTTACCCAGAACATTCAGGGTAGTAACACGCTCTACTTTCACGCTGAACAGGCTTTCGACGGCCTTCTTGATTTCCAGCTTGGTTGCGTCAGTTGCAACCTTGAAAACGAACTGGCCTTTCTTGTCAGCCAGAACCGTAGCCTTCTCGGAAACGTGCGGGCCAAGCAGAACTTTAAATACGCGTTCCTGGTTCATCCCAGCAGCTCCTCGAATTTCTTCACGGCCGACACGGTGATCAACACCTTGTCGTATGCGATCAGACTAACTGGATCGGAACCTTGCACGTCACGTACATCAACGTGTGGCAGGTTACGAGCAGCCAGGTACAGGTTCTGATCAACTACTTCAGACACGATCAAGACGTCAGTCAGGCCCATGCCGGTCAGTTTGTTCAGCAGATCTTTGGTCTTCGGTGCATCAACAGCGAAGTCCTGAACCACAACCAGACGATCAGTACGCACCAGCTCAGCAAGGATGGAACGCATTGCTGCGCGATACATCTTCTTGTTCAGCTTCTGGGTGTGATCCTGAGGACGAGCTGCGAAAGTGGTACCGCCGCCACGCCAGATTGGGCTACGGATAGTACCGGCACGAGCACGGCCAGTACCTTTCTGACGCCATGGGCGCTTACCGCCACCACGAACGTCGGAACGGGTCTTTTGCTGCTTGCTACCTTGACGGCCGCCGGCCATGTAGGCCACGACTGCTTGGTGAACCAGCGTCTCGTTGAATTCGCCGCCAAATGTCAGTTCGGAAACTTCGATCGCTTGAGCGTCATTTACATTTAATTGCATGTCAGCTTCCCCTTAACCGCGAGCCTTGGCTGCTGGACGTACAACCAAGTTGCCGCCAGTAGCGCCAGGAACAGCGCCCTTGACCAACAACAGATTGCGTTCAGCGTCCACGCGCACTACTTCGAGGGACTGCACGGTCACGCGCTCAGCGCCCATATGACCGGACATTTTTTTGCCCTTGAATACACGACCAGGAGTCTGGCACTGGCCGATAGAGCCTGGAACGCGGTGGGACACGGAGTTACCGTGGGTATTATCTTGCCCGCGGAAGTTCCAACGCTTGATCGTACCCTGGAAGCCTTTACCCTTGGACTGACCGGTTACATCAACCAGTTGACCAGCGGCGAAGATTTCAGCGTTGATCAGATCGCCGGCCTGGTACTCGCCTTCTTCAAGACGGAATTCCATTACGGTACGACCAGCGGCAACGTTCGCTTTAGCGAAGTGGCCAGCTTGAGCAGCTGTAACACGCGAAGCACGACGCTCGCCTACAGTGACTTGCACTGCACGATAGCCATCGGTCTCTTCAGTTTTGAACTGGGTGACGCGATTCGGCTCGATCTCAATGACCGTGACCGGAATGGAGACACCTTCTTCGGTGAAAATACGGGTCATACCGCATTTACGACCGACTACACCAATAGTCATGTTGTAAACCTCATGAGTGTACGGGGCTTTCACCCGCTATGGCCGCCCATTTCAGAGCGTTACACGACTAAGACCGAGTCTTAGCCGAGGCTGATCTGTACTTCCACACCGGCCGCAAGATCAAGCTTCATAAGAGCATCAACGGTTTTATCCGTTGGCTGGACGATATCCAGAACGCGCTTATGAGTACGGATCTCGTACTGGTCACGCGCGTCTTTGTTGACGTGCGGGGAGACCAGAACGGTGAACCGCTCTTTACGGGTAGGCAGTGGAATTGGACCACGCACTTGAGCACCAGTACGTTTCGCGGTTTCCACGATTTCCTGGGTGGATTGGTCGATCAGGCGATGGTCAAAAGCCTTCAACCTGATACGGATTTGCTGATTTTGCATTGGATTTCAGACTCCGGCTGCTATTCCCACCGAGCGCAATACGCCCGTTAAAAGGAGGCGCAATTCTATAGACGCCCCATATAGGTGTCAACCCAATAAAAAAGCCCCCGCTGAGCGGGGGCTTTTTCAATTCATCAAAGCTTGCTCTAAAAGAGCTTACTCGATGATTTTGGCTACGACGCCAGCGCCGACGGTACGACCGCCTTCACGGATAGCGAAACGCAGACCGTCTTCCATTGCGATGGTCTTGATCAGGGTGACAACCATTTTGATGTTGTCGCCTGGCATTACCATTTCAACGCCTTCCGGCAGTTCGCAGTTACCAGTCACGTCAGTTGTACGGAAGTAGAACTGTGGACGGTAGCCTTTGAAGAACGGAGTGTGACGACCGCCTTCTTCTTTGCTCAGAACGTAGACTTCAGCTTCGAACTTGGTGTGCGGCTTAACCGAGCCTGGCTTAACCAGAACCTGACCACGCTCAACGTCGTCACGCTTGGTACCACGCAGCAGAACGCCGCAGTTCTCGCCAGCACGACCTTCGTCGAGCAGCTTACGGAACATTTCAACACCGGTGCAGGTGGTGACGGTAGTGTCACGCAGACCAACGATTTCCAGTGGATCCTGAACCTTGACGATACCGCGCTCGATACGGCCAGTTACAACAGTACCGCGACCGGAGATCGAGAATACGTCTTCGATTGGCATCAGGAACGGCTTGTCGATAACACGAACTGGATCTGGAATGTAGCTGTCCAGAGTCTCAACCAGTTTACGAACGGCAGTGGTGCCCATTTCGTTGTCGTCTTGGCCGTTCAGAGCCATCAGAGCCGAACCGATGATGATCGGAGTGTCGTCACCTGGGAAGTCGTAAGTGCTCAGCAGATCGCGCACTTCCATCTCAACCAGTTCCAGCAGCTCAGCGTCGTCAACCATGTCAGCCTTGTTCAGGAAGACAACGATGTACGGAACGCCAACCTGACGGGACAGCAGGATGTGTTCACGGGTTTGTGGCATCGGACCATCAGCGGCCGAGCAAACCAGGATAGCGCCGTCCATCTGAGCAGCACCGGTGATCATGTTCTTCACATAGTCAGCGTGACCTGGGCAGTCAACGTGAGCGTAGTGACGGATCAGCGAGTTGTATTCAACGTGCGCGGTGTTGATGGTGATACCACGAGCCTTTTCTTCCGGAGCGCTGTCGATCTTGTCGAAAGCAACAACGGCCGAACCGAAAACTTCGGAGCAGACGCGAGTCAGAGCAGCGGTCAGCGTGGTTTTACCATGGTCGACGTGACCGATGGTGCCAACGTTGACGTGCGGGAGGGTACGGTCAAATTTTTCTTTAGCCACGACAATTAACTCCTAGCCTAAAGGGGCTGAATCAGCCTTGTTTTTTGGTAACGGTTTCGACGATGTGCGACGGAGCCGTATTGTATTTTTTGAATTCCATAGAGTAGCTTGCGCGACCTTGGGACATGGAACGGACGTCAGTTGCATAACCGAACATCTCACCCAACGGAACTTCAGCACGAATTACTTTGCCGGAGACCGTGTCTTCCATACCCAGGATCATGCCGCGACGACGGTTAAGGTCGCCCATCACGTCACCCATATAGTCTTCAGGTGTAACAACCTCTACCGCCATGATCGGCTCAAGCAACTCACCACCGCCCTTCTGGGCCAGTTGCTTGGTCGCCATGGAAGCAGCCACCTTAAACGCCATCTCGTTGGAGTCGACGTCGTGGTAAGAACCATCAAACACGGTAGCCTTCAGGCCGATCAGCGGATAGCCGGCAACAACGCCGTTCTTCATCTGCTCTTCGATACCCTTCTGGATAGCCGGGATGTATTCCTTAGGAACCACACCACCCACTACTTCGTTCAGGAATTGCAGACCTTCCTGACCTTCGTCAGCAGGAGCAAAACGAATCCAGCAATGACCGAACTGGCCACGACCGCCGGACTGACGAACGAACTTGCCTTCAATTTCGCAGCTCTTCGTGATGCGCTCACGGTACGAAACTTGAGGCTTACCGATGTTGGCTTCGACGTTGAACTCACGGCGCATCCGGTCAACCAGGATGTCCAGGTGCAACTCGCCCATGCCGGAGATGATCGTTTGACCAGTCTCTTCATCAGTCTTGACGCGGAAAGATGGATCTTCCTGAGCAAGCTTGCCCAGAGCGATACCCATTTTTTCCTGGTCGTCCTTGGTCTTAGGCTCTACGGCAACCGAAATAACCGGCTCCGGGAAGTCCATGCGAACCAGGATGATTGGCTTGTCAGCGTTGCACAAAGTCTCACCAGTGGTGACGTCCTTCATGCCGATCAAGGCCGCGATGTCACCAGCGCGCACTTCCTTGATTTCTTCACGGGCGTTTGCGTGCATTTGCACCATACGACCCACGCGCTCTTTCTTGCCCTTAACCGAGTTGATCACGCCGTCGCCGGATGCCAACACGCCCGAGTAAACTCGAACAAAGGTCAAGGTACCCACGAATGGGTCAGTGGCAATTTTGAATGCCAGAGCGGAGAACGGCTCGTTGTCGTCTGCATGACGCTCCAGATCGATAGTCTCGTCATCCGGGTCAGTACCCTTGATGGCAGGAATATCAACAGGCGCAGGCAGGTAATCGATAACGGCGTCGAGAACCAGGGGAACACCCTTGTTCTTGAAGGAAGAACCACAAACAGCCAGAACGATCTCACCAGCGATAGTACGCTGACGCAGAGCGGCCTTGATTTCCGCGTTGGTGAGTTCTTCACCTTCGAGGTACTTGTTCATCAGCTCTTCGCTGGCTTCAGCCGCAGCCTCAACCATGTTGCCGCGCCATTCGTCAGCCAGTTCCTGCAGTTCAGCAGGGATAGGCTTGCGAACTGGAACCATACCCTTGTCAGCGTCATTCCAGTAAACAGCTTCCATGGACATCAGGTCGATCTGACCCTGGAAGTTGTCTTCGGAACCGATAGCCAACTGGATTGGAACCGGGGTGTGACCCAGACGCTGCTTGATCTGACTGATCACGCGCAGGAAGTTCGCACCAGCACGGTCCATCTTGTTTACGTAAACAAGACGTGGAACGCCGTACTTGTTGGCTTGACGCCATACGGTTTCCGACTGAGGCTCAACACCCGAGGTGCCGCAGAACACAACGACCGCGCCGTCGAGAACACGCAGGGAACGCTCAACTTCAATAGTGAAGTCCACGTGACCCGGGGTGTCGATGACGTTGAAGCGGTATTGGTCCTTGTGCTGCTTCTCGGAACCCTGCCAGAAGGCGGTAATAGCAGCAGAAGTAATGGTAATACCACGCTCCTGCTCCTGCACCATCCAGTCTGTGGTCGCGGCGCCGTCATGCACCTCGCCCATTTTGTGACTTTTGCCAGTGTAAAAAAGGACGCGCTCGGTGGTGGTGGTTTTACCAGCATCCACGTGAGCAACGATACCAATGTTACGGTAGCGATTAATCGGTGTAGTACGAGCCATAAAGCCCTCGCAAAATTAGTGACGCTAAAATTAGAAGCGGTAGTGCGAGAAAGCCTTGTTGGCTTCAGCCATACGGTGCACGTCTTCACGCTTCTTAACTGCAGCACCTTTGCCTTCAGCAGCGTCCAACAGTTCGCCAGCCAAACGCAGAGCCATAGACTTCTCGCCGCGCTTACGGGCGAAGTCTACCAACCAGCGCATTGCCAGAGCGTTACGACGGGACGGACGAACTTCGACCGGAACCTGGTAAGTAGCACCGCCTACACGGCGCGACTTCACTTCGACCAGCGGAGCGATGGCGTCGAGAGCTTTCTCGAAGATTTCCAGGGGGTCGCTGTTCTTGCGTTCTTTAACCTTTTCCAGCGCGCCATAAACGATACGCTCGGCAACGGCTTTCTTGCCGCTTTCCATCACGTGGTTCATGAACTTGGCCAGAATCTGGCTGCCGTATTTTGGATCGTCAAGCACTTCGCGCTTGGCTGCTACGCGTCTTCTTGGCATGGATAAGCCCTCAAACGGTCTTCAGGTTCGCTCGGAATCGGTGCCCTTTCGGGACGCCTCCGACCTTACTCTTATCGACTCAGAAAAATAGAAAATCAGTTTTTACAAAAAGCCGCTACTACTTAGGCTTCTTGGTACCGTACTTCGAACGACCCTGGTTACGACCTTTAACGCCGGAAGTATCCAAAGAGCCGCGAACGGTGTGGTAACGAACACCTGGCAAGTCTTTTACACGGCCGCCACGGATCAGTACGACGCTGTGCTCTTGCAGGTTGTGGCCTTCACCGCCGATGTACGAGGAAACCTCGAAACCGTTGGTCAGACGCACACGGCATACTTTACGCAGTGCCGAGTTAGGTTTTTTCGGCGTGGTGGTATACACACGGGTGCATACGCCACGACGTTGCGGGCAGTTCTGCAGCGCAGGCACGTCGGATTTCTCGACGATACGCTTACGCGGCTGACGTACCAGCTGGTTGATAGTTGCCATCTACTAGCTCCACTGTTGTCTTGCGACGCTATTGTCTTGCAAGAAAAGCAAAATGGCAGGAACGAATTCCCGCCAAATTTAGGGGTACAAGAGTCTAAAGAGGATCTTGCCCCCAGTCAAGGCAAGGCCCCGACCTCCCCGCTCATCCAACCTCGACAAATTGTCTCGATTCGATGAACGGAACGGCCAGGGCCTTACGCTCATTTACCGCAGAACTCAGTTACCGCTTGAGTTCAGCGCTTCGGTCAGTGCAGCTTCCACTTCACTGGCGCTTACGCGCAACGGTTTGTCAGCATCACGGCGGCGCTTACGCTCGCTGTGATAAGCCAGACCGGTACCCGCCGGGATCAGACGACCCACGACCACGTTTTCTTTCAGGCCGCGCAGGTAATCGCGCTTGCCGGTTACCGCCGCTTCGGTCAGTACGCGAGTGGTTTCCTGGAAGGAAGCCGCCGAGATGAACGATTCGGTGGACAACGACGCCTTGGTGATACCCAACAGCACGCGAGTGAACTTGGAAACGAATTTCTCGTCGCCAGCCAGACGCTCGTTCTCTACCAGAACGTGAGTCAATTCCATCTGGTCGCCCTTGATGAAACTGGAATCGCCGGATTCAGCGATTTCAACTTTACGCAGCATCTGACGCAGGATGGTCTCGATGTGCTTATCGTTGATCTTCACGCCTTGCAGACGGTAAACGTCCTGGATCTCGTTCACGATGTACTTGGCCAGCGCGCTCACACCCAACAGACGCAGGATGTCGTGTGGATCGCTCGGGCCGTCGGAGATAACTTCGCCGCGGTTTACCTGTTCGCCTTCGAAGACGTTCAGGTGACGCCACTTCGGAATCAGCTCTTCGTACGGATCGCTACCGTCGTTCGGGGTGATAACCAGACGGCGCTTGCCTTTGGTCTCTTTACCGAACGCGATGGTGCCGCTGACTTCAGCCAGAATCGAGGCTTCTTTCGGACGACGGGCTTCGAACAAGTCGGCAACACGCGGCAGACCACCGGTGATGTCACGGGTCTTCGAAGTCTCTTGCGGAATACGAGCGATAACATCACCGATCGCAATTTTCGCACCATCCGCAACACCGACCAAGGCGTTGGCTGGCAGGAAGTACTGAGCGATAACGTCAGTGCCTGGCAGCAACAGATCCTTGCCGTTGTCATCAACCATCTTCACAGCAGGGCGGATATCTTTACCGGCAGCTGGTCGGTCTTTGGCATCGAGTACTTCAATGTTGGTCATACCGGTCAATTCGTCAGTCTGACGCTTGATCGTGATGCCTTCTTCCATGCCCACGTAGGTCACGGTACCTTTCATTTCGGTAACGATTGGGTGAGTGTGCGGATCCCACTTGGCCACGATTGCGCCAGCGTCGACCTTGTCACCTTCTTTAACCGAAATCACAGCACCGTACGGCAGCTTGTAACGCTCGCGCTCACGACCGAAGTCATCAGCGATTGCCAGCTCACCGGAACGGGACACAGCAACCAGGCAGCCATCCACTCGCTCAACGTGCTTCAGGTTGTGCAGACGGACAGTACCGCCATTCTTCACCTGAACACTGTCGGCTGCGGAGGTCCGGCTTGCCGCACCACCGATGTGGAACGTACGCATGGTCAGCTGGGTACCCGGCTCACCGATGGACTGGGCAGCGATAACGCCGACCGCTTCACCGATGTTCACCTGGTGACCACGAGCCAGGTCACGGCCGTAGCACTTGGCGCAAATGCCGTAGCGGGTTTCGCAGCTGATCGGCGAACGCACGATTACTTCGTCGATGCTGTTCAGCTCGATGAACTCGACCCACTTCTCGTCTACCAGCGTACCGGCAGGAACGATGATTTCTTCGGTACCTGGCTTGAACACGTCACGGGCAATGACACGACCCAATACGCGCTCACCCAACGGCTCAACAACGTCACCGCCTTCAATGTGCGGAGTCATTACCAGGCCATGTTCGGTGCCGCAATCGATCTCGGTCACAACCAGATCCTGCGCCACGTCTACCAGACGACGAGTCAGGTAACCGGAGTTCGCAGTTTTCAACGCGGTATCCGCCAAACCTTTACGAGCACCGTGAGTGGAGATGAAGTACTGAAGTACGCTCAAACCTTCACGGAAGTTCGCAGTAATCGGCGTTTCAATGATGGAACCGTCCGGCTTGGCCATCAGGCCACGCATACCGGCGAGCTGACGGATCTGCGCAGCAGAACCCCGTGCGCCCGAGTCGGCCATCATGTACATCGAGTTGAACGATTCCTGGTCGACTTCGACGCCATGACGGTCGATGACTTTCTCTTTCGAGAGGTTGGCCATCATCGCCTTGGAAACTTCGTCGTTCGCCTTGGACCAAAGGTCGATCACTTTGTTGTACTTCTCGCCCTGGGTTACCAGGCCGGAGGCGTACTGACTTTCGATCTCTTTCACTTCGTCGGTAGCAGCACCGATGATGCGGGCTTTTTCATCCGGGATAACGAAGTCGTTAACACCGATGGAAACGCCGGAAATGGTCGAATAGGCAAAACCGGTGTACATCAACTGGTCAGCGAAGATCACGGTCTCTTTCAAACCAACCACGCGGTAGCACTGGTTGATCAGCTTGGAGATCGCCTTTTTCTTCATCGGCTGGTTGACGACGTCGTACGACAGGCCAGGTGGAACAACCTGGAACAACAGCGCACGGCCGACAGTGGTGTCGACGATACGGGTGTTCTTGACGCTGCCACCGTCACGATCGTTAACGGTTTCGTTGATCCGCACTTTAACCTTGGCGTGCAGTGCGGCTTCGCCGGCACGGAACACACGGTCAACTTCCTGCAGATCCGCGAACACACGACCTTCGCCTTTGGCGTTGATCGCTTCACGAGTCATGTAGTACAGACCCAATACAACGTCCTGCGACGGAACGATGATTGGCTCACCGTTGGCTGGCGACAGAATGTTGTTGGTCGACATCATCAACGCACGCGCTTCCAACTGAGCTTCCAGTGTCAGCGGTACGTGCACGGCCATTTGGTCGCCGTCGAAGTCGGCGTTGTACGCGGCACAGACCAGAGGGTGCAGCTGGATAGCCTTACCTTCGATCAGTACCGGTTCAAACGCCTGGATACCCAGACGGTGAAGGGTCGGTGCACGGTTGAGGAGAACCGGGTGTTCGCGAATTACTTCAGCGAGAACGTCCCAAACCTCTGGCAGTTCGCGCTCGACCATCTTCTTGGCAGCTTTGATGGTGGTAGCGAGACCACGCATTTCCAGCTTGCCGAAAATGAACGGTTTGAACAGTTCGAGAGCCATTTTCTTCGGCAGACCGCACTGGTGCAGACGCAGGGTCGGACCTACGGTAATTACCGAACGACCGGAGTAGTCAACACGCTTACCGAGCAAGTTCTGACGGAAACGACCCTGCTTACCCTTGATCATGTCAGCCAGGGATTTCAGAGGACGCTTGTTGGAACCGGTGATAGCGCGGCCACGACGACCGTTGTCGAGCAGTGCGTCGACGGCTTCCTGCAACATACGCTTTTCGTTGCGCACGATGATGTCCGGAGCGGACAGATCGAGCAGACGCTTCAAGCGGTTGTTACGGTTGATCACTCGACGATACAGATCGTTGAGGTCGGAAGTCGCGAAGCGACCGCCATCCAGCGGGACCAGTGGACGCAGATCTGGCGGCAGAACCGGCAGAACGGTCAGCACCATCCATTCTGGAAGGTTGCCGGAACCCTGAAAGGCTTCCATCAACTTCAGACGCTTGGACAGCTTCTTGATTTTGGTTTCGGAGTTGGTTTGCGGAATTTCTTCGCGCAGACGGCCAATCTCGTGCTCTAGGTCGATAGCGTGCAGCAGTTCACGGACAGCTTCGGCACCCATACGGGCATCGAAATCGTCGCCGAACTCTTCCAGCGCTTCGAAGTACTGCTCGTCGTTCAGCAGCTGACCTTTTTCAAGGGTGGTCATGCCTGGATCGATAACGACATAGCTCTCGAAGTAGAGAACGCGTTCGATATCACGCAGGGTCATGTCCATCAGCAAGCCGATACGCGACGGCAGCGATTTCAGGAACCAGATGTGGGCAACTGGCGAGGCCAGCTCGATGTGCGCCATGCGCTCACGACGAACTTTGGCCAGCGCGACTTCAACACCGCACTTCTCGCAGATCACACCACGGTGCTTCAAGCGCTTGTACTTACCGCACAGGCACTCGTAATCCTTTACCGGGCCAAAGATCTTGGCGCAGAACAGGCCGTCACGCTCAGGTTTGAACGTACGGTAGTTGATGGTTTCCGGCTTTTTAACTTCACCGAACGACCACGAACGGATCATCTCAGGCGATGCCAATCCAATACGGATGGCGTCGAACTCTTCGACTTGACCCTGGTTTTTCAGCAAATTCAGTAGGTCTTTCAAGGCCTTTCCTCCTGGCGGAGCAGAGAGCGGGCAATCCTGCCCCGCTCTCGATTCGCGTCACGTGTTATTCGGTTTCCAGATCGATATCGATGCCGAGGGAACGAATTTCCTTGATCAACACGTTGAAAGACTCGGGCATGCCCGGCTCCATACGGTGATCGCCATCCACGATGTTTTTGTACATCTTGGTACGGCCGTTCACATCGTCCGACTTCACTGTGAGCATTTCTTGCAGAGTGTAAGCAGCACCGTATGCTTCCAGTGCCCAGACTTCCATCTCCCCGAAACGCTGACCACCGAACTGCGCCTTACCACCCAGCGGCTGCTGGGTAACCAGGCTGTACGAACCGGTAGAACGAGCGTGCATCTTGTCGTCTACCAAGTGGTTCAGCTTCAGCATGTACATGTAGCCAACAGTAACCGGGCGCTCGAACTTGTTGCCGGTACGGCCGTCGGTCAGCTGCATCTGGCCGCTTTCTGGCAGGTCTGCCAGCTTCAGCATGGCCTTGATTTCGCTTTCCTTGGCACCGTCGAACACTGGAGTGGCCATTGGAACACCACCACGCAGGTTCTTCGCCAGATCCAGGATTTCCTGGTCGGAGAAGCTATCCAGATCTTCGTTACGACCGCCGATCTGGTTGTAGATCTCGTCGAGGAATTTACGAAGCTCGGCGACTTTGCGCTGCTCTTCGATCATCCGGTTGATCTTCTCGCCCAGACCTTTGGCTGCGAGGCCCAGGTGGGTTTCAAGGATCTGACCAACGTTCATACGCGAAGGTACGCCCAACGGGTTGAGGACGACGTCGACCGGGGTGCCATTGGCATCGTGCGGCATGTCTTCAACCGGCATGATCACGGAGACCACACCTTTGTTACCGTGACGACCGGCCATCTTGTCGCCCGGCTGGATGCGGCGACGGATTGCCAGGTAAACCTTGACGATTTTCAGCACGCCTGGAGCCAGGTCATCGCCCTGCTGCAGTTTGCGCTTCTTGTCTTCGAACTTGTCGTCCAGCAGACGGCGGCGATCAACGATGTAGGCCTGAGCCTTCTCGAGCTGCTCGTTCAGAGCATCTTCAGCCATGCGCAGTTTGAACCACTGACCATGCTCAAGACCGTCGAGAACTTCGTCGGTGATGTCCTGACCTTTCTTCAGGCCGGCGCCGCCTTCGGCTTTGTGGCCGACCAGAGCGGAACGCAGACGTTCGAAAGTGGCGCCTTCAACGATACGGAACTCTTCGTTCAGGTCCTTGCGGATCTCGTCGAGTTGAGTCTTCTCGATCGACAGTGCACGAGCATCACGCTCGACGCCGTCGCGGGTGAAGACCTGTACGTCGATGACGGTACCCTTGGTGCCGGTAGGCACGCGCAGGGAGGTGTCTTTAACGTCGCTGGCTTTTTCACCGAAGATGGCACGCAGCAGTTTTTCTTCCGGAGTCAGCTGGGTCTCGCCTTTCGGAGTGACCTTACCAACCAGGATGTCGCCTGCGCCAACTTCAGCACCTACGTAAACGATACCGGCCTCGTCCAGCTTGTTCAGTGCAGCTTCACCCACGTTCGGGATGTCTGCAGTGATTTCCTCCGGTCCAAGCTTGGTGTCACGTGCCACACAGGTCAGTTCCTGAATGTGGATCGTGGTGAAGCGGTCTTCCTGAACCACACGCTCGGACAGGCAGATGGAGTCTTCGAAGTTGAAGCCGTTCCACGCCATGAACGCGATGCGCATGTTCTGACCCAGAGCCAGTTCACCCATGTCGGTGGACGGACCGTCGGCCATGATGTCGCTACGCTGAACCCGATCACCTTTACGCACCAGCGGACGCTGGTTGATGCAGGTGTTCTGGTTGGAGCGGGTGTACTTGGTCAGGTTGTAGATGTCGACACCAGCTTCGCCGGTTTCAACTTCGTCATCAGCAACACGAACCACGATACGGCTGGCGTCGACGGAATCGATCACGCCGCCACGACGAGCCACGACGCAAACGCCGGAGTCACGGGCTACGTTACGCTCCATGCCAGTACCGACCAGCGGCTTGTCAGCGCGCAGGGTTGGTACAGCTTGACGCTGCATGTTCGAACCCATCAACGCACGGTTGGCGTCATCGTGCTCGAGGAACGGGATCAGCGACGCTGCAACCGAAACTACCTGCTTCGGCGATACGTCCATCAAGGTGACGTCTTCCGGCGCCTTGACGGTGAACTCGTTCAAGTGACGAACAGCTACCAACTCGTCGATCAGGACTTTCTTGTCGTTCATCGTGGCCGAAGCCTGAGCGATCACGTGGTCAGCTTCTTCGATGGCAGACAGGAAGACGATCTCGTCGGTGACCAGAGCGTCTTTCACCACACGGTACGGGCTCTCGAGGAAGCCGTACTGGTTGGTGCGCGCATAAGCGGCCAGGGAGTTGATCAGACCGATGTTCGGACCTTCCGGCGTTTCAATCGGGCATACACGACCGTAGTGAGTCGGGTGTACGTCACGAACTTCAAAGCCAGCACGTTCACGAGTCAAACCGCCAGGGCCGAGTGCAGATACACGACGTTTGTGGGTGATCTCGGACAGCGGGTTGTTCTGGTCCATGAACTGGGAAAGCTGGCTGGAACCGAAGAACTCTTTCACCGCCGCAGCCACTGGCTTGGCGTTGATCAGGTCTTGCGGCATCAGGCCTTCGCTTTCAGCCATCGACAGACGCTCTTTGACCGCACGCTCAACACGTACCAGGCCAACACGGAACTGGTTCTCGGCCATTTCGCCTACGCAGCGAACACGACGGTTACCCAGGTGGTCGATGTCATCGACGATGCCTTTACCGTTACGGATGTCGACCAGAGTCTTCAGAACCGCGACGATGTCTTCTTTGCACAACACGCCCGAACCTTCGATCTCGGTACGACCGATACGACGGTTGAACTTCATCCGGCCGACCGCAGACAGGTCATAGCGCTCAGGGCTGAAGAACAGGTTGTTGAACAGAGTCTCGGCAGCGTCTTTGGTTGGCGGCTCGCCTGGACGCATCATGCGATAGATCTCGACCAGCGCTTCCAATTGGTTGCTGGTGGAGTCGATCTTCAGGGTGTCGGAGACGAACGGACCGCAGTCGATATCGTTGGTGTACAGAGTTTCGATGCGAACAACCTGGGCCTTGGCAATTTTTGCCAGGATCTCGGTGTTCAGCTCGGTGTTGCACTCTGCCAGGATTTCGCCGGTTGCCGGATGCACGATGGCCTTGGCGGTAGTGCGACCCAGGACGTAGTCCAGAGGCACTTCCAGGGTCTTGAGACCGGCTTTTTCGATCTGGTTGATGTGGCGCGCAGTAATACGGCGACCCGCCTCAACGATGACCTTGCCCTTCTCGTCCTGAATATCAAGTACAGCGATTTCACCACGCAGACGCGAAGCAATCAGTTCCAGACTGAGGGTTTCGCCGCTCAGGTGGAAAACGTTGGTGGTGTAGAACGCGTCGAGCACTTCTTCAGTGGTATAGCCGAGCGCGCGCAGCAGTACCGATGCAGGCAGCTTGCGACGACGGTCGATACGCACGAACACGCAGTCTTTCGGGTCGAACTCGAAGTCCAGCCACGAACCGCGGTAAGGAATGATGCGCGCGGAGTACAGCAGTTTACCGGAGCTGTGCGTCTTGCCACGGTCGTGGTCGAAGAACACGCCCGGGGAACGGTGCAGCTGGGAAACGATTACACGCTCGGTACCGTTGATTACGAAGGTACCGTTCTCAGTCATCAGGGGGATTTCACCCATGTAGACTTCTTGCTCTTTAATGTCCTTGATCGCTTTGTTCGACGATTCTTTGTCGAAAATGATCAGGCGCACTTTTACCCGCAAAGGTACGGCGTAAGTTACACCGCGCAATACGCATTCTTTGACATCAAATGCCGGTTCGCCCAGGCGATAACCGACGTACTCCAGCGCAGCATTGCCGGAGTAGCTGATGATCGGGAAAACGGATTTGAAGGCCGCATGCAGGCCCACGTCGCGGAACTGATCTTTAGTCGCTCCCGCTTGCAAGAATTCACGATACGAATCCAGCTGGATGGCCAGGAGGTACGGCACATCCATGACGTCCGGCAACTTGCTAAAGTCCTTGCGGATACGTTTTTTCTCAGTATATGAGTAAGCCATCAGCGTTCCCCAGCTTGGTCACCTGCTTGTTTGGCCCCTCCCGACGGGAGCAGCCAGAAAATCGTGCAAACCCCATGGTTTGCGCCACCGCATCGGGTGGTTACAGCTCGTTACCAGCACCGACCCAGTCGGCTGCCAATAACGGAAAAAGGCCGGTGGCAAGAGCCACCAGCCATCAGCCTTTCGCTTAACGCTCGGGCTGGAGGAGCAAAGTCGATGCTTACTTCAGCTCGACTTTAGCGCCTGCTTCTTCCAGAGTGGCTTTGGCTTTGTCAGCTGCGTCTTTCGAAACAGCTTCCAGAACCATGCCAGGAGCGCCGTCAACTACAGCCTTGGCTTCTTTCAAGCCCAGACCGGTCAGTTCACGTACTGCCTTGATCACGTTAACTTTCTTCTCGCCAGCTTCCAGCAGCATGACATTGAATTCAGTTTGTTCTTCAACAACAGCAGCGACAGCAGCTGGACCAGCGGAAGCAGCGGCAGCGGAAACGCCGAACTTCTCTTCCATGGCCTTGATCAGCTCAACGATTTCCAGAACGGATTTTTCGCCGATTGCTTCGATGATTTGGTCGTTAGTCAGAGACATGACTATAAATTCCTGTATTGGGGTGACAGCCTACGCGGCCATCGAAATAAACAATAAACGCTGAAAGGTGTCGCTCAGCCTTAGGCTGCAGCGGCTTCTTTCTGGTCGCGAAGAGCCGCCAGAGTACGAGCCAATTTGCTGGTTGCGCCTTGAATCACGCTCATCAGCTGAGAAATTGCTTCGTCACGGGTCGGCAGGCTTGCCAGTACGTCGATCTGATTAGCCGCGAGGAACTTGCCCTCGAACGCAGCTGCCTTGATCTCGAACTTATCCTGACCTTTTGCGAACTCTTTGAAGATACGGGCAGCAGCACCCGGATGTTCTTTGGAGAATGCAATCAAGGTCGGGCCAGTGAACACGTCGTTGAGCACGTCATATTGAGTGCCAGCAACGGCGCGCTTGAGCAGGGTGTTACGTACAACACGTACGTAAACGCCAGCTTCACGAGCCTCTTTACGGAGTCCGGTCATAGCGCCTACTGTTACGCCACGGGCATCAGCCACGACAGCGGACAGAGCAACTTGGGCAGCCTTGTTGACTTCAGCGACGATGGCCTTCTTGTCTTCAAGTTTAATTGCCACGGGAAAAACTCCTGCTTGTTACCGTTTCATCCAACCGAGGCCAGATGTCGTTTTGGTGTCTGATTCGGTAAGGAACCGGGAGCACCATCTGCGTAGGCTTGTGGTTTAAGACTTGCGTCGCCTACGGTCTTGGATAGCCCCCGCCAGGCAGGGACCCCAATCTTTCAATTGGCACAATCACTTGCGCCAATCTGTGTCTTACGCGTCGAGCGAGCCTTGGTCGATGACCAGACCTGGACCCATGGTGGTGCTCAGGGTAACGCGCTTGACATAAATACCTTTCGAGGAAGCTGGCTTGATACGCTTCAGATCAGCGATCAGGGCTTCAACGTTTTCCTTCAGCTTGACGGCATCAAAGCCGACTTTGCCAACGGAGGTGTGAATGATGCCGTTTTTGTCGGTGCGATAACGAACCTGACCAGCCTTGGCGTTTTTAACCGCGGTGGCTACGTCTGGCGTTACGGTGCCGACTTTAGGGTTAGGCATCAGGCCACGTGGGCCCAGGATCTGACCCAACTGACCCACAACGCGCATGGCATCCGGGGATGCGATAACGACGTCATAGTTCAGGTCGCCGCCTTTCATTTCGGCAGCCAGGTCGTCCATACCTACACGATCAGCGCCGGCAGCCAGAGCGGCCTCAGCAGCTGGACCCTGGGTGAACACAGCTACGCGAACGGTCTTGCCAGTGCCGTGTGGCAGCACAGTAGCGCTACGAACAACCTGGTCAGATTTACGCGGGTCAACACCCAGGTTCACAGCAACGTCGAACGACTCGCTGAACTTGACAGTCGACAGCTCAGCCAGCAGAGCAGCAGCGTCTACAAAGTTGTAGGACTTGCCTGCTTCGATTTTGCCGGCGATAGCCTTTTGACGCTTGGTCAACTTAGCCATTACACACCCTCCACGTTAAGGCCCATGCTACGAGCAGAACCGGCGATAGTACGCACGGCTGCGTCCATATCAGCTGCAGTCAGATCCGCGTTTTTGGTTTTCGCGATTTCTTCCAGCTGAGCACGGGTCACGGTGCCAACCTTAACGGTGTTCGGACGAGCGGAACCGCTAGTCAGACCGGCCGCCTTCTTCAGCAGAACCGAAGCAGGGGTGGATTTGGTTTCGAAAGTGAAGCTACGGTCGCTGTAGACAGTGATGATCACTGGAGTCGGCAGACCTGGCTCAATACCCTGAGTACGGGCGTTGAAAGCCTTGCAGAATTCCATGATGTTCACGCCGTGCTGACCCAAAGCAGGACCAACAGGTGGGCTTGGGTTAGCCTGAGCGGCCTTCACTTGCAGCTTGATGTAAGCGGTAATCTTCTTGGCCATGAGGCACTCCAATTACGGGTTCGAACGCCTCGAAAGGCTCCCCGGTTACTTGCGCGTTTATCCCAGTGACGACAAAACCCCACAGCCTAGGGCTGCGGGGTTGGGATGCTTGCCCAGCTAGACCTTTTCGACCTGGCTGAACTCTAACTCTACCGGAGTAGAGCGACCGAAAATGAGCACTGCCACTTGGATCCGGCTCTTTTCGTAGTTAACTTCTTCGACCGTGCCGGTAAAATCGGCAAACGGACCGTCATTGACACGCACCGACTCACCTGGCTCGAACAACGTCTTCGGCTTCGGCTTGTCGCTACCATCAGCAACACGACGCAGAATCGCTTCTGCCTCTTTATCTGTGATCGGCGCTGGCTTATCAGCGGTACCGCCGATGAAGCCCATCACCCGAGGAGTATCCTTGACCAAGTGCCAAGTACCCTCGTTCATGTCCATCTGGACCAGCACATAACCTGGGAAGAACTTGCGCTCGCTTTTGCGTTTCTGGCCATTACGCATTTCAACCACTTCTTCAGTGGGAACCAGAATTTCGCCAAAGCCATCTTCCATGCCAGCCAGCTTTACGCGCTCTACTAACGAGCGCATGACATGCTTCTCGTAACCGGAGTAAGCATGCACAACGTACCAACGCTTAGCCACGGGACACCCTTAGCCGACAATCAAGGAAACAAGCCAGCCGAGCAGGGAATCAAGCCCCCACAACAGCAACGCCATAACCAGGACAACAGCCACAACGATCAACGTGGTCTGTGTGGTTTCTTGGCGAGTTGGCCATACGACTTTACGAATCTCGGTACGAGCTTCCTTAACCAGTACAAAGAAAGACTTGCCCTTGACTGTCTGCAAGCCTACAAAGGCAGCTACAGCAGCAATGGCGAGCAATGCAAGTACGCGGTACAGGATCGGCGAAGCAGAGTAATACTGATTGCCAACAACGCCAACAACCACCAAGGCGACTACTACAAGCCACTTGAGCAGATCGAAGCGAGAGCCTTGAGCTTCAGCTTTAGGAGTCATCTATGAAGATCCTGTGAAAAGAAAGCCAGACACACCAAGTGAATCTGGCAGGTCAGGAGGGAATCGAACCCCCAACCTACGGTTTTGGAGACCGTCGCTCTGCCAATTGAGCTACTGACCTAAAACAAAATCAGGCCGACCATTATGCCGGCCCGAAAAAGACATTACAACAATTTACTCGATAACCTTGGCCACAACACCAGCGCCGACGGTACGACCGCCTTCACGGATAGCGAAACGCAAGCCATCTTCCATCGCGATGGTTTTGATCAGAGTGACAGTCATCTGAATGTTGTCACCTGGCATCACCATTTCAACGCCTTCTGGCAATTCGCAGTTACCAGTCACATCAGTAGTACGGAAGTAGAACTGCGGACGGTAACCCTTGAAGAACGGGGTATGACGCCCACCCTCTTCCTTGCTCAGAACGTAAACCTCAGCCGTGAACTTGGTATGCGGCTTGACGGTGCCTGGCTTGACCAGAACCTGGCCACGCTCAACATCATCACGCTTGGTACCGCGCAGCAGAACGCCGCAGTTCTCGCCAGCACGACCTTCGTCGAGCAGCTTGCGGAACATCTCAACACCAGTGCAAGTAGTTTTGACAGTGTCACGCAGACCAACAATCTCAACCTCCTCCTGAATGCGGACAATGCCACGCTCAACACGACCAGTCACAACAGTGCCGCGACCGGAGATCGAGAACACATCCTCGATCGGCATCAGGAACGGCTTATCAATAGCACGCTCAGGCTGCGGAATATAAGTATCCAGAGTCTCGACCAACTTCTTGACGGCAGTAGTACCCATCTCGTTGTCGTCTTGACCATTCAACGCCATCAGCGCCGAACCGATGATGATCGGAGTGTCATCACCCGGGAAGTCGTAAGTGCTCAGCAAATCGCGCACTTCCATCTCAACCAACTCCAGCAGCTCCGCATCGTCAACCATGTCAGCCTTGTTCAGGAAGACAACGATGTACGGAACGCCAACCTGGCGGGACAACAGAATGTGCTCACGGGTTTGCGGCATCGGACCATCAGCGGCCGAGCAAACCAGGATAGCACCATCCATCTGAGCAGCACCGGTAATCATGTTCTTTACGTAATCGGCGTGACCTGGGCAGTCTACGTGTGCGTAGTGACGCACGGCCGAATCGTATTCAACGTGAGCAGTGTTAATGGTGATACCACGTGCTTTTTCTTCTGGGGCGCTATCGATTTTGTCGAAATCAACCTTTGCCGAACCGAACACTTCGGAGCAGACACGGGTCAGCGCAGCGGTCAGGGTAGTTTTACCGTGGTCGACGTGACCAATGGTGCCTACGTTGACGTGCGGCTTATTACGTTCGAACTTTTCCTTAGCCATCGAAGCAACCCCCAGCAGAAAAATTAAGCAGTAATACCAACCATTAAAACAAAGGCAGATATTTTCATATCTGCCTTGTTATATGGAGCTCTTGAGCGGATTTGAACCGCTGACCTCACCCTTACCAAGGGTGTGCTCTACCAACTGAGCTACAAGAGCGTAACGCTTTGCAGGACCTGCAAACTTGGAGCGGGTAGCGGGAATCGAACCCGCATCATCAGCTTGGAAGGCTGAGGTTCTACCACTAAACTATACCCGCGGAGCTTGCAGCTCTCGCTAAAAATGGTGGAGGGGGAAGGATTCGAACCTTCGAAGTCGTAGACGTCAGATTTACAGTCTGATCCCTTTGGCCGCTCGGGAACCCCTCCTAAGCGAGCCGGCATTCTATATCATGCCGACCTTCTGTCAAGCATTTTCTCATTAAAAACCTGAGGTTAGCTGCGTTGACACCGCCTTGCACCGTTGACCGTTAAAGGTCTTCACTGCGAAGCGGGCGCCATTCTATGCAAACTATTCCGCAGGCGCAACCCCCTCGCAGGGCATTATTTTATGTTTTAACTCATTGAAATCTTTGGAAAGGTTTAGCAGCTGAAGATCATCCACTAAACGCCGGCTTTCGGGCGCTATGCGGAGCCAGTAACCCACCGAATCTGAAGAGTCTTTCGGCAAGGATTGAAACCTGATATCCATCCCACTCAATCGTCGCTCAGCAGCTTGCGCGGTCTCTTGACGAGTGAAGCCACCCAAATAGAGACATCCACCGCCCACTGATGCCGACTTCCCTTTCTCACGAGCCGTATTAGTCGCCTCGCTCAACAAGCGAATGTCCTGCTGTGATCCTCGATACAAACTCAAGGGAGTTACATCTTTCGCACGCAGCGGCGCCTCTTGTTGATGCCAGATGTAATAGAAGACATTGAGCACAAGCAGCAAAAGGAACAACCAACGCATAAAAACCTCAAGACAAAGGACATGCCATCGCCAGACCTACAAACACCAGGTCTGGAACCCGCCTGGCATCAGGTACGATTTCAGAGACGAGCGCTGCATCACCTCCGGTGAGAAATACAGCAAAATCTTCCCCCCAATAGCCACGCGCCATTTCCAGCTGAGTCAGGACGAAGCCCCTCAACATAAGCGAACATCCTCGCTCAACCGCCTCGACCGTTGTGCGGCCAGGAGCAAGGCTTTCCAGCGCGCGCTCGGCAGCAATATCGCCATAGCGAATCTTGCGGGTATGGGTTCGTAACTGGTTGCGCATCAAAGGCATGCCTGGGCAAATAAACCCGCCAAGATGCTCTCCATCTCCCGCAATGAAGTCAGCAGTCACAGCGGTGCCAAAATCGAGCACCAGGCATGCTCCTGCGGCCAGGTTAAATCCACCGAGCATCGCCAGCCAGCGATCAAGCCCCAACCGCTCGAACTCCTCGTATCCATTTCGCACACCAGCCATTTCACGCGCCGGCGCTGCGCATATCGCGGACACAGAGAACGCTTTCGCCAGAAGAGATGTCAACGCTGCAGTCTCTTCGGTCGTTCTGACGCTGACCAACCGGCACTGTTTGAGGGCCAGCCCTTCAAGCCTGTTCAGGCTTTCCAGCAATGCGAGATCCGAATCCACCACGCCCTCACCAAACACCCGTTTGGCATCCGCATGGAGAACACGCCACTTTATGAAACTGTTTCCGCAGTCGAGCTCAAGAATCATCACGCAACCTCAGGCTGAGCTCACCACCACTAAATACTTTTTCCACACCATTTACCTTCAAGCGCAAGGCACCCTGACTGTCGACACCCAACACCTCACCATCTATCTGACTAACTCCAGCAATCAGCGTGACTGCGCGCCCGTGCCAAAGGTGGTTCTGTTCCCATTCCCGCTGGATGGCGGAAAAACCATCGATCTGATGGCGAGCCAGATACTTCTGAAGCATCAATCCTAAATGCGCGACGAGGTGATTGCGATCAAACATCCTGCCCGCCTCCAGCCGCATGGATGTCCACTGCTGATCAATCTCATCGGTCGCCTGCATGTTCACATTAATTCCAACACCCAGCACCACATGACACACATCAGCAGGATCACCCACCAACTCGAGCAATATCCCGGCAATCTTTTTCTGGCCAACCAAAACATCGTTTGGCCACTTCAAGCCCGCGCCCGGAATGCCGAGATCTCTCAAGGCTTGCATAACAGCAAGCCCAACCACAAGACTCAGCCCTTCAAGCTGACGCATACCACCTTCGATGCGTAATACGAGACTGTAATAGATGTTTTCCGCGAAAGGACTGGCCCAATTTCGTCCACGCCGGCCGCGCCCCGCAGTCTGCCGCTCGGAAAGCACCAAAAAGGGCGCGGCCTGGCCACGCTCAATTGCGCGCAGAGCTTCAGCGTTAGTGGAGTCAATTGAGTGGAAGAGCAGAATAGGCCAGCCACACGAGGGCGCCTGTTCTTTTATGTCGACAGGATCAAGCAGCGTCAATGGCGCAGCCAATTGATAACCACGACCGCGCACCTTGTGAATGGACAAGCCGAGCTCAGCCTCCAAATGCTGTAGCTGCTTCCATACCGCACTACGACTGATACCCAGGGCGATGCCCAGGGCCTGACCCGAATGGAACTTGCCATCCTTAAGAAGCTTTAACAACGTCAGCATGCAAGTCTCGCCTCACAATGAGGCCCGCATGATAGCCATGCCCCGAGCCGTTGCATAGAAACCCCGAGGGCCAGATTTCCTGCGGGCAAAACAAAACCCCAATTGCTTTCGCAATTGGGGTTTCGGAATTTAATCTTGACGATGACCTACTCTCACATGGGGAAACCCCACACTACCATCGGCGATGCATCGTTTCACTGCTGAGTTCGGGATGGGATCAGGTGGTTCCAATGCTCTATGGTCGTCAAGAAATTCGGTAGCCAGGTCGTGGGCCCTTGCGGGTTCACGCTCCAGCGAATGGGTATGTGACAGCTTGGTGTTTTGTGAGTATCTCGAACTTTCGGTTCGTTTCGTCTTCACACACCGCAATCTGGTGCTCTTTCGCCTTTGGGCTCGAAGCAAGCAAATTGCTTGGGTGTTATATGGTCAAGCCTCACGGGCAATTAGTATTGGTTAGCTCAACGCCTCACAGCGCTTACACACCCAACCTATCAACGTCGTAGTCTTCGACGGCCCTTCAGGGGACTCAAGGTCCCAGTGAGATCTCATCTTGAGGCTAGTTTCCCGCTTAGATGCTTTCAGCGGTTATCTATTCCGAACATAGCTACCCGGCAATGCCACTGGCGTGACAACCGGAACACCAGAGGTTCGTCCACTCCGGTCCTCTCGTACTAGGAGCAGCCCCTCTCAAATCTCAAACGTCCACGGCAGATAGGGACCGAACTGTCTCACGACGTTCTAAACCCAGCTCGCGTACCACTTTAAATGGCGAACAGCCATACCCTTGGGACCGGCTTCAGCCCCAGGATGTGATGAGCCGACATCGAGGTGCCAAACACCGCCGTCGATATGAACTCTTGGGCGGTATCAGCCTGTTATCCCCGGAGTACCTTTTATCCGTTGAGCGATGGCCCTTCCATACAGAACCACCGGATCACTAAGACCTACTTTCGTACCTGCTCGACGTGTCTGTCTCGCAGTCAAGCGCGCTTTTGCCTTTATACTCTACGACCGATTTCCGACCGGTCTGAGCGCACCTTCGTACTCCTCCGTTACTCTTTAGGAGGAGACCGCCCCAGTCAAACTACCCACCATACACTGTCCTCGATCCGGATAACGGACCTGAGTTAGAACCTCAAAGTTGCCAGGGTGGTATTTCAAGGTTGGCTCCACGCGAACTGGCGTCCACGCTTCAAAGCCTCCCACCTATCCTACACAAGCAAATTCAAAGTCCAGTGCAAAGCTATAGTAAAGGTTCACGGGGTCTTTCCGTCTAGCCGCGGATACACTGCATCTTCACAGCGATTTCAATTTCACTGAGTCTCGGGTGGAGACAGCGCCGCCATCGTTACGCCATTCGTGCAGGTCGGAACTTACCCGACAAGGAATTTCGCTACCTTAGGACCGTTATAGTTACGGCCGCCGTTTACCGGGGCTTCGATCAAGAGCTTCGCGTTAGCTAACCCCATCAATTAACCTTCCGGCACCGGGCAGGCGTCACACCCTATACGTCCACTTTCGTGTTTGCAGAGTGCTGTGTTTTTAATAAACAGTCGCAGCGGCCTGGTATCTTCGACCGGCATGGGCTTACGCAGTAAATGCTTCACCCTCACCGGCGCACCTTCTCCCGAAGTTACGGTGCCATTTTGCCTAGTTCCTTCACCCGAGTTCTCTCAAGCGCCTTGGTATTCTCTACCCAACCACCTGTGTCGGTTTGGGGTACGGTTCCTGGTTACCTGAAGCTTAGAAGCTTTTCTTGGAAGCATGGCATCAACCACTTCGTGTTCTAAAAGAACACTCGTCATCAGCTCTCGGCCTTAGAATCCCGGATTTACCTAAGATTCCAGCCTACCACCTTAAACTTGGACAACCAACGCCAAGCTGGCCTAGCCTTCTCCGTCCCTCCATCGCAATAACCAGAAGTACAGGAATATTAACCTGTTTTCCATCGACTACGCTTTTCAGCCTCGCCTTAGGGACCGACTAACCCTGCGTCGATTAACGTTGCGCAGGAAACCTTGGTCTTTCGGCGTGGGTGTTTTTCACACCCATTGTCGTTACTCATGTCAGCATTCGCACTTCTGATACCTCCAGCAAGCTTCTCAACTCACCTTCACAGGCTTACAGAACGCTCCTCTACCGCATCACCTAAGTGATACCCGTAGCTTCGGTGTATGGTTTGAGCCCCGTTACATCTTCCGCGCAGGCCGACTCGACTAGTGAGCTATTACGCTTTCTTTAAAGGGTGGCTGCTTCTAAGCCAACCTCCTAGCTGTCTAAGCCTTCCCACATCGTTTCCCACTTAACCATAACTTTGGGACCTTAGCTGACGGTCTGGGTTGTTTCCCTTTTCACGACGGACGTTAGCACCCGCCGTGTGTCTCCCATGCTCGGCACTTGTAGGTATTCGGAGTTTGCATCGGTTTGGTAAGTCGGGATGACCCCCTAGCCGAAACAGTGCTCTACCCCCTACAGTGATACATGAGGCGCTACCTAAATAGCTTTCGAGGAGAACCAGCTATCTCCGAGCTTGATTAGCCTTTCACTCCGATCCACAGGTCATCCGCTAACTTTTCAACGGTAGTCGGTTCGGTCCTCCAGTTAGTGTTACCCAACCTTCAACCTGCCCATGGATAGATCGCCCGGTTTCGGGTCTATTCCCAGCGACTAGACGCCCTATTAAGACTCGCTTTCGCTACGCCTCCCCTATTCGGTTAAGCTCGCCACTGAAAATAAGTCGCTGACCCATTATACAAAAGGTACGCAGTCACCCAACAAAGTGGGCTCCCACTGCTTGTACGCATACGGTTTCAGGATCTATTTCA